>CAWDCT010000010.1:0-234209 GCA_963800905.1 uncultured Solirubrobacteraceae bacterium
CCGAGGTCGGCGGCGTGCTGGCCCGCCACGAGGACGTGGCGCTGATCTCCGTCACCGGCTCCACGCGCACGGGCGCGAGCGTCATGCGCGAGGCGGCGGGCACGGTCAAGCGCGTGCACATGGAGCTCGGCGGCAAGGCGCCGTTCGTGGTGTTCGAGGACGCCGAACCTCGAGGCGGCCGCCGAGGGCGCGATCGTCGGCGCCTTCGCCAACTGCGGCCAGGACTGCACGGCGGCGACCCGCATCTACGTCCACGACGGCGTGCGCGACGCCTTCATGGAGCGGCTGCTGCACAAGGTCGACCGGCTCGTGGTCGGCGACCCGATGGACGACGCGACCAACCTCGGCCCGCTCGTCTCGTTGCAACAGCGTGAGCGTGTCCACGGATTCGTGCGAGCGAGCGATCGAGGCGGGGGCGACGGTGACCCGCGGCGGTGAGCTGCCGGACGGCGCCGGCGCGTACTACCCGCCGACCGTGATCACCGGCGCCGCGCAGGACTCCGAGATCGTGCAGAACGAGGTCTTCGGCCCGGTCGTGTGCGTGCTCGGCTTCGGCTCCGACGACGAGGCGTTCGCGCTGGCCAACGGCACCCGCTACGGCCTGGCGGCCAGTGCCTGGACGAAAGACGTGTTCCGCGCCCAGCGGGCCGCGCGCGAGCTCGAGGCCGGTACCGTCTGGATCAACGAGCACCTCGCCATCGGCTCGGAGATGCCGCATGGCGGGGTCAAGGGATCGGGTTTCGGCAAGGACATGTCCATGTACGCGCTCGAGGAGTACACGGCGATCAAGCACGTCGTGTTCGAGCTGACAGGCGCTCCGCGCAAGGAGTGGTACGACGCTGTGTCGACACCTGAATGACCACCGACGCTGACATCCACCTCGAGGCGGTGACCAAGCGCTTCGGCGAGACGACCGCCGTCGACGACCTCACGCTCTCGATCCCGCGCGGCGCCTTCTACGCGCTGCTCGGCCCCTCCGGCTGCGGCAAGACGACGACGCTGCGCATGGTCGGCGGCTTCGAGGACCCGACCGCGGGCACGATCTATCTCGGCGGCGACGAGGTCACGAACCTCCCGCCCTACAAGCGCGACGTCAACACCGTCTTCCAGTCGTACGCGCTGTTCCCCCACCTGTCCGTGGAGAAGAACGTCGCCTTCGGGCTCGAGCGCAAGAAGGTGGGCAAGGCCGACGTGTCAGACGCGCGTGAACGAGGCGCTGGAGATGGTCCAGCTCGGCCAGTACGGCCGCCGCAAGCCGGCGCAGCTCTCCGGCGGCCAGCAGCAGCGCGTCGCGCTCGCGCGCGCGCTCGTGAACCGCCCGCGCGCGCTGCTGCTCGACGAGCCGCTCGGCGCGCTCGACCTGCGGCTGCGCAAGCAGCTCCAGCTCCAGCTCAAGCAGATCCAGCAGGAGGTCGGCATCACGTTCGTGCACGTCACGCACGACCAGGAGGAGGCCATGAGCATGGCCGACACCATCGCCGTGATGAACGACGGCCGGATCGAGCAGGCGGGCGGCGCCGCCGACCTCTACGAGCGCCCGCGCACCGAGTTCGTGGCCAACTTCCTCGGCGTCTCCAACCTGGTCGACGCGCGGCTGCGCGCCTCGCAGAACGGGCACTCGACGGTCGAGACGCACGACGGCGCCACGCTGCACGTGCCGAGCGACCGGATCGGCCCGCACGGCACCGACGCGGTGCGGATCGGCGTCCGGCCCGAGAAGGTCCGCCTCTCCCCCGCCGGCGCCGAGCGTCGCCGACGGCGCCAACGTCCTGCGCGGCACGGTCGTCGTGGCCTCGTTCCTCGGCGTGTCGATCCAGTACGTCGTCCGCGCCGCGGGCGGCGAGGAGCTCACCGTCTTCGCACAGAACCTGGACGGGGCCGAGCCGGAGTCGCTCGGACCCGGCCGGGAGGTCCAGCTCGCCTGGGACCCGCAGCACACCTTCGTCGTAGCCAAGGAGGGGTCATGACCGACCCGCGCTTCGAACGCGCACTGGAGCAGTACCTCGAGGCGCAGCGCCTGTCGCGACGCCGCTTCCTCGGCCGCGCGGGCAGCGCCGGCCTGGCCGTCACCGGCCTCTCCACCCTGCTCGCCGCGTGCGGCGGCGTCGAGGGCACGGCCGAGAAGGCCGAGGAGCGAGAACGCGGAGCAGGCCAAGGAGGTCAGCCACCCGAAGACCGAGATCGGCGACTGGACGTTCTCCAACTGGCCGCTCTACATGGACAAGGCGCTGCTGAAGGCGTTCGACAAGGAGTACGGCGGCAAGGTCCGCTACCTCGAGGACATCAACGACAACTACGAGTTCTTCGGGAAGGTCCGCCAGCAGCTCGAGAACGGCCAGCCGATCGGGCGCGACATCGTCGTCCTCACCGACTACATGGCCGCGCGCTGGGTGCGCAACGGCTACGCCGAGCCGATCGACAAGAAGAACGTCCCGAACGCGTCGAACATCGTCGACAACCTCGCGTCGATCAACTACGACGAGGACCGCACGTTCACGCTCCCGTACCAGTCGGGCGCGATCGGCATCGGCTACAACATCAAGGAGACCGGCGGCGAGCTCGACGACCGTCGCCGACCTCTTCGACCCGAAGTTCAAGGGCCGCGTGACGATGTTCTCCGAGCCGTACGACTCGGCCAGCACGGTCCTCCTGGGCGACGGGATCGACTGCTCGACGGCCAACATCGACCAGATCCTGGGCGCGATCGAGAAGATCGGCAAGGCCAACGACGACGGCCAGTTCCGGCGCTTCACCGGCAACGACTACACGACCGACCTGGCCAAGGGGAACATCGCCATCGCGCTCGCCTACTCGGGCGACCTCGTGCAGCTCCAGAGCGACAACCCCGACCTGCGCTTCTCGTACTTCGAGGAGGGCAACGTCGCGTTCAACGACAACCTGATGATGCCCAAGGCGGTCGAGCACCCGTACGCGGCCGAGACGATGTTCAACTACCTCTACGACCCCGAGGTGGCCGCCAAGCTCGCCGCGTACGTCAACTACATCTCGCCGGTCAAGGGCGCCAAGGAGGTGCTCGAGAAGACCGATCCGGACATCGCCAACAACGAGCTGATCTTCCCGCCGCCGGAGGTCCAGGAGAAGATCCACGCCTACCCGGCGCTGTCGCCGGCCGAGGAGCGTGAGATGCAGGAGGCGATGGCCAAGGTGACCGGCGCGTAGCGATGCTGCGGCTGTCGCTCCAGCGCCGCCGCAAGCTCCTCCCCTGGCTCTTCCTGGGCCCGGGGCTGGCGTGGCTGATCGTGTTCTTCGCGATCCCGCTGGTGAACCAGCTCAACGTGTCGCTCCAGACCGGCGACCCGGAGACCGGCTACGTCTTCACGTGGGCGTTCTCGAACTACACGGACGCCCTCAGCGAGTACGACACGCAGTTCCTGCGCTCGATCGGCTACGCGGCCACCGCGACGGTCCTGTGCTTCGTGATCGCCTTCCCGCTGGCCTACTTCATCGCCTTCAAGGCGGGCCGCTGGAAGAACTTCATGCTGCTGCTGATCATCCTGCCGTTCTTCGTCTCGTACGTGCTGCGGACGGTGAGCTGGCAGCTGATCCTGTCCGACAACGGCTTCGTGGTCGACACGCTGCAGCTCGATCGGCATCGTCGGCGAGGACGGGCGGCTGCTGGCCACGCGCACGGCCGTGATCGCGGGCATCACCTACAACTTCCTGCCCTTCATGGCGCTGCCGCTGTACGTGTCGCTGGAGAAGATCGACAAGCGGCTGATCGAGGCGGCGACCGATCTCTACGCCAGCCGCACGACCGCGTTCCGCAAGATCACGCTGCCGCTGGCGCTGCCGGGCATCTTCGCCGGCTCGCTGCTGACCTTCATCCCGGCCTGCGGCGACTTCATCAACGCCGCCCTGCTCGGCACGCCGCGCCAGTACATGATCGGCAACGTCATCCAGAACAAGTACCTGGTCATCCAGGACTACCCGCAGGCGGCGGCGCTGAGCTTCATCCTGATGACCTTCATCCTGATCGGGATCTTCCTGTACGCCCGCGTGCTCGGCGCCCGCAACCTGACCGAGGCGGCGATCTGATGGCGGTCGAGGCTCCTCCCAAGGTCGGCCGAGATCATCGCCGGCGAGCTGAAGCCGTCGCGGGCCCGCCGCATCGACAAGGCGCGCTCGTGGGCGCTCGGGATCTGGAGCGGCGCTGGCGCTGCTCTACCTGTTCATCCCGATCTTCGTGATCGTGGTGTTCTCGTTCAACGACCCGCAGGGGCGCTTCAACTTCACCTGGCAGGGCTTCACGCTCGACGCCTGGGCGCACCCGTTCGCGAACCCCGACCTGGCGACGGCGATGAAGAACTCGTTCCTGATCGCGCGGGATCACGACGCTGATCGCCACCGCGCTCGGCACGTTCATGGCGATGGCGCTCGTGCGCTACGGCTTCCGCGGCCGCTCGACCGTCGACTTCTTCGTCTTCCTGCCGCTGTCGACCCCGGAGGTCGTGATCGGCGCCGCGCTGCTCGCGCTGTTCCTGACGGCGGCGGTCAACACCGGCTTCGCGACGATCGTGATCGCCCACGTCATGTTCACGGTCTCGTACGTGGTGGTGACCGTGAAGGCGCGATTGGAGGGGATGGACCGCCACATCGAGGAGGCGGCCATGGACCTCGGGGCGACCGAGTGGACGACGTTCCGCAAGGTCACGCTGCCGATGATCGCCCCGGGCGTGGCCGCCGCCGCGCTGCTGGCGGCGGCGATCTCGGTCGACGACTACGTGATCACCAGCTTCAACGCGGGCCAGACGATCACGTTCCCGCTGTTCATCTTCGGCGCGACGCGCCAGGGCGTGCCGCCCGAGGTCAACGTGCTGGCCACCGGCATGCTGCTGATCGTGCTCGTGTTGATGGGGCTTAACGTGATGCTCCAGCGCAGGTTGGCGCGCCGCGACGCCGCCCGTCTCGCCTGATCGCTCAAACTCCGGCGCATTCGAGCCGATATGAGCCGGGATGCGTGGCACATGGCACCAGCGGCTCCGGGCCGGGCACCTGCTCGCGGCCGCCGCCGCGGCGGTGCCCGCTCCTGATCATGGCGGTCGTCGGCCGGCAGCCGGTCGACCTCTCCTCTGAGGCCCACTTCTGGCCCGTCGTGACGGCCGGCGGCACCGCCGCCTTCGTGGCGATCGGGCTGACCGCCGCCGGCGTCCGCGGGCGCGACGGCCGCGTGATCCTGCTCGGCACCGCCTTCTCGACCACCACCGCGCTGCTGATGGTGCACGGGTTCGCCACGCCGGGCGTGGTCGTCGGCATGAACGGCGTGATCGCGCTGGCCGGCGGCCTCTCGATCCCGGTCGGCGCCGCGCTGCTCGCGCTCACCGCGATCCCCGGCGCTGCGCCGCCCGCGCCGGATCGCCCCGCTGCTCGTCCTCCAGGGCGTGCTCGCCGTCGGCGTGCTCGGCCTCGGCGCCGCGGCGCTCGCCTTCCCGTCGATCGTCCCGATGGTGCCGAAGGCGGGCAGCCCGCCGGCCGTCGCCCTGCTGGTGTTCGGGATCGGCTGCCTGCTGATCCTCTCCCACCGCGCCGTCCGCACGCACACGCTGACGCACCGGCCGGCCGACCTGCTGGTCGTGGCCGGCTGCGCCTGGCTCGGCGTCGCGCTCTTCGCCCAGCTCTGGATGGGGCCGGGCAACGTCGCCTTCTACGGCGGCCACGCGCTCGAGATCGGCGGCATCGCCCTGATCGGCATCCCGACCGTGCTCGACCTCGCTCGCGTCGGCGCCTCGCGCCCGCTGGTGGGCGACCTCACCACGGTCGAGCTGGTCGCCGCCGAGGAGGCCTACCTCGGCACCCGCATCCGCGCCCTGCTCGAGCTGCTGGCCGACCGGGACGCCTCGACCGAGGAGCACACCCGCCGCGTCGCCCTGCTCGCCGCGCGCGTCGCCGAGGAGCTCAAGCTCCCCGCCTGCCTGCGCCGCGACCTCGCCGTCGGCGGGCTGCTGCACGACGTCGGCAAGCTGTCGGTGCCGCTGGAGATCCTTCAGAAGCCCGGTCCGCTCGACGACGCCGAGTTCGCCGAGATCCGCCGCCATCCCGACGCCGGCCGCAAGCTGCTCGACGAGCTCGGCGGGTTCCCGCAGACCGTCCAGCGGCTGGTCTCCGATCATCACGAGCGGCTCGACGGCACCGGCTACCCGAACGGCCTCAAGGGCGACGAGCTGCCGATCGAGACCCGCGATCCTCGCGGTCTGCGACGTCTACGACGCGCTCGTCTCCGACCGCGTGTACCGCGCGGCGTGGACGCCCGAGCGCGCGCTCGCGCTGCTCCAGGAGGAGGCCGGCACCGGCTACGACCCGGCGGTCGTGAGCGCGCTCGAGCGCGTCGTCACGCCGACCGAGGACGGCCCGTCGTGGGTCGCCGGCCTCGCCGACGCCCGCCCGCCGCGCCGGCCACCGCGCCGCCCGGTATTCCGCCGCGCCTGACGGGTTACGGCTACTGAATCGACACACGGTCCAGCGGCCTGGCGCCGATCATGGACCGCGCATCGGTACCTGTTCGACACAGGGGGGCGGAACCATGTCGGACATGACGGATCTCGTTACCACCGCTCGCCGGAAGGGCACCGGCGAACTGCTGCTCACGAGCGGCCTGATCGTGCTCTACACGGGCCTGCGCGGAACGGCGCGCGCGCTGGGCGCGATCGAGCACGTGGTCGCGCGGTAGCGCGAACGGCGCCGCGATCCAAGCGCGGGCTCCACCCGGAAGATGATGTGCATGCGCATGCATGACAGACAGATCGTGTCCTCGCTGACCAGTAGTGCTTGAGGATTCAGCGGGACGCCACAGACAAGATAGAGAGTAGAAAGCTGAAGGTGTAGACGAACTCGAAAGTGCTAGATCGGCTGGACGCCAACAGCACTTGCCGCTTGGTGCACCGCGAGACGAGGGTCGGCACGATCTCAACCGCGGCGAGGGTTCGCGAGCGCTCGTTGTATCGTACTAGCTGATCTTAGACGGGATCGTTGCCCACACCGAGAACGGCTACGGAGGCAAGCTGCCGCGAACGGAAGGGCAGGTCTACCTGCTGCTTCGGCAGCGAGCGGCGAGGATCGCGGGCTGAGGCGTCGACTCGGCGTGCTGGGTAAAAAGAGAGAAGAGAGAAAAAAAAAAAAAAAAAAAAAAATTAACGGGCATCGAGGGAGGCGGGATCGAGGCGCGCGCGGGGTCGATTGGTCACTTTGTTCCCGTGGAGGGAACAAAGATGACGATCGGAGGCTGGTTGGTCACTTTGTCGGCCTCAGGCCCACAAACTGACCACTCGGCGGCCGTGAGAAAAGAAAGACGGAAAAAAAAAAAAAAAAAAAAAAAAAAAAAAAAAACCGCGGTACACGAACCCGGGCATGTAGGGCGGCGGGTTCGGCCGGGGGGTGATCGCACTCGAGGAGCACCTGATCGAACGAATGAGGCGCGGAGGAGCACGGTAGCTGAGGATGCGCTCGGAGGAGTGAGAAGCTAGCGACGGCGAGCCAGTAGGGTGGCGATAGACGCACGCGACGTAGAATGCTCGTCTTGAAAGAGACGACAGAGGAGACGACGCCGGGGAGGAGCGAGAGGTCGACGCACGCGACGCGTAGCTGCTTCGCGGCGCCGACCGTGATCGGGATCGGCTGCCAGTCGGAGCCTGGATCAGGGGTGATGGTCAGCGGAGACGGAGTCGCTGCTGTCGGCGTTAATGACAAACACGTCGCTGGGCGAGGACTAGGTATCGGAGCGGGTGAACGCGATCAGGCGGCTGTCCGGCGACCAGGCCGGCTCTTCGTCGTGCAACGCGTTGTCGGTGAGCTGCCGCACGTCGCTGCTATCCGCGTCATGACGAAGATCTCGCGGTCGGGCGTCGCGGGTGGACTCGAAGGCGATGAGCGAGTACGGAGACAAGATGGCGCGCTGTAGAGCGCCGCGTCGTCGGTCAGGGAGACAAGTTAGAGCTGTCCGCGCGGGCCACGTAGATCTGCTAGTAAACGCTCGGAGCGATCGAGTCGTCGTCACCGCGGAACAGGAGACGCGTGCGTCGGGAGAGAAGGTCGGATAGCGCTCATCGCCGGGACGCACGACCAGCGGTCGGGCGCTGGGCTCGCCGGGGACCGGACCGAAGGGAGTCATGACCCAGATATCGGCCACATTGCGCGACGGGTCGCTGCGATTGGTGCGGAACACAATCCGCCGGCCGTCCGCGCTCCAGGCCGGCTGCGTGTTGTTGATCGGACCGTCGTTGGGCTTCGTCAGCGACTTGCGCTTCTGCGCTGCCGTGTAGCAGGTTGCGTTTGACGGCGTCGACGCTCACGACGAGCTCATCTGCGATCTCGCGGTTGCTCGCAGGCGCTCCGTAGGGGCCGCTCGCGTATGGTCGGCAGAGCGCGACGACGACGCGGCGCTGTGCGGGTGTAGGCGCGAGCCGACGTGAGGGCCGGCGCGCCGTGGCGGTAGGTAGCGACGGCTCGCTCGTCGGGAGAACGAACGCCAGCGTGGAGGAGCTGAGGGTGATGATGTCGCCGTCGCGCAGAGAGTTGGTGACCGGTGACACGGTGGCCGTTGACGCACGTGCCGTTGTGCGAGAGGCCGTCGTCGGCGAACAGCCAAACGGAGCTGACGCGTTCGAGCGCGGCGTGGATCCGGGACACCTCAACGTCCCGCTATAGGACGACGTCGTTGCTCTTCCGGCGACCGATCATCAGCCGAGCCCCGAGGGCGGCCAGCCCGACGATCACCTGCGCACCACCGCCACCGCGGTACCCGAGGAACGGCGTCCCGAGCCACCTCCCCTACCCAGCCGAAGTTCGTCCCGCCGGCACCGCCAGCACCGGCACCTCGACTGAGGTGCAGCAGCTTGTGCGGCGTCGAGCCGAGCACGGCGCCGCGCAGCGGGCTCTCGCCGTAGGTGCCGACGACGATCGCGCGCGCGGCGTGCTCGTCGGCGAGGTCGAGCAGGAGGTCGACGACCTTGCGGTCGGCGACGACGCGCCTCGGCGCTGACGCCGGCGTCAACGGCGCGCGCGACGGCGGCGCCGGTGACGGCGCGGCCGCGCTCCTCCAGAGCCTCCAGGTGCGACGCGGTACTCGTCGCCGACGCCGCGGCCGGGCGGCTGGGCCGCGAAGGCGACGCCAGCGGGTCGCCCAGCGGCCGGGCGAGGTCGATCGCCGCGGCGAGCGCGCTGTCGGCGCCCTCCGAGCCGTCGTAGCCGACGACCAGCATCAGTCGAGCACCGGCTCGGGCTCGGCGTGGCCGGCGGCCACCTCGGGCCGGACCGCCTCCCACCCGCGCCGCTCGAAGAAGCCGCGCGGGTTGCCGATCCGCCACAGCACCATCAGCACCGCGCCCAGCAGCAGGAAGCCGGCGCCGATCACCAGCGGCAGGCCGAGCCCGAGGACGGCGCTGCCGCTGTAGGACAGCTCCGCGTCGGCGAGGTCCTTCACGGAGCGCACGAACAGGAACGCGAGAATCGTGGCGCCCAGGAACGGCGCGACGCCGATGAAGAGGAAGTTCTTGACCGACTTCGTGAGCTCGTGCCGGTAGTAGATGACGCAGGCGTAGCCGCTGAGCGCGTAGTAGAAGGCGATCATCAGCGACAGCGCCGACAGCGTGTCGAAGAGGAAGTTCTCCGACAGCAGGTTCAGCGGCACGTACCAGACCGTCGCGAGGATGCCGATCACGATCGTCGAGACGTGCGGCGTCAGGTACCGCGGGTGGATGCGGCCGAGCGCCTCGGGCATGGCGCCGCCGCGCGCCATCGAGAGCACGGTGCGCGAGGCGGGCAGGATCGTGGTCTGGGTCGAGGCCAGCGCCGAGGTCAGCACCGCGATCACGACGAGCTGGTCCAGCGGCGAGCCGAGCACGTCGCCGGCCAGCGTCGAGAGGATCGCGTCGTCGTCCTCGAACTCGCCACGCGCTCGAGCCCCGCGAAGGACGACGACGGCGATGGCGACCGAGACGTAGGTCACGAGCAGGATCACGGTCGAGAGCACGGCGGCGAGGCCCGGCGTCGTCTCGGAGTCCTCGGTCTCCTCGGTCAGGTTGACCGCGCTCTCCCAGCCCCAGTAGATGAAGACGCCGATCAGCAGGCCGCTGACGAGCACGCCGGTGTCCTCGAGCGCGAACGGCGACAGCCACGACAGTGAGAAGTCGAGCGCTCCGCCCTTCGACAGCGCGACGACGGCGAACAGCAGCAGCGCCGCCACCTGGGCGAAGATCATCACGTTCTGCAAGCGCGCCGAGAGCTCGGTGCCGAGCACGCAGACCGCCGTCATCAGGGCGATGATCAGCACGGCGAGCGCCGTGACCGCCGGCTTCGAGGCGGCGGCCGAGTCCCAGCCGACCAGCAGCAGCCCGTAGCGGGCGGCGACGTCGGCCAGCGAGCCGACGACGAGGATGCCGGTGGTGCAGATCGCCCAGCCGCCGATCCAGCCGAACCACGGCCCCATCGCGCGCGTGACCCACGAGAACGTCGTCCCGCAGTCCTGGTCGGCGCGGTTCATGTAGTAGAAGGCCGCCGCGATGAAGAACATCGGGACGAACGAGGCGAGCAGCACGGCCGGCGCCTGCACGCCGACCGCCACGACGACGAGCCCGATGACCGCCGCCAGCGAGTAGGCCGGCGCCGTCGAGGCGAGCCCGATGACGAGCGCGTCGGTGAATCCGATCGCGTTCGCCTTCAGACCATGCTCGCTGGTCTCTCCCCCGGGGGCGGCTGCCTCACCCACCGGGCGACCCTATCCGGGTCAGCCCGCGAGCGCCACCGAGCGGCCGGCGACGAAGCCCTCCATCGCCACGATCGCGTCGATCACGGCGGGCGGGATCGGCCCGTCGGTGGTGACCGCCATGACGGCCAGGTCGCCGCGCGTCCTCGCTGTCGTAGCCGGGCGGCTCACGGCCCACGGCGGCCGACGAGATGTTCACGCCGTGCTGGCCGAACACGGTGCCGACGCGGCCGATCATGCCGGGCACGTCCTGGTAGTGGAAGAGCGCCAGGTGGCCCTCGTCCATCTGGAGGTTGAAGCGCTGGCCCCACGCCTCGAGCAGGTGCGGCCGGTGCTGGCGGCCGAGCGTGGTGCCCACCACGCGCGTGCGCTCGCCGCCGGCGACCACCGTCACGCGCACGAGGTCGGTGAAGTCGCGCGCGCTCTGCTCCTTGCGCTCGGAGACCTGGATCCCGCGCTGCTCGGCCAGCGACGGCGCGTTGACGAGGTTGACCTCCTCGTCGGTGTGGCCGGCGAGCAGGCCGTTGAGCACCGACAGGGTGAGCAGCCGCGTGTCGCGCTCGGCGATCCGGCCGAGGTACTCGAGCTCGATCGCGGTCGACGCTGCTGGACTCGGCGAGCGCCATCGCCACGCGGCCGAGGCCGCTGGCCAGCGGCAGGAACGGACCCAGCACCTCCATGTCCTCCGCGCTGACCGCGGGGATGTTGACCGCCGTCGAGACGACGCCGCCGGTCAGCGCGGCGACGACCTGCTCGGCGGTCTGGACGCCCGCGCGGTCCTGCGCCTCGGTCGTCGAGGCGGCCAGGTGCGGCGTGACGACCACGTTGGGATAGCCGAACAGCGGGTGGTCGGTGACGGGCTCCTGGCTGAACACGTCGAGCGCCGCGCCCGCGACCTTGCCCGAGTCGAGCGCCGCCCTCAGCGCCTCGTCGTCGACCAGCTCGCCGCGCGCGCAGTTGACGATCCGCACGCCGTCGCGGCACTTGGCCAGCGCCTCGGCGTTGAGCCAGCCGGCGCGTCTCGGGCGTCTTGGGCAGGTGGATCGAGATGAAGTCCGACTCGGCGTAGAGCTGGTCGGAGGACGTGGCCTGCTCGACGCCCAGCTCGCGGAAGCGGGCCGCCGACACGAACGGGTCGAAGGCGACCACGCGCATGCCGAAGCCCTGGGCGCGCTGGCCGACGAGCTGGCCGATGCGCCCGAAGCCGAGCAGCCCGAGCGTCTTCTCGTAGACCTCGACGCCGCCCCACTTGGACCGCTCCCAGCTGCCGGCGGTCAGCGCCTTGTGCGCCTGCGGGACGTTGCGCGCCAGCGCGAGCATCAGCGCGACCGTGTGCTCGGCCGCGGTGATCACGTTCGAGGCCGGCGCGTTGGCGACGATGATCCCGCGCCGCGTGGCGGCCTCGACGTCGACGTTGTCGACCCCGACGCCGGCGCGCCCGATCACCTTCAGGTTGTCGGCGCGGGCGATCAGGTCGGCGGTCAGCTTCGTCGCCGAGCGGATCAGGATCGCGTCGTAGGCGCCGATCCGGTCGGCCAGCTCGTCGGCGCTCCAGTCGAGCCCGAGGTCGACCTCGAACCGGTCGCGCAGCATCTGCACGCCGGTGTCGGCGATCTTCTCGGCGACCAGGACGCGGATCGGCGCGGTCAGCTCGGGCGCGGTCACGCCACTGCGGGAACGCCCGCCTCGAGGAAAACCCGCTGCGCGGCGCCCGGTCCGGCGCCGTGCTCGACCTCGCGCCCGAGCTGCTGGAGCACCATCTCCAGCCCGGACAGCGAGGTCACGATGTCGAAGGCGCCGAAGTAGCCGCAGTGGGCGATCCGCAGGATGCGGCCCTTGAGGTGGTCCTGCCCGCCGTTGGCGGTGATGCCGAGCCGCCGCAGCGCGCCCGGGACCTTGCCGCCGTCGATGTCCTCCGGCAGCTCGACCGCGGTGACCACCGTCGAGCGCTCGTCCGGGTCACCGAACAGCTCGAGGCCCATGGCGGCGACGCCGGCGCGCGTGGCGCGGGCGAGCAGCTGGTGGCGGGCCATGACGTTGTCGAGGCCCTCCTGCTCGATCATCTGGAGCGCGACGTCGAGGCCGAGGAACAGCGAGACCGCCGGCGTGAACGGGCTGGCGCCCTTGCGCTGGCTCTTGGCCGTGCGGCCCCAGTCGAAGTAGTAACGGCCGCCGCCGCGCGATTCGGCGTACTCGAGCGCCTTCGGCGACACCGACGCGAAGGCGAGCCCCGGCGCGCACATGAGCGCCTTCTGCGAGCCGGCCACGACCACGTCGACGCCCCACTCGTCCTGGCGCAGCTCGGCGGCGCCGAGGCCGGAGACGGCGTCGACGGCGAGGATGACGCCGTGCCGGCTTGCGACCTCGGCGATCGCCTGCACGTCGTGCACGACGCCGGTCGACGTCTCGCTCAGCGTGGCGAACGCGACCTTGACGTCGTCGCTCAGCAGCTTGTCGATCTGCGCGGGGTCGAGCCGCTCGCCCCAGCCCGGCTCGTAGCGGACGAGCTCGGCGCCGTAGGCCTCGCACAGCTGGATCCAGCGCTCGCCGAACTTGCCGGCCGCGCAGGCGAGCACCTTGTCGCCCGGGCGGACGAGGTTGGCGACCGCCGACTCCATCGCCCCCGAGCCGCTCGAGGCGAAGGCGAGCACGTCGTTGCTCGTGCGGAAGACGCCCGGGAGCGCGCCGAGCACGCGCTCGTACAGCTCGTCGAAGGCGGGCGCGCGGTGGTAGATCATCGGCGCCGCCATCGCCTGCGACACGGCGGGCGGGATCGGCGTCGGGCCCGCGGTCATCAGGTACTGCTTGGTGAACGGATTTGGCGTCATAGGAGGTCGGCCCGAGGTTAGCGGCCGAAGACCATCCACACGGCCTGGTCGAGGTCGGGGTTCGACCGGTTCTCGAGGTCGCGCCGCAGCTCCTCGAGGTCGACCCCGGTCAGGATCAGCACCACCCAGACCACCATCCCGACGACGGCGAGCACGACGCCGACGATGCCGAGGATGACACCGGCGTGGGCGAGCCCGTCGCCGTACGTCGTCTTGCCGGTGGCGACGTTCTTGCGCCCCTGCGCGCCCATGATCCAGGCCGCGATCGACATCGGCAGCGAGAAGATGAACGCCAGCCCGGCCGTCAGCAGCAGGATCGTGACGCCGAGGATGCCGAGCACGAGCGCGGTGGTCGCCGAGCCGTTGGACTGCCGCGCCGGCGCCTGGAAGATGATCGGGCGCTCGCCGAACGGCGCCGGCGGCGCGGGCTCGGGCTCGGGCTCCGGGGGCGCCGACTCGAACAGCGGCGCCGGCTGGCCGCCCGGTGCTCGCGGCGGGAGCCAGCCGGAGGTGCTCTGCTCGTCGCTCAGAACTCCGTCTCGATCCAGTCCATCATCGAGCGCAGCTCCTTGCCCTCGCGCTCGATCTGGTGGTCGGCCTGCTCGGCGCGCATGCGCTTGAAGTTCTCCTGCCCGGCGCGGTTCTCGGCGATCCACTCGCGCGCGAAGTCGCCCGACTGGATCTCGCCCAGGACGTCCTTCATCGCCTTGCGCGTCTCGTCGGAGATGATCCGCTTGCCGCGCGTGTAGTCGCCGTACTCGGCCGTGTTCGAGACGCTGAAGCGCATGCCGCTGAGGCCCTTCTCGTACATCAGGTCGACGATCAGCTTGAGCTCGTGCAGGCACTCGAAGTACGCGAGCTTGGGGTCGTAGCCCGCCTCGACGAGCGTCTCGTAGCCCGCCTGGACCAGCTCGGAGACGCCGCCGCAGAGGACGGCCTGCTCGCCGAACAGGTCGGTCTCGGTCTCGTCCTTGAACGTGGTCTCGATCACGCCGCCGCGCGTGCAGCCGATGCCCTTGGCGTAGGCGAGCGTGAGCTCGAGCGCGTCGCCGGAGGCGTTCTGGTGGATGGCGACGAGGCCGGGGACGCCGCTGCCCTCGAGGTACTGGCGGCGCACGAGATGGCCGGGGCCCTTGGGGGCGACGAGCGCGACGTCGACCTCGGGCGGAGGCTCGACCTCGCCGTAGTGGACGGAGAAGCCGTGGCCGAAGAGCAGCGTCTTGCCGGGCGCGATGCCGTCGCGGATCTGCTCGTTCCAGACCTGGCCGTGCAGCTCGTCGGGCAGCAGCACCATCACGATGTCGCCGCGCGAGGCCGCGTCGGCCACGTCGGTGACCTCGAGCCCGTTCGAGCGCGCCTGCTCGACGGACTTCGAGTCGGGGCGGAGGCCGACCACGACGTCGACCCCGGAGTCCTTCAGGTTCAGTGAGTGGGCGTGGCCCTGCGAGCCGTAGCCGAGGATGGCGACCGTCTTGCCGTTCAGCAGGTCCAGGTCCGCGTCGTTGTCGTAGTACATAGGCGCCTCAGACTACGCGCTTGCCGCGGCGACCCACGTCCTGGCGGGGAGCGCCAGCGAGCCGTCCTCGGCGGTCCAGGGCTTCGCTTTCTCGGCCAGCGCCCGCACGATCTCGTCGTCCTGGTCGCGGCTCGAGCGCTCCTGCACGCGCAGCGAGATGTCGTTCGCAAACTGCCACCAGTGGCGCACCGACGGGTAGCGCACGGTGAAGGCCAGCGACTCGACCTCGTACTCGACGAAGCCGGCCGCGTCGAGGTTCTCCTCGGTCGTGCCCGTCGGGCGCCCAGGCGAACTGGCCGGGGCCCGGGGGCATGGGCTCGACGAGGCGGCGCTCGGCCAGCTCGACGACGGGCAGGACGGTCCACGGGTTGTCCTGCGGGTCGGCCCAGGCGGCGAGGGCGAGGCGGCCGCCCGGCTTGAGGACGCGTCGCGTGTCCCGGAGCGCGGCCTCGGCGTCGGCCATCAGCATGTAGCCCCAGCGCCCGATGACGCCGTCGAGGCTCGCGGCCGGCTGGTCGATCACCTCGGCGTCGATCTGGCGGAAGCGCGCGTTGCGGACGCCGAGCCGCTCGGCGCGGCGCTGGGCGGCGCTCAGCATCTCGGGCACGAGGTCGGAGGTGATCAGCGTGCCGCCCGGCTCGATCAGCTCGGCGGCGAGGAAGCCGGTGTCGCCGATCCCGGCCGCGAGCTCGAGCAGCTGATGGCCGGGCTGCGGCGCGATCGCCTCGATCATCCAGCTCGTCACGGGCATCGTGTCGCGCCGGATGTCGTCGGCGTGCTTCTCCCAGCCTGCCGCCACGGTCTGCCAGCGGCGGCGGCTCTCCTGGCGGTACTCGCTCATACCAGCTCCCTCCGCAGCAGCTTGCCGGACGGCGTGCGCGGCAGCGCGTCGGCGACCTCGATCGTCTTCGGCACCTTGAAGCGCGCCAGCCGCCGCCGACCCACTCGCGCAGCTCGACCTCGGTGGCGTGCGAGCGCAGCACGACGCGCGCGGTGACCGCCTCGCCCCACTCCGGGTGCGGCCGCGCGAACACGCCGGCGTCCTCGACGGCCGGGTGCTCGAGCAGCACGGCCTCGACCTCCGCCGGCGCGACGTTCTCTCCGCCGCTGACGATCGTGTCCGCCTTGCGGCCGATCACGACCAGGCGGCCGCGTCGTCGAGGCGGCCGAGGTCGCCGGTGCGCAGCGTGCCGTCGACCGTCGGGCCTTCGACCAGGATCTCGCCGTCGGGCGCGATCGAGACGGCGACGCCGGGGATGGCGCGGCCCGGAGGTCTCGGCGTCGCCGATCTCGCCGATCGTCACCGACGAGCACGCCTGGGTCAGCCCGTACGACGGCGCCACCGGCCAGCCGGCCTCCTTCGCGCGGGTCAGCAGCGTGCGGTCCGCGGCCGCGCCGCCCAGCAGCACCGCCCGCAGCTTCGTCGGCCTGTCCAGCACGCGGGCGAGCTGTGTCGGGACCATCGAGGCGAGCGTGACGTCGTCGCGGTCCGGCGGGCCGATGACCGCGGTGGTGGCGTAGATCACGGAGCGCAGCAGCACCATCAGGCCGCCGACGTGGCTGAGCGGCAGCGGGCACAGCCAGCGCTCGTCATCGGTCGAGGCCGAGCGCGGCGGCGGTGCCCAGCGCCTGCGCGAGGACGTTGCCGTACGTGAGCTCGACGGGCTTCGGCTCGCCGGTGGTGCCGGAGGTGTGGACGACGAGCGCCACGTCCTCCCCCACGCTCGCCGGAACCGCGCGGCCGCTCGCGCTCTGCCAGCCGGAGGTCGACGGGCATCGCCGCCGGCCCGGCCAGCAGGCAGGCGTGGAGCGTCACGACGAAGTCGAGTCCCGGCGGCAGCGCGATCGGCACGAGGTCGCCCTCGAGCGCGACTCGGCGGGCGCGGTCGAGCAGCTCGGCGTAGGTGAGCGAGCCGTCCGGCGCCTCGACCGCGGTCCGGTTCGGGCGCAGGGCCGCCGCGCGCTCCAGCCATGGCTCCATCGACGGGCAGGCTAGTGTCTCTGCCTTGACCGTCACCTGGACCGCCGCCGCCGAGTACGAGGACATCCGCTACGAGACCTCGGCGACGGCATCGCCAAGATCACGATCAACCGCCCCGAGGTCCGCAACGCGTTCCGGCCGCAGACGATCGTGGAGATCTCCGACGCGCTCGAGAAGGCGCGCGAGGACACCGAGGTCGGCGTGATCGTGCTCACCGGCGAGGGGCCGCTGGCCTTCTGCTCGGGCGGTGACCAGCGCGTGCGCGGCGACACCGGCTACATGCCCGAGGGCGCGAAGGTCGGCCGCTTCCACGTCACCGACCTGCACGTGCAGATCCGGCGGCTGCCCAAGCCCGTGGTGGCGATGGTGGCCGGCTACGCGGTCGGCGGGGGCCACGTGCTGCACCTCGTCTGCGACCTCACGATCGCGGCCGACAACGCGCGCTTCGGCCAGACCGGGCCGCGCGTCGGCTCCTTCGACGGCGGCTTCGGCGCGGCGCTGCTGGCGAACACGGTCGGCGTGAAGAAGGCGAAGGAGATCTGGTTCCTGTGCCGCCAGTACGACGCGCAGCAGGCGCTCGAGATGGGGCTCGTGAACACGGTGGTGCCATTGGAGGAGCTCGAAGCTGAGACCGTGAGGTGGTGCCGCGAGATGCTCGAGCTCTCCCCCTTCTCGCTGCGCCTGCTGAAGGCCAGCTTCCACGCCGCCGAGGACGGGCTGAGCGGCATCCAGCAGCTCGCGCACGACGCCAACCTGCTCTTCTACGCCTCCGACGAGGCCCGCGAGGGCCGCGAGGCGTACAAGGAAAAGCGCAAGCCCGACTTCTCGCAGTTCCCCCGACGACCTTGAGCCCGCTGCACATCTGGCTCATGGCGGCGCGGCCGAGGACGCTGCCGGCGGCGGTCGCCCCGGTGCTGGTCGGCACGGCGCTGGCGGCGACCGAGGGCACGTTCAAGGTGCTCACCTTCGTGGCGGCGATGCTCGGCGCGCGTGTTCATCCAGATCGGGACGAACCTCTCGAACGACTACTCGGACGCTCGCCGCGGCGCCGACACCGAGGACCGGCTGGGCCCGGTGCGGGTGACCGCGGGCGGGCTGGTGCCGCCGCGCCAGGTGCTGGTCGCGACCTACGTCGCCTTCGGCCTGGCGGTGCTGGCCGGCGCCTACCTGATCGCGACCGCCGGCTGGGAGCTGCTGCTGATCGGCGTCGCGTCGATCCTGGCCGGCGTGCTCTACACCGGCGGCCCGCGGCCGTACGGCTACGAGGGCCTCGGCGAGGTGTTCGTCTTCCTCTTCTTCGGCGTCGTCGCGGTCACCGGCTCCTACTTCGCGCAGGTCGAGCAGCTCGCCTGGGAGGCGTTCGTGCTCGCCGTCCCGGTCGGGCTGCTGGCGTCGGCGATCCTGGTCGTCAACAACGTGCGCGACCTCGAGACCGACCGCCGCGCCGGCAAGCGGACCCTGGCCGTGCGGCTCGGGCGCTCGCGGGCGCGCGATGCTGTACGCCGTGATGGTCTACGGCGCGTTCGTGTGCGCGCCGCTGCCGTGGCTGCTCGGCTCCGAGGAGCTGTCCGCGTGGCTGCTGCTGCCGCTGCTCGCGCTGCCGCTCGCCGTGCCGGTCGTGCGCACGGTGCGCCAGCGCACGCGACGGGCCGTCTTTGAACGGCGCGCTGGCGCGCACCGGGATGCTCCAACTCGTGTTCTGCGCCCTCCTGTCAGCGGGAATCCTGGCGAGCTGATGGCCGAGCTCACGGTCGACTCCGTCACCTTCAAGCTCCGCGCCCCGCTGCGCGCGGCATGGGGCGAGCTGGCCGAGCGCGAGGTGCTGCGCGTGCGGCTCGACTTCGGCGACGGCGACTACGGGATGGGCGAGGCGGCGCCGCTCGAGCCGTACGACGGCGTCTCGCTCGCCTCGGTGGTGGCCGCGCTCGACGCCTACGAGGCCGTGCTGGCGCGCGCCAGCCCGCGCTCCACCCACGCCGAGCTGCTGGCCGCCTGCGCGGCCGAGCGCCCGCTGCCGCAGGCGCTGGCCGCGATCGACCTCGCGCTCTGGGACCGCGCCGGCCGGCGGACAGGCTTCCCGGTGGCGCAGCTGATCGCGGCCGGCGCCGTGCGCGCGGTCGCGGTCAACGCGACGATCGCGTTGCCGGACCGCGCGGGCGCGGCCGAGGCGGCGGCACGCTGCGCCGAGGCGGGGTTCCGCTGCCTGAAGCTCAAGGTCGGGATCGGCGACGACGCCGGCCGGCTCGCGGCCGTGCGCGCGGCGGTCGGCGACCGGATGGCGATCCGGGTGGACGCGAACGGCGCGTGGGCGAGCCCGGACGAGGCGGTCGCGCACCTGCGCACGCTGGCGCCCGGCGGGCATCGAGCTGTGCGAGGAGCCGGTGCACGGACTGGACGCGATGCGCGCCACGCGCGCGCGGTCGCCGGTGCCGGTGGCGATGGACGAGACCGCCGCCGAGCGCGGCGCCGCCGGCTCGGGCGCCGCGGACGCGCTGTGTCTGAAGATCTCGCGCTGCGGCGGCATCTCGGGCCTGCTGCGCGACGCCCGCGCGGCGCGGGCGGCCGGGACGAAGGTGTACGTCGCATCGTCGCTGGACGGGCCGCTGGGCATCGCCGCCGGCCTGCACGCCGCGGCCGGCCTGCGCGCCTCCGGGCCGGTCGCCTACTGCGGCCTGGCGACGCTGGGCGCCTTCGAGGACATCGCGCTGCTGGCTCCGCAGGACGGGGAGATCGAGGTCCCGGCCGGGCCCGGGCTGCTCGGCCCGTGATCGCGATCGTCGAGCGGCCGCCGCGGCCGCCGGCTTTGGAGGTGGCGGTGGCGCACGCGCTGGTCGAGCGCGTGAACGAGGGCGTCTTTGGGTCGGTGCTGCGGGTCGTACCGGCCGGCGCCGACGGTGGCGTTCGGGCGGCTGGACGCGCTGCGGCCGGGGTTCGCGGACGCTGTGTCGGCGGCGCGGCGCGCATGGGTTCGAGCCGGTGCTGCGCGCGCCCGGCGGGCACGCGGTGGCGTACGACGAGGGCGTGCCTGGGGATCGACGAGCTGGTGGGCGAGGCCGGACCCGATCGCGGGGATGCACGCGCGGTTCGCTGCGTCCGGGCTCGCGGCTCGCCGGCGCGCTGCGGTCGCTGGGGGTCGACGCTCGCGTCGGTCCGGTGCCGCGGGAGTTCTGCCCGGGCGAGTTCACGGTGAACGCGCGCGGGGCGGTGAAGCTCGTGGGGACGGCGCAGCGGGTGCTGCGGCACGCCTCGTTGCTGGCCGCGTCGGTGGCGGTGTCGGGCGCGGATCGGCTGCGGGCGGTGTTGGTGGACGTTTATGCCGCGCTGGAGCTCGACATGGATCCCGCCACGGTCGGCGCCGTGGCGGACGAGGCGCCCACCTCGCTGGATGAGCTCGAGCGGGCGGTGCTGGCGGC
This sequence comes from uncultured Solirubrobacteraceae bacterium, assembly GCA_963800905.1. Classification (GTDB taxonomy): domain Bacteria; phylum Actinomycetota; class Thermoleophilia; order Solirubrobacterales; family Solirubrobacteraceae; genus DASSUW01. Next base: position 20,453 of record CAWDCT010000010.1, read on the forward strand.
CTACGAGTACGTCGAGGCGCCGCTCGACGAGGCGACGCTGTTCGCTCGCGTATTCGCTGGAGCCGCGGCACCGCCTTTGAACTGCGGCTGGGTAGGGGAAGTGGCTGGGCGGGTGCGTGGTGAGGGTGCATGTCTCCCCGAATCGACGCGCGGTGCCGGGTCGTTGGGGAGTCGGCACCTATGCGGTGCGTTTCTCCCGAATCTCGTGCTGCGGCCGCGCAATGGGGAGAAATGCACCGTTGGCGGTGCATAAGTGCACATCGTGGCGCCCGGCTGCCGGATGATGCAGAAACGCTCCTATAGCGGGCGTTTCTGCATCATCGCGAGGAAGACGCTACGGATGATGCAGAAATGCACCCCCGCCCGAACCCGCCTCCCTCAATGCCGCAGTTCAAGCCGCGCCCAGCGCACGGACCAGAGCAGCGACACCCGCAGCGGCACCCAGCACCACCAACAGCGGCGCGCGCAGCGCCAGAGCCACCACGGCGGCGGCCACGCCGAACACCCGCGCGTCGAGCACCAGCGCACGCCCGTCGCCCAGCGTCTGCCCAACCACCAGAGCGGCGAGCAGGCACGGCGCGAGCAGCGGCATGATGGCGGCGGCCGGGCGCGGCAGCGGCCGGCCGGCGAGCACGAGCGTGCCCGCGCCCTTCAGCGCGATCGTCGCGGCGCCGACGACGAGCACCGCCAGCCAGGCCGCGCTCACGACTCACGCACCCTCAGGGCGATGACCGCGCCGAAAGCGGCGGCGACGATCGGCAGGCCGGGCGGGACGACCGGCGTGAGGGCGACCGCGATCAGCCCGCCCGACAGCGCGGCGACCCGGGCGCGGCGGCCGTCGAGCTGCCCGACCAGCAGCGCCAGGAAGAGCGCGGGGAACATCGCGTCGAGCCCGTAGTCGGCCGGATCGCCGAGCGCGCTGCCGCCGAGCGTGCCGGCCACGGTGCCGGTCAGCCACGACGCCATCAGCACGCAGCCCGCGCCGAGCAAGCGGCCGCGATCCACGCGACCGCCGCGCGACGCGACAGCCCACGACTCGTCGACGGCCAGCTGCGCCTCGGCGAACCGGCGCGGCGCGGAGCCGCGGAGCGCCGGCGCGACCGAGACGCCGATCGCCAGGTAGCGCAGGTTGAGCAGCACCGCGGCGACGATCGCCGCCGCCAGCGCCCCGCCCGAGTCGAGCACCGAGGCGACCGCGAACTGCGCGGAGCCGGCGAAGGTCGTGAGCGACATCACGATCGGCGCCACGACGCCCATGCCCGCGTCGCGGGCCAGGATCCCGAACGAGGCGCCGAACGCCACCACGGCGACGGCGAGCGGGGCCGCCGCCCGCGCGCCCGCGGCGAAGGAAGACGGCACTTGCGCAACGGCGCGTCTGTCCGCCATAATGGTGCTCGCTTCCATGATGATGGACATGATGCCATCTTGATGGAACTTTGTCCAGCATGATGGAACAACAGCAAAGCGTCGACTCCTTCGTGCGGTCGGTCGCCGCGAACGTCCGCTCGCTGCGCATGCAGGCCGGGATGACGCTCGCGGAGCTCTCGACCGCCGCCGGGCTGGGCAAGTCGACGCTGGCGCAGCTCGAGTCCGGCAAGGGCAACCCGAGCGTCGAGACCCTGTGGGCGATCGCCGCGGCGCTCCAGGTGCCGTTCGCGCGCGTCGTCGAGGAGTCCCGCCCGGCCCTCCGCGTCGTGCGCGCCGCCGAGGCCCGCCCCATGCGCGCGGAGGAGACGCCCGGCTGGGCCGGCCGGCTGCTGGCCGCCTCGCACGGCCGCAGCGCCTTCGACCTCTACGCGCTCGACCTGGAAGCCGGCGCCGTGCGCCACGCCGACGCCCACCACGCCGGCGTCGTCGAACACCTCGTGGTGGTCGTCGGTCGCCTGCGCGCCGGCCCGCAGGACGGCCCGGTCCTGCTCGACGCCGGCGACCTGCTCACCTTCGGCGCCGACGTGCCCCACATCTACGAGGCGCTCGAGACCGCGCACTGCGTGCTGCTGATGGCGTACCCGTAGTCGTTGAGTGAACTCAGCGAACCCGGTCAGGGGATCGTGCGTAGCACCTCCGTCTGAGTCCACCTAGCACGAGGGGGTTGCTCGATGGGACGCGGCACGCGATGGACGCGGCGGGCTCTCACGCTCGCCGTGGCATGTCCTCTGGCGCTCGCCGCCCCGGCGGCGGCACAGGCGCCGGAGGTGCTCGACCCCGATCTCGCCGTCCGCACGGCGGTGTCGGGGCTCAGCTCGCCGGTGTCGATGGCGTTCATCGGCGACGACGACTTCCTGGTGCTCGAGAAGGCGAGTGGCCAGGTCAAGCGCGTCAGGGACGGTCAGGTGCGCGGCACGGTGCTCGACCTCGCGGTCAACTCCGCCTCCGAGCGGGGTCTGCTCGGCATCGCCCTGCATCCGAAGTTCAAGAAGAACGGCTGGGTGTACCTGTTCTGGAGCCAGAGCCGCACGGGCGCCGACAGCATCGGTCTCGGCGAAGTGCGGATCATGGGCAACCGCATCGACCGCTTCGAGTGGGACGATGGCGCGCTCGAATGGGACCGCAACATCGTCAAGTTCCGCGCGTACCAAGCCGACGACGGGCAGCCACTGCGCGCCAACCACGACGGCGGCGTGATCCGCTTCGGGCCTGACGGGAAGCTCTACGCGATCATCGGAGACACGGGCCGGCGCGGCAACCTGCAGAACCTCGTCGGCGTGACCTTCACGCCGTTCGGCGACGACCAGTTCGGCGGTCCCGAGCCCGACGACCTGCACCGCACCGGCGTGATCCTCCGCCTCGACGAGGACGGCGACGCGCCGCGCGACAACCCGTTCTGGCGCGTCGGCCGCACGATGGGCGGCGAGGTCGGCGAGAACGTCCAGAAGATCTTCGCCTACGGCCTGCGCAACAGCTTTGGCATGGCCTTCGACCCGAAGTCGGGCGACCTCTGGGAGCAGGAGAACGGCGACGACTCGTTCAGCGAGCTCAACCGCGTGCCGCCGGGCATGAACTCCGGCTGGGTCCAGGTGATGGGCCCGCTGTCGCGGCTCGCGCAGTTCAAGCAGATCGAGACGACGACGACGCCGGTGCCGCCGGACCCGAACGCCCCGAACGGCTACTTCGGGCTCCAGCAGATCCGCTGGCCGCCGACCAACATCGCCGACACCGAGGCCGAGGCGCGGGCGCGCATGTTCATGCTCCCGGGCGCGTTCTTCAGCGATCCCGAGATGAGCTGGAAGTACGAGGTGGCGCCCGGCGGAATCGGGTTCCTAGACTCCGGCGACCTCGGTCGCGAGTACGAGAACGACCTGTTCATGGGCGGCGCGCGCGACCTCCTGGAGGGCGGGCACCTGTTCAGGTTCAATCTCACCCGCAACCGGCGGGCGGTCGATGTCGACGACCCGCGGCTGGACGACGGCGTCGCCGACAACGTCCGCAAGTGGGAGATCACCGAGAGCCAGTCGCTGCTTTTCGGCCGCAACTTCGGCGTCGGCACTGACGTCCAGACAGGACCTGACGGCGACCTGTACGTGGTCTCGCTCACGCACAACGCCGTGTACGAGGTGTTCAAGCCTCGTCGTCGCTGAGGGGGGAAAGGGCGGCGGCGATAGCCGCCGCCACCGCCTCCGGCCGCTCGAGCTGGGCCGCGTGGCTCGCGCCCGCGACCAGCTCGATGCGGCTGCCCGTGATCGTCGGCGCCATCTGCTCGGCGATCGCGCGGAACCTGGCGTCGCGCTCGCCGACCACGAGCGTGACCGGCATCGCCAGCTCGCCGAGCCGGCCCCACAGCGGCTCCATCACGCCGGTGCCGAGCCCGCGCAACGCGGCGGCGAGCCCGGGCGCGGTGTTGCGCAGCCGGTCCGCGTGCGCGGCGGCCGCCACGCGCGCGTCCTGGCCCGCGAACAGCGGCTGCGCGCCCCACTCCTCCGCGAACGCCTCGACGCCGATCGCCTCGATCCGGTCGGCCAGCTCCGCGTCGGCGCGCCGCCGCTGCTCGCGCTCGGCCGCGTCCGCGATCCCCGGGCTCGCCCCGATCAGCACGAGCCGCTCGACCAGGCCCGGGAAGGCGAGCGCGGTGTGGAGCGCGATCCGGCCGCCCATCGAGTAGCCCACGAGCGCGCACGGGCCATCGGCGAGCGCCCGCACGTAGGCCGCGCACGCCGCGAACGACGCCGGACGCCGCTCGGCGGCCTGGCCGTGGCCAGGGAGGTCGGGCGCCAGCGCGCGATAGCGTCCGCCGAGCGCCGCGACCGTCCGCCGCCAGCTCTGCCGGGTCTGGGTGAAGCCGTGCAGGAGGACGAGCGTCATAGGGTTTCGCCTGCCAGGCGAGCCGCTCCTTCGTCGCGCTCGCCTTCGGCGACGTTACCGTGACCAACGACACCTTCATCGGCCTCCGCGCCTTCGTCGACGAGCTCGCCCGCTGCGGCGTCCGCCACGCGTGCACCTCCCCCGGCTCGCGCTCGACGCCGCTCGTGCTCTCGCTCGCGCGCGACCCCCGGATCGACGCGACGTCGCACCTCGACGAGCGCAGCGCGGGCTTCTTCGCGCTCGGGATCGCGAAGGCGAGCGGCGTGCCGGCGGCGCTGGCGTGCACGTCCGGCACCGCGGCGGCCAACTACGCGCCCGCCGTGATCGAGGCGCACGAGGCCCGCGTCCCGCTGATCGTGCTCACCGCCGACCGGCCGCCCGAGCTGCGCGACCTCGGCGCCGGGCAGACGATCGACCAGGTCAAGCTCTACGGCGGCGCGGCCAAGTGGTACCTCGAGGTCGACTCGCACCCCGCCACGCCGGAGCGGCTGCGGTGGCTGCGGCAGCTCGCGTGCCGCGCGTTCTGGACCGCCGTCGGCGGCCGGCCCGGCCCCGTGCACCTGAACTTCGCGCTGCGCGAGCCGCTCGTGCCCGACGGACCGCTGCCCGACGACGACAGCGGCCGGGCCGGCGGCCGCCCGTGGGTCACGCGGCCCCGTGTGACGAGCACGCCGCCGCAGGCGGTCGTCGACGGGCTGCGCGCCGAGCTCGAGGCGCGTCCGCAGGCCGTCATCGTCGCCGGCCGCTCCGAGCGCGACCCCGCGCTCGGGCCGGCGCTGGCCGCGTTCGCCGAGCGCGCCGCGATCCCGCTGCTGGCCGACCCGCTGTCGGGCGCCCGCCGCGGCCCGGCGGCGATCGCGCACTACGACGCCCTGCTGCGTGCCTGGACTCCCGAGCCGCAGCTCGTGCTGCGCATCGGCGACCTGCCGACCTCCAAGCCGCTGCGCGCCTGGCTGCACGGGATGGACGACGCGCTCCAGGTCGCCTTCGACCCCGAGAACGCCTGGCAGGACCCGGGCGGCTCAGTGGCGACCATCCTGGCCGCCGACCCGCGCGCCACGCTCGACGCGATCGAACTGAAGAAGCGCGACGGCGCCTGGCTCGAGCGCTGGCACCGCGCCGACCGCGCGGCCGCGGCGGCGATCGCCCGCGCCCTGACGCCCGCGGGCCTGAGCGAGCCGCGCGTCGCGGCCGAGCTCGGCTCGGCGCTGCCGCCCGAGGCGACGGTGGTGGTCGCCTCCTCGATGCCGGTGCGCGACGTCGAGACCTTCTTCCCCGCCCGCGAGCACCCGCCGCGCGTGCTGTCCAACCGCGGCGCGAACGGGATCGACGGGACCGTCTCCACCGCCTTCGGGGTCGCCGCGGCCGCAGACGGTCCCGTCGTGCTCCTCATCGGCGACGTCGCCCTGATCCATGACCTCGGCGGCCTGATCCAGTCCGCCCGGCGCAAGCTGACGATCGTGCTGCTGCACAACGACGGCGGCGGGATCTTCCACTTCCTGCCCGTGAGCGGAGAGGGCGAGGACTTCGTCGAGCACGTCGCCACCCCGCACGGGCTCGACTTCGCGAACGCGGCAGCGCTCTTCGGCTGCGGCTACGTCGTCGCCGCCGGCGTCGAGGAGTTCCGCGCGGCGCTCGCCGGCGCCCTGGCCGCCGAGCACACGAGCATCGTCGCCGTCCACACCGACCGCGAGGCGAACGTCACGCTGCACCGCGCGGTGTGGGACGAGGTATCGCGCGCGCTCTGAGCGGCAACGCGGGCTCGGCGGCCCGCAGCAGCACGATCGCCGACGCCGCCAGCGCGGCGCCGCCGATCAGCGGCAGCGCCGGAGACACCGCCAGCAGCTGCCCGCCCAGGGTCGGCGCGACCGCCAGTCCCAGCCACCACGACAGGCCGGCCGTCGCCATGTAGCGCCCGCGCAGGCCGTGCGGCGCGAGGTCGGCGATCAGCGGCATGAACGCCGTCGCGTGCAGGCACTCGCCGACCGCGAACGCGACCGCCGCGGCGAGCAGCCAGGGGAAGCCGCCCGCGAGCGCGAGCAGGCACGCGAGCACCCAGACGGCGGCCGCCAGTGAGAGAGCGCCGACGCGGCTGCGCCCCTCCGCGACCCGCACGATCGGCAGCTGGAGGACCACCACCGTGGCCGCGTTGGCCAGGATCAGCAGGCCGATCAGGCTCGGCGCGATCCCGATCGCGCGCGCGTACGGCGGCACGATCCACGCCAGCACGCCCCAGCCGACCGCGATCAGGGCGACGTTGACGAGCGCGAAGCGCCGCAGCGCGCGGTCGCCCAGCACCGCCCGGTAGCCGCCCGCGACCGGCTCCGGGCGCACCTGGTCGCGCACGGCCGCCACGAGGATCGCCAGGTAGACCAGGTACGTGACGGCGTTGGCCAGGAACAGCGCGACGAAGGCGCCGGCGCCGGCGACCACGCCCCCGATCGCGGCGCCTAGGCCGAGCCCGACGTTGACCGCCACGCGCGACACGCCGCTCGCGCGCTGGAGCAGCTCGCGCGGCGCGAGCGCCGCCATCAGCGCCGACTGGCTCGGCTGGAGCCCGCCGTTGCCGGCCCCCGCCAGCACCGCCGCGGCGATCGCGACCGCCGGCGTCGTGGCGAACGCGAGCAGCCCGTAGCCGCCGGCCAGGGCCAGCCCGGCCCACACCGCCGTGGGCCGGGCGCCCACGCGGTCGATGACCGCGCCCGCCACCGGCGCCACCACGACGGCGACGCCGCTGAGCAGGCCGACCACGAAGCCGGCCATCCCGAGGCCGAAGCCGCGCTCCTCGTGCAGGTAGACGATCTCGAACGGGAAGACGGCGCCGTAGCCGAGCATGCTGAGGAAGATCCCCGCCTCCACCACCCACAGCTGGCGCGAGAGCCTCAACGGTGGCGAGCCAGTGCGACGCCGGCGATGCAGAGCGCCCCGCCGACGGCCGCGAGCTCGGGCGGCGTCTCGCCCAGCAGCGCCCAGCCGAGCAGGATCGCGACCACCGGGATGAGGTACGCGAGCGAGGCCAGGCGGCCGGCGCTCATGCCCCGCAGCGCGTAGGCCCAGGCGGCGAAGCCGAGCGCGGTCGGCGCCACGCCGAGGTAGACCATCCAGCCGATCGCGGTCGCGCCGGCGTCGTCGAGATCCCCGACGAGGCCGGGCGCGAACGGCAGGCAGACGACCGTGCCGGCCGCGCAGCCGAGCCACGTCACCTGGAGCGGCGACGCCCGCGCGAGCACCGGCTTCTGGATCACGACGGCGGTGGCGTAGGCCGAGGCGGCGAGGATCAGCAGCGCGATCCCGAGGCCGGCGCCGGAGCCCGCGCGCGTGTTGGCGAGCCCGATCAGCAGGCAGCCGGCGAAGGCGACCGCGCAGCCGGCGAACAGCCAGCGCGGGAACCCCTCCCGCAGGAAGACGCCGGCCAGGATCGCGATCAGGATCGGCCCGGTGTTGATCAGCATCGCGGCCGTGCCGGCGTCGACGCGCCGCTCGGCCTCGTTCAGCGCGACGCTGTAGACGCCGAGGAAGAGGACGCCGAACGCGGCGATGGCGAGCAGGTCACGGCGCTCCGGCAGCGGTGCGCGCCAGATCGCCGCGGCGATCCCGAGCACGACGAGGCTCACGAGCAGCCGTCCGAGCGCGAGCGAGCCCGGAGCGAGCGTCTCGCCGGCGTCGCGGATGGCGACGAACGCCGAGCCCCAGAGCGTCACGGCCAGCAGACCCGCCGCGACTGCCTTCTTTTGTACGGGTACAAATTGCTGTAACGTCTACATACAATATGCCAGCCCGAGGCCGCGCACAAGCCATCGCCCACGACGTCGAGCGCCGGATCCGCGACGGCGATCTCGAGGCCGGCGAGCAGCTCCCGACCGTCCGCGCCATCGCCGCCGAGCTCGGCGTCGATCCCGGCACGACGGCCGCCGCCTACCGCCTGCTGCGCGAGCGCGGCTTCGTGATCTCAGGCGGCCGCCGCGGCACGCGGGTCGCGGCGCAGCTCGAGCCGCGCCGGCCGAGCGTCAGCGGAGTGCCGGCCGGCGTCCGCGACCTGGCCTCAGGCATCATCGACCCCGTGCTCGTCCCCGAGGTCGGCCAGGCGCTGCGCCAGGTGGCCGCACGCCGTCCCGACACCACGCGCTACGAGGAGAACGCCAAGCTCGACGCGCTCGTGACCTACGCCCGCGCGGAGTTCGCCCACGCCGGCATCGACGCGGCGGCGCTCAGCTTCGCGGGCGGCGCGCTCGACGGCCTCGAGCGCGTCCTCCAGGCGCGGCTACGACCCGGTGATCGCGTCGGGGTCGAGGATCCGGCGTTCCCGCGACTGCTCGACCTGCTCCAGGCGCTGAACCTCGAGCCGGTGCCGATCGCCGTCGACGACGAGGGACCGATCCCCGAGGAGCTCGAGCGTGCGCGCGGGCTCGACGCGCTGATCGTCACGCCGCACGGCCAGAACCCGTTCGGCGCCTCGCTGAGCGAGGAGCGCGCCGCCGTCCTGCGAGGCCTGCTCGGCGAGCTGCTGGTCATCGAGGACGCGCACGGCTGGGAGGTCGGCCACCGGCCCGCCACCCTGACCGCCGGACGCCCGCACTGGGCGGTGATCCGCTCCCTGTCGCGGCTGCTCGGCTCCGATGTCCGGCTCGCCTTCGTCGCCGGCGACGAGCAGACGATCGGCCGCGTCGAGGCACGCCAGGCCGTCACCACGAGCTGGGTCAGCCGCCTGCTCCAGGAGATCGCCGCCGAGATGCTCGCGGGCCTGCGCAGCAGCTCGGCCGAGCTCGACCGGCGCCGCGAGGCGCTGCTCGCGGCGCTGGCGCGGAGCGGTGTCCCCGCGCACGGCCGCTCCGGCATGCACGCCTGGGTGCCGGTGCGCGAGGAGGCGTTCGCGGTGCGGCGGATGCTCGACGCCGGCTACGCGGTGCTGCCCGGCGAGCGGTTCCGGCTGCGCACCCCGCCGGCGGTGCGGGTGACGACCGCGCTGCTGCCCGCCGCGGAGGTCGAGCCGGTGGCCGGCGCGCTGGCCGAGGCGGCGACCGGCCGGTCGCTGATCAGCTGATGGAGCGCGTGGTCGCCGTCGACGTCGGCGGGACCGACATGAAGGCCGCGCTGCTGGACGGCGAGGTCCAGACGCTCGAGTTCGTCTCGCAGCCGACGCCGACCGCGCCGGCGGGCATCGTCGACGCGGTCGCCGAGCTGGTCGACCGCTGGCGGCCGGCGGCCGCGATCGGCCTCGCCGTCCCTGGCGTCGTCGACGAGCGGCGCGGAATGGCGGTGTGGTCCGAGAACCTGAACTGGCAGGACGTGCCGTTCGTGGCCCAGATCACGGAGCGCTGCGGGCTGCCGACCGCCCTCGGCCACGACGTGCGCACCGCCGCGCTCGCCGAGACCCGGATCGGCGCCGCGCACGGCATGGCCGACGTCGTCTACCTGTCGATCGGCACCGGGATCGCCGCCGGCATCGTGCTCGGCGGGCGGCTGCACGCCGGCGACGGCTACGCCGGCGAGATCGGGCACACGCACGCCGGCCACGACGAGCCGTGCGCCTGCGGCGGCCGCGGCTGCCTGGAGGCGATCGCCTCGGCGGCGGCGATCGCGCGCCGCTACACGGCGCGCAGCGGCCGGCCGGCGGCCGGCGCGGCCGAGGTGCTGCGCGCGGGCGACCCCGATGCGGTCGCCGTCTGGGAGGAGGCGCTCGACGCGCTCGCCGCCGCGCTGGCCTGGATTGCAAGCGTGCTTGCACCCGAGGCGATCGTCATCGGCGGCGGTCTCTCGCAGGCCGGCGCCGCGCTGCTGGACCCGCTGAACGCCCGCATTCCGCGCCATCTCACGTTCCAGCGCGTGCCGCGGCTCGTGCCCGCCGCGCTCGGCGAGCCGAGCCGGCTGCGTCGGCGCCGGGTTGCTGGCGCTCGATTCCATCCGCGCCGGCACGTAGCGTCCGGCGGGTGGAGCAGACGACCCTCATCGACGTCCCCGAGCGAACCGCCGGTGCGGCGCACGACCTCGAAGGGCATCGGCGCCGGCGACATCGTCCTGGTGGACAAGAAGGGCCGCCGCTTCCACGCGCTGGTGACCGAGCTCGAGCAGCTCGAGTCGGGGCGCTTCGAGCTCGCCGTCCGGCCGCTCGACTCGCGCATCTCCTGGCGCACCGCATCGGTCCGCGAGGTGGTCGACGTGTGGCGCAAGCGTCGCACCGTGTAAACAAGCCGGCGAAACCGGATCTGTAGCCTGCTCTAGATGCGCCTGTCGCCGACCGCCGACGCCCTGGCCGAGGCGAGGGAGCGCACGCTGGCCCTCGTCGCCCCGTTCAGCGACGCCGACGTCGAGACCCAGCACAACGAGATCATGAGCCCGCTGGTGTGGGATCTCGCCCACATCGCGGCCTACGAAGAGCTGTGGCTCGTGCACCGCCACGGCGGCCTGCCGCTGTCGCGGCCGGAGCTGGCCGAGATGTACGACGCGTTCGAGACCCCGCGCGCCGTGCGCGGCGACCTGCCGCTGCTCGACCGCGCCCAGGCGCTCGCCTACCTCGACGACGTGCGCGAGCGCGTCCCGGCCGAGTACTCGTTCCTCCACGACCTCGTGGTCCGCCACGAGGACCAGCACCAGGAGACGATGCTCCAGGCGATCGAGATGGCGCGCCTCTCCCCCGCGCCGGGCGTGCCGCGCCCCGAGCGGCCCGCAGCCCCGGGCGGCCACACCGGCCTCGAGTCGGTCGAGGTCCCGGCGGGGCCGTGCGAGATCGGCGCGCCCGAGGGCCGCTTCGCCTACGACAACGAGCGCCCGCGCCACCGCGTCGAGCTGCCCGCCTTCCGCATCGGCCGCACGCCGATCACCAACGCGACCTTCCTGCACTTCGTCGAGGGCGGCGGCTACAAGCGCCGCCCCTGGTGGAGCCACGAGGCGTGGGCCTGGAAGGAGGAGTACGACATCACACACCCCGAGGGCTGGGCCCACGGGCCCACGGGTTGGCGCCGCTGGACGTTCGACGGTTGGGCGCCGATCGACCCGGACGAGCCCGTGGTCCACGTCTCCTGGTTCGAGGCCGACGCCCTCGCCCGCGCGCACGGGGCTCGCCTGCCCACCGAGTTCGAGTGGGAGAAGGCGGCGACCTGGGACCAGGAGGCAGGACCCGGCAACCTCGACCAAGGGCTGCTCGGTCCGGCGCCGGCGGGCGCCTACCCGGAGGCCGCCGCGGGGTGCGGCGCGCTGGGCATGCTCGGCGACGTGTGGGAGTGGACGTCGAGCCCGTTCCGCGGCTATCCCGGCTTCGTCGCCCACCCGTACCGCGAGTACTCCGAGGTCTTCTTCGGCGACGACTACCGCGTGCTGCGCGGCGGCTCGTGGGCCACGCGATCGCGCGTGGCGAGCCCGACCTTCCGCAACTGGGACCTGCCCTACCGGCGGCAGATCTTCTCCGGCGTGAGGCTGGCATGGGACACGTAAGCGCACCGCTCCGGATCGACGTCCACGTCGGCACGGCGTCGCCGCGCGCGCTGCCCGACGACGTGCTCGACGGCCTCACCAAGCCGTTCAAGGAGCTGCCGCCCAAGCACCTCTACGACGCCCGCGGCGCCGAGCTCTTCGACCAGATCTGCGACCTGCCCGAGTACTACCCGACGCGGACCGAGCGGGCGATCCTCGACGACTACGCGGAGTCGATCGTCCGCCGGACGGCGATGTCCGAGCTCGTCGAGCTGGGCTCGGGCACGGCGGCCAAGACGCGCGTGCTGCTCGACGCGATGGAGCGCGCCGGCACGCTCTGGCGCTACGTGCCGTTCGACGTCGCCGAGCAGACGGTGCGCGACTGCGCGGCCGCTTTGGCCGAGGAGTACGACGGGCTGGCGATCCACGGCATCGTCGGCGACTTCGAGCGCCACCTGAAGCAGATCCCGCGGTCCGAGCCCGGCCGCCCGCGCGTGGTGGCCTTCCTCGGCGGCACGATCGGCAACTTCCCGCCCGGCGCGCGGCGGCGCTTCCTGCGCTCGCTGGCCGCCCTGCTCTCCCCCGGCGACTACCTGCTGCTCGGCACCGACCTGGTCAAGGACATCGACACGCTCGAGGCCGCCTACGACGACTCGGCCGGCGTCACCGCCGAGTTCAACCGCAACGTCCTGCACGTCCTCAACCGCGAGCTCGACGCCGACTTCCAGACCGAGCTGTTCGAGCACGTCGCGTTCTTCGACACCGACCACGAGTGGATCGAGATGCGCCTGCGCGCCCGGCGCGCCTGCCACGTGACGATCGGCGCGCTCGACCTCGAGGTCGACTTCGCGCGCGGCGAGGAGCTGCGCACCGAGATCTCGGCGAAGTTCACGCGCGAGCGGGTCGAAGCCGACTACGCGGCCTGCGGCCTCGAGCTGGCCGAGTGGTTCACGGACGACGAGGGCCTGTTCGCGCTCTCGCTGGCGGCGATCGCCTCAGCGAGGAGCCGTACGCCGTCAGCGATGTCGCGCTCCGACAGCGCGGCGTAGCCGATCACCAGGCCGGGCCGCCCAGCGCCTCCCAGGCGATAGCGCGCCAGGCCGTCGACGGCCAGACCTCGCCGGGCCGCGGCGTCCACCACCGCGGCCTCGTCGATGTCGGCCGGCAGATGGGCGACGAGGTGCAGGCCGGCGGCGATGCCCGCCGGCTCGAGCTCGGGGAGCTGCTCCGTCGTCCGGCCGCGCCGAGGTGCCACGGACGCGTTTGAGGTACGCGGCGAGCGCATCGCGCAGCGCCGGCGCCCCCCGCGACCGCCGACCGACGCGAGCTGCTCGTCGGGCGCGTCCCTGAGCACGCGCCGGACCGATCGCAGCCACGCTGCGCGGGGAAAGTGCGAGACGTCGGCGCGGCAGGGAGAGAAGTCGATCGCCGGCGCCTGCCGCGGCACGGCTCGCGGCGGCTGCGTGGCGGCCTCGCGGCCGATCGCGACCCGCGTGAAGCTCCCCGCGCGGCTGGTCAGGTAGCCCTCGGCGGCAGCGCGGCCCCGCGCGACACTCGCCCCGCGCGGATCGCGTCACGGATCGAGGTCTCGATCTGCCGGTGCAGCGCGACGCACGAGTCGCGCGTGAGCTCGACCAGCAGATTGGTCCTCTCCAGTAGCACCGGATTGGATCTTAAGCGGAGGACCGATCTGTGGAACCCTCGGGCCGATGCGCAAGATCATCAACTCGACCTACATCAGCCTCGACGGCGTCATCGAGGCGCCGCACACCTGGCCCCCGACCGGGCCCGACGACCCGGCCGCCGGCACGATCCAGACCGAGCTGCTGCTGTCGTGCGACGCCGTGCTCATGGGCCGGCGCACCTACGAGGGCTTCGCGCCGGTGTGGCCGACGCGGTCCGGCGACCCGTACAGCGACCGCATCAACACGATGCCCAAGTACGTCGTGTCCTCGACCCTGCGCGACCCCGAGTGGGCCAACACGACCGTCATCGGCGGCGATCCGATCGAGGAGATCCGGCGCCTCAAGGCGCAGCCGGGCGGCGACATCGTCCAGTACGGCTTCGGCCGGCTCTCGCACGCGCTGATGGAGCACGGCCTGCTCGACGAGCTGCGGCTCTGGGTCCACCCGCTGTTCGTCGGCGCCGGCGCCCCGGACGACCTGATCTACCGCGACGGCCCGGGCGCGATGTTCGAGCTCCGCGACACCACCCCGCTCGCCTCGGGCATCGTGGTCCTCAGCTACGCAGCGAAGTGACCACCGCGTAACGCTCGGTTCCGTTCACCGCTGGACGGGGTAGAGGGGCGGCGGTGACACGTTACGGCACGGCGACTCGCGGGCCTGGCAGCGACCATCGGCTGCCTCGTCGCCGCGCCCGCCGCGCCGGCGGCCTCGCTCAGCATGTCGACCTACTTCGGCGGCTCGCACCACGAGGAGATCATCGACGTCGCGACCGATCCGGCCGGCAACGTCTACGTGACCGGCTCGACGATGTCGCCCGACCTGCCGGTCCGCAACCCGCAGTTCGGCTTCACCGGCGGCGCGGACGACTTCGAGTGCGAGGACTACGGGTGCCCGGACGCGTTCGTCGCCAAGCTCGCGCCCGGCGGGCGGTCGCTGATCTACTCGACCTACCTGGCCGGCAGCCGGCTCGACGAGGGCTCGGGCATCGCCGTCGACGCCGCCGGCAACGCCTACGTGGTCGGGCGCACGAACTCGGAGGACTTCCCGGCCGGCGGGAATCCCCAGACGGTCTCGGGCGGGCACCGCGCGTTCGTCGTGAAGTTCGCGCCCGGCGGCACAGTGGAGTGGACCCGGTACGTCGGGCGGACCTCCCGGTACACGCCCGCCGGCGTGGCGGTCGACGACGCCGGGCACGTGTACGTGTCGGGCGCGACGGATGACGAGTTCTTCGAGACGACGTCCGGCGCGCACGACCGCCAGTGCGTCGACCCGCGGTACAACGACAACTGCACCGACTCGTTCGTGGCGCGCTTCACCACCGGCGGCACGCCGCTGGCGACGACCCTGTTCGGCGGCGACTTCCCGGACGAGCGGGCGGACGCGATCGCGATCGACCGCGCCGGCCGGCCGGTGATCGCCGGCGCCGTGGGAGCGCCCATGTACGGATTCCCGCGGACGCCCGGCAGCTACGGCACGACGCCCGAGCCCAGTGGCGCGGCCGCCTTCGTGGCACGGCTCAGCGCGGACCTCTCGCGGCTGGAGTGGGCGGCGGCCTTCGGCGGCCGCGACGGCGACCACGTCCTCGGCCTCGCCCTCGACCCCGAGGACCGGCCGGTCGTCGTCGGCTGGACCGACTCGCGCGACTACCCGACGACGCCCGGCGCGCATCGACCGCCAGTGCAACAACAGCGACGAGTGGTACTCGTGCCCGGGCATGCCCGACGGCTTCGCGACGAAGCTGACGGCCGACGGCACGGGCCTCGTGTGGTCGACATACCTCGGTGGCTTCAGCCGCGACATCGCCAACGCGGTCACGAACGACGCGGCGGGCGGTGTCGCGGTCGCGGGCGCGACGTCGAACGCCGAGACCTTCCCGTTGCGCGACGCGTTCCAGTCGCAGGTGCGCCATTCGGAGGAGATGTGCCCCGGGCCGTGGCCGTGCGGGGACGCGTTCCTCGTGCGACTGGGCGCCGGCGGCGAGCTGCTGCACGGCACGGTGCTGGGCGGCGACGGCATGGAGGAGGCGCGCGGCGTGGCGGTCGACGGCGGCGGCCGCGCCTGGATCGGCGGCACCGCGTTCTCCGACGACCTCCCGGTGACCGCCGATGCGATGCAGCCCGCGCGCGCCGGCGGCGAGTGCCCGCTGGCCTACCACCAGTTCCCGAACTGCAGCGACGGCCTGCTCGCGGCCTTCGGACCCGGCGCGCCGCCCGCAACGATGTCGGCGAACACGACCTCACTCTCCGGCGAGGCGACTGCCGGCATCACGCGGCGACTGACACTCGTGCGGCGCGGCCGCCGGATCTCGGGCCGCGTGACCGGCTGCGCTGCCGGCGCGCGCATCGTGCTCGAACGCCGCTCGCCCGGGCGCTGGCGCGTCGTCCGCCGCCTGCGAACGCGCGCCGACGGGCGCTTCGCTCTGCGGCTCCCGGCGCGCGCCGGGCGCTACCGGCTCCGCGCCCCCTGCGCCTCGCGCTCGCGGGTCATTAGCCTTAGGTAATCAAGGCGCTCGCACGAGCTTGCGAGTGCGAGTAAGCCGCACATGACATCAGAAGACGGCCACCAGATCGGCTACAAGCTCCTGCCGCGCGGCACGCCCGTGCTCACGACCGACGGCACGCAGATCGGGACGGTCCAGCGCGTGCTCGACAACGCCCGCGAGCACATCTTCGACGGGATCATCATCACGACGCCCGACGGGCGGCGCTTCGTCGACGCGCCCGAGGTGGCGCGCATCACCGAGAAGCGCGTGACGCTGACGATCGACGCCCTCGAGGCGAAGGAGCTGCCCCCGCCTCGTTACGGCGACTCGTGGTGGCGGCGCATCGTCAGCCGCTGAGCACCGGCAGCAGCGCGCCGAGCTTGACCTCGGTCTCGGCCAGCTCGGCCGCCGGATCCGAGTCGCGCACCACGCCGACGCCGGCGTAGAGCCGCGCCTCGCGGCCGCGCAGCAGCGCGCAGCGCAGCGCGACGCAGAACTCGCCGTCCTCGTTGGCGTCGGTCCAGCCGACCGGCCCGGCGTACCAGCCGCGGTCCAGCCCTTCGAGGGCGGGGATGCGCGGCGCGGAGGCCGCGTGCGGCTCGCCGCCGACGGCCGGCGTCGGGTGCAGCAGGCCGGCCAGCTCGATCGCGCTGCGCGGATGCGTGAGCTGGGCGCGGATCGGGGTGGCGAGGTGCTGGATGTTGGCGACCTTGACGATCGCCGGCTCCTCAGGCGCGGCGACCCAGACGGCGTGCGGGCGCAGCGCGCGGGCGATCCGGCGCGTGACGATCTCCTGCTCCTCGCGGTCCTTGTCGGAGCGCATGAGCTGCTCGGCGAGGTGGTCGTCGACCGCCGGGTCGGCGGACCGGCGGGTGGAGCCGGCGAGCGCCACCGTCGAGGCGCGCAGGCCCTCGCGGCGCACGAGCAGCTCCGGCGAGGCGGCGATGAAGGCGGCGTCGCCGCGGCCGGCGCAGAAGACGTAGCAGGACTCGAAGGCGGCCCGCAGCACGCCGAAGACGGCTGCCGCGTCGTGATCGGCGGGCGCGTGGACGGCGACCTCGCGGGCGAGGCAGATCTTCTCGAAGGCGCCCGCGCGGATCTCCTCGACCGCGCGCGCGACGGCCGCCACGTAGTGCTCGGGCGGCGCGACCGAGGCGATCCGGAAGCGCCCGGCGGGCGCCGGGTCGAGCAGCGGGAGCGACGAGTCGCGCAGCTCGCGGGCCCGCGCTTCGAGCCGAGCCACCAGCTCCTCCGGGACGTCGTCGGCGGCGGCCAGGACGGCGAGCGTGAGCCGCACGTCGCCGCCGCGGCGTGCGAGCGCGACCTCGGGGACGATCAGGTCCGCCGCCTCGAAGCCCGCCCAGTGCGGCGCATCGCCGCCGTCATCGGCGAACGCGAAGCCGCCGATCGCGACCGGGCCCGCGCCGGCAGGCCCGTCGGGCGCGTCCGCCTCCGCCGCGCCGGCCAGCTCGCGCCACGCCGCGGCCGTCTCCTGGAAGCGCCGCGGGCCGCGGGCCTCGAGCCGCTTGACGCAGCCGAGCGCGGCCAGCGCGGCGCCGCCGCGGTCGGGCTGCTCGAAGCAGAACCACGGCTCGCCGGGACGGCGCGAGGCGAACGCGACGGCGCTGGGGTCGACGGTCGGGGCCACCGGCAGCGTGACCGCCGCGAGCACCTGTCCCCCGCTGCGGCGCGCGCGCCGGACGGCGCGCTCGCAGCGCTCGTGCAGCCCTTCGATGACAGGCGCGGCGATCAGGATGCTCATGGCAGGCCCGAGAAGGTTCGCCGGCCGGTCGAGCAGCGATCGAGCACGCGGCCGCTCGGGGACCGCAGGACCGAGGTCACCGACAACGTGCCGGTGACCCCCGTTGCGGTGACCTGGCCGTCGACCTTCACGCGGAAGCGCTCGCGGCCCTCGGCGTAGCGGCGGCTGAAGCGCTCGCGCAGCGAGAACGTGCCGTCGCCGGCGAGCGCGCCGCCGGGCGTGATGTTCTCCCACTCGTAGCCGCCGCGCCGGCAGCGCATGCGGTAGTCGAACGCCGCCACTCGCACGCGTGAGCCGCCGGTGCTCAGCACGATCGGGAACGGGCGCGCCGTCTCGCTCGTGAGCCCGTAGTAGGCCGCGCCCGGCGACGTCGCGGCGCCGGCGGCGCGTGCGTTCCATTCGCGCGTGCCCGAGTTGCAGCGCTCGAGCACCCGGCCGCCGCGCCGGAACGTCACCCGCGCGCTCACGGTGCCGCTGGCGATCGGGCCGACGATCTGGCCGGACATGGTGATCTCCGACCGCTGGCGCACGCCGCCGCCCACCCGCTCGGTCTTGGTCACCTCGAGCGCGAAGGTGCCGTCGGCCGCGAGCCCGATGTCGCGCGCCGCCTTCGCCGCCCCGCAGCCCGCCGCGACCTTCACGATCGCGCGGCCGCTGCCGTCATCGGCCATGCGGAAGCCGACGAGAGTGAGCTGGTCGTTGGCGCGCCGCACGCTGTCGGGCGCCGTGCCGCCGCCGTAGTCGGCCGCGCCGACCGCGGCCGGGAAGAGCAGCAGAACCGCTCCCGCCGCCGCGAGCGCGCGCATCAGGTCTCGCTGCGGCCCCGGGAGATGGCGATCTCGCCGGTGCGCGCCATCTCGACCAGCCCGAACGGCCGCACCATGCGCTCGAACGCCTCGATCTTCTCCCACGTGCCGGTGACCTCGACGATCAGCGAGCGGCGCGTGACGTCGATGATCTTGCCGCGGAAGATCTCCACCACCTGCATGACCTCGCCGCGCGCGGGGCCGTCGGCGGTGATCTTGAACAGCGCCAGCTCGCGCGCGACCGTCTCGGCCGGCTCGAGGTCGCGGATCTTGATCACGTTGACCAGCTTGTGGAGCTGCTTGGTCACCTGGTCGATCGGGTGCATCGCGCCGTCGAGCGTGAGCGTGATGCGCGACAGCGACTCGTCGTCGGTCGGGCCGACGGCCAGCGTGTCGATGTTGAAGCCGCGGCGGGCGAACAGGCCGGCGATGCGGGTCAGCACGCCGGGCTTGTTCTCGACCAGGATCGAGAGGATGTGCTTGCGACCCGTGCGGACGGCGGTGGTCGCCTCGAGCTCCTCGAGGGTCAGCGGCTCCTTGGTTCCCGGCTCGCCCATCGTCATCCCACCATCTCGCGCGCGGCCGAGCCGGCCGGGATCATCGGGTACGTGTTCTCCTCGCGCGTGACGCGGACGTCGACCACGACCGGGCCGGGCGTCTCGATCGCGCTCTGCAGGTCCTTGACCAGCGTCGTCTTGTCCGTGAGCCGCACGCCGGTGGCGCCGTAGGCCTCGGCGAGCTTGACCCAGTCGGGCCAGTTGCCCATGTCGACGTTCGAATAGCGCCCGTCCCAGAACAGCTCCTGCCACTGGCGGACCATGCCGAGGTAGCCGTTGTTCATGATCACGACCTTGACCGGGATGCCGTGCTCCCGGCAGGTGGCGAGCTCCTGCGTGTTCATCTGGAACGAGCCGTCGCCGGTCAGCAGCACGCTCGGGACAGCGTCGTTGCCGACCGCGGCGCCCATGGCGGCGGGCAGGCCGAAGCCCATCGTGCCGAGCCCGCCGGAGTTGATCCAGCGGCGCGGCTTGGCGAAGTGGAAGTACTGCGCGGCCCACATCTGGTGCTGGCCGACGTCCGAGGACAGGATGCAGTCGCCCCCCGTCGCCTCGTAGAGCGCCTGGACGAGGAACTGGGGCTTGATCTCGCTGTCCTGCGAGTCCTCGTACTGCAGCGGGTACTGCGTCTGCCACTGCTCGAGCCGCTCCCACCAGCCCGTCAGCCGCGCGGTATCGGGCCCGACGGCGCGGTACTCGTTGATGAGCCGCGCGAGCACGTTCTTGGCGTCGCCGACGATCGGGATGTGGGCGGGGACGTTCTTGGAGATCTCCGCCGGATCGATGTCGATGTGCACGAACTTCGCCCGCGGCGCGAACTCGGACAGCTTGCCGGTGATGCGGTCGTCGAAGCGGGCGCCGACGGCGACGATCAGGTCGGCCTCGTCCATCGCGTAGTTGGCGGTGCGAGTGCCGTGCATGCCGAGCATCCCGAGCCACTGCGGGTGCGGGGCCGGGAACGCGCCGAGCCCCATCAGCGTGCACGTGATCGGGAGACGGTCGCTGGTGACGAACTCCTGCAGCTCCTCGGCCGCGTCGGCGTTGATGACGCCGCCGCCGGCGTAGATGACCGGCCGCCGGGCGTTGGCGATCGCCTTGGCGGCGAGGCGGATCTGCTTCGAGTTGCCCTCGGTGGTCGGCTGATAGCCGGGCAGGCGCACGTCGCCGACCGGCTCGTAGTCGATCTCCGCGCGCGTGAGGTCGACCGGCATGTCGATCAGCACCGGGCCGGGGCGGCCGCTGCGGGCGAGGTGGAACGCCTCGTGGACCGCGCGCGGGATCTCCGTCGGGTGCTGGATCATGAAGGAGTGCTTGACGATCGGCATGGTGATGCCGAACGTGTCCGCCTCCTGGAAGCCGTCGGTGCCGAGCAGGTCGGTGCGCACCTGGCCGGTGAAGGCCACCAGCGGCACCGAATCCATCATCGCGTCGGTCAGCGGCGTGACGATGTTGGTCGCGCCCGGCCCTGAGGTGGCGAAGACGACGCCGACCTTGCCGGAGGCCTTGGCGTAGCCCTCCGCGGCGTGGCCGCCGCCCGCCTCGTGGCGTACGAGCACGTGGCGGATCCCCGCGTCGACGAAGGCGTCATACGTGGGCAGGTTGGCGCCGCCCGGATAGCCGAAGACGACGTCCACGCCCTCGGCCTTCAGGCATTCCATGACCGCATCGACCGCTCGCATCATGGCGCCGGAGTCTAACGGCGCTTGAGGGCTTTCTCCGGCGTTTGCTGGGGTCGGTCCGTGTCATGCCCTCCCGGAAGAGCGCCGCCTGCCTCCGATCAGCGGTGGTGCGGCGGGTAGTTGCACCGTGACGCGGAGTCCGCCGGCGGCCCGCGGGGTGAGGGTGAGGGTTCCGTCGTGTGCTTGGGTGATGCTCTTGACGATGGCCAGGCCGAGGCCGACGCCGGCGTGGTCGGTGCGTATGCGCTTGCTGCCGCGCTGAAACGGCTCGCCAAGCGTGGAAACAAACTGTGGGGTGAGCTTCTCGCCGGTGTTCTCGACGGTGAGCAGCACGGTGTTAGGGTCGACGCTGGTCGTGACCCACACGGTGCCCTGGTCGGGCAGGTTGTGGACGATGGCGTTGTGCACGAGGTTCGTGGTCATCTGCAGCAGGAGGGCGGGTGAGCCGACGGTGGGGGTCACGTCGCCGGAAGACTCGATGGTGACGGCGCGCTTTTCTGCGAGGGGGAGCAGCGTTTCGGTGGCTTCTTCGGCGATGAGCGACAGGTCGGCGTGTTCTCGGGCGAAGGACCGCTGGTCGGCGCGGCTGAGCAGGAGCAATGCTTCGGTGAGGTCGATCGCTCGGGTGTTGACGGCGTGGAGGCGGTCGACAAGCTCGCCCCTGCCGCCGTTCGGATCGTTGCGGGCCACGTCGAGGAGCGTCTGCGTGATCGCCAGCGGGGTGCGCAGCTCATGGGAGGCGTTCGCGGCGAATCGCTGTTGTTCGGCGACGTGCGCTTCGAGCCGCGCCAGCATAGTGTCGAAGGCGTCGGCCAGTTCGCGGAACTCGTCTTTGCGGCCCGGTAGCTGGATGCGGTGGGAGAGCGATCCGGTCGCGGCCGTGCGCGTCGCGTCGGTGATGCGCGTCAGCGGGGCGAGCATCCGGCCGGCGAGAAGCCACCCTCCCACGAGACCGAACACCAGCAGGAACGCCATCACGATGGCCGCGGTCGGAGCGAATTCGCGCAGGAGGTCGGCGTGGCTGCGCACCATGAAGGTCACACCCGGGTGCACACCACGCGACAGGGAGAAGTACCCGGCGGCGAGCACTACGGCACCTGCGAGCATGAGGAAGCCGGCGTAGCTGAGGGTGAGCTTGAGGCGAACGCTCAAACCCGGGGGTCTATCCACAGCCTCCTCCCACGCGCCCGGTGTCTGGTTGGGTGTCGATGCGGTAGCCGGCGCCGGCGACGGTGGCGATGATCCAGGGCTCGCCGAGGCGTTTGCGCAGTGCCGAGACTGTGATGCGCACGGCGTTGGTGAACGGGTTGGCGTTCTCATCCCATGCTCGCTCTAAGAGCTCTTCGGCGCTGACGACCCCGCCTTCGGCGGCGACGAGGACTTCGAGCACCGCGAACTGCTTGCGGGTCAGCGCGACGTAGCGGCCGCCGCGGTAGACCTCTCGGCGGAACGGATCCAGCCGGAGACCTGCGATCTCTCGCACGGGTGGCCTGTGGTGGGCGCGCCTGCGGTCGAGTGCTCTGAGCCTGAGCACGAGTTCTTGCAGCTCGAAGGGCTTCGTGAGGTAGTCGTCGGCGCCGAGCCCGAACCCGGAGGCCTTGTCGTCCAGACGGTCGGCAGCGGTGAGCATGAGGATCGGCATGCCGCTGCCGGAGGCGACGATGCGGTTGGCGATCTCGTCGCCGGAGGGCCCGGGGATGTCTCGGTCGAGGACGGCGATGTCGTAGGCGTTGATGCCCAGCAGCTCCAGAGCGGTGTCGCCGTCGCCTGCGATGTCTGCCGCGATCGCTTCCAGGCGTAGGCCATCGCGGATGGCTTCCGCCATATAGGGCTCGTCCTCAACGAGCAACACGCGCATGCTCCGAGGCTAACGAGCTGGGGCATATCGCCGGCATATCGAAAACCACATACGTGCCGGCAACACCACGCTGCCTTGACTAGGAGGCGTGACCCGCGGCGAGCCAGCACGAACAACGACCGGTCGGATTCCCAGGATCCTTGTCGCCGGCCTGCTGGTCGTCTTCGCGGCGATCGCCGCAGCCCTCGGCCACCAGTTGCTGGCGTCCTCGTCCTCGACGGCCGCATCACCGATCGATGACCTTCGCAGTGAGCACCGTGGTCCTCGCGGTGAGCACCATGGTGCGCTTGGCGAGGCTGACGGTGCCCTCCCCGACGGCGCGACGGTCTTTGATGACGAGATTCCGGGTGTAGCCAATCTCGACCCCGATCTGCTCGGTGCCCTGCGCCAAGCCGCGGACGACGGGGTCGAGTTCTTCGTCGATAGTGGCTGGCGTTCCCCGGAGTACCAGGATCAGCTTCTTCGTGAGGCGGTTTCCGAGCACGGATCCGAAGAGGAAGCCGCCCGGTGGGTGGCCACCGCGGAGACGTCTGCTCACGTGTCGGGGGACGCGGTCGACATCGGGCCCGTCGATGCCACGGCGTGGCTGTCCGAACACGGCGCCGAGTACGGGCTATGCCAGATCTACAGCAACGAACCCTGGCACTACGAACTGCGCCCCGAAGCCATCGATCACGGTTGCCCTCCCATGTACGCCAACCCTACGCACGATCCAAGGATGCAGAGGTGACCAGACAGGCGCTCGACGCTGACGTGTCCTGCAACGACGACCATGGGTGCGCTCTCTAAGCGACTACGAACGTGTAGTCGCGCTCGATCCGGCCGTGCGCGGCGAGGACGAGGAAGTTGAGCCCGACTGCGACCACCTCGCCGTGCTTGGCGACCGCCTCCCAGTGGAACTTGACGACGTCGCCGAGTCGTTCGGCGTCGTCGCGCCCCCGGAAGCTGAGCCCCTCGGAGCCGACCCAGTGCTCGTGCGCGCTCGCCGCGCGAGCCTCTATCTCCTCGTATCCGCGTGCCTCGAGGATCGCCGTCATGGCGAGCCCGGGTCGCGCCGCGATCCCGCGGATCTCCTCCGGCGGCTGGAGGATGTGCCTCCCGTCCTCCGTCCAGAGCTCGGCGATCATCCGCCGGCGCCGGTCGGCATCGGGCTCGTTCCAGAGCGCGAGGTACTTCTCCGCCAACTCGGCCGCGCTGCGGGATGAGATGTCGACGAAAGCCTGTGTCTCGGTCATGCGTCAACGATCCCGGAGGAAAGGCCGCGCGTCGATTACCTCTCGTGTAACGCCGGAGCGGCCTCACTCGTGGCTGTAGAGCGTCTTGGAGGCACTTCGATCGGCCTCCGTGGCTTCGCCGGGTCTACGTGAGAGGCCGCCTCGCCCGTCTGAGGCGCTGGGCGGCCTCCGTGGCCTCGGGGCGGGCGGCAGGGCCTCGCGGCCGCCTCGGAGCCGGAAAGGGCTCCCATACTCGCCTCAACCGCGAAGCGCATCGGCCGACTACGGGGACATGTGGCGGCGGGCCGCACACACCGTGCTGCCCGCTCGCATTCCATCCCCTCACGGAGAAGCACCCATGACGAAGAAGTTCCTCATCGCTGCCGCGATCGGCAGCGTTGCTCTGTTCACCACGGCCTGCGGTGATGAGACCGGGTCGGCGTCGAGTAACGCTAAGAAGGACAACGCGCCGACGTGGACGGTCAAGAAGGTCCAGAAGGAGTACCAGCAGTCGCTCAACTCGGACGTCGATCTGGATGACCTCGGGCACCTCTCCGTGTCCTGCATTCTGGAATCCGGTGAGGAAGGCAAGCAGGGCAAGCTGCTCTGCCATGTCGAGGGCGACGACGAGACGTTCACCGTCGAGATCGTTGTGCCGCCGAACGGCATGTGGATCTCCAAGGCGGCGTAACCACATCGACCACAGCAACGACGACCAAGAGTCAACACAATGCAACTGATGATGGGCGCTACCGAGGCGGGGTCGACGGTAGCGCTGTTCGAGCTACTCGCAACGCTGCTCGCCCTCGCGGTCGGAGGAGCCATGATGTACGGCTCGTATCGCAAGGGCAAGCCCGGCCTGTGCTGGCTAGGCCTGCTGTCGTTCGTGTTTCCGCTCGTCGGCGTGTGCCGTTTGGCGAAACCCGGAAGTCCGTGGTTCGAGAACAGGTACGCGCACGCCAAGCGCAAGCGGGCGTGGGAGCGTTTTGAGTCCACGCCGTACGAGTCGAGCATCTACATAGCGAACCCCGACGACCCGAGACGTCGGATTAAGCGCGCGTATGCGGGTGCTGGGCGGCAGCCGAGGACCTCGGGGCGGGTCCTGGGCCTCGGGGCCGCCCCCGCTGCGCGGGCTTTCAGCAGGCTTCGCGATGGCCAATCGGGATCAGATCGAACGCGCGTCCGGCTCGTCGACTCTCACGACGTTCGGGTAGGTGGAGCGCACCGCTTCGTGGCTACCGTCGCGCGTGGATCACTGCGCGTCGTCGCCGTGTGCCGCTGTTCAGGGAGGGACAACGAATCCAAGGAAGGGCATCACCGATGTTCAAGAGGTATCTGCTGGCCGCGCTTGCTGCGGCCCTGCTGATCGTTACCGCAGGCTGCGGCACCGACAGCGTGAAGGAGAACGAGGCCGAGGCGGCGACGAAGCCGGAGGCCACGGCCACGCCGACCGCGACGCCGAACGCCGACACCGATGGCGACGGGCTCACCGACGACATCGACGACGATCCGTACGCCGCCGAGGACACCGATGGTGACGGCACTGCTGACTACGAGGATTGGGACGAGAACGACCCGGAGGTCAGCAGCGAGGAAGACGACTACCCGACCGACGACGAGGACTACGAGGAGAACGGACAGCAGACCGTCCGCAACGTGGGCCAGTGGGGCAAAGATGACGGCGTGAAGTTCAAGGTCGTGTCGATGAAGGTGGTCGATTCGATTGCGCCCGCGTCCCCGGCGTGGCTGCACGATGGGTAACGAAAGCGGGAGCAGCTGGTGAGGCGCGTGAAGTAAGAACGATGGGCGCAGGGAGATTGACCGCTCTGCGGTTCGTGGAGAACTACGTTGCTCGATCAGGCGAGCGCACTTTGCGCTCGATAACGATTGGACATCACAGCACGTCTGCGAGAGGGCATCTCGCTGGTTTAAGTCGTGTACAGGCTCGCTACGCTCCGAACGGCTCGAAGATCAGCGGTATGGTGTGTGGAACGCGACGACGAGGACGACTACGACGGCGAGATCTCGGAACTTCTCTTTGCTGTGAGCTTGTTAAGACAATCACGGGGCGCGCGATCTCGCGACGCTCGCGTTCGCTGCGGCAGTGCGCTGAGCGACGGCGACGACGCAGGTTGCGGCGGCGATTGCAACGCTGTGGCGACTGCACACCACACCAGTGACGCTGACACACGAGAAGTTCGTGTACGTTCGATGCGTTGTGCAAGCGCTAACGCGCCTCAAACACTCGATGCGCTCTGGGACTTCGCATTGAGCCGAAGATCTGAGGCGCTACGGGCGTTGGACATGCGCGCCGTTCGACGTCGGTTGCGAGGGGCTGGACGGCTGTCGCACACGGAGGACGCAGCCTGTTCGCCGCTACAGGACCAGACCAGTCGATCGACGCGCTCATTGTAAGCAGGCGAAGGCTTGCGCGCGAACGACTTCGCGAGTACATGCGCTGGATGAGGTAGCGACAGCGTGCAGGCAAGCGCACGAGACGCTACGGCTCGGGCTCGTGAGTGCGGGTTGAGCGACGGCGAGCGTACATCTGCCGTACTGATCTCGGCACGGGCGATCGGATGGATTTGGCCGAGCGAAGAACGGTTCGGCTAGGGAGTGCGCGCAAATCGCCTACGTGCACTTATGCGTATCACCGCTGTATGGCGCCTCTTGTGGGCTCGCCTCGTGGCGCCTCGCTGGAACGCTGCGAGGCGCCTACAGGGCTGCGTGAGGCGCAAGCGTTTACCGACGGTTGAGCTTGCCAGCAGTATCGCGCGAGCGGCGGGGCGAAGACCGGCGCGCGAGGCTGTTACAGCGCGTACAGGGTTGCTCGCGGCTGCTGTGACGCGCGCACCTATGAGCCCGATGACGACGCAACTCCGTGCGCTCGCCAGATCGTCGTTGTGATCTCGCTGGCGTGCTGATCTTCTCGCTGCGTGGATGTTCGCCAGCGCGCTCGCGGGACGTACTGGTCGCACGCGCGACAGGGACGCTGAGGCTCGCAACGCGCCGCATCCGGGCGGCGTCGACGGCCGCGCGCTTACTCGATCAGCTAGCCGCGTCGCCTGGGCAGGCCAGTGGCCGCGTGGCTCGCTCGGCTCGCAACGACGAGCGCGCGCGAGAGTGAGCGAGGGCGCGTGATCGACGAATGACACGCGACACGCGGGATGGCGTGACGAGGCGAGCGTAGGCGATGGTCGGTGAAACGCTCGCGCAGGTGCGGTGAAAGCACGCTGTTCAGCACCGATGCTCGGGGCGCTTCGCGCCGCGCGGTGTGCAGGGGCGAGAGCGCGGCACGGAGTCATTACGAACCGCGACGAGATCGAGAAGGCGGCTGCGGGTGCGAGATCATAGGTCTCGCCTCATCGATTGCGTCAGGCTGCCTAGCGTTCTCTGTGAAAGCCGCGCGTGCAAGGGACGAGCGGGAGATCGAGAACACAGGAGGGCGCGAATGGGCGCTCAGCGGGTGCGGACAGTTCGCACGCTGAGAAGTTAGCGGATGTCGGCGCCGGGTGAAAACTGGGCCACCTGCGCCGGGTGAAAAGTGGGCCACCTGCGGAGGCGTTCGGTGGTCCGGGTTGCCTGGGTTCGTTTGCGCAGAGCGAGCTCGGGAGGACCGAGGTGGTCGGAGTGGAGCAGTGGGCGGAGCTGCGGCGGCTGTTCTTCGTGCGCGGGCTGTCGCAGCGCGAGATCCACCGGCGCACGGGGCTGCATCGCGACACGATCCGCCGCGCGATCAACAGCGACGAAGCCGCCGAAGTACGAGCGCGCGCCGGCGCGGCTCGAAGCTGGACCCGTTTAAGGAGGAGATCCACCGGCTGCTCGAAGGCCGACGCGCGGATGCCCGGGCAGCGGATCCGGGAGCTGATCTGCGAGCTGGGCTTCGACGGCGGCAAGACGATTGTTGATGACTACTTGCGGCGAGGTGCGGCCGCTGTTTGAGCCGCCGAGGACGTTCCAGCGCACGATCTATCGGCCGGGCGAGATCTGCCAGTTCGACCTGTGGGGGCCGGCCGCGCGAGGTCCCGGTCGGGCACGGCCAGACGCGCAAGGGCTGGGTCGTGCTCGGCTGTCTGGGCTATTCGCGCGCGGGCGCCGGCGCGCTGATCTTCTCCAAGGAGATCCCGGATCTGTTGTTCGGCATCGGCCGCTGTTTGTGGCGGCTGGGGGCGCTGCCGCAGACGCTGGTCTGGGACCGTCAGGCGGGGCTGCACGCCGGCGGCGGGCGACCGACGGAGGCGTTCGCCGCCTTCTGTGGGCAGCTGCGGGTCGGCTGGTACTTCTGCGACGCGGGCGATCCGCAGGCCAAGGGCGTCGTCGAGCGCCTGCAGGACTACATCGAGCGCAGCTTCGAGCCGGGACGGGTCGTTCGCCAACGAGCTCGACTACCGGCTGCAGCTGGACGGTTGGTTCGACGAGCGCGCGAACGCGCGGATGCACAAGACGCTGCGCTGCCGGCCGATCGACCGGCTCGTCGAGGAGCGCGCGGTGATGGCGCCGCTGCCGCAGGTCGCGCCCGACACCGATCGGCGCTGGGTGCTGCGCGTCCCGCCGGACCCCTACCTGCGCTTCGACACCAACGACTACAGCCTGGACCCGCAGCTGGTCGGCCGCCGCGTCGAGGCCCGCATCAGCGACCGCGAGGTCCTGGCGGTCGCGCTGGACACCGGCGAGCTGGCCTGTCGGCACGCGCGGTCGTTCGCCAAGCATCGGACGATCACCGCGCTCGAGCACGCCCGCACGCTGAAGGCGCAGCGCCACCAGCGGCGCGGTCGCGCGCGAACCGCACGTCGAGATCCGCTCGCTGGCCGCCTATGACGCGCTGATCGCATGACCCGCCCCGGCTCGGAGCTCGCGCACCTGTTCCGCGCGCTGAAGGCGCCGGCCGCCGCGCGGGCGCTGCCCAAGCTCGCCGACCGCGCCCGCGCCGAGGAGTGGAGCTTTGAGCAGTTCGCCGCCGCGCTGCTGAAGACCGAGGCCGACAGCCGCGACAGCCACGGCGGCCAAGGCCGCATCAAGGCCGCCCGCTTCCCCGCCCGAAAGACGCTCGAGGAGTTCGACTTCAGCTTTCAGACCTCGATCCGCCGCGACACGGTCCTGCACCTCGGCCAGCTCGACTTCCTCGCCGGCCGCGAGAATCTCGTCCTGCTCGGGCCCCCGGGCACCGGAAGAGTCATCTCGCGATCGCGATCGGCATCCGCGCCTGCCTGGCCGGGCACCGCGTCGCGTTCCGCACCGCCACCGAATGGGTCGCGCTCTTGGCCGACGCCCAACGCCAAGGCCGCCTCGACGACGAGCTCACCCGCCTGCAGCGGATCCCGCTGCTGATCGTCGACGAGGTCGGCTACATCCCATTCGATCCGCAGGCCGCCAACCTGATGTTCATGCTCGTCAGCCGCCGCTACGAGCGCGCCAGCCTGATCGTCACCTCCAACAAGCCCTTCAGCGCCTGGGGCGAGATCTTCGGCGACGACGTCGTCGCCGCCGCCATGATCGACCGACTCGTCCACCACGCCGAGATCCTCGCCCTCAAGGGCGACTCCTACCGCCTCAAAGACCGCGATCTCGCCCGCCCGCCGGCCGCCAGAACCCCCGAAACGGCCTGACCGATCACCCTCGGCACGCTCGCGCGTAGGCCCGCAGAACGCCTCTACGCGCGCTCGACCTGAGCGCGAACGCGCCAGCGGGCTCCAGAAACGGCACTCTCAGGCCCTCACGGGCCCGAGCCCGGGCCGGCTGCGCCGGCCCGGCATCCACACACAGATCAAGACAGAGTGGCCCACTTTTCAACCGGCGCGAGTGGCCCAGCTTTCGACCGGCCTTGACACCGGACGCGACCGACCAGGAATGGGCCGCCGCCGCCGAGGCCGAACGCACTCGTCATCAACCAGGTCAGCAAGAACGACTTCGCGCGAGGAGGCATGGAAGATCCGGGCCGCATAGCCCGCCGCGACATAGCGGCGAGCAGTCGGCCGAACGGACCCCGCAGGCCGGTCGCCGCACGAACAGCAGTCGACGCTGAGCAACGGGTGCCGATGAACCCGGGCAGGCCATGAGCCTTGGGGTTCACTCCCAGACGATCACCGTACGTGTCGCCCTTCGGGGCGAGGCAGGGGAGGCAACAGCGGGCAACCGCACGCGGCAAAGCACGACCTGGGCGCGTCCGAGCCTCTCGTCATCCACACCGACACGGATTCCTGAGTCCCCACCGGATGGATGCGCTGCTCCCTTCACCGGGGGCAGTGCGTTTCCGCCCAAGCCGTTGTCCTGGAACCCCTCGGATGAGAGGGAGGCGTGATGAGCCGACTGCCGGTCTGGTGGCCGTCGAGCGATCCGAGTCGCTGGCCGCGCGAGCAGGCGGACCCGAGGCCGCCGCCGCCTTCGCTGCCTGGAAGCCGCACGAGTCGCCGGTCGACGCTCGCATCCCGGCCGAGGCCGACGAGGAGAGCGACGAGACCTGCTACGACGCGAGCCTGGCGTGGCGGTACCGGCAGGGACTGCGATGAGCGCCACGACCGCCAAGCCGCTCGCCGTCGACCGCTCGCGCGCCCTGGCGATCGTCAGCCGCCTCAGACCAGACGGCGACTGCCTGATCTGGAGCGGGAGTGCGAACAATCGCGGCTACGGCACCGTCTGGGTCGACGGTCGCAGCCTGCTTGTCCACCGCGTCGCGCTCGCCCTGGCCACCGGCACCGAGATCCCGCCCGGCAAGCTGGTCCTGCATCGCTGCGCGCGCACGAGATGCTGCCGACCGGCGCATCTGTACCTCGGCGACCACGAGCAGAACGCCCAGGACGCCGTCGAGGCCGGGGGGATCGCCAGAGGCACCGAGGTCTACGGCGCGCGCCTCACCGAGACCCGCGTCATGGCCGCCCGGGCGATGGCCGCGGTCGGCGTCACCCACGAGTTGATCGCCCAGGCCAACGGCGTCGCCAGGAGCACGATCTCCCTGGCCGTCAACCCACGAACATGGAAGTGGATCGCATGAGCCGTCCCGTCAACTCGCGCACGCCCGGGCCAGCAGTCGCCAGCCTTCGCGCCTGTGTAACTAGGTGGCAACCGAGTTCGCTCACGGTGTTGCGCCTGATGCGAGGTCCTACCGTTCCATCCTGAGGGCCATGAGCACACCTGACGACGACGCCAACGCCTTCCTGATCGGAGAGGTCGCCTGGCAGCAGGCGTGGACCGAGACCCACGCCGAGATGCCGTGGCCGATGCTGCTGCTGGCGATCGAGAAGATGCACCGCGCCGACATGGCCGCGGTCATCACCGTCGGGATCGCGTACGGCACGCCGGTGTCGATGGTCTCCGAGTGGCTGACGTTGCTGACCGTGTACCTGGCCTCGCAGCGGGACCGTGGCGGACCGCTCGACTACGACGAGCCGCAGCGACGGCTGGCGCTGGCGATGCTGCTGGCGATGAGGTCCGGTCTTTAGGAAGCCGCCTCCTGGTACGCTTTTCTAAAGACGGGTCTCCGGCGACCAGTTCCTAAAGCTGGTCGGCGTGATCGCTCGCGGCGCGATCGCTCCGCGACCCGGCGGCGCGCTTGTGACCGTGGCGCACAAGCAGATGTACAACGCGCTGTACATCTCCTGGCTGAGGCCGAAATGCCTCACGCGCGAGACATTTGCGAGGCCGCCGCGTAGACCCGCAGGCCGAGAACCCTGTTACCACACGGAGCACGCTTACCAGAGCAGGAAGCCGGTCGTGACCTACGTGGTCGACACCGAGGCGACGCAGCGCACCAGCGCCTAGATCGCACGCGCTGCTCGCGCCGAGGCGTTCGAGGACGCCAGGCTGCTCAGGAGCAGCTTGTGGACCGCCCTCTGCGACCGCGTGGCCGATGCGATGGCCGACCCGGACGACCCGAGGCCGCCGCCGCGCAGAAGCGGGCCGAGCGTGCCTACTTGGACCAGAGTCGCCACTTGGCCGTCATGACGATTCGCTACGAGCGCCACACGGGCATCCGGCGAGCGACGAGGAGCCTCTGATGCCCGCGCCGAACCTCTGCCCGACCCCGGCCGAGCAGATGCGGACGCTCCTGATCGAGGCCCGCCGATCCGGGATTCCGTTCAGTCGGGCGTGGGACTACGCGATGGGCACCGACCTGCCGCACGTCCTCACCCGTCACCGCGAAGACCTCGTCGACGACCGGATAGCGTTTCCGCGCGACACCTTCGATCGTCAGGTCGCCATGCACGCGCTCAAGGCCACAAGGTCGGCCTGGGAGTCCGCGTACTACGCCGACCCGCCGCCGCGCGCGATGAGGGCCGTGACGCTCTTGGCCCCGGTCCTGCCCGCGCTGCTGGCCTCCGAGGCACCCGAGCACCTGCGCGTGTCGCGGCCGCCGCGCCGCCGGGTCGCTCGCCAGTCGGCGATCCTGGAAGTGCTGGACGGCGAGGACCTGACCCTGGCCGAGATGTGCGTGCGCCTGGACGGTGAGCGGGCGAAGATCAGGCGCGCGGTGGACAAGCTGATCGCCAGCGGCAAGGTCGTGCGCGACGACCAAGGCCGTTACGCGCTGGCGGGGCTGCCGTCGGCACCTGCCCGCATCCGGGCGCAGGCCGACCGCGAGGCGGTCGCGGCGTGACCAGCGAACGCCAGGAGCCGGGGTTGTGGTCGGCCACTTCCTCACGAAGCGCACAACCTGCCGCTGCGGCGTCGTGCTGCTGGCGGGCGCGGTCGTCGACGTGACCGAGGACGGAACGGTCCGCTGCGGCGAGTGCGTTCGCAGGACCGGCCAGCGCCTCAGCACCCCGCACTCCAAGCAGGCCCGGTACGCCTGAATCGTCCGATGGGATGCCTGTTCAGCCCTCGTTGCCTACTACGCCGTCCATGCAGTCGTCGGCCTTAGCCACTACTGCGGGATCGTCGGGATGGACGTAGGCGACGACCTGAGCGCTCGCCGGATCTTCGACGACTTCGGAGAAACCCGGATCGGGCCCTTCCTGGCCGGTGTAGATGTGCCAGCCGGCGTCCGAGGTATCCGTGGATTTGGTCGAGTACGTGGCGGTTCCGTCTGGTAGCTCGCCGCTTGCGGCATTCTCGGCCCCAGACAGCACAGACTTGCCCTTGGCGAAGCTGAGGTCCGAGGGCGACGTGGCGATCTTTGCCCCGGCGTTCTCGAAGCAAGTGGCGAGATCGAACGGCTCGGCCGTCTCAGTGCTCTCCGGCGTCGTCGTCCCCGCGGACGATTCGCCGTCTCCGCCATTGTCCCCGCCGCAGCCCCCTGTAGATGCCACGAGCACGCCGCATAGGACTGCGACCGCACAGCGAGTTCTCATGACTTCCTCCCATGTGGGCTGTCGGCTGCTCGATGGCCGCGCTCGGGGTAACTCTAGACCACGCTAAGCGGTAATCGAGGTCTCCGGGCCGAGCGCGATCGAGGTCCGACCACCAAGCCGATCCACGGGCAAGCTGGGCTTGCCGGACCCGTCGCCGCGACGTAGACACAACCCTCAGATTTGGCTCTAGACCGGGCCAAACGCTTGTCGTCGGGGTAACCGCGTGCCCGCCTCGGGGTATGTGTTTGTGCAGGGACAAGCGGCACGCCGGGCGGTTGCACCCGCCCGACGCGCCTTCACCGGACGACCCACTGGAGGTCACCCGATGCGAGACCAAAGTACCCCGAGCGCCCGCCCGAGGTCGGCCCGCTCCACCCCTTCGCCCTGGCGCACGCGCGCAGCTTGCCCTGGCACGTTGCGCCGATGCTCGGCCTGCTGCCCGACGCCGACACCGTGTGCGTCGACGGCGGCGACACTGGCGACGAGGACGCGCAGCTACTCCACGCGGCTTGCCGGGCGCTGCTCTACGAGTGCTCCTCGTGCTCGGAGGCGCTGCCGGTGAGCGCGTTCAGCCACGACAGCCTGGTGCTCGACCTCTGCGCCGCGTGTCTCGACGAGGCCGAGGCCGAGATCGCGGCGGCCGACCGATGAGGCGTGCCGTGATCACGACGGGATGGAACCGTCGTGCCGAGCGCGAGATCGAGCGCGCGGTCGAGCGCCTGCTCCTGGAGTCGCCGTGGCGACCCGAGCACGTCTGGCATCTCGACGGCGTCGAGGTCAGCGAGCGCGCGTTCTGCAAGGCGTGTGAGCGCTTCGAACGGACGGGCGAGCGACCCGACTGGGTGGACGCGATGACCGCGTCGACCGAGGTCGTCCGTCGAGCAGATCGACACGCGCATGTTGACGGTCGCGTTCCCCGCCGACGCCGAGGCGATCGCCAGGGCGCTCAGCCAGGCCGACTCCGACGGCTTCGTGGCTACCGGGGCGCAGGTCGACCAGAGCAACGGCGGTCTCAGGATCGTCCTCACGCGGGCGGTGATCTCGTGAGCGCCTCCGAGCCGCACACCTACGTCTGGGTGCCCGACAGCGGGTGCCGGGACGGCGGGCAACTCGTGCGCTGCTGGCAGGGCAGGTGGACCTGCACCGACCTCTGGGAACCGGGCCTGCGCGACTGGCGGCCCGAGCAGGTGGACATTCGCTTCGAGGGTCACGCGATCACGCCCGAGTCCGCCGAGCGCTATTGCGCAGGTGGCCTCGCGCCGACGAGCGCTGACTTCCCGGGCCGCCGCCCGATGCAGGTCTCCGAGGCCAAGGCCGCCGCCGAGGCGCTGGCCGAGTGGCCCGACCTGGCGGAAGTCCGCGAGATCCTGCTCGCCTAGGTCGACGAGCACGAGATCGCCGAGGCCGACGGTCTGCCCGAGGACCCGACGCCGGGCGAGGAGGACTGATGGCCTCCAAGCGAGTCAGGATCGAGCAAGGCATCTGGAGCCGGACGACGAAGTCGGGCGAGCGCCGTCTGGAGATCCAGTTCAGGGACGGCACCGGCCGGGTCCGCAGGCAGGTGATCGAGGGCGGTATCCGCGAGGCCCGGACGGCGCTGGCCGTCGCGGTGCTCGATCGCCGCAGCGGCGACCGGCGGGAGCGCGAGATCGTGCCGACGTTCGCCGAGGCCGCCGAGCGCTGGCTGGCCGCTGAGTCGGCCAGGCTGCGCCCGTCGACGGTGCGGGTCTACCGCGCTGCGCTCAAGCACCTGCTGCCGGAGTTCGGCGAGCGCGACCTGTCCGCGATCGAGGTCGACGCCTTGGCGGACTACCTGGCGCGGAAGCGGGCCGAGGGTCTCAAGCCCTGGACGGTCAAGAGCCACCTGACCGCGTTCAGGCGGACGTTCGGCTACGCGCAGCGGCGGCTGGGCTTCCGTGGCCAGGCACCGGCGACGCTGTTGGAGCGCTCGGAGATCCCGGCGATCGACGCGGCCCCGAAGCGGGTGCTGACCCAGGCCGAGATCGCCGCCCTGATCCTGGCCGCGCCGAGTCCGTTCTCGGTGTTGTTCGCGCTGCTGGCCACGAGCGGAATCAGGATGGGCGAGGCGCTCGGGCTGCGCTCGGGCCGCGTCGACTTCGAGGCGGGCACCGTGGAGATCGCCGAGCAGCTAGTCCGCGGTGGCATGCACCGAGGGGGTCTGGGACGACGGCGGCCCGGCTCCGCTCAAGACGCGCGCGGCGCGCAGGGTGGTCCACGTTCCGGCAGCGGTGGTCGCCATGCTGGTCGACCTGCGGCCCGAGGACGCGCAGGCGGCCGACCTGGTCTTCACCAGACCGACGGGCGAGCCACTCGGTCCTCGCGGGTTGCTCGGGCCATACGTCGAGCCGTCGAGCACGGCGGGGTGGTCGAGGACCAGTTCCGTCCGAAGGTGACGGCGCACACGTTCAGGCACACGTTCGCGTCGACGATGATCGGCCAGGACGCCGACCTGGTCGAACTCTCGCGCGCGTTGGGTCACAGCAGCCCGACCGTCACGGCGACGCACTACCTCCACCAGATCGAGGCCCGCCAGCGCGTCGAGCAGCGCCGCCAGCGCGTCGAGAGCGCCTTCGCCGACGCCCTCGGCGGTGTCTACGGCATGTCTACACCGGCGCTGGCTGAGGCGGCCTGAGCGGGGGTCTGGTTACTTCGCCGTCAACGGTCCCGGAGGAAAGGCCGCGCGTCGATTACCTCTCGTGTAACGCCGGCCCGCTAACTTCAATCGGGTGGTCGTCCAGACCGAGCAGGAGCCCCAGACCGCGGGCGAGCTGATCCGCTTCTGGCGCACGCGACGCAGCCTCACCCAGCTCGAGCTGTCCCTTGACGCCAACGTCTCGACCAAGCACCTGAGCTTCGTCGAGACCGGCCGGTCCAGCCCGAGTCGCCAGCTCCTCGTCCACCTGGCCCAGCACCTCGATCTGCCGATCACCGAGCGCAATCGACTGCTGCTCGCGGGCGGCTTCGCGCCTCCCTATCTGGAGCTGCCCTACGACGGTGAGGTGATGCAGCCGCTTCGGGAGTCGCTCGAGCGGCTGCTCGAGGCGCACGAGCCGAACCCGGCTTTGATCGTCGACGGGCTCTGGAACCTGATCGAGTCCAATCGAGCCGCGTCGCTTCTCTGGGACGGGGTCGACCCGGAGCTCCTCGAGCCACCGATCAACTTGCTCCGCCTCGGCGTTCACCCGGGCGGCCTGCCGCGGATCTCGTCGATGACCGCCGCGTGCAACGCGCCGCTGATTCACCGGCTGAAGCGGAGGAGCCGCGAGGACGCCGATCCCGCCCTCGCCAAGCTCATCGAGGAGGTCGAGTCCTACCTGCCCGGCGAGCCGCCGGCCGGCCGCGCCACCCAGCCGGTGGTCTCGCTCAGACTCCAGACCCCTCTCGGCGAGGTCGAGCTGTTCACCGTCATCGCCACCCTCGGAGCCCCGCTCGACGTCACGGCCGCGAACCTCGCGATCGAGACCTTCCTGCCGATCAACCCCGAGAGCGCAGCGCGGCTCGCCGAGCTCAGCGGGCACCGATCTGCCTGAACCGGCGCTCGCCGCCGCTGGACGAACGTTAGGTTTGACGGCCGCCGAGGCCCGCTACGGTGACCCGTGCTGGGCTGCCACATCACGGCGCCCTCCCACCGGCGGGCAAAGGAGACGTGGCGATGGCTGCCGATCGCGTCAAGCGGCTGAAGGATCTCATCGATGTGGTCATGCGGTTGCCGGAGTCGCCCGACCGCGACCGGCTGCTGGCCGAGGTCCGCTCTCGAGCGGTCGACCTCGACACGGGCGTGACGCCGCGGGCGATGCTGCCCCTGCGGGAGCCCGCCCCGCTCCCGGTCGCGCCCCGGCTGCCGAAGCGACGTGCCGTCATGCCTCCGCACACTCGTACGCCCGCACCGGCTCAACCGGCGCCTGCGCTCAGATCGACGGCTGACCTCGACTGGGACAAGGTGCTCAGCGAGACCGCGCTCCTGTCGCTGGACGACGCGCCCGACTGCTGGCCGGCGCGGCAGGACGATCGATCCGCCCGTCCCTGGACGGTCGGCCTGCGCGGGTAGCCGGGCAGTCCGAGCGGTTCAGGTGCGCTTGCGCGCACGCCGGGCGCGCCGCTCTTCCGCCGCCTGAGGCGATTCGGCGTACTTCTCGCGTTCCTCGGGGGTCATCTGCCGGACGACGAGCGACCCGGCGTCAACCTGGCGATCGAACTCGTGCTGCCGCTCCTGCTTGCGCTTCTCCTCGCGCTCCTTGGGTGTCGCCACAGAATCTCCCTCGTCGTCTCTCTTACCGACAACCATACGCGGGGGTCAGCCGGCCGACTCGAACGACAGCGTCCGGATCACCGGCTCGCCCGCGGCGTCGGAGGCGTCGAGGTCGACCGTCGCCACGATCGCCCAGTCATGGTGGCCTTCGGGATCGTCGACGATCTGTCGCGCGGTCCACATGCGACCGTCGGCCTGCGGCGGTGAGCGGTCGATCATCAGCAGCTCCGGTGCCCGCGCGGCGGGTCCGGAGCCCAATGTCTCGTGCTCGTCCCAGTAGGCGCCGAGTCGCTCTTCCCACACGGCGGCGGTCATCGTCACCCGGGACGGCGGCTCGCTGAGCGCCGCCGCGGCCGTTTCGAGCTGGCCGAGCTCGGTGAAACGGTCGCGCGCGGCCAGCTGCACCTTCTGGAACATGGCGTTGCGGAGCATCACCCGAAAGGCCCGCTCGTTGGCGGTGATCGGGCGCGGCGGCGTGGGCGGCTCGCCGGTGGCTGCCGCGGCCAGCGCCCGAGCGACACCGTCGGGATCGGTCAGCGCCTCCCACTCGTCGAGCAGGCTCGAGTCGATCTGGCGCACCGTCTCGCCGAGCCACTCGATGATGTCGTCGAGCTCCTCGGTCCGGATGCGCTCGGGCACCGTCTGGCGCAGCGCCCGGTAGGCGTCGCTCAGGTAGCGCAGGACGAGTCCCTCCGAGCGGGCGACGCCGTAGTAGGAGACGAACTCGCTGAACGTCCGCCCCGACTCGTACATGTCGCGCACGACCGACTTCGGCGAGAGGTCGGTTTCGAGCACCCATGGGTGGGTCTCGCGGTATAGCCGCAGCGCTTGCTCGAGCGGCTCGGCGAGTGGTCGCGGGTGGGTGACCTGTTCGAGCAGCTCCATCCGCTCGTCGTACTCGATGCCATCGGCCTTCATCTCGGCGACGGCCTCGCCGCGCTCCTTGAACGCCTGCGCCCTCAGCACCGGCGTCGGGTCGTCGAGGATCGACTCGACCACCGACAGCACGTCGAGCGCGTAGGTCTCGGCCTCGGGGTCGATCAGGTCGAACGCGGCCTGCGCGAAGGAGGCCAGCGGCTGGTTGAGCGCGAAGTCGGCCTGGAGCGCGGGCGCCAGCCGAAGCGTCCGGCTGTACGGGTCGGGCTCGGAAAGCGCCTCGAGCACGCCGGACGCGAGCAGCTCCTGGCTCAGCGACCGGGCCTGCTCGGCGAGGCGCACGCGGCCGCGCTCGTCCTCGTGGTTGTCCTCCATCAGCGCGCGCAGCGTCGCCACCGGATCCGCGGGCTGGTTGATGACGTTCAGGATCATCGCGTGGTTGACGCGCATCCGCGAGACCAGCGTCTCCGGCGTCGCGTTGCGCAGGCGCTCGAACGTCTCCTCGGTCCAGCCGACCACGCCATCCGCCGGCTTGAAGTGCTGGAGCTTGCGGAGCTTCTTCGGGTCGTCGCCGGCCTTGGCCGCCGCCCGCGCCTTCTCGATCGCGTGCTCTGGCGCCTGCACCACCACGTAGCCGGCCGCGTCGAATCCCGCGCGCCCGGCGCGCCCGGCGATCTGGTGGAACTCGCGCGCCTTCAGGATCCGCTGCCGCGAACCGTCGAACTTGGCCAGCCCGGTGAAGACCACGGTGCGGATCGGGACGTTGATGCCGACGCCCAGCGTGTCCGTTCCGCAGATCACCTTCAGCAGCCCGGTCTGGGCCAGCTGCTCCACCAGCCGGCGGTAGCGCGGCAGCATGCCGGCGTGGTGGACGCCGATGCCGCTGCGGATGAGCCGCGACAGCGTCCGGCCGAACCCGGCGGTGAAGCGAAAGCCGCCGATCGCGTCGGCGATCGCCGCCCGCTCCTCGCGCGTGCACAGCTTCGCCGACACGAGAGCCTGCGCGCGCTCGAGCGCCGACGCCTGCGTGAAGTGAACGACGTAGACCGGCGCGCGATCCGCCCGCGCGAGCTCCTCGAGGAGCTCGTGCAGCGGCTCCAGCGACCAGGAGAAGTCGAGTGGCACGGGCCGCTCGGCCTCGTCGACGAGGGCCGTCTCGCGCCCGGTCCGCCGGGTCAGGTCCTCGCGTAGCGCGGAGACGTCGCCGAGCGTCGCCGACATGAGCAGGAACTGCGCGTGCGGCAGGCTGAGCAGCGGCACCTGCCACGCCCAACCGCGCTCCGGCTCGGCGTAGAAGTGGAACTCGTCCATCACGACCTGGCCGACGTCAGCGTCGGCGCCCTCGCGCAGCGCGATGTTGGCCAGCACCTCCGCCGTGCAGCAGATGATCGGGGCGCCGCTGTTGACGGCCGCGTCGCCCGTCAGCATCCCCACGTTCTCGGCGCCGAACGTCTCGCACAGCGCAAAGAACTTCTCCGAGACGAGCGCCTTGATCGGCGCGGTGTAGAACGTGACCCGCCCCTGGGCCAGCGCCGTGAAGTGTGCCGCGACGGCCACCAGCGACTTCCCCGAGCCCGTCGGCGTGGCGAGGATCACGTTGCTGCCGCTGCACAACTCGATCACCGCCTCCTCCTGGTGCGGATAGAGGGTCAGCCCCTGCTGCTCGGTCCAGCCGACGAACGCCTCGTACAGTGCGTCGGGCTCCGGCGGATCGGGCAGGAGGCCGGTGAGGCTCATGCGCCGCCGGACGCCGGTCGCAGGCCTCGCTCGAGCATCGGCCCAAGTATGGCGAGGGCCGATCGGTCCCGGGGCGTGCTCGCCAGCTGTTGCCGCCCGAGCATCAGTCCGTTTCCAGTCGCCGATTGCCGTGTCACGAGTAGCATCGCGCGATGGGTCTGCTCAGCTGGCTCAACCGCAGCGGCAACGAGATCCTCGGTCCCACGATCGTCGACCCCGGCTTCAAGCGCGCCGATAGCGCGTTGGAGACGGGTGCGGTCGCGGGCGCCACGATCGTCGGCATCGAGCGGAAGCTCGACGACGGGACGGCGACGCGCTTCGTAGCGGTCGCCGTGCCGACGGCGAGCGGAACCCGCACCGAAGGCGTCCAGGTCACGCATGGTCCGGCGCACGTGCTCGCGCGTCTGCGCCTGGGTGTGGAGGTACTCGTGCGGCACAGCGACGGCGACGCGGTGGTGCTCGACTGGCCGGCGATGTGCGCGCTCTGGGGCGTGGCCGACGAACCCGGGCAGAAACGTCGTCGCAAGCCGCCCGGGAACGGCGTGACGGACAAGGCCGTCGACTGGGCCGAGCAGCGCCGCCTCAAGAAGTGGGTGCCGCGGCGCGCGACGATCACCGCCCTCAGCCGGCGCGACGGCGTCATGGGCCCGACGCTGAACTTCGACGTCGCGCTGCAACTCGACGATGGGGCCCAGGCCGTCGCCGGCAACACCGAGGTCCCCTTCTATGCCGCCTGGCTCGCAGCGCCCGGCGCCGGGGTCCCCGTCGCCGTGGACCCCAAGGACCCCGCGAAGGCGGTCGTCGATTGGGCTGCCGCCGCCAACGAGGCGGGCCGGTCACCGGGACGACTGGACGACCCGCCGCCGGACGGCAGCGCGGCGGCGCTCCTTACGCAGTGACCGCACCCGCGGCATCCCTCGTCGTTTGACACATGCGCTCTTCGCACAAGACGCAACTGTCAGGCGAGACTGCCGCTTGCGCGAATGGCACCGCTCTGACGGCCCGTCCGGCGCTGCCTCGGGCAACGCCTCTCGGACGCGGCATTGTCGATGCCTTCGACTTGTCCAACTGCGCCGCCTGCGTCGCCTGCTGACCGTTGCTCCTGTATTGCGGGTGCGGGTGCCCGTACGGGGGCGGCGGGCGCCCGAACCCGAAGACGCTGGGCAGCGCGATATCCCGGGTGGGCCCGTGGCGGGAGTATGCCTCCCATGAGCCCGACCGACATCCACATCATCCACGCGGCCGCCGCCCACAGCGTGCGCCTCAGCCGCCGGGGACGTCGCGCCGCCTAAGGACTTCGCCGTGACCGTCACCATCACACCCCGCCGCCCCGCCGCCGCCGCTCACGCCTTCTCCTCCCCCACCGTGCGTGAGATCCCCCCGGTCCAGGCCCCGGGCACCTTCGACTCGACCTGGTGACCTAAACCGCGGGCCACCAAGGCCCGCGGGCGGTCGAGCCCCCAGACGACACCCCTCCTCCATACACGCCCGCGCGGCCCAGCCGCGCGGGCGCGTCGTCGTTCACGGCGGTCGCGCGCAAGGCAGCGACTCAAGACTCCGCAGGCAGCGACGCCGACTGCTGCTTTTCGCATCGGTCGAGTCGGCCCCTTGCCGAGTGGCTCCGCGAGCGCGTGCGGGGTCCGCCAGGCCGACCGCGCCCAGCGCCAGGGCTGGCTCCCGCGCACGCTCGAGAGCGAGTTCTCCCAGACCAAGTGCGCCCTGCTGCACGAGGCAGCGCCGGTGCTTCGCCGCATCGCTGACGCCTGACTGCGCGCCGGTTGACTCCAGCACACGACTGGTAGAGCATCGCGTCGATGGCACCAAGGCGGGACGACGCGCAGTGACTCGCCGGGGGCCGGCGTCGCTCGAGCCCGGCGGGGAGTTCGCCGGATGCGAGATCGAGCGCGTGATCGGGCAGGGCGGCATGGGCATCGTGTACCTCGGCCGGGACATCACGCTCAATCGGCCCGTCGCGATCAAGGTGCTGCTCGCCGGATGGGCCGACACGCCGGAGTTCAGCAACCGGTTCCTGCGCGAGCAGCGCGTCGCAGCCGCGATCGATCACCCGAACATCGTCCCGATTTACTCCGCCGGGGAAGAGGCCGGCTCCCTGTACCTGACGATGCGCTACGTCGACGGGCCGAACCTCGGCTCCGTCGTCGCCGACGGCGGACCGCTCGAGCCGGCGCGCGTCGGCGCGCTGGTTAGCCAGATCGCCGCGGGGCTCGACGCGGCGCACATGCGCGGGCTCATCCATCGCGATGTCAAGCCGGAGAACATCCTTGTCGCGTCGAGCGGGGCGCGCGAGCACGCCTACATCACGGACTTCGGCATCGCGAAGTCGTATGGCTACTCGGACGCGGCCTCGACTGGCACGGGCATCGCGGTGGGCACGCCCGCCTACATGGCGCCCGAGCAGGCGATGGGGAACGACGTTTCGCCGGCGTCAGACGTCTATGCGCTCGGGGCGCTCGCGTTCTTTCTGCTGACGGGCCGCCCGCCGTTCCTGGACGAGTCCCCGATGCGCGTGCTGCTCGCGCACCTCCAGGATCCGCCCCCGGCGCCTTCGCAGTTCGCGGATCTGCCCGCGCTTGTCGACGACGCGATCAGCACGGCGCTCGAGAAGGATTCGCAACGCCGGCCGCCGTCGGCGGGTGAGTTCGCCCGCGCGCTCGAGTCGGCTGTGGAGGGCGTGCTGTGGCGGCCGGTGCAGCCGGCGCCCGCGCCGCCGCCGGTGACCGAGGCGCCGTTCCCCGTCGCCCCGCCGGCTCAGGCCGCACATCCGCCGTCGGCGGCCGCTCCGGACCCGTACCCGCCGCCGGCGCCGACCGCCGTCCCGGAGACGCTGCCGCCGTTCCGGCCCGCCGACGCGATGGCGCCGGGGCCTGCTCCGCCACCTTCCACGGGGTTCATCACCTACGTCGAGCCCCCCAGCGGTCCGATCGCCGCGCGGATCCCGCTGAACGACCGCTTCCGCTACGTACACCAGCCGCTCGTCGACGACGAGGAGCTGATCCCGATGCTTGGCAACGAGGAGGCGGTCGCGGCGCTCGTCGACCGGATCGCTCACTCCGGCGGCGGCTCGTTCCTGATCACCGGCTTCCGCGGCGTGGGGAAGACGACGATCATCGCCCGCGCGCTGCGGCGGCTCCGCCGGGAGGGAGAGGACATCACAATCGTCCCGGTCACGCTCAACGTCGGGCGACCGAAGACCGTCGAGGTCCTTCTGTTCGAGGTCATCCGACGCGTGTTCGAGGCGCTCAAGGACGAGGGCCTCTTCGAGCGCATGTCCGCGCACGTGCAGCGCGAGCTAATCCTCGCGTACTGGAGGACGTCGATGTCGTTCAGTGAGACGCACTCGAAGGCGGTCGAACGCGGCGCAGGCTTGAAGCTCGGCGTGCCCGCCGGTTTGCTCGAGGCGCTCGGCCCGAAGCTAGAGCTGTCGCGCAAGGCGACAAATTCGCTGGCCACGCAGGCGTCCTTCCTCGCCTACACGGAGGCCGATGTCGAGCACGACTTCCTGCGGATCCTCTCGCTGCTCGACCGCGGCGACCCGCATGCCGCCAACGGGCGCCGGCGGCGCCGGCGGCCCGAGCCCCCGCCGTGGCGCGGGAAGCTCGTCGTGGTGATCGACGAGCTGGACAAGCTGACCGAGCAGGAGGACGGGATGCGCTGCATCGAGGACCTCCTCAGCGGCCTGAAAAACCTGCTCACGGCCCAGGGCGTGCACTTCCTCTTCGTGGCGGGGCCGGACCTCCACGACGTCGCCCTGCGCGCGAGCCACCGCGGCAACAGCGTCTACGAGAGCGTGTTCGCATGGCAGCTCTACGTCCCGTGCCTGTGGCACGCCACCGACCACCTGCTCGACGCGGTCGTCGCGCCGCACGCGCGAGCGAACGCGCAGCTCGGCTCGTTCGCCCACTACCTCACGTTCAAGTCGCGCGGGGTCCCGCGCC
This sequence comes from uncultured Solirubrobacteraceae bacterium, assembly GCA_963800905.1. Taxonomy (GTDB): domain Bacteria; phylum Actinomycetota; class Thermoleophilia; order Solirubrobacterales; family Solirubrobacteraceae; genus DASSUW01. The sequence goes on from CAWDCT010000010.1 coordinate 64,325, forward strand.
TGCTCGTGATGGAGCTGAACTCGTTCGTGCGCTTCACCGGCGACCGGCCCGAAATCGTGATCGAGGGGACCGACCTGGCGCGCGTCGAGTTCTACGCGGCGCTCGACCGCACCCTGGCCGCGTTCGTCCATCAGCAGAGCGAGGGCCTGCCCCGCACGATCCATCTCGACGACGACCGCTGGCGGCTCGGCGCGTACTACCTCACGGACTGGATCCTGCGCAGCGACGGCTCGTTCACGGCGGACGACCTCGTCCGCTCCGAGGCGCGCGCGAACCTCGATCCGCTCTTGTCGCTCTCCGCCCGCAAGGTCACGGACTTGCTCGAGCACCTCGCACGGCACGAGATCGTGGAGCGCGTGCGGGGCCGCTCCAGCGACCACACGTTCTACGGCGACGCACCGGATGCGCAGGCGACCGTGTACCGCCTTCACGGCGAGGTCGAGCGCAAGCTGTCGGCGTTCGCGAGGGTGAACGAGCGCGAGCGCGCGGAACTGGCGGGCGGTGCGCACGCGCCTGTCGCCTCCGCGCAACCGTGGGCGGACACCGACGTCGGCGGGATGATCGGCGGTGGCCGCTTCGAGCTGCTCGAGGAGCTCGACCGCGGCGGGCTCGGCCGGGTCTACCGCGCCCGGACGCAGTTCCGGCATGAGGAGGTCGCGATCAAGCTGTACGACCTCGCGAACTTCCCCGGCGACGACGTCATGCGCTCGCGCGTGCGCCGCAAGGCGAAGATCGCACTCGCGGCCGAGCATCCGGGCATCGTCAGGACACACGAGATCTTCGAGGACGACGACGGCGCGACGCTCGGCGTCGTGATGGACCTGCTCAGCGGCACGCCGCTCGCGCAGGTGCTGTCGATGGTGCGCCTCTCGCCTGAGGAGGCCGTCGCACTCGTCCGGCCGCTCGCGGACGCGCTCGCCTACGTCTCCAGCCTGGGTGTGGCGCGGCTCGACCTGAAGCCGTCGAGCGTGATCGTCACCGGCGGTCAGCGGCCCGTGATCCTCGACCTCGGGCTCGCCAAAATCGTCCGCGATTCGGCGATCGACATCCGCGGCACCGCCACGATGGCGGCCCCGGTCGTACTCGGCACGCCCGCATACGCGGCGCCGGAGCAGCTGCGCGGCCAGGCCGCCGACATCCGCGCCGACATCTACTCGCTCGGACTAATCCTGTACGAGATGGTGGCCCACCGGCAAGCCCGCGAGGGCGATCTAGCGACGATCCTGCGCACGGCGGTCAGCGAGCGCGTCGACGTCTCGCGCCTGAACTGCTCGCCTGCGCTGCGCGATTGCGCCGGCCGGATGGTCGAGCTCGAGCCGGACGAGCGCTTCGCCACGCCAGAGGAGCTGATCGCGGCGCTCGTGGAGACGCCCGAAGCCGCCGCGCAGGTGTAGCCGGCGCCATGCGGGCACACTGGTGTAGCCGCGAAGGCTGCCCGGGCGGGTCGCCGCGCGCGTCCGGCTGGACTCGAACACGAGCGAGGTCTTGAGCGCCCCGGCGCGCCCGGGGAAGCCCGCCGCGGGCCGCGCCGCCGATACCGAGCCGGCCTACCCGTTGGTCCAGCTGCCGCAGATGTTTCGGCAACCAGGTGATGAGGCGCATGCTCGTGCGCGTCATGCGGTCGCGACTCTCCGGCAATCAACCACCACACGCAACTCGACCTGTTCGGCGACAGGACGCCTGCGAACTTGCCAAGGACGCTCGCCGACTTCGAGCGCTCCCACCGCGCGCACGCGGATTGGTTCGTCGAGACGACCCTGACCGCAGCCGACCGCGCCGACCTCCGGGCATTGCTACGCAACAAGGGCGCAAGGGCGTGGTGCATTAGGACGACATGAGCAGTCACGTCCTCGCTAGCGCCTTCCATGCATGTGAGCAGCCGCGATCACGGCCGATCTGCCGCCGGCCGCGCTATCGCTATCGCCTTGCAGGCGATAGTCGCGACCCGAAAGTCGGCGCTCGTGCTTGCGCGAGGAGCAGCAGTTCTCGAAGAGCCGGCGGTGCCGGGCCGTACCCGGCGCGTGGGCGGGCTGGTCTGGCTCGGCGGAGGCGCCGGCGGGGTCTGGCAAGACTGTGAAGGAGCCGAGCTGTCGGACCCAGCGGCAAACTGCGGCGTCGCCGCGCGCACGCCGGCGCCGGCGAGCGCCGACAAGGCGCAGCGATCGTTGAATCAGACCCCGGAACGACCACGCTGTCGGAGACAGGCGGCGATCTTCCGGGGTCGGTATTCCGATCGCGTCCCCACACAGAGCAGATGTCCTGGCGTGCTGTCTGTGCCGCCCTGATGCGGCCGCCCACAGAGGGTGCGGCCGAAACGATGGGCGTGACCGTGGGCGGGCCGTGGCGTGGCCTCCCGGAGCGCTCGGGCGCGAGCCTGCGAGCGCTGCTCCGGGAGGGCATGACACGGACCGACCCCAGCAAACGCCCGTCAGCGGCGAGCGGCAGCGACGGACTCGGGCTCGATGGCCTGATCCGGGAAGTCCATGTCGAGACCGCAGCGCATGCAGACCTGGTCATGCAGCTTGACGATGTTGCCGCAGCGCGGGCACTGGCGCCGGACCTCGTCGGTCTCGAAGCGGTAGAGCACGGCGGCCAGCAGCCCGATCACCGGCACGATCGCCGAGATCAGGAACCAGAGCACGAACGAGGAGCCCTTCATCCGCCCCACGATCCCGCCCGCGAGACCGAAGAAGAGGCAGATGATCAGGTAGGGCATCTAGATGTGGCGCAACGCCCAGATCACCCCGAGCGCCACCACGGCCAGGATCGCCAGCACGAACACGAACTGGATCAGGCCGATGACGAGGCCGAAGGCGAACTTGAGCACGAACAGCGCGACGACGATGAGGACTGCCCACGCGATGAGCCGCGTGCCGAGCCCGGAGCGAGCCGTGTTCTCCATGCTGCTGAGGGTACCGTGCCCGACCGCGCGTTACACGCGGCCGGGCACGGGTCAACCGGTGCGCGCGGGGGGAGAGGTGCGCGCAGCGGCCATCGCGGCTTCACGTCCCAGCAGGCGGAGCCTCGCGAGCCGGTAGCGACGGACGAGCTCGTCGCCGCGAGCGCTCTGGGGTTGAGGGACGAGGACGATACGGCGGGCCTGAGGAGGGTTCATAGCGATCATGGTCGTCGCCGGCGGCTGCGATCCCCATGGCCCGCTGGATGGAATCCCCACCCGCGGTTTCGACACGCGGTCGATCAGCGGCGGGCGGCAGCGACGGCGGCGTCGAGCGCGGGCCGGGTGCGCGGGGGCAGACGGCGGCGGACGCGACGAGGCGCGCCGCTGAACGCCAGGTTGGCCACCGTCGCGAAGCCCTGCTCGTCGGTGCGCAGAGCGAGCAGCAGGTGGGCGATGCGGTCGGCCGACGGGAGCTCGCGGCCTTCGACGCGGACGCACCAGCAGTGCGCGCGCCGGCCCCCGGGAGCGACGAGGACGGCGCCGGTCTCGCCGACGAGCCAGACGCCGAGCGCACCGCGCTCGAGCACGACGCCGGTCCGGGCGTGCAGCTCGCGCGCCTCGTGGCCGACGAGGTCGCCGAGCAGCCCGAGCGCGGTCCTCTCGGCGCCGTCCCCGGTCCGCTCGAGCGATCGCAGCACGTTCGCGCCGCGCTTGGCGTACAGCTCCGGGATCACCCACGCGTGCGCCAGCAGGGCGGCACCGACGGGTGCGGTGAGTGGTTCGAGCGCGAACAACACACCGGTGGCGGCGACGTACGGCACGGTGTGCGCGACGGTGGTGAGCGTCCACAGCCGGCCGCGGCGCGCGAGCGCCTGCGCATCGACCCGCGGCCGCCAGTAGACGGCCGCGGTCTCGGGGAGCGGTGTGGCGCTCACCCGCCGGCGATCGGGCGCCTGAGGATCACGAGGTCGGCGTCGACCGGCAGCCGGTCGAGCTGCCGTGCCTGCCCCTCGCCCTCGCTGATGACGGCGTAGTAGCCGGCGTCGAGCTGCTCGTGGAAGGCGGCCGCGGCCGCCTCGATCGCCTGCTCGTCGGCGGTGTTCCACTCCGCCAGCGTCGTGTGCCCGCTGCCGTCCATGCGGATCAATCTGGCCATGGGCCAATGGTACGCTCGCGCGACATGCGGACCCTCTGCCTCGCCGGCGCACTGCTGCTGCTCGTCCCGGCCGCCGCGCAGTCCAACTTCCCGGGCTCCAACGGGCGGGTCGCGTTCAACTGGACGTTCGGCTGCGACGGCTCGATGATCGCCTCGATGCGGGCCGACGGCTCGGGCCGCCGGCTGCTGACCGCGAACGCCTGCCAGATCGACGGCGCGCCGCGCGCCGCGTTCCCCGACTACTCGGCCGACGGCCGCACGATCGCCTTCATCCGCGCCGGCCGCGTGATCACCATGACCGCGAGCGGAGCCAACGAGACGCCGGTGCCCGGCATCACGGGGGTCGCCGACGGCAGGCCCACGCTGTCGCCCGACGGCGAGCGGGTCGCCTACACGCGCGTCGTCAACAACCGGCAGACGATCTTCCGCGTCAACCTCGACGGCTCCGGCGAGCTGCGGCTACGGGTCGGCACCCACCCGCGCTGGTCGCCGGGCGGGCGGAACATGGTGTTCATCAGCCCGACCGGCCGGATCTCCACCATGCGCGTGGCGCGCGGCCACATCTTCCACCGCCACATGAACGTGCGCGCCTCGTCGGTGGACTGGCGACCGGACGGCCACCGCGTCGTGTTCGCCTCGCGCGGCGGCGACCTGTTCATCATCCGGGCCAAGCACGACGACGTGCCGCGACGGCTGACCGACACCCGCGCGGTCGAGTCGGTCCCCGTGTGGTCGCCCGACTTCAAGCGGATCGCCTTCGTGCGCGAGCTCGCCCACGGCGAGGAGCAGATCCGCTACGGCGTCTTCACGATGCCCGCGCCGCCTGACAGTGGCCCGGCGCGGCGTGTGTTCCGGACCGACATGGAGTCGTCGGAGGAGACGCTGGAGCCGCTGACAATCAGCTGGCAGCCGCGGCCGTAGCAGCGGATTCGGCGTCGAGTCCTGGATAGGGGTCGCCATACGACCCTAGGGCAGGACTCGACGACGGAAACCGGCCGCGCCGGCCTCGCCGCCTCCCCACCCAGCCCGGGGTTGACGTTCGCCCGCGCTACACGCCCAATTGCTCGCGGATCAGGCGGTTGACCTCGCCGCCGTCCGCCTTGCCCTTGGTCTCGCGCATGATCGGGCCCACGAGGGCGCCCATGGCCTTCGCGTTGCCGCCGCGGATGCGCTCGACGACGTCGGGGTTGTCCTCGATCACCTTGGCCACGATGCCGGCCAGCTCGCCGGAGTCGCCCATCGCGCCGAGGTCCTCGCGCTCGACGATCTCGGCCGGGTCGCCGCCGTCGGCGATCATGCGGTCGAGGACCACGCGGGCGTTGCCGGCGGTGACGGTGCGGGCCTCGACCAGCTCGATCAGCTTGGTCAGCCGGTCCGGCTCGACGGCGTCCGGTGAGTCGGCGCGGCCGCGCAGCTCGGTGACCCAGATCGCGACCGTGCGCGGCTCCCCCGAGACCCGCTCGAAGTAGTCGCCCCAGCCCGGATCGAAGGCGAACAGGCGCGCGGTGTCGGCCGGCAGCCCGTACTCGGACTCGTAGCGCGCAGCCCGCTCCGCCGGCAGCTCGGGCAGCGCGGCCCGCGCCGCCTCCAGCATCTCCTCGGTCGGCGCCACCGGCACGAGGTCGGGCTCCGGGAAGTAGCGGTAGTCGTGCGCCTCCTCCTTGGAGCGCAGCGGCGACAGACCGCCCGACACCGGGTCGAAGTGCAGCGTCTCCTGGACGACCGGCTCGCCGGCCTCGATCAGCGCCTTCTGGCGCCGGATCTCTGCCTCGATGCCCTGCGCGAGGAAGCGGAACGAGTTCATGTTCTTGAGCTCGGTCTTGGTGCCGAGCTCCGTCGTGCCCACCGGGCGCACGGAGACGTTGGCGTCGCAGCGCAGCGACCCCTCCTCCATGTTCACGTCGCTCACGCCGAGCTGGCGCAGCGTCTCGCGCAGCAGCGTCAGCCACTCGCGCGCCTGGTCGGCCGAGTGCAGGTCGGGCTCGGTGACGATCTCGGCCAGCGGCGTGCCACCGCGGTTGTAGTCGACGATCGAGGCGTCCGAGCCGTGGATGCGGCCCGACTCCCCCACGTGCACGAGCTTGGCCGCGTCCTCCTCGAGGTGGATGCGGTGCAGCCGCACGTCGCCCAGCCGGCCGCCGCTGCACAGCGGGATGTCGTACTGGGAGACCTGGTAGCCCTTGGCGAGGTCGGGATAGAAGTAGTTCTTGCGGTGGAAGATCGAGCGCGGGGCGATCTCGCACTCGAGCGCCATCCCCATCATCAGCCCGTACTGGATCGCCTGCGCGTTGGTGACCGGCAGCGAGCCGGGCATGCCGAGGCAGACCGGGCAGGTGCGCGTGTTGGGCTCCTCGCCGAAGCTCAGCGCGCAGCCGCAGAACATCTTCGTCCGCGTCTTGAGCTGGACGTGGATCTCGAGGCCGATGACGGGCTCGAGCTCAGGCATACGCGCGGCTCCCGTCGAAGCCGATCGCCTGCTCGAGCGCGTGCGCTGCGTCGAGGATCCGGCTCTCGCTGAAGGCGGGGCCGGCGATCTGGAAGCCGGTCGGCAGTTCCTCCGGAGAGCCCGTTGGGGATCGAGATGGCGGGGATGCCGGCGAGCGACATCGGCACCGTGCAGACGTCGTTGAGGTACATGGCCAGCGGGTCGGCGGTCTTGGAGCCGAGCTCGAAGGCGACGCTCGGCGCGGTCGGCGAGACGATGAAGTCGAACTTCTCCCACGCCTGCTCGAAGTCGCGCGCGATCAGCGTGCGGACCTTCTGGGCGCGGCCGTAGTAGGCGTCGTAGTAGCCGGATGACAGCGCGTAGGTGCCGAGCATGACGCGGCGCTTGACCTCGGCGCCGAAGCCCTCCTCGCGCGTCTTCGTGTACATGCTCAGGAGGTCCCCGTTCCCGGCGCGGTAGCCGTAGCGGACGCCGTCGTAGCGGGCGAGGTTGCTCGAGCACTCGGCGGGCGCGATCAGGTAGTAGGCGGCCAGGCCGTGCGGCGAATGCGGCAGGTGCGTGGTCTCGACCGTGGCGCCGAGCCGGCGCGCGAGGTCGAGCGTGGCGTGGAAGGCGTCGAGCACGCCGGGCTCGATCCCCTCGCCGCTCAGCTCCTCGGGCACGCCGAAGCGGATGCCCTTGAGGTCGGTGGCGGTCGGCAGCCTGACCGGCTCGGGCAGGCCGAGCGACGTCGAGTCACACGGGTCCTTGCCCGCCATCGCCTGGAGCAGCAGCGCGGCGTCGGTGGTGTCGCGCGTGAACGGCCCCGCCTGGTCGAGCGACGACGCGAAGGCGATCATCCCGTAGCGGCTGATGGCGCCGTAGGTGGGCTTGAGGCCGACGATGCCGCACAGGGCGGCCGGCTGGCGGATCGAGCCGCCGGTGTCGGTGCCGATCGACCACGGGACCGTGCCGGCCGCGACGGCGGCGGCCGACCCGCCGGACGAGCCGCCCGGCACGCGTGTGCGGTCCCACGGGTTCAGCGTCGGGCCGTAGGCCGAGTTCTCGGTCGACGAGCCCATGGCGAACTCGTCCTGGTTGGTCTTGGCCAGCACCGGCGCGCCGGCGTTCACGAGCCGCTCGACCGAGGTGGCGGTGTACGGCGGCCGGTACTCCTCGAGGATCTTCGAGCCGGCCTGCGATGGCACGCCCGCCGTGCAGAACAGGTCCTTGATGCCGATCGGGACGCCGCCGAGCGGTCCGTCCACGGCGGGTGGCTCGTCGTCGTCGCTGACCCATGTGAAGGCGTTGAGGTCGTCGGCCAGCGCGCGCTCGCGGTAGAAGCGCCACAGCTCGCCGCGGTCCAGATCGCCGGCGCGGACGCGCTCGGCGGCCTGCGCCGCCGTCAGCTTCAGGATCTCGCTCATCCGGCACCCGGACTGGGCACGCGGAAGCCACCGAGCGCGGCGTCCGGCGCGCTCTCCAGCGCGTTCTCGCGCGGCAGCGACGGCCGCGGCTCGTCGGCGCGCAGGACGTTCTCGACCGCCACGACGTGGCTGGTCGGCGGCACATCCCCGAGGTCGCCCAGCTCCTCGATCTTCTCGATGTGGTCGAGCACCTTCGAGAGCTCGGAACCGAGGCTCTCGACCTCGGCCTCGGTGAGCTCCAGGCGCGCGAGCCGGGCGACGTGCAGGACCTGGTCTCGGCTGAGCACGGTCAGCGATTCTACGAACGGCGTGTCCGCTGTGTAACGCCCAGCCTCCTTCGCGGACTCACCTGGCATGCCTCACGTCCCCGTGCGTATCCGTAAGTGGGCCCCCGCCGTCACGCTGCTCGCCGCCGTCGGCGTCGCCGCGCCGGCGCAGGCCCAGGTCACCGGCACGCAGATCACCACTCCCGCCGACCCGAGCCACGTGCTGTTCTACACGTCGGGGCCACGGACGCTCGCCGTCTCCGGCACCGCGACGGGCAGCGGCGCCGTCGACCTCATCTGCGTGCGCGGCCAGGAGCTGCACCGGCTCGGCGGCAGTGCCGAGAACGTGCCGGTCGCGGCGGACGGGACCTTCTCGGTCCCGAACGCGTCGCTGGACCAGCCCGCGGAACGCCAGAATCCCGAGCAGCCGGGACGCACCTGCCGCCTGCACGCCGTGCCGGCGGGCGCGGCGCCGGCCGACCTTCGCCCGTACCGCGGACCGGCGCTCCACATCACCAAGTTCTCGCTGCTCCAGGTCTCGGGCACGGGCGGCCAGAACGACGGCCTCCCCGCCGGCTACTACCTGTACGCCGCCGGCCACGGCCGCGCCATCGAGGCCGGAGCGTTCGGCGCCTGCGGCGTCACCTACCAGAGCGAGTCGTTCGCCAGCTTCGAGCCGCTCGGCTCGGGCCTCGACTGCAGCGGCTCGCCGACCGACTACGCCCCGGGTCTGAAAGCGGCCATCGAGATCGACGGCGAGCCCGCCTACCCGCCGGCCTCCGTCGAGGGCGGAGTCGGCGGCGCGGGCGTTCAGGGCAACACCGGCTTCCCGAGGTTCGAGATCCCGGACGTGGAGTTCGACCGGGAGACCGGGGCCGTCGCCGTCAGGGAGACCAGCGCGCTGGCCAAGTGCGCCCCCGACAACGCGTACCCGGTGACGATCCCGGGCTGCCACCACTTCGAGGACGTGCCGGTCCGGGTCACGCGCACGACCGCGGTCGCCGCCGACCGCCGCCACACCACGGTGGTCGACCGCTGGTCGAGCACCGACGGCCGCCCGCACCGGGTCGACCTCCGGCTTTTCCAGGCCGCATGCTTTGAGCTGGCGAAGACTGCAGCGACCAGATCACGTACCGCTTCCCGGGCGAGAGCACGTATGCGCGCCACGATGCGAACGACGCCACGCCCCGGACGGGCAGTCGTGTCCGGTCCGTTCGAGCGCCCGGCAGCCGATCTTCACCCGGGACGCGACCGAGGCGTTGCTCGGCGGCGGGGCGATCGTCCCGGAGCAGCGCGCCGACCGCGCGCGGTTCCTCGGCGACGACGCGTTCGTGCTCGAGTACGACGCGCTCACGATCCCGGCCGGCGGCGAGCTGGTGCTCACCCACCACTACGTGACGTCGAGCGACGCCGCCGAGGTCGAGCCGCTCGCCGCCGCGCTGATCGCCGGGTTGCCGCAGCCGGCGCCCGCGTCCGGTGGCGCTGCCGCGACCGGGAGCACGGCCGTCTCGCCGCCGGCAGGCCCGCGGCTCGTCCGGAACGGCCGGGCGCGCGTGCGGCGCGCGGGCCGGACCTTCATCGTGACCACCGGCGATCGCGTCCGCTGCGCCGCGGGTTGCGCCGTGTTGGTGCGCGCGTCAGCGCGAGGCCGCAGCGTCGGGTCCTCGCGGCTCCAGATCGCCGCCGGTCGCAGCGCGGCCATCCGTGTCCGGCTGAACGCGCGGGGCGCGCGGCAGCTCAGGCGTCACGGCCGGCTGCGCCTGACCGTCGCGGTGTCGGCGCGTTCCGCCGGCGGCGCGCCGGTCACCCAGCGGCGCTCGGTCACGGTCAGGACCGGAACGAGCTAGGCGCTGGGCGCAGCTCGGGCTCACGGTCGGGCGGCAGGCCTCGGACGTGCTCGTTCGCGATCGACAACCAGCCGCCCGCCGTCAGCCCGACCGTCGCGATCAGCGCGAGCCAGGCGCCGTGCACCGGCTCGAGCTCGTCGGCTCGGGGCATGTCGACGAGCCGGAAGACGACGAGCAGCAGCGCCGAGCAGCCCGACGACGACGGTCAGGACCCCGGCGGCCACGGGCAGGGTTGGCGAGTCCTGGGTCGCCTGGAGCACGGCGAGGGCGATGCCGAGCAGCGCGGCCAGGACGAGCAGGACGTCGATCACTGTCAGCGCCTCGAAGCCGGTCAGCGAGTCGTAGGGCACGATCGGCAGCAGCGGCTCGTACCACGGCAGCGCCAGCGAGACGATCAGCGCCACCGCCGGCCGCCGCTGCGAGCCACTCGCCGGCGCGGAGCCGCCTCAGGTCCACGGCGACTCCCCGGCCTGCATCCGGGCCGCCTCGAGCGTGTTGCGCAGCAGCATCGCGATCGTCATCGGCCCGACCCCGCCCGGCACCGGCGTGATCAGCCGGGCTCGCTCGGCCGCGCCCTCGAACTCGACGTCGCCGGTGAGCCCCTCGTCGGTGCGGTTGATGCCGACGTCGATCACGACTGCGCCCTCCTTCACCCAGTCGCCGCGCACCAGGCCGGGCCGGCCGACGGCGGCGATCAGCACGTCGGCTCGGCGGCAGACGGCGGCGAGGTCGCGCGTGCGCGAGTGGCAGATCGTCACCGTCGCGTGCTGCGCGAGCAACAGGCTGGCGACCGGCTTGCCGACGAGGTCCGATCGACCGACCACCACCGCCTCGGCGCCCTCGAGCTGCACGTCGTGGCGGCGCAGCAGCTCCATCACGCCGAGCGGCGTGCACGGCCGCAGCCCCGGGCGGCCCTTGGCCAGCAGGCCGGAGGAGATCGGCGTCAGCCCGTCGACGTCCTTGGCCGGGTCGATCAGCTCGGTCAGGGCGGCGCCGTCCATGTGCTCCGGGGTCGGCAGCTGGAGCAGGATGCCGGAGACGCGCGGATCGTCCCCGAGCTCGTGCAGCAGCCGCTCCACCTGCCCCTGCGGGGTGTCGGCCGGCAGCCGGTGGTCGAACCCCTCGATGCCGACCTCGGCGGAGGCCTTCTGCTTGCCCCCGACATAGACGGCCGAAGCCGGATCGTCGCCGACCAGCACGGTCGCCAGGCCGGGCGCCGGATGGCCGGCCTCGACCCACGCGGAGACCTGCTCCGCCACCTCGGTGCGCACCTGTTGCGCGATCGCTTTGCCGTCGATGGTCTCCGCCATTGCGGTGGGGCAGGCTATCGCCCGTTCAGGCGTACGGCGCGCCGGCGCAGCAGACCACCGAGCGTGATCGCGCAGATCGCGGCCAGCAGCAGGTACGGGACGCGGTCGTCGGTTGCGTCGGCCAGGCGGGCGCTGCCCGCCGCTCCGGCCGTCTGGCCGGTCGCCCACGCGAGGTTGACGAGGGCGAACGCGAAGCCCTGCGACACGCCCGCGTGGTCGGCGCCGTCGCTCAGCATCGCCATCGCCGGCGTGTAGAGCATGCCGATCAGCGGGCCGGCGAACACGATCAGGATGCCGAGGCCCCAGGCCGACTCCGGCCACGGCAGCAGCAGCATGATCAGGCCGCCGCCCGCCACGCCGATCACGCTCGGGACGAACCGGCCGCGGCGGTCGGACAGCCGCCCGATCATCGGGGCGATCGTGGCCTCGAGCGCAGCCGCCGCGAGGAACGCGGCGGCGATCCCCGCCGCGCCGGCACCGAGCTCGTCGAGCCGCAACGGGCCGAGCACGGCGACGGTGCCGAACAGCACGCCCGGGAGCGTGGTGAGCCACATGCCGGCCGCCACACGGCCGTCGCCGAGCGAGCCGAACAGCGTCCTGAAGCGCGAGTCGCCCTCCGGCTGCTGGGCCTCCATCCGCAGCGAGAACAGCATCAGGGCGAGCCCGACGAGCGCGACGGCGCCGAACACCGGCTCCTGCCCGAGCGCGCCGGCCGCGGCGCCGAGCACGGGCCCGAACAGCGCCCCGGCCACCGCGGCGGCCAGCGCCGTGCCGATGTACTCGCCACGGCGATCGCGCGGAGCTGCGCCGATCAGCCACCCCAGCGCCCCGGCCCACGACGCCGCCCCGCCGACGCCCTGCACGAAGCGCGAGACGTCGAGCACGACGATGCTGTCGCCGAACGCGAAGCCGATGCTCGAGACCACCATCAGCCCGAGTCCGAACAGCACCGTCGGCTTGACGCCGACGCGCGCCGCCATCCACCCGCCCGGCAGCGCGCCCGCGAACGTCCCGGCCGGGTAGGCCGCCGCGAGCACGCCGGCGGCCGTCTTCGACAGCCCGTACTCGTCGCTCAGCTCGGGCAGGATCGGCGTGATCGCCGCGTAGAACAGCGTGTCGACGAACACGATCACGCAGACGAAGGCCAGCAGGCGCACGCATCGGGGCGAACGTCAACTGCTGCTGGCGCCGCCGTTGATGTTCGCCCGACCCGGCGCTGCGTCAGCTCTAGCGACGCCGGATCGGCGCGTAGTCGGCCATCAGCTTGCGCTCACGGCCGTCCTCGGCGAAGCGGACGACGACGATGCCGCCGGGCTCGGTGCCGATCACCACGCCCTCGCCGAGCTGGGCGTGGATGACGTCGTCGCCGGTGCGGAACACCTCGCCGGCGCTGTCGCCCGACGTCTCGGCGGAGGCGGCCGCCGCTCCCGCCCACGAGGCGATGCGGCCGGTCGGCAGGCCGGCGGCGGCGCGGGCGGGCTGGTCGGTCAGGTCGGCCGGGATCTCGTCTATGAAGCGCGAGCGGATGCCGAACGAGTTCGCGCCGAACGCAGTTGCGGCGGCGGGCCCAGGTCAGCGTGAGGTCGCGCATCGCGCGGGTGATGCCGACGTAGGCGAGCCGGCGCTCCTCCTCGACGTCGCCCTCGTCCATCGCCCGCGAGTGCGGGAACACGCCGTCCTCCATGCCGATGATGAAGACGATCGGGAACTCGAGGCCCTTGGCGTTGTGGATCGTCATCAGGGTCACGAGGCCCTCGTCGTCGCGCAGGTTGTCGGCGTCGGCGAGCAGCGAGATCTGCTCGAGGAACTGGGTCAGCGAGCCTTCCTCGCGCCGTGGCGTCGTACTCGCGCGCCACCTGCACGAGCTCCTCGAGGTTCTCGATCCGGCCCTGCGCCTCGATCGTCCGCTCGGCCTGCGAGCGCGTCGATGTAGCCGGTCTCGCTCAGCAGCTCCTGGACGAGCTCGCCGACGGGGCGTTCGACTCCGCCCGCTCGCGCAGCCGCTCCATCGTCGACATGAAGCGGTTGAGCGCCTTCTGCGCCGCCGTGCCGAGCCCGGGCACGGCCTCGGGCTGCCTCGGCCGCCTCCCACACCGGCACGTCGATCGAGTCGGCGTGGCTGAGCACGCGCGACAGCGAGGTCTGCCCGAGGCCGCGCTTGGGCGAGTTCGCGATCCGCGTGAACGCGCCCTGGTCCTGCGGGTTGACCATGAAGATCAGGTACGCGATCGCGTCCTTGATCTCGGCGCGGTCGTAGAACTTCGTGCCGCCGATGACCTGGTAGCCGATCTGCGCCCGCACCAGCATGTCCTCGAGCACCCGCGACTGCGCGTTGGTCCGGTAGAAGACGGCGAGCTCGCTGCGGCTGACGCCCTCGTCGACCATCCGCTGGATGTCGGCCGCCACGAACCGCGCCTCCGCGTGCTCGTCGGACAGCTCCCGCACCCGCACCGGGTCGCCCTCGCCGACCTCGGTCCAGAGGTTCTTGTCGACCTGGCTCCGGTTGTGCGAGATCACCGCGTTGGCGGCCGACAGGATGCTCTGCGTCGAGCGGTAGTTCTGCTCGAGCTTGACTTCATGAGCGTCCGGATAATCGTCGGTGAACGCAAGAATATTGCGAATATCCGCCCCGCGGAAGCTATAAATTGACTGGGCGTCGTCCCCGACTACCGAAAGATTGCGGTGCTCGGAGGCGAGCAGCTGGAGCCAGCGGTACTGGGCGTGGTTGGTGTCCTGGTACTCGTCGACCAGCACCCAGCGGAAGGCGTTGGCGTAGCGGTCGCGGACCTCCTGGAAGAGCTCGAGCAGGTTGACCGCGCGGAACAGCAGGTCGTCGAAGTCCATCGCGTTCATGCGGTGGATCTCGCGCTCGTAGTGCTCGTAGACGTCGGCCACCGTCTGCTCGAAGAAGGAGCCGACCAGCTGGCGGTAGTCGTCGGCGGACCGCAGCTTGTTCTTGGCGTCCGAGATCTGGGACTGCATCGCCCGCGGGGTGAAGCGCTTGACGTCGATGTCCAGGTCGTCGAGGCACTTCTTGATCAGGCGCCGCGAGTCGGCCGCGTCGTAGATCGTGAACTGGCGCGTGTAGCCGAGCCGGTGGGCGTCGGCGCGCAGCATGCGGGCGCAGGCCGAGTGGAAGGTCATGACCCACATCGCGCGGGTCGCGCGGCCGACCAGCAGCTCGACGCGCTCGCGCATCTCCTGCGCGGCCTTGTTGGTGAACGTGATCGCGAGGATCTCGTCGGCGCGCGCCTGGCCCGTGCGCAGCAGGTAGGCGATCCGGTGGGTCAGCACGCGGGTCTTGCCCGAGCCGGCGCCGGCCAGGATCAGGAGCGGCCCCTCGCCGTGCGTGACCGCGTCGCGCTGAGGCTCGTTGAGGCCCTCCAGCAGGGTGTCGATCGCGGTCGACTCAGGCATCCCGAGTGACGGTAGCGGGCGGGCCGGAAGTTACTTACCCTCCGCCTCATGCTTGCGAGCGACGCCGACCGCGAGATCGCCCTCGCCCTTCTGCGCGAGGCGTCGGTCGACGGGCGGCTCACGCTCGAGGACCTCGCCGAGCGCGCCGAGCTGCGTCCACGCGGCTCGGACGCGCGACGAGGTGGCCGCCGCGACCGCGGGCCTCGAGGCATCTGCCGCGCCGGTGCCGGCGGAGGAGATCGTCAAGCACCGCGCGCTGCTCTCGAGCTTCACGCGCGAGGGGCGCTGGAGCCTGGCACGGCAGAGCCGCTTCTCGGCCGTGTTCGGCAGCATCCAGCTCGACCTGCGCGAGGCGGTGCTCCCAGGGCCGGAGGTCGAGATCGAGGCCAAGGCGGTGTTCGGCTCGGTCGAGGTGATGGTGCCGGAGGGAGTGGTGGTCGAGGTCTCCGGCGGCGGCGCGCTGTCCAGCCAGGAGGTGCGCGTCGGGGGCCTGACGCCGGACGGCGCGCCGGTCATCCGGATCCACCACCGCGGCGTGTGCGGCTCGCTCAGCGTCCGCAGCCGGCCGCGCCTCATGGACCAGCTCAAGGACGGCGCCCGCCTGCTGGTCGAGCGGCTTCAACAGCCGCGCGAATGAAATGCTGGGGGCCATGAGCCAAGGCCCAGTGCTGATTGCCTACGACGGATCCGACAACGCCAAGGCCGCGATCGAGCGCGCCGGCGCCGTGCTCCAGCCACGGTCCGGCCGTGGTCGCCACCGCCTGGACCACCTTCGAGGGCGCCGCCCCCGCCGCCCTGCTCGCGCTGCCCGGCGACATGGTCCGCGAGGGGGCGCGGCGCTCGACGAGGCGAACCGCGAGGACGCGGAGGAGCTGGCCGCCGAGGGCGCCGAGCTGGCCCGCGCCGCCGGCTTCGACGCCGAGCCGCGCGCCGTGCGGTCGACCGGCCCGTTCTTCGCCGGCCTGATCGAGGCCGCCGAGGAGCTCGACGCGAGCACGATCGTCGCCGGCAGCCGCGGCCGCTCGGCGCTCCGCGCCGCCGTGCTCGGCAGCGTCTCGACCGGCCTGCTGCACCACACGCGCCGGCCGGTGCTCGTCGTGCGCGGCACGACGAGTGAGCCTGCCGGCCGAGATCCGCGCGGCCGCGGCCGCGGTCGCCGCCCGCGCGCGGCACGTCCGCATCGCCGACGACGCGATCGAGCCGTACGCGGCCACGCTGCCCGCCGAGTCGCCGCCCGCGCCCGACCTCGAGGGCGCGAGCCTGGAGGACCGCGCCGCCTTCAGCCTGACGCTGAACGCGATCAACTTCGGCTCGGGCTGGTTCCCGACGCTGCGCAAGGCGCCCGGCATGTCCGGCTTCCGCACCGTCGAGGCCGGCCTGCGCGCGCACGGGCCGTGGACGGCTGACGAGCTGGCGGCCATGACACGCGAGCAGATCGCGGCGGCGGTCGGCCAGGACCCCGAGCACGAGCTGATGGGCCATTTCGCCGTCCACCTGCGCGAGCTCGGCGAGCGCGTCGCGCGACGAGTCACGACGGCTCGTTCCTGGCGCTGGCGCAGAGCGGCGACGGCTCGGCCGTCGCGCTCGTCGAGCGGCTGGCGGGCTGGCCGACGTGGCGCGACGTCTCGACCTACGACGGCGACGAGGTGCCGTTCTTCAAGCGCGCCCAGATCGCCGCCGCCGACCTCGCCCTGGCCGGCATCGCGCCCGCCGACGACCTCGCCGAGCTGACGCTGTTCGCCGACAACCTCGTGCCCCACGTGCTGCGCGTCGACGGCGTGCTGGAGGTCGATCCCGAGCTGGTCGCGCGGATCGAGTCCGAGCAGCTGCTCGAGCACGACTCGCCCGAGGAGGTCGAGCTGCGCGCCTGCGCCCTGCACGCCGTCGAGCTGCTCGTCGCCGCCCACGGCGTCGACCACCGCCACCGCGGTCGACAACACGCTCTGGAACCGCGGCGCCCAGCCGCGCTACAAGGCGATCCGCGCGCACCGCCGCGCGCGCACGTACGGCGTATCTCGAGCGCCGTAGCGACGTCCGACGCGCTCGAATCTGGGAACGTCGACCCGCGCCGCGTCGCGGCTGCGTCGACTGGACCGCGGCCCGGCCGTCGTCCGGCGGCCTCGGTGCGACGACGGTGACCGGGAAGCCCAGGCGCGGATGCGGCCGGGCAGGTCGCGGTGGAGCCAGCGCGAGAAGCGGCGGCTCAGCGTGGAGACGATCACCTCGTCGTAGCCGCCCGCCCGCAGCGCCTCGTAGACCGACTCGAGCGGGTCGCGGGCCGTCGACGAGGCCGTGCACCGGCCCGCCGGCGGCGCGCTCGAGCTGCGGAGCGCGACGTCGAGCGTCCAGTCGCCGGGCGCGCGGGCGTCGGCGTCCGGGATCAGGAGCGTGAACTCGCACGGACCTCCCTCGCGCGCCTGTGGACCTCGTCGAGCAGCAGCGGCGTGGCCGCCGTCCGGTTCGCCACCACCAACACGCGCGTGGGGTCCATGGCCTCGCCGCCGACTTTACGCCTGGACGACGACCACGTCGAGGGTGCGCGGCCCGTGGACGCCCTCGACCCGGTCGAGCTCGATGTCGGAGGTGGCCGACGGCCCGCTCACCAGCGTGATCGGGCGGCCCTCGGCGGCCGCCGGCGCCAGCGCGGCGACCGCGTCGGGCACGCCGGCGACGACCAGCCGCGCCTCGACGATGCAGATGTGCCAGTCGGGCACCAGCGTCAGCGCGCGGCGGCCGGAGCGCGCGCCGCCGTCGAGCACGATCGTGCCGGTCTCCGCGATCGCCAGCGCGCAGCCGGTGAGCACGCCGTCGAGCCCGTCGAGCGCCGCGCGGCGAGAGCGGCGGGTCGTCGACCACGAGCTCGACGCCGTCGAGCGCGCTCGGGGCCGCCGGGCGGGACGGCGATCCGGCGGGCGCCGCGCTCGCGGCACAGCCGGGCGATCGTGTCGGCGAGCTCGGCGGCGGCGACCGCGTGACGGAGGCGCGGTACTCGGCGACGCGCTCGCAGAAGCGGTCGACACGCTGCCGTCGTCGACGCCGCGCCGCCGCGGTAGCCGCGCGGGATCTCGGGCACCCGGCGACGCCGGGCGCCGAGCGCGCGCACGGATCCGCGTCGAGGAACACCGTCGACGCGCCGCGCTCACGCGCCACGCCACCACTCCCGGAAGCGTCTGCTTCGGCGGTTCGGGCAGCTCGCGCATCGCGGTCCAGCCCGGCAGCGCGCGCCTTGGCGATCGGCCCGCGGCCGAGCCGCGCGAGCTTCTGCGCGCGCTCGTAGCGCGCCTGCGAGCGGAACACCGCGGCGACGGCCTTCATGGCCAGCGCCTCGGGCGAGAGCTTCGACTTCTGCTCGCGGATCACGCGGCCGCGCAGGTGCACGAGCAGCGACGGGATCTCGATCTTGACCGGGCAGGCGTCGTAGCAGGCGCCGCACAGCGAGGACGCCCACGGCAGCGTCGGGTGCTCGTCGAGCCCGAAGAGCTGCGGCGACAGGACGGCGCCGATCGGGCCCGGGATAGACCGACTCGTAGGCCTGCCCGCCGACGCGCGAGTAGACCGGGCACACGTTCAGGCACGCCGAGCAGCGGATGCAGTGCAGCGCCTGGCGGCCCAGCTCGTCGGCCAGCACGTCGGTCCGCCCGCCGTCGAGCAGCACGAGGTGGAACTCCTCCGGCCCGTCGCCGGGCGCGCACGCCGGTCCACAGCGACGTGTACGGGTTCATCCGCTCGGCGGTCGACGACCGCGGCAGCAGCTGGAGGAAGACCTCGAGGTCGCGCCACTCGGGCAGGACCTTCTCGATCCCCATCACGGTCACGAGCACCTTCGGCAGCGTCGTGCACATGCGGCCGTTGCCCTCGGACTCGACCACCGCCACCGTGCCCGTCTCGGCGACGCCGAAGTTCGCGCCCGACACGGCGACCGGCACCGAGAGGAACTTGGCGCGCAGGTGCCGCCGCGCGGCCTCGGCGATGCGCCGACGCCTCCGTGCCGAGCTTCTCGTCGGTGATCGTGCGCTCGAACAGCGCCTTGATCTCCATCCGGTTGCGGTGGATGGCCGGGACCAGGATGTGCGAGGTCTTGTCGTTGGAGAGCTGGAGGATCAGCTCCGCGAGGTCGGTCTCGATCGCGCTGATCCCCTGCGCGGCCAGCGCGTCGTTCAGCCCGATCTCGTCGGTGGCGATCGACTTGACCTTGACGACCTCGCGCGCGCCGTGAGACAGCGCGATCCGGCCGACGATCGCGTTCGCCTCCGCCCCGTCGCGCGCCCAGTGCACGACGCCGCCGGCGCGCTCCACCGACGCCTCGAGGCGCTCGAGCTGCTCGGGCAGCGTCGCCATCGCGCGCGCCTTGATCGCCGCCCCGGCGTCGCGCAGCGCCTCCCAGTCCGGCAGCTCCCCGACCGCCCGCAGCCGCTTGGCGCGGATCGTCGTCGTCGCCTTGCCCAGGTTGCGCCGCAGCTGCGCGTCTGGCAGCGTCTCGTGCGCGGCGGCGGGAAAGCCCTTGCGTCATTCCTGCGCCGCCAGGATCTCGGCCAGGTGCATGGTCCGCACGCCGGCGCGCTGGCGCCGCAGCGCCGCCGCCGATGTGCATCAGGCACGAGTTGTCGGCCGCCGTGCAGACCTCGGCGCGCGTGTCGAGCACGCGCCGCAGCTTGTCGCCCAGCATCGCCATCGACGTCTCCGCGTTCTTGACCGCGAACGTGCCGCCGAAGCCGCAGCACTCGTCGGCGTCCTCGAGGTCCACGAGGTCGATCCCGCGCACCGCCTCGAGCAGCCGCCGCGGCCGGTCGCCGACGCGCAGCATCCGCAGCGAGTGGCAGGTCGGGTGCAGCGTCACGCGGTGCGGGAACGAGGCGCCGACGTCGGTCACGCCGAGCTGCGTCGACCAGGAACTCGGTCAGCTCGAACAGCCGGCCGTGCGACGACGGCACGTGCTCGCGCACGTAGCCGACGCACGAGGCGGACGGCGAGACCACCACCTGCTCGTCGCCGAACACCCGCTCCCAGCGCCGCACCAGCCCGTCGCCGAGCTCCTCGTAGCCGGTGTTGCCGTGCATCTGCCCGCAGCACGTCTGCCCCTCCGGGAACATCGACCTCGTGGCCGAGCCGCTCGAGCAGCTCCACGACCGCCCGCCCCGTCGAGGGGAACAGCGTGTCGTTGAAGCAGGTGACGAAGAGCGCGACGCGCACCGCGGCGGCGAGTGTTTCAGATCGATGCGCGGACCAGTTCGGCGAAGGCGGCAAGCCGACCGGGCCGCTGCTCGGCGAGCGGGATCGTCGCGCCGTCCGCGGTCCGCAGCTCGACGGGTCCGGCGAGGCCGGCGTCGGAGGCCGCCTCGTAGCCGGCCACGAGCACCCGGGCGGACGTCGCGGCCGCCACGCCGTCGCCCGCGCCGGCCAGCGCCAGCAGCTCCTCGGCGCCGCGCAGCTCGGCGAGCAGCCGCCGCATCGCGTCCTCGACGGTCGCCGGATGGCCGGCCGGCAGGTCGCGCAGCATCAGGCCGGCGACGAACTTCGGCCAGGTCGCGACCCAGGCGTAGGGCTGCACGGTCGGCGCCTCCAGGTACAGCCGCGCCTGCTCGAGCCGCCCGCGCGCCGCGGCCGCCTCCGCCGTCTCGCCGGGCGTGCGCCGCCCGAGCCGCGCCGCCAGCTCGTCGAGGCAGCCGTCGAGCCTGGCGCGGTCGGAGTGGAGCTCGGCGATCTCCTGGTCGGCGGCGGCGAGCGCGGTCGCCGCGTCGTGGCAGACCGCCGCGTGCTCGCGCCCGAGCTCGGAGGCCGCCCGCAGGCGCCGGCGCGCGGCGTCGACCGCGCCGCGGGAGGCGGCCTTGATCCGGGCGGCGGCCTCGCTCGCGGCGCGCAGCGGGCCCTCGCCGGGCGCCAGCACCAGGCGGGCGGCCCAGTCCTCGCCGCTCACGCGCAGCTCCGCCTCGCCGAGCTGGGCGCTGATGGCGGCGGACAGCGGATGGCGGACGCGCTCGACCTCGATCCACGTCTCGGCCAGGCGGACGCCGCGCATCGGCCGGTCGACCGGCTGCGCCAGCGCCGCGTCGGTCGCCGCCGCGGCCTCCTTGACCGCACGCGAGCGGGCGATCCGCTCGCGCTCGCGCGCGTCGGCGGCCAGCCGGACGGCGCGCCGGTGCTCGGCCAGCGCGGCATCGAGCGCGTGCTCGGCAGCGCGGACACCGACGTCCTGCACGCCCCCTTCCATGGCCGGGAGCCTAGTGCCGCGGCGGACGAACGGCATAGGCGCGCGCAGCGCAGGGGGTATGGCATCGCACAGGAGGCACTTCCAGGGAGGCGAGATGTACGAGCAGGTTCTGGACCCGGTCGGGGGATCGTTGTTCGCCACGGCGCTGTTCGCGGCGCTGCCGCTGATCACGCTCTTCGTGCTGCTGGGCGGCCTGAAGCTCAAGGCGCACTGGGCGGCGCTGGCCTCGCTGGCGATCGCCATCGTCGTCGCGGTCGTCGGTCTACTCGATGCCGGGCGGCCAGGTGCTCGACGCCGCCGTGCTCGGCGCCTGCTTCGGCCTGTTCCCGATCATGTTCATCGTCTGGAACGCGATCTGGATCTACAACATGACCGACGCGACCGGGCACTTCGCCGTGCTGCGGCGGTCGTTCGCGAAGATCTCGGACGACCAGCGCATCCAGGCCGTCATCATCGCCTTCTCGTTCGGCGCGCTGATCGAGGCGCTGGCCGGCTTCGGCGCGCCGGTGGCGATCACCGCCGCGATGCTGCTGGCCGTCGGCTTCAAGCCGATCCAGGCCGCCGCCGTCGCGCTCGTCGCCAACACCGCGCCGGTCGCCTTCGGCGCCATCGCGACGCCGATCATCACGCTCTCCGAGGTCACCTCCCTGCCGAAGGAGGACCTCGGCGCGATGGTCGGCCGCCAGACGCCGTTCCTCGCGGTGATCGTGCCGCTGATCCTGATCGGCATGGTCGACGGCAAGCGCGGCATCCGCCAGTGCTGGCCGGCCGCCGTGGTCGGCGGCGTCGCCTTCGCGATCGGCCAGTTCGCGTGCTCGAACTTCCTCTCGGTGGAGATCACCGACATCGTCGCCTCGCTGCTCTCGGCCGGCGCCATCGTGGCGCTGCTGCGCTTCTGGACGCCCGGGCGAGCCGCTGCAGGGCGAGGGCCGCTTCACCCGGCCCGCGATCGCCGGCGCCGCGACCGCCGACGCGGTCCACGAGCAGGAGGTGCGCCGCCGCAGCGACGACATCCAGGACTCGCGCAGCGACGTCTTCAAGGCCTACGCGCCGTACATCATCATCGTCGCCGTCCTCTCGATCGCCCAGTGGGGCCCGATCAAGGACCTGCGCTCGAGGGCTTCACGCAGGAGATCGACTGGCCCGGCCTGAACGTCGTCAACGCCGACGGCGAGGAGCCCGGCCCGGCGATCTTCAAGTTCAACTGGGCGATCACGCCGGGCACGCTGCTGCTCGTCTCCGGGCTGCTCACGATGATCGTGCTGCGCGTCTCGCCCGATGCGGGCGCTGCGCATCTACGGCCAGACGCTCAACCAGCTCAAGTGGGCGACGCTGACGGTCGCCACCGTGCTCGCGCTGGCCTACGTCATGAACTTCTCGGCGCAGACGCTGACGCTCGGCCAGTGGATCGCCGGCGCGGGCGGCGTGCTCGCCTTCCTGTCGTCGATCATCGGCTGGCTCGGCGTGGCGGTGACCGGCTCCGACACGTCGTCGAACTCCCTGTTCGGCGCACTGCAGGTGCAGGCCGCCAACGAGGCCGGCATGAACCCGACGCTGCTGGCCGCCGCGAACTCGTCAGGCGGCGTGCTCGGGAAGATGATCTCGCCGCAGAACCTCGCGATCGGCGCCGCCGCGGTCGGCCTCGCCGGCCAGGAGGGCGAGCTGTTCCGCAAGGTGCTGGGCTGGAGCCTGGTGCTGCTCCTGGTCATGTGCGTGCTCGTTCTGCTGCAATCCCTCCCGATCCTTTCGTGGATGGTCGTCTAGCCGCAGCCCCCGAAGGCCCCACCGTCGCCCCGGACGCCCCGGAGGCGAAGGCGCCCGAGCGCGACCTGCGCGAGCTCGTCGCCGAGCTGCGCGGGATCGTCGGGGACGACTGGGTCTACACGCAGGAGCACCAGCTCCGCACCTACGAGTCCGACGGCCTGCTGCAGTACCACGCGACGCCGGCGGCGGCAGTGCTGCCGGGCACGCGCCGAGGAGGTGCGGCAGGTCGTCGCGGCCTGCGCGCGGGCCGAGGTGCCGTGGGTCGCGCGCGGCGCCGGCTCGGGCCTCTCGGGCGGCGCGCTGCCGATCGAGGACGGCGTGCTGATCGTCGTCTCGCGGATGAAGCGCATCCTCGAGATCGACCTCGAGAACGGCCGCATCTGCGTCGAGCCGGGCGTGACCAACGCCAACGTGTCGGCCGCCGTCGGCCCCGCGTTCTTCTACCCGCCCGACCCGTCGAGCCAGATCGTCTGCTCGATCGGCGGCAACGTGGCCGAGAACTCGGGCGGCGCGCACTGCTTCAAGTACGGCTTCACCACCAACTACGTGACCGGGCTCGAGCTGGTGCTGAGCGACGGCTCGCTGATCCAGGTCGGCGGCTACGAGCTCGACTCGCCCGGCTACGACCTGCTCGGCGCGTTCGTCGGCTCCGAGGGCACGCTCGGCGTCGCCACCAAGGTCTGGCTGCGCGTCGTGCCCTCGCCGGAGACCGTGCGCACGATGGTCGCCTTCTTCGACAGCACGCGCGAGGCCGGCGAGGCCGTCTCGGAGATCGTCCAGGGCGGCGTCGTCCCGGGCGCGATCGAGATGATGGACGCGAAGGCGATCGAGGCGGCCGAGCAGGCGGCGCAAGGCCGGCTTCCCGATGCGCGGCGCGGCGCTGCTGGTGGAGCTCGACGGCGCCGAGCGCGAGTGCGCGGCGCGCTTCGAGGAGGTCACCGCGATCTGCGAGCGCAACGGCTCCGACGACGTGCGCGTGGCGCGCGACGAGCCCGAGCGCCAGCGCTTCTGGAAGGCGCGCAAGGCCGCCTTCGCCGCGATGGGCCGGATCTCGCCCAACTACTTCGTGCAGGACGGCGTGATCCCGCGCACCAAGCTGCCGGACGTGCTCGAGCGGATCGACGGCCTGTCGGAGGAGTACGGCCTGATCGTGGCCAACGTCTTCCACGCCGGCGACGGCAACCTGCACCCGCTCGTCTGCTTCGACGGCGCCGTCGAGGGCGAGGCCGAGCGCGCCGAGGAGCTGTCGGGCCGCATCCTCGACGTCTGCCTCGAGGCCGGCGGCTCGATCACCGGCGAGCACGGCGTCGGCGTCGACAAGAAGCGCCACATGCCGAAGATGTTCACCGAGCCCGACCTCGACACGTTCCAGCGGCTGCGCTGCGCGTTCGACCCGGCCGGGCTCGCCAACCCCGGCAAGGTCATGCCGACGCCGCGGCTGTGCGGCGAGGTGCCGGGGAGTACCGTCAGCACCCGCTCGAGGCGGCGGGCCTGGCGGACCGGTTCTGATGACGGTTGAGGAGGCGGCGGCGGAGATCCGAGAGCTCGAGGCGGTCCGCCCGCGCGGCGGCGGCACCAAGCTCGGGTGGGGACCGCCGTCCGACGCCCCGGACTTCGACACGCGGCGCCTGAACCGCATCCTCGAGCACAACGTGGGCGACTTCACGGCGGTGCTGGAGGCCGGCGTGCCGCTCGTCGAGGCACAGGCGACATTCGCCGCCGAGGGCCAGATGCTCGCCCTCGACCCGCCGCTCGGCGAGGGCGACGCGGCGACGATCGGCGGCGTGATCGCGACCAACGACTCCGGCCCGCTGCGCCACCGCTACGGCGGGGTGCGCGACCTCGTGGTGGGCATGACCGTCGTGCTCTCCGACGGGACGATCGCCAAGTCGGGCGGCAAGGTGATCAAGAACGTGGCCGGCTACGACCTGGCCAAGCTGTTCGCCGGCTCGTACGGGACGCTCGGGCTGATCGCCTCCGTGGCCGTCCGCCTGCACCCGGCGCCGCCGCGCACCGCCACCGCCCGATTGCGGCAGCGACTCGCCGGAGCGAGCTCGCGCGCGCGCGGCCGTGCAGGTCGCGGCGCTGCCGCTCGAGGCCGAGTGCTTCGACGTCAGTCTGGGAGGGCGACCCGGCTGGCTGAGCCTCCGGTTCGGCGGCGCGACCGCCGCCGAGCAGGCGGACGCGGCGGTCGAGCGCGTCGCCGCTCGGCCGATTGGTCGCTCGACGAGGACGAGGACGACGTGGACGACTGGGCGCTGCATCGCGACGCCCAGCGCTCGGCCGACGGCTTCGTCGTGAAGGTCGCGGGCCGCCCGACCGACCTGCCGGCGGTGATCCGCGAGGCGCGCCGCGCGGGCGGCACGCGTCGTCTCGCGCGCGGCGCTCGGGCTGTCGTGGATCCGCCTGCCCGCCGACGCCGACGTCGACGCGCTCCGCGAGGCGCTCGCCCCGCGCGCCTGCACGGTGCTCGACGGCGCCGACCGCGTGGAGACGCCGTGGCCGGCCGTCGATCCGGGCGTGCTCGCGGTCATGGAGCGGATCAAGGCGCGCTTCGACCCCGGTCGGGCGTTCAAGCCGGGCACATTCGTGGGAGGACTGTGAGATGAGCATATGCGCGCGCCTGGGACGACACGCGGCCGCCCGAGCTGGACCTGATCAAGGACTGCGTCCACTGCGGGTTCTGCCTGCCCACCTGCCCCAGCTACGCCGTGTTCGAGGACGAGATGGACTCGCCGCGCGGGCGGATCGTGCTGATGCGGATCGGCCACGAGGAGGGCAGCGAGGTCTCGCCGGAGATGACCACGCACCTCGACCGCTGCCTCGGCTGCATGGCGTGCGTGACCGCGTGCCCGTCCGGCGTCCAGTACGACCGGCTGATCGAGCGCGCGCGGCCGCAGATCGAGCGCCACGGACCGCGCACCCGGCGCGAGAAGGCGCTGCGCAAGGGCATCTTCGCGCTCTTCACCCACCCCGGCCGCCTGCGCGCCGCGGTGCCGTTCATGAACCTGCCGGTGCCGAAGCCGTACGGCCACCTCGCACCCAAGGTCTCGACGCGGGCCGCGTTCCGGCGCCTGCCGGAGGTCACGCCCGCCGTCGGCGAGCGCCGCGGCCGGATCGCGCTCATGCAGGGCTGCATCCAGCGCGTCTTCTTCGGCGACGTCAACGCCGCCACCGTGCGCGTGCTGGCCGCCGAGGGCTGGGAGGTCCACGCGCCCCGCCGGCCGCGCTGCTGCGGAGCGCTCCAGCTGCACACCGGCGTCGAGGACGAGGCGCGCGAGCTCGCGCGCGCCACGATCGCCGCCTACGAGGGCTTCGACCACGTCGTCGTCAACGTCGCCGGCTGCGGCTCGGCGATGAAGGAGTACGGCTACCTGTTCGAGGGCGACGAGCGCGCCGAGGCCTTCTCGGCCAAGGTGCTCGACGTCCACGAGCTGCTGGCCGAGCACGAGCCGCGCGCCGAGCGCAAGCCGGTCCCGCTCAAGGTCGCCTACCACGACGCGTGCCACCTGGCCCACGCGCAGCAGGTCCGGACCCAGCCACGCATTCTGCTTCGTGGAATACCGGAGCTGGAACTCATCGACCCTGCGGAATGGGAGATATGCTGCGGCTCCGCGGGGATCTACAACCTCGTGCAGCCGGAGGCCGCCGCGAAGCTCGGCCAGCGCAAGGCCGCGAACCTCGCGGCCACGGGCGCCGAGGCGATCGCCGCCGCCAACCCCGGCTGCGCGATCCAGATCTCCGCGCACATGGACAAGGACGTCCCGATCTACCACCCCATGACGCTGCTCGACCACTCGATCAGAGGGAGCCGACCGTGACCCTGGACATCGCCCCGACGCAAGACGACCGCCTCGCCGAGATCCTGTCGGACGACGCGCTGGCCTTCGTGGGCGAGCTCCACAGCCGCTTCGGCGTCCGCCGCAACCAGCTGCTCCAGGCGCGCGCCGAGCGCGGCGCCCCGTCCGACTTCCTCGACGAGACGAAGGAGATTCGCGAGGGCGACTGGCAGGTCGTCCCGCCGCGCGCCGATTACGAGGACCGCCGCGCCGAGATCACCGGCCCGACCGACCGCAAGCTCGTCATCAACGCGCTCAACTCGGGCGCCAAGGGCTTCATGGCCGACTTCGAGGACGCCAACTCGCCGACCTGGCAGAACCAGGTCGAGGGCCACGTGAACCTGATCGACGCGATCGACGGCACGATCACCTACGACGCGTCGGACGGGAAGCACTACGAGCTCAACGAGGAGATCGCCACGCTGCTCGTGCGCCCGCGCGGCTGGCACCTGCCCGAGAAGCACCTCAAGATCGACGGCGAGCCGGTGGCCGGCGCGCTCGTCGACTTCGGGCTGCACGCGTTCCACAACGCGCGCCGGCTGCACGACAAGGGCCTCGGGCTCTACCTCTACCTGCCGAAGATCGAGCACCACCTCGAGGCGCGGCTGTGGAGCGAGATCTTCCACTCCACCGAGGACGCGCTCGGCGTGCCGAAGGGCACGATCCGCGCCACCGTCCTGATCGAGACGCTGCCGGCGGCGTTCCAGATGGACGAGATCCTCTACGAGCTGCGCGACCACTCGTACGGGCTCAACGCCGGCCGCTGGGACTACATCTTCTCGATGATCAAGAACTTCCGCGACAACCCGGACTTCGTGCTCCCGGACCGCAACGACGTGAAGATGACCGTCCCGTTCATGCGGGCCTACACCGAGCTGCTGGTGAAGACCTGCCACGCGCGCGGCGCGTTCGCGATGGGCGGCATGGCCGCGCTGATCCCGTCGCGCAAGGACGCCGAGGCGAACGAGCGGGCGATCCAGGCCGTGCGCGAGGACAAGAAGCGCGAGGCCGAGGCCGGCTTCGACGGCACCTGGGTCGCGCACCCCGACGTGGTCGGCGTGGCGCTGGAGCAGTTCGACGCGGTGCTCGGCGACAAGCCGAACCAGATCGACCGCCAGCGGCCGGAGGTCGACGTCACGCCCGAGCAGCTGCTCGACGCCGCCTCCACGCCCGGCGAGATCACCGAGGAGGGCCTGCGCAGCGACGTCAGCGTCGGCTTCCAGTACATCTCGTTCTGGCTCGGCGGCCGCGGCGCGGCGGGGATCAACAACCTGATGGAGGACGCCGCCACGGCCGAGATCTCGCGCTCGCAGATCTGGCAGTGGATCCGCCACGGCAAGTTCACGAAGGAGCACGTGCGCGAGGTGCTCGAGCAGGAGATGGAGCGGATCCGCGCCGAGGTCGGCGACGACGTCTGGGAGAAGGGCCGCCCGCAGGAGACCCGCGAGGTGTTCGAGCGCGTCACGCTCGGCGACGACTTCCCGGAGTTCCTCACGCTGCCCGCGTACGAGTACCTGGACTAATTCTCGGGTCGGGGCGGCAAAAGCCTGAGGTTGCCTCGCGGGCCGCCGGCGGAGACCATGGCCGCATGACCTCCCCCGCCACCCTCCCCTCTGACCTCAAGGCGCGCCACCGCGCGATGTGGGCGTCCGGCGACTATCCGTCGATGGTCGAGACGTTCCTGCTGCCGCTCGGCCCGCGGCTCGTCGACGCCTCCGGCATCGAGCCCGGCATGCGCGTGCTCGACGTCGCCGCCGGCACCGGCAACGCCTCGATCCCCGCCGCCCAGCGCGGCGCCGCCGTCGTCGCCAGCGACCTGACGCCCGAGCTGTTCGAGGCAGGCCGCGCCCGTGCCGAGGCGGCCGGCGTCGAGCTGGACTGGGTCGCGGCCGACGCCGAGGCCCTGCCGTTCGAGGACTCCTCGTTCGACCTCGTGATGTCGGCGATCGGCGTCATGTTCGCGCCGCACCACCAGGTGGCCGCCGACGAGCTCGTCCGCGTGTGCCGGCCGGGCGGGAAGATCGGGCTGCTGAGCTGGACGCCCGACGGCATGCTCGGCTCGCTGTTTCGCATGATGGGACCGTTCGCCCCGACGCCTCCGCCCGGCGCGCAGCCGCCGCCGCTGTGGGGCGGCGAGGAGCACCTGCGCGAGCTTTTCGGCAACCGCCTCGACGTGTCGTCGCAGCAGCGCGGCGTGCTCGAGGTCACGGCCTTCGCCCGGCCGCGCGACTACGGCGAGCACTTCAAGGCCCGCTACGGCCCGACGATCGCGATCCGTGCCCACGCGGCCACGCAGGGCCGGGCGGACGAGTTCGACGCCGCCTTCGACGCCTTCTGCGACGAGTGGAACCGCGGCACGAGCGAGCGCGCGTACTTCGAGATGGAGTACCTGATCACCGTGGGCACCCGCGCGGACTGAGGGTGCGCGTCTGGGATCTCGACGTCGGTCTTCTCTGCGATCAGCACCTCCTCGGCGAGCACCGCGAGCTCCACGGCATCTGGTCGATCCTGACCACCGGCAAGACCGGTTACGCCAGGCATCCGGAGACGCTCCGCTGGCACGGCCGGTTGGCGGCGCTGTACGCCCGCCACGAGGAGGAGGTCGCAGAGATGGACCGGCGCGGGTTCCGGCACGCGAGCCCGCTGGACCGCGCGCTGGCCACGGGCGCGTCGCGCCAGACCGAGCTCGTCGACTCGGTCGAGGCGCAGCGGGCGCGCCTCGGGTCGAAGGCTTGCGGTTGCCCGAACTTCGGGCATTGAGGGAGGCGGGTTCGGCCGCAGCGCGGCTCGACTGATGGGTTTGTCGGTCCCAGGTCGACAAACCCATCAATCGGCAGTCCGGGCGGTTGAAAGCCAGCCGCCCTACCCAGCCGCAGTTCGCCGGCTAGAAGTCGCCGCCGCCGAAGTCGCCGCCGCCGAAGCCGCCGCCGCCGAAGTCCCCGCCGCCGAAGTCCCCGCCGCCGGTGTCCGCGGGCGTGTCCCACATGCCGCCGAGGGACGTGCCGATCAGCAGGCCGGGCAGGATGCCTGCGCCGTAGAAGCCGCCCATGAACGGCGCGTACATCGGGCCGGCGGCCCAGTAGGGCATCCGCTGCCCGCCGACGGTGACCTCGCGCGCCTCGGGGTCATCGCCGCGCTCGACGCGCTGGGCGTCGGCCTCGCAGGCGGGGACCAGGCGCGGCTCGCCGCCCGCCGGCGCCCACTCGACGTCGCGGTCGGAGGGGCCGTGGCGGGGGTCGAAGAAGCACGGCGGGCGGCGCTCGGGCGGCTCGCGGCCGTCGAGCCGGGCGCGGGCCGAGGTCATCGCCCAACGGCCCTCCTCGAGCGCGGCGCCGGCCGGCTCGAGGTCGTCGGGGCGCTGCGCGAGCCGCCACGACTGGTCGGCGCGCTCGTACGCGGCGACGGCGGTCTCGTAGTCGGCCTTCGCCTCGTCGGAGACGCCGGGCATGTCCATGTCGAGCTCGAGCGCGCGGATGTCGTCGCCGAGCGCGACGAGGTCGTCGCGCGCGTTCTCCTTGACCTCGGCGAACTCGGCCGCCTGCCGGCGCCGGCGCTGGCGACGGCTGATCACGAACGCGCTGCCGCCCGCCCCGGCGAGCGCGAGCAGGATCCAGCCGCCGGCGCCGCCACCGCCGCCGTCGTCGCCGCCGACGCGCTCGATGAAATCGGCGAGCACGACCTCGGCGCTCTCGCCGCGGTTCTCGCGCGCGGCCTCCTCGGCCATGCCGCGGAGCTCGTCGCCCGGTCCGGCGACGATCCGCGAGCCCGCGACCACGACGAGCGGGACCTCCTCGCCGACCCGTCCGTAGATCGGGCCCGCGACCTGGTCGGGCGACGTCTCCTCGGGCAGCACGGCGATGTTCATGTCGACGCCGCTGTCCGCGACCTGCTCGCGCAGCTCGCCGGCGTCGACGTCGACCCCCTGGGCGACGTAGACGCTGCCGTCCTGGAGTGCCTCGACGACCGGCGCGAGCTCGTCCTGCGCCGCCGCCGCGGGCGCCGCGACCAGCAGCAGCGCAACGGTCACCAGCAGCAGGCGCACGACTAGCCGCCCAGCGTCTCGCGCAGGCGCTCGAGGTCCTGCGTGAGCTTCTCCTCGAGCCGCGGCTGAAGCACCGGCACGAGCATGCGCGCGGTGAGCCCGCTCGGCTTGGCCTCGATCGTCTGCGTGAGCCGCGTCCCGGCCCCTGCCGCCTCGAGCGCGTACGAGCTGACGACCTCGATCCCGTGGGTGGAGAACCGCGTCTGGGCGCCCGAGGGCGGCTGGTATGCCGTGACCTCGAGCTCGACGTCGATCGTCCGGCCGCTCACCTCGAGCACCTGCCGCACGCGCGAGCCGGCGCCCAGCTCGCCGCCGTCGACCCGCTCGTAGCGCGTCAGGTGGCCGGTCCACTGCGGGACCTTTTCCTCATCCAGCAGCCACGGGAAGACGTCCGCCGGCGGCCGCGGGACCTCGACGCTGTGGGCGAAGCTAGCCACCGGCGGGGTTGGGTCCGTGGACCGGTCGCAGCGGGACCACCTCCGCTTCGGCGTCGCGCTCGGCGCCCTTCAGGACCGCGAGCTCTTGCTCCAGCTCGGCGATCCGGCGCGAGAGCTGCTTGAGCGCGTCGGCGATCGGGTCGGGCAGGTGGACCCAGTCGGCGTCCGGGCCCTCCGGGCGCCGGCCCTCCACCCGGACCGGATGGCCGGGGTTGCCGACCACGGTCGAGTTCGGCGGCACGTCGTGGATGACGACCGCGTTGGCGCCGATCTTCGCGCCGTGGCCGATCGTGATCGGGCCGAGCAGCTTGGCGCCGGAGCCGATCGTCACGTTGTCCTGCACCGTCGGGTGGCGCTTGCCGGTGGCGAAGCCGGTGCCGCCGAGCGTCACGCCCTGGTACATCGTCACGCACTCTCCCACCTCGGCCGTCTCGCCGATCACGACGCCCATCCCGTGGTCGATGAACAGCGCGTCGCCGATGTCCGCCGCCGGGTGGATCTCGATCCCGGTGAGCGAGCGCGACACGTAGGCCAGCGCGCGCGGCGCGAGCGGGACGCCGTGGTCGTGCAGCGCGTGCGCGATCCGGTGCGAGAGCAGCGCGTGCACGCCCGGCCAGGCGGCGAGCACCTCGCCGGCCGAGACGCCCTTCGCGGCGGGGTCGCGCTCGTAGGCGGCGCGCACGTCGAGGCGCACCTCGCCCGCGACCCGGCGGAGGGTTCCGATGCCCAGCATGTCCCTCACAGCCTACGGGGCTGCGCAGTCGGGGCAGCCGGCGCGGCGCCGGACGTTCACGCGCAGGAAGTCGAGCGTGAGCAGGTCGACCTGGAGGAAGGCGTCGGTCAGCGCCGGCAGGCCGGCCAGCAGCTTGAGCGCCTCGAGCGCCTGCAAGGACCCGATCACGCCCGCCGCCGGGCCGAGCACGCCGGCCTCGGCGCAGCTCGCCGCGCCCTCCGGCGCCTGCGGGAACGCGCAGCGGTAGCAGGCCGTCTCCCCCGGCCGGATCGCCATCACCAGCCCGCTGACGCCGACCACCCCGCCCTCGACCAGTGGGACGCCGGCCGCGCAGCAGGCGGCGTTGATCGCGTAGCGAGCCTCGAACGAGTCCGTGCAGTCGACCACCAGGTCCTGCCCATCGACCATCGCCGCGTTGAACGCCGCCTGGTAGGGCTCGATCACGATGTCGGGGTTGAGGAAGCCGAGCTTGGCGACCGCGCTGTGCGCCTTGGCGACCCCGACGTCGGGAGTGAAGTGCAGGTGCTGGCGGTGCAGGTTCGAGAGCTCGACGTCGCCGTCGTCGACCACGCCGAGGCGGCCGACGCCGGAGCCCGCCAGGTAGGTCGCCACCGGCGAGCCGAGCGCCCCCGCGCCCACCACGAGCACGCGCGCCTCGCCGAGCGCACGCTGGGCAGCCTCGCTCCACTCGGGCAGCACGAGCTGGCGCGAGTAGCGTTCGAGCCTCCTGTCCGGCTCCGGAGCGGCGCCGACCAGGCTCTTGAAGAAGTCGCGGCGCCCGCTCATCGGCGCACGATCCGGACGATCGCGCCGTCCACCCGGACGTCGTGCCCGGCCTCGGCCGCCGAGCGCGGGACGTTCTCGAGCGCCTCGCCCCGGCAGCGCACCTCGAGCGCCTCGCCGGCCGCCATCCGTTCCAGCTCGAGCTTGGTCCGCACCCACGTCATCGGGCACGTGAGAGCGGTGACGTCCAGCGTTCGGACCACCACGCGGGCTACGGTAGCGGTCCGATGGCGGCGAGGAACTTCCTGATCCTGCACGGCCTCCAGGGGTCCGGGCCGGGCCACTGGCAGACGTGGCTGGCGGCCCGCCTGAAGGCTGACAACGAGCGTGTGGCCTACCCCGACCTGCCCGACGCCGACCTCCCGGCGCCGCAGGCCTGGCGCGGCGTGCTCGACGGCGAGCTGGCCGCCCTGCCGGCCGGCGAGACGATCGTCATCTGCCACTCGCTCGCCTGCCTGCTGTGGCTGCACCACGTGGCCGAGGGCGGCGCGCAGGCCGACCGGCTGCTGCTGGTGGCACCGCCGTCGGAGGCCGCCGGGCTGCCCGAGATCGAGGCGTTCTTCCCCGTGTCGCTGCCCGCGTTGAGCCGCGGCGCGCGGTTGGTCTGCTCGGACGACGACCCGTACTGCCCGGAGGGCGCCGCCGCCCTCTACGGCAGGCCGCTCGGCATCCCCACCGACGTGCTGCCCGGCGCCGGCCACATCAACCCCGAAACCGGCTACGGCGCGTGGCCGGACGTCGAGGCCTGGTGCGTGCAGGGCGACCGCCCGATCACGCCGTGAGCGCCCGCACCAGCTCGCGGATCGCGCCCGGATAGCGGTACGTCAGACCGCCGTGCTTGCCGTCGAACAGCTCGAGCGAGTGCTCCACCCCGAGCGCCTCGAGCTCGGCGGCGAACGCCTGCGCGCCGAGATCGAGGAAGTACTCGTCCTTGCGCCCGGCGTCGAGGTAGATGCGCCGCATCGAGCGCAGCGCGTCAGCGTGCGGACGAGCCATGCGGACCGGATCGAGATCGAGCCACTGCGCCCAGACGTCGTCGATCAGGCGGCCGGTGGCGATGTCGAGCGGGAGCAGCGCCTTGCCGGGGTTCGCGGGGTCGGGCGAGTACGCGGCCGCGTATCCGTAGATGTCCAGCGCCGGGAAGACGGTCTCGAACTCGAAGCGGTCGGCGCCGGCCATGCGCTCGAAGAACACCTCGTAGGAGCCCTCGTAGTCGTCGCGGAGCTGGCGGGCGACCTGCGGGAACTCGGGCAGGTAGCAGGCCTCGAACAGCGCGTCGCCGGCGTGCGAGGCGAGCGCGCCGAACACGTCCGGGCGCACCATCGGCACCACCATCGCCCCATAGCCGCCCGAGGACTTGCCGGTCAGCCCGCGGTGGTCGCGGTCCGCAAGCGTCGGGTAGCGGTCGTCGACGAAGGCGGGGATCTCGTCGCACAGGTAGTCCTGGTAGCGGCCGAGGCTGGGCGAGTTCAGGAACTGCGAGCCGCCGTAGGACGTCCAGCAGTCGACGAACACGACGATCGCGTCGGGGCAGTCGCCGGCGGCGAACATCGCGTCGACGCGCTCGATCATCGTCGGCTCGAGCATCTGGCGGTTGAACCACATGTCGACCTGCCCGGTGTACCCCTGGATCACGTAGACGCTGGGAAGCGGGCGCGGGTGATCGAGCTCGACGCCGGGCGGCCGGTAGACGTACAGCGGGCGCCGCGCGGGATCGCCGAGCGGGTTCTCGGCGAGCAGCTCGGACTCGACCACCAGGCGGTCGAGCTCGCCGTGGAGCGGGCGCTCCCAGGGGGCGCCGGCGGGACCTTCGACCTCGTGCAGGGCCATTCGTCCACCCTAGCCAGCGATCGGCCCGCCCGCCGCTACGGTCATCGGATGCGCCGAGTTGTCATCGCCCTGTTCGTCCTCGCCCTGGTCGCGGCGCCTTCCGCGAGCGCCAAGGTCCGCCAGGGCCCGAAGGGCGCGGCCTTCTATGACCCGCCGGGCAACGCCCGCGGCAAGCACGGGACGCTGATCTGGGCGCGCCGCCAGACCGGCGACGACGCGATCGCCGGCCGCCGGTCGCGCCTGCTGCTCTACCGCTCGACCGGCCCCGACGGCAAGGCCAACGCCGTCTCGGGCTCGCTGGCGCTGCCGAAGGGCAGGGCGCCCAAGGGCGGCTGGCCGGTGATCACCTATGCGCACGGCACGACCGGCTCGGCGGACAGCTGCGCGCCGACCCGCGGCTACGACGCGGACACGCTGGTCAGCTACGCCTATCCGCTGCTGAAGCGCTGGCTGAAGGCGGGCTACGCGGTGGTGCGGACCGACTTCGAAGGGCTCGGCACGCCGGGCGTGCACGCATACCTGGGCGGCCCGACCGAGGGCTACGGCGTGCTCGACGCCGTGCGCGCCGCCCGCACGGCCGAGCCGCGTCTCTCGCGCCGGTTCCTGATCGCCGGACACTCGCAGGGCGGCCACGCGGCCCTGTTCGCCACCTCACTCGCGCCGACCTGGACGCCCGAGCTGCGCCTCCGCGGCACGGTCGCCTTCGCGCCGGCTTCGCACCTCTCCGAGCAGTTCCCGCTCACGACGCAGATCGCCACGCCGGGCGGCGGGCTCGGCGGCATCATCGCGCTCGGCCTCCGGGCGATCGACACAGCCGACCTCGTCGATGTTCCTGCCCTGCTCACGCCCGAGGCGACGGCGCTCTACCCGCGGACCGAGACAGACTGCTACGACGCCCTCAGCCAGCCGGACTCGTTCGGGGGCCTGCCGCTCAACCAGATCTTCCGCTCCGGCGCCGACCTCGGCCCGCTGGTGGCCGCGATCGACCGCAACGACCCCGAGAACCTGAGGTTCCGCATGCCGGTGCGCGTGGAGCAGGGCGCCGATGACGGGACCGTCTTCCAGACCTTCACCGACCAGCTCGTTGACGAGTACAAGGGAGCGAACGTCCCCGTCACGTACAAGGTCTACCCGGGCGTCAGCCACGGCGGCGTGGTCGAGGCGGGCGCGACCGACGCCTCGAAGTGGATCCGCGGCCGCTTCAAGAAGTAGGATCGGGCGCGGCGCTCCTCCGCGCCTGACCTTCTGACCGGGCGTCCACGCCGCCCGGCCGTGCGGAGGCAGAGGGGATCGATGTCCTCGGAGGACGGCGAGTCCGATCGTCTTCTGAGCCCGCGGCGCGGGCGCGTGGATCCTGGCCGCGAGGCGACGGAGGACAGCGATGACCGCTCGCAAGCATCTGAAGGCCCGCATCCGCGCCCGCATGGCGCAGACCGGCGAGCGCTACGTGACCGCACGCAGGCACGTGGTGGGCGAGACCGAGCCGCTCGCGATCGACCACGGCTATGCGCTCCGCGGCGGCGTCCACCCGGACACCGCCGCTGTCGCCAACGTGCTCGCCCACCACGGGGTGGTGGCCGGCCACACCGGCGAGCCGCTGTCCGAGGCGATGGTGCTCGGCATCGGCGGCGGGCTCGGCGCCGGCTACATCCTGTGGGAGTTCGAGTCGCGCGGGGGCGCGATCCTGGTGCTCGGCTTCCGCAACCGCTGGCAGTACCCGGACCGCTGGATGAAGGCGGTCCTCGAGCGGCTCGCGGTCCCGGCGGCGCATCTGGAGACCGGCGGCGCGCGCACGGCGGCCCGGCAGCTCGACGAGGCGCTGGCCGCCGGGCGGCCGGCGCTGGCCACGATCGACTGCCAGTCGATCGGCTACTGGCACCTGCCCGCCGAGATGGAGGGCCGCGGCGGCTACCCGGTGGTGGTGTACGCGATCGACGGCGACGTCGTCCACGTCGACGACCGCGGTCTCGCGCCGCGGACCGTCTCGCGCGAGGTGCTCGACGCCGCGCGGGCGCGGGTGGGCTCGTACCGGAACCGGCTGTGCGTGATCGAGCCCGACCGCGACGAGCTGCCCGTCGAGCTCCTGCGCGACGCCGTCCGCGCCGGCCTGGCCGACGCCGCCGAGCACCTCGGCTCCGGGTCGGACTCGTTCGGCCTGGAGGCCTGGCGCAAGTGGGCGCGGATGATGACCGGTAGCGCGGCCAAGGCATGGCCGCGCGTGTTCGCCTCCGGGCGCGGGCTCGCCGGGGCGCTGCTCTCGACCTACGAGGGCATCCAGCCGGTCGGACTCGATGGCGGCCACCTGCGCGAGCTGTACGCCGAGTTCCTCGACGAGGCCGCCGGGCTGCTCGAGGAGCCAGCGCTGGCCGACCGCGCCGCCGCGTGGCGCGAGGCGGCGGCCCGCTGGCAGGCGCTCGCCGACCTCGCGCTGCCCGAGGGGCGGTTGCGGGAGCTGCTCGCCGAGGTGCACGAGACGGTCATCGAGGGCGGCGACGCCGCCGGGCCGGCCGCCGAGCTGTGGGAGCTGCGGCGCTCGCTCGATGCGGAGGCGCCGGTCGACGTGGACGCGCTCTTCCCGGCGATGGGCTCGCTCCTGGAGGGGATCTACGAGGCGGAGCGCGCCGCGTACGAACGTCAACCCCGGCACTGAGGGAGGCGGGTTCGAGGGTCGCGACGGGTCGATTGGTCACTTTGTCGGCCTCGGCCCGACAAAGTGACCACGCGGCCGATCCCCCGGCTCCCCCACCCAGCGCAGTTGACGTTCTACGTCGTGGCGGCCGCGGCGTCGGGCGCGAAGAACGGCGTCGAGACATACCGCTCGCCCGAGTCCGGCATCACCACGACGATCCGCGCCCCGCGAGCCTCGTCGCGCGCCGCGATCTGCAGAGCCGCCCACAGCGCGGCGCCGCACGAGATGCCGGCCAGGACGCCCTCGCGGCGCGCCACGAGCCGGGCGGTCTCGATCGCGTCCTCGTCGTCGACCGGGATCATCTCGTCGAGCAGATCGCGGTCGAGCACCGGGGGCACGAAGCCGGCGCCGATGCCCTGGATCTTGTGCGGGCCGGGCGCGCCGCCCGAGATGACCGCCGAGCTCATCGGCTCGACGCCGATCACCTTCAGCTTCGGGTTGCGCTCCTTCAGGAAGCCGCCCGCGCCGGTGATGGTGCCGCCGGTGCCGACGCCGGCGACCAGGTAGTCGACCTTGCCTTCGAGCTGCTCCCAGATCTCGGGCCCGGTGGTGCGGCGGTGGGCCTCCGGGTTGGCGGGGTTGGAGAACTGGTCGGGCAGCCAGACGTCCGAGTCGCGCGCGAGCGCCTGGGCGGCGGCGACCGCCTCGTTCATCCCGCCCAGCGACTCGGTCACCTGTACCTGCGCGCCGTACAGCCGCAGCAGGCCCTCGCGCTCGCGGCTCATGCCCTGCGGCAGCGTGAGCACGAGGTCGTAGCCGCGCGCCGCGCACACGAAGGCGAGCGCGATCCCGGTGTTGCCGCTGGTGGCCTCGACGACCGTGGTGCGGCCCGGCTCGATCCGGCCTTCGGCCTCGGCCGCCTCGATCATCGCGACGCCGATCCGGTCCTTGACCGAGCCGCCCGGATTGAACATCTCGAGCTTGGCGAAGACGTGCGCTCCGTCGGGCGCCAGCCGGGCCAGCTCGACCATCGGCGTGCGACCCACGAGGTCGGCGATGTTCGTCGTCGTGCGCGGCATTCGAGCCCGACCAGCCTAGCGGCCAACCTTCGCGCCGGTCCCGGGGTCTTTCCGTCCGACAACCCACCACCCCATGAAAGGGGAACGCAGTCATGTACAGCAAGAAGCTGGTCGGCGCACTGGCGGTGCTCGGAGCGACGGCAGTCGTCCCGTTCGCCGTCGCCCAGGAGCTGCCCACCGTCGAACCGCAGCCGGTGGCCCTGGTTCAGTTCTGCGACGGGGTCCAAGCCACCGTGGTCGGCACGAACGGGTCCGACGTCCTGTTCGCCGACGCCAACGGCAGCGTGATCGCCGCCGGAGCCGGTAACGACGTCATCGTCGGCCGCGGCGGCAACGACAAGATCTGCGCCGACGACGGCAACGACGTGGTGC
This sequence comes from uncultured Solirubrobacteraceae bacterium, assembly GCA_963800905.1. Taxonomy (GTDB): domain Bacteria; phylum Actinomycetota; class Thermoleophilia; order Solirubrobacterales; family Solirubrobacteraceae; genus DASSUW01. Next base: position 102,788 of record CAWDCT010000010.1, read on the forward strand.
TCGCCTTCAATGGCGACGACGAGGTCGATGGCGGCCTCGGCAACGACCGCATCTACGGCATGGGCGGCAAGGAGCGCGTGCACGCCGGCCAGGGCGACGACTTCGTCAACGGCGGCGCCGGCGACGACACGTTCCTGCACGGCGACAACGACGACGACATCGTCCTCGGTGGCCCCGGCCAGGACGACCTGTTCGGCGGCGACGAGCCGGACAAGCTCCGCGGCGGCGGCGGGAACGACTTCCTGCACGGCGGTCAGGAGCGCGACATCCTCGAGGGCCAGGGCGGCCCCGACCAGCTGTTCGGTAACGACGGCAATGACGACCTGCTCGGCGGCCGCGGCGACGACCCGCGTCTCGAGGGCGACGAGGGCGACGACCGCCTCGACGGAGGCCCGGGCAGCGACACGGGGTGCCTCGGCGCGGAGGCCGTTGACGACGCCCCCGCGGACGTGGACTTGATCCGCAACTGCGAGTGAAGCCCGGCTGGGCGCGCCCCGTCGCGGGGCGCGCCCGGGTACTACCTGCGCGGCCGCGTCACAATCCTTGGGTGCCCGAGCTCGAATCAGGCGACGAGTTCGCCGGCTGCCGCATCGAAGCGGTCGCCGGCCGCGGCGGCATGGGCGTGGTCTACCGCGCGACCGAGCTGAGCCTCGGGCGGCCCGTCGCGCTCAAGCTGCTGGCGCCCGACCGGGCCGGCGATCGCGAGTTCCGCGAGCGCTTCCAGCGCGAGTGGCGGATGGCCGCGTCGATCGACCATCCGAACGTGATCCCGATCTACGCGGCGGGCGAGCACGACGGTTCGCTCTACCTGGTGATGCGCTACGTCGGCGGGACCGACCTGCACGCGCTGCTGCGCGACCGCGGCCCGCTCGAGCCCACAGCAGGCGGCCGAGCTGGTGGCGCAGCTGGCCTCGGCGCTCGACGCCGCGCACGCGGCCGGGCTCGTGCACCGCGACGTCAAGCCCGCCAACGTGCTGCTGGCCGGCGATCACGCCTATCTGAGCGACTTCGGGCTCACGCGCCTGGCCGGCTCCGACACCGAGCTGACCGGCTCGGGGCAGTGGATCGGCACGGTCGAGTACTGCTCGCCCGAGCAGCTCCAGGGCGAGCGCACCGACGCGCGCGCCGACGTCTACTCGCTCGGCTGCGTGCTGTTCGCCGCGCTGTGCGGGAAGCCGCCGTTCGCGCACGGGACCGTGACCTCGACGATGCTCGCGCACCTGCACGACCCGCCGCCGATGCCGTCCGAGCTCGGCGCGCCGCGCGAGTTCGACCGCGTGATCGCGCGCGCGCTGACCAAGCGGCCGGAGGATCGCTACCCGTCGACCGGCGACCTCGGGCGCGCCGCGCTGGCCGCCGCGCGCGGCGAGCCGGTGACCGAGTCCGAGCGCAGCGTGGCGATCGGCTCGGCGGCGCCGGAGCACGGCGGCAACGGCGACGCCACCGCGGTCCTGCGGCCCGAGGAGACGGCGGTCACGCGCTGGGACACGCACGAGGGCATGACGGCGCTCGCACCGAACGGCGAGCCGCGTCGCGCCGCGCCGGCCGAGGAGCCACGTCGCACCGCCCCGGCCGGCGACCGTCGTGTCGTCCGCCCGCGCCGCTGGCCGGCCCGCCTGATCGTGGCCACGAGCGCGTTCGTGGGCCTGGTGGTCGTCGGGCTCGTGCTCGGGCTGGTGTTCGGCGACCCGGGCGGCGCGGGCGCACGCACCGGACCGTTGACCGAGGACGAGGTCCGCGACGTCGCCTTCGCGTTCGCCGACGCCTACGCCGCCGAGGACCCGGCCGCGCTGCGCGCCACGCTCGCCCGCAACGTCGAGCGCACGGCGCCGGGCGGCGTGAGCCGGGGGCGCGACGCCGTGGTCGACCAGTACGAGCGCCAGTTCGACGGCAAGGTCGGCGGCTACGAGCTCGACGACCTCGAGGTGCAGCCCGGCCGCGGCGGCCGCGCCGCGGGCACGTACCACGTCGAGCGCGACGAGGGCGACCCTTACGACGGCTCGATCGTGTTCGGCGTCGTGCGCGAGCGCGGCGAGCCGAGGATCGCGCTGATCGCCTTCACCCCGCTCGTCGTAGCTCAGCAGCTCTTCGCGACCTCGACGCGGACCGTCGTCCCGCGGCGGACCTCGGTGCCCGGCTCGGGGTCCTGCTCGCAGACCGCGGGCTCGCCGGGCAGCAGCTCCTCGATCAGGTTCGTGCGCTCGGTGATGTCGGCCTTGAGGCCGGCGTCGGCCAGCTTGTCCTCGACCTCCTGGACCTCGAGCCCGTCGAGATCGGGCACCTCGACCGGCACCTCCCGCGTCACCCGGAACGCCGTCATCGCCGTGCCGCGCCCGCGCGCGGTGGCGATCACGTCGATCACGTTCGGCCCCGGCTCGAGCGCCACGCCGGCCCGGAACGTCCCACCGCTCACGTCTGCCCGCTCCCCCATCACCCGCACCGTGGCGCCGGCGGGCTCCACGGTGCCCTCCACCTCGACCGAGTCGCTCTGGACCACGGCCATGTCGTTCGGGGCGTTGACGTCGAGCTGCACGGGGTCCGGCGGCCGCTGCGCGCGCTCGTTGTCGTCACCGCCGCAGCCGGCGGCGGTGGCGAGACAGGCGAGGATGAGCAGCGTGGAAACGCGCATGGGCCGGCATTCAGGCTAGGGGTGTAGGGTCGGATCGACCACGCCTCCAGCGGAAAGGGGCAGCGCATGAGGCTCCGTGAGTCGTTCAGCCGCGCCGAGATCGCGTTCATCGTGGGAGTGCCGCCGGCGTGGGGCGTGCTCCTGCTCTTCCACCCGAGCAGCGGCGACAGCCTCTACGAGCTGGCGTCGTCGGACACCACGGCCTGGCTCGTCGTGCACCTCGGGACGCTGGTCTTCATCCCACTGCTCGCCGCCGTTCTCTTCCTCGTGCTCCGCCGCTTCGACGGCACCGCGGCGCTCATCAGCCGGATCGCGCTCGCGTTCTTCGTCGTCTTCTCGGCGCGTTCGAGATCCTCGTCGGCATTAGGCACGCCGGGCTCTCTCGTCGGCACTCTGGCTGCTGAGCCGCGAGACCGTGCCGGTGCCGGTGGCGAAGGAGCCGCTCGTCGCGGCCTAGATGTAGTACATGGTCGCGCCGGCCTGCCGGTTCTCGCGCTCGACCACGTCGGCGATCGTGGCGTTCTCGAGGATCGCGCGGGCGGCCGCGGCGGCGTCGGCGAAGACGGACTCGGCGGAGGCGCCGAACGGGCCGTCGAGCAGCTCGACGACCTCGAGCACGGTGACCTCGGATGGCTCGCGGGCGAACGAGTAGCCGCCCTTCACGCCGCGCTGGGACTTGAGGATGCCGGCCCGGCGCAGGGCGGCGAACAGCTGCTCGAGGAACTGGACCGGGATGTCGCGCCGCCGCGCGAGCTCGCCGATCGGGACGGGCCCGGCGCCGCCGGCGCGAGCGAGCTCCGTGAGCGCGCGGACCGCGTAGGGGGACTTGGTCGTGATCGAGAGCATTGGCCCCTCATCCTGCCACCATCACCGGCCGATGCGCCCGCTTTCCGCCTTCGGCCCGCCGCTCGTGCTGATGGGCGTGATCTTCTTCTTCTCCGCCCAGCCGGACCTCAGCACCGGGCTCGGGACGTGGGACCTGATCCTGCGCAAGGCCGCGCACATGGCCGAATACGGGCTGCTGTGGTTCCTCTGGTACCGGGCGCTCGACCTGCGCAGCCCGTGGCCGGCGGTGGCGATCACGCTCGCCTACGCCGCGAGCGACGAGTTCCACCAGAGCTTCGTCGAGGGCCGCAACGGGACGCCGGTCGACGTGCTGATCGACGCCGCCGGGGTCGCGATCGCGGTGGCGATCCATTCGCGCCGGAAGGCACGCGTGCGGGAATAGGACGGCGCGCGGGGAACGTCCTGCTCCCCTATGCGCGTTTTGATCAGCACCCGACCTGGCGCCGGACATTTCGGCCCCTTGATCCCCTTCGCCCACGCCCTGCTCCGCAACAACGACGAGGTCGGTCGTGACGGCCCCGGCGTCCGTCCGCCCGATGATCACGGGCGCCGGCCTCGACCACCACCCGATCCCCGATCCACCCGCCGAGCAGCGCGACCCGATCTTCGCCCGCGCCAAGACGCTCGACCCCGACGCGGCGAACGCGCTCGTGGGCGCCGACCTCTTCGTCCGCATCGACACGCGCGCCGCCTATCCGCACATGGTCGCCGCGATCGAGCGCCTGCGGCCGGACGTGATGCTCTACGACATCTCCGACTTCGCCGCCGGTCTCGCGGCCGAGACGACGGGCCTGCCCGCCATCAGCGTGAGCATCACGCAGGGCATCCACATGCAGCGGCTCATCGAGCCGCTGGCCGAGGCGCTCGACGAGGTGCGCGCGGAGATCGGCCTCGATCCCGACCCGCAGTTGGAGCGGCTGGCCGACGACGCCGTCGCTTCAGCCTGATCCCGCAGGCGCTCGAGGACCCCGGGACCGACGGGCGTCGACCGGATCCTGCGCTTCCGCGCGCCCGAGCCGCACGCGCCGCGCCCCTGCCGGACTGGTGGCGCAACGACGAATGGCCGCTCGTCTACCTCACCTTCGGCACCGTCGTGCCGACGATCGGCCACTACCCGAAGCTCTACCGCGACGCGATCGACGCGCTCTCGGTGCTGCCGGTGCGGGTGCTCGTGACCGTCGGCCGCGAATGCGACCCGGCCGAGCTCGGCCCCGTTGCGCCGAACGTGCACGTGGCGCGCTGGATCCCGCAGTCCGACGTCCTCGCGCACGCCGCCGCGATCGTGTCCCACGGCGGCTCGGGCACGGTGACCGGCTCGCTGGCCGCCGGCGTCCCGGCCGTGGTGGTGCCGTTCATCGCCGACCAGTTCCACAACGCCCGGCGCGTCGCCGAGCTGGGCGCCGGGATCGCGCTCGAGGCCGGCGACATCGTGCGGCTGCCGGACGCCGTCCGCTGCATTGCTGGCGGACGGGAGCTATCGCGAGGCCGCGCGCCGTGTCGCTGCGGAGATGCGTGCGCTGCCGACCGTCGACACCGCGACGGCGATCCTGAGGGCGGCTCGCCGCTGGCCTAGAGCCAGCCGCGCTCGGTGGCGTGCAGCACGGCCTGGGCGCGGTCGACCGCGCCCAGCTTGCCGTAGATGTTGTGGAGGTGCGTACGCACCGTGCTCGTGGAGAGCGAGAGCTCGAGCGCGATCTGCTTGTAGACCATGCCCTGGGCGAGCCGCTTGAGGACCTCGAGCTCGCGCGTCGACAGCGGGCACGGCTCGACCGAGCGCGGGCGATCCTTGCTCGGGTACGGCAGGTCGTAGAGGACGGCGCGCAGCTCGCTGGGCCCGAAGCCGACCGCGCGGGCGGCCTTCAGCAGCTCGGTCGACGAGACCGGCGAGCCCTGCGAGTAGTGGGCGAGCATGTCGGCCAGGCGGACGAAGGCGCTGTCGCCCTGCGCGTCCTCGGCGTGGTGGCGCTCGATCGCGGAGGCGACGGACTTCGGCAGGTTCCAGCGGCGGGCGAGCACGCCGCCGACCAGCGCGTGGTCGACGCCCAGCTCGCGGCGCTCGTAGTGGAGCCGCTCTTCCGGGGTGCGCGCCGGGCCGTGGACCTGGCGCGGGTAGCCCGGGTAGGCGTGCATGAGGACGAGCTTGCCGACGTCGTGCAGGAGCGCGGTGATGAGCAGCCGGTCGCGATGCGGGTAGCCGGAGGCGGCGGCGAGCCGGTCGGCCGCGCGCTGGACCGCGACCGCGTGCAGGCGGAAGCGCTCGGGCGCCGCGTCCCAGGTCTTGCCGCGCTCGAAGAACTCGAACGTCTCGGCGTTGGCGGCGAGTGCCTGGACGGCCTCGGGCGAGAGGACCTCGACCGCGGCGACGATCGACTCGACCTGGCCGCGGCGCGGCGAGTCGAGCCCGTTGGCGAGCCGCATGACGGAGATGACCAGCGCGACGTCGGACTCGATGGCGCGCACGACCTCACCCGTGGAGGGGCGCTCCTCGGAGATGAGGGCGAGCAGGCGGTTGCGCGACTCGGCCAGCGCCGGGAAGACCTCGAGCGCCTCGAAGGCGGCGGTCAGGCGCTTGCCGTGACCCTCGTTACGGGAGCGGCCGACGACGGCATAGGGCTCCCGGGCCGTCGGGGGCTCGGCGGGACCGCTTGCGGGGGGCGCAGAGGTCGGCATTAGGCGATCTTCGGTAGGCACAGGCTGGGAATCAGGGGGTGTCGGGCCAGGCATGGTCCGACCTTCACCCGGTATCGGCATGTCTGGACGGATCGTTGAGCCGCCCGCGCCGCCTTCCCGCCGGTTCACGTCCCCTTCCTCCCGTTGAGCGCATGGTCCACCCGAGCCAGAGTCTCGTCGCGTCCAAGCAGCGCGACTGTCTCGAAGATACCCGGTGAGACGGTAGTTCCAGCCATCGCGACGCGAAGTGGCTGGAATACCTGCTTGCGCTTGATCCCCATCCGGTCGGCCACGCCGTCGAGCGCCGCCTGCACGTTCTCCTCGGTCCACGGCTCCGGCACCTGCTCCAGCGCGGTCCGCGCCTGGGCCAGCGCCTCGCGGCCGCCGGGCGCCTCCAGCACCCGCTCGCGCGCCGCCGGGTCGTCCGCCGGTCCGTCGAAGAAGAAGCCCGCCAGCGGCCAGAACTCGGCCAGTGTGCTGATCTTGTCCTGCGAGATGGCGACCGCGTCGCGCAGCCCGCTGCGGCCGGTGAACGTCTCCAGACGGCCGGTCAGGTCGTCGAGATCGAGACCGCGCAAATAGCGGCCGTTGAAATGACGCAGCTTGTTCTCGTCGAAGACGGCGGGGGACTTGGACACGCGCTCGAGGCTGAAACGTTCCTGGAGCTCTTTGATGCTGTGGAACTCGGTCGACTCGTCGTAGCCCCAGCCCAGCAGCGCGAGGTAGTTCAGGACGGCCTCCGGCAGATAGCCGGCATCGCGCAGGTCCTGAACGGAAGCGGCGCCGTGGCGCTTGGAGAGCTTCTTGCCGTCCAGTCCGTGCAGCAGCGGCAGGTGCGCGTAGGTCGGCGTCGGCGCGCCGATCGCCTGCTGGATCAGCACGTGTTTGGGCGTGTTGGAGTAGTGGTCGGCGCCGCGGACCACGTGGGTGATGCCGGCGTCGGCGTCGTCGACCACGACGGCCAGGTGGTAGACCGGCGTGCCGTCCGCCCGGGCGATCACCAGGTCGTCGAGCAGCGCGTTCTCGAACTCGGTCTGGCCGCGGATGACGTCGTTGACCACGGTGACGCCCTCGTCGGGTACGCGCAGGCGCCAGGCGCCGGCGCCCTCCTCCTCGCCGCGGAAGCCGCGGCTGCCGTGCTGCTCCTTGAAGGCCTTGACCTCGTCGGGCCCGGCGGTCGACCGATAGGCGTGCCCCTCGTCGATCAGCCGCTGGACGACGTCGGCGTGGCGCTCGGCATTGGCGCTCTGGTAGATCGGCCCCTCGTCCCAGTCGATCCCGAGCCATTCGAGCGCGTCGAAGATGGTCTGGACGTTCTCGGGAGTGGAGCGCTCGCGGTCGGTGTCCTCGATCCGCAGCACGAGCTCGCCGCCCTGGCCGCGGGCGAGCAGCCAGTTGTAGAGCGCCGTCCTCGCGTTGCCGATGTGAAGCGCCCCTGTCGGCGAGGGAGGGAACCGAACCCGCATCGGCTAAGCATCTCACGCGGCGCCGACGTGCGGGAAACCGGTGCGACTAGCATCTCCGCGCGATGCTGATCGGCGCTCACGTCTCCCCAGCCGGCGGGCCGGCCAACGCCGTCACCCGCGGCGTGGAGCGCGGCTGCCGCGCGATCCAGATCTTCAACCAGAGCCCGCGGCAGTGGAAGCCGACCGAGTACGACGACGAGAAGGTCGCCGCCTTCAACGAGGCGATCGAGGGCTCAGACCTCGAGGCGCTGCTGGTCCACGCCGTCTACCTCGTCAACTGCGCATCGGAGGACGCGGAGCTGCGCGAGAAGTCGCTGACCTCGTTGACCGCCTCGCTGCGGGCCGGGCGCGGCGCTCGGCGCCGTCGGCGTGGTGCTCCATCCGGGGTCGGCGCTCAAGGACGAGCCTCGCGCGGCGGTCAAGCGGGCCGCCGAGGTCATCAAGGAGGCGCTGGCCGAGTCCGAGGGCTGCGACCTGCACCTGGAGAACACCGCCGGCGCGGGCGGCACGCTGGGCCGCACCTTCGAGGAGCTGGCGGCGCTGATCGACGGCGCCGGCGGCGGCAAGCGGCTGCGCGCCTGCCTGGACTCCTGCCACCTGCTCGCCAGCGGCTACGACATCCGCACCGCCGAGGCGCTGAGCGACGTGGTCGACGACTTCGACCGCATCGTCGGGCTCGACCGGCTCGGCTCGCTGCACGTCAACGACTCGAAGACCGAGCTCGGCTCAAACGTCGACCGCCACGCCCCGCTCGGCGAGGGCGCGCTGGGCGTCGAGGGCTGCGTGGCGTTCCTCTCCGAGCCGCGGTTCGACGGCCTTGCCTGTGTCTTCGAAGGTCCCGGCATGGAAGGCAAGGGAGTCGAGCCGGTCGACATGGCGATCGCGTGGCGGATGCGAGCGGAGGGCCTCCGCGCGCGTGGTTGAGCTGCGGCCGTGCCGGCCGGACGAGATATCGGCGCCCGGGACGGCTGGCGCGGCAACTTCTACCGGCCGCCGAGGAGCGGCGAGTCACGACAACATCAACTGCGGCTGGTTGGGGGGCGAGGGAGCAAGCCGCGCTCGCGGTCCCTGGCGCTTTGACGTCGATATCCACGACGTCAAGGCGCCATCCACCAGCCGATGGCGCCTTGACCGGAATATCTCCGGCGAAGGCGCCAGGGACCGCCGACCGGGCCGACCCCGCCGCCCCCTCACCCAGCCGCAGTTGACCTGCCTAGCCGCTGGCGGCAGCCAGCAGCGGCACGATCACGTCGCTGACCGGCGTCGGGATGCCGTGCTTCGGCGCCCAGCCGCGCTACGACCCCGTTGCGCGCGTCCCATTCGAGCGGGCGGCCTGCTTCGTGGTCGAAGAGGATCGAGGAGCCGAGGTCCTCGGGGTAGCCCGCGAATTCCTCGACGAGCTCGTCGGCCACCGTGTCCGGCAGGTCGGCGCCCTCGGCGCGAGCGACGGCGAGGGTCTCGGCCGCGAGCGCGCGGGCGACGACGGCGACGTCCGGGCGGCGGAACATGCCCGCCCGGCGGCCGGCGAGCACCATCAGGCCGGCGACGGCGTTGATCGCGAGCTTGCGCCAGGCCAGCGTCGTGAAGTCGCCGGTGAGCTCGACGCCCTCGATCAGGCCGGCCACGACCCGCGCCTCGGGTCCGTCGGGCAGCGTCAATCGCAGGTCTCCGCGCACGCGCACGTGCGCGGGCGCGACTGCCTCGACGGGCACCCACACCACGGCGGGCAGCACCGTGGCGCCGGGCGCGTGCGGGCCGACCAGCTCGCGTTGCTCGACGCCGTTCTGGAGCACGACCACGACCGTGCCGTTGCGAGTCAGCGCACGCAGGAACGGCGCAGCGCCCACGGTCTGGTGGGCCTTGACGGCGAGCAGCACCACGTCGACCGGCTTCGCCGCCGCGGGGTCGGTGAGCACCGGCCCGGGGACGACCTCGCTGCCGCCGCCCTCTCGCTCGACGACCAGCCGCTCGTGCGCCGTACGGCCGTACAGCACGAGCTCGGCCCCTCGGACCGCCGCCGCCACCGTCGCGCCGATCGCTCCCGGCCCGACGACGGCAACAACCGTCACGCAGCGGCGGGCGTGGCGTCGAGCGCCGGCCCCAGCAGGTCGCGCAGCTCGGCGCGCAGGCCGGCGTCGCGCCCGGCGATCTTGTAGCCGTCGCCGAAGCGCAGGCAGCGCAGGCCGGAGCGGGTGTCCATCTCCAGCACGAACTCGGCGTCGCCGGGATAGCGCTCGAACAGGTCGCGCAGCTCGCCGATCACGGCCGGCTGGAGACGCCCGGCGTCGACACGCAGGCGAATCGGTTCCGGAGCCATGGTCTCGGCCATCCGAGCCACCTGCGCCTTCGCCTTCTCAATCTCCGCCTCCGATGGGTCGAAGCGCTCGGCGTCCTGGACGATCACGCAGCTCTTGCCGGCCTCCTTGTGGTCGACGCGGCCGCGGATCAGGACGATCGAGTCATTGGCGAGCAGCTTCTCGACGGCATCCAGGGCCTTCTCGAAGACCACGATCTCGATGCTGCCGTCGAGGTCGTCGAGCGTGGCGAACATCATCTGCGTGCCGGTCCGCGTGCGGATCTTCTTGGACTCGGTGATCATGCCGCCGACCTTCACCCAGTCGCCGTCCTTCTGCTCGGACAGTTGGGCGCATGAGCAGTCGGCCTTCACGCGTAGCGCCTCGCGCACGCGCTTGAGCGGATGCTCGGTGATGAAGAGCCCGATCGACTCCTTCTCCATCGCCAGCAGCTCTGGCCGCTCGTACTCGTGGGTGGGAATCGGTGGGTGGGCGGGCGCGAACGCGCTGCCGTTGGTCTCACCGCCGAGCCCGCCGAGATCGAAGATCGAGCCCTGGCCGATCTGCGCGTCGAGCTGGGACTTCTGCCCGGCGGCCTGGGCGGCCTCCAGCACCTCGAGCATCCCGCGTCGGGTCGCCTGCGTAGAGCCGAAGGCGCCGCACTTGACCAACGCCTCGATCGCCTTCTTGTTGACCGCGCGAGCGTCGACGCGCTCGCAGAAGTCCCACAGGCTGGTGAACGGGGCGTCGTCGGCGCGGGCGCGCCTGATCGCCTCCACCGCCGCGTAGCCGACGCCCTTCACCGCATCGAGCCCGAAGCGGATGTTGCCGTCGACCACCATGAACTCGTGGTCGGACTCATTGACGTCCGGCGGCAGGATCTCGATGCCCATGCTCTCCGCCTGGTTGACGAAGAACGGCACCTTGTCCTTGGTGTCCATGACGCTCGAGATGAGCGCGGCCATGTACTCGGCCGGATAGTTGGCCTTCAGCCAGGCGGTGCGGTAGGCGATCAGGCCGTAGCAGGCGGCGTGCGAGCGGTTGAACGAGTAGTCGGCGGACTTCTCGTTGACCGTCCACAGCATGTCGATGACGTCCGGCGCCGTGCCCGACTCGCGGCAGCCGTCGAAGAACATCGGCTTGAGCTTGGCCATCGCCTCGCGGTTCTTCTTGCCGATCGCCTTGCGCAGGTCGTCCGCCCGTGGCCCTGAGAACCCGGCGATCGACTTGGCGATCTGCATCGTCTGCTCCTGGTAGAGGATCACGCCCTTTGTGGGCTCCGTGATCGGACGCAGACGATCGTCGACGTAGGTGATGGTGTCCGGGTTCTTCTTGCCGCGGGCGTAGGTCGGGATCTGGTCCATCGCGCCGGGGCGATAGAGCGCGTTGAGGGCCACGAGGTCCTCGAACTCGTCCGGGCCGACCTTCCTGAGCGCCTCGCGCATGCCCTCGGACTCGAACTGGAACACGCCCACCGAGTCGCCCTGAGCCATCATCTCGTAGGTCTTGGCGTCGTCGAGCGGGAGCGTCGTCATGTCGATCCGCTCGCCGGTCGAGCGCTCGATGATGGCCAGCGTGTCCTCGATCACGTCGAGGTTTCGCAGGCCGAGGAAATCCATCTTCAGAAGCCCGATCTCCTCGACGGGCTTCATCGAGTACTGGGTGACCGTGCGGTAGACCTTCTGCCCGTCCTCGCCCGTGCCGGCGTCGGCGAGCTGGAGCGGCACGATGTCGGTCAGCGGCCGGTCGGAGATGACCACCGCGGCGGCGTGGATCGAAGCGTTGCGGACGATCCCCTCGAGGCCGCGCGCCACGTCGACGATCTGCTTGGCCGTGGGGTCGCGCGAGTACTCCGTGGCGAGGTCGGCGCCTGGCTCCAGGCACTCCTCGAAGCTCGGGGGGCGGCCCATGATCGGGTCCGGGATCAGCTTCGCCAGCCGATCCCCCACGCCGTAGTCGTGGCCCAGCACACGGGCCGCATCCCTCGTCGCCGCGCGGGGGAACATCTTTCCGAACGTGATGATCTGGGCCACGCGATCGGTGCCGTACTTGTCGGTCACGTAGCGGATCACGCGCTCCCGGCCGCGCACGGAGAAGTCGATGTCGATATCCGGCATCGACACGCGCTCGGCGTTCAGGAAGCGCTCGAACAGCAGGTCGTACCGCAGCGGGTCGACGTCCGTGATCTGGAGGCAGTACGAGACGATGCTGCCGGCGGCGCTGCCACGACCCGGCCCGACCGCGATCCCATTGTCCTTGGCGTAGTGGACGAAGTCCCAGACGATCAGGAAGTAGGCGTTGAAGCCCATGTCGTCGATGACGCCGAGCTCCATCTCCATCCGCTCGACGGCCTCGGCCGGCGGCGGATCGCCGTAACGGCGCCGCAGCCCGTCGGCAACCAGCTCGCGCAGGTACTCCTTCTCGGTCTTGCCATCCGGGCAGTCGAAGCGTGGGATCAGCTGCTTGCCGAGCTCGATCTCGACGTTGCAGCGCTCGGCGATCTCCAGCGAGGACGCGAGCGCCTCGGGCATGTCGGCGAACGCCTCCGCCATCTCGGCGGACGACTTCAGGAAGAACTCGTTCTTCTCGAAGCTCATCTTCGGCTGCGCAAGCGTGGACTTCGTCTGCACGCACAGCAGCGCCGCGTGGTGGTGGAAGTCCTCTTTGCGGAGGTAGTGGACGTCCGCCGTCGCCACCAGCGGCCGGCCCATCTCAGCGGCAAAGCGCCGGATCGCGTCGTTGACCTGGTCTTGTTCGGTCAGCCCGTTCCGCTGGACCTCGAAGTAGACCTGCTCCGGACCGAAGGCCTGGACCAGCTCATCCAGATGCGCCCGGGCCTGCTCGGCCTTGCCCTGAAGGATCCTCTGGCTACTCCGCGACGCCAGGCAGCCGGTCAGGCAGATCACGCCCGCGGCGTGCCGTTGCAGCAGCTCCAGGTCAACCCCGGGCTTGCCACGGTGCAGGCCCTCGAGGAAGCCGGCGCTCGACAGCTTGACCAGGTTGCGGAGGCCCTCGTCGCTCTCCGCCAGCAGCGTCAGATGGTTCCGCTCGACCTTCGGCTCACGGCTGCGGCGGTCATCGACGTAGTACGCCTCAAGGCCGACGATCGGCTTGATGCCGTGCTTCTTGGTCGCCTTGCAGAGGTCGACGGCGCCATTCATCACGCCGTGATCGGTGAGCCCGAGCGCGGGTTGCCCGAAGCTCGCAGCCCGCTCGGCGAGCTTGTCGATCTTGCACGCGCCGTCGAGGAGCGAGTACTCGGAGTGGACGTGAAGATGGGCGCAGCCGGGAGACGTCACGGGCCGATCAGGTTCGCACGCCGCCCGGCGGCAAAACTCGATCGACTTCGCTCGTTCGGAACTCTCGGGGCGCTATTCGCTGCGAAGGGCGGTCCTGACGGCCAGCGCAACGGTGCCGAAGATGAGCAGGCCGCCGAAGAGCACCAGGCCGGGCGCGTCGTCTGCCTCCCCGAGCACGATCGCGGCGACACCCACCGCGACGGCGGCGACTCGGTAGACGAGGCTGCGCGGCTTCCTGGCTGCCAGCTCGAGCAGCAGACCGGTTCCCGCCAGCAGCACGGCGGCGAAGACGAAGTCGAACACACCCCAAGCCGCTTCGTCGCTGACCAGCATCGCCACCAGCGGCACCAGCAGGATCAGGCCTGTCGCGAGCGCGACGCGGACGACGGATCGTTTGGCGGTATTGCTCATCCTTGCTTCCTTCCGGGTCGACCGCCATGAGAAGTCGGCGGCCAGGCCGCGGACCATCCGGGCCGCGACGCTGAGGGCGATCCGCCACTCCCTGGTCCCGTCGGCGCGCTCGTGTGCGATGTGGTCGTGCAGGTCGGCGTCGATCTCGTCGATCCGGCGTTCGGCGATCGGCGTCGGCAGGTTCCGCGTGTAGAACCGCACCCACCGCGCCACGAGCTCGGCCATGCGCTCCGGCGTCATGCGGGCCCCGAGGCGACGCGTGGCGGACGTCGAACGGCCTTCCCGCTCGTATCGGCAAGGGCTTGCTCGGCCACGCTGACGCCCTGCCCGGTCAGCTCGTACAGTCGCCGCCGCGGCCGTCCCTCAGCCGCCGCTGCGTCCTCCCAGCGGGAGCTCAGCAGACCGAACTCCTCGAGCCGGCCCAGGGCCTTGTACAGCGTCCCGTGGCCCGTGAGTGCCCGTGACCCGCTGTGCTCGCGCATCGTCTGGGCGAGGCCGAATCCGTGGAAGGTGGCGTGCCCCGTACGCAGCAGCGACAGCGCGACCCCGAGGATCTCGGTCTCGAGGGGCACCAGGGTTCCAGGCTTGCGCCGCGGCACGCGGGCCAGAATAGGAAGATATCTTCCCATAGTCAAGAGACCCCCGCCGATACTGGTTCGCGTGGGACGTGCAGCCCACGATCACGCCGCTGGTCATGGGCGCGGGCTACATCGCAGGGGCGTACTTCTTCGTGCGCGTCGCGCTCGAGACGCGCTGGCATCGGATCCACGTCGGATTCCTGCCGGTGACGGCGTTCACGCTCTTCATGGCGATCGGGACGTTCAACCACCTCGATCGCTTCGCCACGGCGCACGTCGCGTTCTGGATCTGGGTCGGCCTGTACGTGGCCACGCCGATACTCGTCCCGCTGGCGTGGTGGCGCAATCGCGCGACGGACCCGCAGACGCCGGAACCGGGTGAGCCGCCGCTGCCCGGCTTCGTGCGCCCGCTGCTGCTCGCCGCGGGCACCGCCCAGTCGGCGGTCGCCCTCGTCCTGCTGCTGATGCCGTCGACCATGATCGAGCACTGGCCGTGGCTGCTGACGCCGCTCACGGCGCAGACGCTCGGCGGCTGGTTCGCGCTACCGGGGGTGACGGCGCTGATGATGGGGCTCGACGGCCGCTGGTCTGCGATCCGGATCACGCTCGAGAGCCAGCTGATCGGGCTGGCGCTGATCGTGCTCGGGACGATCCGCGCCTGGGACGACGTCGATATGTCGATGGCGCTCGGCTACGCGTTCGTGGCCGTCATCGTGGGCCTGTTCGTCTCGCTGTCGGCTCTCGAGTGGTCCATGCTCCGTCGCTAGGACGTCACGGGCGCGATCTCCCGCTCACGCCGCGAGCGCTCCGGGACACCCTTCCCGATCGGCTCCACCAGGATGGCGCCCTCGCCCGTCGGGTAGGCCTCCTCGCCGTGGCTCACGATGTCCATGCCCATCGCCTCCTGGCGCTCGGTCACGCGCAGCGGGCTGACGAGCCCGATGAGCTTGAGCAGCGCGAACGTGGCGCAGAACGCGTAGGCCGGCGCGGCGAGCACGGCCAGCGCCTGGTCGCCGAGCTGGGCGGCGTTGCCGTAGAGCAGGCCGTCGGACACGCCGTTCCAGGCCGCCTGGGCGACGAACCCGATGAACAGGATGCCCGTGAGCCCGGCCACGCCGTGCGCGGCGAGCACGTCGAGCGTCTCGTCGACGCGCGTGCGCGAGCGCAGCACGATCACGGCGTAGGCCGGCAGCGCGGCGACGATGCCGAGCGCCATCGCCCACATCGGGCTGATGAAGCCGGCGGCCGGCGTGATGCCCACGCAGCCGACCACGATCGCGGTGGCGGCGCCGATCGCCGTGACCTGCCGCGATCGGACCAGGTCGAGCACGAACCAGGTGGCCAGCGCGCACGCGGGCGTGAGCAGCGTGTTCACGAACGCGAGCACGCTGGCGCTCGCCGGCCGAGAAGGCCGCTGCCGCCGTTGAAGCCGAACCAGCCGAACCACAGCAGCCCGGCCCCGAGCAGCACGTAGACGGAGTTGTGGGGCAGGATCGCCTGGCGCCCGTGGTCCTTGCGCGCGCCGACCACGAGCGCGGCGGCGAGCGCGGAGAAGCCGGAGCCCATCTCGACCGGGACGCCGCCCGCGAAGTCCAGCGTGCCGCCTGCCTGGAGCCAGCCGCCGCCGAACGCCCAGTGCGCGAGCACGGCGTAGACGAGCACCGACCACAGCGCGGCGAAGACGAGGAACGGCCCGAAGCGCATGCGCTCGACCACCGCGCCGGCGACCAGCGCCGTGGTGACGATGCAGAACGTGGCCTGGAAGGCCATGAACAGCATGTGCGGGATCTGCGTGCCCGCACGCGGCTCGAACGCCACGCCGCTCAGGAACGCATGGCCGAGGCCGCCGACGAGACTGCCGTCGCCGTCGAAGGCCAGCGAATAGCCGATCACCGCCCACGCGATGGTGGCGACGGCGAGCGCGGCGACGCACATCATGAACGTGTTCAGCGTGTTCTTCGCGCGCACGAGGCCCGCGTAGAAGAGGCCCAGCGCCGGCGTCATGAGGAGCACCAGCGCGGTGGCGGCGAGCATCCAGGCGGTGTCGCCCGCGTTGATCTCGGGCGACATCACGCACCCACCGGGGTCACGGCAAGCGTTGTCGGTCTCGCCCGTGCGGATGCGGACGACCTGCTCGAGCTCGACGACGAAGATCTTGCCGTCGCCGACCTCTCCGGTCCGGCCGCCGTCGCACAGCGCCTCGATCGTCGGCTCGACGAACTCGTCGGAGACGGCGATCTCGAAGCGCACCTTCTCGGCCATGCCGACGCGCACGGTCGTGCCTCGGTAGGTCTCCACGCGGTCGAGCTCTCCGCCGTGTCCCTGCACGCGGCTCATGGAGAACCCGCGCACCTCTGCGCGATACAGCGCCTCCAGCACCTCGTTGGCCTTGTCGGGCCGCACGATCCCGATCACGAGCTTCATGCCCGCAGATCTGTCGTCGCCGAGCTCGGAGCGTCTTTGGCCACGTGGACGAATCGCCGTGCGATCGTTTGTCCGCCCGGCTAGGTTCACCGGCGGACGTGCGATTCGTGACTCCGATGAAGGCGGTGCTGACCGCCGAGCGACCGGCCGGCCCGGAGTGGGTGTTCGAGCGCAAGCTCGACGGCATCCGATGCCTGGCGGTCAAGGACGGCGGCCCCACGCGGCTGTACTCGCGCAACGAGCTGTCGCTCAACGACCGGTACGCGGCGCTCGCCGCCGCGCTCGACGCCGACCCCGCCGACGGGTTCGTGATCGACGGCGAGGCGGTGACGTTCGTCGGCGGCCGCGACCACTTCGGCGGCGGCGAGAACGCCCAGCTCTTCTACTACGTGTTCGACGTCCTGTTCGCCGACGGGCGCGACCTGCGGTCCCTCCCGCTGGAAGAGCGCCGCGCGGTGCTGGCAGCCCTGCTGCGCTGGAAGGACCCGCTGCGCGTGACCGAGCAGGTGACGGGCGACGGTGCTTCGCTGCTCGCCGGCGCGTGTCGAGACGGCTGGGAAGGGCTGATCGCCAAGCGGGTCGGCACACCGTACGTCTCCACCCGCTCCCGCGACTGGCTGAAGCTCAAGTGCACCGCCGAACAGGAGCTGGTCATCGGCGGCTTCACCGCGCCGCGCGGCTCCCGAACCGATCTCGGAGCGCTGCTCGTCGGCCACTTCGAGGGCGACCGGCTCCGCTACGCGGGCAAGGTCGGGACCGGCTTCACGCGCGCGACGCTCCGCGAGCTGTCCGAACGGCTCGCCCCGCTGGTCCGCGAGACCTCCCCGTTCGAGCCCGAAAAGGGGATCCCACCGACGGTCACGTGGGTCGAACCGGAGCTCGTCGCGCAGATCGCGTTCATGGAATGGACGACCGACGGCCGCCTGCGTCATCCGTCGTTCCTCGGCCTACGCTTCGACAAGTCGGCGCGTGAGGTCGTGCGCGAGGCGACCTAGAGAATCGCGATGGGCGTCAGACGGCGACCCCGTGAGCACCAGAACCAGTGCCGAGGTCAGCACTCGGCGACAGGCCGGAGAGATTGCGGCATGTGCTGCCGGTAGCGCCGATCGACCCGGCTGAACTCGTGGCAGCTCAAGGGCGTCGGCTGCGGGAGCGGCCAGTCAGCCTGGGCATTGAGCGGCCGCAGTCCTCGAACGACGGTGCGTACCGACATCTCGCCCTCGCCGTCGGCCGTGGCCAAGCTCGTCACGAGGATCTCGTTGGCACCGGAGTAGACCAACAGCTCCTGGGGATAGCCGCCTGGATCGCAGCCGATCAACACCGCCACCGCCTTCTTGACACGCCTCCAGCACTTCTTCGGGTCGATGACGGGATCGCCGGGGTCAGGCGACAGGTCGTCCATCGACCGGCGTCGGGTCGAGACGCCGCCCTCACCGATGCAGTCCGTGTCGCATGTCCAAGGTCCGTATGTGAGCCTCACTCCCCATCGGCCCGTGCTCGCGTGACTGACGGCGAGCCCACGGAAGCGAGGACCGAGCCAGTAGGCGGGCCGGCGCGTCTCAGCGACGAACCGCGACAGCTGCGCGCTCGTGGGCGGCGCGGGAGGCTCCTCCCCCCCGAAGTCCCCGCCGCATCCTCCGACGCCGACAGCAACCAGCAACACGAGCAGCAGGCGTCGCGGTGGACGCGCCTCGCCGAGTGGTGGCGGGCGCACCGGGAGGACCAGTGACGCCGCCGGCTCCGAGAACGCCGAGGCGCTGATCCGGGCGCTCGCCGACCTCTACGCGTACACGTATGGAGTCGAACATTCCAAAGTCCGGCGTGCCGCGGAGCTCCGGGCCGAGGCGATGGACGTGTCGGACCGCTGGGTGGCGGCCGGCTGCGACCCGGCGGATCCGCTGCTGACCGAGGAACGCGCGCTGCTGGTCCGCTCGTTCGCCGCGCTGCTGGCCGCGGTCCACCGCCCGCCTATGGTCCGGACCGTGACCGCCACCCCCTAGGCCCGGTACCCCCGCACCTTGACGGGTTGTCGCCCACCTGACTACGGTCGGACCATGGTTGGAAGGGTCGCCGACCTCCCAGTGGCAGCTGGGGCGCGCGCATGAGCGTTCTCCCCATCCGTCCCGTGACGACCGCGACGACGCTCGCGGAGTCGCTGCGCGAGCAGCTGCTCTCTGGCGCTTATCCGCCCGGGACGCCCCTGGGCGACGGCGAGCTGATCGAGCGGACCGGGGTGACGGCCGCGACGGCGCGTGCGGCGCTTTCCGAGCTCGAGCACGACGGTCTGGTGGTCCATTCGCTGCACCGCGGCGTCGAGGTCGTGCGCATCACGCCCGACGACGTGCGCGACATCTACGCCGCCCGCCGGGTCTTCGAGGTCGCCGGCCTGGAGGTGCTGCTGCGCCGCCGGCCGGTCGACGTGACCTGGCTCGAGGCCGCGATCGAGCGCATGGGCGAGGCGGCCGTGGCGCGCAGCGCGCGTGCGCTGGTGGAGGCCGACCTGGCGTTCCACCTGGCGATCGTCGCCGCCGCCGGGCTCGCGGCGGCTGACCCGCGCCGCCCAGGGCGCGCTGATGGAGCTGCGGCTGGTGCTGTCGGTGGCCGACCGGGAGCGCGACGACCTGCCGGGCCTGGTGGCCGACCACCAGTACCTGGTCGAGGTGTTCCGCAGCGGACATCTGCGCGAGGCGGTGTCCGCGCTGGAGGACCACCTGTCGCGGGCCGAGGTGATGGCTCGCCAGGCGGCGTCCGAGCCCGGCTGATCAGCGGCCCTGGACGCGCTGCGTCCAGGCGTGCATCGCCGCGACGGCGATGTGGTCGCCGCGCACGACCGGCCGCCGGCCGCTCGGGACCGGCTCCTCGCGAACCAGGCGGTCGAACACCTGGCGGCTCATCGTGACCGTGGCGTCCGGCGTCTCGGCGGGAGCCGTGGCCGAGACGGTCACGCCCGCCCCGTCGCGCGCGGTCAGGTACCAGGTCTCCGGCGGCGCACCCGTGATCTCCTGGGCGATCGTGAAGTCGTGCCCGCGCGTCCAGCTCGGGTGGATCGCGTACGAGAGCAGCCGGTAGACGAGCCCGGGGTCGAGATGGGCGCCGCCGCGCGCGACCTCGGCGAGCGTCCCGGTGCTCGACGCGAGCGCCTTGAGCTCCTTCACGCGGCGCTTGCGGCCGCGGACGCGCGCCGGGCCGAAGAAGCGCCCGATGCGATGCTCGACGCCCGCCAGCAGCTCGGCCAGGATGACCGCGTCGGCGGTCAGGTGGAACTCGGCGATGCCGCGCGGGCGCGGGAATTCGATCTGCTCGACCGAGGCGCGGCCGCCGGCGATGCCGACCGCGAAGGTGCCCGCCTCGCGGATCGTGAGGTCGTAGCCGAGCGGGCCCTCGATCGCCGCCCCCTGCCCCGGGAGCAGCGCGACGAGCAGCGCGGCGGCGGTGGCCGGGTCGTCGTGGGCGAGCTTGACGATCGCGCCGCGCAGGAGTGGGTAGTCGCGCCGCTCGGCGCCGGTCGCCAGCGCGCGCGCCGGCGGTCCGGAGGCGGGCACGATGATCGGGCCGGTGGGCTTGGCCTCGGGTGGCGCGACCGACGGCGCCACCACCGGAGCCGGCGGTGCGAGCGAGAGCTCGGCGAGGGGCTGCGGGAGCGCCGCCGACGGTTCAGCCGGCGGCGCCTGTTGTTCCGGGGCCGGTGGCTCCTCCGGCGGAGTCGACTCGACCGCGGGCTCGGCGTCGGGCGCCGGCGGCTCGCCGGCCTCGGCCGGCTCCGAGGGCTCGAAGCCCGGCGGCATCCACGGCGGCGGCACGTCGGGATCGGCCTTCGGGCGGGCGGGCTCGACGCCCGGCACGCAGGGCTCGCGCGGCGGCGCGTCGACCGGCTCGCCCCACTCGACCGCGGGCTCCGCGTCGGGCGCGGGCGGCTCGGGCTCGCCCTCGTCCGCGGGCACGGCACGGCGGCGCAGCGCGTCGGCGGCGGCGTCGAGGTCGGCGACCAGGCGACCGGCGTCGGCGACCGGCTCGTGCTCCGGGGCGTGCTCGCGGGCGACGCGCTCGAGCTCCGGCGCGGCGGCGGCGCGGCGTTCGAGCTCGGCGATCCGGTCCTGGAGCGTGGTGCCTGTCCGCTCGGCCTCCGTGCGGGCGGCCGCGAGCGCCTGCTCGGCGGCGCGGCGGGCCTCGCGCTCGGCCTCGAGCGCTTCGCGCAGGCGGTCGCGGAGCTCATCCTCGAGCGTCGTGCGCGCGACGGCCTCCACCTGAAGGCGTGCCTCGGCCGCGGTCAGGGCGGCCGCGCCGGTCTCGATCCGGCCCTCGGCGACCGCGAGGGCGGCCTCGAGCGCGCCGATGCGCTCGCGCAGCTGCTCGGCGCCGGCGGCGCTGCGCTCGGCCTCCGCGCGGGCCGCTTCGAGCTGTCCCTGGACGTCGGTCAGGGCCGCCTCGATCTCCTCGCGGCGGCGATCCCAGGCGGCGCGGGCCTCGGTGAAGCGGCTGTCGGTCTGCTCGAGCTCGGCGCGGGCGGCGGTCGCGGCCGCGGTGGCGGCGGCCAGCTGCGAGCGCATCGAGGCGGCCTCCTCGCGCGCGGCCGTCGCTCCCGATGCCCGTTCGGCTTCGAGCACCGCCAGCCGCACCGAGTCGCCGGCGCGCGCGACCTCGGTCGTCCGCATCCGCAGCTGCCACTCGCGCGAGCGCGAGCGCAGGGCCGCGGCCGACGCCAGCGCAGCGGCCAGCGCCTCGCGGCTGCCGGCGCCGCCCTCGGTCAGCGCGTCGCGCTCCGCGACGGCCTCCTCCAGCCGGCGCTCCAGCTCCGCGGAGCGCAGCTCGAGCACCTCGACCGCCTTCAAGGCCTCGGCGGCGACCCGCGCCTGCGCCTGCTCGGCGGCCTCGGCGCGGCGCGCCCGCCGCTCGGCCAGCACCGCGCGATCGATGACCTGGCCGCCGGGCTCGTCCGGCTCCTCCGGCCGCTCCGGCGCGGCGGGGACCGGCGGCGGCTCGACGCCGCGGCTCAGCGCGGGCAGCCCGGCGCGGGCGCCGCTGGCCCACTCCAGCCACAGCGCCTCCGGGTCGACGGCCACCAGCTCGGCCGGGACCAGGTAGGTGCCGCGCCAGGAATCGGGCTCACGGGAGAAGCGCGCGTCGGGCAGTGAGTCGAACCGGTGGTCGGAGCCACCGGCGCGCACCGCGAGCACCGGCAGGTCCGGCTCGCGCGCGCGATCCTCGGTCCAGTGGCCGCGGACGCGGATCAGCCCGCTCTCCGCCCCGGAGGGCAGCCACTCGACCGCGGTCACGGCAAGGCCGGGCAGGGAGGGAACGGCAGACGGCGACTCGGCCACGGCCGCCAATCGTTCCAGACCGGGCGGCGGTCTGCGACGTTACGTCCGAGGATCCGTTGCGCTTCGACGCCAGGATCGCCAGCGCGAGCCCGCCCGCAACCACGACGGCGCCGGCCAACATCGACTTCGGCCTGTACGCGGCGCCGTAGCGACTGCGCAGGTAGAGCTTCCCGCCGTTCCAGACGATGTAGCCGAGGAGCTTGTAGAACATGCCTGGGTTCTACCCGTTCCGCAGCCGATGTGCCATCCGGGACTGGAGCGACCAGATCTCGATGAACCCGGGCGACGCCTGCTGGGAGAACAGGCCGCCGGACTCGGCGAAGGTCGCGAGCTGGGCGTCGTAGACCGCGTTCGCGCTCTCGCGCGTCACGACGCGGACCGAGCCCTTGTAGAGCTTGAGCCCGATCGTCCCCGTCACGCGCTCGTTGACGTGCCGGATGTAGGCCTCGAGATCGGTGCGCAGCGGCTCCCACCACAGGCCCGCGTAGACCAGGTAGGCCCACTGCTGGTCGAGCCGCGGCTTGAACTGGTTCTGGTGGATCGTGCCGGTCAGGCGCTCGAGCTCGCGATGCGCCTTGAGCAGGATCGCCGCCGCCGGCACCTCGTAGATGTCGCGCACCTTCAGGCCGACGATCCGGTCCTCGATGTGGTCGACGATCCCGATGCCGTGGCGCATGCCGAGCTCCGCCGCCGCCTCGATCAGCTCCACCAGCCCCATCCGCTGCCCGTTCAGGGCGACCGGGAGGCCGCCCTCGAACTCCACCGCCAGGAGCTCCGGCTCGTCCGGCGCCTCCTCCGGGCCGCGTCACGAGCTGGAACACGTCGTCGTCGGGCGCGTGCGAGAGGTCCTCGATCCAGCGGCCCTCGGACGAGCGGCCCCACAGGTTGTCGTCGATCGAGTACGGCGCCGTCTCCGTGCCGCCCTTGACCGGGATGCCGTGCTTGCGCGCGTAGGCGATCTCCTCGTCGCGGCCCATCGCCCACGAGCGCACCGGCGCGATCACCTTCAGCTCCGGCGCCAGCGTGGCGACGGTCGACTCGATCCGCACCTGGTCGTTGCCCTTGCCCGTGCAGCCGTGGGCGATCGTGTCGCAGCCGGTCTTGCGCGCGTACTCGACCGCCAGCTTGGCGATCAGCGGCCGGCCGAGCGCGGTGAACAGCGGGTAGCCGTCGCCGTAGTCGGCGTTGGCCTGGATCGCGGGAGCGATGTACTCGCGCGCGAACTCCTCGCGCGCATCGACGACATGGGCGTCGAGCGCGCCGAGCTGCATCGCCTTGCCCTGGACGACCTCGTAGTCCTCCCCCGGCTGCCCGAGGTTGACCGTGAGCGCGACGACCTCCGCCTCGTACTCGTCCTGGATCCACTTGAGCATCACGCTCGTGTCGAGCCCGCCGGAGTACAGGAGCAGGACGCGCCCGACCTCCTCGGGGTGGGCGAGGTAGGTGGCGACGCGCGTGGCCGACGGATCGGCGACGCGATGGACTTCGGTGCGGGGGTCACGAGGCTGGTCGGTCATCGGACCCAGCAGCCTACGAGGCGCACTGCGATGGCGCGCGTTCGGGCTGTTCTAGCTGTAGGACCCGAGCACGTTGTTCCTCCGGGCGTGCCCGGCAGGCGAACGTCAACGGCGGCATTGAAGGGGCGGGATCGGCGTCGAATCCTGCCCTGGGGTCGTATGACGACCCCTATCCAGGACAAGTGTCCTGTTCTCGTGGGGCCATGGCCCACCAGGGCAGGACGCTCGAGGCAGACCGCCCCCGCCGGCCTGCCCAGCTCCCCCACCTAGCCGCAGTCGACGTTCGCCGAGGAACAACGTGCTCAGGAACTACACCTAGTGTCCCGATTCGGAAGTTCGATGGCAGTCTGCGGGCGCCTGGCCGCGCCTGGCGCCCGCCGGCGGCCTCGCAAGTACGCCCGGTACGAGCCAGGCCGCCGGCGAACGCCAGCCACGACCATGCATCCCGCAGCCTGCGACCGAACTTACGAATCGCGACACTAGAAGCGGTCGCGGCGGACCGCGCCGGCGGTGCGCAAGTAGCGGAACTCGTCGCCCTCGCCCTCCTCGACGTAGCCCGTGTCCTCGAGCTGGTCGTCGGAGTCGCGGGCGTCGCGGATCCAGCGGGCGCCGGGGAGGTCGGCGAGGCCGGCGGCCTCGTCGAACAGGCGGACCGGGTCGGCGTCGAGCTTCTCGGCGCTGCGCCGGTGCAGCGGGGCGACGAGCTGGCCCTCGCCGTCGCCGCTCTCGTCGGCCAGGCTCAGCGCCACCAGCCCCAGCACCAGCGGGCGCGGGCTCTCGAGCCGGACCGCGAGGACGGCCATGCGCTCGCTCCAGGCGCACAGGAGGTCGGCGCGGTCGAGGTCGATCGCCTCGCGGAAGGCCGCCTGCCAGACCGGCGGGGCCTCCGTGAACGCCTTCACGGCGCGGCCGATGCGCGAGTCCGCGGCGCACGGGATCGGCCGCTCGTAGTACCCCTCGCTGCGCGGCAGGTCGAGAGTCGCGAGTGCGTCGCTGGTCTCCATCGTCCCCTCCAGTCAAGCATGCCCGGACGACGCACGCGCCTAGCCTGAATCCAGGCCCGGCATGATTTCGGGGCGATGGCGGTCACGATCTGCGACGTCGGCCCCCGAGACGGGCTCCAGAACGACGAGGCGGTGCTCGAGCCCGCGGTGCGGGCGGAGCTGTGCGAGCGGCTGGCGGCCACCGGGCTGCCGCGCGTGGAGGCCGCGAGCTTCGTGCATCCGAAGCTCGTGCCGCAGATGGCGGGCGCCGAGGAGGTGCTCGCCGCCCTCCCGCGCCGCGACGGCGTCACCTGGGCTGCGCTGGTGCTCAACCGCAAGGGCTTCGACCGCGCCGTCGCGGCGAACACGCAAGGAGATCCACGTCGCCTATCCCGGTGACCGAGACGTTCGCGCGGCGCAACCAGAACATGGGCGTCGAGGAGGCGGCGACCGCCGCGGCGGAGATCGTCGCCGCCGCGCACGAGAACGGCCTCCGCGCCACGGTGACGCTCGGGGCCTCGTTCGGCTGCCCGTTCGAGGGCCGCGTGGACCCCGGTGTCGTGGTCGACCATGCGCACCGGATGGCGGCCGCCGACGAGGTCGTGCTGGCCGACACGATCGGCGTCGGCGTGCGCTCGAGCATCAGCAGCGCCTCGCGGACCGGCGTCCGGCTCGTCCCGAACCGCTCCGCCAGCGCCTCCGCCCTCAGCCACGTCCCGGGCGCGACCTCACCCTCGAGGATCGCCGCCCGCATCGCATCGTGAACCCGGATCGCGCTGGTGGGAGCCTCGGCCGGCGCGGGCGCGGTTGCATACAAAACCCGGCTATCTGCGGCGTGTCAAGCCCGTAGCGCCACGAATCGCATGCAAGACGGCCTACGGCGTTCCGTGACGCTCGACGCGCTTGCGGGCCTCACGCTCCGCCACCCGCTGCTCGTAGCTCATGCGGTCCTCGCGGGTCTCGCCGAGCACGACGACGCTGAAGATCTCAGCGATCCGGCGTAGACGCAGCGAACGTCAACGGCTGGCATTGAGGGAGCGGGATCGGCCGTGATTCGGCATCGAGTCCTGCCCTGGGGTCGTAAAGCGACCTCTAGGACAGGACTCGATGGAACCCGCTGCCCTAACCAGCCGAAGTTCGTCCCGCCGCGCGGCCAGCGAAGCCGGTCCCGCAGCGCCGGCGTGGCGAAGCCCGCGAGGGCGGCGAGCAGCATCAGGCCGACCGCGACCCACAGGCTCGTGCCCTCCGCCTGATCGCGCGGGCCGTCGAAGATCGGCGGGGGCAGCTGCTCCGCGGACTCGCCGCGCACGTCGCCCGACTCGCTCTCCGGCGGCGGCGAGCCGCCGTCGCCGTCGCGCGGCGTGCCGCCGCCGAGTGACTCGCCACCGCCGCCTCCGGACGTGCCGGCCAGGCTGCCGGTCGCGATCACGCCGCCGCCGCCGCCACGGGCGCACCGCACGCGCCCGCGCGGTCGAGCTCGCGCGCCCGGCGCAGACCACGACGCTCGATCCGCCCTACGCGCACCACGCGGAGGTCGAGCCTGCGCGCAACGTCGGTACGCGTCTGCGGCGACGCCTCCCCGACGCCCGCCCGCAGCTCGAGCACGCGCCGCTGCGTGCTCGACAGCTCGTCGAGGCACCCGCTGAGCCGCTGCACCGACCGCCGCAGGCGGCGCTCGGCGCGCCGGCGCTCGACCGGTGTCGGCGCGCGAGCGCCCTCCGCTCCGCGGCGACCAGCGCGAGCGGTGGCGGAGCCGTCGCCACCGCCCGCGGGTGCCGTGCCGCCACCACCGGCGGAACCACCGCCGGAGGTGCCGCTCGGCGCCGGCGCCGAACCGCCTCCGCCTCCGCCGCCGCCACCGCCGCCACCCCGCCGCCTCCAGGAGCAGGCGGGGCGGGCAGACCCGGCACCTCAGGGACGGGCACCGGGGCGGGCGGCAGGTCGGGCGGATCCGGAAGATCCGGAAGGTCGGGCACAGGCACCGGCGGCGGGTCCGGGACCTCGGGCACCGGCGGCAGGTCTGGTAGATCGGGGACGGGCGGGACCTGTGCGGACGCGGCGGCAGGGATCGCAACAGCGAGCGTTACCAGCATGAGTAGCGTCCGAGCTCTGGTCACCGTCTCTCCCACTACTCCGAATACCGGGAGAGCGCGGGGATGAAACCCTACAGGAGAGCGGCGACGCGCCTTAACGCGTCGTCGATCTGCGCCTCGTCCACCACCAGCGGCGGTAAGAAGCGCAGCGTGCGGGGCCCGGTGGCGTTGACCACCAGCCGCTGCTCGAGCAGAGCACGGCGCGCGAGGTCCGGCGCGTCGGCCTCCAGATCGACCGCCGCCATCAGGCCGCGTCCGCGCACCTCGACCACCCGCGGCAGCTCGCGCAGCCCCTCCGCGAGCCGCTCTCCCAGCTCGCGCACGCGCGCCAGCAGCGCGTCGTCGTCGATCACGTCGAGCGCCGCGTTCGCCGCGGCGCAGGCCAGCGGCCCGCCCGCGAAGGTGGAGCCGTGGTCGCCGGGAGCGAACACGTCCGCCAGCCCGGGCCCGATCACCAGCGCGCCGATCGGGAAGCCGCCGCCGAGCCCCTTGGCGAGCGTCATCGCGTCGGGCACGACGCCGGTCTGCTCGTACGCCCACAGCGTGCCGGTGCGGCCCATGCCGGTCTGGACCTCGTCGAACACCAGGGCGGCGCCGCTCGCGTCGCACGCCTCGCGCGCCGCCCGCAGCAGCTCCTCCGGCGCCGGGTAGACCCCGGACTCGCCGATCACCGGCTCGATCAGCACCGCCGCCGTCTGCGAGCCGACCGCCGCCCGCACCGCCTCCGGCTGCGGGCGCGATCGCGCGGAAGCCCGGCACCAGCGGCGCGAACGGCGCCTGCTTGGACTCCTGCGGCGTGGCCGACAGGGCGCCGTAGGTGCGCCCGTGGAACGCCCGGTGGAAGGAGATGATCTCGCCGCGCGGGCGCGCCTTGCGCACCAGCTTCAGCGCCGCCTCGTTCGCCTCCGCGCCCGAGTTGCAGAAGAACACGGCCTCCCCGAACGACCGCTCGACCAGCCGCTCCGCCAGCCGCACCATCGGCGCGTTGAAGTACAGGTTCGACACGTGCATCGAGCCGCCCCGCCTGCTCCTGGATCGCCGCCACCACGTGCGGATGGCAGTGGCCGGTGTTGCAGACCGCCACGCCCGAGAGGAAGTCCAGGTACTCGACGCCGTCGGAGTCCACGAGCACGCATCCCGACCCTGACGCGAACTCGACCGGGAAGCGTGCGTAGGTGTTCGCCAGCGCGCTCACGTGGCGGGCCGGATCTTCGTGCCCTGGCCGGCGTCGGTGAACAGCTCGAGCAGCAGCGAGTGCGGGACCCGCCCGTCGACGATGTGCGCGTACGACACGCCGCCGTGGATGGCGTCCAGGCACGCCCGGAGCTTCGGCCGCATCCCGCCGCCGACCGCATCCAGAGCCGCCTCGACCTCGTCGGCGCCCGTCTCGGACACCACCGACGCCGGGTCGGACGGGTCGCTCAGCCAGCCCGGCACGTCGGTCAGGAACATCAGCTTGTAGGCGCCCAGCGCGCGGGCCACCGCGGCGGCGGCCTCGTCGGCGTTGACGTTGTGGGAGCGCCCGTTCCGATCCGCTCCGATCGAGGCGATGACCGGGATGTAGTCCTCGGCGATGTGCTCGATCACGCCGATGTTGACCTTGTCGATCCGGCCGACGAGCCCGATGTCCTCGCCGTCGGGCCCCTCCATCGTGTCGACCCGGAACAGCAGCCCGTCGTCGCCGCACAGCCCCACCGCCGGCTGCCCGTGGCGGTTGATGCGCAGCACGATGTCCTTGTTGACCTTGCCGACGAGCACCATCTTGGCCACCTCGACGGTCGCCTCGTCGCTCACCCGCAACCCGCCGACGAACTCGACCGGCAGGTCGAGCCGCTCCATGTAAGCCGTGATCTCCGGCCCGCCGCCGTGGACCACGATCGGGTTCATCCCGACGTACTTCAGGAGCACCACGTCGCGCGCGAAGTCCTCGCGCAGCTCGGGGTCGTTCATCGCCGCGCCGCCGTACTTGATCACCACGGTGCGGCCGTGGAACTCGCGGATGTACGGGAGCGCCTCGAGCAGCGTCCCGACGTCGCGCATCACGTCGTGTACTCCGCGTTGATGGTCACGTAGTCGTGCGAGAGGTCGGAGAAGAAGACCTCGGCCTCGGCGCCCTCGCCCGGCAGGCCGACCGAGTACTCGACCTCCTCGCCGGCCACGGCGCCCGCGAGCGCCGACTCGTCGAACGGCAGCGCCGCACCCGCGCGGCACACCTGGACGTCCTCGATCCAGATGTCCAGCGGCAGCGGCGCGGTGTCGTGCAGCGCGGCGCCGACCGCCTGCGCGATCCGGCCCCAGTTGGGGTCGCCGCCGTTGAGCGCGGCCTTCACGAGCGGCGAGTCGGCCACCGCTCGCGCAGCGCGCACGACGTTCTGCTCGTGCCCGCCGTGGACCACCACGCGGCCGACGCGCGCCGCGCCCTCGCCGTCGCGCGCGATCTGGAGCGCGATCCGCCGCAGCAGGTAGTCGAGCGCCTCGCCGAAGCGCAGCTCGTCCTCGGACTCCGGCTCGATCGTCACGCCGCTCGCGCCCGACGCCATCAGGATCGCGGTGTCGTTCGTGGAGAGCTGCCCGTCGACCGAGATGCGGTCGAACGAGCGCTTGACGCAGACGCCGAGCAGCAGGTCGGCGGTCTCGGCCTTCAGCGCCGCGTCGGTCTCGACGAAGCACAGCATCGTCGCGAAGGAGGGCGAGATCATCCCGGCGCCCTTGGCCTGCGCGCACAGGCGCACGGTGCCCGACGGGCAGCGCGACCTGGAGCGCGGCGTTCTTGGGGAACGCGTCGGTCGTGCGGATCGCGGCGCCGAAGTCGCCGTCGCCGTCGGCGGCCAGCTCGCGGCGCGCGTCGGAGATGCCGCGGATGACCTTGTCGGTGTCGAGGGGCCTGCCGATCACGCCGGTCGAGGCGACGGCCACGCGGTCCTCGAGCACGGCGGCGGCCATCGCGCCCGCGCCCTGCATGCGCGCGGCGTCCTCGAGCCCGCGCCGGCCGGTGGCGGCGTTCGCGTTGCCGGAGTTGGCGACCACGGCGCGGATGCCGCTGAGCTGGCAGCGCTCCTGGGTGAGCAGCACCGGCGCGGCCAGCACGCCGGAGCGCGTGAAGCGCGCGGCGCTCACGGTGTCGGCGGCGTCGCTGACCAGCAGGCCGAGGTCGGGCGCGCCGGAGGGCTTGAGCCCGCAGGCGACCCCGGCGGCGCGGAACCCGGCCGGCAGGCCACCCGGCATCTCGGTGACGTGGTCGGGCGTCTCGACCCAGCGCGAGCTGAAGGTGGCGGTCACAGGCCCTCGCTCTCGTCGCGGCCGAACATCAGGTTCAGGTTCTGCACCGCCTGCGAGGAGGTGCCCTTCCACAGGTTGTCGATCGTCGCGAAGACGATGATGCGACCGGTGCGCTCGTCGCCGTGCAGCGAGATGCGGCAGAAGTTGGTCTCGCGGACCTCCTGCATGCCGGGCGGCCCCTCGACCACCTCGACCCACGGCTCGTCGTCGTAGACCTCGTAGAGCGCCGCCACGTCCTCGGCGCGGGTCGGTGTCACGTAGCACGACACCAGCTCGCCGTGCGCGATCGGCACGAGGTGCGGTGTGAAGGTCACAAGGATCCCGTTCCCGAGCTCCTGCTCGATCTCGGGAGTGTGGCGGTGACGGCCGACCTTGTACGGCGTGACCGTCTCGTCGACGGACACGAAGTGCTTGTCGTGCGTCGGCTCGCGGCCGGCGCCGCTGACGCCGGACTTGGCGTCGATCACCACGTCGCCGAGCAGGCCGGCCCGCGCGAGCGGCGCCAGCGCCAGGATCGCGGCGGTCGGGTAGCAGCCGGGGTTGGCGACCAGGTCGGCGCCGGCGATCTGCGTCGCGGTGCAGCTCCGGCAGCCCGTAGACGGCCTCGCCGACAAGCGACGGCTCGGGGTGCGCGCCGTACCAGTCCTCGTAGACGCCGACCTCGTGCAGCCGGAAGTCGGCCGACAGGTCGACCACGCGCACGCCGCGCTCGCGCAGCTCCGCCACGACCGGCGCCGCGGCGCCGTGCGGGTAGGCGACCACCGCCGCGTCGACCTGCGAGTGGCGGTCGGGGTCGTACTGCTCGAGCTGAAGGGGCACGCGCGAGCGCGGGTGCACCTCGTCCAGCCGCACCCCGGCGTCCGACCGCGCGGTCACGAACGCCAGCTCGAAGTGCGGGTGCCGGTGCAGCAGCGCGCCGGCCACCGCGCCCGCGTAGCCGGCCGCGCCGAGTACGGCGACCTTCTCACCCACGCGGCTCGCCCCCGAGGCGCTCGGCCACGGCGGCGTCGATCTTCGCGCGCCGCTGCGCGACCTCCTCGTCGGTCAGCGTCCGGTCGTCGGCGCGGAACTCGAGCCGCACGGCCAGCGAGACGCGGTCGTCGGTGGGATAGACGTCGAAGATCTCGGCGCGGCGCAGCAGCGGCCCGCCCGCCTCGCGCACGGCCGCGATGCACGTCGGCGGCCGGCACGTCGGGCGCGAACCACCACGCGCGGTCCTGGAGGACGGCGGGGAACGACGTCAGATCCTCGTAGCGCGGCACGTAGAGCGCCTCGTGCTTGA
This sequence comes from uncultured Solirubrobacteraceae bacterium, assembly GCA_963800905.1. Taxonomy (GTDB): domain Bacteria; phylum Actinomycetota; class Thermoleophilia; order Solirubrobacterales; family Solirubrobacteraceae; genus DASSUW01. Next base: position 133,877 of record CAWDCT010000010.1, read on the forward strand.
TCACGCCGAGGTCGAGCTCGAAGCCGGCCGCGTCGTCGAGGTCCCACGCGCGCGCGACCGACGGGTGGATCTCGCCGAGCCAGCCGGCGTTGCGGCCGCCGACCAGCACGCGCGCGGCCGCGCGCCCGGGTGCAGGAACGGCTCGCTGGCACGCTCGACGCTCCACGGCACGCGCAGCGCGTCGAGCAGCGCCGCCAGCACGGCCTTGGCCGCGTAGAAGTCGGCTGTGCGGCGGCTCGCCCTCGCGCCACGACGGCGGTCGCATCGCGCCGCTGAGCAGGGCGCCGACGTGGTCGCCCTCCTCCGGCAGCGGCTCGCTGCGCTGCTCGGCGGGGGTGCGCTCGCCGGACGCGCGGCTGGGCGAGGAAGACCGCGCCGATCTCGTACAAGCGCAGGTCGCCCATCCCCCGCGCGCGGTTGCGCCGCGCCACGTCCAGCAGCGAGCCGAGCAGCGTCGTGCGCATGACCGACATGTCCTCGGACATCGGGTTGCGCAGCGTCACCACGTTGCGGCGCCAGTCGTCGTCCGGGATGCGCAGGCGGTCGACGAGGTCGGGCGCGGCGAACACCCAGCCGCAGACCTCCGACAGGCCGGCGCCGGCCAGCGCGTCCTCGGCGCGGCGGCGCAGGCGCTGCTCGGGCGCGAGCACGCCGGTGGCGCCGCGCCGCGACGGCAGCGTGTAGGGCAGCTTGTCGAGCCCCCACAGCCGGGCGACCTCCTCGATCAGGTCGACCTCGCGCGTGACGTCGCCGCGCCGGAAGGCGGACACGGTGACGTCGAGCCCGTCCGAGGCCTCGGCGACCGCGAACTCGAGCCGGCGCAGGATGTCGGCCGCCTCGTCGCGCGGGACGGCGGTGCCGAGCAGCCGCTCGGTGCGCTCGTCGCGCAGCCGCAGCGTCTTCGGCGCCGGCCCCGGCCCGCCGACGTCGACCGTGCCGTCGACCAGCCGCGCGCCGGTCAGCTCGGTCATCAGGATCGCCGCCAGCGCCTGGCCGTCCATCGCCTGCTCGGGCTGGAGCTGCTTCTCGAACCGGCCGGACGCCTCCGAGCGCAGCGCCAGGCGCGTCGACGTGCGCTGGATGTTCGGGCCGTTCCAGGTCGCCGCCTCCATCAGCACGCGCGTCGTCGTCTCGCGCACCTCGGAGCGCTCGCCGCCCATGATCCCGGCGATCGACGTCGGTCCTTCGTCATCGACAGATGATCAGTACATGGTCGGTCGAACGTGCGCCCGACGTCGTCGAGCGTGGTCATCGTCTCGCCATCCAGAGCGCGGCGCACGACGAGCCGGCCGCCGGCCACGAGGTCGAAGTCGAAGGCGTGCATCGGCTGGCCGGTGGCGAGCATCGCGAAGTTCGTGATGTCGACGACGTTGTTGATCGGCCGCATGCCCGCCGCGGTCAGCCGCGCCTTCAGCCACTCGGGCGACGGCCCGATCTGCACGTCCTCGTACAGGCGGGCGGTGAAGCGCGGGCACAGCACGGCGTCCTGGACCTCGATGCTCACGCCCGGCACGTCTCCGGCCGAGCCGGGATCGTTGGTCCACGGCGGCGGCGTCAGCGGCGCGCCGGTGGCCGCGTGGACCTCGCGCGCGACGCCGTAGATGCTCAGGCAGTCGGGCCGGTTGGGCGTGATCTCGAGCTCGAGCACGTCGGTGGCGATCGGCAGCACCTCGACCAGCGGCGTGCCGGGCTTCAGCTCGGGGTCGAGCACCATGATCCCGTCGTGGTCGGGCCCGATCGCGACCTCGTCCTCGGCCAGGATCATCCCCGCCGACTCGACGCCGCGCAGCTTCGCGCGCTTCAAGCGCGTACCGTCGGGCATCACCGCGCCCGGGCTCGGCCACGGCCACGATCTGGCCGGCGGCGACGTTCGGCGCGCCGCAGACGATCGTGCGCTCGTCGCCGGTGCCGACGTCGACCGTGCAGACGGTCAGCCGGTCGGCGTCCGGGTGCTGCTCGGCGGTCAGCACGCGGCCGACGAGGAAGTGCTCGAGCGCGCCGACGCCATGGCCGTGGACGGCCTCGACCTTCGTGCCGGTCATCGTGAGCTGGTGCTCGAGCTCGGCGACCGGGATGCCCGGGTCGCAGTAGTCGTGCAGCCAGAAGAGCGGGACCCTCATCCGAACTGCTCCAGGAAGCGCAGGTCGTTGTCGTAGAACAGCCGCAGGTCGCTGACGCCGTGCTTGAGCATGGCGACGCGCTCGATGCCCATGCCCCACGCGAAGCCCTGATGGCGCTCGGGGTCGTAGCCGTGCTCGCGCACGTACTCGAACACGTTCGGGTCGACCTCGCCGGCGCCGAGGATCTCGATCCAGCCCTCGCCCTTGCACAGCGGGCAGCGCGAGCCGTCGCGCAGGAAGCCGTCCGTGCAGTTGAAGCAGGAGACGTCGCACTCGACGCTCGGCTCGGTGAAGGGGAAGAAGTGCGGGCGCAGGCGCACGCGGCGGTCCTCGCCGAAGTACGCCTGGGCGAAGGCCAGCAGCGTGCCCTGGAGGTCGCCGAGCGTGACGTCCTCGTCGACCGCCAGGCCCTCGACCTGGTTGAACTGCGGCGTGTGCGTGGCGTCGTTGTCGCGCCGGTAGGTGCGGCCGGGGATGACGACGTAGAGCGGCGGCGGGTACATCTCCATCGCGCGCGTCTGCATCGGCGAGGTGTGCACGCGCAGCAGCACGTCGTCGGAGATGTAGAAGGTGTCGGTGGCCTGCCTCGACGGGTGCGTCTCGTCGAAGTTGAGCGCGTCGAAGTTGTAGTAGACGAGCTCGGTCTCCGGGCCCTCCATGACGCGGAAGCCGAGGCCGAGGAAGATGTCCTCGATCTCGCGGCGGGTCTGGGTGAGCAGGTGGATACGGCCCGGCTTGACGGCGGGCGAGCCGGGCAGCGTGACGTCGATGACGTCGGTGGCGAGCCTGGAATCGAGCTCCGCGGCCTCGAGCTCGGCCGTCCGCGCCTCGATCGCCGCCTCGAGCGCCTTGCGCGCCTCGTTGGCCGCGCGGCCCACCGTGCCGCGCTCCTCGGGCGGCAGCTGGGCGACGCCGCGCAGCAGGTTCGGCAGCTCCGCCTTGCGGCCCAGGAAGCGCACCCGCACGTCCTCGAGCTCCGTCGTTCCCGGCGCCTCGGCGATCGCCGCCTCCCCGGCGGCGCGCAGCTCGCTGATCCTCTCGTTCATGGGGCGGCCATCCTACGGTTGCACTCGTACAGGGCGACGGTTGCCGCCATCGCGGCGTTCAGGGACTCGGCGCGCACGGGGATGGTGGCGACGGCGTCGCAGGCGGCGAGGACGTCGTCGGGCAGGCCCTCGCGCTCGGCGCCCACCACCAGCGTCGTGTCGCCGTCCGGCTCGAGCGGCTCACCGCCGTGGGCGACCAGGGCGATCCTGCGGCCCGGCAGCTCCTCGACCGTGCGGACCCGGGCCACGGGCACCTCGAACAGCGCGCCCATCGACGCCCGCACGGCCTTCGGTCCGTACGGGTCGGCGGTCCCCGGTCCGAGCGCGACCGAAGCGGCGCCGAACGCCAGCGCACCGCGCAGCGCGGTGCCGACGTTGCCGGGGTCGTTGACGCCCCACAGCGCCAGGCACAGCGGCCCGACCGGCGTCTCGGCCCAGCGCTGCCCGTAGACGCCGAGCGCGCGCGTACCCGAGCCGAGCTGGGAGAACTGACTGCAACAGGTGCGGCTTGACCTCCTCGCCGGGAAGTCCGGAGCCCTCGGCCACCAGCCGCGCCAGCGGCTCCCAGCCGGCCGCGTCGGCGGCCGCCAGCAGGTCCTCGCCCTCGGCCACGAACTGGCGCAGCTTGTCCCGCCACTTGCGGCCCGCGAGCTTGCGGATCTCCTTGAGCTGTTCGTTGTTGGGGCTGGTGATCGTCATTTAACGAAGAAAGGGCGCCGCTCCGAGGGAGGGGCGCCCGTTGAAGAGGGGTGTCTGCGGGATCAGGCCGCAGACGCCTCGCGGGCGCTTTCGGCGAATCGGCGGAAGGTCTCGGGATCGCGCACGGCGATGTCCGCGAGCACCTTGCGGTCGAGCTCGATCCCGGCCAGCTTGAGGCCGTGCATGAAGGTGGCGTAGCTCATGCCGTTCTGGCGAGCGGCGGCGTTGATGCGGGTGATCCAGAGGCGGCGGAAATCGCGCTTGCGGTTGCGGCGGTCGCGGTACGCGTAGGAGTCCGCCTTCATGACGGCTTCCTTGGCCCGCTTGTACGACGAGTGCGCCTCGCCGCGGAAGCCCTTGGCCTGCTTCAGAACCGCGCGGCGCTTCTTGCGCGCGTTGACGGAGCGCTTGACGCGGGTCATCGGTGCTTCCCTCCGAGCAGCTCACGGACGCGCGGAATGTCGGCCTTGGAGACGTCGCGGTCGAGGCCGAAGGAGCGCTTGCGCTTGGGCGACTTCTTCTCGAGGATGTGGCTCGAGAAGGCGTGACGGGCCTTGAGCTTGCCCGTCGCGGTCCTCTTGAAGCGCTTCTTCGCGCCCGAATGCGACTTCATCTTCGGCATGCGAGCGCGCAGTATAGCCGTGCTATGCCGGTCGCCGGCCGACTCCGATCAGGTACCGGGCGTCGATCTCGACCCGGCCGACCGTGTTGTTGCACGAAGCCAGCAGGCGGTCGAGCGCCGGCCGGTCGTGCAACGGGGCGCCCAGTGCGGCGTACAGCGATTCCGCGTCCGGGAACGACAGCTGCACCGTCCGCGTGCGCAGCTCCACGCCGTCGAGCAGCGGCGTCAGGCGCGCGGTCATCACCTCGCGCCGGCCCCAGTCGGACGGCGGACGGACACCCTCGGGGAGTTCGAGCAACTCGTCCAGCCGCCCGGGGAGGCCCTTCGGGACCCAGGCGGCGAGGGCGACCACTCCGCCCGGCCGCACGACCCGCACCAACTCTGCCGCCGTCCGCCGCGGCCGCGGCGCGAGTGCGGCGCCGAAGGCGGAGACGGCCGCGTCGAACGCGCCGTCCGGATACGGCAGCGCCTGGAGATCGAGCTCGTGCCACGCCGTCAGCGGGAGCTCGAGCACCTCGCCGGTCGCGAGCTCGCGGAGCACCGTCTCCACCGGCGCGACGGCGTGCGCGAGCGGCGCATGGTCGCGCGCGCGGACCTGCTCGGTTACGCCGTCGTAATCGATCTCCGCGCGCCCGCGCGCGAGACCGAGCAACGCGCGCCGCGAGACCCGAGGCGTCGCGCGCGGCGGCGGCGGACCGTAGATGTCCCGCGGCACGCTGCCGATCCTACGGACGCTCCGGCAGCGGTTCACGGGTCGTTCACCGGGAGATGACACGACGGTCACGACGGCAGGAGGCCGGGCTTGGATGCTCACAGCGTCCGACACCGATCCCGGAGGGGGTTCGACGACATGGCAGTCGATGAGCTGACGCGCAGGCGGTTCGTGCAGGGATCCGCCGCGGTTGGCGGAGGCATCGCGCTCGGCGGTCCGATCGCCGCGCTGGGGAGCAACGCGGCGAGCGGCACGGTCAAACGCGTCGTGGGCTACGGCCCGCTGCGCGACACCCCCGAGGAGGACTCGGGCGACGTCTACATCCAGCTCCCCAAGGGCTTCAGGTACCGCGTGATCTCGCGCGACTTCGAGCCGATGAGCGACGGTCACCCGACGCCGGGGATCTTCGACGGCACGGGCTGCTACCCGGGCCCGCGCGGCACCGTGATCCTGATCCGCAACCACGAGAACCGCTCGCGGGCGGACGAGATCCGCGTCGAGGTCCCGGCCGGCAAGCGCTACGACCCGGACCCGAACGTCCGAGGCGGCAACACCAAGCTGGTCGTAGATCGCGGCAGCCGGCGCGTCGTCGAGAGCTTCGGCGTGCTCGGCGGGACGCACACCAACTGCGCCGGCGGCGTGACGCCCTGGAACTCGTGGCTCACCTGCGAGGAGATCTTCAACTACGGCTCGGTGGAGAACAACGTCACGCCGGGCACCGGCGTGCCGCACGGCTTCACGTTCGAGGTCCCGGCCGACGCGCCCGGGCCCGTCTCGGCGGTGCCGATCACCGCCGCGGGCCGCTTCGCCCACGAGGCGTGCACGGTGCTCGACGGGATCCTCTACGAGACCGAGGACCGCGGCGACGCGGCGTTCTACCGCTTCGTCCCCGACCGCAAGCCGCGCGAGTGGGGCGACCTGGCGACGTTCGGCGGCACGCTCCAGGCGCTCAAGGTGCGCAACCGGCCGAACTTCGACATGGACACCGCGCACCCGGGCGAGTCGTACCCGATCGAGTGGGTGACGGTCGACGAGCCCAACCCGCCCGTCGAGACCGGCGGCATGTCGACTGCCGCGCGCAGGCGCAGGCCAAGGGCGCCGCGATCTTCACGCGCACGGAGGGCATCTGGACCTACGACAAGCGGCTGTTCTTCGACTGCACGACCGGCGGCGAGGCCGGCGCCGGCCAGCTCTGGCAGCTCACCCCGCGCGGCAAGGACGGCGGCGACCTGAAGCTGATCTTCGAGTCGCCGGGCGCCGACGTGCTCGACGCGCCCGACAACCTGGTCGTCGTCCCGGCGACCGGCGACGTCTTCCTCCAGGAGGACGGCGGCGGCGAGCAGTTCGTGCGCGGCGTCACGAAGCGCGGCGAGATCTACGACTTCGCCAAGACCGTCATCAACGACACGGAGTTCTGCGGCGGCTGCTTCAGCCCCGACGGCAAGACGTTCTTCGTCTCCCAGCAGGGCGACCGCATGGACGGCGCCCGCGCCCGAGACGCAGGCGCTGACCTACGCGATCTGGGGGCCGTTCGACAACGGTTAGGCGGTCAGGACCCATACTTTCGGCGAGTGACCGCGGGAGTTTCGCCGGTCACTCGCCGAAATAGCCCCTGTGTCCTAAACTCGCCCGAATGGGGAATGACGGGGGCATGGGAAGGGGCTCGAACGGCAGCACGCCCGATCTGCCGGACATCGACCAGGAGGTCGTCGTCACCTTCCGCTACCCCGTGAAGTTCACCCACGGGCTGCTGGATCCGCTCAACCATACGCTGCGCGACGTGGTCGAGGCCGAGGACCGCGCGCGGCTGCTGGTGGTCATCGACGAGGGCGTGGCCAACGCCCACCCGACGATGCACCGCCGACGTGGTCGTCTACTGCTCCGCCCACGCCGACGCGCTCGAGCTGACCACGCCGCCGCTCGTGGTGCCGGGCGGCGAGGCGATCAAGAACCAGTCCGGGCCCGGTCGACGAGATCCGCGCCGCGATCGACGTCCACGGCGTCGACCGCCACTCCTACGTGGTGGCGATCGGCGGCGGGGCGGTGCTCGACGCGGTCGGCTACGCGGCCGCCACCGCCCACCGCGGCGTGCGGCTGATCCGCGTCCCGACCACGGTGCTGGCCCAGGACGACTCGGCGGTCGGCGTCAAGAACGGCATCAACGCCTTCGGCAAGAAGAACTTCGTCGGCTCGTTCGCGCCGCCGCACGCGGTGCTGAACGACTTCGACCTGCTGACCACGCTGACCGACCGCGACTGGCGCGCCGGCATCTCGGAGGCCGATGAAGGTGGCCGTGCTCAAGGACCCGGCCTTCTTCACCTGGATCGAGCATCACGCGCGCGACCTCAACGAGCGCTCGCTGCCCGCGATGGCGCAAGCTGGTGCACCGCAGCGCCGAGCTGCACCTGAACCACATCGCCACCAGCGGCGATCCGTTCGAGCTCGGCTCGTCGCGGCCGCTCGACTTCGGGCACTGGGCGGCGCACAAGCTCGAGCAGCTCTCGCACCACGAGCTGCGCCACGGCGAGGCGGTGGCGGTCGGCATCGCGCTCGACTCCACGTACAGCTACCTGACGGGCAGCCTGCCGCACGCGGACTGGCGCCGGATCATCGAGCTGTTCGAGGCGGTCGAGCTGCCGATCTGGCATCGCGACATGGCCACGCCCGGCAGCGGCGGCCGACCCGGCCGTGCTGGCCGGCCTGAACGAGTTCCGTGAGCACCTCGGAGGGCGGCTCACGATCATGCTGCTCGAGCGGATCGGCTCGGGCTTCGAAGTGCACGAGCATGGATGAGGCGGTGCTCCTGGAGGCCTCCGACCTCCTGCGGCGCCGGGTCGAGGGAGGAGAGCGAGAAGGATGGGAGCCCACGCCGGCACTAGCCCGCTGACGCAGCGCGAGCTGATCGCCGAGTACTTCATGGAGCACCGCGTCCAGGTGCTCGAGCTGGCGGCCTTCCTGGACCGCCTCGACCGCGCCCGCGAGATGGACGCCGACGACGACTTCCGGCTGCGGTCGATCCGCGAGGCCCTGGCCGTGCTCGTCGACGGCGACGGCAGCCGCGTGCAGCGCGTGCAGATGATCTTCAGCGACCCGCGCAGCGAGCTGCTCGAGGAGCTGGACCAGAAGAGCGCCAAGGGCGCCTACGACCCGGAGGCCTAGAGCCATGGAGTACATCGATCTCCACGCCCACATGGTGTCCCGCACGACCGACGACTACCGGGCGATGGCCATGAGCGGCTGCGTCGCGGTCACCGAGCCCGCGTTCTGGGCCGGCTACGACCGCCCCGGCGTCGAGGCGTTCGTCGACTACTTCAACCGCCTCACGGACTTCGAGCCCAAGCGCGCCGCCACCTACGGGATCGCCCACTTCACGTGGATGTGCCTGAACCCGAAGGAGGCCGAGGACCGCGAGCTGACGCGCCAGGTGCTCGAGGTCATCCCGCGCTACCTGGAGCTGCCGACCGTGCTCGGGATCGGCGAGATCGGCCTCAACCGCGTCACGCGCAACGAGCTGGCCGGCTTCAAGGACCACGTCGACCTCGCGATGGAGTACGAGCAGCTGATCCACATCCACACGCCCCACCTCGAGGACAAGTGGAAGGGCACGAAGGCGATCGTCGACACGCTGGTCGCCGACGACCGGATCGAGCCGCACCGCGTGATGGTCGACCACGCCGAGGAGCACACGGTCGACATGATCCTCGACAACGGGTTCTGGACCGGGCTGACGCTGTACCCGGTCACCAAGGTCTCCCCCGCGCGCGCGGTCGACGTGATCGAGACCCGCGGGCCGGACCGGATCTGCGTGGCGGCGGCGTGCGACTGGGGCGAGAGCCGCCCGCTGGCCGTGCCCGAGTTCATCATGGAGATGCGCCGGCGCGGGCACCCGGACTCGCTGATCCGGCGCGTGGTCTACGAGAACCCGATCGAGTTCCTCGGCCAGTCGCCGAAGTTCCAGCTGCCCGACCGTGAAGGTGCTGTGGCGGTCTAGTGCAGGTCGCTGACGGGCTCCACCTCACCTACTGCACGAACATCCATCCGGCCATCGGCTGGGACGCCGTGCTGGACTCGCTGCGCGCGCACGCGCCGGCGCTGAAGGCGCGGCTGTCGCCGGACGCGCCGTTCGGGATCGGGCTGCGGCTGTCGGGCGACGAGAGTCGCGCGAGCTGCTGCGCGGGTCGGCGGCTCGACGACTTCCGCGCGCTGGCTCGACGCCGAGGGCCTGTACGTGTTCACCATCAACGGCTTCCCGCACGGCACGTTCCACGGGCAGCCGGTGAAGGCCGACGTGCACGCGCCCGGACTGGAGCGACGACGAGCGCGTGGCCTACACGCTGCGGCTCGCCGAGATCCTGGCGCGCTGCTGCCCGACGGCGTCGACGGGACGATCTCCACGAGCCCGCTCTCCTACAAGGCCTGGGACGCCGACCTCGAGGCGTGCACGGCGAACGTGCGCCGGGTCGACGAGGGGCTGCGCGGCACGGGCGATCGCGCTGGCCATCGAGCCCGAGGCCGACGGGGCGCTCGCCACCGTCGACGAGCTGATCGACTGGTGGCCCGACGGGCCTCGAGAACGTGACGATCTGCTTCGACGCCTGCCACTCGGCGGTCGCCTACGAGGAGCCCGAGGAGGCGCTGGCGGCGCTCGACCAGGCCGGCATCCGGATCGGCAAGGCGCAGCTCTCGGCCGCGCTGCGGCTGCCGGTGATCGCGCGCGCCGAGCTCGAGCGCTTCGCCGATCCGATCTACCTGCACCAGGTCACGCAGCGCAGCGCCGACGGCTCGCTGCAGTCATGGCCCGACCTGCCCGAGGCGCTCGACGGCTACGGCGGCGGCGAGGAGTGGCGCGTGCACTTCCACGTCCCGATCTTCCTCGAGCGCTACGGCAAGCTCGAGTCCACGCAGGACCACCTGCGCGAGGTGATCGAGCGCGTGCGCGGCCGCACCTCGCACCTGGAGATCGAGACCTACACGTGGGACGTGCTGCCGGCCGAGCTGAAGGCGTCGTCGGTCGACTCGATCGCGCGCGAGTACGAGTGGGTGCTCGATGTCCTCCGCTAGCGGGTGGCTCCAGCTCGCCCGGCGTCTCGCAACACTCCGACCGTCGTCTCCAACTCCGTGGCGGGCGCCGTGCTCGCCTCGACCGCCGCCGACGCCGGCGCGGTCGCGGTCGTGGCGGGGGCGATGGCGCTCTTCTACACGGCCGGCATGATCCTCAACGACCTGCTCGACTACGACGTCGACCTGCGCGAGCGGCCCGAGCGGCCGCTGCCGTCGGGCGCCGTGAGCCGCCCGGCCGCGCTCACCGCCGTGATCTCGCTGTTCGCCGCCGGCGCAGGCGCTGCTGCTGCTCGAGGGGACCGAGCCGTTCCTCGCCGGGCTCGGGCTGATCGCGCTGATCGTCCTCTACGACGCCTGGCACAAGGGCAACCCGCTGTCGCCGGTGCTGATGGGCGCGTGCCGCGCGCTCGTCTACTTCGTCGCCGCGTTCGCCGTGGCCGGCGAGGTGCCGCTCGAGGTGGCCGACCGCCGCCGGCGTGCTGCTGGTCTACATCGTGGGCTGACGCAGGTGGCCAAGGCGGAGGGCGGCACGCTGCGCGCCGCGTGGCCGCTGGCCGCCGTGCTGGCGCCGGTCGGCTACTGGGTCGGCTGGGTGAACTCGGTCTGGTTCGTGCTGCTGCTCGTGGCCTTCGCCGCCTGGGTCGCGCGGTCGCTGTGGCTGGTGCGCGAGCGCGCGCCGGATCGGCGCCGGCGTGGTCAGCCTGATCGCCGGCATCTCGCTGTTCGACGCGCTCGCGGTGGCCAGCGTCGAGGGCAGCCTGGCGGCGGTCGGCGTCTGCCTGGCAGCCTTCCTTGTCACGATCGCTCTCCAGACCAAGATCGCGGGGACCTGAATTGGCTCAGAAGACCGTCGTCCTGTGCGCCGTGGCGCTGACGCCCGACCTGCTCGGGCCGCACACGCCGCGGCTGAAGGCGTTCGCCGACGGCGGCGCGATGGTGCCGCTCGGCGGCGTGACGCCGGCGGTGACCGCCACCGTGCAGAGCACCTACCTGACCGGCCGGCTGCCGAGCGGGCACGGCGCGGTCGGCAACGGCTGGCTGTTCCGGGACACCATGGAGGTGCGGCTGTGGCAGCAGTCGAACCGGCTCGTGCAGGCGCCGAAGGTGTGGGAGGCGGCGCCGGACATCACCTGCGCGAACCTCTCCTGGTGGTTCGCGATGTACTCGTCGGCCGACGTGACGGTGACGCCGCGGCCGATGTACCCGGCCGACGGCCGCAAGATCCCCGACTGCTACACGAAGCCGGGCGACCTGCGCGACTCGCTGCAGGCCGAGCTCGGCCAGTTCCCGCTGTTCAAGTTCTGGGGACCGGCGGCGTCGATCGACTCGACGAAGTGGCTCGCCGAGGCGGCCAAGAAGGTGGAGGCGCGCTTCGGGCCCGACCTCTCGCTCGGTCTACCTCCCCCACCTCGACTACGGGCTGCAGAAGAAGGGGCCGGTCGGGGTCGAGAAGGAGCTCGGCGAGATCGACGCCGTGGTCGGCGACCTGATCGACTTCTACGAGGCGCGCGGGGCGCGCGTGATCGTGCTGTCCGAGTACGGGATCGTGCCGGTCTCGCGGCCCGTGCACCCGAACCGCGTGCTGCGCGAGGCGGGCCTGGTCGCCTACCGGATGGAGCTCGGGCGCGAGGTGATCGACATCGGCGGCAGCGAGGCGTTCGCGATGGCCGACCACCAGATCTCGCACGTGTACGTGCGCGATCCCGCGCGGGTGCCGGAGGTGCGGGAGCTGCTGTCGGCGGTGCCGGGCGTCGGCGAGGTGCTCGACGAGGCGGGCAAGCGCGAGCACGGGCTCGACCACGAGCGCTCGGGCGAGCTGGTGCTGATCGCCGAGCCCGACGCGTGGTTCACCTACTACTACTGGCTCGACGACGCCAAGGCGCCCGACTACGCGACGCACGGTCGACATCCACCGCAAGCCCGGCTACGACCCGGTCGAGCTGTTCCTCGACCCGGCGATCCGCGTGCCGCCGCTCGCCCTCGGCTCGCGGCTGGTCAAGCAAGAAGCTCGGCTTCCGGACGCTGATGGACGTGATCCCCCTGGATGCGTCGCTGGTCCGCGGGTCGCACGGGCGGATCCCCGACGACCCGTCGAAGGGGCCGCTGCTGATGACCCGCCAGACCGACCTGCTGCCCGACTCCGGCGTGGCGGCCACCGACGTGCACGACCTGATCCTGCGGCACCTCGGCGTGCCCGTCCGCGAGGCGGCGGCGCGATGACGCTGGTCGGCCGCAAGGCCGACCACCTGCGCATCGCCGCGGGTGCCGACGTCGCGCACACAGGCGGCACGGGGCTGGAGCGGTTCCGGCTGCGGCACCGGGCGCTGCCGGAGCGCGACCTCGCGCGCGTGTCCGTGGAGACGGAGCTGCTGGGCGCGCGGCTCGGGGCGCCGATCGTCATCTCGGCGATGACCGGCGGGACGCCGGAGGCCGAGGAGATCAACGTCCGGCTGGCGCGAGCGGCGGCCGAGCACGGGCTGGCGATGGTGCTCGGCTCAGGCCGCGCGCTGCTCGACGACCCGGACCGGCTCTCGACCTACCGCAGCGCCGACCGCCCGCCGCTGCTGCTGGGCAACCTCGGCGCCGCCCAGGTGCGCCGGCCGGACGCGCCCGAGCGCGCCGAGCGGCTGGTGTCGTTGCTCGAGGCCGACGGCCTGACCGTGCACCTGAACCCGATCCAGGAGGCCGTGCAGCCCGAGGGCGAGCCCGACTTCTCCGGCGTCGCGGCAGGGATCGCCGCCGTCGTCGAGCGGCTGGCGCCGCTGCCGGTGGTGGTCAAGGAGGTCGGCTTCGGGATGGACGCCGCCGACGTGGCGCTGCTGCGCGACGCCGGCGTGGCGGCGATCGACGTCGCGGGCGCCGGGGGCACCAACTGGGCGCTGGTCGAGGGCCGCCGCGACGAGCGGGCCGGCGACGTGGCGGCCGCCTTCGCCGACTGGGGAGTCCCGACCGCCGACGCGCTGATCGAGGCGCTCGCCACCGCACCCGGCCTGCCGGTGATCGCCTCCGGCGGCCTGCGCGACGGCGTCGACGCCGCCAAGGCGCTCGCGCTCGGCGCGTCCGCCGCCGGGCTCGCGCGGCCGTTCCTGCTCGCGGCTCAGGCCGACACGACGTCGCACGTCGCCTCCACCCTGATCCGCCAGCTGCGCGTGGCGGTGTGGGCGGTCGGCGCGGCCTAGCGTGGCCGAGCTCTCGCCCGACCACCTGCGCGCCTGAGCGTACGCTGGGCGACGTGGCGATCCGCCTCGTTCTTGCCGAGGGCAGCTAGGATCGCCGTTGTGACGCCGGTGCAACCGCGCGACGCGATGCAGTTCATCAACGAGCAGGACAGCGCCACGCTCGAGCGGTTCGTCCAGCGGCTGGAGCTGCGCGGCAGGGATCCGACGTTCGTCGCCTATCGCGAGGCGTACCTCGACCTCATCGACCTGCGCGCGGACGCGGCGGTCCTGGACCTCGGCTGCGGCACCGGCGTCGTGACGCGGGCGCTCGCCGCGCGCCCGGGTTCTGCGGCCGCGTGACGGGGATCGACCAGAGCCCGCACTTCATCGATGTCGCCAGCGGCTCGCCGACGAGGACGGTGTCGCCGACCGCGTCGAGCTTCGCCGTCGGCGACGTGCACGGGCTCGACCTTCCCGCCGCGAGCTTCGATGCAGTCGTGGCGCACACCCTCATCAGCCACGTCCACGACCCACTCAAGGTGCTCGCCGAGGCGGCGCGCGTCCGTCCGCCCGGCGGCGCCGTCGCCGTCTTCGACGGCGACTACGCGTCGCTGACGTTCGGCTGCTCCGACCCCGAGTCGGCGTCGTGATGGAGGACGCGGTCCAGGCGACGATCATGAGCGTGCCACGCGTGATGCGCGACCTCCCGCGCCTCCTGCCGCGAGGCCGGGACTCCGGCTCGTCGCCAGCCAGGCACATGTCTACGCGGAGGCCGGATCGGGCGGCTTCATGCTCGACCTGGCCAAGACTTACGGTCCGCTCGGCGGCCTCGACCGGGCGCCGTGCCGGCGGCGCAGCGTCGACGCATGGCTCGCCGACCAGCGCCGCTCAGCCGAAGACGGCACATTCTTCGCCGCCTGCAACTACTACGCCTACATCGCGCGCCGGCCCTGACCAGGCTGAGCGCAGGCCGGAGAAGAACTCGGCGATGTCGCGCGCGAGCAGCTCAGGCTCCTCGGCGGGCGCGAAGTGGCCGCCGCGCGGCATCGGCGTCCAGCGGACGATGTTGAAGAGCCGCTCGGCCCACTCGCGCGGCGGCGTGCCCTCGGAGACGAGCTCGTTGGCGAACAGCGCGACGGCGGTCGGGACCTCGATGCGGTCATGTGGGCCCATCGGGTGGTCGTACCAGCGCTCGTCGTAGTAGTCGCGCATCGAGGTGGCGATGGTCTGGGTGGCCCAGAAGATGGTCAGGTTGGTGAGCAGCACGTCGCGGTCGATCCGCTCGAGGTCGTGGCTCCACGAGCGCCACTTCTCCACGAGGTAGGCGGCGAGTCCGGCGGGTGAGTCGTTGAGCCCGTAGGCGACCGTCTGCGGCTTGGTCGACTGGATCGAGCTGTAGCCGCGCTCGACTGCGTCCCACGCCGCCCTCGCTTCGAGGTACTCGCGCTCGGCGTCGGTCGACGGAGCGTCCACGTACGGCGGCGTGTCGATCTGGTGCAGGTGGATGCCGATCAGCGGCTCGGGGTCGGCGAGGGCCATGAACGCGGTGACGGCGGCGCCGAAGTCGCCGCCCTGGGCGCCGTAGCGCTCGTAGCCGAGGCCCTGCATGAGCTGGTGCCAGCGCCGCGCGGTGTCGCGCATGGTGGTGCGCGGCGGGCGCTGGGAGAAGCCGTAGCCGGGAGCGACGGGATCACGAGGTCGAAGCCGTCGAGGTGCGGCACGAGCTGGAGGTGCTCGACGAAGGTGCTCGGCCAGCCGTGCGTGAGGATCAGCGGTATGCCGCCGCGCTTCACGTGCACGAAGTGGATGCCGTCGGCCATGAACTGCGGGTACTCGTTCAGCCGTCGCTCCTGCTCGCGCCAGTCGAAGCCGTCGGCCCAGTACGCGAGCAGCTCGCGCAGGTACTCGAGCTCGGTCCCCTGCGCCCAGCCGGGCTCCGGCGAGGCCGCCGGCCAGCGGGTGTTGCGGATCCGCTCGCGCAGGTCTGACAATGTCCGCTCAGTGATCTCGACCTTGAACGGCTCGAAATGAAGCTGCGGCACGCCGCACAGGTTCTCACCAGCGGATGACCGACCGCGCTCCACGCTGGGAGTTCCGCCCCGTCGAGGACGACCCGCTCCAGACGGTGGTCATCGCGAGCCTTCCCGACGGGCCCTTGCTGATCGCCGGCAGCGAGCAGGGACGAGTGCACGTGTGGGATCTCGTGAGCGGCGAGATGGTCGCCGAGGTGCACTGGCACAGCGGAACCGTGTATCGGGTGGCCATCGTCGTGCTCGACGGCCGGCCGCACGTGGCGTCTGCGAGTATCGACCGGAACGTCGCGATCTGGGACTTCGCCAGCGACGAGGTCGTCCATCACCTCGTGCACCCTGGACCTGTCTATGCCGTCGTGGCCGGCACCGCAGAGGGCGAGCCCGTGGTCGTCACGGGTTGCGCGGACGGCCATGTGCGGCAGTACGCCGCAGCCACCGGCGAGCTGCGGTGGGAGGCGTCACCGGGGACGGACGCCGTCCTGGGCGCCGGGTACGCGGATCTCGACGGGGGAATCACGGCGGTCGCCTACGAGGTGGGCGGCGTGCATCTCGTCGTCGGGAACGGCCGGTCCTCTCGACCACTCGAGGCGGAGATGGAGGGCTTCCAGGAGGTCGTCGTGAGCGCCGACGCGGACGGCGGTCCACTGGTGGTCGCCGGCGACCGCAACGGCGGCGTCTGGCTCTGGGACGAGCCTGCCCTCGACCGCACCAGACACCTCACACCCCACAAGGGCTGGGTCCACGGCATCGCCATCATGGCGGGCGCCGACGGGACGCTGGTCGCCTCCTGCGACGAAGCCGGTCGCGTCTGCGTTCATGACGTCCAGCGCGGCGAGCTCGTGGACGAGTTCCAGGCGTACGACGACCGCGCGCTCGACGTCGCGTGGGGCGTCCTGGACGGGCGCCTGATCCTCGCGACCGGCAGCGGCAGCGGCCCCGCACGCGTGTGGGACGTCGAGCTCGAGGCCGCGGCGCCGGCCAAGCCCGAGCTGCGCGACCAGGTCGAGTGGCTCGCCGACGCCCCGAGCCGCGAGGACCTGCTCGGCCGGCGCCACATCGCCCGCGCGCTGGCGACCAGGCTCAAGCGGCTGAGCGCCGACGATCCCACAACCTCGTTCCTTATCCACATCGACGGTCCCTGGGGGGCCGGCAAGAGCACGGTGCTCGAGCTGCTCGCCGCCGAGCTCGGCGAGGGCTGGCTGCTGGTCCGCTTCGACGCCTGGCGGCAGTCGCGCGTCGGGCCGCCCTGGTGGGCGCTGCTGATGAGCCTGCGCTCGGCGGTCCTGCGCGAGCACGGGCGCTGGGGACGGGCGCGCCTGCGCCTGCGAGAGGCGACGGGCCGGGCCCGGCGGGCCGGTGCGCCCTACGTGCTGAGCCTGCTGCTGCTGATCGCCGCGGCCGCGGCGATCTTCGTGGCGATCAAGCCCCCGCAGGTGGACGCCAAGAGCCTCGGCGACGTCGCGCGGACGGTGTCGGCGGTCGTCGCCGCGCTGGCGACGCTGTGGGCGGGCGCGCGGCTCGCCGGCCGGTTCCTGTTCTGGGACTCCGCGACCGGCGCGCGCGTCTACGAGCAGTCGGCACAAGATCCGATGGAGCGCCTCGCGGACCACTTCGCCTGGCTGATCGGCGTCGCCGGCAAGCGCGCCCTGTTCCTCGTCGACGACCTCGACCGCTGCAATGAGCAGTACGTGGTCGAGCTGCTCGACGCGGTGCAGACCCTCGTTCGCGACGCGGGCAGCCGGCCGACCGCACCGGAGGGCGCCGCCGCGCTGGCGCCGTACTTCATCGTCGCGGCCGACGGTGCGTGGATCCGGCGCAGCTACGAGACCGCGTACGAGTCCTTCGAGGACGTCGTCGGCCAGGTCGGGCGGCCGCTCGGCTACCTGTTCCTCGACAAGATCTTCCAGATCACCGTGCAGGTGCCCGGGATGAGCGCGAAGGTGCAGGAGCGCTACCTCTCGCGCCTGCTGCTCGGCCGCCAGGACGGCGCGCCGCCCGTGGTGACCGAAGAGCAGGAGCGCGTCGAGACCGAGATCCGCGAGAGCAGCACGGAGGGCCAGGTGCTCGCTGCCCTAGCCTCGACGACGCCGGACGTGCGCGCCACGGTCGCCGCGAAGGCGGTCGACAAGCTCACCGCACCCGAGGTCGAGGCGGCGACCGAGCACGCGCTCGATCGCTTCGCTCCGCTGCTGGAGCCCAATCCGCGGGCGATGAAGCGCTTCGTGAACGCGTACAGCGTCGCGCGCGCCGCCGCCGTGCTGGAGGACCAGCTGGTCGACCGCGACGTGCTCGCCGCGTGGACGATCCTGCGGATGCGGTGGCCCCAGCTCGCCGACCATCTGCGGTCCAGCCCGCGGGACATCGAGCCGCTCGCCGACGCGAACCGCAGCGCACCTCCCACCGCCCCCGAGGCGCTGGCCCCGCTCTTCGAGGACAGCGGCGTGCGCCGGGTCGTCGCGTTCGACGAGGGCCGCACGCTGACGCCCGAGCATGATCGACCAGCTCTCCGGCCGGGCGGCGTCGCCGTGAGTCGCCGCGTGCTAGCCGGTCACGGCCGGCCGACGCCCCGTGCGGGAGCCGGCGCGGTCAGCACCTGACCCGTGCGCGGCCCTCCGGTCAGCCGCGCGATGTTCTCCTCGAAGCCCTCCGACATGCGCCAGTCGGCCACGAGCATGAACAGCGTCTCGCGGTTCTCGCCGCCGAGCATGCAGGCGAAGCAGGCGAGGTCGAGCTTGACGCTGTCGAGCACATCGCCGCCCTCGAGCACGCGGCCGACGAGGTTGTCGCCGAACTCGCCCACGTCGACCCAGATCGCGCCGTCGGCGTCCATGCAGATCCCGTCGGGACCGACGCCGTCGGCCCAGGCCCGCCGGTTGGAGAGGCTGCCGTCGGCCTCGATGTCGAACGCCGTCAGCCGCCGGGCGAACGACTCGGCGACGATCAGCGTCGAGTTGTCGGGCGTCACGACCATGCCGTTCGGGAACGCGATGTCCTCCGCCACCTGGCGGGCCGATCCGTCCGGGGTGACGAGCGCGATGATCCCGGGGGCGGTGCCCTCCTCGGGGTGGAACTCGACTGCCGCCGTTGACGTAGACGTTGCCGCGACCGTCGACGACGATCTCGTTGAAGCCGTCGACGCCGACCGGGCTCATGTCCGCGTGCGGGACCATCGAACCGTCGGGCTCGATGCGGTTGAGCCCGTGACCGGTCACCAGCAGCGTGCCGTCGGGCAGCCAGTCGATCGACCAGCCGAGGCCGGGCGGACCCTTGGCGACGACCTCGGCGTTGCCGTCGAGGTCGACGGCCACGATCTCCTCGGCGCCCCAGTTGGCGAACCACAGGCGCCCTTCGTGCCAGCGGGGCGACTCGCCGATCACGAGCCCGGTGAGCAGAGTCTTCGCTTCCATGGAACTAGACCGTACAGTACTAGGTACGGAACCGTCCAGTACCCTGGTCGCATGGATGACGAGCCCCGGTCCGTCCGCAAGCGCAACGCGATCCTCGACGCGGCCACGACGCTGTTCCTGCGCAACGGCTACCTGGGCACGAGCATGGACGAGATCGCAGCGCTCGCCACGGTCTCGAAGCAGACCGTCTACAAGCACTTCGCCGACAAGGAGAGCCTGTTCGCGGCGATCGTCGCCGCCGCCGTCGATGCGGCCGGCAACCCGGTGCTCGAAGAGGTCGACGCGCTCGCCGAGAGCGACGACCTCGACGCCGACCTGCGCGCGTTCGCGCGCGGCCAGCTCGGGCGGGTCATGCAGCCGCAGCTGATGCAGCTGCGCCGGCTGGTGATCGGCGAGGCGAACCGGTTCCCGGACCTGGGCCGGGGGTTCTACGAGCGAGGCGCGGGCCGCAGTATCGCGGGCCTGGCCGTCGCCTTCGAGCGCCTGACCACGCGCGGACTGCTGCGGGCGCACGATCCGGAGCTCGCCGCCGCCCACTTCAACTGGCTGGTCATGGCGGCGCCGGTGAACCGCGCGATGCTGCTCGGCGACGAGGCCATCCCCGGCGAGACCGAGCTGGACCGCTACGCCGAGGGCGGCGTGCGCGTCTTCCTGGCTGCCTACAGCTAACCGTTCGACCAAGGGAAAGCGTGCTGCTATGGACCCGCCTCTCCTGGGTCACCACCACCTGTTGACTCGCCAGCCCCGCCGGGCGCGTTGCTGCGCCCGGCGGGTCAAGGCTGAGCCGTTCTACTTGTGCGGCTGGTCGAAGTGGGCCTGTAGGTTCCCGCCGCTCAGTACTTGCAGCGGGACGTTGAGGACGACGTTCGCCGGATTGGCGGTCTCGTAGATCTTGATCGCCATCCTGTCGCTCGAGCCAGGCTCACCGAAGTCCTGGAGCGTGAACTCGATCGTGTAGCCGTTGCTGTTGTTGTACCGGCCCGTGCCGACGCCGATCAGCGTGTCGAGCGGCGCGACGGGCGGGGCCTGGATGATGTTGGGGTCGTCCGAGCACTCGACCGTCTGCAGGTGCTCGGTCATGTGGAACCGGTTGCCGCCCCAGTTGACCTCCAGGTTGTTCGATAGCAGGAGGTCGCAATGGATGGTCAGGCCGCGGGTGACTCTCACGTCACCGACCCTGACCTGGCTCCCTCCGCCAGTGAACCGGCCGTTCTCGGTCTTCCCGCATTCCGGGACGGTGAGATCGACCCAACTCAGCACATCGCCACCCGGCTCACCGTTGCCCCAGGTGCCGACGGCGACCGCCGCCACCTCGACGACGTCTCCGGCAGCCTTCCCGGTCAGCGTGAACGAACCCGAGAACGAGTAGTTCGGTGCCGTGTACGCACCCGAAGTCACGAACGCGCCGTCGAGCCTGATGTCGATCTGCGGGTTCGCCCGCGACGGATCGTTGGTCGGATCGGATCCTTCGCCCGGCCAGGCCGTCGACGTGTAGTTCACCGTCAGCTCGCCCGTCTCCAGCGTCGCAGACGATGTTGGCGGTGAGCGTCGGCCAGTGCGCCTGTGCCGCCATCGGACCGATCAGGAACGCCGTTGCTGCAGCTGCGGCGACTGCCAACAGCGCGGCAAGTCGTTTGTGCATCTGGACTTCCTCTCCCACCCCCTAGTGGAAGCCCGTTTATCCCACGCCTGTCATGCGGCCGACAATGACCCGCGGACGGAACTGAACTTCCGGCTAGGACCGCCGGACACGGCGATTCCTTCCGTCTCAACCGTCAGTCATCACCGAGCATCCCGACCAGTAGGCAACGCACTCGAATCAAGCGTGGCGGTGCGCAGGCCGGCGTAACGATTTCTCCGCTGTGACGGAGTGCGATCCCCGGTCTTGGGCCGGCAACATACGCCCCGAACGTCTAGCTGCAGGCCTGAGACGCGCATCGATCCGATGACGAACGCGCGTCACGCGTCGAGCCGCCGCCGCCCGCTCCGACCGGCTATTTGCATCCGGGCCAACGGCCGAACGCCCCGCGGAGGGCGGGGCGTTGTCCTCGGTGGCTCGGGTTCCGCCGTGTCTACGGATAGACGTGCGCGGTGCCCTGCCCGTTCGGGAACGCGGTAGACCCGTTCATCAGGCCGGGCGGGTCGACGGTGACGTTGGTCAGCGTCGTGGCGGTCAGTTGTACGGTGGCCCACGGGTAGCTCGCGTTCTCGCCCTGGACTTCGCGGCCATGGCAGCTTGCCCACAGACTGCCGGGCGCATCGAGCTCAACGATGCCGTCGAACGGCGCGATGAACGTGTTGGGTCCGAACTGGTAATCGTCGTTCGGTAGCGGCCCGCTGACCTCGTCAACGGAAGCGCCGTTCTCACCTGCGTGAACCGAGCAGTACACCTGCTGCCCCCAGGGGGTTCGGTTCTCCGCGGTCACCCTGCCGCTCAGGCGATACGAGTTGCGCATCACTCCCGACGAAGGCACGCCTGCCAGCCTCACGGCGCCGGTTCCCCGAGCCCGCGAGTTCACCGCTGAGATGCTGATCGACTAGGGGGCGGCTGCAGCCGGTTTGTCGCTCGCCGACGCCTTCTGCGGCGCCAGCATCATCGTCATGTTGCGGCCGTCCTGCTGGGGCCGCTGCTCGATGACGGCGAGATCGCCGAGGTCCTCGGCGAGCCGGTTGAGGATCATCTCGCCGCGCTCCGGATGGGCCATCTCGCGGCCGCGGAACATGATCGTCACCTTGACCTTGTCGCGCCCCTTGAGGAAGCGCTCGACATGGCCCTTCTTGGTGTCGTAGTCGTGCTGCGCGATCTTCGGCCGGAACTTGATCTCGCGGACGTTGATCTGCTGCTGGTGCTTGCGGGCGGCCTTCTGCTTCTGGTTCTGCTCGTACTTGTACTTCGAGTAGTCCAGGATGCGGCAGACGGGCGGCTTGGCGTCGGGCGCCACCTCGACGAGGTCGAGGTCGCGATCCATCGCCTGCTTCAGGGCGTCTTGCGTGCGCATGATCCCCACCTGCTGGCCGTTCTCGTCGATGAGACGGACCTCGGGAACGCGGATGCGCTCGTTGATCCGGGTGGGGTCGCGCTCAGGCGGCTGCCGGTCGAATCGTCTCGGGACCGGCACTAGGCTTGATGGCGTCGCGTCAAGAAGTGCGCGGCGCTGAGTCGGAACGCTTGGTCAACGTGGGGCAGTATAGCGGCGCCGCGCGTCGCGCAACTGCGCTCCATTGGCGACTTCCTGGGCGATCAGCTCGTCGGCGATCCGGCTCGCCTCCTCGCGCGTGACGTCGTGATGGCCGAACGCCAGGCGCACGCCGAGCGGGCCCTCGAGCCGGTAGTCGTGCGCGAGCGCCTGCGGCAGCGCCGACGTCCAGTTCGTCGCATTGACGAGGTCGATCAGCGTCTGGACGAACGTGATGCCCGGCCGCCACTCGCTCGACGGCATCCACTCCGGCCGGCGCCAGAACAGCTCGAGCCCCGGGAAGAGGACGACCGGATCGGTCATCCGGTGCAGGAACACGAACCGCGCGCGCTCGGCGTCGGGCGGGTCCTCCTCCACCAGGTCCGTGGCGCGAATCATGGCCACGCGATCGTCGATGGGCAGCTTGCCGCGCTCGAAGTCGCGCCGCAGGAGCGAGAAGTACGGCGTCCCGATCCATAGGGCGCGCGAGACGCCGAGCGCGTCGAGCGCCGCCGTCCCGCCGGTCCGGAACACGTTCTGGCTCGCCCACGCGCCGAGCGACTCGCCGTAGACCATCACCTCGGCGGCGCCGCGGTGGCGGACCAGCCGGCGCAGCAGCTCGCGATGGGTGCGGGCGGCGATCGGCACCTTGGCCGGCATCAGCATCGTGCGCTTGTCGTAGTACTGGATCACCACGCACGCGCAGTCGCCGCCCGAGAACTGCTCGACCGCGTCGGGGATGATCGGGTTCACGTAGCCGCGCAGGGTCGCGCTGATGACCACGATGCGCGACCGCTCGAAGGCGCCGAGCCGCGCCAGCTCACGCACCGCCAGCTCGGCGCGGGCCTCGACCGTGGGCGCCGAGTGGACCCCGACGAAGACGCGGATCGGGTCCATCGGGAGGCCGTGCTCGGTGCCGGCCAGGAAGCGGCTGGCCTCGAAGTCGAGCGTCTCCTGCGGGATCAGCGAGTCCGGCCCGATCGAGACGGTCGGCAGATAGTCGGCGTCCGGCCACTCGGTCATCCGCGCCCGCCGCGGCTTCGAGCGCTTCATCAGCTGCTTGTAGCCGACGTACGAGCCGACGCCCAGCACCCAGAGGGCAGCCCGCTTGCGCGGGTCGCGCAGCGGGTCGCCGCTGGTCCGCTGCGGCGCGACGGTGCCGACGATCGCCGAGATCCCGGCCACCCGTGCAACCGATCCGACGAAGGCGACGGGCGAGTGGCGACTCGCCGGGAGCTGCGCGAGGATCGCTACGGCGCCGGCGCCGATCACGATGCCGCGCGCGGCACCCTCGCGGTCATCCATACGGCGGGCGAGCTGGGCGACCAGCGCCTCCGTCCAGGTGCCGGCGATCGCGCCGAACGCGAGCGCGCTTGCCGAGACCAGCACCTGGTCGCGCCGGCCACGGCGCATCAGCGACGGCCGGAACGACAGCGCGAGCCCGAGCGCGCCGACCAGCAGGCCGCTGTCCCGGCGTTCCAAGTCAGTCTCCGCGCGAGGCGGCCTCGGCGACCAGCCGCTCGACCACTTCGTCGAGGGGCACCGTGCCCAGGTCGCCCTCGCGGTGGCGGCGCAGCGCCGCGGCGCGCTGCTCGGCCTCGCGGTCGCCGACCACGAGCATGTACGGCACCTTCCGCAGCTCCGCCTCGCGGATCTTGCGACCGACCGACTCGGTGCGCTCGTCGATGTCCGCGCGCAGGCCGGCCTCGGTGAGCGCCGACTGCACCTCGCGCGCGTAGTCGACGTGCCGGTCGGCCAGCGGCAGCACGATCGCCTGGACGGGCGCCAGCCAGAGCGGGAACTCGCCGGCGTAGTGCTCGATGAGGATGCCCATGAAGCGCTCGAAGCTGCCCATCAGGGCGCGGTGGATCATCACCGGCCGGTGCTCGGCGTTGTCGGCGCCGGTGTAGGCGAGCTCGAACTGCTCAGGCATGTAGTAGTCGAGTTGGACGGTGCCGAGCTGCCACGAGCGGCCGATCGAATCGGTCATGTGGAGGTCGATCTTCGGGCCGTAGAACGCGCCGTCGCCGGGGTTGAGCTCGTACTCCACGCCGTTGTCGTCGAGCGCCTTGGCGAGCAGCGCCTCGGCCCGGTCCCACATCTCCTCGGCGCCGACGCGCTTGTCCGGCCGGGTCGAGAGCTCGAGCCGCGGCTTGAAGCCGAAGGTGTCGTAGATGGCGTAGCCGAAGTCGAGGCAGCGCTGGACCTCGTCCGGGACCTGCTCCTCGGTGCAGAAGATGTGGGCGTCGTCCTGGGTGATGTGGCGGACGCGCAGCAGCCCGTGCAGCGTGCCGCTCGGCTCGTGCCGGTGCACGAGGCCGGCCTCGGAGTACCGGATCGGCAGGTCGCGGTACGAGCGCCGCTCGTCCTTGTAGAGCTGGACGTGCGCCGGGCAGTTCATCGGCTTGAGGCCCATCGGATGGCCCTCGACGTCCGTGAAGTACATGTTGTCGCGGTACACGTCCCAGTGCCCGGACTGCTTCCACAGGGAGACGTCGTAGAGGATCGGCGTCTGCACCTCGCGGTAGCCGCGGTCGGCGTTCTCCTCGCGCCACAGGTTCTGGAGCTGGTTGAGCATCGCCTTGCCAGGAGGCAGCCAGAAAGGCGAGCCGGGGCTCAGCTCGCTGAACATGAAGAGGTCCAGGTCGCGGCCCAGGCGACGGTGGTCGCGCGCGCGGGCCTCCTCGAGCTGGTGCAGGTACTGCTCGAGGTCGTCCTTGGAGTGGAAGGCGGTGCCGTAGATGCGGGTGAGCATCTGGCGCTTGGCGTCCCCCCGCCAGTAGGCACCCGCGGTCGACAGCAGCTTGAACGCCTTCACGCGCTTGGTCGACGGCGTGTGCGGGCCGCGGCAGAGGTCGGTGAAGCCGTCGTTGGTGTAGAGGCTGACCGTCTCCACGCCTTGGTCTCTGACGAGGTCTTCGATCAGCTCGACCTTGTAGTCCTGCCCTTCGCGCACGAACCGCTCCAGCGCGACGCCGACCGGGACGTCCTCGCGCACGAACGGCTCGTCGGCCTTGATGTGCTCGCGCATCTTGGCCTCGAGCGCCTCGAAGTCGTGCTCGGAGACCGTGACGCCTCGGGGAACTCGAAGTCGTAGTAGAAGCCCTCGCCGATCGGCGGGCCGATCGAGATCTTCGTGCCGGGATAGAGGTCGAGCACGGCGGCCGCCAGCACGTGCGCTGCGTCATGGCGGACGAGCTGGACCGAGTCCCAATCGTCGCTCTTGGCGGTGACGATCTCGACGCGCTCGCCGTCGTTGAGCGGCGCCGCCAGGTCGCGGATCCGGCCCTCGTCATAGGCGCTCCCGTCGCGCCGCTCGGCGCCGTTCTCGTTCAACACCCGGATCGCAAGCGCCGCACGCGCGAGCCCGCTGCCGATCGAGGCGGCGAGGTCGGCGCCGGTGGCGCCGTCTTCGAGCTCCCGCTCGGAGCCGTCGGGCAGGGTCACGCGCATCGGTCGGGTGATGCTAGTGGGATTCGAACCGGCGCCGAGCGCGCCGCTCCTGCGCGAGCGCGACAAGAAACGCGACGAGCGCTGCGACGAAGATTGCTGACAGCGCCCACCGGATCGCGACCCACGCGTTCCTACCCGGCGTTCACGTGCGCATCCCGCGCGGGACGACCGGCGGGTCGGCCACGGTGACCGGCGGGCGGACCGGCCAGGTCCCAGAGATGCGGTGGGCGGTGCGGAACACGCACAGCGTCCGGCCCTCGGGCCGCGCGGCAGAGGCGCTGACCAGCGCCGGCCAGCCGTCCGCGTGAAGCTGCTCGCCGACGGCCTGGCAGGCCGGCCACTGCCCGCGCGTGGGCTTTAGCGGTCGGAGGCCGGCGCGCGCGAGCCGGCCGTCGTCGCCCAGGTCGGCGACCCCCGGCAGCTTGATCCGCCAGCGCCAGAGATCGCGCGGGAGCGCCTGCCGTGGCGGCAGGCCGGCCTCGGCGAGGAACCGGTACCACTCCGCCCAGACCGTCTCCTCGGAGTCGGCGAAGTACAGCGCGTCGACCACCTCGCCCCGCTGCCAGCGGTTGTCCGCCGGATGCGGCGGCCGGTGGTGCGCGTCGAAGCCGGCCGGCACGTGGCGGAACCACGTCCCGGCCACCGCCGTGGCATCGACGTCCAAAGGGCTAGACGGCGCCCGAGCCCTCGAGGCCCGCCAGCACGCGGGAGACGCGCCGGTACCCGCCGGTGGCGATCACGTCGAGCGGCTTGTCGTCGTCGAGCAGCGCGATCGGCTTTCGCAGCCAGACCGGCACGTAGCTCGGCTCCATCACGCGCACCAGGCGCTCGACGATCGCCGACAGCTCGGCCAGGCGCTCGGCTCGCTGCCCGGAGGGCGACCGGGCCCCGCGCAGCCAGGCGCGTACGGTCGTCTCGTCGGCTCCGGTGGCACGGGCGATGTCGGGCGCCGAGAGGTGCCCGATGTCCTTGACGTGGGCGGCTTCACTGGCGAATGCGGTGGCCATGACCCACAGTGTATCGGCAAACACCCGAAAAACGCGACCTATTCACCCGGCGAGGGCGTACCACGTGTGCACCTCGTCGGCCGACTCCAGCACGAAACCGGCCCGCTCCAGCGCGCGTCGCGAAGGTGTGTTGTCGGCGCCGACGCGACTGGCGACAACGCGCCGGACGCCGTCCTGGGCGAGCAGCCAGCGCGAGAGCCCGACGACGACCTCGGTTCCGTAGCCGCGCCCGCGATACGGCGCCGCCAGCCCGTAGCCGAGCTCGACGTCTCCGGACTCGTCGGGCTCGCCGTGCGTGCCGCAGTCGCCGATGACCACGCCGCCGAGCGTCACGAACCATCCGGGCGCCATCCGCAAGCCGTCGAGTGTGTCGTCATGTGGCCAGCCGTCGCCGACCTCGAGGGACGACAGATCGCCCGCGAGGACGGCTGCCGCGAGCTCAGCCGAGACGGGAACGAGAACCAGGCGGGCGGTCGCGATGCGCGAAGGCGTGATCGCCACGCGCCCACCATAGTGCGAACAGCCGTTCGCCCTGGGTTGCTAGCCTGATCGGCCGCGACGGTGGAGGACCGCCGCGGGCCATGCGCCGCGCCCTGTCGAGCGCGACGAGCGGAATGGGCCCGTGGGTGGACGCCGTCCGGTGATTCCGACAACGACTCGGCATGTCCGCATGCCGGAGGACGTGATGATGAGACCCAAGACGGCGACCGCGCTCGCGTTGGCGGGCGTGCTGCTTTCAGTGCCGACCGCTCGAGCCGAAGATCCCCTGCGACCTGCGTTGGGCGGTCACGAGACCGTGGCTGCCCAGATGCGCGCCGAGGCGCGCGACAACCTCGCCCACCGCACGCTGCGGCTCGCGCGCAGCGTCGCGCACGACAACAGCGAGCACTTCGACGCCGGCGCCGAGCGCCGCCGCCTGCGCGACATGTCGCCTGGCGAGCTGCGCGCCCGCATGCGCGAGCTGCGCGACTCGCGCAACGCCACCGCCTCCCCCACGCTCGAGGCGATCGCCGCCTGCGAGTCCGGCGGCGACCCGTCGACCGACACCGGCAACGGGTTCTACGGCAAGTATCAGTTCGACCTTGCGACGTGGCAGGCGGTCGGGGGACACGGCAATCCCGCCCATGCATCCGAGGCAGAGCAGAACCGCCGAGCGGAGATTCTCTACGCCCGCGCGGGAGCGTCGCCCTGGCCGGTGTGCGGTCGTTGACGCAGCAGCAGAAACGCGAGCAAGTCGCTGTCGTGCTTGCTCATGTTGCACCGTGAGCAGGCGGAGGGATCTCCAATCGGAGCGCCGTTCAGCCGCGCACGCCGTCGTCGCAACGCGGCTCTTGTGATCTCCCGAACGCGATCGGGGTGGTCCGCCTGCCAGCGGCGAACGCGCTCGACGATATGCGGCTGTCGCCAGTAGTCGGGATTCGCCTCACGCCACGCGCGGTTCAGGGCGAGAATGCGCTCGCGCTGCTCCCGGTAGCGACGCTTGTCCCAGCAACGTCGGCAGAGCTGATCAGCATGAAACGGCCCTTCGGCTCCGCAGCGTGCGCACGCTCCAAAAAGCGCGCTCTCTAGGGCGCTCATCCCTGCGCCAGCGGGCGCCACAGCGGCGAGAGCAGAACCGCCTCTCCGTCCACTGCAGACCCGACTCCTTCGGGTTCTTCATGAACGCGGCGCCGCAGTATGAGCAATCCTTGCTCGGCGACGGCACGGCGGATCGCGCGGACGGCTCAAATAGGGTGCCGCGGACATGGACGCCGCCGCCCTCCGCGCCGAGTTCCCCGTCCTCGAGCGCCTCGCGTTCCTGAACGCGGGGACGGACGGGCCGGTGCCGGCGGCGGCGGTCCGGGCCGCCCGCGGGGCGCTCGAGTCGCAGCTCGCATCCGGCCGCTACAGCCCGCACTTCGACGCTCGGTTCACGCTCCAGGCCGAGCTGCGCGAGCTGTATGCGCGCGTGGTCGGCTGCGACGTCGCGGACCTCTCGCTCCAGACGTCGACCAGCGAAGGGCTGGCCACCGTGCTGGCGGGACTCGACCTCGGCCCGGGCGACGAGATCGTGACCTCCGACAGCGAGCATCCCGGCCTGATCGGGCCGCTGTTCGCTGCCCGCGCGCAGGGCGCGACGATCCGGCCCGTCCCGCTGCGCGACGTCGCCGACGCGGTGACCGCGGGCACGACGCTCGTCGCCTGCTCGCACGTCTCGTGGGTCACCGGCGAGTTCGCGCCCGCCGCGCTGGCCGAGCTCGACGTCCCGGTCGTGCTCGACGGCGCGCAGAGCGCCGGCGCGGTACCGGTCGACGTCCGTGCGCTGGGCTGCGCCGCGTACGCCGCCGCCGGCCAGAAGTGGCTGTGCGGGTCCGACGGCACCGGCCTGCTGTACGTCGCGCCGGGGTTCCGCGAGCGGGTGCGCGCCGTCGGCCCGAGCTTCATCAACTTCGAGGACAGCCACGCCGGCTTCGACGCCACGCTGCACGCCGACGCCCGCCGCTACGACACTGCCTCGCTCTCACGCGAGGCGGCGGCGTTCTCGCTCGCCGCCACCCGCGTGCTCGACGGCGCCGGCTTCCACGCGGTGCACGCCCGCGCGACCGCGCTGGCCGCCCGGCTCGCCGAGCTGCTCACCGAGCGCGGCCGCACCCTCGCGCCGCGCGGCGCCACCACGCTCGTCACCTGGGAGGACGCCGACCCGCAGGCCACGCGCGAGCGGCTGGCCGCCGCCGGCGTGGTCGTGCGCGACCTGCCGGGCACGGGCTACCTGCGCGCCTCGGTCGGCGCCTGGAACGACGAGAGCGACCTCGAGCGGCTGCTCAGCGCAGCGGCCCCGTGAGCCGCTCGAGCCCGATCTGCTCGCGCAGCATGCGATGGGGCGTGGTCGGGGGCGGCGGAGCGGGAGCCTCGAGGCGCTCGCGCTCCTCCGGCGACAGCTCGAGATCGACCGCGCCGAGCACGCCCTCGAGGTGCCCGAGCGTCCGCGCCCCGACGAGCGGAGCCGTCACGCCCTCGACGCCCATCAGCCACGCGATCGCCACCTGCGGCACTGTCGCGCCGTGGTCGGCGGCGATCGCCTCCGCCTCCTCGACGACCCGGTAGTTGCGCTCGATCGCCCGCCGGTGCGGGGCCTCCTCGATGTCGTCCGATGCGTTGGCGATCCGGCTGCCCTCGGGCGGTGGCTCGCCGCGCCGGTTGCGCCCGCTCAGGAAGCCCGCCCCGAGCGGGCCCCACGGCAGCACGCCGAGCCCGGCCGCCCGGGTGAAGGGCAGCAGGTCGATCTCGATCGTGCGCTCGACCAGCGAGTACTGCGGCTGCGTGCTCACGAACGGCGACCAGCCGTTGCGGTCCTGGAGCGCGACCGCCCAGGCCAGCAGCCACGCCGGGTAGTTCGAGGCTCCCAGCGCCCGCACCTTGCCGGCGCGCACGAGGCCGTCGAGCGCCTCCAGCGTCTCCTCGAGCGGCACCTCGGGATCCGGTGCGTGGACCTGGTAGAGGTCGATCACATCGAGGCCGAGCCGGCGCAACGACGCGTCGCAGGCGGCGCGGATGCGGTCGGGCGCCAGGCCGGACCCGCCCGGGTCCGACACCGAGAAGCGGACCTTGGTGGCCACGACCACCTCGTCGCGGTGCTGCGCGAGCCACGGAGCGAGCGTGCGCTCGGACCGGCCGTCGCCGTAGGTGTCGGCCGTGTCGAGCAGCGTTCCGCCCGCGTCGACGAAGCGAT
Source organism: uncultured Solirubrobacteraceae bacterium (assembly GCA_963800905.1). Lineage (GTDB taxonomy): Bacteria > Actinomycetota > Thermoleophilia > Solirubrobacterales > Solirubrobacteraceae > DASSUW01. The sequence goes on from CAWDCT010000010.1 coordinate 164,080, forward strand.
CGAGGATGCGGTGCGACTCGTCCACCGGCGTGTCGCCGCCCATGAGCATGGTCCCGAGACCGAGGCGGCTGACGGTCAGCGGGCCGAGCGAAGTCGTCTGCATAGTTCTCTAAGGTCGCACGCCGTGCGCCGTGTGTGCGTTTACGCCGGCTCCAACCCCGGCAGCGATCCCGCCTATGCCGAGGGCGCCCGCGCGCTCGCGCGCACGATGGCCGAGCGCGGGATCGGCCTCGTCTACGGCGGCGGCAAGGTCGGCCTGATGGGCGTGCTCGCGAACACGATCCTCGAAGCCGGCGGCGAGGCGATCGGCGTCATGCCGCAGGCGCTGATCGACCGCGAGATCGGCCACCCCGGGCTGACCGATCTGAAGGTCGTCGACTCGATGCACGAGCGCAAGGCGCAGATGGCCGAGCTGGCCGACGCCTTCGTGGCCGTGCCCGGCGGCATCGGCACGCTCGAGGAGCTGATCGAGGTCTACACCTGGAGCCAGCTCGGCATCCACGACAAGGCGTGCGGAGTGCTGAACGTCAAGGGCTACTACGACCACCTGGCGGCGCTGCTCGACCACGCGGTGACCGAGGGCTTCCTGCGCCCCCAGCACCGCGCGGTCCTGAGCGTGGCGAGCGAGCCGGCCGAGTTGCTCGACCGGCTCGCCGCCTTCGAGGCTCCAGCCGTCAGCAAGTGGCTGGAGCTCGACGAGACCTGACCTAGTCGTCGCCCTCGCGCAGGATGACCTCGTCGCTGCCCGTCTGCGGCGTCTCGCCGGGCGGGTTGTCGGTGTAGCTCGCCACGAACACCGCGGCGATGTTCTCGCCCGCGTGGCCCGCGTCGGCCGGCGGCACCACGATGTCGCCCTCGCAGCCGGCGGTCGACGACTGCGGGTGCCCGTGCTGATCGTGGCCGAGGATGTAGGCCACGGTCACCCTCGAGCAGTCCACCGTCTGGTCGTCGCTCACCTCGACGGTGAAGTGGACCGTGTCGCCGAAGTTGAACGGCGGCGTGGTCGACTCGACCTCCAGGCTGACAACCGGCGCCTGGTTGCCGACGATGATCCGCACCGACGCGGCCGCCGAGCGGCCCGTGCTGTCGGTCACCTTCAGCGTGGCGTCGTAGATGCCGCGCTCGGTGTACGTGAACGTCCCGTTCGGCTGGCGCGAGTCGACATCGCCGTCGGCGTCGAAGTCCCACGCGTACGCGAGCGTGTCGCCGTCGGGGTCTCGCGTCCCGGCGCTCGAGAAGTTCACCGTGAGCGGCGGGGTCGGCGAGCTGGTCTTGTCCGCTGCCACCTTCGGGATCGGCGTGAACTCGTTGCCGCGCACGAAGTCGACACGGGCGAGCTGCGCCTCCGGGGTCTCGAGGAAGAACCCGTCGCCGTACTCGAGCGTGTAGAGGGCGCCGTCAGGACCGAACTCCATGTCCATCGGGTTGTCCTGGATGATCCCGCTGGGACCGCCCGGGAACAGGTTGTGGATGTCGATGAGCCGGTTCCCGTTCTTGCGGTTCAGCTCGAAGACCTTCACGTAGTCGCGCGTCCACTCGTAGAAGAGCGGGTGGCCGTCGAACACGTTCGGCCACTTGGTCTCGGAGCGGCTGCGGGCGTTGAAGTCGTACGCCGGACCGCCCATCGGACCGATGCCGTCACCGCCGCGATCCTCGAGCAGCTCGGGGAACAGGCCGAAGTCGTTGGCCGGATAGCTGTAGTAGACGTCCGGCTGGACGATCTCGGGCAGCACGCGGCGGCCCGTGTTGTTCGGCGACTCGTTGACCGGGTTCGGGCACGGGAACTCCTCGCCGGACTCGCCGGTCGCGAAGTCGTAGTCCACGTAGCCGATCGTGCGGGTCATGCAGTAGGGCCAGCCGTAGTTGCCGGGCCGGTCCACGAGCATCCAGCGGCCGGTGCCCTGGGGACCGCGCTCGGGATCGGGCGCCTGGGCGTCGGGCGAGTAGTCGCCGACGTAGACGTTGTTCGACTTCTTGTCGACCGCCATGCGGAACGGGTTGCGGAAGCCCATGGCGTAGATCTCGGGCTTCGTGCGCGCGGTGCCCGGCCGGAACAGGTTGCCCGCCGGGACGCTGTAGCCGCCACCGCTCCTGACGCGGATGCGCAGGATCTTGCCGCGCAGGTCGTTCGTGTTTGCCGACGTGCGCTGGGCGTCGAACGCCGGGTTGCGGTTCGAGCGCTCGTCGATCGGCGAGGAGCCGTCGGACTCGAACGGATTCGTGTCGTCACCCGTCGAGAGGTAGAGGTTGCCCTCGCCATCGAAGTCGATCTTGCCGCCGACGTGGCAGCAGATGCCGCGGTCGACCGGGACGTCGATGATCTCCTGCTCGGTGTTCAGGTTGAGCTCGTCGCCCTGGAACTTGAAGCGCGAGAGCCGGATGGCGCCCTTGAACAGCGCGAGGCGTGCGACGTCCTCCGGCGTCTCGAGGTTGAACGGGGCGTCGCCCTCGTTGATGCCGGTGCCGGGCACGTCGACCGGTGTGTTGAGCCTCGGCGAGTAATAGACGTAGACCCACTTGTTCTGGCCGAAGTTCGGGTCGAGCGCGACGCCCTGCACGCCCTCCTCGTCGTGCTGATAGAGCCCTGCGCGGCTTTCGCGCATGTCGGCCGCCATCGTGTTGAGTCCGGTCTTCGGGTTGTAGAGCCGGATCTCGCCGGTGCGCGCGCTGTGCAGGACCCGACCGTCGGGCAGCACGGCGAGGGCCATAGGCTCGCCCGGCCGGTCGTTCAGCGTCACCTTCTGGAAGCGCGATGCCGGCGGGAACTCCTGGGCCGGAGCTACGGATGGCAGCGCCAGTGTTGTGCCAAGCGCCACGGCGAAGCAGGCCAGTGTGGCCTTTCGCATTGGGGAGCCTCCCTCCCTGATTGATGTCTCCTCCGCCCGCCAGACGTGCCCCTGATCCGTTCGTCCGGTCGCAGCAGCCGCTCCCGACGGCTTCTCGCGCTTCTGACCGGAGTCCAGCGGACTTCTGATGAAAGGTACCGGAAGGCTCGCGGAGTAATCCTGGAGCTGTCCGAATTCGAGCGGCCGGTTCGGGCGTGCGCTCGCGCGGGTACCGGTACCCCATGACCACGCTCTTCCTCGTCGCCCAGGAACGCGGCGAGCGCGCCGAGCGGATCCTGACGAGTCTTCAGTGGACGCTCGGGCTGCGCGCGCCGACCCGGCCGCGCACGTGGGACACCGCCGCGGTGCCGCTCCCGGGGGAGGAACGGCGCCGCGACGTGGTCGAGCGGCTCGACGCCGTCGACCCTGACTGGCGCGACGTCGTCGCGCTCGTCTAGCTTCAGCCCGGCAGCGACTCGCCGGTCTCGAGCAGCGTCTTGAGATCGCTGAGGACGAACGGCCAGCCGCCGCCGGCGCCCTCGATCTCGCCGGCGAGCTGCGCGGCGGTGATCGGCGCGTTCTCCATCTCGTGCGTGACCGTGAGCTTGCTGACGCCTGCCGGGGCGTCGGCGATCTCGAAGGTGACGCGCGTGGGGCCCTCGGCCTTGACCTCCTCGTCCCACAGGAAGCGCCAGCTGTGGACGAGCTTGCGAGGCGGATCTGCCTCGATCACCTCGCCGTCGACCACGACCTCGGGCATGCCCATCGCCTGGAACTCGGGCGTGGCCTTCCCGCGGTAGCTGCCGCCGGGCCGCAGATCGAACTCGGCGATGCTGCGGTACCCGTAGCGCTGGGTCCACTCGGGCTTGGTGATGGCGTCCCAGATCGCCTCCGGGGTCGCCCGGATGAACACCTGGTACACCTGCGTCGTCTTCGTCTCGGTCATGGTCGTCATGCCGTTCCTTCCAGCTCGGTCTTGAGGTCGACGAGCGCCGACACCTGGCGCTCCGTGTACTTGTCGATCCAGCGGTCGTGGATCAGCCGGATCGGCACCGGGTTGAGGTAGTGCAGCTTCTCCCGGCCCGACTTCCGGGTGACCACGAGCCCCGCGTCCTCGAGCACGCGCAGGTGCTTCATGACGCCGAAGCGCGTCATCTCCAGCTCGGACTCGAGCTCGGTCAGCGTGCGGCCGTCACGCGTGAAGAGCCGGTCGAGGAGGAAGCGACGCGTGGGGTCGGCGAGCGCCTTGAACACGCGGTCGTCGTCGTTGGTCACGTGCTGGATGATAGGTGACCATATGGTCACATGTCAAGGGTCCGGCGAACGGCGCTTGTAAGAGAGAAGTGCGAACCGCGGCGCAAACTCGCGTAGATCCGTTACACGATCCGCGCCACGATCGGGCCGATGCGAGCCGATTGTCGGGTTTGTCGACCTCAGGCCGACAAACCCGTCATTCGACCCGATGTGAACGTCGCGCGCCTCGCCGCGGCGCACTGGGGTGTGCTCTCACTCGAAGAACTGCGCGCGTGTGGCTTGAGCCGCGACGCGGTCGAATCACGCGTCCGCAATGGGCATCTCCACCCCCTTTACCGCGGGGTTTACGCCGTGGGCCACGCGAACCTCACACAGGAGGGCGCGTTCCTCGCGGCCGTCAAGGCCTGCGGCCCCACCGCCGTCCTCAGCCACGTCTCGGCCGCCGCCCTGTACGGGCTCGTGCGCTGGGAGAACCGCTACCCCGAGGTGACGACGCGGACTGTTCGAGCGCACCGGGGCATACGAGTCCATCGCTCGTCGATGATCGATCGCACCCACCACAAGGGCATCCCGGTCACCACCCCCGCCCGCACCCTGATCGACCTCGCCGCGCACTTGGACTACCAAGCCGCTCAGACGCACCGTCCGCGAAGCCCAACGCCAGCTCGTCACGATCCCCCAGATCCTCGACACGCTCGACCGCCTCGGCCCCCGCCCCGGCATCGCCAACCTCACAAGGATCCTCGCCACCGGCCACGCCCCAACGAGAAGCGAACTCGAAGACGCCGTCCTCGACCTCATCCTCAATGCGGGGTTCGAACCACCGCACGTCAACGTCCCGCTCCACCTCGAAGGCCGCACGATCGTCCCCGACTTCCGCTGGCCCCACCACCACCTGGTCATCGAGGCCGACAGAGCCGAATGGCACGACAACCGCCTCACCCGCCAAGACGACGCCGACAAACAGGCCATCCTCGAAGCCCACGGCGAACGCGTCATCCGCATCACCTGGACCCAAGCCATCACCCACCGCACCCAAACGCTGAACCGCATCCGAGCCGCAGGCGCACCGGCCCTCAGGTGAGCGGCGAGTCCGGGTCCTTCAGGCGGGCGGGGTCGACCTCGGTGCGATTGCGGATCAGCGCCTGGATGTCGTCGGTGACATCCCAGACGTTCACGTTCATCCCGGCGAGCACGCGGCCGTCCTTGAGCCAGAAGGCGATGAACTCGCGCGCGTCGACGTCGCCGCGGAAGACGACCTCGTCCCAGTCGGTGGCGTGGCCGGCGTACTCCATGCCGACGTCGTACTGGTCGGAGAAGAAGTACGGGAGCTTGTCGTAGGGGTCGCCCTTGCCGAGCATGCCGCGGGCGGCCGCGGGCCCCTGCTCGAGCGCGTTGTGCCAGTGCTCCACGCGCAGGCGCTGCTCGAAGAACGGATGCCAGGCGCCGGCCACGTCGCCGGCCGCGAACACGTTCTCGTTCGAGGTGCGCAGCCGCTCGTCGACCAAGATGCCGTCGCCGACCTCGAGGCCCGCGGCCTCGGCCAGCGCGACCCGGGGCGCGACGCCGATGCCGACCACCACGAAGTCGCAGTCGACGGTCTTCCCGCCGGCCAGGCGGACCCGCTCCGCGCGGCCGGAGCCCTCGATCGCCTCGACCGCGGCGCCAGTGAGCAACTCGACTCCCTGATCACGGTGGATCGCCCCGTAGATCTCCCCCACCTCGCGGCCGATCACGCGCTCGAGCGGCGCGTCGAGCTGCTCGATCAGCGTGACCTCGAGCCCCTTCTGGCGAGCGGAGGCCGCGACCTCGGCGCCGATCCAGCCGGCGCCGATCACGGCCACGCGGCTGCTCGCCTCGATCGCGGCGCGCAGCGCGTCGCTGTCGGCGAACGTGCGCAGGTAGTGGACGCCGTCGAGGTCCGCGCCCGGGACCGGGATCCGCCGCGGCTCGGCGCCGGTGGCGAGCAGCAGCTTCGAGAAGCCGATCCGCTCGTCGCCGAGCACGACCTCACTCGCCGAGAGGTCGATCTCCGTGACGCTCACCTCAGTGCGCAGTTCGATGTCCTTCTCCCCGTAGAACGAGGCCGGATGCACGTACGGCCCTTCGCGCTCGGTCTCCCCGCGCAGGTAGTCCTTCGACAGCGGCGGGCGCTCGTAGGGACGGTCCGGCTCGTCGCCCAGCAGCACGACGCGCCCGTCGAAGCCCTCCTCGCGGAGGGTCTCGGCAGCCTTGGCGCCGGCAAGGGCGGCGCCGACGATGACATAGGTCTCGCTCACGACGAAGTCGGCGTAACGCCGCGGCGAAACCTTACGCCTCCGGCTCCAGCGACCACGCCTCCTTGGTCGTTCCCGGGCCGTTCACGACGGTCGAGTCCTCGACCAGGGTCGTCGACGACGAGAGCTCGGCTCGTCACGGTGCTCATGAACAGCAGGTCCGCCAGCGGGCGCGGGTTGGTGAAGGCGCCCGCGCAGATCGCCGGCCCCATGACGGGCATCGGCGGCGTGCCGGTCGGGTACGCCGCGAACAGCGAGTACGTCGGCTGATCCACGCCCTGCTGCACGCGGGAATCCTGCTCGCCGACCGTCGGGACGATCGTCACGTCGGCCTCGCCGTGGTAGGGGCACTGGCCGTCCGCGCCGACACCGTCGACGATCACGTGGATGCTGCCGGACTCGGGCTCGTAGATCGCGTACTCGCCGGGCGGCTCGCCGGCGTTCTCGGGCTCGAGGTTGCCCGTGTACTTCAGGCGCACGTTGCCGCTCCATGAGAAGGTGTCGAACTCGGGCCCGTCCTTGACGGAGATCGAGCCCGACACCGGCCCGGAGTAGTGCCTGGGAGGGTTGCCGCCGCAGATCAGGCGCACGACCTCCTGGACGACCGACGACGCGAGCTCGAAGAACCGGTCGGTCGCGGCCGAGCGGGTGACCGAGCGGGTGGTGCCGGTGACGACGTTCTTCACGTTCACAGTGAGCGTCGTCGTCTGGCCGTTGACGGCGAGGCTGCCGCCCACTTCGCGGTTGTGGGCGATCATCCGGTCCGTCGACGGCGGCTTCCCCGGATTGCCGATGAGCTGCTCGGCGAGCATGAAGCCGAGCTGCTCGCGCTCGACGAGGACGCCGCCGCATGCGGCGTCGAGCGGGCCGCCGAGATCGGTGATCAGCATGTTGGCGATGCCCCTGCTCGCGGCGCGGTGCTCGGCGCCGCCCGGCACGGCGAAGTGCTGGACCCACACGGCCGGGTGCTTCACGTTGACGAACGCGGCGTGCGCCCTCGGACGCCTGCGCTTTCGCATCGAGACCGGCACGGCCTTCCGCTTGCCCTTGCGAACCGCGACCCTGCTCGACGGGCGGTCGATGCCCGCCTTGCCACGCAGCGGCGTGGTGGCGGCGAACATCCAGTAGCTCCCCGCCGGCACCCGAAGGCGGTACCGGTGCGCGCGGACCTTGGCGACGTCGACGATCACCAGGGTCCTGGCGTGCACGGCGCGGACCGTCGTGAACCCCTTGCCCGCCTTCGGCAGCTTCGCGCCCGAGACCCGCCCGGTGAGCGTCGAGGCGCTCGCGGGAGCGGCGGCGACCGCAAGGCCGACGACGACGGCGAGCACGCTGAGCCTGACGGGCATGGAAGCCCCGGTTTCCCGCTCCCCTCAGACGCGGGTCGCGCGCGAGGCGGAGAGGAGCGAGGAGAACCCGACGGCGACGGTTCGACTCTACACCCGCGTCAGCGAGATGTCCGTGAAACGTCAGCGGGCCCTGTTCTCGTGCTCCCATGGATCGCCTCCTCCTCTCCGCCGTCGTGCTCCTCGTCATGCTCGCGCTCGCCCCCGCGGCGAGCGCGCAGCAGCTCACGACGCTGTACTCCACGATCGAGGGTGAATCGGACGTGCAGGGCGTCAACTCGGTGCCCGTCGGACCTTCATTCCTCGGCGACTTCCGCTACGCGACGACGTTCACGCCGACCAAGTCCGGCAGCGCCTCGCTGCTCAGCATGCGCGGGCAGTGCGTCATCAACTTCCCGACGACCAAGACGTGCGACAGCATCGGGGAGGTCTCGATCCAGGCCGACGCCAACGGCAAGCCGAGCGGCACCTCGCTCGGCACGATGGGCTTCTACCTCGTCGACGCGCTGCAGACCGGCGACCCGGTCAGGCAGCAGTGCGGCACGCTGACCCCGCGGGTGCAGCTCACCGCCGGCACCAAGTACTGGGCGGTCATGTCCGCGCCCGAGGGGATCGGCTGGCTGTACTCGAAGGAGGCGCCCACCGAGACGCTCCTCGAGAGCCTCGACGGCGGCGCGTGGAAGACGCCGCCTGTCGCCACCAAGACGCTCGCGCTGCGGATCGACTCGGGCTTCGACCAGTGCGTGCCGCGCGCCAAGACGATCCCCGCCCCCGGGGAGACGCTCGGCGACATGTACGTGCGGACGGGCCACACCGCCTTCAACACGATCAGCATCGAGAACACGGGCGTCGCACCGCTCACCTGGAGCGGCGCCGAGTTCAGCGGCGGCGACGCCGCGGTCTTCTCGCTGTTCGATCAGATGAGCCAGGCCGCCCCGCGCTTCCCGCGCCAGATCGGCGTCGGCGGCGGGCTCAGGATCATCGAGGTCAGGTGCACCGGCGGCGCGGAGGAGCGCTGGTACCGCTCGACGCTGACGTTCCACACGAACGACCCGACCACGCCGGACATGTCGTTCCCGGTCAAGTGCCTGGTCGACAACACGCCGCCGAACGTGACGCACCACGTGCCCGCGCCCGACGGGCTGAACGGCTGGTACGTCACGCAGATCCCGGTCACCGTGAACGCGATCGATCCCGGAGGGGAGAACGCGAGCGGCGTCAAGCAGACCAACTGCTAGGCGCGGCGACGAGCGCTGGTTCTTCTACGGCGGGGTCCAGACCGTCACGCTGACCCAGGAGGGCGGCGGCGCATGGGGTGCTCCGCGGAGGACCTCGCCGGCAACGTCGGGTAGCGGCAACTTCGGCGAGTTCAAGCTCGACACGCGCCGGCCTGAGCCGCGGCCGTGCGTGGACCCCCGCGCGCACGGCGTACGGCTGGAACAACACGGAGACGAACCTGAGCTTCCAGTGCGTGGACCCGATCGCCCGGCTCGGGCGTCGACCGGCCGGCGACCGGCGGCGGCACCGTGAGCACCGAGACCGCCGGCACCGACTTCACCTCAGCCGGCTGCACCGACTTCGCGGGCTGGGTCGCGACGCCGGTCACGGAGACGATCCGGATCGACATGACGCGGCCGGGGATCAGGTCCGCCGGCCTGACCCCCGCCCCCAACGCGGCGGGCTGGAACCGCAGCGACGTGACCGTCGGGTGGAACTGCGACGACACCGGCTCGGTCCAGTCCGGCATCGCGACCGACGGGGTCCAGGACGTCGTGGTGACCCAGGAGACGGCGAGCAGGCGGGTCTCCTCGAGCGGCACGTGCGCCGACAAGGCCGCCAATCAGGCCGCCCACATCCAGCAGGAGGTCAAGCTCGACAAGACCGATCCGACGACGACGGTCGACTCGGGCCGGCCGCGGCCACGAACGCGACGAGCGCCGAGCTGTCGTTCGCCGGCGCCGACGCGCTGTCCGGCGTGTCGCGGCTCGAGTGCCGGCTCGACGACGGCGAGTACGCCGCCTGCGAGTCGCCGCTCAGCGTGAGCGGGCTGGCGGACGGCGCCCACACGCTCAGCGTGCGCGCCGTCGACGTCGCCGACAACGTGGACGCGACCCCCGCGACCCACACGTGGACGGTCGACACGGTCGCGCCGGACACCGGCATCACCGGCGGCCCGAGCGGCCCCACCTCGTCGAAGTCGGCCAGGTTCACCTACCAGGGCGACACGCTGGGCGGGACGGCGATCGCCGGCTACGAGTGCCGGATCGACGACGGCGCCTGGGGCGCGTGCGCCGAGTACACCGACCTCGCGGAGGGCGAGCACCGCTTCCAGGTCCGGGCGATCGACGCCGCGGGCAACACGGACGACTCCCCCGCGACCGAGACGTGGACGGTCGACACGATCGCGCCCGACACCGTGATCGAGTCCGGTCCCGACGCGCTCACGAACTCGCGCTCGGCGTCGTTCACCTACAGCGGCGGCGACCGCCACGAGTGCAAGCTCGACGACGGCGACTGGGCCACGTGCCGCGACAACTACACCGACCTGGCCGACGGCGACCATCGCCTCCAGGCCCGTGCCGTCGACGCCGCCGGCAACACCGACGCCACGCCGGCGATCCACGTCTGGACCGTCGACACCATCGCGCCGCAGACGACGATCGACTCCGGCCCCGACGCCGTCACGAGCTCGCGCTCGGCGACGTTCACCTACAGCGGCGGCGACCGCTACGAGTGCAGGCTCGACGACGGCGACTGGGCCGCGTGCCGCGACAGCTACACCGATCTCGCCGACGGCGAGCACCGCCTGCAGGCCCGTGCCGTCGACGCCGCCGGCAACCATGACGACTCGCCGGCGGCCCACACCTGGACCGTCGACACGATCGCGCCGGAGACGACGATCGACTCCGGCCCCGACGCCGTCACGAAGTCGCGCTCGGCGACGTTCACGTACAGCGGCGGCACGGGCTACGAATGCCGGCTCGACGACGCCGCGTGGGCCGCGTGCCCGGCCGGCTACAGCGGCCTCGACGCGGGCGAGCACCGGTTCCAGGTCCGCGCCCTCGACGACGCCGGCAACGCCGACGACAGCCCGGCCACCCACACGTGGACGATCGACCTGACCGCGCCGGCCACGACGCTGGCCGCCAAGCCGCGCGCCCGCGACTGGGACACGACGGCGCGCTTCCGCCTGACCGCTGTCGACGCCGGCGGATCCACCGTCGCCGGCTACGAGTGCCGGCTCGACGGCGGCGCGTTCGGGCCCTGCGAGGCCGAGACCGAGTGGCGCGACCTCGCCGAGGGGCCGCACACGTTCGAGGCCCGCGCCGCCGACGCGGTCGGCAACGTCGAGGACCCGGCCGTCTCCTACACGTGGACGGTCAGGCTGCTCAACCCCGTCGACGACGAGGCGACCACGCGCGAGAACACGCCGGTCACGATCGACGTCGGCGCGAACGACGTCCGCCCGAGCACGGCCACGCTCGCCGCGGACGCCACGTCGGCCGAGGGCGGCACCGTCACCGCCGGGGACGGCACGAAGGTGACGTACGCGCCGGCGGCCGGCTTCAACGGCACCGACACGTTCCGCTACTCGCTGACGGACGCGGGCGACACCATGTGGGGCAAGGTCACCGTGCGGGTCGACGCCGTCGACGACCCGGTGGCGGTGCGAGCCGAGGAAGCGATCGTCGTCGACGAGGACTCCGGCCCCTACCGGGCGCCGTGGGCGCCGGGCCCCTTCGCGGTCGCGACCTCGGACCCGGCGCTGTTCAGCGCCGCGCCCGCGGTCGAAGCGGACGGGTCGCTGACCTTCACCCCCGCACCCGACGCCTACGGGACCGCGACCGTCGACGGCGGCCCGTCGCGCCTGACGATCACGATCCGCCCGGTCGACGACGCGCCGCGCGTGTCGGTCGCCCGCGACGTGCGCTGCGGCCGTAGCGACAACGGGACGTTCCGCCTGAACGTCGCGGACATCGACAGCGACGGCTCCAACCTGAAGGTCTCGGGCTCGTCTTCGAGCCGGAAGGTCGGCGTGGCCTTCGGCACCGCCGGCGACAGCCGCACGGTGTCGATCACGCGCAGGCCCGGCCTGAGGCGGGCGACGGTCACGGTCCGCGCGGTCGACGGCGAGCACGCGTTCGAGACGCGGGTCAGCCTGGCCGTCGGCACAGCCGGCGCCGACCGGATCCGCGGGACCGCCGGTCCGGACCTCCTGTTCGGCCTCGGCGGCGCCGACACGATCGCCGGCCGCGGCGGCGACGACCTGATCTGCGGCGGCGGCGGCGCGGACCGGCTCGACGGCGGCGCCGGGAACGACGTCGTGATCGGCGGCCGCGGCGACGATCTGGTCGGCGGCGGCGCCGGCAACGACGTCCTGCGCGGCGACACCGGCGCCGACCGCCTGATCGGCGGCGCCGGCGACGACGAGCTGCGCGGCGGCCCGCGCGGCGACGTCTTCTCCGTCGAGGGGAACGACCGGCTGGTCGACTTCAACGCGCGCAGAGGAGACGTGCGGTGAGGACGGCGGTGGCGGCCGGCGTGCTGCTGGCCGCCTTCTCCGTCACGCTCGCGCCCGCGCAGCCGGCGCCGCCCGACACCGAGCCGCACCTGCTGCTCGTGCCGGACACGGCCGAGGGCACGGCCGCGCTGGCGCGCACCGACGCGCGGACCGTCGCCCGCTACGAGTCGTTCTCGCTCGTCGAGGCCGCGGGGAACGACGTCGAGCGGCTGCGCCGCGCGGGGGCCGACCGGCGCGACGACATGCGCACGGTCGAGACGGCGGCGGGCGCGATCGACCCCACGGTCGATCGCGCCTCGCTGGCGGCCAAGGGAGCGCCCGACCGGGCGCGGACGCTCGCGCTCGTGCAGTTCGTCGGCCCGCCGAAGGACGCGTGGCTGGAGCGCCTGCGGGCGACCGGCGCCCGGCTCGTCGGCTACCAGCCGGAGAACGCCTACGTCGTCCACGCGCGCGGCGACGCGGTCGACCGGCTCGCCGCGATCCTGGGCACCGACCCCGCGGTGCGCGCGGTGAGCGTGCTGACGGCGGCCGACAAGCTCCATGACAGCTCGAGCCCCTCCGGCCTCTTCGCGGTCACGACCGTGAAGGGCGAGCGCGACCACGGCGCCTCGCAGCGCACGCCCGTGACCGTCGGAGCGCTGCGGACGGAGTACCTCGCGCTGTCGCCCGCCGAGGCGGCGGCGCTCGCCGCAGATCCTGGCGTAGTCGCCGTCCAGGCCCACACCGACCCGGAGCTGCTCGACGAGCGCGGCGCGCAGATCGTGGCGGGCGACGTGACGCTCGCCCAGCCGGCCTATCGCGACTGGCTGCTCGGCGAGGGATTCACCGCCGACACGTTCGACTTCGCGATCGACGTCACCGACAGCGGCTTCGACGACGGCGCCGACCCTCCCGCCCACCCAGACTTCTCGGGCCGTGTCGCCTACCGCGCCAACTACACGGCGGACTCCAACGCACGCGACTGCACCGGTCACGGGACGAACGTCGCGTCGATCGCCGCCGGCCAGAGCAGGCCGGCCGGCGGGGCGGAGTTCGAGGACGACCGCGGCTTCGACCACGGCCTCGGCGTCGCGCCGTTCGCGCGGGTCGGCGCCTCGAAGTACTTCGACTGCACAGGCGCTCCGTCGCCGACCTTCAACCTGGCCACCGCTGCCGCCTCCGCCTACGCGGCCGGAGCGAGGATCTCGAACAACTCGTGGGGAGCGTCCGGCGGCAACTACACGGCCACCGCCGCGCTCTTCGACCAGCTCGTGCGCGACGCCAGCCCCGACCCGGGACACCAGCCGATGGTGGAGGTCCTGTCGGCGGGCAACAGCGGCATGGACGGGTACGCCTCACTCGGCAACCAGGCCACCGCGAAGAACGTCATCACCGTCGGGGCGGCCGAGAGCGTGCGGCCGAGCGGAACCGACGGCTGCGGCGTGCCGAACGCGGGCGCCGACAGCGCACGCGACATCGCCGACTTCTCCAGCCGCGGCCCGACCAACGACGGGCGGCTCAAGCCGGACGTCGTGGCGCCGGGCACCCACATCACCGGCGCCGCGCCGCAGCACGCCGGCTACGCCGCGCAGGGCGTGTGCGACAAGTTCCTCGCCGGCACCGCGTGGTACTCCGTGGCCAGCGGCACCTCGCAGGCCGCTCCGCAGGTGTCCGGCGCCGCGGCGCTCGTGCGGCGCTGGCACCAGCGCGTCCACGGCGCCGCGCCCTCCCCCGCGCTGACCAAGGCGCTGCTGGTCAACACGGCGACCGACCTCGGCGGCGGCGACAACGGCAAGGGCGCCGCGATCGCCCCCGGCCCGAACCACGACCAGGGCTGGGGCCGCGTGAACCTGGGCACCGTCTTCGACGGCACGGCCCGCGACCTCCGCGACCAGGCCGACACGCTGACCGCGTCGGGCGACCGGCGCGTCAGGAGCTACGCCGTGGACGACCCGGCGGCGCCCGTGAAGGTCACGCTGGCGTGGACCGACGCCCCGGGCACGAGCACGGCGGATCCCGTCGTCAACGACCTCGACCTCGTGGTCGACGCCGGCGGGCGCACCTACAAGGGCAACGTGTTCGACGGCGCGTTCTCGCGCACCGGCGGGTCGGCCGACCCGCGCAACAACCTCGAGAGCGTCTACCTGCCGGCCGGCACCACCGGCGGGCTCGCCGTCAAGGTCGTCGCGACCGGCATCGCGGGCGACGGCCTGCCGGGCAACGCCGACACCACCGACCAGGACTACGCGCTCGTCGTCTCCAACGCCGAGGCGGCGCCCTCGGCGGTGCTCTCGCACGACGCCGGCACGCTCGACACCTCGATCGCGGCCGGCGGCGACGGCGACGGCGCGCTCGAGCCCGGCGAGACGTTCGCGCTCGACGAGCGGCTCGCCAATGCCGGCGACGCCGGCGCCGGCACCGTGCGCGGCATGCTCACCGGCTCCTCGCTGGCGATGATGCAGGGCAGCGCGCCGTGGCTCGACCTCGCGGCCGGCGCCACCGGGACGAACCTCGTCCGCTTCACCGGCGCGCTCGCGAGCGACGCCGCGTGCGGAGCCGACGTCGCCGCGACGCTGTCGCTGACCACGGCCGGCGGCCCCCACACAGTCCCGCTCACCCTGCCGACCGGCGTGGCGGGCCCGCCGGTGGCGCTCACAGCGACGCACGCGCCCCGGCTCGCGATCCCCGACGACGACGCGGCCGGCGTCACGTCCACCATCGACGTCCCGACGGCCGGCCGGATCAAGGACGTCGACGTGCGCATCGCGGACATCGACCATCCCTGGGTGGGCGACCTTCGCATCGACATCACGGCACCCGACGGGACGACCGTGACGCTCGTGAACCAGCCCGGAGGGCCCGAGAACCTGGGCGACGACTTCGTGAACACGGTCTTCGACGACGAGGCCGCCACGGGCATCGCCCGCCAGTGGCCCTACACCGGACGCTTCCGGCCGCAGAACGACCAGCTCTCGCGCTTCGACGGCAAGCAGCAGCAGGGCGTCTGGACGCTGCGCGTGCGCGACCTCGTCGACATCGGCACCGGCACGCTCGGCGCCTGGGGCACCGACACGAGCCCCGCCAGGTGCTCGGTCGCGACCGTCACGAGGATCGACTCCGGCCCGGCCGGCGGCAGGGACGCGGACTTCGCGTTCAGCTCGGACATCGCCGGCGCCAGGTTCGAGTGCTCGCTCGACGGCGACGAGTTCGTGCCGTGCACCTCGCCGACGAGCTACGCCGGGCTGACCGAAGGAGCGCACGAGTTCGAGGTGCGGGCCGTCGTCGGGCCGCAGCAGCAGATCGATCCGACCCCCGCGCGACACACATGGACGATCGACCTCCCACCGGAGACCGCGCTCACGGATGGCCCGAGCGGCCGCGTCGGGAGCGCCGCCGCCTCGTTCCGCTTCGGCGCGGCCGGCGCGACGTTCGAGTGCAGCCTCGACGGCGCGGCCTTCGCGGCCTGCGCGAGCCCGCACGCCTACGATGGCCTGGCCGACGGCGCGCACACGTTCCGCGTCCGCGCCCGCGACGGCGGCGGCGTGGACGCGACGCCCGCGGCGCGCGACTGGACCGTCGACACCACCGCCCCGGCGCCCACCGTCACCGCCGACGGCGAGACGATCAGCGGCACCGCCGGGACCGCGCCCGGCGACACCGAAACGGTCGCCGTGACCGTCTACGAAGGCGGCACGCCCGTACGCACCTTCGCGACCGCGCGCGACGCCGCGGGCGCGTGGTCGGTCGAGGTCACACCGCCGCTCGACGCCGGCGGGTACACGGTCCGCGCCGAGCAGGCCGACGACGCGGTCCCCGCGAACATCGGGCGCAGCGCCGAGGCGACGTTCGGGATCCTCGCCGACCCGATCGTCGTCCCGCACACCGCCGCCGCCGACCCGCCCGCGGCGCAGGCGACCGCGCCGCCGGCGCCCAGCTTCCTGCTGCGCCCGCCGAGGCGCGGGTCGGCGCCCGTCTGACGGTGCTGGCGGCGTGCGCCTCGGCATGCACCCTGAGGGCCGGCGGGCGCAGCATTTCGCTGCCCGGCGAGGGCACCGCCGTCGTCAAGGTCCGCCGAAGGGCCGCAGGCTGCGAGGACGCTCACCGAGGGCGGCCGCGTGCTGACCCTGAGCCGGCGCGTACGCCGCCCGGCGCGCGCCGGCTGCGGCTGTGGGCGGTCGCCTCCGAGCCCTGCCCGCTGAGCGCCACCGTCCGCGGCTCCGCAGGTCCTGGCAGTCGCGGGGCCGGACACGCCCGCGCGGCTCGACCTGCGCCTGGCCAAGCGGCGCGCCGCGTGCTCCTCGAGGCGGTCGCCGGCACCGACCCGAAGCGCACGGCAACCCTGACGCTCCGCCCAGAGGAGCTCGAGCCGGCGCGCCGCCGTGACCGCCTCGCCGCGGGTCACGGCGGCGAGCTTGCGGCGGATCCGCCGGCCGTGGGTGCGGACCGTGTCGTGCGGGAGCTCCAGGCGCTCCGCGATCTCGCGGTACGTGAGGCCGCTGGGCAGCAGCTCGAGCACGCTCAGCTCCTCGGGGCTGAGCGGCTCGGCGTCGCCCTCCGGATCGGCGGGGACCGGAGCGGGCGCCTCGCGGATCTCGGCCTCGAGCGCCTCGACCAGGGTGGCGAGCCCGGGCACGAGCGCGCCGGCGAGCGCCGCGCGCGTGGCGTCGAGCGCCTCCGCCGCGCCGCCGACGTCGCCCGCGCGCACGCGGCTGCGGCCGAGCCACACCGTGGCGTGGGCGATCTCGATCCGGTCCTTCCCGCGCCTGGCGAGCGTCGCGGCGTGCTCGAGCCAGTCCTCGGCGGCCTCGACGTCGTCGCGGGCCAGCAGCACCATGCCGAGGGCGACGTACACCAGCTCGGTCGGCGGATGCTCGGTCTGGCCGCGGGCCTCCGTGGTGGCGACCGCCTCTTCGACCAGCCGCTCGGCGGCGTCGAGCTCGCCGCGGGCGGCGTGCGTGACGGCCAGCAGCGCCATCGCGTAGACGCGGCGCACGTCCATCTCGCCGGGCGGGACCGAGTCGAGGTAGTCCCGCAGCCGCGTCTCGGCCTCGCGGCCGGCGCCGGTCCAGAAGAGGCAGAGCGCGAGGAAGTAGGAGTCGCTGGGCGCCTCCGGCGAGCCCTCCGGCCGCATCGCGACCGCCGCGCGCGCGAGGCGCACCGCCTCGCCCACGTCGCACTGGCCGAGCCTGAGCATCGCGCGCTGGCGCGCCACGCCGGCCGTCAGCTCCGCGCGCTCGTGCTCGTCCGCGGCGTCGCGCGCCGCCTGCTCGGCCCGCGCCAGCCACGGCTCGACCTCCTCCATCGGCCGCCCCATCGCGCGCGACACGCCGCCGCGCGCGAGCGCCAGGTCCGGGTACTCGGCGATCGTGTCCGGCGGCAGCCGGTCGATCCAGCCGATCGCCTCGTTCGCCTTGCCGTCGCTGTAGAGCGCGAGCCAGCTCCGCCGCAGCGTCTCGGCGGCCACGTGCGCGTCGCCGGCGCTGATCGCGTGCTCGATCGTGCCGTGCACGTCGCCGCGGGCGGCGAACCAGGCGCTCGCCCGGCGGTGCAGCTCGGCGACGGCGCCGGGCGCGAAGCGCTCGAGCTGGCGCAGCAGCATCGCGCGGAAGAGGTTGTGGTAGCGGAACCAGCGCCGCTCGGCGTCGAGCGGGATCACGAACAGGTTGCTGCGCTCGAGCTCGAGCAGCATCTCGGCGCTGTCATTGCGCTCGAGCACGGCGTCGCACAGCTCGCTCGACAGCCGCTCGAGCACGGCGGTCCGCATCAGGAAGTCGCGCGTGCCCGGCGGCTGGCGGGCCACGACCTCGTCCCACAGGTAGTCGACGAGGAAGCGGTCGTCGACCGGCATGCCGGCCAGGAACGCGGC
The DNA here is from genome assembly GCA_963800905.1 of uncultured Solirubrobacteraceae bacterium. Lineage (GTDB taxonomy): Bacteria > Actinomycetota > Thermoleophilia > Solirubrobacterales > Solirubrobacteraceae > DASSUW01. The sequence continues at coordinate 182,148 of CAWDCT010000010.1, forward strand.
GCGATCGCCGGTCTCCCGCAGCGACAGCGCGACGAGGTTGAGCCCGGCCACCCAGCCCTCGGTCCGGCGGTGGACGCCCGCGAGCTCGTCCGGCGCGAGGCGCAGGCCGTGCTCGCCGTTGAGCAGCGCGGCGACCTCCGCCTCGCTGAAGCGCAGCGTGTCGGCGCGGCACTCGCTCAGCTCGTCGCGCGCCCGCAGCCGGCCGAGCCGCAGCGGCGGGACGGTCTGTCCCGAGAGCACGACGTGGACGTCCGGCCCGAGCCGCTCGAGCAGGTACTGCACGCCGGCGTGGATCTCCTCGTCGTCGATCACGTGGTAGTCGTCGAGCACGAGCACGAGCGGATGCGCGAGCGTCGTGAGCTCGTTGACCAGCACGGGCAGCACCTCGTCGGCGATCGAGACGCCGGGGCCGCGCAGCCGGCGCCCGGCCGTGCCGGGCAGCTCGGGCGCGGCGCCCTCGATCGCGGCCACCACGTAGCTCCAGAAGCGCGACGGGTCGTCGTCGCCCGCGTCGAGCGAGACCCAGGCGAAGCGCGCCGGGCTGGCCGCCGCCCACGCGCTCAACGTGCTGGTCTTGCCGAAGCCGGTCGGCGCCGCGACCACCGTCGCCCGGCGCGCGCGGCCGGCCTCGAGCGCCGCGATCAGCTCGGGTCGCGCGACCAGCCCGCTCCGGCGCTCCGGAACGAGCAGCTTGGTCGTCACCGCCACGAACTCGTCGGCGGCTTCCACCATCACCGCCAGGGCGGCAGGTCGAGCGCGGGGACGGTCCGCCCGAGGACGTCGTCGATCGGCAGCGAGCGGCCGTGCTCCGCGAACTCGTCGTACGCCGGGCCGAGCGCCGTGCGCGCCGGCGTCGCCGCGCGCTCGTGCAGCATGACGACCGACTCCCACGGCGGCGCCCCGATCTGCTCGTGGACGGCCGCGGACGCGCCGTCCAGGTGCGCGCAGTCGCTCCAGCGGCACTCCGTCCCGGCCACCGCCGACAGCCCGGAGAGCGCCTCCCCCACGATGAAGCGGTCGTCGACCTGGCGGGCCATGGCAAGGCAGTCGACGAAGCGCGCCTGGGCGGTGCCGGTGTTGCCCTGCACGAGCGCGAGCCAGGCGCCGTCGATCAGCGGCTCGACGAGCCGGCGGTCGTCGCCGAAGCGGCGGCGCAGCTCGAGCGCCTCGTCGAGGTACTCCTCGGCGTGCTCGGCGGAGGCGGTGACCATGTCGTACCAGCCGAGCTCGGCCAGCGCCGTGGCCGCGCCGTAGGGGTCACCGAGCTCGCGGTAGATCGCCAGCGCGTCGGTCGCGAGCGCCACGGCTCCGGCCCAGTCCGACGCGCGCTCGCAGACGCCGGCCCCGATCAGGAACGCGTCGGCGATCAGCTGGCGGTCGCCGGTGCCGCCCGCCGTCGCCAGCGCGGCGTCGCGCAGCTCGGCCGCCTCGGGGCTGGCGACGAGCGTCGCCCAGCGCCCGAGCGCGATCAGCACGCCGCCCTCGAGGTGGCGGTCGCCGGCCTCGCGCGCCGCCTCGAGCGCGGCCCGCAGGCGCGGCTCGGCCTCGGCGAGCAGTGCCTGCGAGATCGCCAGCCGGCCGTCCCAGTACAGCGCGGTCGCGCGCAGGCGGGGCGTGTCGGTGGGGAGCGCGAGCCAGCCGCGCACCTCCGGCGTGTGCGCGTCCCACGGCAGTGCGTGGGCGAAGCCGATCGCCACGCGCAGCGCCTCGTCGATCGCGCCGGCCCGGACCAGCCGCTCGTAGGCGAGGCGGATGTTCGCGCGCTCGAGCGCGAGCCGCTCGAGCGAGTCGCGCCGGTGCGAGCGGGCGGCCTCCGTCGCCAGCCGCTCGCAGTAGTCGACGAAGTAGTGCGCGTGCCGGAGGCCGGCCTCGGTGAGGTCGCCCGCGCGCTCGGCGGCGAACTCGCGGACGGTGTCCAGCATGGCGAGCCGGGCCTCGGCGTGGCGGGGGTCGGTGCGCAGCAACGAGCTCTTGTGGAGCAGCGTGGAGACGAGCGGGTCGATGCTCCCGCCGTCCGCGCTGCAGACGGCGGTCACCGCGCCGAGCGACGCGCCGCCCTCGAACACCGTCAGCCGGCAGAGCAGCTCCTGCTCGCTGTCGTCGAGCACCTCCCAGGACCATTCGAGCGTGGCGCGCAGCGAGCGGTGCCGCGGCGGGCGGTCGCCGGCGCCCTGCGTGAGGACGTCGAGGCGGCGCTCGAGCCGAGCCAGCAGGGCCTCCGGGGAGAGCAGCCGGATGCGGTCGGCCGCCAGCTCGATCGCCAGCGGCAGGCCGTCGAGCCGCGCGCAGATCGCGTCGACGATCTCGTCGTCGTGCTCCCAGCCTGCGCGCGCGGCCCCGGCGCGGGCGGCGAACAGGGCGACCGCGTTGGGCGGAGCGAGCGGCTGGACCGGGTAGGTGTTCTCGCCGGTCACCCGCAGGGCGGACCGGCTCGTCGCGAGCACGGTCAGGCTCGAGACGGCAGCGAGCAGCCTGGCGACCTCGCCGGCGTCGTCGAGGAAGCGCTCGAAGCCGTCGAGCACGAGCAGCGCCGGGTCGCCGTGGTCGAGCCGCTCGGCGAGCTGCTCGGCGGTCGCGGCCACCACCCCGAGGGCGGCGGCCGCCTCGGAGGCGAGCAGGCTCGCGTCCTCGACGCCGTCGAGGTCGACGTGCACGGCGCCGCCCTTGTAGCGGTCGGCCACGCGGCGGGCGACCTCGAGCGCGAGCCGCGTCTTCCCCACCCCGCCGGTGCCGACGAGCGTCACCAGGCGGACGCCGGGCCTGGCCAGCGCCTTGGCGATCTCGGCCAGCTCGCCGTCGCGGCCGATCAGCTCGTCGGCCGGCGCCGGCAGCGCCGCCGGCGCCGCGCGGGCCGCCTGTGCGGCGACCAGCTCGGGGTCGTGCTCGAGGATCGACTGCTCGAGCCGGCGCAGCTCGGGGCCTGGCTCGATCCCCAGCTCCTCGACGAGCAGCCGGCGCCCTTCGCGCATCACCTCGAGCGCCTCGGCCTGCCGGCCGCTGCGGTAGAGGGCGACCATCAGGTGGCCGCGCAGCCGCTCGCGCAGAGGGTGCTCGGCGACCAGCGCGCGCAGCTCGCCGACCAGGTCGGCGTCGCGGCCGCGCGCGAGCTGCGCGGCCACGCGCTCCTCGATCGCCTCCATCCGCAGCTCCTCGAGCCGCTCGATCTCGCGCTGGGCGAACTCGGCGAACCGGTGGTCGGCGAGCGCCGGGCCGCGCCACAGCTCGAGCGCGGCCTGAAGGTCGGCCGACGCGGAGTCCGGATCCTCGCCGCGCGCCCGCTCGAGCAGGCCCTCGAAGCGCCGCGCGTCGATCGCCTGCTGCTCGACGCCGAGCGCGTAGCCGGCCGCGCCGCGGTGGATGGGCGCCGCCTCGCCGAGCCGCTGGCGCAGCCGCGACACCTGCTTCTGGAGCGCCTGCACGCCGTCGCCCGGCGGCCGGCCGGACCACACCGCCTCGACCAGCTCGTCGACCGTGATCGGCTCCGGCGCCCGCAACGCCAGCGCGGTGAACAGGGTGCGCTGCTTGGCGCCGTCGAACTCGACAGCCTGGCCCTCGACGCGCACGTCGAGCGGCCCCAGCAACCTCACATCGACGCCTGGGCTCACCCTAGGTGCGAACGCTAACTCTCCGCGGCACGTACGTCGAACCTCAGATATCCGGATCGGTCAGGGAACGATTACGTGCGCGGGATCCGGTCGGGCTGACGGCGGCCCCTGGCTGTAGTCGCCGAACGGGCCGTCGCGCTCGGCGACCACGGCGCGGACGCCCTCGGTGGCGGCGCGATCGATGAACGCGAGCGCGTCGGGCGTGTTCCGCATCAGGCCGTCGAGGATCGGGCCGAGCGTCTGCGTGGCGGCCAGGCCCATGTTCTCGTAGGCCTGGTTGACGACGAGCTTCATGGCGGCGAGCTGCGAGGCGGGGATGTTGGCCAGGTCGGCGGCCAGCTTGGCGACCGTGGCCTCGAGCGCCTCGAACGGGACGGCGGTGTTGATGAGCTCGATGTCGGCCGCCTGCCGGCCGGTCAGCGGCCGGCCGGTGAGTGCGTGCTCCTTCGCCTTGGCGAGGCCGAGCCGGTAGATCCACATGCCCGACAGGTAGGCGCCCCACATGCGGCTGTACGGCGTCCCGATCACGGCGTCCTCGCTGGCGACGACGAGGTCGGCGCAGAGCGCGAAGTCGCTGCCGCCGCCGACGCACCAGCCGTGCACCTGCGCGATCACCGGCTTCGGGCAGCGCCAGACGCTCATCAGCTTCTGGGTCGGCGCGAGCTGCGGCGCGGTGGCGGCCACGAGGTCCTTGCCGGGATCCCAGCGCCCGTCGCTCTCGAGCGCGTCGCCCCAGTGCTTGAAGCCGCCGCCGAAGTCGTAGCCGGCGCAGAACGCCCGGCCCGCGCCGCGGACGACGATCACCTTGATCGCGGTGTCACGCGTTGCACGGGTGACGGCGTCCTCGACCTCGTCGGGCATCGGCGGCACGATCGTGTTGAGCTGCTCGGCGCGGTTGAGCGTGATCGTCGCGACCGCGCCGTCGGTGCTGTAGAGGATCGTCTCGTAGGTCATGACTGGAACGGGTACCACGCGCACGCTGATCGCCGTGCTGGACGGCGACGACTGGAACGCCGCCGAGGAGGCTCAGGCCGCGCTGGAGTCCCGCGGCTCGGCGGTCCTCGAGCCGCTGCTGCAAGCGGCTCCGGGCTTCCGCCGGTTCGGACGGCTGTGCGCGATCGAGCTGTTCGAGAAGATCGGCGACGCGCGAGCCGGCTCGGTGCTGATCCCGATGCTGCGCGACGATCACGACGCGGTGCGCACGCCGCTCGACTGGTCCGAGCCCGAGGCGCTCCGCGCCGCGCTCACCGATCTCGGCGCGCGGCGGGAGGTGCTGCCGCAGCGGGTCGCCGAGCTCGCCGTGTCCGAGCCCATGTTCCCGCGCGCGTGGCCCGTGGAGCACCTGCCCGAGGTGATCGAGCGGCTCGCGGACGCCCGCCAGCTCGTCCTGTACTTCATGCACTGGTCGGGGTCACCCCCGTGGGTGGCAGGACACCCCGAGGTGGGACCTGAACTGGTCGCTGCCGTGGGTCGAGCTCGTCGAGAGCGCGCGGCGCGATGCGCTCGAGGCGGCGCGAGCGGCCGGGACTCCTCCCGACACGTGTCCGACGGGCGAACGTCAACGGCGGCTGGGTAGGGGAGCGGGGACGCCGGCGGGGCGGTTTTCCTTCGACGAGTCCTGCCCTGGGGTCGTATAGCGACCCCTATCCAGGATTCGACGCGGAAATCAGCCGCGCGGCCGGTACTTACGCGACGATACGCGGCAGAAATCGATCATCACCCTCACGATGCGCCTCACGTCGTCTGCCGTCCCCTCGAATTCCACGAACGGGTCGGGATCGGGCACCGCCGTCACGATGCCGTCCTCGTCCTCGATGCGGACCCGGCTGACGATCCGCTGTCCGTCCAGCGCGCCTTCGAACTCAGCCACGCAGACGTTCGGCTCCTCGGCCCGGAGCGCGACGAGGCGGAGTTTCTGACGCGCCATGTCCATCAACCATCGCACGCGGTGGGCCGGCGCCGGGATGCGGTCCCGGCGCCGGCCGTTACACGGACTCAGGCCGCGGTCATGCCGCGAAGGAGCTTGCCGATCTTCGCGCGCGGAAGCTTGTGCTTCTCGCCCTCGAAGGTGAGCACGGTCTTGCCCTTGACGCTGCGGGTGTGGGACTTCAGCCAGCGGGTCCCGACGACGGTGGCGGACTCCACCGCGTTGGCGCCGACGCTCTGCAGGACGACGTTGTCGCCGGCCTCGCCGTCGAGAACGTCGTTGCCCGGGCCGCCGATCAGGACGTCGTCGCCGGCGCCGCCGAGCAGCGTGTCGGGCCCGTTGCCGCCGATCAGGACGTCGTCGCCCTCGCCGCCGTTCGCGGTCAGCAGCAGCGCGCTCGCTGCCAGCCCGGAGGCATCGACCACGTCGTCGCCGGCCAGCGCGTTGACGGTCAGCCGGTCGCTGCCGGCGATGCCGCCGAGCACCGCGACGCGGGCCGGCAGACCGGCCACCTGCACGTTCTGGCCGCTGCCGCTGACGATCACGGCGTCGTCGTCGTTCGTCGCGTTGACGACGACATTGTCGGCCGCGACGTCGTCGCCACCGCCGGGCGCGGCGAGGTCACTCACGACGTCGTTCACGTCGGTCCCGGACAGGTCGTTGACCGTGAGGAGGTCGGTGCCGCCGAGGAGGTTCGCGCGGATCGCCTCGACGTCGTCGAGGTCCATGACGATGTTCGCGAGGTCACGCGTGAACCGGACGCGCCCGCCGTTGGCCGAGGCCTCCATGCGCTCGTTGCCGGCAGAGCCGTTGAACAGCATGTCATCGGTGCCGTCCTGGCCCTCGACGACGTCGCTGCCGTCGCCCGGGTCCCACTGGAACGTGTCGTCGCCCGCGCCGAGGAAGGCGACGTCGTTGCCCTGCTGGCCGTCGACGAAGTCGTCGCCGTCGCCGCCGAGCAGGATGTCGATTCCGTTGCTGCCGAGCAGATTGTCGTTGCCCGTGCCGCCGTCGACGGTGATCTTGATCAGCGCGGCGAGGTCGCCCGTGGCGCTGAAGCTGTCGTCGCCGCCGTTGGCGTTGAGCACCAGGTTCTCGGAGGTCCCGATGTCGATCGCGAACGGCGCCGGATTGAGCCGGTCGAACCGGACGCGGGTGCCGTTGGCGGTGGTGGTGAACTGCTCGCCGCCGTTGCCGCCGTTGACCTCGACGGTGTCGGTGCCGCCGGCGCCCTCGTTGAGATCGGTGTCGTCGCCCGGGTTCCAGATCATGCGGTCGTTGCCGCTCTGCCCGAAGGCCTGATCGTCGGCGTCGCCGCCGGTGATCGTGTCGTTGTCGCTGCCGCCGAACAGCAGGTCGAACCCGCCCTTGCCGAGCAGCGTGTCGTTGCCGCTCTGGCCGAACAGCTTGTCGCCGCCGGCGCCGCCGGTGAGCGTGTCGTTGCCGGCGCCGCCGTCCAGATTCGCCGCGGGCAGCGCGCCGTTGACCTCGTTGAGCGTGATGACGTCGTTGCCGCCAACGCCGAACACCCGGATCAGCGACGTGTTGGCGACCGTCGGCGTACCGCCGACGACGGAAACGGCGCCGTTGTTGACCAGGATGTTGCCCGCCGCGTTTCGGCTCACCTGGATCGTGTTGGCGAGGGAGTCGCCGTTCACGCTCAGGACGCCGTTGCTGAACGTTGCCGTCGTGGCCGCGCTCGCCGGCGCCGCCGTCGCGGCCACCAGCCCGGCCGCAAGGATGCTGCCGGCGAACAGCCGGCGCGCCGCATTTGTACCTCGTGGTGCCATCGATTCTCCTTGTCGAAAGACCCACCCGCCAGTGGGCGGACCTTTCAACGACGCCTGGCGCGGCTGGAAATTCCCGAACCCCGCCCGGAATTCATGGCTCCGGTGAGGATGCAGTGCCCGCTGTCGCAGGCGTCCTGCGTCTGCACGATCCGGCCGCGGAGGGCGTTGAGCTCGGCGATCTTGGCGTCGACGCGGGCCAGGACCGCTTCCAGCCGCCAGCGCTCCGATTCGCACGTCGCGCCGCCGGCGTCGTGCGCGGCGAGCGCGTCGACGGTGTCGTTGAGCGTGAAGCCGATCGCCTGGAGCTCGCGGGTGAGCCGGATGCGCTCGATCGTGTCGGGCTCGTAGTCGCGATAGCCGGACTCGGTCCGCGCCGGCAGCGGGAGCACGCCGACGCGCTCGTAGAAGCGGACGGTGTCGACGCTCACTCCCGCGCGGCTTGCGACCTCGCCGATCTTCATGCGCCTTGACTCTGGACCATGGTCCAGAGTCTACGCTGGTCGGCATGACGAATGCACTGCACCTCCCGGCCCGGCCCGGCGCCCCGATCGCCTGCGACATGAGCACTGCCGAGGACACGCCCGACGAGCGGCTCGCCGAGTACGGGCGGCTGTTCGATGACGCGTTCGTGCGCCGCGAGCGCGGCGAGCGCAGCGTCGTGCTCGCGTTCCGCGCCGACGCGGGGATCCGCGAGCGCGTCGACAGCCTCGCGCGGCGCGAGGCCGCCTGCTGCCCGTTCGCCGGCTACCGCGTCGAGACCGTCGGCGAGGAGGTGATCTTCGCGATCACCACGAGCGTGGATGAGATGCTGGACTCGTTCTACGCGCTAGCCAACACGTAAGCGCGCTCGCCTCGGCTGAGGCGCAGGTCGCGGCCGTGCGCGACGATCCGGCCGCGCGCCTGGCGCTGATGGCACAGGTGTTCCACGGGCCGACCGGCCGCGCGCCGCGACACCTCCCGTACCGGCGGGCGGCGCTGTCGTTCATGCGCTGGCAGGCGCGCCGCGGCGTGCTCGCTCCGCTCGACGCGTCGCCGCCCGGCAGCGTGTGGTGGCGTGGCCGACGTGTTCCTCTCACTGCGCCGCGTGCTCCCGGATCGCTACCCGCTCGCGCCCGACGTCGAGCGCTACGTCGCCGCCGAGCAGCGTCACGTGTGGAGCGGCCCGAGCATGCCGCTCGCGGCCCGGGTGCTCGAACGCGTCACACGCTAAGACACCGCCTGCTTCACGAGCGCGCCGATCCTTGCCTCCTCGGAGGCGGTCAGCTCCTTCAGCGCGAAGGCGGTCGGGAACATCGCCCCGTCGTCGATGTTCGCGTCATCGCTGAAGCCGAACGTCGCATACCTCGACTTGAACTTGGCCGCGCTCTGGAAGAAGCAGACGACCTTGCCGCCCTTGGCGTAGGCGGGCATCCCGTACCAGGTTCTCGGCGTCAGCTCCGGCGCGCTGGCCTTGATGAGGGCGTGAAGCCGCTCGGCCATGCCGCGATCCGGCTCGGACATCTCGGCGATCTTCGCGAGCACGTCACTCTCCCCCGCCTCGCTCTTCAGCTCTCGGGCGCGCTCCTTCATCGCGGCCCGTTCCTCGTCTGAGAATTTCTTGGCCATCGCGCGAGTCAGTCCGGGTGACCCACGACGTTGACGACGACGCCGTTCGGGTCGCGCACGAAGAAGCGCCGAGGGCCCCACGGCTCGTCGGTCAGCGGGTGCACGATCTCGTAGCCGCGCCGGCGAGCCTCGGCGTAGGCCGCATCGACGTCGTCGACGGCCACGCTGATCGCCGAGTCCTCCGGCGCGGAGGCATCCCCTGACACGAGGCTGACCTGGATCGCGCGGTTCGCGGGATGGCGGAAGCTCGCGACCCAACCGAGGTCGAACGCCTTGTCGAGGCCGAGGAACCCGACGTAGAAGTCGTGACCTGCGCCCGCGTCGGAGACGTTGAGGTTCGGGACGATGCGATGGATCACGTCGTGTCCGACTCTACGCCGCGAACTCTTCACATGCCGTCGTCCGTGCGAGAGTGCCGGCGGATGCGGCGGCTTCCACCGTTCGCGGCCGTTGCGCTCGTCAGGGTCGAGCAGAGGATCGAGAAAGTTCCTCGGGGCAACGGCGGCGGCTCGATCATCAACATCGCCTCGATCTACGGACCCGTGGGGGCCCCCGGCTACGTCGCCTACACCGCCAGCAAGGGCGCCGTGATCGCGATGACCAAGGTCGCCGCCCTCGAGCACGCGCAGGACCACATCCGCGTCAACGCGATCTGCCCCGGACCGGTCAGGACGCCGATGAGCGAACAGGAAGGCGACGCCTCCGTCGACATCACACCGCTCCGCCGCCGCGCCGAGCCCGAGGAGATCTCAGCCGCCGTCGCCTTCCTCGCCTCCGACGACGCCGTCTACGTCACCGGCGCCGAGCTCGCCGTCGACGGCGGCTACCTCGCCGCTGAGGTCAGGCGAACAGGCCCGCGAACTCCTTGGCGGCGGCGATCGCCTGCTCGACGCCGTCGACGAACGTGAACGGTGCGGTGTCGGCGTACTCCCAGTCCGTCGGCGGCTGATGGGTGACGACGAAGACGTGCTCGCCCGCGGCCGGCTTGCCGTTCCAGCCGTTGGTCAGGTCGAACACCCGCCGTCCGATCACGTTCGCCGCCATGTCGGCGTACTGGCTCAGCATGAAGTCGGCCGAGGCCTGGGTGGTGCGGGCCTCGTACTCGGCGCCCGGGAAGCGCCAGGCGACGTCGCCGTTGCCGAGCCAGTCGAACAGCGGCCCGACCCCGTCCTCGTCGTCGGCCATGAACCCGTCCAGGGAAACCACCGCGCCCATGATCGTCTTGCCCATGATCCCGCCCTTTCGTTTGTGATCAGTCCGCGACGAGGGCCTGGAACGCGGGCTCTTCGCGAATCGGATCGAAGTCGGAGTCGCCTGCGGCGTACGAGCGGGAGCGCTCGGAGACGTCGATCGAGAGTTTCAGGTGCTCGATCGCGTCCGCCGTTCGGCCGGCGAGGCTCTCGCAGCAAGCCAGGTTGTACAGCAGGCCCGCATACTCCGGGTGCGCCTCCGCCGCTTCGCGAACCCCGTCCGCCGCCGCCGCGTAACGCCCCTCCTCATAGAGGCGGTTGAACGGGGCCCAGATCTCCCAGCCGTCCGGCTCGTACGCCTGCCCCGGCATGCCCCCGACCGCGACGATCGTCGTTCCCGGCTCCTGGGCGTAAGCGGTGCGTTTCACGCCGGGGCGGGCGAAGACGAACGTGCCTGCTGGGGCGTCGATACGCTCGCCGTCGAGCTCGAAGGTCGCTCTACCGCTCTGGACGACGTAGAGCTCCTCCCCCTCGCCGGCCTCGTCGTGCTCGTTGATGATCCGGTCTCCCGCCTCGCGGGCGGTCCATGCGTTCACGCCGAACGACGTGATGCCGAAGTTGAGGCGGATCGGGCGGAACGGACAGCGACCGTCGCTTATCTCGTCGATCTCCGTGAGGTGGGCGACGGCGTATGCGCTCATCTGCCGCATTGTATTGCGCTTCGTATACATACATACAGGTATGTATGCTAAGTTGGCGATGTGAGCCTGCCGCCGGGACAGCACGCCGTCAAGGGGTTCCCGCGCTTCGGCACGCACCTCCACCGCCCCCCGCCTCCCGTTCCGCCAGAGCCCGTCATCGAGATCGGCGGCGCGGTGACCGAGCCCTTCTCGGTGCCGCTGGCCCGGCTCGCAGAGCTGCCCCGCCGACAGCTCACCGCCGACTTCCACTGCGTCGCCGGGTGGTCGGCCACCGGCCTGCGCTGGGAGGGCGTGGCGTTCGAGACCTTCTTCGGCACGATCATCGAGCCGGCGCTCCAACCGGGCGCGTCGATCAGACCAAGTCGTCTTCGGCGGCCTTGACGGCTACCGTTCGATCGTGTCGATCGAGGACGCCCTGGCCGAGGACGTCTTGATCGCACAGCGCCTCGACGGCCGCCCGCTCGACCCCGACCACGGCGCGCCGATTCGACTCGTGAGCCCGAAGCAGTACGGCTTCGTCAGCACCAAGCACCTCTGCCGGATCGACGTCCGCAGCGCGCACGACCGCGTGAAGCCGTTCCGGCGCGGCCCGTTGATCGAGCCCCATCCTCGGGCGCGGGTGTGGGAAGAGGAGCGCCATCGGTACCTGCCCGCCTGGACAATCCGCCCCATCTACCGGCTACTCGTCCCGCCCTTCAGGTTCCTCAGTGCTCGCGGCAGCTCGGATTCCCACCCCCGTGCCTGAGCGCCCTGCGCGCCTGACGCAGGCAGACCGCCGCGCGCGCTCCCGCGCGGCCCTGCTCGAGGCCACCGCACGCGGAATCTCGCGGGCCGGCTACGGCCGCCTCGTGCTCGAGGAGGTCGCTACCGAGGCCGGTTACACCCGTGGGGCGCTGTATCACCAGTTCCGCGACAAGGATGCGCTCGTGCTCGCGACGCTCGAGTGGGTGCACGACACCTGGTACGCGGAGGTCGGCTCCCTGTTCGACGAGGACCTTCCGCCGGTGGATGCGCTGGTGGAGCTCGCGCGCCGCCACGCCGTCTATTGCCGCCGCGACAACGCCCGCATGATGGTCGCGCTGCGCGTCGAGTTCTCGGCACGCGAGCACCCGGTCGGCGATGCCGTACGCGCGCAAACGAGGAAGCTCCTCGAGCATGTGCGGCGCCTGATCGTGGCCGGTCGTCGGGACGGCAGCGTGGCGCCCGGCCCACCGGCCCCGGTCCTCGCGAGGGCCTTCATGTCCGCCGTCGAGGGCGTGGTGATCGCGCTCGCCGGCCGGATCGGTGACGACGAGGAGCTCGCCCAGCGCGTCGCCGCAGGACTCCTCAGCCGCGCAGGGTCGGACTAGGCGAAAGCTCTTGGTCTGGCATCAGATGGTTGGGAGCGAGCCGCCGTCGATGATGTGATCGGCGCCGCTGATCGCGGAGGCGCGATCGGAGACCAGGAAGGCGACCAGTTCGGCAACCTCTTCGGGCTGGGTGGGTCGCCCGAGCGAATAGGTTGAGCTGCAGGGTCTGGTGCCAGAGCTCTTGGCGAACCCGCCGGAGGGGGCGGACCCGCCGCCGCCGCCAGCGGCGGGTGCCGCCGTTGACCAGTGCTCGCTTCGCGGTGAGGCCTTCGGTGTGGATGGGCCACGCGGCGTTCACGGGGCGATGACCAGCCGGCGTATCCGGCCACCGGCGACGGTGAACTCCCACTTCAGCTCGGCACTGCCGCCGGGGAAATTGCCCGTCAGGCGGCCCGTCACCACGTACCGGTCCGCGGCGAGAGCGACGGTGTCGAGGACCTCCGTGGTGTACGTGTACTTGGACGCTGGGCCGATCTGCCAAGCGCGGATCTCGGCGGTCCCGTGACGCGTCTCGCCCTCATCGACGACGGTCGCGTCGTCGCCGAACAGGGCGACGATCGAGTCGATGTCGCGGCCGGCGTCGAGATCGAAGTAGCGGCGGATGAGGTCGGCAGGTGCGAGTGCGGTGTTGCTCATCAGAGCCTCCCGTGTGTCGTTGGAACGTCGCTACGACAGCGACGCGAGCAAGGGTGCCGCCTCCGCCGACCGGAGAGTCAAGGACCAGGTTTCGAGTTGACCCTCCGGCAAGGGGAGGGTCGATACTGCGCGGATGAGAACGCGGGTCACGATCGGCGACTTCTCGCGCGCGTCGCACCTCAGCGTCAAGACCCTGCACCACTACCACGACGTGGGGCTGCTGGAGCCCAGCGAGGTCGACCCCGACAACGGCTATCGCTACTACTCCGAGGCGCAGATCCCGGTCGCCCAGGTCATCGTTCGGCTCAGGACCCTGCACATGCCGGTCGCCGAGGTCAAGTCCGTCCTCGCCGCGCCCGACTCCGACGCGCGCAACCGGTTGATCGTCAAGCACCTCGACCGTCTCGAACTCGAACTCGCCCAGACCCGTTCCGCGGTCGGGGAGCTGCGCAGCCTCTTAGAGCCCGAAGCGCCCCACTCGATCGAATACCGAACCGTCCCACCGACCGCTGCGATCGGCATCCAACAGACCGTCGATCGCGACGACATCTACGCGTGGTGGCAGGGCGCCCTCGGCGAACTCCACGCCACCGTCCGCGCACAGGGGCTGAACGCGGCCGGCCCGGTCGGCGGTATGTACGCAAGCGAGCTCTTCCAGCACAGCCGCGGAGAAGCGACGGTGTTCATCCCGATCGACGGCACCGCCAAGCCGATCGGGCGGGTCGTGGGATTGATCGTCCCGGGAGCGGAGCTCGCCGTCACCCGACACCACGGCTCCCCAAGCGACATCGACGTCACCTACGGGGAGCTGGGCGCCTACGTGATGAGGCACGAGATCAGCGTCGACGGCCCGCTCCGCGAGAACTATCTCCGCGGCATCGCCGAGACCGCCAATACCGGCGAGTGGGACACCGAGATCGGCTGGCCGATCTTCCGCACACACGATTGACCGTCCCCGGAAACGGCCCGGTGTGGGGTTAGCGGCCGACCGTGGACATGTTCGCTTCGTCGTGGCGATCGCCGGCGGCCGGGGCGAGTTCGTTCAGCCTTGTGATCTGCTCCAGGCTGAGCTCGATGTGGTCGGCGGCCGTGTTCTCCTCGACGCGGGAGACGCGCTTGGTACCGGGGATCGGGGCGATGTCGTCGCCCTGCGCGAGCAGCCAGGCCAACGCGACCTGCGCCGGCGTGGCGTCGATCTCGGAGGCGACGGCCTCGACCTCGTCGACGATGCGCAGGTTCTTCTCGAAGTTCCCTGGCGTGAAGCGCGGGTTGGTCTTGCGCCAGTCGTCGTCGGCGAGCTGCTCGGGGGAGCGGAGCTGTCCGGTGAGAAAGCCGTGTCCGAGCGGCGAGTAGGGCACGAAGCCGATGCCCAGCTCGCGCAGCAGCGGCAGCAGCTCGGCCTCCGGATCACGGGTCCACAGGGAGTACTCGGTCTGCAACGCGGCGATCGGGTGCACGGCGTGGGCGCGGCGGATCGTTCCGGGGCCGGCCTCGGACAGGCCGATGTGCAGGACCTTCCCCTCGGCCACCAGCTCGGCCAGGGCGCCGACCGTCTCTTCGATGGGAGTGTTCGGGTCGACCCGGTGCTGGTAGTAGAGGTCGATGCGGTCCGTATCCAGCCGCTTCAAGGAGCCCTCGACTGCGGTCCGGATGTTCGCCGGGCTGCTGTCGAGCGCTCCAGGGCCTCCGCCGGAGTGCGAGACCAGGCCGAACTTCGTCGCGACCACGACATCGTCGCGACGTCCCTGGATGGCGCGGCCGACGAGTTCCTCGTTCCCGTAGGGGCCGTAGATCTCGGCGGTGTCGATGTGGGTGACGCCCAGCTCGAGCGCCCGCTGGATGGTGCGGACCGACTCGGCGTCACTGCTGCTCGGATCGAGGTAGTAGCCGGACATCGCCATCGTGCCGAGTCCGAGGCGCGAGACGTCAAGCCCGCCGAGCGAGATGTGCTTCATGACGTCACCGCGAGCGCCAGCGACGATGAGAGGTCGCGGTGGGCATCGATCTGCCGCCGGCGTTCGGCGAGCTTGGCCGGGTCGCCACCCTGCGCGCCGTTCATGCCGTCCCAGAACTCGCGCTGAGCGGCGTTGCGCTCGGCGTAGTCCTCGATCACCGCCGGGGCGTAGTTGGTCGACTCCTTCGTAAGCAGCTCGGTGCGGAAGAACCCGGGGTTGACGACCGTCGTGTGGATGCCGAACGGCTGGATCTCGGGGGCGAGCGACTCCATCCAGCCGTCGACACCGAACTTCGACGCGGCATAGGCGGTGCCGTACTCGAAGCCGGCGAAGCCCGCGGAGGAGGAGATCGTCACGACGTGCCCGGAGCGCTGCTCGCGCATGACCGGCAGGACCGCTCGGGTGACGTTCATCGGGCCGATGAGGCTCGTGGTGATCTGGCGGTCCATCTGCTCGGGCGTGAGCTCCTCGAAGAAGCCCGCGTAGAAGCTGGCGGCGTTGTTGACGAGCACGTCGATGCCGCCGAAGCGGTCGACCGCGGCCTCGACCGCCGCCTCGGCGTCATCGCGGCTGGTGACGTCGAGCCGGGCGACGAGCAGGTCGTCCGCGTCGCCGACGGCCTCCTCGACGGCGTCGGGGTCGCGGCCGGTGGCCACGACGTTGTGGCCGGCGGCGAGCGCGGCCTTGGCGATGTCGAGGCCCATTCCGCGGCCGGCGCCGGTGATGAGCCAGGTCTTCTTCTCGTTGGTCATGGCGTCCAGCAAAGCGCGGATCCGGAGAAGGTGGGAGTCCCTGTTGAGAGAGGTACTGGCAGGGTCCCCCAAGCGCGCGTCGCCGGGTCTAGGCTGGTTTCGTGGAGACGAAGAAGGAGATCCGTGAGTTCCTGACCTCCCGCCGCGCCCGGGTCACGCCCGAGCAGGCCGGATTGCCGACCTACGGCGCTCGTCGCGTGCCCGGACTCCGCCGCGAGGAGGTCGCGGTCCTGGCCGGCGTGAGCGTTCCGTACTACACGCGCCTGGAGCGCGGAGACATGAGCGGCGCCTCCGAGGGCGTGCTGGAGGCACTGGCCCGGGCGCTCCAGCTCGACGACGCCGAGCGCGCCCACCTCTTCGACCTCGCGCGCGCCGCCCAGCCGGCCGGGGCGCGCCCGCGCCGGCGTCCGGCCAAGCCACGCATCCGGCCCGAGATCCAGTGGACGCTCGACGCGATCACCGGCGCCGCCGCGTACGTGGGCAACGACCGCCTCGACATCCTCGCCACCAACCAGCTCGGACGCGCGCTGTTCTCCGAGCTCTACGCCGGACCCGCGCGGCCGGCCAACCACGCGCGGTTCGTCTTCCTCGACCCGCGCGCCGAAACGTTCTACGCCGACTGGGACCGCGCCGCCCGCGAGACCGCGGCGATCCTGCGCTCGGCCGCCGGCCGCGACCCCTACGACCGCGACCTCTCAGACCTCGTCGGCGAGCTCGCCACGCAGAGCGAGGCGTTCCGCACGCACTGGGCCGCACACAACGTCCGCTTCCACGCCACCGCGGTCAAGCACTTCCACCACCCCGTCGTCGGCGATCTCAGCCTCAGCTTCAACCGCCTGGACATCGCCGCCGACCACGGGCTGACGCTCTTCACCTACGCCGCCGAACCCGGCTCACGCTCCGAGGACGCGCTGAACCTGCTCGGGAGCTGGGCGGCGACGCCAGCGTTCGCGGAGGAGTAACCATGGAGCATCGCCAGCTCGGCCGCACGGGCGTCTCGGTCAGCAAGTTCTGCCTCGGCGCGATGATGTTCGGCGCCTGGGGCAACCCCGACCACGACGACTCGATCCGGATCATCCACGCGGCGCTCGACGCCGGCATCAACTTCGTCGACACCGCCGACGTCTACGGGCACGGCGAGTCCGAGGAGATCGTCGGCAAGGCGCTCGCCGGCGGGCGCCGTGACGACATCATCCTCGCGACCAAGTTCCACAACGCGATGGGCGACGACCCCAACCAACAGGGCAACTCGCGACGCTGGATCATCCGCGCGGTCGAGGACTCGCTGCGGCGGCTGGGCACCGACTGGATCGACCTCTACCAGGTTCATCGCATCGATCCGCGCACGGACATCGAGGAGACGCTGTCGGCGCTCAGCGACCTCGTGCACCAGGGGAAGGTGCGCTACATCGGGTCGTCCACGTTCCCGGCCAGCCAGATCGTCGAAGCGCAGTGGGTCGCGCGCGACCGGAATCTCCAGCGCTTCGTCACCGAGCAGCCGCCCTACTCGATGCTCGTCCGTGCCGTCGAGGCCGACGTCCTGCCCACGTGCCTGCGCCACGGGATGGCCGTCATGTCCTACAGCCCCCTGACCGGCGGCTGGCTGTCGGGCCGCTGGCGCAAGGACACCGGACAGCAGTCCTCCTCGCGCGCCGACCGGCTGCCCGAGCGTTTCGACCTCTCCCAGCCCGCGAACCAGCGCAAGCTCGACGCCGCCGAGGACCTCGCGCAGCTCGCGGAGCAGACAGGCATCACGCTCATCCAGCTCGCGATCGCGTTCGTGCTCAACCACCCGGCCATCACCGCAGCGCTCATCGGACCGCGCACCATGGAGCAACTCGAAAGTCAGCTCACCGCAGCCGACGTCGTCCTCGACGAGGCCGTGCTGGACCGGATCGACCAGATCGTTCCGCCCGGCACGACGCTCAACCCGGCCGACAACTCCTTCGACAACCCCGGGCTCGAACCGGCTGCACGCCGACGCTAGGTTGAAGCCATGTTGATCTACTCGATGAGCGTCTCGGTGGACGGCTGTGCGGCCGCAGGCTCTACGAGACGATGCTGGTGTGGGAGACGGATCCGTCGTTGCGCGACACCGAGCCCGGGGCCGCGTTCGCCGACGTCTGGTGCGCGATCCCGAAGGTCGTCTTCAGCCGCACGCTCGACAGCGTCCAGGGCAACGCCCGGCTTGCCGAGGCGTCGGTGGGCGACGAGGCCGCTACGGCTCGACGCCCGACAAGGACGTCGATCGGCGGCGCCGGCCTGGCCGCGGCGGCGATCGAGGCCGGTCGACGAGCTGCGCATGTCCGCTATCCGGTCGTCGTCGGTGGCGGCACGCCGTTCCTGCCGCTGGTCACCGAAGCCGTCCAGCTGGACCTGATCGAGACCAGGACGTTCGGCTCACGGGTGATCTTCGAGCGCTACCGCAGTTGGTCGCGGCGGCGGCTCAGGTAGGCGGTCTCGGCGGTGTTGCCCGCCAGCTCGATGGCTTTGTCGTAGGCCGCGCGCGACTCCTGGCCGCGGCCCAGCCGGCGCAGCAGGTCGGCGCGGGTGGCGTGGTAGGCGTGATAGCCGGCCAACCTGTGCTCGAGACCGTCGACCGCCGCCAGTGCCACCTGCGGGCCGTCGAGCTCGGCAACCGCGATGGCCCGGTTGAGGGCGACGATCGGCGAGGGGTCGAGGCGGACGAGCTGGTCGTAGAGGGCGAGGACCTGCGACCAGTCGGTGTCGCGCATGTCGCGGGCGGAGGTGTGCACGGCGTTGATCGCCGCGAGAATCTGGTAGCGACCCGGAGCCACCCCGGCGGCGGCAGCGGCCAGGCGCTCGCGCACCAGCCGGTGGCCCTCGGCGATCAGCGCCGCGTCCCAGGCCCCACGGTCCTGCTCGTCGAGGGCGACCAGTTCGCCGCCGGCCGAGACCCGGGCGGGGCGGCGTGCCTCGGTGAGGAGCATCAGCGCCAGCAGCCCGGCCACCTCACCGTCGTCCGGCAGAAGGGCACGGATCAGGCGCGTGAGGCGGATCGCCTCGGCGGTCAGGTCGTGACGTACCGGATCGCTGTCGGGGCCGGTCGCCAGGTAGCCCTCGTTGAACACGAGGTACAGCACGGCGAGCACGCCGGAGACGCGCGACGGGAGATCCTCGGCGGACGGCACGCGATAGGGGATGCGAGCCGCCTTGATCTTGGCCTTCGCGCGGGTGATCCGCTGCCCCATGGCACTCTCGGCCACCAGAAAGGCGCGGGCGATCTCGGGCACGGTCAGACCGCCGACCATGCGCAGCGTCAGCGCCACGCGGGCTTCCATCGCCAGCGCCGGGTGACAGCAGGTGAAGATCAGCCGGAGCCGATCGTCGTCGATGGCTCCGAGAGGCTCGGGCGGGTCGTCGTCGTACACCATCCGAGCCTCCTTGTGCTTGTCGTCGCGCTTGGTCTCGCGCCGGATCCGGTCGATGGCCTTGCGGTTGGCGGTGGTGGTCAGCCAGGCGCCGGGATTGGGGGGCACGCCGTCGGCCGGCCACCGCTCGACGGCGGTCGCGAACGCCTCGGCGGCCGCCTCCTCGGCGATGTCGAGGTCACCGAAGCGCCGGGTCAGCGAGGCGACCACCCGCGCCCACTCCTCGTGGTGGACCCGGATGATCGCCTGCTCGACGTCGGCCACGTTCACAGGAACGGGCGCACCTCGATCTTGCGGTTGCAGGCCTTCGACCCTTCGGTGGCGAGCTCGAGCGCCACGTCGAGGTCGGGCGCCTCGATGACCCAGAAGCCGCCGAGATACTCCTTGGACTCCAGAAAGGGCCCGTCGGTGACCAGCGCCTCCCCACCCCGGTTGTCGATGACGGTGGCCGTGTTGGGCGAGGCGAGGCCGCCGGCGAAGACCCAGTGGCCCTCGGCCTGGAGCCGGTCATTGAACACGTCGATCGCAGCGTGCTCTTCCGGGGTGGCGAGGCCGGCCGGGTCGTGGATCACGGAAAACAGGTACTGCATCTGAAGATCACCCCTGTGGTGTCAAGACAGAGTGGTACACCGGTCAGGTGCTTCAGGCCGTTGCATACTGCGGGCGCCCGGCCGGCCGGAAGACCTGGATCGTCACGCCCTTCGAGTCGACTCGCGACTCGACCAGGTCGAGCGCAAGATCCGGGCCGGCCTCAGGGAACAGCCGCGCGCCCTGACCGAGGACCACCGGGACGACAACCAGAATCATCTCGTCGACCAGATCGTTCTCCAGCAGCCACCGGGTCAGGGCGCCGCTGCCGTGCACCTGCAGCTCACCCCCCGGCTTGGCCTTCAGGTCCGCGATGGCGGTCGCAAGGTCGTCGGACAAGACGGTGGTGCCCGACCACGCCGGATCGCCGAGTGTGGTCGATGCCACGTACTTGGGCCGGGTGTCCAACGCCTGCCAGACGGGCTCCCAGCCAGGGACATCCTCGATCGTCAAGGACCCCCACGAGCCGGCGAACAGCTCGTAGGTCCGCCGGCCGAGCAGGAACGCGTCGGCGCGCTGGTAGGTCCGGTTGATGAACGTCGCGGTGTCCTTGTCGCCCTTCCCCCGGGCCCATCCGCCGCGCTCGAATCCGTTCCTGCGGTCATCCGACGCGGCGCCGTTTCCCTGCATCACTCCATCGATGGTGACCTGAGTCATGGTCGTCAACTTCATAACCGCGATTCCCTTTCCCTTGGCGCCGCCCCTTGTGGGCGGCCTCACCCCCACTACGAACAGCACCGCCCCGATCCGACACGGCCTCCCGGATTCTTTGAAGAACGATGTTCGCGAGACCGTGGTGCTTCCTCAACCGGCAGCGAGCCGCTCGGCGAGACGGTCGAAGAAGCGCGACCACCCGTAGCGGGCGGCGCTGGTCTGGGCGGGCGACAGCGAGCCGTGCTGCTCGAGGCGCATTCCGGTCCGGCCTTCGCCCACCTCGACCAACTCGACGATCACGAGCGCGTGCCCCGCATCTCGCGGCGGTTGGTCGCTCAGCGTGAACACGATCCGCTCGGGCTCGACGACCTCCCGATACTCGCCGTGCCACGAGACCTCGCCGCCGAGCATTCGCATCGTCAGCCGCCACGCGCCGCCGACGCGCACGTCCATCGCCACCGACGACGGCGGCACCTCGCCCTCAGCGCCACCGAACCAGTCCGCGAACCGGTCTGGCTCGGTCCATTCGCGCCAGACGCGATCGCGCGGCGCCTCGAAGACGCGCGTGATCGAGAGGGGATCAGTCACTGAAGCCGGCATACAGGGCTGCGGCTCAGCCGATCGCGCCGGCGCCCTCGTCGACGAGCGTTTCAAGGCCTGTTTCGACGCCGCGTGCGAGCACGATCACGGGGCAGCGCGCCTCGCTCACGACCCGCCGCGAGACGCCACCGAGCAGCACCGCCCGAGCCGGGCCGTATCCCCGTGAGCCGCAGATCAGCAGATCGAGCTGTTCCGACGCGCCGATCAGGAAGTCGGCTGGGTCGCCCACGCTCACATCGGGCTCGATCTCGACGTCGCTCACGCCGCTCGTCGCCGCCTCCACCGCCTGCTCTGCCGACACGCGGAGCACGCTCGTGAACTCCTCGTAGCGCGCTGCCGGGGTCAGCGCATCGCCGCCGCCGTACGTCTCGGTGGTAGGGCGCTCCTTCGCCGCGCTGAGCACCCGCAGCTTCGCTCCCGAGCGTCGTGCCAGCGCGAGCGCGCCGTCGAGCGCGGCATGGCCTTCGACTGTGTCTACGTACCCCACGCCGATCGTGCGCAGCCCGTCGCCTCGCTGCCACGAGCGCGGGACGACCGCGATCGGGCAGGGCGCGCCGTGCAGGAGGCGCTGGGCGGTCGAACCGGGCACCACCCGTCCGACCCCTCCGCGCTCGCTCGAGCCGACCACGAGCAACCCGGCTCCGAGCTCCTCGGCCTCTTCGTGCAGGGCGCGAGCCGCGCTCGTACCCGGCAGCGAGCGGCAGTCGGCGTCGACGCCCTGTTCCCGAAGCTCCTCGGCGAGGCGATCCAAGCCCTCGCCCCAACCCTCGTCGAGCTGCTCCTCGATGACCTCCGCACCCGCGCGACCGAGTCCCGCCGCGCCGCTGTGCACGGAGGCGACGATCAGGCGAGCGCCGGTGAAGCTCGCGGCGGCGAGACCGAACTCGAGCGGGGCTCGATCGCCGCGCCCGGCGTCGTATCCGACCAGGATGGGCTTGGTCATGGGTCGATCGTCTCCTCGACTACAGCGGGATCTGCGATCCCATCGTGATCGTGCGCTCCGGCGGGAGGCCGAAGTACTCGATCGGGTTGGCGGCGTTATGGGAGAGCGCGAACAGCCGCTTGCGCCAGCGCGCCATGCCCGCGGCGCCGGTCACGCGGATGGTCGCGCGCGAGAGGAAGTACGTCGGGCGCTCCACGTCGATGTCGCACTCGAGCCCGTTCTCGTTGGCCAGGCGGAGGGCTTGCGGGACGTTCGGCTCCTCCTGGAAGCCGAAGCGCGCCGTGACATGGGCGATGTTGTCGTCGTCGAAGCCGAGGTCGTCGATCCTGACGCGATCGCCGGGCTGCACGCGCGGCACCGTCTCCGACTGTACGGTGACGATGACGACGCGTTCGTGCAGCACATGGTTGTGCTCGACGTTCGCCCGCAGCGCGAGCGGCGTCGTCTCCTTGGACGGATTCAGGAACACCGCCGTGCCGGACACGCGCGGGAGCGGCGGATCCAGCGCGTGCAGCCCGGCGACGAACTCACGCAGCAGACCCTCTTGGCGGACCCGGTTCGCGCCCACGATCTCGCTCCCCCGATGCCAGGTCGTCATCATCAGGTAGAGGGCGCCCGCGATGACGAGCGACAGCCAGCCGCCGTCATGGAGTTTGCTCATGTTCGCGGCCAGGAATGTGGCCTCGACCGACAGGAAGACCGCAGCGCAGGTCAGAAGCAGCCACCTCGGCCAGCGCCAGCGCCAGCGCGCGACCGCCAGGAAGAGCAAGGTCGTGATGACGAAGGTGCCGCTGACCGCGACGCCGTAGGCGCTGCCGAGTCGCTCGGAGGACCCGAAGCCGAGGACGACCGCGACGACGAGGAGGAAGAGGGCCCAGTTGACGGCCGGCACGTAGATCTGGCCGATCGCGTGCGGCGACGTGTGGCGAATGGTCAGACGCGGCAGGAAGCCCATCTGCATGGCCTGGCGCGAGACCGAGAACGCGCCGGAGATGACGGCCTGCGAGGCGATGACGGTGGCGGCCATGGCCAGCAGCACCATCGGGATGCGCGCCCAGTGCGGGAGAAGGAGGAAGAACGGGCTTTCGATCGCGTCCGGCCGGCGCAGGATGAGCCCGGATTGACCGAGGTAGTTCAGCGTGAGCGCCGGGAACACGAGCGCGAACCAGGCGCGGCGGATCGGCCGGCGCCCGAAGTGGCCCATGTCGGCATAGAGCGCCTCGGCGCCGGTGATCGCGAGCATGACCGCACCCATCGCCACGAAGGCCACGCCCGGATGGGCGGCGATGAACTCGGCGGCATAGGTCGGCGACAGCCCGCGAGCAACGCCCGGATGCGCCGCCACCTCGGCGGCGCCCGCGACGCCGATCGCGACGAACCAGACGATCATCACCGGCCCGAAGACGCGGCCGACGGCGGCGGTGCCCCAGCGCTGGACGGCGAAGAGGGCGCAGAGGATGACCAGCGCCAACGGCACGACGAGCGCCGACAAGGCGGGTGCCGCGACCTCGAGGCCCTCGACGGCCGAGAGCACCGAGATCGCCGGCGTGATGACGCTGTCGCCGTAGAACAGCGCGGCGCCGAAGACGCCGAGCGAGACCAGCACGCCGGTGCGGACGAGCACGTTCGCCGTCGCGCGCTGCACGAGCGCCGTGAGCGCCAGGATCCCGCCCTCGCCCTGGTTGTCGGCGCGCATGACCAACGCGATGTACTTGATCGAGACGATCAGGGTGATCGCCCAGAAGACGAGCGAGACGACGCCGTACACATCACTCGGCGTCGGCCGCACCACGCCGCCGTTCAGGGAGAAGACGATCTGGAGCGCGTACAGCGGGCTCGTGCCGATGTCCCCGAACACCACACCGAGCGCGCCCACCATCAGCGCCGCCAGCGCGGACCCGCGCACGGGCCGGCTCGCGCGAGGCGGCGCGGTGTGGCGTGCGACGGTGGTCGTCGTCATGCCAGCCAGCGTCACAGCCGACTGGATGACCGGTCGTCACCAGGTTCGAGTGATTCAGGCCTTGGCGAGCAGGCTGCGGCGCGCAGCGACGAGCGCCGGCGCCAGCGGCCGCAAGAGCTCCTCGAGCCCGACCGCGCGATCGGTTCGCGACGCCACGAACGCTCCGTCGAACGCGGCGAGCGCAAAGCGGGCGAGCCGGTCGGTGACCGGATCGGCCGGCTCGTCGCCGAACGCGATGGCGATCTCGTCTCGCAGGCGCTCGAGGGCCACCCCTCGGATGCGCCCGACGACCGCCTCGAGCTCGCCGCCCGCCGTAGCCGGGGGCTGCGCGGCGAAGACGATCAGCAGGCGCAGGAAGTCGGGGTGGCGCTCGAGCGTCTCGGCAGCGCGCGAGATGAACCCGGCCAGATGTTGCGCGGGGCGCCCCCTGCGGCGCTGCGATATCGGCATGTCGGCGAAGAACCGCTCCGCGCCGCGTTCCATGACGGCGAGCAGGACTCCGTCCTTGGAGCCGTAGTAGTGGTAGACGGAGCTGAGCGGGATCCCCGCCTCCTCCACGACGCGCGCGATGGTGGCCGCTTCAAAGCCGTGCTCCGCCATGACGCGCTCGGCGGCGTCGAGGACCAACTCGCGCGACTTGAGCCCGCGGCGGTTGGGGGTGACTTCCGCGCCGGCGGCCACGAGGAGAGGGTAGGTCAGGTTGTGGCGGCGAGGGCGCGGACCGGTCGGGCGAGGATTCGGCTCAGCGCGTCTGAGAGCTCCTCGTGCGGGCGCTCCGATGCCCGCATGCTGCGCCAGCCGACGAACCGGTCCGGGCGGACCAGCACCGCTCCGTCGGGCCCGATCCCGCGGCTGCGCGCCCACATGGAGCGCGGGTCGTACAGGTCGCCGTCGACGTGGCCGATGCGGACCGCGTCGAGATCGAGGCCGGCCTCGGAGGCGAGCCGCCGGGCGGCCTCGCACCACGCGCCGCCCTCTTCGCCGGCAATGAGCAGGAAGCGTCCGGGGACGACCAGGTCCTTGATCGGCTGCCGCTGTCCGTCCTCGTCCTCGATCCAGGCGTGCGGGAGCGGCGCTCCCGGTCGTGTCGACGGCTCGTAGACGCGGATGTCGTCGACCGGTCGCGGCGGCGGGCTGCCGTCGGGCACCACCGCGGCGGAGTCGTACGCGTAGCCGAACTCGACGTTCAGCTCGTTGAACTCCATCGACTGCATCCGGATCGCCCGCAGCACGCCGCTGCGGTGCTCCGCGTCCTCGGGGCGACCGCTCCACATCCGGCGCAGGCTCGTCCAGTTCTCCTCGCGGTGGTTGTCGGGCGAGAGGCCCAGTGCATTGACGATCGCGAACTGGTTGACGGCGTTCTCGAGCGACCGCTGGGCGTTGCGCTCGTCGGCGGCGCGTCGCTCCGGCTCGTACGTGTCGAGCAGCTCGGGGGACGCCGCCCCCGCCAGCACGGCAGCGAGCTTCCAGCACAGGTTGTGGGCGTCGTGGATCGCGCTCGTGAGACCGAGGCCCCCGGTCGGCGGGTGGCGATGGGCGGCGTCTCCGAGCAGGAAGACCCGGCCGACGCGGAACGCCGACGCCATCACCGCGTCGACGGACCAGCGCGTGATCTTGTGGATCGTCATCGGGGCGTCGGGAAGCCCGATCGCCGCGCGCACGTCGGCCTCGACCTGCTCGTCCGACTGCGCCCTGGGGTCAGCGGCCGGGTAGTTGAGGTGGATGACCCACTCCTCGGAGTCGGGCCCCCAGCGCTCGGGCCCCATCGGGACCATGACGATCAGCGCGCCGGCCTGCGGCGAGGCGATCCAGCGGATGAGGACGTCGGGGTCGTCGGCCCACCGCGAGAAGTCGGCCGTCACGTGCAGCGTCGCCGTCTGCGTCAGCACGCCGAGGCCCTCGTAACGGACGCCGATCTTGCGTGCGCACGAGCGTCCGCCGTCCGCGCCGAGCAGGTACCGGCAGCGCACGATGTACTCCTCGCCGGTGCCGTTGTCGCGGACGAGCGCCTGCACGCCGTCGGGGTCCTGCTCGAGCTCCAGCAGCTCATGGTTGAAGCGGACGCGGCCCGGCGAGAGCGTCTCGGAGCCGGCCTTGAGGATCGGCTCGAGACGGATCTGCGGCAGGTTGAGCTGCCGCCACGGGCTCGCCTCGCGCCAGTTGTCGTTGTCCCGGCCGGCCCCCCACGCCTCCAGCCGGGCGAGCCGGCGCCCGTACTCGGGCTCAGGACCGGCGAAGCCTGCGTAGTAGGCCGTCGCCGCCATGTGGCGGGCCGGCGTGCTCCGCTCGGCGATCGCGTCGGCGACGCCGCAGTCCTCGAGCACCTCCATCGCCCGCTGGTTGAGCACGTGCGCCTTCGGCAGGTCCGAGGTTCCGGGCTTTGCGCTGATGAGGAGGTGCTCGACGCCTTGGCGGGCGAGCAGCATCGAGGCGGTCAGCCCGGCGCCGCCGCCGCCGACGACCAGCACGGGCACGTGTTCACTGCGCATTGCTCTCCTCCGCAAGACAGGTTTTGTAGTGATTGCTACAGAGTAGCAGAATTGGAGCGATCATTACAATAGTGCGGCGCGAGTCGTGATCATCAGGAATGCGTGACGCCGGATCACCCACGTGTCCTGGAATCTGGTCGCATGAGTGAGACGGCCGCTGACCGCGCCGGCGTCGAGGTCTCGATATCGATCCGGACGATCCTGCTGGTCGCCGGCGCCGTCGCCATCGCCTGGGCGCTGGCGTCGATCGCGAACGTCCTGCTCCTGATCTTCGTGTCCATCTTGAGCGCCGCCGTCCTCGTGCCGGTGGTGAGCGTGATGGAGCGGCGGTTGCGCTGGAGCCGACGGGTGTGCGCGGTCGTGCTCATGCTCGCGATCGTGATCGTCATCGCCGCCGTCGTCCTCGTGGTGGCGCAGGCGATCAGCGACGCCGTGCGCGACTTCAGCGACGACCTCCCGCAGATCGTCGACAGGGTCAGGCACAGCGAGTTGGGCGACTACATCAACAGCGGCAGCGGCTCGCTCGACACGTTGAGGGACCACGCGGGCGACATCACCAAGGGCGTGGGCGACGTGTCGGGCGGCGTCGCCGACGTCGGCGTCTCGGCGTTCGGTGCGGTGACGCTGGTCTTCTCGGTCACCTTCCTCACACTCTTCGGCCTGATCGACGCACCGCACGCGCGGGACTGGATCGGGAGCCTGCTGTACCGGGACAAGCGCAAGCGCTACCTGCAGGTCACGGATCGGATCATCCAGACGACGTCGCGCTACATGATCGGCAACGTGGCCATCTCCCTGATCTGCGCGACCGTCTACGGCACCACCGCGGTGATCCTCGGCCTTCCCTACCCGCTCGCGCTGGCGGTCATCGCCGGCCTGCTCGACCTCATCCCCAACCTCGGCGCCACGCTCGCCGGGCTGATCATCGGGCTCGTCGCCCTGTCGGTCAGCCTCGAAGCCCTGATCGTCTTCGCGATCGTCATCGTCGTCTACCAGCAGATCGAGAACTACGTCCTGCAGCCGACCATCATCGGCAAGGCGGCCCGGATCTCCGGCTTCACCGTGCTCGCCAGCGTCCTGGCGTTCGGAGCGCTGTTCGGGTTGATCGGGGCGATCATCGCCGTGCCGATCGCGGCCGGGCTGCAGATCGTCGTCGAGGAGCTGACCGCGGCCAGGCGAGCGCGCATCGCCGCCGCGGACGCCGCGGAGCGGCGAGACGATCAGCGCGAGGCAAGTCGTGCCTCTGCCCGCGACGCGAGCTCGATGACGGCCGCGCCGGAACGATGAAGATAGGGGTCGTCGGTCGTCCCCCGAAGCGCTCGCCGGTAGTTGCCCTCCATGAAGATCGCGCTCTTCCAGAGCGCGAGCGTCTCGTACCAGCCGATGTTGCTGACCGGCCGTCCCGTGCGCTCCTCGTAGCGGGCGATGAGCTCGGCGCGCGTCGGGAACCCCGGTTCGCGGGTGACGGGCGAGAGCTCGAGCATGCCGCGCGGGGGGTCGCCGGCCTCGGCCCATGTGCTGCACAGGTAGCCCAGGTCGGCGACCGGGTCGCCGAGCGTCGCCAGCTCCCAGTCGAAGACGGCGATCAGCCGCGCCGGCGCGCTCGGAGCCATCATCGTGTTGCCGAGCCGGAAGTCGCCGTGGACGATCGTGGTCGCCGGCGAGGCGGGCAGGTCCTCGCGAAGCCGGCGCGCGACGCGCTCGACGGCGGGGATCTCGCGTGTGCGGTTGTGCTCCCACAGGCCCTCGAAGCGGCGCAGCTGGCGTTCGGGATAGCCGGTCGGCCGCCCGAAGTCCTCGAGGCCGGCGGCCCGCCAGTCGACCGCGTGCAGCTCCACGAGCGTGTCGATGTGCTCCTCGGCGATGCGCCGCCGCTCGGCGAGGGTGTCGAGCACAGCGGGCACGGTCGCGGTCACCACGTGGCCGTGGAGCCGCTCCATGACGTAGAAGGGCGCGCCGATGACCGACTCGTCCGCGCAGGCGGCGAGGACCTCGGGAACCCGCGCGCGGCCCTGCAGGGCGCGCAGCACGCGGGCTTCGCGCAGGACGTCGTGAGCGCTGGGCGGGAGCGGCGGCCGCGGCGGCCGGCGCAGGACGAGCTCGGCGCCGTCGCGCCTGACCGCGTAGGTGACGTTGGAATGGCCGTCCCCGAGCGGCTCGACCTCCAGCTCGCCGGCGCCCAGGCCGTGGGCGTCGAGGTATGCCGCCAGCGGCTCCAGGACGAGCAGGGGCGCCCGCGCGCCCGCCCGGCGGTCCGCGTGGCGGCGGACGACGTCGTCGGGCGCGATCGCGTGGGCTGTGCTCATCAGTACATCGCCAGCCCGCCGGAGACGTTGAGGTCCTCGCCGGTGATCGAGGCCGAGGCGTCGGAGGCCAGGAACACGGTCGCGTCGGCGACGTCCTCGGGCGCCACGAGCCTCCCCAGCGGGGTCGCCTTCGTGGCCTCCTCGTAGACCGCCTCATAGGAGGTCCCCGCGGCGCGGGCCTGCTCGCGGATGACCGTCTCGATGCGGGGACCCTCGACGACTCCCGGCGAGATGAGGTTCACGCGCACGCCGGCCGGCCCGAGCTCCACGGCAAGCGTGCGCACCAGCCCGATGAGGGCAGACTTGCTGGCCGCATACGGCGTGCGCCCGTAGAGCGGCCGCTTGCCGGTCGTCGACCCGATCACGACCACCGCGCCTCGACCGCGCCGCACCATCGCCGGCACGAGCGCGCGGCAGACGAGGAACGTCCCGGTGACGTTGACGCGCAGGGTCTCCTCCCACTCCTCGGGCGTCACCTTCCACAGCTCGGCCGTGGGGCCGGCGACGCCGCTGTTGCAGACGATCGCGTCGAGCTCGCCCACCTCCGCGGCGACCCGCTGTGCGAGCGTCTCGACGGCGATCGGCTCGCGAAGGTCGGTCGGGACGACGACGGCGGAGCCGCCCGCCGCGGCGATCTCGGCCGCCGTCTGCTCGAGCCGCTCGCGCGACCGCGACGCCAGCACGACGCGCGCGCCCTCGCCGGCGAGGCGCGCGGCGATGACCTTGCCGAGTCCCTGGCCTGCGCCCGTCACAAGCGCCGTGCGGCGCTCCAGGCGGCCGGTCACGCGACCTGCTCCGCCGGCGCCTCGACGACTCCCGGGGCGAGGAGCTGCCCGCCGTCGATCACCACCGTCGTGCCGGTGACCCACCGCGCGCGATCGGAGGCAAGGAACGCCACGGCGCCGCCGACGTCCTCCGGCTCGCCGATCCGGCCCAGCGGCGTCGCGGCGGCAACGCGCGCCTCGCTGTCCTTCCACAACCCCTCGGACAGGCGCGTGCGGACGATGCCCGGGGCGATCGCGTTGACGCGCACGTTCGGGCCGAGCTCGAGCGCGAGCTGCCTGGTCAGATGGATCAGCGCCGCCTTGGAGACGTGGTAGATCCCGAGGTCCGGGCTGACGGCCATGCCGCCGACCGACGCCACGTTGATGACCGCGCCGCCGTGCTCGGCCATCCAGGCACGCCAGGCGAGCTGCGTCCAGAGCAGCGGCGCCCACAGGTTGACGTCGAGCGTCTTGGCGACCCGCGTGTGGTCCTGGTCGACGAGCGGGCCGAAGGCCGGGTTGGTGGCGGCGTTGTTGACGAGGATGTCGAGGCTGCCGAAGCGCTCGAGCGCCGCCTCGACGCACGCGGCCGCCGCGTCGGCGTCCGTCGCGTGCGCGCCGATGCCGACCGCGCGCGGGTCGCCGAGCGTGGCCGCCGCCGCCTCGGCCGCCTCCTGCCGGCGGCTCGTCAGCACCACGTTGGCGCCGGAGTCGAGCAGCGCGGCGGCGATCGCGAGGCCGATGCCGCGCGAGGCGCCGGTCACGATCGCGGTGCGCCCGGTGAGCTCGGCAGCCATCGTCACACCACCCCCGCGGGCACGGCGGCGCGCGGCTGGGCCGGCCGGCGCCAGCGGCGCAGCTCGCGCTGGGCGATCGTGCGCTTGTGGACCTCGTCGGGCCCGTCGGCGAGGCGCATCGTGCGCTGGTGGGCGTAGAACAGCGCAAGCGGGAAGTCATCGCTGACGCCGCCGCCGCCGTGCACCTGGATCGCCCGGTCGATGACCTTCAGCGCCACCTGCGGCGCCGCCACCTTGATGGCGGCGATCTCGACGCGCGCCTCCCGGTTGCCGACCGTGTCCATCATCCACGCCGTCTTCATGATCAGCAGCCGAGCCATCTCGAGCTCGATGCGGGACTCGGCGATCCAGTCCTGGATGTTGGCGTTCTCGGCCACCGGCTTGCCGAACGTCACCCGGGCGAGCGCCCGCTGGCACAGCAGGTCGAGCGCGCGCTCGGCCATGCCGATCGAGCGCATGCAGTGGTGGATCCGCCCCGGCCCCAGGCGGGCCTGGGAGATCATGAACCCGTCGCCCTCCCCCGCCAGCAGGGCGCTCACCGGCACGCGCACGTCCTCGAAGAGGACTTCGGCGTGCCCCTCTCGGTCGTGGTATCCGAAGATCGGCAGGTTGCGGACGATCGTCACGCCCGGCGCGTCGACCGGCACCACGAGCATCGACTGCTGGCGGTGCTGGGGGGCGTCCGGATCCGTCTTGCCCATGACGATCAGGACCTTGCAGTTGCGGTGCAGGGCGTTGGACGTCCACCACTTGCGCCCGTTGATGACGTACTCGTCGCCGTCGCGCTCGATCCGCGTCTCGATGTTGGTGGCGTCCGACGACGCGACGGCCGGCTCGGTCATGGCGAACGCCGAGCGGATCTGGCCGGCCAGCAGCGGGCGCAGCCAGCGCTGCTTGTGCTCCTCGGTGCCGAAGAGCGTGAGGACCTCCATGTTCCCGGTGTCGGGGGCGCTGCAGTTCATGGCCTCGGGCGCGAGGTGCGGCGAGCGGCCCATGATCTCGGCCAGCGGCGCGTACTCGGCGTTCGTGAGAGCAGGGCCCCACTCAGGATGGGGATGGAAGAGGTTCCACAGGCCGCGCGAGCGGGCTTCGTCCTTGAGATCCTCGAGGATCGGAGGGTGGAAGTGCGGATCGCCCGCCGCGCGCATCTGCTCCTCGTAGACGTGCTCCGCCGGGTAGATGCGCTCGTCCATGAAGGCCGTGACGCGCTCCACGTAGTCCTTGCCGCGCTCCGTCGGTTCGAAGTTCATGCTCCCTCCCTCCGAGGCTCGAGGCCGGGGAACGCCGGCGCGCGGCCTTCCACGTAGCTGCGCACGCCCTCCTCGACGTCCGGGTGGTCGAACGAGGAGAGCATCAGCTCGTCGGCGGCCGCGACGGCCTCGGCGAAGCTGCGGTCGAGGTCCGCCCGGACCTGCGCCTTGATCGTCGCCATCGACCACGGCGAGCAGTTCGCCGCGAGATCGGCGGCGTAGGCCACGGCCTCGTCGACGAGCCGGTCGCGGTCGTAGAGGCGGTCGACCAGGCCGAGCCGCAGCGCCTCCTCGCCGAGGACGATGCGGCCGGACAACAGGAGGTCGAGCGCGCGCCCGGGCCCGACCAGCCGCGGCAGGATCCAGGCCATGCCGTACTCGGCCACCAGCCCGCGCCGCACGAACGCGGTGGTCAGCTTGGCCTCCGGCGTGGCGAAGCGCAGGTCGCAGTACAGCGCCTCGACCAGGCCGAGGCCCGCGGCGGCGCCGTTGATCGCCGCGATCACCGGCTTGCGCACGGTCAGCGGGAAGCTCCGCGCGCGCGGGCGGTGGCGCAGCGCCGCATCCGCGGCCCCCTCGGTGGTGGCTCCGAGCTCGAGGTCGCTCAGGTCGGCGCCCGCGCAGAACCCGCGGCCCGCGCCGGTCACGACGATGGCCCGGACGTCGGGGTCGTCCTCGGCCTCGTCGAGGCGCGTGAAGTAGCGCTCTTCGAGCGCGTCCGTCCAGGTGTTCAGGCGGTCGGGCCGGTTCAGCGTGAGGAGGAGGACCGGTCCTCGCCGCTCGGCGAGGACGAGATCGGTCGCCACCACCGCGGTGCTCGTCGTCATGTCATGTGCTCCTCAGTTCGGCGGGGACCGCGCCCACCGGCACGGCCGATCCGTGGGTCGTGCCGTCCAGCACCAGATGCCAGATCTGCTCCGCGGTCGCCTCGGGCGTCGCGAGCTCGCCCCGCTCCGCGGCCGCGCGCAGCCTGTCGGCGATCGGCGTGGCGCCGGGCGGCGCGGCGATCGTCGCGCGGACCATCGGCGTGTCGACCGCGAACGGGACGACGGAGAACACCCTCCCCCAGCCCCCGACCTCGGTCGCGGCGGCCGCCGCCCAGTACTGCGAGCGCCGACTTGCCGGCGCCGTAGTGCGAGGCGCCGTATGCCGGCGCCGCCGCGGCGGGCGAGGAGCAGAGGACGAGCGTCGCCTCGGTGCCGCTGTGCACGGCACGCCTCCAGGAACGCCTTGCCCAGCACCTGCCCCGAGGCGGAGTTGAGCAGTACCGCCGCCGTGTAGGCCTCGAGCTCGGCGGCGGCCGCCGGCCCGATCGGCGCCCCGGCGCCGGCCATGTGCACGAACACCGCCTGGGCGTACGTCGCCGGGTCCCAGCACCTCCTCGAAGTGCGCGGCGATCCCGGCCAGGCGGCGGGCCGGGAGAG
Source organism: uncultured Solirubrobacteraceae bacterium (assembly GCA_963800905.1). Taxonomy (GTDB): domain Bacteria; phylum Actinomycetota; class Thermoleophilia; order Solirubrobacterales; family Solirubrobacteraceae; genus DASSUW01. The sequence continues at coordinate 214,825 of CAWDCT010000010.1, forward strand.
ATCGGCCTCGACGTGCTCGCCGCGCGCGGGCGGGCGCCGGCTGATGCCGATCAGCCGCGCGCGGTCGTAGGGCACCGAGTCCGCGAGAGCCGCGCCGATGCCCGACGAGGCGCCCGAGACCCAGACGACGGTACGCATCTACGCCTCCACCTGCGGCACCTCGAGCGGCGGCGTGTCCGGAGCGAACTCGCCGGCCATCGCGCGCGCGTGGATCTCCTCGAAGGTCGCGCCCGTCGGCGTAGGCCGCGGCCACGCGATCGGGGTCGACGAACTGGCCGATCGGGTCCTCGTGCGAACACCGGGCTCTCGCGCACGAACGCGCTCGACTTCGCCCAGTCGCCGAAGTTGTCGACCTGCAGCTCGACGTGGTTGCCGTCCGGGTCGGCGGTAGTAGTACGAGAACGTCATGCCGTGGTCGAGGCAGAAGGCCGGCACGATCCCGGCCTCCTTGAGCCGCAGGTAGCTCGCGTTGAGCTCCTCGAAGCCGGCATACTCGAACGCGGTGTGGTGCAGCCCCGTGCGCGTGTCCTTCTCGGGGTCCTCGACGAAGTTCGGGAACGCGGTCAGCGCGATCCGGTGGTTGGCCTCGTCGTTGGAGATCCAGGCGCCGAACGGGAATCGGAACAGCACCTCGGTGCCGAGCATCGACGCCGTACCAGTCGATCATCTCCTGCAGCCGGGTGGTCTTGAGGTTGACGTGGTGGAACTTCGGGTGGATGACGGTCGGTCAGCGGACATGGGCGGTGATCCTCGAGTCGGTGATGGACAGGTGGGAGCGCAGGTCGTCGACCAGCGCGGGAAGGTCCTCGAGCGCCTCGACGGCGCCGAAGACGTAGCCGTCGGGCCGGACCAGCACGGCCATCGAGCCCGTGCTCGTCGAACCAGGCGGTCAGGCGGCCGTCGAGGTCGTCGAGCTCGTCGAGGGCGACGGCGCAGCGCGCCGAGGCGCTCCGAGGAACGCCACGTGGGGGGCCGGCAGATCGGCCGCGCGCCGCGCGAGCAGCACGAAGCCCTTGCCGACGACGTCGTCGAAGCGGCCCTCGCGGCCGGCCGACGCGGACGGTGCCCTGCACGGCGCGGCTGCCGGCCAGCGGGCGACCCGCCGCGAGCGGTGCCCGCCCGCGAGCGGCGGCAGCGCCAGCGGCGGCGGGGCGGCGGCGGCGCGCAGCGCGGCGTCGCGCTCGGCGGCGGTCTGCGGGTCGAGCGTGCAGGAAACGCGCCCCATCTCGGTCGAGAGGTTCACGATCCACTCGTTCTGCGGCCGCCGCTCGGTCGTGTAGGCGTCGAGCAGCTCGTCGCCTCCCGCGCCGCGGAGGACCAGGTCCAGCCGCCAGGCGAGGCTCGCCGCGTCGCGCACGCCCGGAGCACAGTCCCTGGCCCATGAACGGCGGCATCGTGTGCGCGGCGTCGCCGGCGAGCAGCGACGCGACCGGCGCGCATGGTGTCGGCCAGGCGCGCCGCGGAACTCGTAGACCGCGTGCCGCACGATGCGCTCCGTCGTCCGGCGTGAACCACGGCGCCAGCAGCTCCCAGACGCGCGCCTCGTCGGCGAAGTCCTCGGGCCGCTCGCCGGGCAGGAGCATGAACTCGAAGCGCCGGTGCGGCGCGGCCGTTGACGCGTGTGCATGTGCGGCCGTTCGGGATCGCACCACTGGCACGGCGCGGGGAGGTACGACAGCGCCTCGACGTCATCGGGCCGCAGGTCGACCACGAGCCAGCTCTCGGCGAAGCCCTGGTCCTCGAACCCGATGCCGGCCGCCGTGCGGACGAACGAGTTCGCGCCGTCGGCGCCGACCACGTAGCGGGCGCGCACGGTCTTGGTCTCGGCCGTCGGCTCGAGGACCCCGATCTGCGGCTCGCGCACGCGGCGCAGCGTCAGCTCGACGTGGTCGTCGGCCTGCTCGAGCGCCTCGGCGCTCCAGCCGCACTCGACCGTGGCGGCGGGCAGCGCCCGCACCGCCCGGTCCAGCGCCCGCTCGAGGCGTGGGCTGGTAGAAGCAGTAGCCCGGGCTCCCAGCCCGACGGGCCGGCCTCGGGATGCTGCAAGGCGAAGGATCGTCTCGCCGTCGGCGCCGAACCAGTCGTACTTCTTGACCGGCACGGACGTCGAGCTCCTCGGCGATCCCGAGCGACTGCCAGACCTGCATGATCTCGTCGTCGAAGTAGACGGCCCGCGGCAGGTCGTACAGGCCCGACGAAGCGCTCGTAGACCGCCACGCGATGGCCGCGTGCTCGCGAGCAGCGCCGCCAGCGTCTGACCGACCGGCCCGTAGCCGACGATCACCACATCCGCATCCAGTGAAGTGCTCATCTGCAGCCTCCTCAGGCGGCGAGCGTCTGGTCGCGGGACCTGCTCCTGGACGACCTCGTTCTCGATCGCGCCGATCCCGTCGATCTCGACCCGCACGCGGTCGCCGGGCTTCAGCCACGGCCGGCCCTCCATCGCGGCGGCGATGCCCGACGGCGTGCCCGTGGCGATCACGTCGCCGGGCTCGAGCGTGCACGCCTGCGAGAGGATCTCGACCTGGCGGAAGCAGTCGAAGATCAGCTGGTCGCGTGTTGGACTGCTGGCGCAGCTCGCCGTTGACGTAGGTGCGGATGCCGAGCGCGTGCGGGTCGTCGAGCTCGTCGGCCGTGGTGATCCACGGGCCGATCGGCCCGTGCGTGTCGAAGGACTTGGCCAGCGACCACTGCGGCGTCTGGATCTGCCAGTCGCGCACGCTGACGTCGTCGACGATCAGGTAGCCGGCGATCACGTCCGCGGCGTCCTCCGCACGGACGTGCCGGCAGCGGCGGCCGATCACGAACCCGAGCTCACCCTCGTAGTCGAGGAAGTCCGACACGGCCGGCCGCTCGATCGGGTCGTACGGGCCGGTCACGCAGGTGCTGGCCTTGACGAACACGGTCAGGTGCTCGGGCGATCGGCTGCCCGACTCGGCCACGTGGTCGGCGTAGTTGAGGCCGATCGCGAAGAACTTGCGCGGCTGCACGGGCGGCGCGAGCCGCACGCGGCCGAGCGGCAGCCGGTGCGCGCCCGACTCCGCGATCTCACGGACGCTCCAGGTCCTCGGACGCGGTCCGAGCAGCTCGGCCAGCGGCGCGTAGCAGCGCAGGGTCGGCGGCGGCGAGGTCGACGATCTCGTCGCCGACGACGACCGCCGGCCGCACGCCGTCGGCGGCGTGGAAGGACGCGAGCCTCATGACGCGGCCCCCCACAGCTTCGCGAAGCGCTGCGGCGAAGTCGGGGTAGCGCCTGCCAGCCCTGCGTCGGGTCGAAGGTGATGTCCTCCTGCGTGAGGAACTGGATCGGCGGCAGGCCCTTCTTCTGACCCTCGGTCAGCGGCTCGCCGGCCGACCATCCGCGCCAGCGCGTCGACCTGGGCCCAGAGCATCGTGAAGGCGTCGACGCCGAGCGCCGGCGTCCCACTGGCCCTCCTTGATGTAGCCGAGGATCGCCGGCGGCGGACCCCAGCCCATCAGCTTCGACCTCCAGCCGCGCGGCCTTGAGCGCCGCGGGCAGCCCCGTCCCGGCCTCGGCGGTGGCGAACACCGCCACCTTCGTGTTCGGGTGCGACTGCAGGTCGGACACGACGCGCGCTCGGAGCGCTCTTGCCGATCTCGCCGACCGGGATGTCGACGTGGCGCACCTTGCACGACGGGCAGACGGCCGCCATCTCAGCGGTCGAAGCCGTCGCTGCATGATCGGCGTGAACGACAGCTCGGGCACGCCGTAGAAGGCCACCTCGCCGCCGCCCTGCGCCACCGCCCAGTCGGCCATCAGCTTGCCGGCGAGCTCGTCGGTGTCGTTGTTGATGAAGTCGGCCTCGAAGGCCGTACTTCTCCGGGTCGACGATCCCGTTCGCGCTGACCGGGATGCTTCGTCCTGCGCAGCTGCTGCATCTGCTGGAGGAACTGGTTCGGGTCGGCCGCCGGCAGCAGCACGCCGTCGGGCTTGAGCGAGACGATCGAGTCCATCGCGCTCTGCACCTCGTTGGCCGCCGGGCCGGCCTTGACGACCTTGAGCTGGTAGCCGAGCAGCTCCTGCGTCGGCTCCAGCGATCTGCGCGAACAGCGCGCACGCCGGCGTCGAGCACTGCAGGTAGGCGAACGTCTTGCCGTCCGGCTTGGTCTTCAGCGGCGTGTCGACCGGGAACGCGGTCGGCTTGCCCGTGTACTCGGCGACGGCGGCCTTCGCCGCCGCGACGTCGCGCCGCTGGCCGCCGCCGGTGGCTGCGGTCGTCGCTGTCGCTCGCCGCAACCGGCCAGCGCGACCGCCGCGACCGGCCAGGCCGGCGGCGGCCGCCCTCAACATCGTGTGGGACATCGAGTTCTCTCCTCCGTGGGTTGGGCGCGCAGCCGGGTGCCGGGCTCATGACGCGGGCCTCGCTGCGACGCAGGATGCGCGCGACGGCGGCGCTGCGCCGCGCCGTGCGCTGGTACTTGGACATGCCGACGGCGAGCAGCAGCGCGACGCCGTTGAAGAGGTCGGGGATCCAGACCGGCGCGCCGGCCAGCTGGAGGCCCTTGACCCCGACCGCCAGGACGAGGACCGCGAGGACGGCGCCCCAGACGTTGTACCGGCCGCCGTGGAACTGGGTCGAGCCCGAGGAACGCGGCGGCGTAGGCGGGCAGCAGGTAGCCCGGGCCGACGGTCGGGTCGCCGACCGCCAGCTGGGCGCTCGTCAGCAGCCCGGCCAGCGCCGCGATCGCGCCGCAGCTCACCAGCGCCAGCACGATCACGCGCGACGTCCGCACGCCGGCCAGGCGGGCGGCGTTGACGTTGCCGCCGGTGGCGTACAGCCGCCGACCCGTCGGGGTGCGCTGCATGACGTACCAGACGACGAAGCCCGACGGCGAGCATGATCCAGACCGGGTAGGCGAGCCCGAGCAGCTCGTTCGTGGCGAGCGCCTGGAAGGACGCCGGGAGGTTGAGGATCTGCTGGCCGCCCGAGACCCACGCGATCAGCGCCAGCAGCACCGAGCTCATGCCGAGCGTGGCGATGAACGAGTCGATCCTGGCGCGGACGATCAGCGCGCCGCTCACCGCGCCGATCGCGCAGCCGGCGGCGAGCGTGAGCAGGATCGCGGTCGCCGACGCCGAGTGCCCTGCTCGCTCCAGCAGCCAGGCCGACAGGATCGCCGCCATGCCGACCTCCGTCCCGACGGCCAGGTTGAAGACGCCGGCCGCGAGCGGGATCGTGACCGCGATGGCGACCAGCGCCGTCAGCGCCGAGTTCGCCAGCAGCGATCGCCACACGCCCGAGGTCAGGAACGTGTCGGGTACCCAGAGGGCGAAGAGCGACGAACGAGGACGGCGAAGATGTAGAGCGCGCTGACGTTCCGGAACGACAGCGCCGCGCGCACGCGCTCGTGCGCGGGCGCTGGTCGTCGCGCCGATCGAATGGGTGCTCGCCAGATCAGTCATGGCTCGGGGTCTCCGTGGTCGGGGTGGACGTCGTCGGCGGGCGCAGGCCGAGGCCTTCGATGACCAGCCGCTCCTCGGTCAGGTCGCGGCCCGTGATCTCGGCGCTGACGATGCCGTCGCGACATGACGACGACGCGATCGCACAGCGAGGCCAGCTCGGCGGTGTCCGACGACGCCACCAGGACGGCCGCGCCGCGCGCCGCCGCGTCGTGCACCAGCTCGTAGATGGCGGCCTTGGCGCCGACGTCCACGCCCTGCGTCGGCTCGTCGAGCAGCAGCAGGCGCGGCTCGTTGCGCAGCCACTTCGCGAGCACGACCTTCTGCTGGTTGCCGCCGCTGAACAGCTCGAGCGGCCGCTCGGGTCGGCCGGCCGCAGCCCGACGCGATCGACCCAGCCGTCGCACGTCGCGCCGCTCCGCGCGGAGCGTCGAGCCAGCCCGATGAGCCGGCGCAGGCGCCGCAGGTTCGGCAGCGTCACGTTCTCGCGCACGCGCATCGTCATCACCGCGCCGTCGGCGTGGCGGTCGGCGGGCACGTAGGCGACACCGGCCGCGATCGCGGCGCGCGGGTCGCCCGGCGGCAGCGCGACGCCGGCGACGCCGACCTCGCCCCCGGCGCGCCGCAGCGCGCCGAACAGCAGCGCGGCGACGTGTTCCCGGCCCGACCCGAGGATGCCCGAGACGCCGACCACCTCTCCCGCCCGGACGTCGAGCTGGAGGTCGCGCACGCGTTCCGCCACGGAGGCCGCGGACGTGCAGCGACCGCTCGCCGCCCGTGCGCCGCTCGCGCGGCGCCGCGTCCTCCAGCGCCTCGCCGACGATCAGGCGGACGAGCTCCTCGTGGTCGAGGGCGGCGACCGGCGTGTCGGCGACGAGGCGCCCGTCGCGCAGCACCAGGACGCGATCCGCGAGGTCCATCACCTCGTCGAGGCGATGCGAGACGAAGATCACCCCGGCCCCGCGCGACGCGGCCCGCCGCACGGCGGTGAACAGCCGCCCGACCTCGTCGCTGTGCAGGGCCGCCGTGGGCTCGTCGAGGATCAGCAGGCCCTCGGGGCGCTCCCACCCGTCGAGGGCGCGCGCGATCGCCACGATCGTCCGCTCCGCCGGCGTGAGCCGCGCCCACCGGCACGGTGACGTCGAAGGCGGCGTCGAACTGCCGCAGCAGCTCGCGCGCATGCTCGGCCTCTTCGCGCGGCCGGGTCGGCAGGGCGCCGCGCGCGCCGTAGCGGCGGCCGAGGTCGAGGTTCTCGACCGTGTTCAGCTGCGGGATCAGGCCGAGGTCCTGGTGGATGACGTGGATCGCGCCGCCGTCGTCATGGGCCGGTCCCTCGATCCGCGCCCCGGGGTCGGCGCTGGTGGATGCCGGTCAGGATCTTCACCAGCGTCGACTTGCCCGATCCGTTCTGGCCGACGAGCGCGACGATCTCCCCTGGATGGACGGCGAAGTCGACGTCGCACAGCGCGCGCAGGCCCGGGAACGTCTTGCTCAGTCCGCTCACACTCAGCAGCGGCTGCGTGGCGCGGGCAATGCTCTGATCGGCTGACCGCATCAGGTTGAGCCTGCCGTGGGGGACCTCGCTGCTGCTTGTGCCGAACTGCTGATTCGGGCACTCTGCTTTGGTGAGATCGCCAGGAGCGAGGCTGTCGGCGCGTCAGGCGGCGGCCGAGCCGGCGTCGGCCGGATGGCCGAACGTCTGGCCGCGATCGACGGCGGCCAGGCGGTTGGAGAAGATCGCGCCGAACAGCGTGGTGCCGAACGACCCGCCCATCGAGCGGAAGTACGTCACCCCAGAGGTGGCGGTACAGAGATCCTTGTAGTCAAGCGAGGCGTCGAGCCAGCTGGTGTCGGGTCCTAGGCGAGCACGCTATTGACGACCGCTCCCGCTGGTACAGGTGCGAGCCTGGATGCAGATGCCGGCGCGTCAGGCCGCTTCCCGCAAGCCTTCGTCGTGGCGCAGTCTGGCCGCGTCCTGGTCGATGCAGTCGCGGGCGAGCGCCTTGAGGCGTACGTCGAGCTCGGCCTCTTGCTCGGGCGACCAGTCGTCGACCAGCTCGCGGAGGCGGTCCTCACGCGCACGCCGCAGCCGCTCGAGAGCGGATCGGCCGTTCGCGGTCAGGTTGAGCACGTGGGTGCTCGGTTCGATCGTCACGAGCTCCTGGTCGGCCAGTTGATCGAGGCTGGGTGCGAGGTTCGCGGAGGAAGTGCCGATCTGCTCGGCCAGCTCCGCGCGCGTGACGCCGCTGTGGCCTGCGATGCGGGCGAGTAGACAGGAGGCGGCCGGGCGCAGGCCGCTCAAGCCTGCTTGGGCGGCGATGCGGCGGTAGAGGGCCACCCGGTCCTCGCGCGCCGCGAGCACTCCGAGGCCGCGTTCGAGCTCCTGCGCGGAGCTGCGTTCGGCCGGCATGCCGAACGTCTGGCCGGGATCGACGGCGGCGAGCGTCTTTCGCAGCTTGAGCTCCGGCAGCAGCCACGAGATCAGGAAGGCGAAGGCGGCGACCGGCGCCGCCACCAAAAAGACGGTCTGGATGGCGTCGGCGTACGCGTGGACGACGGCGTCGTGGGTCCTAGGGGAGAGCCGGCTCAGCCGTTCAGGGCTGAGCGTCTCGCTGCTGACGCCGGCCGGCAGCGCCGTCCCGCCGAGGTAGAGCGCGAGGGTCGCCGTCAGGCGGTTGGAGAAGATCGAGCCGAACACGGAGGTGCCGAACGACCCGCCCATCGAGCGGAAGTACGTCACCCCGGAGGTGGCGGCACCGAGATCCTTGTAGTCGACGGCATTCTGAGTGGCGATGACCGTCACCTGCATCACCGATCCGAGCCCCATGCCGAACACGAACATGTAGAGCGAGACGTCGAGCCAGCTGGTGTCGGGTCCCAGCCGCGACAGCAAAAGCAGGCCGATCGTCATGAGCGCGGTGCCGACGATCGGGAAGATCTTGTAATGCCCAGTGCGGCTGATCAGCTGCCCGGAGCTGACCGAGGTGAGCAGCAGCCCGACCATCAGCGGCAGCAGCCGCAGCCCGGCGGCGGTCGCGTCGACCCCCTTGACGATCTGGAGATAGACCGGGAGGAACGTGATGGCGCCGAACATCGCGAAGCCGACGACGAAGCCGAGCGCGCTGCTGACTGCGAAGACTCGGTTGCTTGAACAGGCGCAGTGGCAGGATCGGCTCTTCGGCGCGCCGCTCGACGGCCACGAACAGCGCGAGCAGGACGACGCCGGCCACGGCGAGGGTCACGATCTGCGGCGATGCCCACGCGTACGTCGCCCCGCCGAGGCTTGTCATCAGCACCAGGCAGGTGGTGCCGGCCGCCATCAGCGTCGCGCCGAGGTAGTCGATGACGTGGGAGACACGGCGCTGCGCCGCCGGGAGGAACGCGCCCGTGACCAGCAGCGCGACCACGCCGAGCGGGAGGTTGATGTAGAACACCCAGCGCCACGAGGCGTGGTCGACGAGCAGCCCGCCGGCCAGCGGCCCCAGCACGCTGGTCACCCCGAACACGGCGCCGAACAGCCCTTGGTAGCGACCGCGGTTGGCCGGCGCGACCACGTCGCCGACGATCGTCTGGGCGCCGATCATCAACCCTCCGCCGCCGATCCCCTGCAGCGCCCGGAAGGCGATCAGCTGGCCCATCGACTCGCTCAAGCCCGCCAGCGCGGAGCCGACGAGGAAGATCACGATGGCAGCCTGGAACAACCGCTTCCGGCCGTACATGTCGCCGAGCTTGCCCCACAGCAGCGTCGAGGCCGTCGACGCCAGCAGATAGGCGGTCACGATCCACGACAGCTGCGAGGCGCCTCCGAGGTCCCCGACGATCGTCGGCAGCGCCGTCGCCACGATCGTCTGGTCGAGCGCGGCGAGCAGCATCCCGAGCATGAGGGCGCCGAGGACGAGCCACAGCCGACGGCCGTCGAGGGCCACCGGCCCTGACGCCTCGCGGGATGCTGGTTGGGCCATGCGGCTACGTCCTTCGCGGCCGGCCCGGCTCACGCGCTGTAGGTCCCGAAGCCCTCGATCGCGACGAAGAGCGCCAGCGCGAGCACCACGATCGGCACCGCCAGCGGTTGGTCTCTCCGTGCCGGACGTGCACGTGGATCGCGCCGATCATGGTCAGCACGAGTCCGACGGCGGCGAGCGGCGTGAGGAGCGGTGCGATCCCGAGCGCCGCGGGCAGGATCAGGCCGATCGCCCCGAGGACCTCCAGGAGGCCGATCGTGCGGAACTGGCGATCGGTGACGTCCGCGGCCCAGCGCATCGGTCCCGCCGCCATCTTCAGGCGTGGCTGGGTGAGCTTCGTCGTGCCGGTCACGAGGAAGATCGCGGCAAGCAGGACTTGCGCGATCCAGAGTGCGGTCTCCATCGGTGTCTCCTTGTCGGGTGGCGTCTGCGTGGAGGCTCCGCGACGGCCGGGTGAGCCGTCGTCACGCGGTCTGCGTGATCTGAGCCCCGTCGACGCTAGACCCGGCCATGTCGGACGGGCATGGGTGCTCGGGCCAAAGCTCCGCGCGGTCTTTGGCGAAGCGCCACAGCGGGCGTCAGCCCGCCGGCGGCGGCTCCTCGACGAGCACCGCCGGCCCGAGCGTGTCGGCGAGCATCAGCGCGCACATGAGCTCGAGGGGTCCTCGGTGACGCGGCGGCCGAGCAGCTCCTCCGCGCGCTTGACCCGGTAGGTGACCGTGTTCTGATGGACGTAGAGCTCCTTCGCCGCGCGCATGCTCCGCCCGCCGGCCGCCAGGAACGCGCGCAGCGTCTCGCGCAGCCGCTGCGACGGCTCGTCGGCCGCCGCGAGCGGGCCGAGCTGGGTCGCGACGAACTCGCGCGCGCGGGGCAGGTCGCTCGCGAGCAGCGACACGAGCTCGACCTGCGCGTAACCCACCACCTGGCGTCCGAGGTCGCGCGCGAGCGACGCGACGCGCGCCGCCTGGACCGCCTCGCGGTGCGAGCGCCGGAAGCCCTCGAGCCCGCGCCGCCGGCCTGCCGAAGGCGACGCGAATCCCCTCGGGCGGCTCGTAACGCTCCAGCGCGCGTCGTGTCCACGGCCTCGTAGGAGCCCGACCAGACGTCGTAGCTGGCCGCGCCCGACGGGACGATCAGCGGCTCGCCGGACGCGACCGCGGCCGCCGCCTCCCGCGCGGCGCGCTCGAGCCCTCGCACCTCGCTGGTGCTGCTCGCGACGCGGATGGCCACGTGCCGGCGCCGGATGTCGTAGCCCAGCCGGCCGTGCAGCGTCTCCTCGTCGACCGGCTCCCCGGCGAGGATCGCCCGCACCGTCTCCGCGCGCAGCTGGGTGGCGCCGCGCATCATGCGCTCGCGCTCGGTCCCGTACTCCTCGACGAGCACGTCGCTGACGCGGTCGACGTAGGCGAAGATCAACGCCGAGCTGACGTCCTGTGCCGCGATGAGCTCCTCGGGATCGTCGATGCGCTCCTGCAGCGCCCGCATCCAGCGGTCCCACAGCCAGGCATGCCCGAGCCGGTAGCCGCGCAGCTCGGCGGGCAGCGGGATGCCGCGGCGCACGTTGCCGCGCATGAAGCTCGCCGCCTCCGGCGGCAGCGTCACCTCGTCGACGCCGGCTCCGCGCTTGAGCAGCCAGAGCACCTGGCGGATGTTCGCCTCCGCGCTGGCCACGAGCTCCGCCATGATCTCGTCGTCGTCGAGTGCCGCCAGCTCCGGGATCGCCGCGTAGAGGTGCTCGGCCATCTCGCGCGCGAGCTCAGGCGCGCTCGGCAGCAGCTCCGCGGCCAGCTCCTGGCAGACCGACCCTCGCTCGGTGACCGACATCAACTGCCGATCGTACGCCGGTTTGTCAACTCCGGACAATCGGCCGGCGAGATCTTGGTCGGCCACCCGTTGGACGCGCGGACGGCGGCCCGTACGGTCACCGTCATGCTCACGACCACACCCCTCGACGAGCTGGCATCGCGCGCGGGCACCGTGCTCGGCGCCAGCGACTACGTCACGATCACCCAGGACACCGTCGACGCCTTCGCCGATGTCACCGGCGACCGGCAATGGATCCACACCGATCCCGCGCGCGCCGCCTCCTCCCCGTTCCGTGGCACGATCGCCCACGGCTATCTCACGCTGGCGCTCGCCCCCGCGCTCCTCAACCAGGTCCTGCCGCTCGAGGAGTTCGCGATGGGCGTCAACTACGGCCTCGACCGGCTGCGCTTCCCCGCGCCGCTTCCCGTCGGGGAGCCGGTGCGCCTGCGCGTGAAGCTCGACGCCGTCGAGCGGATCCCCGGCGGCGCGACGCTGCACTTGACGCTCAGGTTCGAGAGCCCGGACCTGGAAAAGCCCGTCTGCGTCGCCAACGTCCTCTACCGCGTCTACGAGCGGTGACCGCGCCGGCGAGGACGGGCCCGCGCGCTGCGGCGACGCGCGTCGCTCGACGTCTTCCTGACCGATCCCGCGGTCAACGGCACCCGGCGCTTCATCGCTCCACGGGCGATCGCCGGGGTGGCCGGCGGCGTGGCCCGGCGCCCGCACCGGGTCATCGGCCGCGCGGCCGGGCTGGGCACCGACCTCGCGCGCGTCGCCGTGGGCCGGTCCGAGCGCGCGCCCGCCAGGCGCGACCGCCGCTTCGGCGACCCGGCGTGGCAGCACAACTGGCTGCTGCGGCGAGTGCTCCAGGGCTACCTGTCGGCCGCCGAGGCGGTCGACGGCGTGATCTCCGACGCCGAGCTCGACTGGCAGACCGAGCGCCAAGCGCGCTTCGCCGCCGGCAACGTGCTCGACGCGCTCGCGCCGTCGAACTTCCCCTGGTCGAATCCTTCTGTGCTCAAGGCGATCGTCGACGAGGGGGGCGCCAACCTCGTCCGCGGCGCGAAGCGCTTCGCCACCGACTTCTCATCGCCGCCGCGGCTGCCGCAGAGCGTCGACACCTCGCAGTTCGAGGTCGGCGGCAACCTCGCCGTAACGCCGGGCTCGGTCGTGCTCCGCACCGACGTGTTCGAGCTGATCCAGTACAAGCCGGCGACCGAGCAGGTGCACGAGGTGCCGCTGCTCTTCATCCCGCCGACGATCAACAAGTACTACATCCTCGACCTCGCGCCGGGGCGCAGTGTCGTCGAGTACCTCGTCGCCCAGGGGATGCAGGTCTTCCTGGTCTCGTGGCGCAACCCCGACGAGTCGCACGCCCACTTCGACCTCGACACCTACGCGAGCGCCGTGCTCGAGGCGCGTGACGCCGTCGCCGCCATCACGAAGTCGCCGGCGGTCAATCTCAACGCGGCCTGCTCGGGCGGGATCATCACGGCGGGCGCCCTGGGCCACCTGGCGGCCGACGGCTCGCTCGGCGACATCGCGTCGCTGACGCTGTTCGTCGCCGCGCTGGACAGCGCCCGCGCGGGCACGGCCGCCGCGTTCACGAGCCGCGACGTGGCCGCCGCCGCGGTCGCCGAGTCCGCGCGGCGCGGCTACGTCGACGGCCAGGCGCTCGCCGGCGTGTTCGCCTGGCTTCGCCCCAACGACCTCGTCTGGAACTACGTGGTCAACAACTACCTGCTGGGCAAGGCGCCGCCCGCGTTCGACGTCCTGTACTGGAACCAGGACACCGTGCGACTCGCCGCCGGCCTGCACCGCGACTTCGTGCGGCTCGCGCTCGACAACACGCTTGCGCGGCCGGGCGACCTGAGCGTCCTCGGCTCGCCGGTGGACCTCGGGGCCGTCGACGTCGACAGCTACATCGTCGCCGGGCTCAACGACCACATCGTGCCGTGGGAGAACGCCTACCGGTCCACGCAGCTGCTCGGGGGCCGCAGCCGCTTCGTGCTCTCGACGAGCGGGCACATCCAGGCGATGGTCAACCCGCCGGCGCCGGACTCGCGCTCCAGCTACCGCGTCGCCGAGGAGCACCCCGAGGATCCCCAGGCGTTCCTGGAGACCGCCCCGAAGGTCCCCGGCAGTTGGTGGCCCGACTACGCCGAATGGCTGGCCGCGCGATCGGGTGAGCTCAAGCCCGCGCCGAAGCGACTCGGCGGGCGCGGCCACCGTGCGCTCGGCAAGGCGCCGGGCACCTATGTCTTCGCGCGCTGACCTGTTCATTGCCAACGAGGGAGTTGATCCAGCCGTGACCGCCACGACCTCGCGCGACCTGCTCTGGCCGCCGTTCGCCGGTCCCGGCGACCTGGCCGCCATCGAGCAGGTCCCGCTCGCCCGACGCGGGCTTCCGACCAGCACCTACGAGCTCGTGACGCGGGCGGCGGAGCTGTGGCCCGACCGCACGGCGGCGTCGGTGCTCCCCGACGCCGAGCGCTGGCAGGCGCCGGTGCGCCGCACGTTCGCGGAGCTGGCCGCCGACGTCCACCGGGCGGCGAACGTGCTCGCGGACCTCGGGGTCGAGCGCGGCGACGCCGTCGCGGTCGTCTCGGTCAACTGCGCCGAGCTGGTGCCGCTGCTGCTCGCGGCCGAGGCGGTCGGGATCTTCGCCCCGATCAACCCGGCGCTCGCGGCCGAGCACGCCACCGAGCTCGTCCGCCTCGCGGGCGCGCGCGTCATCGTCGCCTCCGGGCCGGAGCTGGACCCGGTCGTCTGGGAGCACGCCCGCGAAGTCGCGCGGGCGACGGGGGCGGATGCGCTCCTCGCCCTGCGCCCGACCGCGCCGGAGGGAGCGGCGCCGGCGCTGGCGCCGCTCGGCTCGACGCAGGTCGCCTACCTCGCGGAGCGGATGGCCGGCGCCGACGCCACGGCGCTTCCCGGCCCGCCGCCGGCGGCGGCCGACGTCGCGAGCTACCTGCACACCGGCGGGACGACCGGCACCCCGAAGCTCGCCGCTCGCACCCACGCCAACGAGGTCGCCAACGCCTGGATGATCACCTCGCTCGATCTCCTCCGGCCCGGCGGCACGGTGTTCGCCGCCCTGCCGCTGTTCCACACGAACGCGCTGCTGGTGACCGTCCTCGGGCCGCTGCTCAAGGGCCTGCACGTGGTCTGGGCCGGGCCGCTCGGCTATCGCGACCGTGCCCTGTACGGGAACTTCTGGAGGATCGTCGAGCGCTACCGGATCGCCGCGATGTCCGCCGTTCCCACGGTCTACGCCGCGCTCGCGCAGGTCCCGGTGGACGCCGACATCTCGAGCCTCGAGCTGCCGATGGTGGGAGCCGCCCCGCTGCCGGCGGCGGTGCGCGACGCGTTCGAGGCCCACACCGGCGTCGGCGCTGTGCGAGGGCTACGGCCTGACCGAGGGCACGTGCGCGAGCGCGGTCAACCGCCCGGACGCGCGGCGCGAGGGAACGGTCGGCCAGCGGCTGCCGTACCAGGAGGCGCGTGCCGTGGCGGTCGACGAGGCGACCGGCGAGTGGACGTTCCTGCCCGCCGGCGAGGTGGGGACGATCGTCCTGCGCGGGCCCAACGTCTTCGCCGGCTATCTGGTCCGCGGCGAGTCGGGGACCGAGTGCCGCGCGGACGGCAAGATCCGCGACGGCTGGCTCGACACCGGCGATCTCGGAGCGGTCGACGACGACGGCTTCATCGCCCTCGCCGGCCGTGCCAAGGACCTCATCATCCGCGGGGGGCACAACATCGATCCCGCCACGATCGAGGACGCGCTGCTCGCACATCCGGCGGTCGAGGCCGCCGCCGCGGTCGGCCGACCCGACGTCCACGCGGGCGAGGTGCCGGTGGCGTTCGTCGTGCTCGCCGAGGGAGCCGGCGTCGCCGTGGCCGAGCTCGCGGCATGGGCGGCCGACCGCGTGCCCGAGCGGGCCGCGGCGCCCAGGCACGTCGAGATCGTCGACGAGATCCCGCACACCGCGGTCGGCAAGCCGTTCAAGCCCGAGCTGCGCCGCCGGGCGGCCGAGCAGGCCGCCAGGGAGGCGCTCGCGGGCACCGCGGTGCACGACCGGCTGCAGGCGCAGGCTCGTCGGCGGGACGGTCGAGATCCTCGTCCCGCGGTCCGCGGACGATGACGCCGTGCGCGCCGCGCTCTCCGCGTATGCGTGGAGCTGGCGGTTCGTCTGACGGCGGGCTATGCCGCGGCGCTCGCCCCGGTCGCCGGGGCGATCGGGACGTTCTGGTCGAAGACGTTGTCAGGGTCGTAGACGGCCTTGAGTGCCCGTAGCCGTTCGAGCGTCGCCCCGGGGAAGGCGTCGTCGAGGCGCTCGGGCCGCGTGTCGCTGTCACCGCTGAGGTAGCGCCCCTGCATGAGCGGCTGGACGTCGGCGTCCCACCGGCGGTTCAGACCGGGCAGGCTGAGACCGACGGCGCCGAGGCAGAAGTTCTGCGTCCGGTGCGCGTAGGCGGTCGCCATCGGGTCGAGGTCGTTGATGGCGCCGCCCACCTGGCGGATCTGGATCAGCGGCGCCTCGCCCGACGCCGCCAGCGCCGCCGTGGCGGCCGCGACCTCGGGGGTGAGGTGATCGACGAGGCCCGACCGGAACGCCGGCTCCGCGCTGCCGCCCTCGTGCACCCCGCCGTGCGGCGGAAGGACGGCCGCGTACGGGACCATCTGCGCCTGCTGGTCGAGCAGCGGGCCCGCGTCGAGCAGCGGTGTGAGGGCGCTCGTCGCGAGCTGGATGTCATCGGTCGCGACCACGGTCTGGAGCTGCGCGACGCCCTGCTGCGGCGCGAGGCTGAGGAAGCTCGTCAGCTCGCGCGGCGCCGCCTCGACGGTCGCGCCCCAGCGTTCGAGGAACGCGGCGGTGTCGCCGGCGTCGAAGGTCATGACGCTCAGCACGACGTCACCGACCGCGTAGGCGTCGAGCTCGAACGCGGTGACGATCCCGAAGTTCCCGCCGGCCCCGCGGACGGCCCACAGCAGGTCGGGGTCGGTGTCCGCATCGGCGCGGACCTTGCGGCCGTCGGCGAGGACGACCTCGACGGCGGTCACGTGGTCGATCGTCAGGCCGTGCTTGCGGCCGAGCAGGCCGATGCCGCCGGCCGTGGCGAGGCCGCCGACGCCGACGCCGCCGTGGTCTCCCGAGCTCATGCCCAGCCCGTGCGGCTGCAGGACCTGGGCGACCTCGCCCCAGCGGGCGCCGGGCCCGACGCGGATCTTCCCGGTCTGCGCGTCGAGGATCTCGACGCTGTCGAGCTCGCCGACGTCGAGGACGATCCCGCCGTCGTTGGTCGAGCGTCCGCTGACGCCGTGGCCGCCGCTGCGGATGGCGAGCGGCACGTCCTGCGTACGCGCGTAGGCGAGCGCGTCGGCGACCTGGTCGGGCGTCCGCGGTCGCAGGACGAGCCCCGGCGTGCCGCGCCGCAGGTACGTCGAGCGCACCCTCGAGTAGGCGCGATCGCCGGGCTCGACGGCCTCGACGGCCGGCGGAACGGCGTCGTAGTCGATAGCCGGGGAGGCGCTGGGCCAGCGCCGCGCGGCCGCGGACCGGGCCGGTCGGCGTGCCGGCGCCGCGGCGCTCGCGCTCGACCGCAGCGCGCAGCGCGGGGCCGACCTCCTCACCGAACGTCCGGATCGTGCGCGGGTCGTCGGAACCGAGGAGCAGCGTGCCGAAGCCGTGCTCGACCACGAAGGGCAGGAGCTGCTCCACCCAGTCGTCCACGGAGGGCGCGACCACGTCGAGGTTCAGCAGTCGCCGGATCTCGCGCGGGTCGCGGCCGGCGGCCACCGCCGCTTCATCGATCGTCTCGTTCGACCGCGCGATGCCGATCCCGCGAGCGTCGATGTAGGGAAGGCTCGGGAGCCAGCCGTCGGCCACGCGGGCGAGCAGGCGCAGCCCTCGCGGCTTGTACACGCCGACCCAGATCGGGATGTCGTGGGCCGGCTCCGGCCCGCGTTTGGCGCCGACGACGCGGTAGTGCTCGCCCTCGACGCGGACGTCACCGCGCTCGCCGACGTCCCACATCTGGCGCAGGACGTCGATCGCCTCCTCGAGGGCTTCGATGCTCTCGCCGGGCGTACGGCGCGGACCGCCCATCGCGGCGATGGGGTCCCAGAACCCGCCCGCGCCGATGCCGACGCTGACGCGCCCGCCGGCGAGCAGGTCGAGGCTGGCGGCGGCACGCGCGGTGACGGCCGGCTGCCGCAGCGGAAGGTTCAGGACGTCCGGCGCGAGGTGGATGCGATCGGTGGCAGCGGCGACATACGAGAGGAGCGTCCACGTGTCGAGGAACGCGGGCTGGTACGGGTGGTCCTGGAAGGTCACCAGGTCGAGCCCCGACTGCTCGCTGAGCTGTGCGAGCGCGACGACGTCCTGCGGACGCCGGCTCTGCGGGGTGAGGAACGCTCCGAGGCGGAGCTCGTGGCCGTAGTCGGGCATCGGCTTCGTGACGATGCCGCCACCGTGGGTGAGTCGTCATCGCACAAGCGATGTGATTCAGCTCAGGCGGACACCCTTGAAGGAAATCGTGAAGTACCCGGTCCAAAGGTGGACGCCTTCGATGCCAGGGCGAATCGCGTAGACCCAGTCCTTGTACTGGTACGGGATGAACTCGAACGTACGCTGCCGGATCGCCGCCGCTTCCTTGTACAGCGCGGTGGCTCTTTCGGGATTCGCCGTGGCGTCAGCGCGGGCTGCGACGGCGGCGAACCGACGCGATTGCGGGCTCGCGTGTGCATGGAGGAACTTCTCGGCGGCTGCCAGCGAACGCGCGGTTCCCTTCGCCTGCAGCACCTGGTAGTGCGTGTAGTCGTCGGGCTTGAGGCTGAGCAGCTCCGTCTGACTGGGCGGGTAGAGCGACGAAACCCACGTGCGCCACGACAGGATGGCCGTGTAGCCGGTCGAGAAGTAGCCGATGTAGTGCGCCGGTTGTACTTGCTGCCTCTTAGCGCTGTAGACACCGATCTCTTCTATGTCTTGGACGGCGGTGATGCCGAGGTTCCGGCGCAGGGTGCGCACGAGCGCCCGCACGGACGGGTCGTCGAAGGCGGTCATGATGGAGAGGGTCGGAAAGCCCCTGCCGCCCGGGTAGCCCGTCTCGGCCATCAGCTTCCGGGCCTCGGCGATGTTCTGCTGGAAGCCCACCCGGGCGTCGAATCCGGGCAAGGTGCTCGGCACCAAGGACGTCGCGGGTTCCGCCAAGGAGTTGGCCTTGACGACCTGGGCCCTGCCGATCCCCAGCGCGATCGCCCGTCGCACTCGCACGTCTCGCAGCGCCGGATTCCGGCTCGGGATCAGCGTCAGGAAGCCCACCGAGTACGGGTGGATGCGAGTGAGCGCCGGCGCCAGTGTCCGGTCTTCTTCGAATCCGGTGGGGTCGCGCACCGCGAGCGATGTCGAGCTGGTGGCGCTGATACTGACGCTTCACCTGGGCGTCACTCGCCGACGTCGCCAAGATGTTCACTCGGTTCAGGTGGACGTTCTCCCGGTCCCAGTAGTGCTCGTTCGGGACGAGGACCATCCTCGAGTTCGGCGTCCACGACTTGATCACGAACGGCCCATTGCCCACCCAGCGCGCCGCCGCCTGCCAGGAGTACGGGAATCTCTTTAGGTTCCTCTGCGGGAGCGCGACCATCGACGGGGCGGCCATGCCCAGGAGGAACGTGGCGTTCGGTGCGTCCAGGACGATCCGAAGGTGTGAGGCGTCCAGCGCCTTCACACCAACCTCCGACCACTTGGTGACTGTGCCCAGCTGGTAACCCGTTGCGTTCTTGATTCCCAGATCGGCGGAGTAGCTACTCGACCCGGTCAAGCCCGCTCGCGTGCTCGACGACGGGCTGAGCAGGCGCCGGTAGGTCCACTCGAAGTCCTGCGCGGTCAGGGGTGTTCCGTCCGACCACTTGACGCCACTGCGGATGTGGAAGATGTACACGATGCCGTCGTGCGACACCGTCCATCTGTCCGCCGACGCCGGAACGACGCCGGTGCCCGCGGCGTCCGGCGTGACCAGACCTTCGAGCAGGTTCTGCCCGGCGACGTACTGACCCTCGGACACGCGCTGCGGGTCCAGTTCGTCGAACGGCACGTACTGATAGGTGACGACCGCCTCGCCACCGGGGGGCGCCGAGTTCTCTCCGCCTCCGAACACGCAGCCTCCCGCGAGCACGGATGCGGCGGCGAGCG
>CAWDCT010000011.1:0-232946 GCA_963800905.1 uncultured Solirubrobacteraceae bacterium
CCAGCACGCGCCATGCACGTCGCGTGAGTGCGCTCATAAATCAGGTGTCGCGCCGCGATGCCGCTCGTGGCGGAACACCAGCCACGCACCGCCGGCAAGCATCAATGCGAGCACGAACCAGGTGAGCGCGTATTGCAGATGGTTGTTCGCAAACGCGATGACCGTCAGGCCTCCCACGGGCGCGCCGCGATCGCCGGCTCGAATTGCGTCGGCATCGATGAAGTACGGGGCGGAATCGCGCAAGCCGCGAGCCGCTGAGATCGCGCGCGACATCGCGTGAGTACCAGCGGTCGTTCGAGCTGTCGTTGGTGCGCAGGAATCCGCCGCTGCGGCTCGCTCATGCGCACCAGCCCGATCACGGTGGTCGCGCCTTCGATCTGACCCTGCAAGCGGGTCGCGGCGCCGCGCTGCGTCGGCGGGACGAACCCGCGATTGACGAGCACGGTGTAGCCATCAACGGTCTCGAACGGCGTCATCACCCAGAAGCCCGCGCCGAGCTTCGTGACGGCTTGCACGAGCGTTTCGCGATCGTTGAGGTAACGCCCTTGCAGGCGAACCCGAAGGTACTCGTGCTGCTGCGCGCTCACGGCTGGCCACTGTGCCGGCCCCGGCGCCGGTATGGCAGGAGCATGGATGCGCTCGTCGACTCGTTCGATCAACTCGCGCTTCCAGGCCAAGCCGATGCAGCTGCCAGACACCGAGGCTCGTCAGCATCGCGAATCCCGCCAGCGCCGCCACGCCGAACGCCGCCAGCTTGAGCGGGCTCAGAGCAGTTGGCTCGATCTCGTGTCCGGGCATCATGTTGCTGTCGAGATGGTGCATCACCCATAACGAACCAGCGAGCGCGATCACGACGAGGATCAGCGTGAAGATCAGCGAGACCAGCGTCCAGCCCTGCTCGGATTTCGCGCTGCACGTGCAGGAAGAACACCACGTGCACGATCATCTGCACGGCCGCAAGCGCCATGATGAGGAACGCGGTGGCCTGCTTGCTGTCCGTTACGTTGCCCATCACCAGCCAGAACGGCACGGCGGTCAGCACGACCGAGAGGAAAAAGCCTATGACGTAGTCGCGCCGCGATCCTTGCAGTGCGCCCTGCGCGTGGTCATGAGCGCTCATCGCAGCATTCCCATCAAGTAGACGAAGGTAAAAACGCCGATCCAGATGATGTCGAGGAAGTGCCAGAACAGGCTCAGGCACATCAGGCGGCGTTCATTCGCAGAGGTGAGTCCGCGCTGCGCGATCTGCACCATCAGCGTAACGAGCCAGATGATGCCGAACGTGACATGCAAGCCGTGCGTGCCCACGAGCGTGAAGAATGCGGACAGGAAGGCACTGCGCTGCGGCGCCGCGCCCTCATGGATCATGTGCGAGAACTCATAGAGCTCGATGCCAAGGAACGCGGCGCCGAAGAGCGCGGTGATCGCTAGCCACCGCTGCGTCGCGCCGATCTGCCGCTCTCGCGCCGAGAGCATGGCGAAGCCGTACGTGATCGACGACAACAGCAGCATGGACGTGTTGATAGCGACCAGCGACAGATCGAACAGATCGTGAGGCCCCGGGCCGGCGGCATAGTTGCCGCCGAGCACGCCGTACGTCGCGAACAGCACGGCGAACACGAGGCAGTCGCTCATCAAGTAGATCCAGAAGCCGAGCATCGTGCTGCCGCCGGCAGCGTGGTCGTGTTCGTCCGCCTGGTAGAACATCAACGGATTCGCGGCCTGCTCGCTTGTGAGTGTGTGCGCCATTCTTCTCAGCTCCGCGCCGCCAGCAGTCGAGTCCGCTCGTCTTCGCCGCGGATCACTTCGGCCAAGGGCAGGTGGAATTCCCGGTCGTAGTTGAACGTGTGATAGATCGCGTACCCGACGATGAGGACAAAGCTCGCGGCGGCGAGCCACCACATGTACCAGACCATCGCGAAGCCAAACACGGCGCTGAGCGCGGCGAGCACGAGGCCCGCGGCGGTGTTTCGCGGCAGAAGGATGGCCTTGAAGCCGCTCGTGGGACGCTGGTAGCCGCGTTGCTTCATGTCCCACCAGGCATCGCTATCGTGAACGACGGGAGTGAACGCGAAGTTGTAAGCAGGCGGCGGCGAGGAGGTAGACCACTCCAGCGTGCGGCCGTCCCAGGGATCGCCGGTCGTGTCGCGCAGCTCGTGACGCTTGCGGATGCTGACGTAGATCTGCACGAGGAAAGCCGCGATGCCGAACGCAATCAGCAGCGCGCCGAACGCGGCGATGACGAACCAGATCTGCAGCGACGGGTCCTCGAAGTAGCGCAGGCGCCGGGTGACACCCATGAGCCCCAGCACGTACAGCGGCATGAAGGCGAAGAAGAAGCCGACCACCCAGAACCAGAACGACACCTTGCCCCAGAACGGCTCGAGCCTGAAACCGAACGCCTTGGGGAACCAGTAGTTGATGCCGGCAAAGAAGCCGAACAGCACGCCGCCGATGATCACGTTGTGGAAGTGGGCGACCAGGAACAGGCTGTTGTGCAGGATGAAGTCGGCCGGCGGTACCGCGAGCAGCACGCCGGTCATGCCGCCGATGACGAAGATCAGCATGAAGGCGACCGTCCACATCATCGGCAGCTCGAAGCGGATGCGGCCGCGGTACATGGTGAACAGCCAGTTGAAGATCTTCGCCCCGGTCGGGATCGAGATGATCATCGTGGTGATGCCGAAGAACGAGTTGACGCTGGCGCCCGAGCCCATGGTGAAGAAGTGATGCAGCCAGACGAGGTACGACAGGATGGTGATGACCACCGTCGCGTACACCATGGAGCTGTAGCCGAACAACCTCTTGCCGGAGAACGTGGAAACGACTTCGGAGAAGATGCCGAACGCCGGCAGGATGAGGATGTAAACCTCCGGATGGCCCCAGATCCAGATGAGGTTCACGTACATCATCGGATTGCC
Source organism: uncultured Solirubrobacteraceae bacterium (assembly GCA_963800905.1). Classification (GTDB taxonomy): domain Bacteria; phylum Actinomycetota; class Thermoleophilia; order Solirubrobacterales; family Solirubrobacteraceae; genus DASSUW01. The sequence continues at coordinate 2,922 of CAWDCT010000011.1, forward strand.
GCCGAGGTCGTTCGTGAAGAAATTCGTGCCGACGTAGCGGTCGAGGGACAGCAGCACCAGCACCGCCGTGAGCACCGGGAACGAAGCGACGATCAGCACGTTCGTGCACAGCGAGGTCCAGGTGAACACCGGCATCTTCATCAGCGTCATGCCCGGCGCGCGCATCTTGATGATGGTCGTGAGCAGGTTCACGCCGGACAGCAACGTGCCGACGCCGGCGATCTGCAGCGCCCAGATGTAGTAGTCGACGCCCACCTCGGGGCTGTAGTCGATGCCGGAAAGCGGCGGGTAAGCGAGCCAGCCCGTGCGTGCGAACTCGCCGACGAACAAGGAGACCATCATCAGCGCCGCGCCCGCCGCGGTCATCCAGAAACTGAAGTTGTTGAGGAACGGAAAGGCCACGTCGCGCGCGCCGATTTGTTTCGGCACGACGTAGTTCATGAGGCCGGTGACCCATGCCATGGCGACGAAGAAGATCATGATCACGCCGTGCGCAGTGAAGATCTGGTCGTAGTGGTGGGCGTTGAGATAGCCCTCCGAGCCGCCGAACGCCATCGCCTGCTGCAATCTCATCATGAGGGCGTCGGCAAAGCCCCGCAGCAGCATGACGAGGCCAAGGACCATGTACATGATGCCGATGCGCTTGTGGTCGATGCTCGTAAACCACTCGCGCCACAGATAACCCCATAGTCGATAGCGGGCCAGCACGGCCATCAGCGCGATGCCGCCAAGCGCCACGACGGTGAAAGTGCCGACGAGAATGGGCTCATGCAGCGGCAGGGAGTCTAGCGACAGCCGGCCGAAGATGAGCGTTGCGAGCGATGAATGTTCCATGGGCATCTCGAATTACCGCAACTCGACTCGATCAGGGGGCGCATGGTGGCCCGCATGGCTCGCCATCATGTCGTGCGTGCACTTCTTTCCCGGCTGCACGCACATGCCGAGAATGGCTGCATAGAGCTGCGCGTCCACCGAGCCGTAATGGCGAATCGGCTCGTTCTCGGAAGGCTTCTCCAGCGCGAGATACGTATCGCGCGTCAAGGTTTCGTTTGCGGACCTGGCGGTGGCGACCCATCGGTCAAAGTCGGCTGGCGCAAGGCCGCGCAATGTCAGGCGCATGCCCGAGAAGCCCGCGCCGCTGTAGTTCGCGGAAAAGCCCTCGGAGGTGCCGACCTTGTTCAACACGCCGTGGAGCCGCGTTTCCATGCCGGGCATGGCGTAGACCTGCCCGGCGAGCTCCGGGATGTAGAGAGAGTTCATCACCGAGGAAGCGGTGATGCGCAGGGAGATCGGCTGATTGACCGGTACCGCGAGCTCGTTGACGGTGGCGACACCGTACTGCGGATAGATGAACAGCCACTTCCAATCGAGCGCGACGACGTTGACCTCCAGTGCCCCCGCATCCTCGGGTACCGGCTGACCGGGCGCGATCCGGTCGAGCGGTCGATAAGGGTCGAGCAGGTGCGTGCCGAGCCAGGTCAGTGCCCCGAGGCAGATGACGATGAGGAGCGGCGCGGACCAGATGAGTAACTCCAGCCGCATCGAGTGATGCCAGTCCGGCTCGTAGCGCGCTTTGCGGTTCGTATGGCGGTAACGCCAGGCGAAGAAGACGGTCAGCGCCATCACCGGCACGATGATCAGCAGCATCAGCACGGTAGATGTCACCAGCAGATCGCGCTGTTGCGCGGCGATGTCGCCGGAGGGGTTCAACACCACGGCATCGCAGGCGGCGAGCGCCGCATAGAGCGGCAATATCGCGAGAAAGCGCAGTCGCTGCGACATCACTGTCCCTCGCGGTCTGCGAGCGATCTGGCGGTTGATAAACAGTGCGATCAACGTGCCGAGCGCGCCGGAGCAACAGGTAAGCACCGGCAAATGCGAGACCGAAACGGCTCGACATCGCCAACGCCACCCATGGCGCGAACCCGGCCCCGAACAGCCAAGCCAGATCGGAAGTGAGCGCCGAGCCGGTGTACCGGTAGGTGATTGGAAAGCTCGCAGCGACGACGCCGGAAGCCTGGCCAAACCCCAGCCCGAGCAACGCAAACCCGGACAGCACGAACACGATCTCGCCGACTTGGCCGCCGTTCAGCAGTTGCGGCGCGAACCCGCCGAACGCGGCAATGGCAACCGCAGTGACCGCCAGCAACGTTCTGCGCCCGATCCGATCGGCTATCCAGCCGGAAGCGATGGTGGCAGCGACGCCGGACGCCGCGCCGATGGCTTGAATCACCAGGAATCGCGCCGCTCCCTCGGGCGTGAACAGGAGCACCCACGACAGCGGAAACATCGTGACGATGTGAAACAAGGCGAAAGGTGCAAGAGGCGCGAACGCACCGATCAGGATGGTGCCGCCGCTCGAGCGAACGGTTTCCAGGATCGGCGACGCCTGCAACTCGCGCGTCGCAAAGAGCTTCGTGTATTCCGGAGTGACGACGATGCGCAAGCGCGCAAACAGCGCCACGACGTTGATGGCGAAGGCGACGAAGAACGGATAGCGCCAGCCCCAATCGAGAAAGTCCGCTCCCGACAGGTTTGCGATGATGTACGCAAACAAGGCGCTGGCGACCATCGCGCCGAGGGGTGCGCCGAGCTGCGGGATCATCGCGTAGTAGCCGCGACGGTTTGGAGGTGCATTGACAGCCAGGAGCGAGGCCAGCCCGTCCCACGACCCGCCGAGCGCCAAGCCCTGGCCGACACGAAACAGCGCGAGCCAATAGGCCGACGCCATGCCGATCTCTTCGTAGCCAGGCAGGAAGGCGATGGCCACCGTCGAGGTGCCGAGCAGCAACAGCGCGACACCGAGTTTCATCCCGCGTCCGTAGGTGCGATCGATCGCCGTGAAGATCACGGTGCCGAGCGGGCGGGCGACGAACGCCAGCGAAAATATCGCGAACGAGTACAGCGTGCCCGTCAACGCGTCCGTGAACGGAAAGACGAGCTTGGGAAAAACGACGACGGACGCGATGGCGTAGACGAGAAAGTCGAAGGCCTCGGACGTGCGCGCGATGATCACGCCGACGGCGATGTCGCCGGGCTTCACCTCGCCAGCGTGCGCGTCATTGATCCGCCGGGCATCACGCTCCAGCGACGACGTGGGCGCACTGGATCGCACAACTGTCATGACCCTCGCTCCTCACAGTATCTCGAAAAGCCGGCCGAAGGACACAGGCTCCTTCGGCCGGAAGGACGAACAATCGATGCGAGGGGGTTGCGCATGCGACTGTTCGGACGTTGATCGGTCTGCGATGTCTCATCGAACTCCTGCTACATGCGAGTGCACTTCATGGAACGCAGCGTAATCACTGTCGATTCACGAGTCGTAAGCGAAACGTCGAACTTCGGTAAGTTGTCACCGACGCGGCCGCATCCGGTGCAGCCAAACTGCCGCAAACGGTCGAACGGCGAAGAGCGCTGCCGTGCGTGTGCTGATCGCGCTCAATATCCGTCTCGGTCGCGCCAGCAGCTCCTCCACCTGGTAACTGCGATGCTGGCCGCGCACACACCATTCGCAGAAGTGCTCACAGTTGTTGGTGAGCAGGCGATAACGGTCTTCGCCTAGCCGGGAACGCGCCCGGCGAATCACTTCCTCGCCATCGAAACCAACCCGATCACCCGACCTGTGCCAGACAGGATGTCCTTGAGCGAACTGCGCGACAGAAACCTCTTCTACCGGTCCCCTGCGCAGGCCACGCGCGAGCGAGCCATAGTGGATGACACGTCCGTGGCCAACATGGATTCCATGGTGGTCGAAACCGGGACGCGGCGTAACGAGGTGCGCGCCCAGCGGTGGTTCTTCGTGTTCGGCGAGGAGCCTGTCATTCCAGCCAAACCGAGTCTTGCCATGCGAGGTTGTGCACGAGTGTCACTTTCCCGCTGGGTCGGGTGAGTCGTGATCACCCGCTGCGGGTGAATCGCGCGAGGACAAGCGGGATAACGACTGCGTGGAGGTTGTCGCGGTGCGGCGGCGCAGCGGTCAGTCAGCTTTCGCGCGGATAGGCGCGCAGGAATGCGTCGACCGCAGCGTCCACGTGCTCGTCGACGTCGCTGCCGCGATTGGGTCTATCGCGCCGACGGCGATACGCCGACGCAGCCGACCGCGCGCGGAGATCGGGCTCAAATTCGCATCCCATAACTGGTCGCGCGTGACGACGTCGAATCCATCGGCAACGTCAGCATGCGATGCAAGCTCGCCATCAGCGGGCCGGTCCCGAGCAGCAGCGCGTCGTGCGCGATCGCGAAACCGTTGACGGAGCGGCCCTCGTCGCTCGACACCATTGCCTCGGCCGACGGCAGCTTCTCGAGCACGCTCTGCAGCGCCGCGTTGAACAGCGACTCCTTGCTCTCGGATGCCGGTAGACCGTGGGGCTTAGAAGGCCTCGGCCGCGATCGCATCCACGCTGGCTCCGTCGAAACCGCGCTCGCTGAACAAACGGTGGCTAGGCGACATGGCCGGGCGATATCCATGCTCAGCCGTCGTCCGGTCGCTCGGGGCTGGCGATGTCGACCTCGATCGGCTCGAGCAGCTCGGTGCGCGGACGCGAACTCGCACTGTCTGCCCGTGACGAGGTTCTCGAGACGGCCGGAGAGAGCGCCCGGCGTCGCTTCGCTGCGCAACTTCAGCACGTACGCGCGGCGATTCGGATACTTCGCATCGGTCCTGAGAGTCATGAGCGGTGCCTGCAGTGGAAAATATAGTCCGCAGGCTAGCGGACGCCGTGGCCGAAGGGTCAGCTAAAAGTCGCCATTCGGTCGAAACTGGCTGGGTCGATGAGATCCGAATCCGCGAGCTACCGGAGGAGCGCTCAGCGCTTTCGCGACCGCGGCTGTGTTGCTGGCTTCGGGGAGCCGATCGACCAACTCGCTGCGAGCGCGCGACGGTCATCGGCCGTCGGGGATCCGCGTTCGCAGAGCTCGGTGAGCGCCCGCAGCTCGAGCCAGCTCGCCCTTGCGCTCGTGCTTCCGCAATCGCCCGCCGAATCGACGCGTTGCCAGCGTCGAGTTCGCCGCGTGCGTTTGCGATCGCGGCCTCGATCAGGAACAGTTGCGGCAGATAGATCCGCTCCCCGTAGCGTTCACGATCTCGAGCGCCTGATCGAGCTGGTCTTGTGCTGCTTGCCAGTCGCCGTGCAAGAGGAGCGCCTCGGCCGCGTAGCCGAGCGTCTCGCTGCTGCCCGAGATCATCCCGAGCGCCCTGTTCTCTTCGTATGCGGCTCGAATCAGCTCGAAGCCCTCGAGCGCCCGCCCTTCGCGCGCGTCTGCCCAGCCACGAAACCAGCGACACGCGGTCTTGCCTTGCGCAAGCGCGAACTCCTCGACGAGCGTGTGCATTTCGCCGGCGAGCGCGCCAACCCGATCGTCGTCGCCGAGACGGATCGCGATAGCGCGTCGAACCAGATCGCGACCATCAGCGCCATGGGCTGCGCGAGTCTGCGCGCCCGCGCGTACGCTTGCTCCAAGCGCTCGTGTGCTTGCTGACCATACCGAGGTGTGCGAGCTGTACGCTCAGGAGTGCGAGCAGCGTAACGTGCGGGTCAGCGATGAAGCTGCGCTCGAGACCCGCGCTCGCCGACTCGACAATCGGCAAGGCGCGTTCCAGCGCTTCTCGGGCGGGTCGTGGTCGGCCTTGGAGCGATGTGCGCCTCCCCTTGCACGGTGCAAGCGGCGAGCGAAAGGAACGGATCTCCGGTTTCGGGCGCGAGAGCATCGGCTAAAGCCGCCGCGGCGAAAGCCTCGTCGTACTCCGCGCGCATGTTCAGCAAGAACCCGAGCCCGTGCAGCAGCACGCCACGCATCGGATGCGCCGGGTCGTCGGCGAGCAGCGCTCGCGCCCGCTGCAAGGCCGTCGTGCCTCTATACCCGCACCAAGCACGTGAAACGCGGACACCCCTCGTAGCGTACAGAGCGTGATTTCGAGCGAAGTGCGTGCCACATCGACCGGCGCGTGATTGAGCGCGCTCAGCGCATGTCGGTGATGCTCATGCACTCCGCCGGTCTACAAGCGCAGTAGAGCGGCCTCCGCGGCCTCCGCCCAGTAACGCAACGCCGCCAACGGCGCGCGGCCGCGGTGGAAGTGCATCGCGAGCTCGGCGGGCGGAACGTTCTGGCCCGCCGCGCGTTCTGCCTCGAGCCCGGCTCCGACATTGCGATGCAGCTCGGCGCGCGTCGCCGGCGCCGTCCGTTCGTATAGCGCTTCCCGGAAGATCGCGTGGCGAAACGAGTACGGCTTCTCCGGTGGATCCTGATCGGGGCCGCGGCGAGCCAGCGCTGCTCGCGCACGAGCTGGTCGCACGTCTCGGCGTCGCTCAGCAGGGCACGACGTTCAGCAACTCGTTCGTCGGCTACTCGCTGTGCTGCCCGTCGCGCGCGACGTACCTGACCGGCCAGTACAACCACAACAACGGCGTGCTCTCGAACGCTCCGCCGGACGGCGGCTTCGCGCGGCTCGACCACACCAACACGCTGCCGGTGTGGCTCCAGGCGGCCGGCTACCACACCACGCACGTCGGCAAGTACCTCAACGGCTACGAGAACGCGAGCTCCCGGACCACCGTGCCGCCCGGCTACTCGGACTGGCAGGGATTGGCGATCGGCACCTACCGGATGTACGACTACTCGATCAACGACAACGGCACGCTGGTGCCCTACGGCACCGCGCCGGCGGACTACCAGACCGACGTGCTCGCCGACCGTGCCGTCGCCGCGATCCGCGAGCGCGCACGCTCGCCGCAGCCCTTCTACCTGAAGTTCTCGCCGCTGGCACCGCACGGCTCGGGCGCCGTCGCCGGCCACAACGGCATGGGACCGGATCCCGCGCCGCGCCACCGCGGCGCGTTCGCCGACGAGCCGCTCGACGTCGGCCCCGCCTACGACGAGGTGGACGTCCGCGACAAGCCGGCGTCGATCCGGCGGCTGCCACGGATCAGCGCGCAGGCTCGGGCGGACATCGACACTCGCAACCGGCGGCGGTTGGCCTCGCTGCTGGCCGTCGACGAGGCGATCACGCGCATGGTCGACGAGCTCCGCGCCGCCGGCGAGCTCGGCCAGACGATCATCGCCTTCACGTCCGACAACGGCTGGCAGGAGGGCGAGCATCGAGTCGTCCAGGGCAAGGTCCGCGTGTACGAGCCGTCGATCCGGGTGCCGCTGATCATCCGCGGTCCCGGCTTCGCCCCCGGCGCCGTCGCGCCGGCCATGGCGATCAACGTCGACCTGCCGCGGACGCTCGCGGCGGCCGCGGGCGCCGTCCCGGGCCGTGTCCAGGACGGCCTGGACCTGCGCGAGGTGGCCGGCGGATCGGCCCGCGCGCTCGCCCGGCCGCTGCTCAACGAGACCGGCGTTCCCGGCCTCTCCAACCGCAACTTCCACCAGGCGATCCGGACCGATACCCACAAGTACGTCGAGCATGCCAACGGCGAGCGCGAGCTCTACGACCTGCGCAGCGACCCGGACGAGCTCGTCAACGTCGCGACCGATCCGGCGCAGGCCGGGACGCTGGCGCAGCTCGACGCACGGCTCGAGGTGCTCAAGACCTGCGCCGGCGCGTCGTGCGTCGACCCGCAGCCGCCCGCGGTACCCGCGCCGTCGCCTCCGCCGCCTTCCGTCCCGGACTCGGTGACGCCGGTCGAGCGGTCGGTCCGGCTGCTGGACCGGCGCATCCGGCTCGGCCGCGACAGGCGGATCGGCATCCCGATGCGCTGCGCGCTGGGCGCCGACGACGGCTGCTCGGGCACGCTGACGCTGTACGAGCGCCGCAGCCGTCCCGGGCGTGACCGGCTGGTGCGGATGGGCTCACGGCGCTTCTCGCTGGAGCCCGGCCTGTACAAGCGGGTCGAGGTGAAGGTGCGCGCCGCCGCCCGGCGGCGGCTGGCGCGCAGGCACCGGATGACGGTCCGCGCCAGCGCGCGCTACGTGACCGTCGCCGGTGAGCTCGAGCGCGCCAAGCGCACGTACCGCCTGGTCGCGCGCTGACCCTGGACATCCGCGCAAATCCACCTACCATTCGTCTCGATGCTCGTCGCAGGCCTGCTCGTTCTCGTCGTGGTCGGCCTCGTTCTCTGGATCGCGGTTCGCGAGGCTCGTACGCCACGCGTGCCCGAGCACGAGCGACAGCCTCACCGCTTCCGAGACCCGGTCGCCACGACCCACCGTGGTGGCCAGGGCGGGATGTAGCGCCGCCAGCGCCTTTATTCCGTGCCCGAGGCGTCGTCGTAGAACTCGCCCTCGTCGCCCTGGACGCGGGCGTTCAGGGCGCCGGCGATCTCGCGCATCTTCGCGAGGATCGCCTGATCGGGGTTCTTGACGACGATCCGGCCCTTGCGCCAGTCGAAGCAGACGGGATGCGCGTGAGCCGTCCAGACCGCAAGGCCCGGCCCTTCGACGCGGATGACCTCGCCGCTCGGCGACGTTGCCTCGGCGAACCCGTCGAGCCGGAAGTCAGGCTGCCATCCGACGAAGGTCTGCCACTCCGCCAGCGGAATCCATCGGTCGTCGGCGAGATCGACCCAGTCCTCGCCGCGGTGGATGTGCACGTCGTAGCCGATGAACCGCCTGGTACCCGGTCATACGAATGACTATCATGCTGGTGGCATGAACGCCCCGCCCGCTCCCGGCCCCTATCTCCAGACCGTGTCCGGCCGCTGGGTCAACCCGTTCGACCCCGACCCGGAGCAGCTCGACATCGGCGACATCGCGCGTGCGCTGGCCAACCAGTGCCGATTCGGCGGCCACAGCCGGGTCTTCTACTCGGTCGCCCAGCACTCGGTGATCGTGTCCGAGCTGGTCGAGCAGCGCGGCGGCGACGTCGAGGACGTGTTCGCCGCCCTCATGCACGACGCGTCGGAGGCCTACCTGGGCGACATGCCCCACCCGCTCAAGCACCGCAGCCCGCTCGGAGCGGCGTTCAAGGAGGCCGAGCAGCACCTCGAGCGGGCGCTGCGCGAGCACTTCCGCATCAAGCCCGACGTCCCCGAGATCAAGCGCGCCGACCGCGCGCTCCTGGCCACCGAGCGGCGCGCCTTCAGCGGCGAGAGCTGGGAGTGGCCGGAGCTGGAGGGCGTCGAGCCGCTCGAGCTCGAGCTGGAGGCCTGGTCGCCGGACGAGGCGGCCGAGGCGTTCGCGCGCCGCTACGCGGCGCTCGACGCTAGACGCTGAGCACGTGCAGCGGCGCGTTGCCGCGCATGCCGGCGCGGTCGACGATCCCGATCGACCGCAGGCAGTAGAGCGTGCGCTGCGCCAGCACCGTGCCACAGCCCAGGCGGTCCGCGAGCTCGCGGGTGCTGAACGGCTCGCTCGGGAGCTCCGGCAGCACGGCGACGATGTCCTGCGGCGTGCGCAGCACGATGCGGTCGAGGACGTCGACCAGCCGCCGCTCGCCCGGGTCGCGGGTGCGCCCGCGCCGGACGGTCGGCTGCGGGCGGCGGATGTGGTCCTCGCTCAGCAGGAGCACCTCGATCGTCAGGTTCGGGTGGCTCAGCAGCGCCGGGAAGGCGACCAGCTTGTCGAACACGGCGACCGCCGTCGCACGCTTGGGCGAGCGCCGGGCGCCCACCACCTCGCCGTGCTCGTCGACGCGGACGATCCGCCGCTCGGCCGCGATCGGGTGCACGATCCGGACGCGGTGCTCGTCGAGCAGCGCGTCGAGCTTCCGGCCCAGCGCGCCGAAGCCCCCGGTCTGCACCTCGACCAGCTCGCCGTCGGCGCGGACGAGGTCGATCACGAACCGTCCCACCGGCACCTCGAGCCGGTCGCCCGGCTCTGCCAGCAGCGCCTTGACGGCGGCGTGCAGCGGGCCCTCACGCATCACCCCGATGGCCGGCACGTCCGCACAGGCTAGATCGGCCTCGGATCTGGCTTCCACCGACGATTCGGACAACAATCGGCTTCAGATGAAGTTCAGGAAACAGCGTCCGCCTCCGCCTCCGCCTGCGCGGGCCAAGCCGGCGTGGCAGGAGATGCTCGACCCGCTCGAGCGGCCGAACCGCGAGGACCTCGGCGCGAGCCACGACGTCTTCACCGACTCGATCCTCGAGCCGGTGCCGCTGCCGCGCTGGCTGCGCGGGCGCCGCCGGGCGCGGCGCGACAAGTTGAGTTAGGCGGCGCGGGCGAGCGACCGGCGGTCGCCCCAGAACTCGGCGTCGAGCGCGCCGAGCTCGGTGGCCGGGCCGTCCCCGGCGTGGTACTCGGCGCCGATCGCGGCCCAGTCCGCTGACGCGCGCACCTCGCCGAGCGTCTGGAACACCAGGCCCTCCATCCGGCGGATGAGCAGCGCCTGCGGCGGCAGCGTCATGCGGCGCAGGTCGTCGAGGAACTCGCCGCCGCGCTCCATCAGGCCGACGACGTAGGCCGGCGTGATCCGGCGCTCGCCCGGCTCGAAGTACCACTCGGCGCCGACCCGCAGCTGCTCGAGCAGGCGCGCCGGATCGAAGTCGCCCGGCGACGGCAGGTAGCCGAGCGACGCCATGCCGCGGTGGACGGCCTCCGCATCCCGCGCGGCGGCGGCGCGGGCGATCGCCTGCTCGGACGCCAGGTAAGCCGGGTCGACCACGCGCATGAGCCCGAAGTCGAGGAAGCCGACGCGACCGCCCTCGAGCCACAGGTAGTTGCCGGGATGCGGGTCGCCGGACGCCCGGCCGAGGTGGTTCAGGGTCCCGAAGAAGAAGCGGAAGACGATCTCGCCGAAGCGGTCGCGGTCGGCGGCGCTCAGCCCCTTGACCTCCTCGAAGCGCATCCCGTCGAGCAGCTCGGTGACGAGCACGCGGCGGCTCGACAGGTCGGTGTGCACCGCGGGGACGTGCGCGAACGGATGGCCGCGCCAGGCGCGCGCGACCGTGCGGTGATTCTGCGCTTCGATCTCGTAGTCGAGCTCCTCGGCCACGCGCTCGCGCAGCTCGCCGGCCAGCGCGCGGACGTCGAGCCCAGGGGCGAGGCGCTTGACCAGCGGCAGCAGCAGCCCGAGGTTGCGCAGGTCGATCTCGACCGCCTCGGCCATGCCGGGGTACTGGACCTTGACCGCCACGGCGTCGCCGTCGAGCGTGACCGCGCGGTGGACCTGCCCGATCGAGGCGGCCGCGAACGCCTCGTGCTCGAACTCGGCGAAATGCTCGCTCAGCGGGCCGCCGAGCTCGACTCCGCACGAGCTTCTCCAGCTTCGACCACGGCAGCGGCGGCACGTCGTCGCGCAGCTTCGCCAGCGTGCGCTTGAACTGCTCGCGGTCCGCCTCGGGGATCGCCGTGAACTCGACCGTCGAGAGCACCTGGCCGATCTTCATCGCCGCTCCGCGCATGCGGCCGAGCTGCTCGACGAGCTCGCGCGCGAAGGCCGCGGCGCGCTCGCCGGTCGCCGCCTCGGCGCTCTCGGGCGAGCGCACCAGATTCGCCGCGCGGGTGCCCGCCCAGCGCAGGCCCTGGCCGGCGACGAGTCCGCCGACGCGGCCGGTGCGGGCGAGGCGGGAGGTGGGCGGGGCTTCGGCCATACGCGACAAACGTACGGCCGCTCAAACCCCCCGACTATGGGGGATACCCCTACCCGGCTATGCGTGCAGGCCGATCGGGCAGCTCACGCCCGTGCCGCCCAGGCCGCAGTACCCGTTCGGGTTCTTGGCCAGGTACTGCTGGTGGTAGTCCTCGGCGTAGTAGAAGGGCCCGGCGTCGACGATCTCGGTGCGTGATCTCGCCGTGACCCGCGGCCTTCAGGCGCTCCTGGTACATCGCCTTCGACGCCTCGGCCGCCGAGCGCTGCGCGTCGTCGTGCACGTAGATCGCCGAGCGGTACTGGGTGCCGACGTCGTTGCCCTGACGCATGCCCTGCGTCGGGTCGTGGTTCTCCCAGAACAGCTGGAGCATCGCCTCGTACGAGGTCACGTTCGGGTCGAAGACCGCCAGCACCACCTCGGCGTGGCCGGTCGAGGCCGAGCAGACCTCGTCGTAGGTCGGGTTCGGCGTGAAGCCGCCCGCGTAGCCCGCGGCCGTCGTGTAGACGCCGTCGGCCTGCCAGAAGACGCGTTCGGCGCCCCAGAAGCAGCCCATCCCGAACACGGCGCGCTGGAGGCCCTCCGGGAAGGGCGGCATCAGCGGCGTCCCGAGCACCTCGTGGCGCGCCGGGACCGGCATCGGCTCGTCGCGGCCGGGGAGCGCGCGATCGGGGTCGACCATCTGTGTCTTGCGCGAGGAGAAGAGCATGGTGCCTTCCACTGTACGGTGCGGGCCTCATGCGTTACACGCGCGAGGTCTCCGACGCGCTCGAGGCCGGCCGGCCCGTCGTCGCGCTCGAGAGCACGATCATCGCCCACGGCCTGCCGCGGCCCGAGAACCTGGAGATCGCGCGCGCCGTCGAGGAGGTGGTGCGCGAGGAGGGCGCCACCCCGGCGACGATCGCGATCGTCGAGGGCATGGTGCGGATCGGGCTCGACCGCGAGGGGCTCGAGCGGATCGCCGCCGGCGACGACGTCGTCAAGTGCAGTGCGCGCGACCTCTCGGTGGTGATGGCGCGCCGCGCGACCGGTGCGACCACCGTCGCCGCCACCGCCACGCTTGCCGTCCGGGCCGGGATCGGCGTGTTCGCCACCGGCGGCATCGGCGGCGTCCACCGCGAGGCACGCGACAGCTGGGACGAGTCGGCCGACCTGACCACGCTGAGCCAGACGCCGATCACGCTCGTGTGCGCGGGCGTGAAGTCGATCCTCGACGTCGAGGCCACGCTCGAGCGCCTGGAGACGCTGAACGTCACGCTGCTCGGCTACCGCACCGACCGCTTCCCCGGCTTCTACCTCGCCGACTCGGGCTTCCCGGTCCCGTGGCGCGTCGACTCGCCGGCGGAGGTCGCCGACGTCGCGCACGCGCGCGCGGAGCTGGGACTCGGCGCGATCGTCGTCGCCAACCCGATCGAGCAGCAGCTCGACCCCGACGTCCACGAAAAGGTGCTCACCGAGAGCCTGCAAGCGGCGGCGCGCGAGGGCATTCGCGGCAAGGACATCACGCCCTACCTGCTCGACCGCTTCCACCGCGAGACGAACGGCGCCAGCCTGGAGGCCAACGTGCGGCTGGTGCTGCGCAACGCCGCGCTGGCCGCGCAGATCGCCCTCGCGACGGCATGACCCTCGTCGTTCTCGGCGACATCATGATCGACGTCATCGCCCGCGCCCACGGGCCGCTGGCGCGCGGCAGCGACACGCCGGCGAACGTGAGCCTCGAGGGCGGCGGGTCGGGCGCCAACGTTGCGGCGTGGGCGGCCGCGCTCGGCACGCCGGTCTGCTTCGCCTGCCGCGTCGGCGACGACCTGCCCGGCCGGCGCGCTGTCGACACGCTGCTGGAGGCCGGCGTCAAGGTGCACGCGGCGGTCGACCGCGAGCGTCCGACCGGCACCTGCGTCGTGCTCGTCGAACCCGGCGGCGAGCGCACGATGCTGCCCGACCCCGGCGCCAACGATGCGCCCGTCGACGTCCCCGACGCCTGGCTCCAGCCCGGCGGTCACCTGCACGTGATCGGCTACGCGCTGCTGCGCGACGGCGCGCGGCCGGGCGCGCTGGCCGCGATCGAGCGCGCGCAGGCGGCGGGCATGACCGTGTCGGTCGATCCGTCCTCGTGGGCGCTGATCCGCCCCGGGGCGATTCCGGACGTCGACCTGCTGCTGCCGAACGAGCGCGAGGCCGAGGTCCTCGGCGAGCAGGGCGACATGGTGGTCAAGCTCGGCGCCGCCGGCGCGCGCTGGGGCGACGTCCACGTCCCGGCCGAGCCGGTCGAGGTCATCGACACCACGGGAGCCGGCGACGCGTTCGCCGCCGGCCTGCTCGGCGCCCGCCTGAACGGCGCCGACAAGACGGCTGCGCTCGAGGCCGGCGCTGCCGCCGCCGCGCGCGTCGTCTCGCAAGTGGGCGCACGCCCGTCCTGAAAACCGGCGCATCATCCGGGCGAGACGGGTACCTTCGCCTGCGTGGTTCGCACAGGGCTGGGGGTGCTGCTCGCCGTTCTGCTCGCGGCGCCGGCGCCGGCGCAGGCACAGGACAGATACGCGCCGGCGGGCGGCTGCTTTGCGCTGACCGCGGACGGCTCGCAGGTGGCCAAGACCGCCGACGGCGGCTACCGGCTCGGCGCCCAGGGCGAGCGCTTCCGGCTCCAGGCGACGGCGCTCGGGCGCTATCTGCTCTATGGCTCCGGCCGCGACTTCCTCGGCTACGGCCGCGGGCCGCTGCCGATCTCGCCCGAGCGCGTTCAGAGCCAGGCGTCGCCCAGCGAGACGGCCGACTGGACGGTCGAGGTGGCGGACGGCGCCTACGTGCTGCGCCTGGGCGACAGGACGCTCGGAGTACAGGACGGGCGGCTCGTCCTGGGCGATGTCGCGACGCGGTTCGGCTTCGAGCCGGCCACGGGCTGCGCCGACTACCCCGAGGCGGAGACCAACGTCAGCGGCGAGCCGACCCGCGGCGCCACCCCATTCGGCGAGGTGCGCGGCATGGTCGACGCACACATGCACATGATGGCCTTCGAGTTCCTCGGCGGGCGCGTCCACTGCGGGCGCCCGTGGCACCCGTACGGGGTCGCCAGCGCGCTCGTCGACTGCCCCGATCACGAGCCGATGGGCGCCGGCGCGATCGGCGAGAACGTGCTCTCGTACGGCAACCCCGTCGGCACGCACGACACGCGCGGCTGGCCGACGCTCAAGGACTGGCCGCACCACGCCTCGCTCACGCACGAGCAGACCTACTACCGCTGGCTCGAGCGGTCCTACCGCGCCGGGCTGCGGCTGATGGTCAACCTGCTCGTCGACAACGAGGTGCTCTGCACGCTCTATCCGTACAAGCGCAACTCGTGCAACGAGATGGACGGCGTGCGGCTCCAGGCGCGCCGGCTGCGCGAGCTCCAGGACTACATCGACGCCCAGCACGGCGGGCCGGGCAAGGGCTGGTTCCGCATCGTCACCGACCCGTTCGAGGCGCGCCGGGTGATCAACGGCGGCAAGCTCGCCGTGATCATGGGCATCGAGGTGTCCAAGCTCTTCGACTGCGGCGTCCAGGACGGGCAGCCCGAGTGCTCCGCCGAGCAGATCGATCAGCGGCTGAAGGAGGTCTACGACCTCGGCGTGCGCGACATGGAGCTCGTCAACAAGTTCGACAACGCGCTCGGCGGCGTCGCCGGTGACAGCGGGACGACGGGCGTCGTGGTCAACGCCGGCAACCGGTTCGAGACCGGGCGCTTCTGGCAGATGGGCGCGTGCCAGGACGCCCACAACCACGACCGGCCGCAGCCGACCGCGCCGGGCGTGCCCGACCGCGACCAGCTCGCCGGCAACCTCCTGCACGCGCTGCTTCCGCCCGGCGCGGCGCCGCTCTACGGCCAGCCGCCGCACTGCAACGCGCTCGGCCTGTCGCCGCTGGGCGAGCACCTCGTGACGCGGATGATGGAGCGGGGGATGGTCATCGACCCCGACCACCTCAGCGTGCTCGCCCGCCAGCAGCTGCTCGACGTGGTCGAGCGGCGCGGCTACTCCGGCGTCGTGTCGAGCCACAGCTGGAGCACGCCCGACGCGATCCCGCGGATCCTGCGGCTCGGCGGCGTCGTCACGCCGATGGCGGGCTCCACGACGGACTTCGCCGCCGCCTGGCGGGAGACCCGCAAGCAGCGCGACCCGCGCTTCTACTGGGGCATCGGCTGGGGCGCCGACATGAACGGCTTCGCCTCCCAGGGCGGCCCGCGCGAGGGCGGCAACGTCAGCTACCCGTTCCGCTCGTTCGACGGCCACCTCGTGGACCGCCAGCGCAGCGGCCAGCGCGTCTACGACATCAACGTCGACGGAGTGGCCCACTACGGCCTGTTCCCGGACTGGGTCGAGGACCTGCGGCTGCTCGCCGGCCAGGACGTGGTCGACGATCTCGGGCGCGGCGCCGAGGCGTACCTCCAGATGTGGGAGCGCGCGGTCGGCGTGCCGGCCACGCGCTGCGCGCGCCGCGCCCGGGCCACGCGCCGCGGCCTCGGGAGCGTGCGGCTGCGTGCGAAGTCGACGGGCTTGCTGCGCCGCGTGGGCCAGCCGCGCCGGCGCGCCGGTCGGACGTGGCGCTGGTGCGGCGTGACCGCGAAGCTCGACCGTCGAGGCCGCGTCGTGTCGGTGCGCAGCACCGCGCCGGGGCACCGCGCGCTCGGCGCGCGACCCGGTCGCAAGCTGAGCGCGGCGACCCGCCGCAGGACGCACCGCGTCTCGCCCGGGGTGCGCGGCCGCGGCCCGATCCGCATCGGCGTGCGGCGCGGGCGGGTGCTGTGGGTCGGCGCCACGACCGTGCGCTAGGGCGCAACGTCAACGGCTTGCATTGAGGGAGGCCGGCGGCATCGGCCGCGTGTCACCTAATGACCCCTATGCGGACGTTAGTTGACACGCGCCGGCCTCCTCCTACCCAGCGCAGTTGGCGTTCGCCGAGCCCCCAGCGGTACGATTGACTGGTCAGTCAAGAACCTGGGAGACCGCGAAATGCCTGAAGCCGTCATCGTCGACGCCATCCGCACGCCGATCGGGCGCGCGGCCAAGGGATCGCTGAAGGACGTCCGCGCGGACGACCTCGCCGCCGTGCCGCTGAAGGCGCTCGTGGAACGCAACCCGGGCGTGAACTTCTCCGAAACCGTCGACCTGATGATGGGCTGCGGCTTCCAGATGGGTGAGGCGGGCTACAACGTCGGCCGCAACGCCGCGCTGCTGGCCGGGCTCGACCATCACATCCCCGCCACCACGGTCAACCGCTTCTGCGCCTCCTCGCTCCAGACGATCCGGATGGCCTTCCACGCGATCAAGGCCGGCGAGGGCGACCAGTACATCGCCGCGGGCGTCGAGGCCGTCAGCCGCTTCCCCGCGCACGCGCCGTTCGAGCCGCACTCGCAGCTCGACGGTTCCGACGGCGCGCCCTACAACGTCTACATCCCGATGGGCCTCACGGCCGAGAACGTGGCCAAGCGCTGCCAGGTCAGCCGCGAGGCGCAGGACGAGTGGGCAGTGATCTCGCAGAACCGCGCCGTCGAGGCGCGCGACTCGGGCCATTTCGACGCCGAGATCGTCGCCGTCGGCGAGGTCGCGCGCGACGACGGCCCGCGGCCCGGCACCACGATGGAGAAGCTGGCCGAGCTCAAGCCCGCCTTCGATCCCGAGAACGGCACCGTGACCGCCGGCAACTCGTGCCCGCTCAACGACGGCGCCGCCGCCGTGCTGGTGATGTCCGACGAGAAGGCGAAGGCGCTCGGGCTGGAGCCGAAGGCGCGCATCATCGCCTCCTCGGTCGCCGCCATCCGGCCGGAGATCATGGGCCTCGGCCCGATCCCCGCGGTCAAGGCCGTGCTCGAGCAGGCCGGCATGAAGATCGAGGACATCGACATCGTCGAGCTCAACGAGGCGTTCGCCGCCCAGGTCGTGCCGTGCCGCGACGAGCTCGGCCTCGACCCCGAGAAGCTCAACCCGTTCGGCGGCGCGATCGCGCTCGGCCACCCGTTCGGGATGACCGGCGCGCGCATCATGACCACGCTGCTCAACGGCCTTCGTGCGACCGACGGCACCTATGGCCTGGAGACCATGTGCGTGGCCGGTGGGATGGGCCAGGCGATGATCGTCGAGCGCCTCAACTAGTCCCGCTCGTCGTCGCGGCCCGGTCCGCCGCTCACGCGGTCGCGGCCGGGCCCGCCCCTGATCCTGTCGCGGCCGGGGCCGCCGCACAGAACGTCGTTGCCGCCACGGCCCTCGATGACGTCGTTCCCGCCCAGGCCGGCGATCACGTCGGAGCCCGGCGTCCCGCGCAGCCTGTCGCGGCCGGACGTGCCGACGAGCGTCGCCACCCGGCCGCCGCAGCGCGCGGGCACGACGGTGAGCGCGCGCGCCGAGACGAGGCCGTCGAGCCCGTCGGCGCCGCGCGACAGCAGCCTGATCTGGCCGGTGCTCGGCGCGACCCGGATGACGATGCCGCGGCGGTCCGGCGTGACGGTGGTGTCGCCGACGACGAGGTTGCCGCGGCCGTCGAGCGCGATGCCGGACGGGTCATTGAACAGATCCGGGCCGGGGCCCGCGTTGCTCGCCACCACGCGCTTGCCGCCGGTCAGGCTGGTCGCGATCACGGCTCCCGACGAGTCGTCCTGCGAGTCCCGGTCGGCGACGTAGATCGTCGGCTGGCTCACGACGATGCCCGACGGCTCGACGAGGTCGTCGCGCTCGTTGATCACGCCTGCGGCGACGAGGCTCTGCGAACCGTTGGCGGGGTTGACCGAGACGATCGAGCCGTCGCGGTTCTCGGTCCCGAAAGTGTCGGCGACGAACAGCCGCGGGCCGGGGGCGAGGTCGATCGCCACGGGGGAGGCGAACAGCTCGCCGCTCGCGATCTGCCGCTGCTGCCCGTCGCGGTCGACGGCGATCACCCCGGGAACGCCGGCGTCCGCCACGAAGATCCGCCGCCCGCTCACGGTGATGCCCAGCGGCGCCTCGAACAGGTCGGGTCCCGAGATCTGGTTGTTCGAGACCAGCGTCTGGTTCGTCGTCGGCCCGCCCGGCTTGTCGGGGTCGACGGCGACGATGCTCCCGCCGAACAGCGAGCCCGGGTCCATGACGAGGATCCGGCCGTCAGGCGCGAGCTCGATGTCGCTGGGCGAGAACAGCAGCGCTCCGATCGAGACGAGCGTCTGCCGCCCGCTGTCGGGGTCGACCCGGAAGACGGCGCCGTTCCCGCCGCGCGTGGTCCCGGCGACGAGGATGTCGCCCGGGTCGAGCCGGACGGCGGCGGCCGCCGGCGCGGGCGCGGCGAGCGCAACGGCGAGCGCGGCGATCAGGAGGCGCTTCACGGCTGCCCCGAGACGAACGCGTCGATCCGCTCGGCCATGTCGCGCGGCTTCTGGAGGTGCAGCATGTGAGTGGCGCCGTCGAGCACGAACGGCTCGGCGTGCGGCAGCCACTCGCAGCAGCAGCGCCTGCCGCTCCTCCCACACCGGCGACACCTCGGGGCTGCGACCGCCCATCACCGCGAGCGCCGGCTGGTGGATCCGGTGGGCGTCCTCGGCTCCGAACGACCACGCCTGGACGGCCGGCAGCTCCTGCTCGAAGAAGGTCGGGGCGTCGGCCACCGCCTGCGCGAAGGCCTGCGGGAGCATGCGCTCGAACGCCTCCTGGTAGTCGGAGCCGGCGACGCCGCGCATCCACAGGTGGACGGCGCCCGGCCGGTCGCCGGCGCGGTAGCGCTCGATCGCCGGGAGGGCGACCGCCTCGCCCCACTTGGCGCGGCTCGGCACGGGCATCAGGGCCGGTTCCATCAAAGTGAGCGACGCTACCGCCTCCGGCGCGTCGAGCGCCACCTGGAGAGCCATGTCGGCGCTCGACGAGTGGCCGACGAGGTGGGCGCGCTCGATCCCGAGATGGTCGAGCAGCCCGCGGCAGTGGCGCGCCTGGTCGGCGATCGTCACCTCGCCCCAGACGCGGCTGCTGCCGGCGTAGCCGACGCGGTGGTAGCGGATCCGCCGGTGCCCGGCGAGCGCCGGCTCCTGCATCAGCGGCTCGAACCACGAGGCGCAGAGGCCGGCGTGGATGAGCACGACCGGCTCGCCGGTGCCGCAGTCGCTGTACTCGAGCTCGACGCCGTCGATCGTGGCGCGGTTCATGGTGTCCTCCTGAGGCATGAGCGCGGGAGCGGCCGGGGCCGGCCGAGGCTTGCGCGCAGTCGTCCGTCCAGCCGCGGCGTGTCGCCGCGGAAGCCGAAGCGGAAGCGGCCGCCGCCGCGCAGGCGCGCGGCCTCGCCGCTGCCGCCGAGCACGGTGATCCGACCGGCGGGACGGCCGCGGTCGAGCGTCGTCATCGTGATCCGCAGGCAGGCTCGCCCGCGGCCGTGCGGGAACCTCGCGACGGCGAGACCGCGCAGCCGCGAGTCGCCGGACTGCGATGTGAAGTTGAGCCGTGCCCGCCAGCGGGCGCGGCGGAACGGGCGCAGCGGCCCGAGGCCCCGCGCGGGCGCCACCAGGCGCCCGCGGGCCGTCACGCCGCGAACGGTGGTGACGCCGCCGCGCACGCGAGGGGCCGGCAGCGTCTCGGGGAGCCGTACACGGGTCAGCCGCGCCGCGAACGGGCGCCGGCCCGCCGCGGCAGTGGCGGTTACCGCCCGCGAGGCGCGCACGTTGATCGCGCGCTGCGCGTCTGCCGTGCGCTGGAGCGGGTCCGTGATTCGCAGCTTGACCGAGCCGCTCGCCCGGCGTCTGGTACGACGTGCGTGACCGTCGGCGAGGCCGACGGCCCGGTCTCGAACGTGCCGTCGCCGTCGAGGTCCCAGCTGTAGGTCAGCGCGGCGGTCGACGCCGAGGCATCGAACGTCGCCGACTCCCCGACGAACGGGACGGTCGGAGTCACCGTGAACGCGGCGACCGGCCCCCCTCCGGTGATCGTGATCGTCCGCTCGGCCATGCCCGTGTTGCCGCCCTGGTCGGTCACCTGCAGCCGGACGGTCTGCTGCTCGTCCGCGGAGAAGCCTCTCAAGAGGAAGCGCTGCTCCCTCACCGGCTCCTCACCGCCGTCGACCTCGAAGTCCAGGGGGAACAGGTCGAAGTCCCACTCGTACCTGACGATCTCGCTCTCGGCGTCACTCGAGCCGGACGCGTCGAGCCGCACGGTCCCGCCGTTGGGAACGCTGCTCGGCTCCACGGTGAAGGAGGCGGTCGGCGGCGTCGAGGGGCCGGGATCGCGGCCGGAGCACAGGAGACCGACGAAGATCGCGGCGATCGGGTCGGGCACCTCGCCGTCGCAGAATTCCGGGTCGCAGCCGCTGAGCCCGAGCGCGAGCACGGCGGCGCAGATGATGGTCAGCTTGCGGGCCATGCCCGAAGCTAGCCGTGAAGACGTTTCCGTCGCGCCGATGAAAACCCTAGCCTTGATCCACCGATTCCCGCGGCGCCTCACCGCCGTGGGCGGCGCCCAGCGTCGATCGGCCGAGCCCCAAAGGGCCCACCCTGAGGTCGGCTCGGCCGATCGCCCTGGCCGGCACCCACGACGCCGAGGCATCCACGGATGATCGGTGGATCCAGGCTAGGATCGCGGCGAATGCTGCTCGGCCGCGATGCAGAGCGGGCCCGCCTGGCGGAGCTGCTCGCGGAGGCGCACGCGGAGCGAGCGCCGCACTGGTGATCCGCGGCGAGCCGGGGATCGGCAAGAGCGCGCTGCTCGACGACGCGATCGCCGCCGCCGACGGGATGACGGTGCTGCGCGCCCGCGGCGTCGAATCCGAGTCGGAGCTCTCCTTCGCCGGCCTCGCCGACCTGCTCGGCCCCGTCGTGTCCGAGCTGGGCTCGCTGCCGCGCCGCAGCGGGCGGCGCTCGCGGGCGCGCTCGCGCTCGGCCCGCCGGTGCCCGGTGACCGCTTCACGCTCTACGCCGCCGACGCTCAGCCTGCTGGCAGCGGTCGGCGAGCGCGCGCCCGTCCTGGTGGCCGTCGACGACGCGCCGTGGCTCGACGCGCCGTCGCGCGAGGCGCTCGTGTTCGTCGCCCGCCGGCTCCAGGAGGAGGGCGTTGTGCTGCTGCTGGCGGCGCGCAGCGGCGAGACCGGGCTCGGCGGCGAGCTGCCGGAGCTCGTGCTCGGCGGGCTCGACGCCGCGGCCTCCGCGGCGCTGCTGCGGCCGGGGACGATCGCCCCTGAGGTCGCGGCGCGGTTGTTCGACGCCACCGGCGGCAACCCGCTCGCGCTGCTCGAGCTGTCGGGGCATGCTGAGCGACGCGCAGCGCAGCGGCGTCGGAGCCGATCGAGGAGCCGGTGCCGGTCGGCGCCGGCATCGAGCGGGCGTTCAGCCACCGGCTCGAGAGCGCTGCCCGAGCCGGACCCGGCGGGCGCTGGCTGGTCGCGGCGGCGAGCGAGTCCGGCGCGGTCGACGAGCTCGCTCGCCGCTCGGGCTCGATCCCTGAGCGCGCTCGAGCCCGCCGAGGCGGCCGGCCTGATCGCGGTGGCCGACGGCCGGGTGACGCTTCCGTCACTCGCTGCTGCGCTCCGTCGCCTACCGCGCCGCTGCCGGCCCCCGAGCAGCGCGCGGCGCACCGCGCGCTCGCCGCGCGCGCTCGACGGCGAGCGCCGCGCGTGGCACCTCGCGGCGGCGGCCGTCGCCGCCCGACGAGGAGGTCGCGGCGGCGCTCGCCGAGGCCGCGGGCGCGGCTCGCGCCCGCGGCGGCCCGGCGGCGGCGATGCGCGCCGCCGAGCGTGCGGCGCGCCTCACGCCCGACCCGAGCCGCGCGTGCGGGGCGGCTGCTCGAGGCGGCCGGCGACTCCGCGCGCGTCGGCCGCCCCGACCGTGCGCAGGTGCTGCTGGCGGAGGCGCTCGAGCTGGCCGGCGACCCGCGCCTGCGCGCCGACGTGCAGCACCTGCACGCGCTGATCGAGGCGCGCAGCGGCGCCGCCGCGGCGGCCGCTGAGCTGCTCGGCGCCGAGGCCGAGCGCATCGAGCCGGTCGACCCGGTGCGGGCGGCGATGATGACGATGGCGGCCGTCCAGCCGCTGTTTGAGGCGGGCGAGACCGGCACCGGACTCGAGGTCGCGCGGCGCGGGCAGGCGCTGAGCGAGCGCGCCGGACTGCCGCCGATGCCGGCCGGGTTGCCGCTGGCGATGGCGCTCCTGCTCAGCAACGAGCGGCCGACCGCGCGGCCGATGCTCGACAGCGCCGTGGCCTGGCTCGACGAGGCGGACGACCCTTGGGCGCTCGGGCCGGTCCTGGTCTTCGGCATCGGCCAGGCCTTCATGTGGATGGAGGAGCACGAGCGTGCGCGGCGCCTGATCGAGAGCGCGATCGCCCAGTGCCGGACGTGGAGCGCTCCCGGGCTGATGCCGTACGGGCTGCTCTGCCTGGCCGAGCTCGAGTTCCGCGACGGCCGCTGGGCGCAGGCGTACGCGGCCGGAAGCGAGGCCGTGCAGCTCGCCGAGGAGACCGGCCAGCTCAACGACATCGCGTACTCGCTGGCCGTGCTCGGGCGCGTGGAGGCGGCGCTCGGCCACGAGGCCGACTGCCGGGCGCACCTGGCCCGCTCGCTGGAGATCATCGACCTGCTCGGCGCCGAGATCGTGCGCAGCTACGTCGGTTCCACGCTGGGCCTGCTCGAGCTCGGGCTCGGCCGCAGCGAGGAGGCCGTCGCCGCGCTCGAGCAGGTGGATGCCTTCCTCGCCGAGCGACCGGCGGGCGACCCGGCGGTGCTGCAGTGGCCGCCCGATCTGGTCGAGGCGTATGTGCGGCTCGGCCGCCGCGCCGAGGCCGAAGCGGTGCTCGCCACGTTCGCGGCCGCCGCCGAGCACAGCGGGAAGCCGGTGGGCGGCGGCGGCGGCGGCCCGCTGCCGCGGCCTGCTCGCGGCCGACGACGCGTTCGAGGAGCCGCTCGCGGGCGGCGCTCGAGCACGGCGAGCATGCCGTTCGAGACCGCCCGCACGCGGCTCGTCCTCGGCGAGCGGCTCCGCCGCGCGGGCCGGCGCGTCGAGGCGCGGGCCGAGCTGCGCGAGGCACTGGTCGGCGTTCGAGCGGCTCGGCGCGCAGCCCTGGGCCGAGCGGGCGCGCACCGAGCTGCGCGCCTCCGGCGAGCGGCGTGCGCCGCGGCTCACCGACCGCCGCGGAGCAGCTCACGCCGCAGGAGCTCCAGGTGGCGCTCGAGGTCGCGCGCGGCTCCACCAACCGCGAGGCCGCCGCCGCGCTGTTCCTCAGCCCGAAGACGATCGAGTTCCACCTGCGCAACATCTACCGCAAGCTCGGCATCCGCTCGCGCACCGAGCTCGTGCGGCGAGTGCTGAGCGGCAGCTAGCCTCTCCGTCCGATGCGGATCCTGTTCGTGTGCATGGGCAACATCTGCCGCTCGCCCACCGCCGAGGGCGTGATGCGGCGCCTCACCGCCGACGCGGGGCTGGACATCGAGATCGACAGCGCCGGTGTCGGCGGCTGGCACGCCGGTGAGCCGCCCGACCGGCGCGCCACGCTCGCCGCACGCCGCCGCGGGATCACGCTCGAGGGCGCGGCGCGCGCGGTCACGCTCGACGACTTCCGCCACTTCGACCTGCTGATCGCGCTCGACCGCTCGAACCTGCGCGAGCTGCTGGCGATCGCGCCCGACGAGGACGCAGCCGAGAAGGTCCGGCTGCTGCGGGAGTTCGACCCCGCGGCGGGCGGCGACCTCGACGTCCCCGACCCGTACTACGGCGGCGACCGCGGCTTCGAGACCGTGCTCGACATGGTCGAGGCGGCCTGCCGCGGGCTGATCGCCGAGCTGCGCGCCGCAGCGTGAGCCTCGAGGCGGCCGTCGCCGAGGCCACGGGCCGCGCCGTGCGCTCGCTGCGGCGGGTCGGCGGCGGCGACATCAACGACGCCTACGCGGCCGAGCTGGAGGACGGCGGGCGAGCCTTCGTGAAGACGCGCGCGGATGCGCCGGCCGGCGAGTACGCGGCCGAGGCCGCCGGGCTGCGCTGGCTCGGCGTGCCGAACGGCCTCGGTGTGCCGGAGGTGCTCGGAGCCTCCGACGAGGTGCTGGTGCTGGAGTGGCTCGAGCCCGGCGCCGCAGGCGACGATGCCGAGCTGGGCCGCGGTCTGGCGTGGGTGCACGCGGCCGGCAGCGACGGGTTCGGCGCCGCTGCGCCGGCACGCATCGGGTCGCTCGTACTGCCCAACGACCCGCTGCCGGATTGGCCGTCGTTCTACGCCGACCGGCGGCTCCGGCCGCTGCTCGCACCGGCACGCGACAGCGGCTCGCTGTCCGCGGACGGGGTGCGGGCGGTCGAGAGCGTGTGCGAGCGGATCGCCGATCTCGCCGGCCCTCCGGAGCCGCCCGCCCGCCTGCACGGCGACCTCTGGGGCGGCAACGTGCTGTGGAGCGGCGGCCGGCCGTACGTCATCGACCCGATCGCCTACGGCGGCCACCGCGAGGTCGACCTCGCGATGCTGCGGCTGTTCGGCTCGCCCGGATCGCGCTTCGTCGCTGCCTACGAGGAGGTCGCGCCGCTGGCGCCCGGCCACGAGGAGCGCGTCGGCCTCTACCAGCTGTTCCCGCTGCTCGTCCACGCCGTGCTGTTCGGCGGCGGCTACGGCAGCTCGGTCGAGCGCACCGCGCGGCGATACTGAAGGCCATGGATCTCGGGATCGAGGGGCGCCTGGCGGTCGTCACCGGCGCGAGTCGCGGCATCGGCGCCGCCACGGCCGACATGCTGGAGGCCGAGGGCGCGCGCGTGGTACGCGTCTCGCGCGGCGAGGGAATCGACGTCAAGGCGCCCGACGCCGCCGAGCGGATCGCCGAGCGGGCGGGCGCTCCCGTCGACATCCTCGTCAACAACGCCGGCACGAGCGCCGTGCGGCCGCTCGACGAGATCACCGACGAGGAGTGGTACGAGCAGTGGGAGCTGCACGTGATGGCGTCGATGCGGCTCATGCGCGCGTTCGCGCCGGCGATGGCCGAGCGCGGCTGGGGCCGGATCGTCAACGTCTCGTCGTCGGCGGGCAAGCGGCCGTCGTCGAACCTGAGCGCCGCGTACTCGGTGGCCAAGGCCGCCCAGCTCTCGCTCTCGCGCGTGTACGCCGATGCCTACGGCGCGCGCGGCGTGCTGGTCAACGCCGTTGCGCCCGGGCCGACCAGCACCCCGCAGTGGATGGCCGAGGGCGGGCTCGGCG
The DNA here is from genome assembly GCA_963800905.1 of uncultured Solirubrobacteraceae bacterium. GTDB lineage: Bacteria > Actinomycetota > Thermoleophilia > Solirubrobacterales > Solirubrobacteraceae > DASSUW01. The sequence goes on from CAWDCT010000011.1 coordinate 28,527, forward strand.
ATCAGACGGCGGCGGCCAAGGGGCTGTCCTCGCGCGAGGAGGCGATTGAGGTGCAGGGCGGCCGGGCGCCGCTCGGCCGCTTTGCCGAGGCCGAGGAGATCGCGGCGGTCATCGCCTTCCTGTGCTCGGAGCGGGCCTCGAACGTCGCGGGCGCGGCGTGGTCGGTCGACGGCGGGACGGTCGGGACGATCGTCTAGCCGCTCAGGGCAGGTCGATGACCAGGTAGCGGAAGGAGACCTCGAACGCGTCGAGGTCGATGGGGACGCCCGCGGCCGGCTCGCCGACGTTGCAGGCCGAGAGCACGAAGCGGCCGCGGGTCGATGACACGCGCACGTTGAACGTGACGCGGCGCTCGAGCAGGCGGTCGTCGGGTTGGACGATCACGATGTCGTTGCTGATGTCGGAGCCGGCCAGCTCGGGCGGCAGGCCGGTCGGCTCGCCCGACCAGCACTTGCCGAAGTCGATCGGGCCGATCGTCGAGCGGAAGCGGCCCCAGAAGCGGCCGAGGTCGGCGCCGGTGATCGAGCCGTTCGCGATCTGCGTGCTGCCGACCGCGCCCTCGGCGAGCGCGCCGCTGCCGACCGCGCCGGCGGCGAGCTTGCCGGGCGTGACTGCGCCGTTGGCGATCTTCGCCTCCGTGACGGACCCGTTCGGCGTGGCACGCAGCTCGCGCACCGCGCGGCGGCTGAGGTCGCGCGTCTTGAGCGACCGGTCCTTGACCACCGCGCTGTTCACGTCGCCCTTGCCCAGCAGCTTCTGCGCCTCGGCGGGACCGCCGAGGGCGACAAAGAGCGCGAGCAGCGCGACGACGAGAGCGGCGGAGGGACGGCGCTTCACAAGCGCCAGCGTAGGAAGTCAGCCGCCTGACAGAACCCCTCTCGACGGACGTACGAGTTTGTCAGCCGAACATCGCAACGCCGTCGTCGCGCGCCACCAGCTCGGCATAGCGGCCGCCGGCGGCGAGCAGCTCCTCGTGCGTGCCGCGCTCCACCACTGATCCCTGGTCCAGGACGGCGATCTGGTCGGCGTCGCGGACCGTTGAGAGCCGGTGCGCGATCACGATCGTGGTGCGGCCCTCGGCCAGCCGCTCGAGTGCGTCTCCCACCGCGCGCTCCGTCTGGACGTCGAGCGCGCTGGTGGCCTCGTCGAGCACGAGCACGGGCGGGTTGCGCAGGATCGTGCGGGCGATCGCGATCCGCTGGCGCTCGCCGCCGGAGAAGCGGAAGCCGCGCTCGCCGACCACCGTGTCGTAGCCGTCGGGCAGCGCGGCGATCGTGTCGTGGATCTGGGCGGCGCGGGCCGCCTCCTCGATCTCCTCGTCGGTCGCCTCGGACTTCGCGAAGCGCAGGTTCTCGCGCACGCTGGCGTGGAAGAGGTAGGTCTCCTGGGAGACGACGCCGACGGCGTCGGCGAGCGAGCCGAAGCGCAGCTCGCGCAGGTCGGTCCCGTCGAGCACCACGCTGCCCTGGTCGGGGTCGTAGAGGCGCGCGGCGAGGTAGCCGACGGTGGTCTTGCCCGAGCCGGTCTCGCCCACGAGCGCGAGCTTGGTCCCGGCCGGCACCTCGAGGTCGACGCCGCGCAGCGTCCAGTCCTCGTCGTACTTGAACCAGACGTCGTCGAAGCGGACGTCGCCGCTCACGTGGTCGAGCGCGTCCCGCCCCTCGACCAGGTCGACCTCGAGGTCCAGGTACTCGTAGACGCGCTCAAAAAGGGCCATCGAGGTCTGGATGTCGACCCCCACGTTGAGCAGCGACTGGATCGGCCAGAACAGGCGCGTCTGGAGCGTCGTGAACGCGACCAGGGTGCCGATCGTCACGGCGCCGGGCGCGAGGCCGGCGAACAGGTACACCAGCGCGGGCATGACCGCGAACGAGGTCTGGATCGAGGCCATCATCCAGCGGCCGGCCATCCGCGAGCGGACCTCGAGGTCGGCGAGCCGCCCGGACTCGCGCTCGAAGCGATCGGCCAGCTCGTCGCTGCGGCCCATCGTCTTGCCGAGCAGGATCCCGCTGACCGAGAGCGACTCCTGCACCAGCGAGGAGATGTCGGCCATCGCGCCCTGGCGCGAGGCGGCGATCTTCTTGCGCTCGTTGCCGACGCGCCGCGCCAGCAGGACGAAGAAGGGGGTGAGGGCGAGCGAGAACAGCGCCAGCCGCCAGTCGAGCAGCGCCATCGCCACAACGGTGGCGAGCACGGTCGTCACGTTCGAGACGATCGAGGTCGCCGTGCTGGTGACGACCGTCTGCACGCCGCCGATGTCATTCGCGATCCGCGACTGGATCTCGCCGGTGCGCGTGCGCGTGAAGAAGGCGAGGCTGAGCCGCTGGAGGTGGCGGTAGACCTGCGCGCGCAGGTCGTGCATGACCTTCTGGCCGACCACGTTGGAGAGCCAGGTCTGGCCGACGCCGAGCACGCCGGTGGCGACGGAGATGGCGATCATCCCCGCCACCAGCACCGCGAGCAGCGTGTCGTCGTTCTCCGGGATGGCGACGTCGAGGACGTCGCGCAGCAGGAACGGGGAGATCATCCCCAGTCCTGCTGAGACGACGATGAGGCCGAGCACCGCCGCCAACCGCCCCTTGTAGGGGCGGAAGAGGGCGGCGATGCGTCGGATCAAGCGACGGCCTCCGTGCGGGCCGGCTCGAGCGCGATGTCGAGGACCTCGTCGATGCTCATGACCGGGTGGAAGGCCATGGCGTCGCGGACGTCCTGTGGGACGTCGTCGAGGTCGCCGCGGTTGCGCTCGGGCAGGATCACGTCGGTCAGGCCGGCGGCGTGGGCGGCGAGCACCTTCTGCTTGAGCCCGCCGATCGGCAGCACGCGGCCCTGGAGCGTGACCTCGCCGGTCATGCCGACCGTGTGCTTGATCGGGCGGCCGGACAGCAGGCTGGCCAGCGCCGTGGTCATGGTGATGCCGGCGCTCGGGCCGTCCTTGGGGATCGCGCCCGCCGGCACGTGGACGTGGAACTCGCGGTCGTGGAAGGTCGCCGGGTCGATGCCCAGCTCGTCCGCGTGGCCGCGCACGTATGACAGCGCGATCCGCACCGACTCCTTCATCACGTCCCCGAGCTGGCCGGTGAGCACCAGCCCGTCCTTGCCCTCCATCGAGGTCGCCTCGACGAACAGCACGTCGCCGCCGGTCCCGGTGACCGCCAGGCCGGTGGCCACGCCGGGCACCGCCGTGCGCAGCGCCGCCTCCTGGAAGACCTTCTGGCGGCCGAGCGCGTCGCGCACGAGCTCGAGGTCGATGGCCACCGGGGCCTCGGCCTTGCCGCTCGCGATCCTCGTCGCGGTCTTGCGCAGGATCGTGCCGAGCTCGCGCTCGAGGTTGCGGACGCCCGCCTCGCGGGTGTACTCGCTCACCACGGTCTGGAGCAGGTCGTCGGAGATGGCGACCTCATCGTCGCGCAGTCCGTTGCGCTCGCGCTGGCGCGGCCACAGGTAGTCGCGCGCGATCGCGGTCTTCTCGGCGACGGTGTAGCCGTCGAACGGGATGACCTCCATGCGGTCCAGCAGCGGGCCGGGGATCGTCCCCGCCACGTTGGCGGTGGCGATGAACATGACCTCGGAGAGGTCGAGCTCCACGTCGAGGTAGTGGTCGCGGAACGAGTGGTTCTGGGCCGGGTCGAGCACCTCGAGCAGGGCCGCGCTCGGGTCACCGCGCCAGTCGGCGCCGACCTTGTCGACCTCGTCGAGCATGATCACCGGGTTCATGGTCCCAGCGTCGCGCAGGGCGCGCACGAGACGGCCCGGGAGGGCGCCGATGTAGGTGCGGCGGTGGCCGCGGATCTCGGCCTCGTCGCGTACGCCGCCCAGGCTCATGCGGACGAACTCGCGTCCGGTGGCGCGGGCGATCGACTCGCCGATCGAGGTCTTGCCGGTGCCGGGCGGGCCGATCAGCGTGAGGATCGCGCCGGAGCGCTTGTCCTCGCTGATGCCCCTTTCGACTCGCAGCTTCTTGACCGCCAGGTACTCGACGATGCGGTCCTTGACGTCCTCGAGGCCGGCGTGGTCCTTGTCCAGCACCTCACGGGCGTGGACCGGATCGAGCAGCTCGTCGGAGCGCTCCTTCCACGGCACGGCGATCAGCCAGTCCAGGTAGGAGCGGATCATCGAGGCCTCGCCCGACTGCTCGCCCATGCGCTCGAGCCGGCCGAGCTCCTTGGTCGCCTGCTCCTCCACCGCCTCCGGCATGCCGGCCTCGGCGATCTTGGTGCGGTACTCCTCGACGACGCTGCCGGAGTCCTCGCCCAGCTCGCGCTGGATCGACTCCATCTGCTTGCGCAGGAAGTACTCGCGCTGCTGCTTGTCGGCGCCCTCACGGACGTCCTCGCGGATCTTGCGGCGGAGCTGGAGCTCGGTCATCCGCTCGCGCTGGAGGCGGACGGCGAGCTCGAGCCGCTCGGTGACGTTCAGCGTCTCCAGGACGGTGACCTTGTCCTCGAACGAGATGTCGGGCGCGTAGCCGATCGTGTCGGCCAGCGGGCCGGGCTCGCCGATGGCGCGCAGCCAGGAGCCGACGCGCTCGTCGACGCCGCGCAGCTCGAGGATCTCCTCGACCACGGCGCGGTACTCGCGCTCGAGGTCGCGCGTGCGACCGTCGACGGGGATGTCGTCGGTCGACTCGGTCACGTCGATCCGGAGGCGGCCGGCGTGGTCGGTGTGGGCGGCTCCCACGACGCCGCGGGCGACGCCGGAGAGCTGGACGGCACGCGCGCCGCCGGGCAGCCGGACCTGGTCCGTCACCTCGGCGATCGTGCCGACGTTCGCGAATGCGTTGTCGTGCCGGGGGATGAGCAGCACGCGATCCTCGTCACCGACGTCGACGGGCAGCGTGACGTCCATGGTGGGGAAGACCACGGTGTCGTCCAGCGGGACGAGAATCATCGAGGCCATCTAAAGCTTCACTTCCTGTAGGTGCTTACGCATCGTACGTAAGTCTAGCGTGCCCGCCGCCGCCCGGTCAAGCGAATCTCAGTGACCTCCACTCACATTCTACGAGCCAACCCCACTACAGGGGTCTGACCCTCAACAATCGGGGTACGGTGGCGATATGGGGTACCGGTGCAGTCGCTGCGGGGAGTGGCACGACGAGCTGCCGTACGCGTTTCACGTGGCCGCGCCGGCCGTGTGGTCGCCGGAGCTGGAGGACGACGGGGACAGCTGGCTGGAGGAGGAGCTGTGCGTCGTCGGGGGCGAGCACTTCTTCATCCGCGGGCTGATCAAGATCCCCGTGGTCGACGCCGAGCACGACTTCGAGTGGGGCGTGTGGACGTCGCTGAGCCGGGACAACTTCGCGCGTACGCTCGAGATCTGGGAACGCGAGGGCCGCGAGACCGAGCCGCCGATGCGCCGTCGAGCAACGCGAGGGAATCACGCTCGCGCGCGTGCAGGGGGTCGCCGAGCAAGCCCTGCACAGAGCGTGAGACCGGCCTAGGAAGTCGTTCGCGCTCGACTGACCGCTTTGCGCTGCGTCACCTTCGGGACGCCGCGGCATTCGTGCTGGTAGCGGGCCCAGTCCCAGCGTGGCCAGGAACTGCCGCGCGGCGCGCTCGCCGTTCTCCACCAGCGTCGCGCGCTTGTCCTCACTGCACCCGAACTCGACGACCCCGACGGCGCTCGTGTCGACCTGGATGGCGCGGCGGCGGACGCACGGCTGCTCGAGGTAGGTCTGGTCGTGCCCGAGGACCGCCGTCGTCATCACGCGCGCCAGCAGGCGAACCGGCGGCGGCTGGGGCAGGGAAAGGCCGGGGAAGAGCAGGGCGTTCGCGTCGGGCGCGTCGGGAATGACCTTCACGCCGAAGGTCGGCCAGCGCGGCTTCGGCCGGTCGAACATCGCGATCGGGAAGTTCGACAGGACGCCGCCGTCCACGAGCGTCCGGTCCGCCAGCTGGACGGGCTCGAAGAACAGCGGGATCGAGATCGAGGCGCGGACCGCGTCGGCGACGGGCTGCTCGTCGGGGTCGAGCCCGAGCGACTCGTAGTCCCACGGCAGGCGCAGCAGGCGTCCGCGTGTGATGTCGGTCGCCGTCACCACGAGCGTGCGCCGCTTCGAGGTCGCCGAACGTGCTCACGCCGAGCCGCTCGAGCTCGTCGCGCACGAAGCCGTGGATGTAGTTCCCGGGGTGCGCGCCGCTGTGCCGCACCAGGCCGAGGCTCTCGCCGATACCCGGCGGGCCGGCGCGGTCGGGCACGCGCGGGTACTCGAGGCGGTCCATGATCGCGGCCAGCTCGTCGGCCGTGGCGCCGGCGGCCAGGAACGCGGCCACGATCGAGCCGGCCGAGGTGCCGGCCACCCGCGGGAACGTGTAGCCCTCGCGCATCAGGTGCAGCACGGCGCCGACGAGGCCGAGCCCCTTGACGCCGCCGCCCTCGAGCACGAGATCCGCCTTGGGCATGAGCCGACCCTCTCACAGATTTGGCAGCCGTCGCTCGATCCGGCATGATCTGCGGCATGGCCGTCACCCACGCCGACCGAATTACGAGCGCCGCGGGCGCTCTCGTCGGCGTGCGAGTAGCCGGCTGAGCCGAGCTCCCTCGGCACACCTCCCGTCCGTTCCTTCGCGACCGAAAGGCCGTCCCATGCTCGTACTCATCTCGATTCATACCTTCCGCGCCGCTCACCACAGGAGAGAACGATGCGCGGCGCCGACGCCCTGATCGCGGCGCTGGAGGGCGCCGGCGTCGACACCGTCTTCGGCATGCCCGGCGGCGCCAACCTGCCGCTCTACGACGCGCTGCTGGACTCCGGCATCCGGCACGTGCTGATGCGCCACGAGGCGGGCGCCGGCCACGCGGCCGAGGGATACGCGCGCGCGACCGGCCGGGTCGGCGTCGCGTTCGCCACCAGCGGGCCGGGCGCGACCAACCTCGTCACCCCGATCTGCGACGCGCAGATGGACTCGACCCCGACGCTGTTCGTCACCGGCCAGGTGCGGACCGCGCTGCGCGGCACGAACGCCTTCCAGGAGGCGGACGTGATCGGGATCACGGCGCCGATCGTCAAGCACTCGATCGCGGTCGAGCGGCCCGACGACGTCGCGCAGGCGATCATCGACGCGCTGCACCTGGCGCGCGCCGGCCGGCCCGGGCCGGTGCTGGTCGACGTCCCGGTCGACGTCGCCAAGGGGGCGGCGCGGGCCGATGTGCACCAGCCGCAGCTGCCCGGCTACCGGCCGCGGACGAAGCCGAACGGCAAGCAGGTCAGGCTCGCCGCGCTGGCTCTGGCGGCTGCGCGGCGGCCGGTGCTGTATGCCGGCGGCGGCGTTGTCCACGCCGAGGCTGCCGCCGAGCTGGCGGCGCTCGCGCGGGTGACGGGCGCGCCGGTGACGACGACGCTGATGGCGCTCGGCGCCTTCCCGGCGAGCGACCCGCAGTGGATCGGGATGCTCGGCATGCACGGGCAGCCGGCCGCCAACTGGGCGATGGACGAGGCGGACCTGATCGTGGCGATCGGGGCGCGGTTCGACGACCGCGTGACCGGCGACCTCGACGAGTTCGCCCCGCGGGCCAAGATCGTGCACATCGACGTCGACCCGTCGGAGATCGACAAGAACGTCGCCGCCCACATCCCGATCGTCGGCTGCGCGAAGCGCGCGCTGGCGGCGATCGCGGCGGCCTACGAAGGCGACCCCGGGCGGCTCGCCGCCTGGTGGGAGCGGATCGACGGCTGGCGCGAGCCGGCGCCACCCCGCAACGCCGCCGAGGCCGCGCTCGACGCGCTCGACGCCGTCAAGGGCGACGCGATCGTCACCACCGACGTCGGCCAGCACCAGATGTGGGCCGCCAACCGCCTGCGCTTCGAGCGCCCGCGCCGCTGGATCACCTCCGGTGGGCTCGGCACGATGGGCTTCGGCCTGCCGGCCGCGATCGGCGCGCAGGTCGCCCGCCCGGACGCCACGGTCGTGTGCGTGACCAGCGAGGGGTCGCTGCTGCTCAACGTGCAGGAGCTGGCCACCGCCGCGCACCAGAACATCCCGGTCAAGCTCGTCGTGCTCGACAACGGCGGGCTCGGCATGGTCCGCCAGCAACAGGACATGTTCTGGGACGGGCGGCGCAGCGAGGTCGATCTCGGCGCCACGCCCGACTGGATCGCGCTGGCCACCGCGTTCGGGATCGCGGCCCGCGAGGCGGGCGACGACGTCGAGGACGCCATCACCGCCACGCTCGCCGAGCCGGGTCCGGCCCTGCTGCACGTGCCGATCGAGCCCGACGCCGACTGCCTGCCGATGTTCCGCCCAGGCGGCGCCGCCCGGGAGATGATCGGACTCAGCGAGGCGGCATGCGAAGAGCTCCGTCCAACCGGATGACCTCGCCGTTCAGCATCGGGTTCTCGACGATGTGGGCGGCGAGGTCGCCGTACTCCTCGGGGCGGCCGAGACGGTGCGGGTGCGGGACCTGCTCGCCGAGCGCGACCCGCGCCTCCTCCGGCAGCCCGGCGAGCAGGGGAGTGTCGAACAGCCCCGGCGCGATGGTGACGACGCGGATGCCGGACTGCGCGAGGTCGCGCGCGGCCGGCAGCGTCATGCCGACGATGCCGCCCTTGGAGGCCGAGTAGGCGAGCTGGCCGATCTGCCCGTCGTAGGCGGCGATCGAGGCGGTGTTGATGCACACCCCGCGCTCGCCCTCGGCGTCGGGCTCGTTGGCCAGCATCGCTGCGGCGGCCAGCCGAAGCACGTTGAAGGTGCCGATCAGGTTCACGCGCACGACCGCCTCGAACGGGTCGAACGAGTGCGGGCCGCGCCTGCCGGCCGTCTTCTCGGCCCAGCCGATGCCCGCGCAGCAGACCGAGACGCGCAGCGTCCCGGCGGCCTCGACCGCGGCGGCCACCTGGTCCGCGTTCGTCACGTCGCACTCGACGAAGCGCGCGCCGAGCTCTTCGGCGAGCGCCGCGCCCTTGTCCGCGTTGAGGTCGGCGATGGTGACCTCGGCGCCGCCGGCGCGCAACCGGCGGGCGGTGGCGGCGCCGAGCCCGGAGGCCCCGCCGGCCACCAGCGCGCTGGTTCCCTCGATTCTCAGGCGGACGACCGCGATCGTTGCGCTGCTACGGGGATCGAGGTACTCGACCGGCTCGTCGTCGTCGCCGGCCAGCAGGGGGTCGTCGCTGACGACGAGAGAACCCTCGACCGCCGCCGCGGTGGCCAGCAGGACTGCGTGCTCTCCGGCGATCTCGGGCAGCCGGCGCTTGGAGAAGGCCCGCCAGCCTCGGGACGGCTGATCCTCGCCGATCGCGGGCATGACCGCAACGGTCGACAGGATGCGATGACGCACCGCCGCAGCGTTCAGTTCCTTCACGACGGCGTCCGCCCGCTTCGTCGCAGCGTCCAATCTGCCGAGCATCGCCAGTGACAGCACCAGGCCGAGATCGTCCGGCAGTCCCGACAGCTCTTCTGCCAGGAGATCGGTCCGATCCTCGGCCGCGGCTACGAGTCGTCCGTAGCTCGGGCCGCCGGCATCGACTACGCGAGCTTGCTGAGGATCGACGAGCGTCCGTCCGGCTGTCTCGTAGAGCCGGACGAAGTTCGCTTCGTGCCCGTAGTAGAGCAGCACGAGGAGGCGTCCTGCGCGGCTGTCCGGGACGAGCGTCCCCTTCACGAGGAGCAGCGGATCGACGACGACGAAGCGCATTGAGGGACGTGGTCGGCCGGCTGTGGCTAGCTGCCGGCGATGACCTTCCCGAGCTCGTCTTCGCTCAGGGCCGCGTCCCTCACCCGCCGGTCGAGAACCTTGAGCCCGTCCGCGACGTCCTGGATCCCGCCTAGGACGTTCAGCATGCCCTGCAGCGGGATCAGGTGCTGTTCGCGGGGACCGGTTCCGGTGCGGATGTACGGAACCGTGCCGTCGTCGATCCAGGTTTTGATCGTCTCGGCCGGCACCGAGAGGAGTCGCGCCGCATCCTCGATCGAGATGAGATCGGCTGCGTCGCCGCTGTGGAGGCTGACGGACGACCGCATGGAGCCGAGCATACCTGCGCTTCAGCGAGCCGTAACGCCGTATCGCAGGAACAGCTCGGAGCCGACGCGCTCGACCGCCACGAGCTCGAGCTCGACGGCCTCCGGGCAGCCGGCCGCCCTCGACGATGTTCTGCTCGTCGGCGTCGCCGGTGATCAGCGGGGCGATGGTCAGGTACAGCTCGTCGACGACGCCGGCGGCCCAGAGCGCGCCGTGCATAGTCGGACCGCCCTCGGAGAGCAGCGCCTGCACGCCCCGCGCCCGCAGGTCGGCGAGCATCGCGGTCAGGCTGGGGACCTCGAGGCGCACCACCTCGACCGGGGCCGGCACGTCGGGCGGCTCGCCGGCATCGGCCCCGGCGTAGATCAGCACCGGCTGCTCGGGCGCCTGGAAGAGCCCGGCCTCCCACGGCACCTCGAAGCGGCGCGAGAGGATCACGGCGAGCGGGTCCTCGGCGCGGCCCTCCGCGCGCCGCCGTGCGCGCCGCTCCTCGCTGCGCACCAGCCGGTCGTAGCCCTCGGCCCGCAGCGTGCCGGTGCCGATCAGCACCGCGTCGGCGATCGTGCGCAGCTCGAGCAGCCGCTGGAGGTCGGCGTCGCCGCCGAGCGCGGCGCTGCGGCCGTCGACAGCCGAGCGCCCGTCGACGGTCTCGATCATGTTCACGTAGACGAATGGGCGGCTCGCGTCCAAGCGGCGCAAACTACAGTCGCAGCATGTCGCGCATCGCCCTCGCCGCCGCCGTGCTCGCCCTCGCACTGCCCGCGACCGCCGCCGCGGACCCGCTGCTGCCGCCCAAGGGGAAGGTCTACTCAGGGGTGACGGGCTCGAAGTCCGTCGGCCCGTTCACCGAGGAGGTCGGCAAGCACCCGTCCGTGTTCGGCTTCTTCACGCGCTGGAACGGGCCGGTCGAGTACATCTACGACTCGGTCGCGCGCGCCGAGTCGCGGCTGATGCTGCACATCTCGACGCAGGACGGCTACGGCACGCCGGAGGCCTTCACGCCGCGCGAGATCGCCAACGGCGACGGCGACAACTACCTGATCAAGACCAACCGGCGGATCGCCGAGTACGGCCAGCCGACGTACGTGCGCTTCCTGGCCGAGATGAACCAGGCCAACAACGGCTACTGCGCCTACAACAAGAACGGCAGCTCGCGCGGGCCGTCGCACTCCACCCGCGCGTTCAAGCAGGCGTGGCGGCGCGCGACGCTGATCCTGCGCGGCGGCCCGATCGCGTCGATCAACGCCGCGCTCGACGGGCTCGGCCTACCGCCGGTCGACCTGACCGAGGACCTGCCGGCGCCGCAGCTCGCGATGCTGTGGGTGCCGCAGACGGAGGGCACGCCGAACATCCGCGCCAACCGCGCCCGCGCGTACTGGCCGGGGGCCAAGTACGTCGACTGGGTCGGCACCGACTTCTACTCGAAGTTCCCGAACTTCACCGACCTCGAGACGTTCTACGACGACTTCCCGAACAAGCCGTTCGTGTTCGGCGAGTGGGCGCTGTGGGACGGCGACGACCCGGGCTTCGTGCGCCGCTTCTTCAGCTTCGTCAACAGCCACAAGCGCGTGCGGATGCTGCTCTACAACCAGGGCAACACGAACAACGGGCCGTTCCGGCTCAGCCGCTACCCGGAGAGCCGCAAGGCGATCAAGAAGGCGCTCAAGCGGAAGCGCTTCCTCGGGAAGCCGTAACGAAGCAACCCGCGATGTGGTCGTCGACCAGGCCGCACGCCTGCATCAGGGCGTAGGCGGTCGTCGGCCCGACGAAGCGGAAGCCGCGCTTCTTGAGCTCCTTCGCCATCGCGGTCGACTCGGGCGTGACGGCCGGGACGTCGGCCGGCGGTGCTGCGGACGCGGGCGGGGGTCGGGGGCGAACGACCACAGCAGCTCGGTCAGATCCAGATCGACCGCCGCCCGCGCGTTGGCGATCGCGGCCTCGATCTTGGCCCGGTTGCGGACGATCCCCTCGTCGGCCATCAGCCGCGCCACGTCGTCGTCGCCGAACGCGGCCACGCGCTCGATCTCGAAGCCGGCGAAGGCGGCGCGGAAGTTCTCGCGCTTGCGCAGGATCGTGCTCCACGACAGGCCGGACTGGAACGCCTCGAGGCACAGCTTCTCGAACAGCGCGCGGTCGTCGCGGACGGGGCGGCCCCACTCCTCGTCGTGGTACGTACCGGCATCGAGGTGGCCCACCAGCAGCGGCCGTCGACCAGGCCGTCGCTCACGGGGCGAGCTCGTCGATCAGGTCGGCGCCGATCGGCGTCAGCACCAGCGTGGTGATGCCGCGCTCGGCGAACTCGTGCAGGCGCTCCTTCATCGCCTGCGGGTCGCCGAGGATGAAGATCTCGCGGATCAGCTCCTCCGGTGCGAGCTCCAGCGCGAGCTTGCGGTCGCCCCCACGCCAGGCCTCGACCATCGGGTCGATCGCGTCGCCCCAGCCGAGCGCGCGGAAGAACGCCTCGTAGACCGGCACCGTGCCGTAGGCGGCGAACATGAAGCGCGCGACGTCGAGCCCGTCGCCGGGGATGCAGAAGAAGCGGCAGATGATCTCCGTCGGACCGTTCGCGCCCTCCCGGATGCGGCCGACGACGTGGTCGGCCGCCGACAGCGGCAGGAAGTTCACGAACGTGCCGTCGCCGAGCTCGCCGCCGAGCCGCAGCATCCGGTCTCGCAGCGCCGCGATGACGATCGGCACCGGCTCCGCCGGCGGCGTCTCGAGCTTGAAGCCGCCGGGCCCGCGCCCGCCGCTCAGGATCTCGCGCAGCACCGGCACGGTTTCGCGCACGCGCGAGAGCGGCTTCGAGAACTCCCGCTGGTTCCAGCGCTCGACGATCACATCCGACGACGAGCCGATGCCGAGCACGAACCGCCCGCCGCTGGCGTCGGCGAGCGCCGCGGCGTGCTGGGCGAGCACCGCCGGCCCGCGCGTGTACGGGTTCACCACGCCGGTGCCGAGCCGCATCCGCTCGGTCCAGGCGGCGGCCAGCGCCAGCGGCGTGAAGCCGTCGGACCCGTTGGTCTCGCCGGTCCACAGGTCGTCGTAGCCGGCGGCCTCGGCGCGGCGCACGAGCGGCTCGTGGGCGGCGAGCGGGACGCCGGCGAACGGAAGCGTGAGGCCCCAGCGGATGGTGCCCTGCGGGCATCCGGCCGCAGGTCTGACCCGGTGTTCGTCCTCCGGACTCACGAGCGGCAGGCTATAGGCTCGCCCGCACATGAATCGGCTCGGAAGGGCGGAGCTCGTCGCGGCGCTCGGCGGCCTGCTGCTCGCGGTCGGGGTGTTCCTGCCCTGGTACTCGATCGACCGGGACAACCCGAACGCGTCGATCGACGGCGCCACCGGCGCCCTGAGCGCATGGGACGTCCATCCGATCCTGCGCTGGCTGCTGCTGGCCGCCGCCACGGCGCCGTTCATCCTGGCGTGGATCGTGATCCGCGAGCACGAGCTGTCGTGGCCGCGTGGCGAGCTGACCGCGGTCGTCGGCATCGCCGCCTTCGGGCTGATCGGCTACACCGGGCTGCTCGACCGGCCGGGCACGCCGAGCGGCGCCATCAGCCTCGACTGGGGGTTCTGGCTCGCCTTCCTGGGTAGCGTCCTGATGATCGTCGGCGGCGGGATGGCCGCCGGCCAGACCGAACGAGTACGCAAGCCCCCGGGGGTCCTATAGATGTCCGCTCCTGTCGACCGCAACCTCGCGCTCGAGCTCGTGCGCGTGACCGAGGCGGCCGCCCTGTCGGCGGCGCGGCTCGTGGGCATGGGCGACAAGGAGGCCGCCGACCAGGCAGCCGTCGACGGCATGCACGCCGTCCTGCCGACCGTCCACATGGACGGCATCGTCGTGATCGGCGAGGGCGAGAAGGACGAGGCGCCGATGCTGCACAACGGCGAGCAGGTCGGCGCGGGCGAGGGACCCGGCGGTCGACATCGCCGTCGACCCGCTCGAGGGCACGCGGCTGGCCGCCGACGGCCGGCCCAACGCGCTGGCCGTGATCGCGCTGTCCGAGCGCGGCTCGATGTTCGATCCCGGCCCGTGCGTCTACATGGAGAAGATGGCGGGCGGCGAGCACCTTGCCGACCTGCTCGACCTCGACCGGCCGCTGGGGGAGACGATCCAGCTCGTGGCCGAGCGCAAGGGCACCGACGTGCGCGACGTGATGGTGGTCGTGCTCGACCGTCCGCGCCACAAGGAGGGCATCCAGGCGATCCGCGCGGCGGGCGGCCGCGTGCGGCTGATCCCGGACGGCGACGTCTCCGGCGCGCTGCTGGCCGTGGCGCCCGACCGGCCCGCCGACCTGCTGTGGGGCATCGGCGGCACGCCCGAGGGCGTGATCTCCGCGGCGGCGCTCAAGTGCTACGGCGGCGGGCTGATCGGCCGCCTGTGGCCGCGCGACGACGAGGAGCGCAAGGCGGCCGAGGACGCCGGCTACGACGTCACGCGCGTGCTCACGCAGGACGACCTCGTGCAGGGCGACAACTGCTTCTTCTGCGCCACCGGCGTGACCGACGGCGACGTCCTCGAGGGCGTCCGCTACCAGGGCGAGAAGGGCGCCAGCACGGAGTCGCTGGTCATGCGCAGCCGCTCGGGCACGGTGCGGCGGATCCAGTCTCGCCACGACCGCACGAAGCTGCGGTCGCTCACCAGCCGCTACGGATGAACCGGGCGTACAGCGTTGCGCCCGTGCGGGTGCTCACCGGCCGCTACGGATGATCCGCACCGCCAGCGCAACCGCGCCGGCGAAGGCGGCCACGAGCGCGATCACGACGGGCCACGGCGTGTCGCCGACCTGGACCGGCTTCTCGCCCGGCCCGGCGAAGCGCCCGACGGCGGACGTCTCGAGCTCGCGGTTGGCCAGCGAGCGCAGGAACCCGTGCGTGACGAGCACGTGGATGCGCGACTGCGTCGCCTTGTAGAACCAGCGCGCGATCCAGGTGGCGATCGCCGGGTAGAAGTTGGCGACCTCGACCTCCACGTGCGCCTGGTCGGTGCCCGGCTCCTCCGCCTCCATGCGGCGGACGTCGATCTCGAGGTAGCCCTGGTCGCGCTTGGCGACCAGCACGCCGTCGCGGATCCGCCAGCGCACGATTCCGCGGCCGTCGCTGATCGTGTACTCGGGCGCGCGGAAGCGCAGCAGCACGAACGGGCGGCGCAGGAGCACGACCCGCCGCTCGGTCGGCGTGTACTCGACGCGGATCAGGCCGAGCGACACGCGCGAGAGGTACTTCCAGTACGTGCGCGCGAGGCGCTCGAGGTACATCGGGGTCCAGATCGCGTCGAGCTCGCCGTCGCGCGTGGTCACCGTGGCGGCCTGGATCGAGCGCACGCTCCCGCGCGAGTCCATGACCGTGTGGTCGTCGAGGTCGCTGATGACCGCGTCGGTCGCCCGGCGCTTCATTACCGTGAAGGATGGCGGGCTACTGCGCGGCCTGCACGCGGACCGCGCCGACGCGGTCGGTGTGCTCGAAGCCGAGCGCCTGCGCGGTGGCCGCCGTGAGGTCCCAGTCGGTGCCGTGGCGGAACGGGCCGCGGTCGACGACCGGGACGGTGATGCGGCGGCCCTTGTAGAGGACGGCGACCTGGGTGCCGCAGCGCATCTTCTTGTGGGCGACGCCGAGCAGCGTGCGGCTCATCTTCTGGCCACAGGCGGTGCGGCGGCCGTAGAAGCCGGGGCCGAACCAGGTCGCGAGCGCCTCGCGGTGCACCGTGATGGCCAGCTCGGGCGTGGCCGCGGCGGCGACGGCCTGGCCGTCCGAGCCGATGACGGCGCGGACGCGATGCTCGCCGGATCGGTCGGTCAGCCAGCGCGCGACGTACGTGCCGTCGGCGCGCGATCGTGGCGGTGGCGACCCCGGCCCAGGCCTGCGTGGCGTCGTCGAAGCGCTCGATCGTGACGGTGCGACCGGCCTGGTCGGCGGCCGCGGTGCCGCGGAAGCGCGCGTAGCGGCGCAGCATCGTGCCGGCGCGGGTGGCGACCGTGACCTGCGGGCTCTGGGCCGTGACCACGCTCTCGGTGGTCGGCGGGGGCGGGGCCTGGGTGCCGCCGGTGGACGGCGGGTCGCTCGCGGCGGCAGCCGGAGCCGCGAACGCGGCAACGGCGGCGCACAGCAGCAGTCTTCGACCCGTTGAGCTCGTCACAGTGCTTTCTCCAGCGCCTACGAGGTGAGCTGACGGGCTCGCGCAGAGAAAGCAGCGCTACGACCGGTTCCCCTCCGGTCGATTCGCCCCCGGCGGCATCCTGCCGCCCAGTGGTTCCCCCGCTCGCCGAGGATGGCTCCCCGGCGATTCGGCGCGCGGGAACCTAGCAGAAGTTATGGGAACTAGGGGCGCGGAATTCGCCGCGCAGCGCGCCTGAGCAACTGCGCGCCGACGGTGGCGCCGATCTGGGCCAGCTCGCCGGCGGCCTGGACGGCCGTGGTGACGATCTCGGTGCCGCGCGGCGGGCCGCTCGGGCGGCCGTCGGGCTCGGGCGGTGGGACGCGCTTGGGAGCCGGCTTCGGCCCGGGGGCGATGCGCTTCGTCGGCTTGACCTTGGCCTTCGCCGCCTTCGGCTTCGCGGCCTTCTTCGCCGGCTTGGCGGCGGTCGCCCGGCGGTCGCCGCCGATGCGGCTCGGGCGGGTCGAGCGGAGAGCTCCCGAGGACGCTCTCCTCGGAGGCGCGCTTCGCGGACTTCTTCGCCTTCTTCTTCGCGGACTTTTGGGTCACGAGATTCGAAGCCGGAGGCGAATTTCGCCGAACTCGCGCTTCGGCGGGGTACAGTCATTGAGCGAAGCGGGCGTCGCCTGCTTTGACTTCAAAAAATATAGCGCCTAGACTCACGCCGTAGGATCACGCTCGCCAGCTTTGCTCCGGGTCGTGGAGCGCCGATCCAAGCGGTGTCGCGCACAGAACCCTGTCGCCCCAGCAGGGCGTCGCCGAGAACAGGACCTGAATGTCTGTAGTGGATCTCCAAGAGCTTGAAGAAGTCAAGGGCCTGCTCCTCAAGGGGCAGCAGGTGGGCGTCCTCACCTTCGCCGAGATCGCCACCGCGGTCGCGGAGATCGACCTCGACGAGGCCGACGTCGAGGAGCTCCACGGCTACCTCGAGAAGTCGGAGATCGAGCTGGTCGAGGAAGTCGATCCCGCCCTCGAGGCCGCCCAGGTCGAGCGCGCGCCGGACAAGCGCGGGCGTCGCAAGAAGGCGACGCTCGACCTCAAGCCGGACATGACGACCGATTCCCTTCAGCTCTTCCTGAAGGACATCGGCAAGGTCCGCCTGCTCACCGCCCAGGAGGAGGTCGACCTCGCGCGCCGGATCGAGCGCGGCGACCTCGACGCGAAGCAGAAGATGGTCGAGTCCAACCTGCGGCTCGTCGTCTCGATCGCGAAGAACTACCGCAACCAGGGCCTGCCGTTCCTGGACCTGATCCAGGAGGGCACGCTGGGCCTGGTCCGCGCGGCCGAGAAGTTCGACTACCGCAAGGGCTTCAAGTTCTCGACCTACGCGACCTGGTGGATCCGCCAGGCGATCGCCCGCGCGCTGGCCGACAAGGCGCGCACGATCCGCATCCCGGTCCACGTCGTCGAGAAGCTCAACAAGATCGGCCGCGCCGAGCGCAAGCTGGTCACCGAGCTGGGCCGCGAGCCGACCGCCGAGGAGATCGCCCACCACACGGGCATCGAGCCCGATGAGGTCGAGTCGATCAAGCGCTCCGCCCAGGCGCCGGTCTCGCCTCGAGAAGCCGGTCGGCGACGAGGAGGAGTCCGAGTTCGGCCAGTTCATCGCCGACGAGCGGGCCGAGTCGCCGTACGAGCGCGCCGCCGAGATCCTCACCAAGGAGGCGCTGCGCGAGGCGCTGGAGAACCTCTCCTACCGCGAGCGGCGCGTGCTCGAGCTGCGCTACGGCCTCGGCGGCGAGCACCCACGCACGCTCGACGAGGTGGGCCGCACGTTCAACGTCACGCGCGAGCGGATCCGCCAGATCGAGAACCAGTCGCTGAAGAAGCTCCAGAGCCTCGCTGAGGCTCAGAAGTTGCGCGACGTCGCCTAGTTGTAACTGCGGCTTTCCTGCCCGAGCTTGCGAGGGCGGAAACGCGGCCTAGAGTCGCTGTCGTGCTCCTCGAGCGCGACACATTCCTCGAGACCTCGCCGGCCCGCCCGGCCGGCTGATCCTGGTCGGCGGCGAGGCCGGCGTCGGCAAGACCGCGCTCGTGCGCGAGTTCGCCGAAGGCCGCCCCTTCCTGTGGGGGGCGTGCGACCCGCTGCACACGCCGCGTCCGCTCGGCCCGCTGCGTCG
The DNA here is from genome assembly GCA_963800905.1 of uncultured Solirubrobacteraceae bacterium. Taxonomy (GTDB): domain Bacteria; phylum Actinomycetota; class Thermoleophilia; order Solirubrobacterales; family Solirubrobacteraceae; genus DASSUW01. The sequence continues at coordinate 46,749 of CAWDCT010000011.1, forward strand.
ACGTGGCGGAGGCGGCCGGCGGCGAGCTGCAAGAGGTGATGGCGACCGGGCCGCGCCCGGCTGCGCTGGTCGCCGCTTTGCTGCACGGACCATGCGCGCGCTGCCCGGCACGGTGCTCGTGCTCGAGGACGTCCACTGGGCCGACGAGGGCACGCTCGACGTGCTGCGGCTGCTCGGCCGCCGGATGCCGGACGTCCCGTCGCTGGCGATCGTCACTTTCCGCGACGACGAGCCCGCGCCGCTGCGCGTCGTGCTGGGCGAGCTCGCGACCGCCAGGGGCGTCGAGCGGATCAAGCTGCCGCCGCTGTCGCCGGAGGCGGTGCGCACGCTCGCCGAGCCGCACGGCATCGACGCCGACGCCCTGCACCGCAGCACCGGCGGCAACCCGTTCTACGTGACCGAGGTGCTGTCCGCGCCCGCCGCCGCGATCCCGGCCACGGTGCGCGACGCCGTGCTCGCCCGCGCCGCCCGCCTCAGCCCGCCCGCGCGCGAGCTGCTCGAGCGCCTGGCCATGATCCCGGGCGCCGCCGACCCGAGCTGATCGACGCCGCCGACGAGCCGCTCGACGAGTGCCTGCTCTCGGGCATGACGCGGCTCGACGGCCGCGCCGTCGCGTTCCGCCACGAGCTCGCGCGGCTCGCGCTCGAGGCCGAGGTCCCGCCGCGGCGGCGCGCGGCGCTGCACCGCGAGGTGCTCGAGCGGCTCGACGCGCGCGGCGCCGACCCGGCCCGGCTCGCCCACCACGCCGAGGCCGCCGGCGACGCCGCCGCGGTGCTGCGCCACGCGCCCGTCGCCGGCGAGCAGGCGGCGCGGCTCGGCGCGCACCGCGAGGCGGCCGCGCAGTACGCGCGCGCGCTGCGCTGGGCCGGCGAGCTGCCGGCCGCGCGAGCGAGCGGTGCTGCTCGAGCACCGCTCGTACGAGTGCTACCTGACCGACCAGATGGCCGAGGCGATCGAGGCGCGCGAGCAGGCGCTCGCCTGCCACCGCGAGCTCGGCGACGGCATCGCCGAGGGCGACGACCGGCGCTGGCTCTCGCGGCTGCACTGGTTCCGGGGCGAGAACGCGGAGGCCGAGCGCTTCGCCGCCGAGGCGGTCGCCCAGCTCGAGCAGCTGCCCGCGGGGCCGGAGCTCGCGATGGCCTTCTCCAACCGCGCGCAGCTCGCGCATGCTCGCCTCGGACACCGACGGCGGCGCGCGAGTGGGGCGGGCGGGCGATCGCGCTCGCCGAGTCGCTGGGCGAGGACGAGATCGTCATCCACGCGCTCAACAACGTCGGCGCCGCGGCGTACGAGGCCGGCAGCCCGGACGGCCGCGAGGCGCTCGAGCAGAGCCTCGCGATGGCGAAGGCCGCCGGCTACGAGGAGCACGTGGCGCGCGCCTACTGCAACCTGACCTCGATCGCGGTCAAGCTCAAGCAGCACGTCGAGGGGGCGCAGGTGATCGCCGACGGCGTCGCCTACTGCACCGACCACGACCTCGACTCGTGGACGCGCTACATCCTCGCCTGGCGCGCGGTGGGCGAGCTGAACGGCGGCCACTACGACGAGGCGATCGCGACGGCGTCGGACATGCTGAGCGACCCGAGCACGGCGGTGATCTCGCGCATCCCGGCGCTGGTGGGCATGGGCCTGGCCTACGCCCGCCGCGGCAACGCCGCGGCACGAGGCGGTGCTCGCCGAGGCGCTCGAGCTCGCGCAGCCGACCGGCGAGCTCCAGCGCATCGGGCAGGTCGCCGCCGCTCTGGCCGAGGCCGCCTGGCTCGACGGCGACGCCGAGCGCTCGCTCGCCGCCACCGGGCTGGCGTGGGAGCTCGCGTGCGAGCGCCGCGAGCGCTGGATGACCGGCGAGCTGGCGCTCTGGCGGGCGCGCGCCGGCGTCGCCGAGCCGCCGCCCGAGTGGATCGCCGAGCCCTTCCGGCTCGAGATCGCCGGCCGGCCCGACGGAGGCGGCCGGCGCTCTGGGACGCGCTCAACTGCCCGTACGAGGCGGCGCTGGCGCGGGCCGACCTCGGCGCGCTCGGCCGGCTCGGCGCGCGCGCGGCGGTCCTGCGGCTGCGCCGGCGCGGCCCGCGCGCCGCCACGCGCGAGCACCCCGCCGGCCTGACGGCGCGCGAGGTCGAGGTGCTCGAGCTGGTCGCCGAGGGCCTCAGCAACGCCGAGATCGCCGAGCGGCTGGTGGTCTCGCGCCGCACGGTCGACCACCACGTGTCGGCGATCCTGCGCAAGCTCGACGTGCCCAACCGGGCGCGTGCGGTGGCCAAGATGGGCGAATTCGCCGATGCCGCGGCGCTGAGCAACGTTTAAAGGGGTGGCGCGGCCCCGCCGATCTAGACCGGGACATGGCTTTCGATCTCGATCACGCGCTGCGCTATCTCATCGCCGCCGAGGGTTCCGACCTCCACCTGAAGGTCCCCTCCTACCCCCTCATCCGACTGCACGGCCACCTCGAGGCGATTCCGGACACGGAGCGGCTGTATCCCGAGGACACCGAGCGCGCCCTCGAGCGAGATGCTCAACGACAACGAGAAGGTCGCCGAGTTCGACGCCGAGAACGAGGTCGACTTCTCGTACGCCGTCGAGGGTCTCGGCCGCTTCCGCGTCAACGCCTTCCGCCAGCGCGGCTCGGTCTCGATCGTGATGCGCGCCATCCCGGTCGTCATCAAGTCGGTCGACGAGCTCGGCCTGCCCGAGGTCGTCACCCAGCTGGCCGAGCAGGAGCGCGGGATCCTGCTGCTCACCGGCACCACCGGCTCCGGCAAGTCGACCACGCTGGCCGCGATGCTCGATCACATGAACCGGACGATGGCCAAGCACATCGTCACGATCGAGGACCCGATCGAGTTCCTGCACCGCGACCGCACGTCGATCATCAACCAGCGCGAGGTCGGCGCCGACACGGCGTCCTTCAAGCGCGCGCTGCGCCGCGTCCTGCGCCAGGACCCGGACACGATCCTGATCGGCGAGATGCGTGACGAGGAGACGGTCCACACCGCGCTGAGCGCGGCCGAGACCGGCCACCTCGTGCTCTCCACGCTCCACACCGTGGACGCCTCGGAGACGATCAACCGCATCATCGACTTCTTCCCGCCGCACCAGCAGCAGCAGGCGCGCGCGATGATCGCCGGCACGCTGAAGGGCATCGTCTCCCAGCGCCTGGTCCCGACCGCCGACGGCAACGGCCGCGTGGCGTGCTGCGAGATCCTCGTGATGACGGGCCGGGTGCACGACATGATCCTGGACCCGAAGCTGACCGGGCAGCTGCCCGAGGTGATCAGCGAGGGCACCTACTACGGGATGCAGACCTTCGACCAGCACCTGCTCCAGCACCTGCACGCCGGGCGGGTCACGATGGACGCCGCGATGCGCGTGGCGACCTCGCCGCACGACTTCAAGCTGATGGTCGCCGCCGTCGTCCAAGCCGGTCGAGACGACGGCCCGGAGGCGACGGTCAGCTCGCCCGCGCCGCCGCCGCCGGTCGCCGAGCCGGCCCCGGTCGTCCCGGAGCCGGTCGCCGCGCCGCGTCGCGTCCGCGCCGCCGGAGCGCGAGCCGGTCGCCCCGCCGTCGTACGAGCCGGCCGTCGGCGCGCCGCCGCCGTCGGCCCCGCCGCCGGGCCTGACGTACTGAGTTGACGGGTCATCGCATGCGCGGCTACGTTGCCGCGCATGCAGACGACCCTCGCGCAGTTCAATGAGACCCAGTCGCAGGAAGCGTTCGCGCTCCAGAACTCGAAGCTGCTGAAGGTGCGGCTCGACCAGGTGACGATCCAGTCCAAGCTCGGCTCGATGGTCGCCTACCAGGGCGACGTCACGTTCGAGCACGCCGGCTCGGGCGGCCTCGGGCGGATGCTCAAGAAGGCGATGACGGGCGAGGGCACGCAGCTGATGAAGGTCACCGGCACCGGCGAGGTGTTCCTGGCCGACCAGGCGCAGGACATCCACCTGATCTACCTCGAGGACGACTTCATCACCGTCAACGGGCGGAACCTGCTCGCCTTCGACGCGGGCATCGACTGGGACATCAAGCGCGTCGAGGGCGCCAGCGGGATGATGGGCGGCGGCCTGTTCAACCTGGCGCTGCGCGGCACCGGCTGGGTGGCGATCCTGTCCGACGGCCCGCCCGTGCTGCTGAACGTGGCCTCGGCGCCCACGTTCGCCGACGCCCAGGCCGCGATCACGTGGTCGTCGGGCGTGCAGACCGGGATCCGGACCGACTTCAAGATGAAGAACCTGGTCGGCCGCGGGTCGGGCGAGACGATCCAGATGTCCTTCACCGGGCAGGGCTGGGTGCTCGTGCAGCCGTCCGAGGGCCGGATCCTCGGGCTCGGCCAGGAGGCCGGCGGCGGAAGCAGCGGCGGCGGCCTGGGCGGGCTGTTGAACTCCTAGACGTTGACGACCTCGTCGCCGGGGTCGTCCACGATCTGCTCGCAGGTCGGGCACCACCAGCGCGCCTCGAGCGCGGTGCCGCACGGCTCGTGCCGGTACGGCTCGCCGCCGCCGGTGCGGGCGCCCCAGTCGGCGAGCAGCCGCAGCGCGCCGGCGAGCTCGCGGCCGGGCTCGGACAGCTCGTAGACGAAGCGCGGCGGGCGCTCGCTGTAGGGCGACGGCGATGATCAGCGCCTGCTCGCTGAGGGACTTGAGGCGGGCGCTGAGCACGTTGGGCGCGATCCCCTCGAGCTCGTCCTGGAGCTCGTTGAAGCGGCGCGGGCCGTCGAGCAGGGCGGCGACCGTCAGCAGGGTCCAGCGGTCGCCGACGCGGGCGAGGGCGTCGGCGAGGGGGGAGGTGGGGGCGCGGCGGGGCACGGTTGCGAGCTTACGCGCCGGCGAACGTCAACCCCGGCATTGAGGGAGAGGGATCGAGGACTGTGTCAACGGGCGTCCCCTATGCGGACGTTAGTTGACACAGCCGACCTGGACCCGCCTCCCTACAAGCCAGAAGTTCGTCCGCTCCGTGTAGAGTCACTTGCAAATTGCAAGTGACTAGGAGCAGCCCATGAACCAGGTACTCGAAGGGCTCCAGCAGGCGGTGACAGACGCCGCCGACAAGGTCGGCCCGGCGGTCGTCGGGCCTCGGGCGCGGCTGGGGCCGCGGCTCCGGCGTCGTCGTCGCCGCCGGCCAGGTCCTGACCGTCGCGCACGTGCTGCGCGGCGACGAGGTCGCCGTCACGTTCGCCGACGGCCGCACCGCCGAGGGCCGCGTCGCCGGCTCTGATCCCGACCTCGACGTGGCGGTCATCGCCGTCGACACCGGCGACGCCGAGCCCGTCGCCTGGGAGCCGAACGGCACGCCGCCGCCGGGCGCCGCGATCCTCGCCCTCGCCAACCCCGGCGGCCGCGGGCTGCGCACCACGTTCGGCCTCGTCTCCGCCACCGGTCGCGGCTTCCGCGGCCCGCGCGGCCGGCGCGTGGCCGGCTCGATCGAGCACACCGCGCCGCTGCCGCGCGGCTCGTCGGGCGGCCCGCTGGTCGACCCCGGCGGCAACCTGCTCGGGCTCAACGCCGTCCGCCGCGACGGCGGCTTCATCCTCGCGCTGCCGGCCGACGCCGCCCTGCGCCGCCGCGTCGACGAGCTGGCGCGCGGCGAGGCGGCCGAGCGGCCGCGGCTGGGCGTCGCGCTGGCGCCGCCGCGCGTCGCGCGCCGCATGCGCGCGGCGGTCGGGCTGCCCGAGCGCGACGGGCTGCTCGTGCGCGGGGTGGTCGACGGCAGCCCGGCGGCGCGCGCGGCCGTCGAGCGCGGCGACCTGCTCATCCGAGCCGGCGACCGCCCGCTGACGAGCATGGACGACCTGTTCGACGCGCTCGACCAGGCCGGCGACAAGCTGGCGCTCGGAGTGGTGCGCGGCAGCGAGGAGCGCGACCTCGAGATCGACCTGAAGTAGTAACTTCAGTTCGTGAAGTCTTGCGATATCCTTGGCTTTGTGCCGAACTCCGACTGTCCCGTCTGCCGCACCGCAGACATCGTCTGCGGGAAGTGGACGCTGCTCGTGATCCGTGACCTGGCGGAGGGCCGCTCGCGCTTCTGCGAGCTCGAGCGCAGCCTCGCCGGCATCTCGCCGCGCACCCTCTCGCTTCGGCTGCGCGCACTCGAGGAGGCGGGCATCGTCGAGCGCCAGACGTTCCCCGAGGTTCCGCCGCGGGTCGAGTACGCGCTGACCGAGAAGGGCCGCGCGCTGGTGCCGATCGTGGAGACGATGCGCGTCTACGGGCGCGAGTGGCTGGCTGACGGCGAAGCCGTCGAGACGCCCGAGCCGGTCGCCGCGTAGCTTTCCGTCCGGCGCGTGTGCTTGCAATCCCGCGTGCGCGCGGGAGGACCCCTTCGCGCGGGGGCGAACGAGCGGCTCATGCACAACCGCGCCCTGTACGACGCCCTCGCCGCCTTCGTCGAGGAGGCTGCGTGGCAGCTCGCCGAGGAGGTCTCCGGGGGCGCGGAGGTGCCCTTCGAGCTCATCGAGCGTGGCCGCACGTCCGCCCCGCTGTACTGCTACCGCCCGCTGACCGGCCGCTTCATCGCCGACCGCTCGCCGGAGCTGGCCAAGCTGCCTTCGTATTCGGCGGCGGTCCAGAACCTGACGACGCTGCCCGACCTGCCCGCCTACCTCAAGGCACGCGGGCGGCGCACGCCGTCGCCCGACCGCCGCTCCCAGGCCGACGCCGCGCTCCAGGCGTTCCTGACCGCGGTCTGGGCCGACTCGAGCGACTTCGGCTTCGACCGCGAGCGCTTCGGCGCCGTCGTTCACGGAGCTGGAGGAGGCCGCGTACGGCGATCGCACGCTGTCGGTCGTGCTCGCCGCCGTCGAGGGGCTCGTGATCGAGAGCGACGAGGTCGCGCTCGGCGACGGCCTCGCGCTCGTGCGCGTCCGAGACGCTCAAGGACGCGCCGGACGAGCTGCTCGCCGACGAGATGGGCACCGTGGCCGTGCTCGCGCTCGACTCGGCGGCCGGCGACGACCGCGCGCTCGAGGACGCCGGCCGTCGCCTGCGCCGGCTCCAGACCGCGCTGCGGCTGTGGGACGACGCCGAGCCCTCGCTCGGCCCGACCGCATGGGCGCGCACCGGCGGCAGCGCCTGGAGCGCCGTGCCGCTCGCCATCGGCATCCGCCGCGACACCGGCGACTGCCTGCTGGCCGCCGACGAGGAGGACCCGCTGCGCGCGTTCTGCTCGCTCGTCACCCGCCGCACCCCGCGCGGCGGCGAGCTCGCCTGGGCGCTGCGGCGCTTCGAGCTCGGCTGCGAGCGCGGCGACCGCGATCGAGGCGCTGACCGACTGGCTGCTCGCCGCCCGCGCGCTGCTCGCCGACCAGGCGAGCCAGGGCTACGAGGGCGTGGCCGAGCGCCTGGCCGTGATCTGCGCCACGCCGGACGAGCGGATGGCGCTCGAGGTGCGGATCGACGAGGCGATCCGCCTCGAGCGCTCGGCGATCGCCGGCCGCGTCCGGGTCGATCCGATGGTCGAGGACCTGGTCGCCGACCTCGGCGGCAACCTGCGCGCCGTCCTGCGCGACGTGCTCTGCGGCCACCTGGACCCGCAGCTGCGCCGCGTCGCCGACGAGATGCTGGAGACCGCCTGAACGGGTAGACGGAGCCCATGACCCGTGAAGACAAGGGCGAATGGGCCGAGGTGGCGGACGAGGGCATCGTCCCCGACGAGCTGAGCGACGACGACGAGTCCGGCCCCGTGGGCCGCACCGCCGAGAGCGACGAGCCGGCGACCGAGGAGGGCGTCGACCCGCACGGCGGCGACCGCGCCGACGCGGTGACCGACGGCGGCCCCGAGGTGCCCGAGGGCGCCGAGCCCGACCTCAAGGACGTCGCGGCCGCCGCCCGGGAGGCCGAGAAGGACTAGCGGAAGAGGTGCTCGCGCATCAGCGCGAGCCCCTCGACGTCGTGCACGTCGCCGTCGAGCTCCGGCACGATGATCGTCGGCGGGTCGTCGAGCGCCGCCCGAAGGTGCTCGACGTACTCCGCCTCGCGCTCGGCCAGCGCGGCCAGCTCGTGGGCGGCGGTGGCCACGCGGCCGGCGAGGTCGTCGCCGAGCTCGGCGGGCAGCGGGCCGTCGAACTCCTGCGCCACGTGCATGCGGTTGACGACGAGGCCGCCGAACGGCATCGAGGCGTCGGCCAGCTTGCGGTGGAAGAAGATCGCCTCCTCGACCGGGTCGTGGCGCGGCGCGGTGATGATCAGGAACGTCGTGGCGGGATCCTCGAGCAGCGCGCCGACGCGCCGCGCGCGCTCGGTGAAGCCGTCGACCATCCCGCTCAGCGCGCGGAAGAAGACCGACAGGTCGTGCAGCAGGTCGACGCCGGTGAGCCGCTCGAGCAGCCCGAAGACCATGCCCGTGCCGCGCCCCAGCAGACCGGTCGGCCTGAGGAACATCTTGATCGCGCGCCCCTGGAAGAAGCCGCTGAGGCGTCCCGGCGCGTCGAGGAAGTCGAGCGCGTTGCGCGAGGGCGGCGTGTCCAGGACCAGCAGGTCGTAGTCGCCGTCCTGGTCGAGCTCGTAGAGCTTGGCGATGGCGGTGAACTCCTGTGAGCCCGCGACGGCGCTGGAGAGCTGCTGGTAGATGCGGTTCGACAGGATCTCGTCGCGCGTCGCCTCGTCCGGCGCCAGCCGTTCGATCAGCGCGTCGAACGTGCGCTTCGAATCGAGCATCAGGGCCCACAGCTCGCCGTCGAACTCGCCCTCGACGCGCCGCGGCTCGTTGCCCAGCTCCTCGAGCCCCAGCGAGTCGGCCAGCCGCCGCGCCGGGTCGATCGTCACCACCGCCACCTTCAGCCCGCGCTCGGCCATCCCCATCGCGATCGCCGCTGCCGTGGTGGTCTTCCCGACCCCGCCCGCGCCGGCGCAGACACACGCGGCCTTCGAGCAGCCGAGCATCCGGCAGCAGTACCGGATTCGTGAGTACGCGGCGCCGGTTCGAGCCGCACGGCGATCCGGAAGTGCCGGTGGCACATGACCGTCGCCGGGTGGGTCAGCGGTGATCGGCGCGCCGGAACCGTGCTACTGCGAATCGGTACGATCGACCTTCGCGCACGGCGTAGGCAACGGCCTGCGAGCGGCTGCGCGCGTTGAGCTTGGTGACGACGTCGTGCAGGACGTTCTTCACCGTCCGCTCGGAGTAGCAGAGCTGCGCGGCGACCTCGCGCGTCGGGTGGCCGGCGGCGATCAGCGCCAGCACCTGCTGCTCGCGCTCGGTCAGGGGCGGGAGCTGGGAGCGCTCGTGCGCCTCGGGCGTGACGCCCTTGAGCAGGTTGCCGAGCAGCTCGTGCTCCACCACGCCGGTCCCGTTGGCCGCCGCCGCGACGGCGGCGGCGAGCACGTCGGGCGTGAGGCTGTCCTTGCTCAGGTAGCCGACCGCGCCGGCCTGGATGGCGGCCAGCACTGAGTCGTCCGTGCAGTCGGACGAGCAGACCATGACCCGCGCGCCGGTCGCCTCGAACAGGTCGGCGATGAACACGTTGCAGGGCCCGACCGCCGGATCGAGGATCACGAGGTCGGCGTTCAGCAGCCCGTCGTCGTCCCATGCGGAGGGGATCGAGTCGGCCTGTCCGACCGACTCGACGGCGGGCATGGACTCGAAACAGGCGACGAGGCCCCGCCGGTAGATCGCGTGTGGGTCGACGATGAAGAGCTTCACGGCTGGCTCGACTTGCCCGAGCCTCAACGGTGAGGCGATACTACGCGCAGCCCTGCCGCAAGGAAAGTGCGTGCCCCTGATCTGCAACCTCAACGCGGTCATCACCTGCCCTCACCAGTCAGGTGTGGCGCGACCGGTGCCGAGGCAGACGCAGGTCATCGTCGGAGGCGCGCCGGCGCTGCGGATCACCGACATGGCCGGAACCCCCATCCTGCCCGGGTGTCCGAACCTGCCCACAGTGGCGACCCCGACCTTCAAGCCATGCACGACGATCGCGGCGCCCGCGGCGATGGGCTCGACGAAGGTCATGATCGGCGGGCAGCCGGCGCTGCTGATGACCTCGCTGATGACCACCGACAGCATGGCCCCGGTCCCCAACGGGGCGACCGTGAAGTTCGCCGGCCAGACGATCGTGAACGCCAACGGCTGAAACGGTGCCGGACGTCCTGAAGACCGTCGGGCGCTACGAGATCCTGCGAGAGGTCGGGCGGGGCGGCATGGCCGTGGTCTATCTGGCACGCCAGACCGACCTCGACCGCTTCGTCGCGCTGAAGGAGCTGGCCGCCTTCCACGCCGCCGACCACTCGTTCGCCCAGCGCTTCCTGCGCGAGTCGCGCGTCGCCGGCTCGCTCTCCCACCCCAACATCGTCACCGTCCACGACTACTTCGAGCACGACGGGACGCCCTACATCGCGATGGAGTACGTCGAGCGCGGGTCGCTGCGGCCGTACGTGGGGCGGCTGACGCCGGCGCAGATCAGCGGCGTGCTCGAGGGGCTGCTGGCCGCGCTCGCGCACGCCGAGCAGCAGGGGATCGTGCACCGCGACCTCAAGCCCGAGAACCTGATGGTCACCTCCGACGGGCGCGTGAAGATCGCCGACTTCGGCATCGCCAAGGCCACGACCAGGATGCAGACCGGGGCGTTCCTGACCGCCACGGGCACGACGGTCGGCACGCCGACCTACATGGCGCCCGAGCAGGCGATGGCGCAGGAGATTGGTCCGTGGACTGACCTCTACTCGGTCGGCTGCATGGCGTTCGAGCTCTACACGGGCCGCGTGCCGTTCCACGACAGCGAGGCGCCGATGGCGATCCTGCTGCGGCACGTCAACGAGCAGATCCCGCCGGTGAAGTCGATCGACCCGTCGGTGGACGAGCGCATCTCGGACTGGGTCGAGGCGCTGCTCGTGAAGGACCCCAAGCAGCGCACGCAGTCGGCCGGCGACGCCTGGGACGACCTCGAGGAGATCGTCATCTCGCTGCTCGGGCCGCGCTGGCGGCGCGAGGCGCGGCTCGCGGCCGGCACCGACTCGCTCGACACGCCGAAGCCGCTGACCCCGGCGCCGTTCGAGAGCACGAGCGCCGACGGCGCGCTGTCCGAGGACGTCGAGTCGGCGTGGGGCCCGGCGGCCGAGAGCGGGTTCGTGACGTTCGGGCCGCGGACCCCGGCGCCGCCCGAGCCCGAGCCCGAGGTCGAGCCCGAGGAGGAGCGGCACGAGGTGCTGCCGCGCGCCGACGACGGCTTCGAGACCTACGCCGCGCCACCGCCGCCGCGGCCGCCCGAAGCGGCTCCGCCGCCTCCGCCGCCCGAGCCCGAGCCGGAGCCCGAACCGGAGCGCGAGCCGACGCTCGCCCCGGTCGCCGCGCCCGCGCCGACCGTGATGCCGCAGGCGCTGTCCGAGGCCTACCCCGCCGTCGCCGAGCCGCGCGAGCGGCGCAGCCGGTTCCCGCTGGTCGTCGCCGGTGTGGTCGTGGTCGCCGCCGTGGCCGGCTTCCTGATCGCCGGCTCGGGCGGCGACGACGCCGGCGGCGGCGAGCCGGAGCCGGCCGAGAACGCCGCGATGCGGCTCGAGGTGCCCGCGGGCTGGACGCGCGCGGCGACGCTGCCCGCCGTGCCCGGGCTGACGCTCGACGGCGCGACCGGCTACACGGCGCCGGAGGGCGGCGGCACCGTCATGTTCGGCACGGCCGCCGACGCCGGCAACTCGACGCTGCTGCCGACCGGCCTGCTCGAGGCGGCGGGCGGCGTGCCCGAGGAGCGCACCCCCGTCGCGCTCGGCCCGGACAAGCTCCAGGCCTACCGCTACAGCGACCTCCAGGTCGAGGGCCTCGACCAGCCGCTGACCGTCTACGCCGTGCCCACCAGCGAGGGCGTCGCGACCGTGGCCTGCCTGCCCGGCAGCGCGAGCTGCGAGGGCGTGGCCAACACGCTCGAGCTGGTGTCCGGCGACCCGCTGCCGGTCGGGCCCAGCGGCGAGTACGCGCAGGCGGTGAGCGACACGCTCGGCACGCTGGCCGCCAGCGTCGACAAGGCGGAGGCCGCGCTGCGCCGCGCGAAGACGCCGCGCGCCCAGGCCGCTGCCGCCCGCCGCCTCCAGGCGGCGTACCGCGACGCCGCCCAGACGCTCCGCGACCAGCAGGTCAACCCCGCGGACGCGAGCGCCAACGCGCGGCTGGTCGCGGCGCTGGCCGGCGTCGCGAAGGCGTACGGCCAGGCGGCCGCGGCGGCCGCCGACGGCAGCAAGCCGCGATACCAGCAGGCGGGTAAGGCAGTGACCGCGGCCCAGCGGGAGCTGGACGGCGCGCTCGAAGGGCTGCGCGCCGCGGGCTACGAGATCGAGTCGTGAGGAGCGAGGGTATGCAACGTCGCCAGATCGTCATCACCGCCGGGGCCGCGGTCGCCGCGTTCGCGGTCGCGTTCGGGATCGGCAAGCTGGCCGGCGGCGAGGAGGCGACGGCGGTCACGCAGGGCGAGCCCGCCGCCGCCTTCGACATGCCGACCGCGGCGATCACCGCCGACGTCGAGTCCGAGGCGCTGCCCGCGCTCAAGCCGAAGCCGACGCCGACGCCGACGCCCACGGCGACGCCGACGGACGAGCCGAGCGCTCCGGCGCCCTCGGCGCCCGCCCCCTCGACGCCCGCGCCTGCGCCTGCGCCGGCGCCGGCGCCGATCCTGGACCGGTGACCGGGGGCGGCGAGGACTAGGCGAACGTCAACCCCTGCTGGGTAGGGCGGCGAGGGGATCGGCCGGTGCGCGGGGGCGGGGAGTTTCGTGCAATTGAACGCCGCCGTACACCGCGAGTTTCACGTTATTCCCCTAGACGGGGGGTTTCGTGCAATCGGCGCTGTACGCCCGCGTTCACTTGCACGTTATTCCCCGCGGACCGGCCAGCACCCCGGCCGCCCTACCCAGCCGGGGTTGACGTTCGCCCGCGTCACCGCGAACTAACCCAGGAGCCCGCGCGCCTCGTCCAGCCGCAGCTGGTAGCGGCTGCGGTACTGCTCGGCCGGCAGCTCGACGTCGGCGATCCACTCGCCCCACTTCGACGGGTCCTTGCCGAAGTCGACGTCGCCCGCCGCGATCCGCTTCTTCTTCACCGCCAGCGCGGTGTCGATGAACCACTTCGCCTGGAGCTCCGGGCGCTCGGGGTAGCCGGCGTAGGCGCCCTGGTTCCAGATCCCGACGCGCATCTGGAAGAAGCCGACCGAGTCGGCGTCGCCGTAGTTGAGGTTCTTCACGCCGGACTCCACGAGCGCGGCCATGACCGGCAGCTCGGGCGGCAGGCCGGCGCGCTGCGCCTCGCCGGCCAGCCACTTCGCCAGCGCGGGCTTGGGCGCGTTGTCGCCCGGGTAGCCGCCGGCCCTGGCCATCAGCTCCGGCGGCGCGGCATCGGCCTTCGACGGCACGGCCTGGACGAACTGCACGGTGGCGCGCGCCTTGGCCGCCTCCTGCGCCTTGACGGCGGCGAACAGCAGCGAGTCCTCGCGCCGGACGTCGGCCGCGTCGCGCGCGACCGCCGCCTGCGCCTTGGCCACGTCGGTCGGCTCGGCCGTGGGCCCGGCGCCCGCGGCGTCGAAGCGGCGACCGCCCGTGAACTGCTCCGCGTAGTACGACTCGTCGAGGCTCGAGATCTTGACCACATCGCCGGTGCTCGGCGCGTGGATGAACTTGTCGCCGCCGAGCGACATGCCGACGTGGTGGACGTCGCCGCCCGCGTCGGCGAAGAACACGAGGTCGCCGGGCAGCAGCGCGTCGCGCCCGACCTCGGTCCCGTTCTCGGCGGCGATCTGGTCATAGGTCACGCGCGGGATCTGGATGCCGGCCTGCGCATAGGACCACTGGACGAGGCCGGAGCAGTCGAAGTTGGTCTCCGGCGTCGAGCCGCCCCACTGGTACGGCGTGCCGAGGTGCTTCTTCGCCTCCGCGACCGCGGCCTGCGCCTTCGATCCCGCGCCGTCGGCGGCCGCGGGGGCCGGGGCGGGTGCCTGCTCGGCGACCTCGCGCGGCACCGCCGCGAACGACAGCGTGTTGGCGGTCGGCTCGCCCGGGGGCTCGCCGACCGTCGCGAACACCATCGAGTCGCCGGGCCGGCGGGGCGCGGCGACGGAGGCGGCCAGCCCGCCGGGAGGTTTCCAGTCGGGGGTGATCTGTTGCTTGAAGCCGATGTGGAGGTGGTCTTGGTGGCCGGAGTCGGTGAAGTAGCCGTTGCCGGAGATGGCCCAGGGGGTGCCGATCTCGTCGGGGCGGATGGCGGGGTCGAAGTCCTGGAGGGCGGTGGCGATCTCGCGGGCGTCGAAGTTGGAGGCGTTGACGGGGACGCCGTCGACGGCGGCGATGTCGAGGCCGCGGCCGTAGTGGTGGTTGGAGATCGAGCCGCCGGCGGTGAACTTGGAGTGGTCTGAGCACATGCAGGACACGGTGATCTTGTGCTCGCCGCTGAGCTTGGTGAGGATGGCGACGATGCGCGGGTCGATGCGGCCGGCCTTGAGGTCGGCGATCCCGGTCGAGTCGAGCACGACGTTCTCGTTGTCGAGCAGCGCGAGCGCTTCGGGGCTCGCCTGGCCGCCGGCGCCCTCGGCGCCGAACTGGCCCGGATCGAACTCGGCCGGCGCCACGGGGACCTCCGGCTCGACCGCCGGCGCCGAACCGCCGCCCAGCAGCCCGCGCGCCTCGTCGAGCTTGAGCTGGTACCGGTAGCGGAACTGCTCGGCCGGGCGCTCGATGTCGGCGATCCACTCGCCGTACTGCGACGGGTCGTCGACCGGCTGGCCGCGCGCCAGCCGCAGGCGCTTCTGCGCCTCGGCGGTGTCCAGGAACCAGTCGATCTGCTTGCGCGGGTCCTCGGGATAGCCGGCGTACGCGCCCTTGTTCCAGATCCCCACGCGCATCTGGAAGAAGCCGACCGAGTCGGCGTGGCCGAAGTTGAGGTTCTTCAGCCCCGACTCGACGAGCGAGGCCATGACCGGCAGCTCGCCCGGGAGCCCGCGCTTGCGCGCCTCGGCGGCCATCCAGGCCGCGATCTCCTGCTTCGACGCATCGTCGCCCGGATAGCCGCTCGGCGCGGGTGCTGCCGCGCCCTCGGGCTGCCAGTCGGGGGTGATCTGTTGCTTGAAGCCGATGTGGAGGTGGTCTTGGTGGCCGGAGTCGGTGAAGTAGCCGTTGCCGGAGATGGCCCAGGGGGTGCCGATCTCGTCGGGGCGGATGGCGGGGTCGAAGTCCTGGAGGGCGGTGGCGATCTCGCGGGCGTCGAAGTTGGAGGCGTTGACGGGGACGCCGTCGACGGCGGCGATGTCGAGGCCGCGGCCGTAGTGGTGGTTGGAGATCGAGCCGCCGGCGGTGAACTTGGAGTGGTCTGAGCACATGCAGGACACGGTGATCTTGTGCTCGCCGCTGAGCTTGGTGAGGATGGCGACGATGCGCGGGTCGATGCGGCCGGCCTTGAGGTCGGCGATCCCGGTCGAGTCGAGCACGACGTTCTCGTTGTCGAGCAGCGCGAGCGCTTCGGGGCTCGCCTGGCCGCCGGCGCCCTCGGCGCCGAACTGGCCAGGGTCGAGCGCCGCCGGCTTCGGCTCCTTCCGCGGCTTCGGCTTCGGCTCGTCCTCGACCTCGGGCGGGACGGGCGCGGCCTCGCGCGCGGGCGGCGCCTCGGGCGGCTCGGCCAGCGCCACCGGCTCGCTGCGCTCCGGCGAGGACGCCAGCGCCCCCTTGATCGCCGGCAGGTTCACGCGGCTCAGCACGTCGCCGATCTCGGACGGGACGTCGGCCAGGTGCGGCAGCACGTCCTCGGAGAAGTGGTAGAGCCCGACGCCCTCCATGGCGGCCGCCATCATCACGCCGGCCAGGCTCGACCGCGATTCGCGCACGTCGAGCGTCACCATCGCCTTGCCCGCGCTCAGTGACATCTCCTGCGCGAGCTGCTCGAGCCCGGCCTCCCGGCAGGCGGCGGCCGGGTCGCGCCGGAAGCGGACGCGGAAGTCCGGCTCGGCGAGCAGGCGCTCGATCAGTTGGGCGGCGAGATCGGCCTCGCTCACCGGAAGCGCTCCACCAGCGGCCGGCCGACGACCACCAGCACGGGCACGAACACGGCGACCCACACGCTCGCGATCACCGTCCATACGATCCAGTCGGGCGCCATCGTCGCCTCGAGCGCCGGCCGATACCGCAGCGTCATCGCGATCACGAAGAGCGCGGCGACCACCGACCATCCGAGCGCGAACAGCGAGTAGCGCGCCAGCACCGGCGAGTCGCCGTCGCTCGGGCCGCCCGACAGCCGGCGCGCGAACTGCTCGCGCGCGCGCCGCCGCAGCCCCGGCTCGCGCAGCACGTCGACGAGGATGTGGTAGCCGTCGCGGTCCAGGAACGGGTTGAGGTTGAAGCACGCGCCGATATAGGCCGCGAACGCGACCTGGAAGCACACGTCGCGCACCGAGCCGGCCGGCGCGGCGAGGCAGGCGATCGAGAACAGCGCGCCCACCAGCAGGTCGGATCCCGGGCCGGCCGCGCTGATCGCGATCCGGCGCCGGCGCGGCTCGAACCACGCCTCCGACGTGTCCACGAACGCGTACGGGAACACCAGCACCAGCTTGATCCCGGCGCGCTCGACGCGGCGGCCGTGGGCGGCCATCGCCAGCCCGTGCGCCAGCTCGTGCACGGCGACCACGGCGAAGCGGCCGAGCAGGAACACGAGCCCGCCGAGCGCCGAGCTTGGAGGCGACCACGAACGGCGTCCCGTAGCGCTCGGCCACCAGGTACGCGAAGACCCCGACGCCGGCGACGGACAGCACCGCGATGACGACCAGCGCCGGCCGGGTGAACAGGACCCAACCGCCGTGGCGGTAGACGGCGTCGAAGGCGGCGCCCGCCCCGGCGACCAGCTTCTCGTGCGGCTTGAGTGCCCGCTTCCACCACGGCTGTGGCTCATCTATGAGCGCGGCCGTCGCCACCCCCGCGATGAAGCCGCGCTCACCGAGGTCGGCCAGCAGCCGCGCGAGCCGCGCCGGACCCGTCGGCCCGAACCGCTGCTCGGCCTCGCCGATCAGGTCGGCCAGCGAGTGCTCACCGTCGAGCTGCTCGAGCAGCTGCGCGTCGTTGTCGCTGAAGCGCAGGAACGTCCCGCTCTCCAGGTCCTTGAGCACCCATCGCTTGCTGCCCTCGCCCGCCTCCAGCCGCTTGAGCGCATAGCCGGGGCGAAGCCGCGGCCGCTCGACCCCGGCGGGGGCGACGTGCTCGGCCGGGACCACGATCGTGCGCCCCGCCTCGGCCGCGTCGCGGCGCCGCTCGACCGCCAGCTCGGAGTTGCCCAGCCGCAGCCGCGCCCCGTCGTGCAGCCGCGCCGGGCCGGTCACGCGCACGCCGTCGAGGAACGTGCCGTGCGACGAGCCGGCATCCTCCACCAGCGGCCCCTCGCCGTTGCCGGGCGAGATCCGCGCGTGCAGCCGCGACACCGACGGGTCGCTCAGCACGACGGTCGAGCCGGGATCGCGCCCGAGCGTCACGTCCGCCTCGAGCGGCACGCGCGTGGCGTCGTCCAGCACCAGCTCGAAGACGCCCTCGCCGCCCAGCGCCGCGCCGCAGGCGCCGCACCAGCTCGCCCCACGCTCGACCCGGCGACGGCAGGACGGGCACAGCACGGCCGCGCTAGCCCTCCGAGGCGATCGGTTGCGTCACCGGGTTGTCGCCGTTGGCGCGCAGCTGCGTCTGCTTGCGCGGGTCCGCCACGGGCAGCCGCACGAGCGCGCCGACGCTCCTCGCTGCACGCCTCGTCGGCCTGCACGACGACCAGCTCGGTCGAGCCGAGCCACGCGAGCTTGCAGGCGCGCACGTTCGTCGACTTCGCGTTTTCGAGCTTGAGGTCATCCGGCTCGCTGAGCACGAGCTGGAACGCGCCGTTTCGGCAGGGCGATCGCGGCGAGTCGCTTGCCGTCGGGCGAGATCGCGGCCTCCTTGACGTTCTCGCTCACGAAGCGCCCGCGGCCCCAGTCGCCCGGGTCGGCCGAGAACGGCTTCGACGACTTCCAGCGCACGACGCCGAACACGCCCTGCTCGGTGTTCGAGACGCCGCCGGCGAGGATCGCCTTGCCGTTCGGCGCCCAGTGGATCGCCCCGCCGATCGCAGATGTCAGGCTCGTCGATGCAGCCGGGCTCGCCTCCGATCTCCGCCGAGGCAGAGGTCGCGGTCGGCGCCGTTCACGCGGGCCATGGCGAGGACGTCGCCCTCGGGCGCCCACGCGAGGTCGGCGTACTCGCCGCCGCGTCACGAGCGTCCGCGGGCGCGCGTCGAGCTTGCCGAGGTCGGCGAGCAGCACGCGGTCGCCCGCCACGTACGCGACGCGCGCGCCGTCGGGGCTGAAGGTCGGGTCCTTCTCGCGCTCGTCGCCGTCGGCGACGGGGTCGAGCTTCTTGCCCGTGCCGTCGACGCGCAGGATGTCGCGGTCGTTGTCGAACGCCACCTGTGGCGAGCCGGCCGACACGAGCAGGCGGACCGTCGCGCCCGCCTTCGACCTTGGCGCCCTCCTCCGGCTCGGTGGCGAACAGGGTGTCGACGGGCGAGTCGTCGAACGCGCGCTCGGTCTCGGGCACGAGCCCCGCGTCGGCGAGCGTCTGCGCGTACGCCTCCGGCGCCGCGCCGTCGATCGCGGGGACCTCGACCTCGCCGCCGCCCCCGCCACCGCCGCCGGCCGCCTCCCGCCGCCGCCGCTCGCCGGCCTCGGGGAAGAAGACGTCGACCGGGGTGCCCTCCTTGACGACCTCGCCCGCGGCCGGGATCTGGCTCGAGATCTTCCCCGCGGGATCGACCGGCTGCGGTGAAGCCTGCCCGAGCGAGAGCTTCTCTTCCCGCAGCGCCTGGTCGGCCTCGGCCGGCGTCTTGCCGGTGATGTCCGGCACCTGGACGTCGCCGCTGCCGACCGCCACCAGCAGCGTGACCTCGGAGTCCTTCTCGGCGGTCTCGCCGGCCTCCGGGCTCTGGTCGATCACGGTGCCGGGCTCGGCCTCGTCGGAGACCTGCTCCTCGCTCTGTGGCGCCGCGCGCAGGCCGGCCTCGGTCAGCTCCTGCTCGGCCTCGAACGCCGACGTGGCGCCCACCACGTCGGGCACCGTCACGTTGCTGGGCAGCAGCAGGAAGAGCGCGACGAGCAGCGCCGCGAGGGCGACGCCGACCGGCACCAGCCACCACGGCAGCCACGGCCGCTGCCGGAGTACGCCCTGCGACGGCAGCAGCGGCGCTGCGGGCGCCGCCGCCGGGCCACCGCCGCCCAGCTTGAGCTGGAGGTTCGGCACCTGCGGGGCGCGCACCTGCGGCGGGCGGAACTGCACGCCGCCCGGCCCGACGCTGACCCCCGGCGCGTGGACCTGCGGCCGGAACGCGCGCCGGCGGCCGGACGGCGCCGGCCCGGCCGGGGCGGCCTGCGGCGCGGCGGCCAGCCGCGCGGCCGCCTCCTCGCCGGTGAGCGTGGCGACCGAGAACGGGCGGTCGACGCCGCGCCCGAGCCAGATCTGCTTCGGCGGCCGCACCCGCATCGTGGTGCGCACCGTCTGCCCGGGCGCGATCTCGGCCGGCGGGCGGTCGAACGCGAAGCGCAGCTCGCCGTCCGGGTCGGACCCCTCGAGCGCGACCAGCGCCGGCGCGTTGGCGCGGTTCTCGACGTCGACCGTGAAGTCCGCGCGCCGGCGCCCCTTGGCGCGCTCGGGACGCACGCGCATCGCCGTCTCCGTGTAGGGCAGGATCGCGACCGTCAGCGGCGCGGCGGCCGCATCCTGCCCATTGGCCTTCGAGCGCGCGACCACCGACGGCTCCCAAACGCGCGCCACCGCCTCGGGCGTGCGCGGCGGGTGCAGGCGGACCTCGACCTCCTGCTCGTACGCCCCGGGCGAGCCGAAGGGGACGAGGTAGACCGTCGCCGGCTCGATCGTCCACCAGCCCTCGGGCAGCCCTTCCACCCGCAGCTCGTAGTTGTCGACGATGCCGCTCTGGTTGCGCACCAGCGCGAGCAGCCGCGCGTCGACGCCGGGCTCGACGCCGACCGCCGGCCGCTCGCCTGGGACGGCGTCCTGGTCCGGCAGTCGCAGCGTGATCGAGGCGCCGGCCGGCACCGCGGGCCGCACGGCGGTCTTGTCGTGGCCGTTGCCGGGCGGGGTGGGCGCGACCGGCGCCTGCGAGACCTCGAGCGCCTGGCGCGCCATCTCCGGCGTGACCGCCTGCACGTGCCGGTCGGCTCCCAGCGCAGGTACTCGCCGCACTCGCAGAAGTCGCGGTCGTCGGGGTTCTCGCGGCCGCAGCTCGCGCACTTCCTCATTGCGACTTCCTCGACTTCACGCGCAGCCGGTAGGTCGCGTGGACCGGCTTGTGGTGTTCGATGCAGCGCGCGATCGCCGCCTGCACGGGCTCGGCCACCGGCTTGTCGCAGTAGACGACGAACGACGGCGCCGGAGCCTCGCCCGCGTCGGGCGAGATGCGCACGGAGCCCTGATCCTCGACCCGCAACGGCACGCCCGGGAAGCTCAGCTCGAGCGCCAGCTCGAGCCCGCGCACGGTGCCGCGGCGCCGGCCGAGCTCGGCGGCGTGGCGCAGCATCTCGCGCTGCTGCGGCAGATCCTGGGACTCGTTCGGCTCGACGCCGAGCCAGGCCGCCATCAGCGCGAGCAGGTCGCGCGGCGCGAAGTCGGGGTCGAAGTGCGCGGGCAGCGCGTCGAGCAGCGCGAGGATCGGGTCGAGCGACTGCTCGAGCGCGCCGATGAAGCGCATCCCGAAGTCGCCATCCTGGTAGACCGCGGGCAGGCCGCCGCGCAGCAGCGCGCGGCCGGACGCCGTCGCCGGCGTCTGCGCCGGCTCGGCGCGGCGGACGAGCAGCGTGCCGAAGCCGGCGCCGGCGAACGTGCGGACCTCGCCGTTGCCGTCGGCCATCTCAGGCCTCCCGGTGCTCTGCCTTGACGATGTGGCGGCCGGAGGCGATCAGCTCGTCGGGCTCGAGCGCGAGGTGCGTTCCGGCCGGCTTGGACGACTGCTCGCCGGTCGCCAGGTCGGTCTCGTAGATCCGCAGGATCTTCACGAACTCGACGCCCGGCACGGCGTGCACGATCCCGTACAGCTCGCCCTGGTTGAGCGCGCGGCCGAACGGCCAGCCGGCGCCCGGCCCGGCAGGGTTCCCGCCGACCAGCGGGTTCAGGTAGGCGTAGAGCGCGTGCGAGACGTCCTCCTCCACGCGCGCCGTGTCGGCCAGATCGGCGGCCTGGAGGTTGACGACCACCGACAGGCCGCGGAAGCGGCACGGCACGAGGTCGACCGTCGTGCCGATCAGGCGCCGCTCCTCGAGGTACTCCTGCACCTCCCGCATCAGCTCCTCGTCGGGCAGCAGCTCGGCGTGCTCGAGCAGGCGGTCCGCGGGATGGACGCGCGGGAGCACGTGCACCGCCACCGGGCCGTCGCCGGGCGCGATGCAGACGGCGCGCGCCACTCGCGGCGACGCCTCGGTGGCCAGGTACTCGAAGTCCTCGGCGGTGACGGCGCGGTAGCGCGAGCGGATCTCCATCGACGCGCGCGCCCGCGCGTGCTCGAGCCGCTCGGTGTCGACGCCGCCGGTGGCCGCCTGCGGGTTGGTGACGGTGTCGACGCCGGGGATCGCGCTCTTGAGCACGGTCAGCGTGCCCGCCCGCACGTTGCCGGTGCGTCCGCCGCCGTGGCGGTAGCGGGTGAAGCGCAGGACGGCGCCCTTCGGCGGGACGGCGCCGTACTGGGTCCAGCCGCCCTCGGCCTCGCGGATCGCCGGCCCGAACTCGACGGCGCCGCCGGCGAGGTCGAGCGTGTAGTGGCGGTCGAGTGCGCCCGAGCCGGTGAAGTCCTCGCGCAGCTCCCATGCCGTCCAGTCGCCGCTGTCGGGATCCTGCACCTCGAGCGTCTCGCCGGGCAGCGGCTTGAGCACGGGCCGGTTGCGCAGCGGGTGGACCTGCGCCGGCGTGCCGTCGGACGTGCCGATCACCTCGCGCTCGACGCGCGAGGCGTGCGTCGCCGGCAGCAGCGCCCCGACCGGCGCGGCGGTGATCGAGTAGATCTCGGGCGGGTGCGCGTACTTGGCTGTCGTCGATCCGGCAGCGCAGCCAGTGCAGCCGGTGGCCGCCGAGCGGCTGGATCGCCGAGCGTGCCGGCAGCTCGAGCTCGACGCTGCCCGGCGCCGTAGTTGAAGCCGCCGGTCAGGTCGGCGAGCACGTTCGCCTCCTCCCAGCGCCCGTCGCCCTGCGAGACCTCCCAGCGCAGCGGCGGGTCCTCGGGGTCGACGCCGGCGCCGCGCGCCTGCGACGCGTCGACCTCGACCTGCATCAGCAGCCGGTCGAGCGGCTCCTCGAAGCCGAGGTGGAGCGCGTCGCCGACCGCGGGCGGAGCGCCGAACGGGAGCTGGTCCGGCCCCTGGGGGCGCGCCTCGCCGTCGGCCACGCCGACGTCCTGGATCTGGCTGCCGCGCTGGAGCACGTAGGCGACGGGCCGCGCCGGCGTGATCGTGTGGTCGTCGTCGACCTGGAAGACGATCGACTCCTCGGTTGCCGTGCGCGGCGTCCCGACCTCGGTGCCACCGCCCGGGATGATGACGTTCTCGCTCGGCGGCGCGGCAAGCCGGAAGCGCAGCGAGGTGCGCGCCGCGGACGGGCCGTCGAGCTTGACCCCGAGCAGCTCGAGCAGCGCCACGTGAAGCTTGTCCGGCACGCGGTTGAGCCGGTAGATCGTCATCTCCGTCATCCACGCGAACAGCTCGATCAGCGTGATGCCGGGGTCGGAGACGTTGTGCTCGGTCCACTCGGGGCAGGCGCGGTGGATCCGCTGCCGCGCCTCGGAGACCAGGTCCTGGAAGCGGCGGTCGTCGAGCTGGATCTCGGGCAGGGTCATTCTGCGGCCTCTTCGGCGGGGATCACGTAGAACGGGTGGACGAGGTTGCGCAAGTGGTTGGTCGCGCGCACGCGGTAGGCGATCTCGATCACGAGCTCGCCGCGGCCGGCGCCGTCGAGGTCGAAGGTCACGTCCGCCACCTCGACGCGCGGCTCCCAGCGGTCGAGCGCGTCGCGGATCTCGGTCTCCATCCGCGCGACGGTGCCGGCGTCGATCGTCTCGAACACGAAGTCGTGCACGCCGCAGCCGAACTCGGGCCGCATCGGGCGCTCGCCGGGGGCGGTGGCGAGGATCAGGTGGATGGCCTGGTCGACGTCGGTCTCGTCGTGCGCGAGCGCCAGCGCGCCGCGGCGGTCGACCTGGAGCGGGAACGCGAGCCCGGAGCCGAGGATCTCGCTAGCCAAGGTTGATCACCGCGCCCTTCACGTTGACCATCGCGGTGCCCTCGATGTCGACGGTCGTGCCCTTGAGCTTGAGCGGGCCGGTGCTCTCGATCGTCACCTGGCCGGTGCCCTTGATCGTGACCGACTGGTTGGCGTTGAGCTCGATCGTCTGGCCGCTCGCCTTGACGGCCATCATGGCCTTCTGCTCGATGTTCCCCTTCGGCGTCGAGCAGGTAGTTGCCGGTGCCGCCCTGGCCGTCCTTGTTGACCTCGACCGTGAGCTTCTCGCCGGTCCGGAGCAGCATCGCCTGCGTGCCCGCGATGTGCAGGTCGTGGGTGGTCTTGAGGCCGAAGCGCGGCTTGCGGGCCTGGGCGTCGGTGAGGTCGGCGGGCGGCTTGACGCGGCCGTTGAACAGCGTGCCGAGCACGACCGGCCGCCGCGTGTCGCCGTGCTCGAACGCGACCACGACCTCGTCGTCGGGCTGCGGGAGCATGTACACGCCGCGCTGGTTGCCGGCGCCGATCGTCGCCACGCGCGCCCACCAGCCCTCGATCGTGGCGCCGAGGGCGGGGAACTTCACGCGCACGCGCCCGAGCTTGTCCGGGTCGTTGTTGTTGGTGACGATGCCGATGACCAGCGACGAGGCCCAGTCGGCGTGGCCGTTGCGCTGCACGAGCTCCGAGATCGTGTGCGGCGTGCGGCCGGAGATCACGAACGAGGTCGTGTAGCCGCCTCCCCCGCTGCGGTACGTGTGCACGCTGCGGGCGAGCACGTAGTCGCCGCTGAACTGGGCGACCTCCGCGAGCTTGATCGTCTTGCCGGCGCGCAGCTTCGGGTCGCCCTTCGCCTTGCCCTCGGCCTCCACGAACGAGCTGGCCAGGCGGTCGAGCGTGGCCCGCGCCGCGTCGTTGGCCTCGGACTGCGAGGTCACCACGCGGTTGGCGACGACGACACTGCCGGCGCCGAGCGCGCCGGCCACGCGCTGGCGGCTGTCGACCGCGTCCGACTGGGCGGGCAGCTCGGCGCGGGTCGCGTTGCCCGACACCTGCTGGGCGGTGCCCGGGTCGTGCCCGGCGACGGTGACGCGCGCGACCTGCCCGGCCCCGCTCATGCGCGGCCGGAACGTCAGCAGGTTGCCGCTCTCGCCCCACGTCAGCGTGGCCACGGGGGCCGCCCTGGTTCGCGACCGGAAGTGGTAGCGGCGCTCCTCGTCGACCATGAACTCGTACTCGAGCATCCGCGCGAGGCGCCAGCAGAACTCCCAGTCGGTCTCCATGCTCTGCTGGAAGAACGCGTGGGTGATCGTCGTGGACTCGACCGAGCCGGCGGTGAGGCCGTTGTCCCGGGCCACCGCGGCCACCATGTCCTCGGCCTTCTGGTTCTGGAACGTGCGGCTGGCGCGATGGCGGTTCAGCCGCCAGCCGAAGTCGTACGCGCGGGCGGCGACGATGCAGTGACCCTCGGTGAACTCGGGCTCGAGCGCGACGATCTCGCCCTTGAAGACCCTGCTGGTGGTCGCGTCGCCGACGCCGGCGAAGGCGACCTCGAGCACCTGCCCGATCGCGAACGTGGTGTCGACCTTGTCGGCCTTCGGGTCGCGCAGGCGCACGACGGCGGTGTCGGGCAGGTGCACGTCGTCGCGGACCTGGACCTCGAGCAGTGTGGACAGGTCGAGCTCGTTCGTGTCGAGCGTGATCCTCACGCCGCTGGTCGGTTGCTGGCCCGGCATCAGCCCTCCAGCCGCGGCAGCACCAGCGGCGTGCCGCGGCGCAGCCGCAGCGGGTCGTCGACGTCGTTGGCCTCGGCGATCGCGCGCCAGCGGGTGGCGTCGCCGTACGCGCGGTAGGCGATGCTCGGCAGGCTGTCGCCGTCGCGGACGGTGTGCACGCCGTGGCCGGCGATCGCCCGGGTGGTCGGGTTCTGGGCGCGGTTGGCGCTCCCCGACGAGGCCGTGCTCGCCTGCGCGGCCTGCGTGAGCGCCAGCTGCACGTTCGCGCGGATCGGCTCGCCGTTGGGCTTGAACAGCTGGTAGGCGACGGTCAGCGACGTGCAGACCGCCTTGAAGGTGTCGACCGCGCCCCAGCGGAAGGTCACGAACGGAGGCACGGAGCGGGCGCCGCCGGCCGGCTGCCCGTCGCGGACCTCCATCATCCGGAACAGGTTGTCGGTGATCTGCTTCACGCTGCGGCCGCTGTCGAGCAGGCTCGCGTCGAGCAGCAAGTTGAGCGAGATCTCGCGCGGGCTGCCGCCGCCGAACTCGGCGGGCGGGAGCGACTGGCCCTGGACGCGATCGAAGCTCCAGGTGTTGGACTTGGTGATCGTGTACTCGGTCGGGTTGAAGAGGACCGGGATCGTCTCCCCGCCGTCGATCGCCAGCTCGGCCTTGGTGAACCCGCTCGGGTAGCTGGGGGGCATCGCGCTAGACCAGCCTCAGCCCGTTGTGGACGACCTCGAGCGACTCGACCGCGATCTGGTTCGAGCTCGCGCTGAGGTTCGGCCCGGTCCACTTGACCGGGTACGCGTTCATGAAGGTCCAGCTGCGGACCACCTGCGTGCCGGGGCCGAGCAGCGTGATCGTCATGTCGCGCCGCTGGGGCGTGAAGCGGCTGTCGAAGAACCACTTCGCGAGCGCCTCCTCGTGCGTGACCCCGCGCTTGAGGACGACGTTGGGGTACTTCACGCGGGTCGGCAGCTTGTGCACGAAGTCGTTCGAGCCGCCCTCCATGTAGTCGAGCACCTCGACCTCGACCTCGATGCCGCTGCACTCTCGGAAGCGGCCGATGGTGATGCCGGGCAGGTCGACCTTGAAGCGGAGCTCGGCGACGGGATCCGGCGACGACGACCCCTTCGTGACGGCTCTCAGTGTGCTCACGGGCGCTCCTCCGGCATCAGGTCAGGTCCATCCGCCCGCCGGCCTGCTCGCGCTCGATGAGCAGCTCGCGGCGGAGCTTGTCGATGACGGTCTCGGCGATCTGGTCGACGTCCACCTTCGCGGGCTCGGGGGTCGCCGCCGGGGCGACCGGCTTCAGCTCGGGCGCCTCGGCGCGGGCCAGCGTGGCCGTGCGGGGCGCGGTCGAGAAGGGGCCGGGCAGCTCGACGGTCGCGTTGCCCTGCTCGTCGACCCCGACCTCGGTCCCGAGCATGCGCGCCAGCCGCTCCGGGCTGGTGCCGGCGGGGGCGGGCGGGGCCGGCGGCATGGGCTCGGCGACAGGCGGCGCGGGAACCCGCGAGATCGTCGCCCGCGGCGGCCGCGTCTCGGCCGGCCGCGGGGCGAGGTCCGGCTCGGGCGCTGGGCGAGGGCCGAACACGCGCCGGAACAACCCGGGCCGCGACGGCGGGGCGGCGGTTTCCGGCGCCGGCAGTACGGGAGGCGGCGGCGACTCCACGCGCCGCACCGCGACCCGCGGCAGCGAGCCGCCGGCGCCGCGCCGCGTCACACGAGCGACGATGGGCGACGACATCTCGCCGGGCGACGTCGTGGCGCGGGCGACGGGTGGCGGCGTGTCCGCGGGGACGACCGGCTCGCCGGGGCGCGACGTCCGCGTCACGCGGGCGACGACACGCTCGTCTTGCGGCGACGCGGCGATCCCGGGCTCGGTGTGCGGCGGCGTGGCGATGACGGGCTCCTCGGGCGGCGAGGCCTGGCGGGCGACGCGCGGCGAGGCCTCGCGGGCGATGACGGGCACGCGGGGCGACGAGGTCTCGCGGGCGATGACAGGTTCCTCGGGCGGCGTGGCCCGGCGGGCGATGACGGGCACGCGGGGCGGCGAGGCCTGGCTGGCGCTGACGGGTTCCTCGCGCGGCGACGTGTCGCGGGCGGTGACGGGCTGGTCGGGCGGTGAGGGCTCGCGCGCGGTTATGGGCTCGTCGGGCGGCGCGGTCTCGCGCGCGGTGACGGGCTGCGTCGGGCGGCGAGGTCTCGCGGTCGGTGACGGGCTGGTCGGGCGGCGCGGTCTCGCGGGCGATGACGGGCTCGTCGGGCGGCGCGGTCTGGCGGGCGATGACGGGCTCGTCGGGCGGCGAGGCCTGGCGGGCGATGACGGGCTCGTCGGGTGGCGAGGCCTCGCGGGCGATGACTGGCTCGTGGGGTGGCGAGGCCTGGCGGGCGGTGATGGGCTCGTCGGGCGGCGAGGCCTGGCGGGCGATGACTGGCTCGCCGGTTGGCGAGGCCTGGCGGGCGATGACGGGTTCCTCGCGCGGCGAGGTGTCGCGGGCGGTGACGGGCTACGTCGGGCGGCGAGGGCTCGCGCGCGGTGACGGGCTCGTCGGCCGGCGAGGTCTCGTGGGCGACGTCGGGTGGCGACGGCCGGGTCGCGCGGGCGACCGCGGGCCGGTCGGCGGGCGCCGGCGGCTCAGCGGGGCTCGGCTCGCGGTCGCGTGCCGGCGCGGCGGGGGTTCGCGACAGCCGCTTGGCGCCGGCCGGCGGGCGCTCGTCGCCCTCGAGGATCTTCGCGGCGCGCGCCGGCTCGGAGCTCTCGCGCCGCAGGCGCGAGACGCGCCGTTCGCCGGTGTCCGGCGGGGCGCCGATCCACGGGTCGGCGGACGCGACCGCGGCGCTCGAGTCGCCGAACATCCACTCGGCGCCCCAGTCGGAGATGCCGTCGACGATCGTGCTCTCCGCGGCCGACGGCTCCCACGCCGGAACGACCGGGGCCGGGCGTGCGCGCCACGAGCCGGACCGGCGCGAGCCGGCGCGCGGCCTTCGCCGGCTCCGGCGGCTCATGCCGGGCGGCCACGGCCTCTCCCAGCTGCTGTCCCGTCGCGCGCCGCAGACGAGCGTGGCGGCCGAGCAGGCGCCGCCCGACCGGGGCGATGAGCCGCGCGATTCCCGTCTGTGGTGCGTCGTCCATGGCTCAGCTCGTCAGCGCGTCCGCTTCGCGGAGGAAGCGCCGGCGGTCCGGGTGCTCGAGGTCGAGGATCGTGTCCAGCGGCCAGTGGAAGTGATGCGCGAGGCGGGCCGTCTCCCCGAGCAGCTGCTCGGGAGACGGCCGCATCATTTCCCCAACGCACCGTCCTCGATGTCCGTCAGATCGACCTCGAACGCCTGCGCGCAATGCGGGCACGTCACCGCCCCCACTGCCTCTCCGTCGGTGTTCAACCGCTCGTACAGCCGCTGGAGGTGGTCGAAGTCCGCCGCGTACAGCCCCTCGATCAGCTCCGGCGTCACCTCGGTCACGTCGCCGATTCGGGTGACGACGCGGGCGAGCAGCAGCACGGCGAGGTACGCCTCGTTGCGGCGCACCTCGGCATCGCGCAGCGGCTCGATCTCGTCCCGCGCCGTCGCCAGCCGCATGATGCCCTCGCGGTGCACGTGCCCTGGCCGTCGACGTACCCCGCGGCAGCGTGAAGGCGAACTCCGTCTCATCGCGCAGACGGCCGTCAGCTACACCCGCTCGAACCCCTCGTGGACGAGCGTGACCGCCTCGACCGCGACCTCGTTCGACCCCGCGTTCATGGCCACGCCCGTGTACTTGCTCGGCCACGCCTGCAGGATCTTGTACGCGACGATCGTCGACCCGTCGTAGTCGACCAGCTCCAGCGTGCAGTCCGTGCGCGCCTTGTCCGGGCCCTCCTTCTCGACCTGGTAGCGCCAGTCCCACAGGGTCTTGTCGACGTCGATGCCGCGCTTCAGCTCGATGTTCGACCACTTGACGTTGCCCGGCACCTTGATCGTGAGCGGGTTGCCGTTGGCGTCGATCTCCTTCTGCTCGACGATCTCCTGCTCGGAGTCCAGCCCGCTGATCTCGCGGAACTGGCCGATCCCCTCCTTGCCGCCGATCGTCAGGCGGAAGTGGTTCGTCGGGCGCGGCTTCTTTGCGGCTGCCATCGTGGCTCAGCTCCTCTCTCTAACCCTCGATCTCCGACGCGCCGGCCGAGAACTGGCTCAGCCGGAAGATCACGAACTCGGCCGGCTTGACCGGCGCGATGCCGATCTCGCAGATGACCTGCCCGGCTTCGACCACCTCGGGCGGGTTGGTCTCGTCGTCGCACTTGACGAAGAACGCCTGCTCCGGCGTGGCGCCGAACAGCGCCCCCTCACGCCACGTGCGCATGAGGAAGTTCGAGGCCGCGATCCGCAGCTGCATCCACAGCCGCTGGTCGTTCGGCTCGAACACCGACCACTGGGTGCCCTCCATGATCGACTCGCTGACGTAGTTGAAGAGGCGCCGGACGTTGATGTAGCGCCACTCCGGGTCGCTCGACATCGTGCGCGCGCCCCAGACCCGGATGCCGCGGCCGGGGAACGAGCGGATGCAGTTGATGCCGTTCTGGTTCAGGGCGCCCTGCTCGGCCTGCGTGATTTGGAACGCGAGGCCGTTGGAGCCCATCACCACCTCGTTGGCGGGCGCCTTGTGGACGCCGCGCGTGGAGTCGCTGCGGCACCAGATGCCGGCGATGTGGCCCGACGGCGGGATCATGATCGGCTGGTTGCGCAGCGGATCCATGACCTCGATCCACGGGTAGTAGAGCGTCGCGTACTTCGAGTCGTAGCCGGCGGTGCTCATCCGCCACTCGAGCGCGTCCTGCGGGAGCATGTTCGGCGGCGTGTCGAGGATCGCCATGCGGTCGCCGGCGTTCTCGCAGTGGGCGATCATCTTGCCCTGGAGGTCGCGTAGGTGGACGTCGTCGCCGTCCTCGGCGAGCCGCGCGATGTCCGGCATGCAGACCATCGTGATCTCGTCGACCGCGGCCAGGCCGCCCATGCCCTGGCGACGCGCGACGTCGCCCGCGAACGCGTCGGCACCGACCTTCTCCGGCGCCGCGGAGGGCACCGACAGCGAGTAGGTCCCGGGCGCCGGGGCGCGCTGCGCTTCGGGCAGCGACGCGCCCGTCTCCTCGATCTTGATCAGCTTCGACGCGGCATTGACCTTGGTGGCGAGGTTGTTGCGCCCCTTCTTGAGCGTCAGCCCGTCGAACTCCTCGCGCTCGCCGCCGGCGTCGACCACGACCTTGTAGGTGGCGTCACCGCCGTCGGCCGTCGGCTCCTCCGAGACCTCCACCTTGACGTCGTCGGCGCCGTCGAGCGCCTGTGCGCGGTAGGCCTCGACCGCCTTGTCGGCCGCCGTCGGCAGCGCGGCCTGGGCGCGGGCGCGGCCGTTCTCCGGCGCGCCGACGCGCACGATCCAGCACAGCGAGCCGCCGTTCTGGAAGAAGCCGTAGACGGAGTGGGCGAGGTAGGCGCCCTCCATGAACGGCCCGTTGTCCGGCTCGTTGGGATCGCCGAAGATCTTGGCGAACTGGGTCCAGTTCGAGATCCGCATCGGCGTGTTGACCGGCCCCCCGGGGGCGAGCCCCACGAATGCCGCGATCGACGTCCCGACGCCCTCTATGGGCTTCGAGGTGGACGGGACCTCCTCGACGTAGACGCCGGGAGTCAGGTACGTGGGCATATCACCCCTCCACTCGGTTCACTTGACTTCTCGCCAGCTCTCCGCACAGCTCCGCGGGCTCCGGGTTCGCGACTCGCCGCGACCCGCCCGGCGCGACGACCTCCATGACCTGCTCGTCGCGCATCCAGAAGACCACCGTCGTCTCGGGCGACGCGGCCCGGACGCGCTCGCCGAGGTCGCGCGACGCCGCGTCCAGCACCACGGCGTCCGGGCGCAGGCGTCCCGCCATCAGCAGCAGCGCCGCCGGCCGCTCCTCGCTGCCGACGATCTCGATCCCGCTCTCGGTCAGCACCGACGTCATGCCGAGCCGAACCATCGGCTCGAGGTTTCCGAGCAGGACGCGAGGCACCGGTCAAGCCTCTCCCGGCGGCGTGCGCCCGCGCCAGGGTCATTCGGGCACGTCGTCTTGCCCGTTCGGTCACAGCTCGAGGTCGACGCGATCGCCCGGCACCTGCACCTTCGCCTTCGCCTCGGCGCCGTCGCGCGTGCGCGCCACGAGCGTGTGCTTCCCGGCCGGGACGCGGTTGAGGACGAATCGCCCGTCCGGGCCCGAGGTGGCGAGCAGCCCGAGCTCGGGCAGCGCCACCCAGGCAGCGTCGACCGGCTCGCCGCCGGCCGTGACCGTGCCGCCGAAGCGATGCAGCTCGGTGATCGCGCGGCCTTCCCGCACGCCGAGCGTCTGGGTGCGCACCTCGGGCCCGCGCTCGAACGCGGTGCCGGACTCGCATGCGAGGGTGACCACATAGTCGAGCGACGCCTTGTACTGGCCTCCGACCGCGTTCCAGAAGTCGGCCTTGCCGTCGGCCTTCGGCTGCGCGATCCGGCCCTCGATCGCGTGCCGCTCGGCGAGCGACCGCAGCCGCTGCGGCATCGCGTCCTCGGGCAGCGAGGGGAACGCGAACAGCACCGCCAGCACCTGGGAGAGCAGCCGGTGCTCGTCCTCGACCGCCTGCGTCCACGCGGTGACCGCGTACGAGCACTCCATCAGCATCGGCGGCCGCACCTCGCGCGCATGGCCGTTGGAGCGGTCGGTCGCCCACTCGTTCGCCCGCCCCTCCTGCGACTCGCGCAGGTCGTAGAGGAAGAGGTTCACGGTCGGCGACGAGAGCTGCCCCGACCACTCGCGCGCGGGCGCGTCGAACGCGATCTCCACGCCGTCGAACCCGTGCTGCTCGAGCTCGCGGCGGAGCATCGCCCGCAGCGTCTCGTCGACGTCCGCGAGCATGGTGTTGAGCGGCACGGAGACCACGAGTGCCATTTGGGCGACCCTAACCCGGTTTCTCCGGCCAATGGAGAAACTTCTTCAACCGGACGTTCCCGATGGTGAGTGACACCCCGAAGACCGAGTTCGCGCGCGCTGCGGCCGCCGACGGGATCGTGCTCGAGCCCCGCTCGTTCGACTGGCTGTGCGAGCAGGGGCACGTCGGCCTCGAGCGCGTGGCCAAGGCGCGCCGCGACCCCGCGCTGGTGGAGCCGGTCAAGGCGGCGCTGCGCGTCCTGGCCGCGATCTACGCGCGGCTCGGCGGCGACGTCTCGGTGCTGCACGCGTCGCGCGAGAACCTCCTGCTGCCCGTCGAGCTCGTGCACGCGCCGACCGGCACCGTGATCGAGGTCGACGACGCGCCGCACTTCACGTCGTTCCGGCTCGCCGCGCTCGAGCTGTATCCCGCGGGCGTCGACGTGGAGGCGCAGAAGGCGCTCTGCCGCGAGCTGGCGCCGCGCACCGACGGGCTCGATCGCGGCCTCGCCGCCAAGGGCTTCGGGTTCGGCGGCCTCGGCCGCGAGCGCGCCTACCGCGACGCGCTGGTCGACCTCGCCGCGCCGGCGATGGGCCACCCGCCGGTGATCCGGATCGCGGCGCTCGACGGAGACGGTGCGGCCGCGTACGGCCGCCACCGCGCCGCGCTCATCGGATCCGTATCGGCGAGCCCTTGATGTCGGTGATCGCGACGTTGACCGTGCGGCAGCGCCCGCAGCGGATGCGCACCTTGAGCGTCATCTGCTCGTGGTGCATCGCCTCGGCGAGGACGTTGCCGCACTCGGCGCAGACGTAGTCGTCGGGCCCGTTGCCGTCGGAACACGGGCCGGCCGGCGTCCTCCTGGATCGCGGTGCCGCCGTCCGGCGGCACCTCGCCCGGCTCGACCCGCCGCATCGCCACCCTGGTCATCAGAGCTTGGAGAGCTTCCCGGTGAAGTCGGTGATCAGCGCGTCGAGCACACCGGCGACCACGCCCTCGCCCATCGAGGCGGCCTTGCCGGTGATCTGCGCGTTGGTGCTGAGCGTGCCGCCTTCGTCGCCGAGCGCGAACACGACGGTCGCGTTGGCGTGGCCCTGCCCGCCCTTCTCGCGCGACTTGACGCTCATCACGGCGCGGTGCGCCTCGGCGTCCTTCTCGGTGATCTCCACGGTGCCGGTGAAGGTCAGCGACATCGCGCCCATCTTCACGACGATCTCGGCCTTGACCGCGTCGTCGCTCGTCCGCTCGAGCACGTGGCCGCCCTCGACGCACGGCACGACCTGCTCGAGGTCGGTGATCGCGGCGAAGCTCTCGTCGACGGGCTTGGCCATCGTGAACGCGTGCTCGAGCTGAACTGCCATGGACTTCTCCTTGGTTTCGTACGGATAGGCTGCCGCGCGTGCCGAACTACATGCTGGGTCCGGAGGACGGGATTCTGTCGGTGCACACGTCGAGGACGGGCGCGGTGGCCAAGGCGGGCCACGACCTGCTCATCCACGTGACCGAGTGGAGGGCGACGCTCGACACCGACGCGCCGAGCCTCACGCTCGACGCCGACGCCACCTCGCTGCGCGTGCGCGAGGGCACGGGCGGCATGAAGCCGCTCGACGAGGACGACCTCGCGAACATCGAGCAGACGATCGACGACGAGGTGCTGCTCAAGCGCGACATCGGCTTCCGCTCGACGTCGGTGACCGCCGACGGCGACGCGCTCTCGGTCACCGGCGAGCTCACGCTGCTCGGCGCCACGCGGCCGCTGACCTTCGACCTCGCGCTGGCCGACGGGCGCGTGCAGGGGCGTCGCGGTCGTGCGGCAGACCGACTGGGGCATGAAGCCGTACACGGCCCTGTTCGGGGCGCTCAAGGTCGCGGACGAGGTGCGGGTCGAGATCGACGCGCGCCTCTCTCAATCCTTGTAGACCGTCTGCGCGTCGAGCCCACCCTCCACGCCCGGCGGCAGCGGGCCGGAGCCGTGCGCGTAGAGCGCGATGTCCTCGATCGTCTTGAAGCTCTCGCCCGCCGCCCACGCGCCGTTCGCCCACGTGAGCGAGTCCGGCGGGGCCTCGAGCGCCATGCCGGCCAGCAGCTTGGCCTTGTCTCGGATCTTGCCGGTGGCGCTGCGTGATCGCGGCCGGCGTGCCGTCCGACGGGGCCGTGTTGAAGCCGTGGCCGTTGCCGAAGCGGTCGGTGTCGGCGGGGACGACCTTCACGTCGAGCGGCGGCACGCCGAGCTCGCCGGCGACGAGCTGCGCGTACTCGGCCTCGCGGCCGTCGGAGTCCGTGGTCAGGCTCAGCACCATCTTGCCGGTCGGGTGGACGCGGAGGAACACCGCCCGGTACGCCTCATTCGCCATCGTCGGTTCGCTCCTTCTCCAGGCGCCGGCGCTCCTGATGGGCGGTCAGCGCGTTGTGGTCCTCGCGGTCGCAGAAGGCCGGCTGCGGCCCGCCGAGCGGATGCGGCGGCGCCGCCGGCCGCTCGCACCCGGGGTAGATGCAGGTCTTCTCAGTCACTCGGTCACCCATCCGGGCGTGGTGTTGCCGCGGCTCGGGCCGTGGCCGCTCGGCATCGACACCGAGCTGCCCGCCACCGGCGTGGCGCTTGCCCACGACTCCGTCTCCTCGTCGGCCGCCTCCGGCGCCTCCACCGGCGCGCCGCCGATCGCCGCCACGACCTCGCCGAGCGCGGCGAAGCTGTGCCCGCTGACCAGCGCGTCGCAGTGCGGCAGCGCGGCCTGCATGCCGCCGGCCTGGGGCGAGAAGGCGCTCGCGCTCACGCGCGGGTTGACCCACACGATCCGGTGGGCGAGCCGCGCAAGCCGCTCCATCTCGCGGCCGACCAGCGCAGGGTCGCCGCGCTCCCAGCCGTCGGACAGGATCACCACCACGGCGCCGCGCGCCATCCCGCGCCGGCCGTGGCGGTCGTTGAACGCCTTCAGCGCGTCGCCGATCCGGGTGCCGCTCGACCAGTCCGGCGCGGTCTCGGCCGCGCGCTGGATCGCGCGCTCCGGGTTGCGGGAGGCGAGCGCGCGGGTGAGGCGCGTGAGCCGCGTGGCGAACGCGAACGCCTCGGCGTTCGGGCTGCTGCCCGCAGCGCAGGTGAGGAACTGGAGGTACGCGCGCGCGTATGGCTCCATCGAGCCGGAGATGTCGCACAGCAGCACCAGACGCCGGGGGACGACGCGCCGGTGGCGGCGGGCGAGCCGGATCGGGTCGCCGCCCGTGCGCAGGCTGCCGCGCAGTGTGCGCCGCATGTCGATCCGCCGGCCGCGACCGTGCTCGTAGCGCCGCGTGCGACGGTGCGGAGTCTCGAGCCGCAGGCGCGACATGAGCTGGTAGAGGTGCGCGAGCTCGTGCGGCTCGAGCGCGTCGAAGCGCTTCTCGGAGAGCCGCTCCTCGGCGCTCGCCCTCGCCATCGGCACCTCGATCTCGCCGCGCTTGACGCGCCCCGAAGAGGGCACATGGCCGCGCTGCTCGGGGGCGATCTTCGCGGCGGGCGGCTCGGGTGCCTCGTCGGGCGCGTAGCCGCGGAACACGCCCGCGAACACGGCGTCGAAGGCCGGCACCTGCGAGGGGTCGGTCACCACCACCGCGCGTGCGGTCCAGTACAGCCGCCGCCGCGCCACCGGCCGGACGAGCTCGAGCGCGCGCGCGAGGTCGGCCGACCGCGCCGGCGGCAGCGGCACGCCCGCCTCGTGCAGGCGACGGGCGAAGGCGCCGACCGTCGCCGGCAGGTCGAGCCAGATCGTCTCGACCCTCATCTCACTAGCTGCCCGAGGCCGGCCGCGCGGATCACCTCCTGGTCCTCGCCGTACTTGAGCACCGCGCCGAGCGTGCGGTCGATCGTCGCCTCGTCGAGGGCGTCGACGCCGAGCAGGTCGAGCGCCGCCAGCCAGTCGATCGCCTCGGCGATCCCCGGCGGCTTCTGGATGTCGCTGTCGCGCATGCGCGAGACGGCCGTCGCCACCTGGACGGCCAGCACCTCGGCCGCGCCCTTCACGCGCCGCCGGATGATGTCCACCTCGCGCCGCTCGTCCGGGTACTCGATCCAGTGGTAGAGGCAACGGCGCTTGACCGCGTCGTGCAGGTCGCGGGTGCGGTTGGAGGTGAGCACGATGACCGGCGGATGTGTCGCGCGGATCGTGCCGATCTCCGGGATCGTCACCGCGGCGTCGGCAAGCAGCTCGAGCAGGAACGCCTCGAAGTCGTCGTCGGCGCGGTCGATCTCGTCGATCAGCAGCACCGCCGGCCGCGGCCCGGGATGCTCGAGCGCGCGCAGCAGCGGCCGCCGGATCAGGTAGTCGGCGCCGAACAGGTCCTCCTCGCGCAGCTCGGCGTCGCGCGAGTCCGCCAGCCGGATGCTGATCAGCTGGCGCGGATAGTTCCACTCGTACAGCGCCTCGGCGGCGTCGATCCCCTCGTAGCACTGGAGCCGCACCAGCGGCGTGTCGAGCACGGCGGCCAGGGCACGCGCCGCCTCGGTCTTGCCCACGCCCGCCGCCCCCTCCAGCAGCAGCGGCTGGGGGAGGCGGAGGCCCAGGAACATCGAGGTCGCCAGGCCTTCGTCGACCAGGTAGTCGACGGAGGCCAGGCGCTGCGCCAGCGTCTCGATGTCGGGTACGAGGTGGGCGACCTCGTCGCGATGTTCGCCGCCAGGCGAACTCGCACGGCCAAGCTTGCTTGGCCCCGTCACTGCGGCGGCTCGGGATTCCCCTGCATCGCCCTCCACACGCGCGCCGGCGTGCACGGCATGTCCATGTGGTCGACGCCGTGCGACTCGTGCAGCGCGTCGATCACGGCGTTGACGATCGCCGGCGGCGAGCCCACGTTGGGCGACTCGCCGACGCCCTTGGCGCCGAGCGGGTGATGGGGGCAGGGGGTGACGGTCTCGCCGAGCTCGAAGTCGGGGCACTCGAGCGCGGTCGGGATCAGGTAGTCCATGAACGACGAGTTCAGGCAGTTGCCCTCCTCGTCGAACGAGATGAGCTCCATCAGCGCGATGCCGACGCCCTCGGCGAGGCCGCCGTGGATCTGGCCCTCGACCACCATCGGGTTGATGCGCACGCCGCAGTCGTCGACCGCGATGAAGCGCCGCACCTTGACCTCGGCCGTGTCGGGGTCGACGTCGACCACCGCGATGTAGGCGCCGTAGGGATAGGTGAGGTTCGGCGGGTCGTAGATGACCTGCGCGTCGAGCCCGCCCTCCATGCCCTCGGGCAGGTCCTCGCCGCTGTAGGCGCGCTCGGCGATGTCCTCGATCAGCGCGCCCTTCTCCGGGTCGCCCTTGACGTACCAGCGGCCCTTCTCCCACGCGAGGTCCTCGGGCCGCGTCTCGAGCATCGTCGCCGCGATCGCGCGCGCCTTGTCGCGCACCTTGCGCGAGACGACGGCGACGGCGGCGCCCGACACCGGCGTCGAGCGGCTGCCGTAGGTGCCGAGCCCGTACGGCGACTTGTCGGTGTCGCCGTGGCGGACCTCGACGTCCTCGGGCGGGATGCCGAGCTCCTCGGCCACGATCTGCGCGAACGTCGTCTCGTGGCCCTGGCCCTGGGTCTGCGCCGACAGACTCACGACGGCCTTGCCGGACGGGTGCACGCGCAGGTCGGCGCCGTCGTTCATCGACAGGCCGAGGATGTCCATGTGCTTGCGCGGGCCGGCGCCGACGCCCTCGGTGAAGAACGACACGCCGATGCCCATCAGCTCGCCGTGCTCGCGCTTCTCCTTCTGCTCGCGTCGCAGGTCCTCGTAGCCGGCCATGTCGAGCGCGACCTGCATCGTCTTGCCGTAGTCGCCGGAGTCGTAGGTCCAGCCCGTCGTCGTCTCGTACGGGAACTGGTCCTTGCCGATGAAGCTGCGCATGCGCAGCTCGACGGGATCGACGTCCATCTCCATGGCCAGCGCGTCGACCATCCGCTCCACCAGGTAGACGGCCTCGGTGATGCGGAACGAGCAGCGGTAGGCGACGCCGCCCGGCGCCTTGTTGGTGTAGACGGCCTTGACCTTCACGTGCGAGGCCTGGAGGTCGTAGGAGCCGCAGACGATGTGGAAGAAGCCGGCCGGGAACTTGGTCGGCTGGGCGGTCGAGTCGAAGGCGCCGTGGTCGGCGATCACGTCGACCCGCAGGCCGGTGATCTTGCCGTCCTTGGAGCACATCTCCGCCTTCATCACGTAGTCGCGCGCGAAGCCGGTGGAGATGAGGTTGCCGGTGCGGTCCTCGACCCACTTGACCGGGACGCCGGCGACGATCGAGCCGGCGATCGCGCACACATAGCCGGGGTAGACCGGCACCTTGTTGCCGAAGCCGCCGCCGATGTCGTTGCACTTGATCCGGATCATGTGCTCGGCGAGGCCGGCGACATGGGCGTAGACCGTGCGGTGGGCGTGCGGCGCCTGGTTGCCGTTGTAGATGTCGAGCTGGCCGGTCTTCGGGTTGAAGTCGGCGATCATCCCGCACGTCTCCAGCGGCGCCGGGTGGCAGCGCGGGTAGATGATGTCGCGCGTGACGATCGTGTCGGCCTCGGCGAAGGCGCGGTCGGTCGCGTCCTCGTCGCCGGCCTCCCACAGCGGGCTGGCCAGGTTGTCGCGCTGGCCCACCTTGTCGTCGCGGATCAGCGGCGCGTCCTCGTCGAGCGCCTTGCGCGCGTTGACCACGGCGGGCAGCGGCTCGTACTCGACGTCGATCAGCTCCAGCGCGTCGTTGGCCGAGTACTCGTCGGTCGCGATGACGAACGCGACCTCCTGGCCCTGGAAGCGCACCTTGTCGCCGGCCAGCACGGCCTGCGTGTCGTAGGAGATCGTCGGCATCCACGCGAGGCCGAGCGTCTCGAGGTCCTTGGCGGTGACGACCGCCGCGACGTTCGGGTGCGCGAGCGCGCGCGACGTGTCGATCGAGAGGATCTTCGCGTGCGCGTACGGGGAGCGCAGCACCTGGCCGTACACCATCCCCGGCAGCTTGATGTCGTCGAGGTAGGTGCCCTCGCCGCGGATGAAGCGCGCGTCCTCCTTGCGCTTGAGCCGCCCGAAGCCGATCGGGCGCTCGGTCGGCGTGTGCTCGATGGCGGTCATGCGCGGACCTCCTGGGCCGCGGCCCAACGTGCGGCCGCGACGATGTTCTTGTAGCCGGTGCAGCGGCAGATGCCGCCCGAGATGGCCGTGCGGATCTCCGCGTCGGTGGGGTTGGGGTTCTCGTCGAGCAGCGCCCTGACGGTCATCATCATCCCGGGCGTGCAGAACCCGCACTGAAGCGCGTGCATCTCGTGGAAGCCCTGCTGCACCGGGTCGAGCTCGCCGTTGCGGGCGAGTCCTTCGACGGTGCGGATCTCCTGCCCCTCGCACATCGCGGCGAGGACCGTGCAGGACTTCACGGGCTGGCCGTCCACGTGCACCACGCAGGCGCCGCAGTTCGACGTGTCGCAGCCCCAGTGGGTGCCGGTCAGGTCGAGCGACTCGCGCAGGAAGTGCACGAGCAGCATCCGCGGCTCGACGTCGCGCGTCACGCGCTCGCCGTTGACCGTCATCGTCACATCCATGCTTCAGGCCTCCTGGTGAAGCGCGCGTGCGGTCGCTCGGCGCAGTGCTCGCTGGGTGAGGACACCGGCCAGGTGCCGCTTGTAGTCGACCGGCCCGCGGCCGTCGGCCATCGGCGAGCAGTCCTCGGAGGCGATCTTCCCCGCCTGCTCGAACAGCTCCTCCGACGGCTCGCTGCCGCGCAGCAGCTCCTCGGCGCGCGTCAGGTGGATCGTGGTGAGCCCGACGGCGCTGAGCCCGATGCCGGCGTCGGCGATCCTGCCGCCCTCGAGCCAGACGGCCGCCGACGCGGCGGCGATCGCCCAGTCGCCGGCGCGGCGCTCGACCTTCTCGTGCGCGCTGCCGGCGCCCGGCCGGACCCGCAGCCGGATCTCGGTCAGCATCTCGCCGGCGCCGACCGCGGTCATGTACGGACCGACGTGGAAGTCCTCCATGCCGACCACACGCTCGCCGTCGCGGCGCGGATGACGACGTCGGCCTTGAGCGCCGTGCAGACGGCGGAGAGGTCCTCCGCCGCGTCGGCCTGGCAGAGCGAGCCGCCGATCGTGCCGCGGTTGCGCACGACGGGATCGGCGATCACGTTCTCGGCGTCGCGGAAGACCGGGAAGTGCTGCGCGAGCAGCTCGGACTTCAGGAGGTCGACATGGCGGGTGAGCGCGCCGATCCGGACCTCGCCGTCATGCTCGCGGATGAACGCGAGCTCGGACAGGCCGTTGATGTCGACCAGGTGCTCGGGGTTGGCGAGGCGGAGCTTCATCATCGGCAGCAGGCTGTGCCCGCCGGCGATGATGCGCGCCTCCGAGCCGAGCGCTGGCCAGCGCCTCGACCGCGCCGTCGCACGCTGGTCGCGCGCTCGTAGCCGAATGGCGCCGGCGTCTGCATCAGGCCCTCCTGAACCGCTTGCGCGGCTGTCCGATGTCCTCGCGCTCCTCGTACTGGACGGGCGCGTCGGTGCCGATCACCGGCGACCGCCCCGGCCGGTCCCCGGCGTAGAGGCTGCGCGCGGCGGCGCTGCCGTAGGCCGGGTCGCGCAGCGCCGGGCCCGCGGGGCTGGCCGTCGCGACCGGCGCCTCGCGGCCGAGCCGCGCGAGCGTGAGCGTGCCCTGCGGTGTAGACCTCGGCGATCCGCGGCGGCGTGATCTCGCGGCTCTCCGGGAAGTCGCGGAGGCCCTCGGCGGCGGCGCCCGGATAGAGCCCGTCGACGAGGCCGACCGCGTCGGACATGCCGGCCTTCTTGACCAGCAGGCCCTCGAGCGCGCTGACGGCCGCGTCGAGGTTGGCGTTGATGTCGTCCACGACGTCGTTGACCGGCGCGCTCTTGGCGACGATCTCGCCGACGCTCTGGATGACCTCGTCGAGGCCGTGGTTGATCTTGCGCAGCTCGAGGATCGTCGAGAGCAGGTAGTAGACGAGCGCGAGGACGATCAGGACGATCAGGGCGATGGTGACGACTCCGGCGGCGGGCATCGTCACGCCTCCTTGGCGTCGTCGAGGATCACGTCGAGCGAGCCGCCGTAGTCGGCGACCCCCGCGACCGTCTGCCGTACCTGGTCCTGCGTGGTGAGCAGGAGCACCGATGGCGTCGAGGTCCTTCGACCCGGCGGCCGCCACGGTGGCGATCTGGTTCACGCTCGGGACGATGCTCTTCGCCGC
This sequence comes from uncultured Solirubrobacteraceae bacterium, assembly GCA_963800905.1. Taxonomy (GTDB): domain Bacteria; phylum Actinomycetota; class Thermoleophilia; order Solirubrobacterales; family Solirubrobacteraceae; genus DASSUW01. The sequence goes on from CAWDCT010000011.1 coordinate 87,724, forward strand.
GCTGAGGACGTTGTGGAGCAGATAGATCACGACGCCGAGGACGACGAGCAGCACGACGTTGCCGATCCACCAGAGGGTCATGACGGCCTCCTCTCGGCGACGATGGCGGCCTTCTTGGCGATCCCCGGCAGCGCCGACAGGATGACGTCGAACTGCGCGTTGATCGCCTTGACGGCGGGCTCGAGCGGGCGCAGGTGCTCGGCCTCGACGCTCTCGAGCGCGGAGCCGAGCGTGGCCAGGCCCTCGGAGATCCGGCTCAGGCCCCGGTGGACCTGGATCAGCGCGACGGCGAGCACGGCGACGACCACCAGGCCCAGCAGCACGCTCAGCAGGAGCAGGACGTCCTCAGTTCCCATTGCTGCCTCCGAATCCGTCGGTGAGCGCGTTCATGTATCCGTCCTGGACCACGGCCTCCTCCACGATCTGCGCCAGCACCGGCGCCGTCGCCTCGAGCTGGGGGATGTTCGACGTGTTGCCGGCGACGCTGGTGGCGATGCCCAGCAGCCCGCCGACCGACCGCTCGATGCTGCCGACCGAGCGCAGCAGCATCACGAGCAGGGTCGCCACGATCAGCGCCGCGGCGAGCCCGATGGCGAGCGAGATGACCCAGTAGGTGTTGCCGCTCATTTGCCCACCGCCACCTTTCGCAGGGCCCGTGCGGAGTGCAGGATCCGCACCCCCGAGTCGTTGATGCGGGAGATCCCGGACAGGTGCTCCGTCTGCTTGCGGACCGCCTCGACCGCCTCTTCAGCCGTCTTGGCCTGGGCCGCGATCCCGCTCGCCAGCCGGACGATCGTGATCACGATGGCCGCGGCGACGAGGACCACGACGATGCCCAGTATCAGACCCACCGTCCATCCGGTGGTCGCGATCATCCAGTCCCTCCTCGTGTTGTAAACGTATCCGCCACCATCTCACGCCTCCGCGGCCGCCACCACGGCCTCGTAGTCGGCCCAGGTGTCCACGTCGAGCGGGACCCGGCCCGCGACAGGGACCTCCGTCACGAAATCCGCTTGCTCGTCGAGCATCCGCCAGACCGCCTTGTCGCCGTGCAGCGAGCGCAGGTCGGCGAACACCTCTTGTCCGAATGCGAACGGGTGGCCGCGGCCGTCGTCGTAGCGGCAGACGGCGATCGGCGCGTCGCCGCGGGCGGCGAGCAGCACGCGCACGGTCGCGGGGACGACGCCGGGCTGGTCGCCGAGCATCAGCACGAGGGTGGTGGCGCGCGGGTCGAGCGCCGCCATGGCGACGGCGATCGAGGACGAGCAGCCGGCGCCGAAGCCGGGGTTGACGACCACGTCGGCGCCCACGAGGTTCACGCGATCGCGGACCTTCTCCGACTCGCCGCCGACCGCTACGAGGAGCTGGTCGAACTCGCACGCGCGCGCGGTGGTGACGGTGTGGTCGAGCAGGGTGGCGCCGGCGTAGGGCAGCAGCTGCTTCGGCCGGCCGAGCCGGCGCGAACCGCCCGCCGCCAGGACGAGTCCCGCGACGAACGGGTCACTCATGGCAGCAATGGCCCTCGTGGTGATGCTCCACCGGCGGCGGGGTCGTTCGGGCGCGGCGGGTCTCGACGATCTGGGCGAGGATCGAGAGCGCGATCTCCTCGGGCGTGCGCGCGCCGATGTCGAGGCCCGCGGGAGTGTGCACGCGCGCCTTGTCGTCGTCCGAGACCTCGAGGCTCTCGACGACCGCCCGGCCGCGCTTGGCGCTGGCCACCAGCCCGACGTAGGGGACGCCCTGCTCCAGCGCGGACGCGAGCGCGTGCTCCTCGTCGCGGCCGTGCGAGGCGACGATCAGCGCGGCGTCGTCGTCCGAGGGCTCGCCGTCGGTCGCGACGTCGTAGCCGAGCGCGCGTGCCAGCTCGCCGAGCGCGCGGGCGATCGGCGTCTCGCCGATGATGTGCAGGCGGGCGGCCGGCAGGTGCGGCTCGAGGAAGATCTCCAGGGCGCCGCCGCTGATGCACGGGTTGTGAACGGTCACGGCGCCGTCGATCGCGTCGCCCTCGCCGTTGCCGGGCTCGATCCTCAGCAGCAGCGGCTCGCCGGTCTCGAGCACGCGCAGCGCGTGCAGGCGCACGCTCGGCTCGGCGCAGTGGCCGCCGACGAAGCCCTCGATCGTCCCGTCGCCGAGGACGAGCGCGCTCGCGCCCGGCTGGACGCTGGCCGGCCGGCCCGCGCGGACGACGGTCGCGCACACGTACGGCACGCGCTCGGTCTCGAGCGCGTCGGCACGCTGCGCCAGTCTCCGTTCGTGTACCTGCAACGTTTTCCCTCCGTGTGGACCGACCCATTCGCCCACCCTCACCAACAGGGTGCCACGTTGCCCGATGCAACCGATTGCGTCAAGCGCCGATCAGGTAGTTGTACGTGTAGGGCTGGCACCTGGTTCTGGCCGCGATCTCCATCCAGGCCGTGCGCGTGGCGCCTTGACGTCGTGGATATCGACGTCAAGGCGCCAAGCGCTTGGAGACGGCCCGGGCGACCCACGCCGGCCGCTCGGTGAGCTGCGTCCACGTGAACCGCAGAACCTGCCAGCCGGCGACGGCCAGCGTCACGTCACGCTCGCGGTCGCTCTCGAACGCGATCGGCGAGCGGTGGTACGCGATAACCGTCGACCTCGACGATCAGTCGCCTGATCCCGCCACGCGAAATCGACCTCCTCACCCTCAATGCGGGTGTTGACTTCGGGCCGCCACAAGCCATACGAGTCACACAGCCCGAGGAAGCGCTCCTCCATCTCGCTGCGGGTCACGGTGCTGCCGGCCGTGTAGAGGGACAACACCGCTTGTAACGAGGGCGATCCCGGCCGGCCCGGGTGGTCGGCGAGACGCCGGCGCAGCTCGGCGAAGTCGACGAGGCGCCGCTGCTCAGCGAGGTCCAGGACGTGCTCGAGGGGACGGCCCCTGAGCGTGGCGGCGACGTCGATGATCGTGCGGACGGCGCCGGTCACGGGGATCGCCCGGACCGTCGTCGTATCGGTCGGCGCCAGCGTCGTGCTGCGGTGCACTCGGATCCCGGTGCGCCGCTTGCGACCGGTGTCACGCGGCACGGTCACGTGGATCACTGCCCCGCCCGCCGGCCGCAGCTCCCACGCCGCCGCAGCGTCGGCGTGGCTCAGGACCGCGTCCCGGCCCCCCGCCATGACTGCGGCCATCCAACGACCTTCCCTGGTGAGCGCGCGGTGGCCGACCGCGAAGACGCCGCGGTGCACGGGATGGAGCCGTCCGCTTCGGACGCGGCGGTCGACGGATTGCGGACTGAGGCCGAGCAGCAGCAGCTGCCAACGGGCGACGACGCCGTGCTGAGCGGTCGCGAGACGCGCGACTTGGAGCTCCATGGCGCTTTTCCGTCGCATATCGACGTAAAGGCGCCAGGCGCCGAAGTTCGCCCCCGGAACCCGGGGCCGCTGCGCGGCATAGAGGCGGTGTGAAGCGCTGCGCGCTGATCGTCCTGCTGGTGCTCGCCGGCTGCTGGCGCCTGACGCTGACGACCGGAGACCTGCGGGGCACGGTCGACATCCGCGCCGTCGACCTAGTCGCCCGATAGCACCCTGGTGCGCGGCAGGCCGTCGGTGCGTAGACGGCGCTGGAAGTCCGCCTCGAACGGCGCCCCTCCCTCGTTGCGCTCGAACTTCAACGCGCGGCCCGCGGGGATCGACGAACGCCTCGCAGCGCGCCAGCTCGGCCGGCTCCCAGACGACGTGGCGCGGGAGGTGGAGCTCGTTGAGGTCGAAGAACCCGCCGCCGTCGGCGAGCAGCTGCGAGGGCGAGGCCGCGCCCGTTCTCGCGCCTCGATGTGGGCGCGCACGACGCGCCACTCCGCGTCGAGCGCGATCCGGACCTGGACCCGGCCGCGCAGCAGCTCGCGCCAGCGATCGAACAGCACCTGGAACAGCGCTCCCGCCGAGTGCGAGCCCGTCTCGAGCTCGTCGAGCCGCCCGGCGGCGGCGACCAGCGCGCGCCGGTAGCCGGACGAGGTCGACCGCCGCGCGGTCCTCGGCCGCCTTCATCAGGCCGAGCTGCCGGCGGATCAGGCGCGAGTGGGTGGCGGCCACCCGCTGGCGCTCGGCGATCACCAGGTTGCGCAGCGCATGAGCCGGCGCGCTCTGGCCGGGCTCGGGCCGCTCGACCTCGCGCACGCCGTCGACCTTCCCGATGCTCTCCGCCACCAGGTCCTCGAGCCCGGGCGCCACGCCGACGCACGCGTCGAGCACCGGCGTGAACACCTCGTGCGCGGCGTCCCGCAGCACCTCGAGCGCGAGCGCGCGCGGCACCGTCTCGCCGTAGCCGGACGCACCGCCTCCTCGAGCAGGTGCAGCGCCGCCTGGTAGTTGGAGAAGATCTGGCCGACCGTGTTGACGTTGTCCTGCACGAGCTCGCGCTCGGTCTTGGACGCGTAGGGCGAGGCGTCGAGCTCCGCCGCCACCGCCTCGCGGTAGAGCTGCGCGCGGTCCAGGCGGCTGCGCCGGCTCGCCGGCGCGCTCGCCGATCGCCTGCACGCGCGCGTCGCGGCCGGCGTCGGTCACCTGGAGCGAGCGGATCACGCGCTCGACGGCGGCGTTCCCGTGCAGGCGCTGGAGGCGCAGCAACGTGCGCGCGCGTGTATGAGGGTCGGCCTGCCGCAGCGCGCTCACGCTGCCCGAGTCGAGCGGCTCGGGCTCCGCGGACGACGCGGCCTCGCGCTCGTCGTCCTCGCGCTCGTCGTCGCGACGGCGCCGCTCGTGCATCAGCCGCCCCCGCGGATCAGCTCGTGGAAGTGCTCGAAGTCGGCCTCGAGCGTGAGCCGTCCCTGCTTGCCGTACTCCTGCGCGACGGCGCGCACGAGGTGGCGCATCTCGATCACGCCGGCGTCGTCGGCGGCCTGGAACGCGGCCGACAGCGAGCAGTTGCGGATCGCGCCGCCGGAGAGCTTGAACTGCGCGGCCAGGAAGTCGAGGTCGACGTCCTCGCCCACGGGCGCCTCGCGCGGGAGCAGGAGCTGCCAGATCCGCCGCCGGTCGTCGGCCTCCGGGAACGGGAAGTCGATCACGAAGTCGAGCCGCCGCACGAACGCGTCGTCGATGTTGCGGCGGAAGTTGGTGGCGAGGATCACCGCCCCCGGATAGCCCTCCATCTTCTGGAGCAGGTAGGCGACCTCGATGTTCGCGTAGCGGTCGTGCGAGTCCGAGACCTCCGAGCGCTTGCCGAACAGCGCGTCGGCCTCGTCGAAGAAGAGGATCGCGTTCGAGCCCTCGGCCGCCGCGAAGATGCGGTCGAGGTTCTTCTCCGTCTCCCCGATGTACTTGGAGACGATCGTCGCCAGGTCGACGCGGAAGATGTCGAGCCCGAGTTGGGCGGCGAGCACCTGCGCGGCCATCGTCTTGCCGGTGCCGGACTCGCCCGCGAACAGCACCTTCAGGCCCTGCGTGCGGGCGACCGCGCGCTCGTAGCCCCAGTCCGACAGCACGCGGTCGCGGTGGCGCAGGTACGAGGAGATCGAGCGCAGCAGCTCGCGCTGGCGCTCGGGCAGCACGAGGTCGTCCCAGTCGAGGCCGGGCGGGAGCTGCGCGGCCAGCTCACCCAGCCGCGACGACGAGGCCTGGCGCGCGCCGAGGTCGAGCTCGGCCCCGCCGGGCACGTCGCCGCCGGCGACCGTGCGCGCGACCTCGGCGGCCTCGACGATCTGCCCGATCGAGAGCCGGAACTTGGCCGCCACGTCGTCGGTGGCGCCGGCGCCGGTCAGGTCGGCCCACGCCTGGGCGCGCTCGGCGAAGGTGGGCGGCGGCGCCTCGACCAGCAGCACCGTTCGCTCGCCGAGCGCGAGCGCCGCGGCGCGATTCGCCGCGGCGATCACCGTGCGCTCGGCGCGCTGGGACAGCGCCCGCAGCACGCGCCCGCGATCGGCGGGGTCGAGGTCCTCGAGCCCTTCGAAGACGACCGGCCGGCCCTCGAGCGCCGACACGAGCTGCGCGTCGGCCAGCACGTCGCGGTCGTCGAGGTCGCGCACGTTCGCGACCACGAGCGGGCGCTCGAACGCCTTGGCGAGCAGCGCTTCGGCGTCCGGGCCGGCCAGCACGACCGGCAGCGCCGACTCGCGCGCGAGCACCGCGCGCACCATCGCCACCTCGCGGTCGCGCCCCGGATCGTGCGCGGGCATCGCGACCAGCCGCAGCCGCGACTGCGGCAGCTCGTCCATGCGGGAGCCGAGCAGGTGGGCCGCCAGCCGGTCGGCGACCTTGACCGGCCGCTCCGCGAGCGGCGTCTGCGGATCGCCGAGCAGCCGCAGAGCGCCGAGCGCCCGCAGCGGGCGCGCCTGGTCGAACGAGGTCATGACGTCGGCCGTCGTCACGCCCTCGGTCTCCAGCAGGTGCCCGACAAGCCGCGGGCTCGGGAGCTTGCGCGTCACGTCGTCCTGGAGGTAGGCGTAGAGCCGGCCGTAGCGCGGGTTGAGCTCGGGCGCCGCGCAGACCGCGAGCACCGCCGCGTCGAGCATGTCGAGCCCGAGCGCCTCACCGGCGGCGGCGAGCCGTTCGTCGGCGTCCGAGCCCGAGTCGCCGCGCGTGAGCCGCAGCGCCGTCTCGTCGGAGATGTAGAGGCCGCGGAACGGGTCGCCGGGGTTGGGATCGCTCGCCGCCACGCGCTCGACCGCGTCCATCACGCGGCGGTGGACGTAGCTGAAGGAGATCTGGCTCAACTACGCGATCTGGTCGGCGACCTGCTCCGCCTCGGACTCCAGGGCGTCGCCCGGCGTCGAGACGGTGAGCGGGCCGCTCGAGGGCGCGCCCCGCTGCTGGACGACGTGCGCGAGCTCGTGCGCGATCAGCTTGTCGCCCGCCGTCGAGCCCGGGTTGTACTCCCCGCGCGCGAAGTAGACGTCGCTGCCCGTCGCGAACGCGCGCGCGGAGACCGACCGGTTGAGCTGGTCCGCCGTCTCGTCGGTGTGCACGCGCACGTCGGAGAGGTCGCCGAGGGAGCCGGAGAAGCGGTCCTGGACGCCGCCGTCGAGGCTCGCGCCGCTGCCGCGCGAGGCGTTGATCTCGCCCTGCACGGCGGGGTGGACCTGGCCGCCGGGCAGGATCCCGTCGACCTGGCGCGCGAACGCGCGGTTGCCGACGCTGGAGACGAGGTCGCGCAGCGGCGCGGCCGGATCGGCGCCCTCGTGCTGCGGGGCGTGCGACGGCTCGAGCTCTGCGTGCTCGCGCTGCCAGCTCACATGGCGAGCATACGTCCGTCAGGGCTTGGCGGCAACGAGTGCGAACAGCACCGGCAGCAGCTCGCCGTCGACCCGCAGCCGGTAGCGACCGTCGTACTCGCGCGCGAGGACGTCGCCGCGCGGATCGAAGTCGGCGTCCAGGTACTCGTCGAGATGCTGGATCTTCAGGCCGGCGCCGAGCGCAGCGTTGACGACCTCGGCCAGCGAGTGGCCGAACTGGACCGTGGCGGTGGCGGCCACGTCGAGGTCGGCGCCGGCGTACGAGCCGGGCTCGTCGAACGGGCGCGGGCCGTCGTTCGCGTACGGGAAGTCGAGCCGCAGCGGGTCCGCGGACTCGATCATCGAGTAGAGCGGGTGAAGGTCGACGAGCAGCAGCTTGCCGCCCCCGCGCATGGCCGCCGCCGCCGAGCGCATCCAGGCGCCCAGGTCGTCGATCCAGCCGATCACGCCGATCGTCGCGTAGACCAGGTCGAAGCGGTTGTGCAGCTCGACCGGCAGCGCCGTGGCGTCGGCCTCGACGAAGTCGGCCTTCACCTCGCAGCGGCGCGCCAGCGCGCGTGCCTTCTCGAGCGAGGCGGGCGAGAAGTCGGCGCCGACCACGCGCGCGCCGCGGCGGGCGAGCGAGATCGCGTCGAAGCCGATGTGGCACTGGAGGTGCAGGACGTCGAGCCCCGCGACGGCGCCGACGGCCTCGCGCACGCCGGCCGCCTCGGCCTCGTGCAGCGAGTCGGCGCCGGCGATCAGCGCCTCGCTGTCGTAGTACGCGTCCTGACCGTGCGCCGCCGCGAGCGCGTCCCAATGTGCGCGGTTGATCCTGCGGGAGGTGAGCGAATCCGGCAAAGCGGCGGGCACTCTAGTACCCGCGTCCAGTGGTACGCACGGTTCCGGCGTCCGCCGATCACCGCCTGACGCCACCCGGCGACCGGTCATGTGCCACCGGCACACCCCCCGGATCGCCGTGCGCCGTCAGCCGGCGCCGGCGAACACCGGCGACCGCACGTACCCCTGGACACGGGTACTGCGGGAGGAAACCCCCCGTCGGGCGCGAACAGGCAAGGCCGATGGGTTTCCCCGACCGTGATCGGAGCACGACGTGACCGGCAAGGCCAAGGTCATCGCCTTCGCCAACCAGAAGGGCGGCGTCGCGAAGACCACCACGACGCTCAACCTCGCGGCGGCCTTCGCCGAGGTGGGGCACCGCGTCCTGTGCGTCGACATGGACCCCCAGGGCAACCTCACCATGTCGCAGGGCATCGATCCCGACACGCTCGATCAGTCGATGTTCGACGTGCTGGTCCACGACCTCTCGATCAAGGCGGTGATCAAGCGCCGCGAGATCGACGTCGCGTGCGCCTCGATCGACCTCGCCGGAGCCGAGATCGCGATGTCGACCAAGATCGGCCGCGAGCGCTCGCTGACCAAGGCGCTGCTCGTCGTCGACGACGACTACGACTGGGTGTTCATCGATACGCCGCCGTCGCTGGGACTATTGACGGTGAACGCATTGACCGCGGCCGATCAGGTGATCGTCCCCGTCCAGTGCGAGTATCTGTCGATGCGCGGGCTGCTTCAGCTCCAGAACACCCTGGCGATGATCCGCGAGAACCTGAATCCCGATGTGCAGATCGCGGGCATCCTGCCGACGATGGTCGACACGCGTACGCTGCACGCCAAGGAGGCGCTCGAGATCCTCGAGGAGAACTTCGGCGATCGCGTGTTCGGGGCGCGGATCAGGAAGACCGTGCGTTTCGCGGAAGCCCCTGTGAAGGGGATGTCGGTGCTCAAGTACGACCCCAAGGGGACCGCGGCTGACGCTTATCGCCAGCTGGCGAAGGAGGTGCTCTCGAATGGCAAGCGGTAAGCGGGCGAGCATGCGGGAAGGTCCGCTGGCGGCGCTCTTCCGGAAGACGGAGGAGGCGCAGGAGACGGCGGCCGCGCAGCCGCCGCCCGTCGAGCCGGCGCCCGAGCCCGAGGTGGCCCCCGAGCCGCCGTCGCAGCCCGCGCCGCGCGTGCCGACGCCGCAGGAGCGCCTGCGCCACGCCTTCTCGTCGGACCTGCCGGAGAACATGATGTCCCCGCCCGAGCCGATCCGCTCGGCGGCCGAGTACGAGTGGGCGTCAGCGGCGTCCGACATGACGCGCCAGCCCGAGCTGCGCGTGATCGGCGTCGGCGGCGCCGGCGTGAACGCCGTCAACCGCATGATCGAGGCCGAGGTCACCGGCGTCGAGTTCATCGCGCTGAACACCGACACGCAGTCGCTGAACTCGTCGTCCGCGCACGTGACGCTCCAGATCGGGGCCGACATCACGCGCGGGCTGGGCTCCGGCTCGAACCCCGACCTGGGCCACTCGTCGGCGATGGAGGACTACGACCGCATCAAGTCGCTGCTCAAGGGCTCGGACATGGTGTTCATCACCGCGGGCGAGGGCGGCGGCACCGGCACCGGCGCCGCTCCGGTCGTCGCGCGGGTCGCGCGCGAGCTGGGCGCGCTGACCGTCGGCATCGTCACCAAGCCGTTCGGCTTCGAGGGCTCGCGCCGCATGAAGGCGGCCGAGGAGGGCATCGAGGGGCTGGCCGGCGAGGTCGACACCCTGATCGTCGTCCCGAACAACAAGCTGCTCTCGGTGCTCGACAAGCAGACCTCGATGGTCGAGGCCTTCCGGGTGGCCGACGACGTGCTGCGCCAGGGCGTGCAGGGCGTGTCGGACCTGATCACCCTGCCGGGCCTGATCAACCTCGACTTCGCGGACGTGCGCACGATCATGTCCGACGCCGGCAACGCGCTGCTCGGCATCGGCATGGGGACCGGCGACAAGCGCGCCATCGAGGCCGCCAACGCCGCCGCGTCGTCGCCGCTGCTGGAGACGACGCTCGAGGGCGCGCACTCGATCCTGCTCTCGATCACCGGCGGCAAGGACCTGTCGCTGTGGGAGGTCAACGAGGCCGCCCACACGATCCAGGAGGCCGCTCACCCCGACGCGAACATCATCTTCGGGGCGATGCTCGACGAGAAGCTCGAGGACGAGGTGTGGATCACCGTGGTCGCCACCGGCTACGGCGAGAAGCGCCCGCCGCGCGAGGAGAAGGCGCCGCTGCGGGAGCCGATCGGCGAGCCGCGCGTGCGGCGCGTCAGCTCGCGCGTCAGCGAGGTCGACGTGCCTGAGTTCATTCCCCGATACTGAGCGGCATGTACTCGCGGCGTCGTCGCCGCCGGCCATCCGCTGACCGCCTCCGCCGGCGCAGAGATCCTCCGCGCCGGCGGCAACGCGGTCGACGCCGCGCTGGCCTCGATGCTCGCCTCGTTCGTCGCCGAGCCGCTGCTGACCGGGCTCGGCGCGGGCGGCTACATGCTCGTCGTCCCGCCCGACGGCGAGCCGGTGCTGCTCGACTTCTTCGTCGAGGCGTCGGGGCGCGGCGCGGACCTCTCGCAGCGCGCGCCGCTGGTGGCGGTCGACGTCTCGTTCGGCGACGCCGTGCAGGTGTTCCACATCGGCGCGGCCTCGTGCGGCACGTACGGGACGCCGGCCGGCGTGTGCGCCGCGGCGGATCGCTTCGGCACCGTCCCGCTGGCCGACCTGACCGCGCCGGCCGTCGCGCTCGCCCGCGACGGCGTCACGGTCAACAGCGAGCAGGCGTACGTGTACGAGATCCTCGCGCCGATCTACTCCTCGACGCCCGAGTGCCGCGCACTGTTCATGCCCGAGGGGCGCGTGCCGCGCGAGGGCGACGTGCTGCGCGACCCCGAGATGGCCGACTCGCTCGAGCGGCTCGGCGCGGAGGGCGCGGCGCCGTTCTACTCGGGCGACCTCGGCGCGGCGATCTCGGCGCGGGTGTGCGAGCTCGGCGGCACGCTCACGCGCGCGGACCTGGCCGCCTACGAGGCGGTTCCGCGGGAGCCGGTGCGCGTCCGCTACCACGGCCGCGAGGTGCTGACCAACCCGCCGCCGAGCGCCGGCGGCACGCTGCTGGCCTATGCGCTCGCGCTGCTCCAGCGCTCGTCCGGCCCGCCCGACGCGGTCGCGCTCGTGGAGGCGATGGAGCGCGCCCAGGCCGAGCGCACGCCCGAGTTCCTGACCGGCCTCGGCGAGCCCGGCTTCCTCGACCGCTTCATGGCCAGCCGGCTCGGCTCGACCACGCACATCTCGGTGATCGACGGCGACGGCTGGGCGTGCTCGGTCACCTGCACCAACGGCGAGGGCTCGGGCGTGGTGGTGCCCGGCACCGGCGTGCACGTCAACAACATGCTCGGCGAGCAGGACCTCTCGCCGCTCGGGTTCTTCACGCATCCGCCCGGGCAGCGGCTGCCCTCGATGATGGCGCCGACCGTCGTGCTCGGCCGCGACGGCGCGCCCGAGCTGGCGCTCGGCTCGGCGGGCTCGAACCGGATCCGCTCGGCGCTGCTCCAGGTGATCGTCAACGTGCTCGACCGCGGGATGGAGGCGGCCGAGGCGGTCGACGCCCCGCGGCTGCACTTCGAGGACGGGCTCGTCTACGCCGAGCCCGGGATCGACGCGGCCGCGCTCGAGGCGACCGGGCGCACGCTGGCCTGGTTCCGCGACCGCAACCTGTTCTTCGGCGGCTGCCAGGCGGTCGAGCGCGAGCCGGCGACGGGCGTGCTCCACGGCGGCGGCGATCCGCGCCGCGGGGGAGCGGTGGTCGCAGCCTGACAGCGGGCTCAATCCGGCGGAGGTAGTCGCCGATCACATAGGTGGATGCGCGACCTCACGGACGAGTCGCTGACCGAACAGCTCAGCCGCGAGCGGCTCCTGGACATGGAGGCGCGGCTCGCCCCTGTCCGCCGGCGGGCGTTCGCCGTGCTCGGCCTCGCGCTGATCGCCGCCGGCCCGTGGGTCGGCTTCGAGTTCCTGATCGTCCTCGCCGGCGCGCTCGCGACCTTCGCGCTGGCCGACCGCCGGATGCACCGCAGCCGCCACCCCGAGCGCTGGGCCGCCTTCGCCTGGGCGGTCGCGCCGCTGGTGATCGCCGGCAGCGCCGCTCTGACGGGCGGGCCCGAGAGCCCGGCCCTGATGTGGCTCGGCCTGCCGGTGGTGACGCTCGGCGCGCGCTTCGAGCCGCGCGGCGTCCGGATCGGGGTCGCCTACACGGTCGCCCTGCTGCTGGCGGCGACCGTCGGGCTCGACGCCGGCTTCGTGCTCGAGCACCCGCAGGAGCTGATCTTCCCGTTCGCGCTCGTCATCGCGATGGCGATCCTCGGCGGCGCCGCCGTCGAGTCCGAGCGCGAGCACCGGCGCGTCGCGGTCATCGACCCGCTGACGGGTCTGCTCAACCGCTCGGCGTTCGCGCAGCGGCTGGGCGAGCTCCAGCACCAGATCGACCTGGGCGCCGAGTCCTCGCTCGGCTTCCTGATGGCCGACATCGACCACTTCAAGCGGATCAACGACGAGCACGGCCACCCGGTCGGCGACGCGGTGCTGCGCGACGTGGCGTACGCCATGCGCAGCGAGCTGCGCGCGTTCGACCTCATCTACCGCCTCGGCGGCGAGGAGTTCGCGATCCTGCTGCCGGGCGCCGATCTGGCCAAGACGCGCGAGATCGCCGAGCGCCTGCGGGCGGCCGTCGCGCGGTCGGACACCGGCGGCGTGTCGGTGACCATGAGCTTCGGTGCGGGGGCGGTGAGCGGGAGCGACGTGCGGCTGGCGCGGCTGTATGCGCAGGCCGATGCGGCGTTGTATGAGGCGAAGCGGGCCGGGCGGAACCGGGTCGGCGCTGCCGCGCCGGCAGGTTGAACGTCAACTGCGCTGGGTGGGGAAGTGGCGGGGTTGGCCGCTGCGCGGCTCATAACGTGCGAAAGGGCGAGGTCGCGCTCCGCGAATTTCACGTTGTGATCCCAGACGGATCATTTCGTGCGATCCAGCGCGCGGCGGGTCCTCTGGATTTCACGAAAGTCCCCGTCTAGAGGACTTTCGTGGAATTCGCCCGCGCGAAGCGTCCCGGATCGCACGAAACTCCCCTCGCGGCCGGCACCCACGCCTCCCCACCCAGCCGAAGTTCGCCTTGACGACAAGGTGAGTAGTCACTAACTTGTCCGGCATGGACATCCTCGCCTCCGACGCCGAACGCGACCACGTGGCCGAGGCGCTGCGCTCGCACGCCGCCACCGGCCGGCTCGATCCCGAGGAGCTTGAGGAGCGGCTGGGTCTCGCTTTCGCGGCGCGCACCCGGGCCGAGCTCGAGCCGCTCGTCGCCGACCTCCCCGAACCGGCGCCGCAACGACCACGGCCGCGCCGCGAGCTGCCGCGGATCGCGCCGGTGATCCCGCTGGCGATCCTGCTGGTGGCGATCTGGGCGCTCACCGGCGCCGGCTACTTCTGGCCGATCTGGCCGATCGGCGCGATGCTGATCGGCGCTTTCAAGCACACGGGCGCGGGCTGCGGTCGCGTCGTCCGCACGCGTTGAGGGCTGTCGTCGACGCCTTCATGGCCGGCGACGCCGCCAAGGTCGTCGAGCTGCTCGGCGCGGACGCGCGCTTCCACAGCCCGGTCCGGACGTACGAAGGCGCTCAGGCCGAAGCGGTGCTGGGCGCCGTCATCCAGGTGATCGGCGAGCGCGAGCTCACGGCGGTCCACGAGTCGCCCGACGAGACGGTGGCGTTCTTCACCGGCGTCATCCAAGGCCGCCCCGGCGAGGGCGTGCTGCGCGTTCGCGGCAGCGAGCTGACGCTGATGGTCCGCCCGCTGAAGGCGCTGCTCACAGGGATCGAGGAGATGGAGCGGCTCCTCGGCTGACCTCGGCGCCCCACAGCGCGGCGCCCACGGCGCCCGCGTGCGGGCCCAGCTCGGCGGGCACGACGGGGATCTCGGGCGCGACGGACGCCCGGCGGCGCAGCTCCGAGCGCAGCGGCTCGAGCAGCAGCTCGCCCGCGTCCGCCACGCCTCCGCCGACCACCACGCGCTCCGGCCACAGCAGCACCACGGCGCCCGCCAGCACGCGGCCCACGTACTCGCCGGCCCGCGAGAACGCGGCGCGGGCGACCGGATCGCCTGCGCGCGCGGCCTCCGCCGCCTCGGCCACGCTCGCGCATCCGGCCGCCGCCGCGATCGACTCGGCGCTCGCCATCCGATCGAGGCAGCCGCGGTTGCCGCAGCCGCACAGCGGCCCGTCCGGGTCCACCGTCGTGTGGCCGATCTCGCCGGCGTGCCCGAGCCCGAGATGCAGCCGCCCGCCGATGACCACGCCGCCGCCGACGCCGGTCCCGAGCGCGACGCAGACGAGGTCCCGGGCCCCGCGGCCGGCGCCGAGCCGCAGCTCGGCGAGCGTGAGCGCGCGGACGTCGTTGACGAGCGTGACCGGCAGCCCGAGCGCCGCGCCGACCGGGCCGGCGATCGGGCGCCCCGCCCAGTCGCCGAGCAGGTTCGGGAGCAGCGAGCCGGTCCCGGCCGCGGCGTCGAAGTGCCCCGGCAGCGCCAGGCCCGCCGACTCCGGCTCGCCGAACGGCGCGGCGACGGCGCGCCCGAGCGCGGCGACCCGCTCGAGCACGGCGTCCTCGCCGTCCGCCGCATCGGTGGGCCGGATGTCGGTGGCAAGCACGCCGAGCGCCGAGTCGACGACCGCCGCCTTGATGTTGGTGCCGCCGAGGTCGAGTCCGAGGTAGATCACCGGGCCGTCCAGCCGCCGTCGACGGTCAGCACGCTGCCCGTGGCGAACGGCGCGGTCGCCAGGTAGAGCACCGCCTCCGCGACGTCCTCGGGGCGCCCGAAGTCGCCGGTCAGCGGCTGGAGCTCGCCGAGCCGCCCGCGGACCGCCGGATCGCCCTGGGCGCGCGCGCTCATCGGCGTGGCGATCAGGCCCGGGCAGACCACGTTGCAGCGGATGCCGTCCGGCGCGTAGGTGATCGCCATCGCGCGCGTCAGCGCGATCAGCCCGCCCTTGCTGGCCGCGTAGGCGTGCGTGGCGAAGTCGCGATCCCCGCCCACCAGGCCGAGCACCGACGCCACCGTCACGATCGCGCCCCCGCCCGCGGCGCGCAGCGCGGGCACCGCCGCCCGGCAGACGAGGTAGACGCTCTTGAGGTTCATGTCGAGCGTTGCGTCCCACCCCGCCTCGGTGCATTCGTCGACCGGCCCGTCGCCGAACCGGCGGCCGCTGCCCCCGTGCGCGCAGACGAGAACGTCCAGCCGCCCGTACCGCTCGACTGCCTCGGCGACGGCGCCCGCCGCCTGCGCGGCGTCGGTGAGGTCGGCCTCCTCGCGGTCGACACCGAGCACGGCGACGCCGGCCGCCTCGAAGGCCGCCACGACCGCGCTTCCGATGCCGCCGCCGGCCCCGGTCACAAGCGCGACCAGGCCGTCCTCGGCGGTGCGTGCGCTGCTTGACATCGCTCCCGTTCCGCGTCTAGGTTGCAACCTGTCTACACAACTAGACCGATGACGCACGGACATCATCAGACAGTCGCCCTGGGCATGATCGGCTCGGGCTTCGTCGCCGAGTTCTACATGGCAGGACTCGACGACGTTCCCGGCGCGCAGGTCGTCGCCAACTACTCGCGCAGCGCCGAGCGCGCCGAGGACTTCGGCAGCCGCTTCGGCATCCCGCGCCAGTACACCGACGTCGAGGCGCTGTGCGCCGACGACGAGGTCCAGATGGTGATCATCGGGCTGCCGAACCACATGCACCTCGACGCGATCCGCACCGCCGCGCAGGCCGGCAAGGCGATCGTCTGCACCAAGCCGCTCGCCCGCAACGCCGACGAGGCGGCCGAGATCGTGCGCATCGTGCGTCAGGCCGGCGTCCTGCACGGCTACGCCGAGACCGAGGTCTTCGCGCCCAACGTCGTCAAGGCGCGCGAGATGATCGAGTCCGGCGCGATCGGCGAGATCATCTCGGTGCGGGCCCGCGAGGCCCACTCCGGCCCGCACGCCCCGCACTTCTGGGACGCCGAGACGGCCGGCGGCGGCGCCCTGCTCGACATGGGCTGCCACACGATCGAGGCGGCCCGCTACCTGTTCGGCAAGGACGTCGCCATGACCGAGGCGTTCGCCTGGGGCGCCACGCTCACCCACGGCGACAAGACGACGGGCGAGGACAACGCGGTCGCGATGATCAAGTTCGCCAACGGCGGGATCTCGATCACCGAGGCGTCGCTGGTCAATGAAGGGCGGCATGGAGCTGCGCAACGAGATCACCGGCACCGACGGCCGGCTCGTGACCGACTCGCTCGACACGCCGATCCGCGGCTTCATCACCAAGCCCGCCGGCTACCTGATCGAGAAGGCCGACGCCGAGACCGGCTGGGTCTACCCGCTGCCCGACGAGGCGCGCGCCTACGGCTACAGCCAGGAGCTGCGCCACTTCATCGACTGCTTCCGCTCCGGCGGCGACCCCGCGCGAGGACTTCGTCGACGGCTACATCGTCAACTGCGCCCTCGACGCCTGCTACCGCTCGATGAAGTCCGGCCGCTGGGAGCCGATCGCGCTCGACCCCGACGTGGTGGGCGCGTCGGACCAGGCAGCGGTGGCGGGATGACCGTGGCGACGGCCGGCTACCTCGACGTCGTGCGCGACCTGCTGGACCGTCTCGCCGACCAGGACGCCGAGCTGGAGCAGGCCGCCGACCTGTGCGCCGACGCCATCGGCGGCGGCGGGCTCGTCCACCTCTTCGGGACCGGCCACTCGCGGATCGCCGTCGAGGAGATGTTCCCGCGCTACGGGTCCTATCCGGGCTTCCATCCGATCGTCGAGCTGTCGATGACGTTCCACACGCAGGTGGTGGGCGCCAACGGGCAGCGCCAGGCGATGTTCATCGAGCGCGTGGAGGGTCTCGGCGAGACCATCCTGCGCAACTTCGACCTGCACCCGCCCGACGCGATGATGGTGTTCAGCGCGTCCGGGCTCGGCGCAGTGCCGATCGAGGTGGCACGCGGCGCGCGCGAGCGCGGACTGCCCGTGATCGCCGTCACCTCGCTCGCGGCGACCGAGGCGGGGGAGAGCACGCACTCGTCGGGATCGCGCCTGCGCGATCACGCCGACGTGGTGCTCGACCTTCGTACGCCGCCGGCGGACGCCCTCGTCACGCTCGACGGGCTGGACACCCCCGTGGGTCCCGGCTCGACGATCGCGGCGGTGGCGCTCGCCAACGAAGTGAAGGTTCGTACCGCGGCGCGGCTCGTGGAGCGGGGGGCGATGCCCCCGGTCCTCACGAGTGCGTCGGTGGTGGGCGCCGAGGAGTCGGCCCGTCTGTTCGACGCGGCCTACGCCGAGCACGCCCGCCGAGCGGCAAGGGTGCTGGAGGGTGCCCGATGAGCTGTACGCCATGTCCCATCTCAGGAGGAGGGTCACCGTCCCCATGAGTCTTCGGGCTCGTCCACTCGCGCTTCTCGCGCTCCTCGTAGGGCTGCTCGCCCTGGTCGCCGTCGGCTGCGGCGACGACGAGGAAAGCGGCGGCAGCGCCAGCTCCGGCGGTTCGTCGGAGGAGAAGACGTACAAGATCGGCGTCAGCAACACCCTCGTGGGTAACGGCTGGCGCGAGGAGATGATCTGCTCGGTGAAGGCCCAGTCGCTGGCCTCGGGGCAGGTCGACGAAGTGCTCGTCCACAACGTCAACGGCGACGCCAGCGCGCAGATCGCCGGTATCCGCAACCTGATCTCGTCGGGTGCCAACGCGATCATCGTCAACCCGGCCGATCGTGAGGCCCTCAACCCGGTCATCAAGGAGGCCGCCGCCCGCGACATCGTCGTCGTGGCCGTCGACCAGGCCGTGACCGCGCCGGAGGCCTATGTGGTCACCAACGACCAGGTCGAGTACGGCCGGCTCGGCGCCCAGTGGCTCGTCGACAACCTCGGCGGCAAGGGCAACATCGTCGAGATGCGCGGCATCAGCGGCGTGCCCGCCGACGACGACCGCCACACGGGCTTCATGGAGGTCATCGAGGCCAACCCGGGCATGAAGGTCGTCAAGGAGACCTTCACCGACTGGTCGTTCGCCCCGGCCGGCAAGCAGGCCAACGACATCCTGAACTCCAACACGCAGGTCGACGGGTTCTGGACGTCGGGCATCGACTACGTGGTCGTCGACGCCCTCGAGAAGGCCGGCCAGGAGAAGACGCCGGTCATCGGCGCCGACAACAACAAGTTCCTGGAGCAGCTCCAGGGCGGCGCTCCCGGCGCTGCGGTCACCAACCCGGCCGCCATCGGCGGCGTCGGCACCGCGATCGCGATCCAGGCGCTCAACGGCGAAGAGCCGGAGAAGGTCACGACGCTCACGCCCGAGGTGTGGGACATGGAGACCTCGTCGGACAAGATCGACGAGTTCTACGACCCCGAGCTCCCGCCGACGTACTCGAGCCAGATGATCGTCGAGCCGTACACCACCTACACCCAGGACCAGCTCACCGGCTGCCAGGGCCCGTAGGCCAGAAAGCAACGGTCCGGGGGCGAGCGTAGGCTCGCCCCCGGAACGCCCTATGCCCCTTCTGGAAGTCCGCAACGTTGCAAAGCGCTACGGCCCGGTCGTCGCGCTCAAGTCCGCCGACCTGGTCGTCGAGCCGGGCGAGGTCCACGCGCTGCTCGGCGCCAACGGCGCCGGCAAGAGCACGCTCGTGAAGATCCTCACCGGCGTCATCCGCCACGACTCCGGCACGATCCAGCTCAACGGCAAGGACATCCGGATCGGCTCGCCCGAGGGCGCCCGCCGGATCGGCCTCGCACCCGTCTACCAGGACCCGGCGCTGCTGCCGGACCTCACCGTCGCGCAGAACATGCGCCTCACGCGCACCCCGATCGCGGGCGTGCGCGAATGGCTCGAGCGTATGGAGCTCACCGTCGACCTCACCGAGATGACGGCCGACCTCCCGCTGCCGACGCTGCGCATGCTCGACCTCGCTCGCGCCCTGGCGCGCGACCCCCAGCTTCTGATGCTCGACGAGATCACGGCCGCGCTGCCGTCGGACCTCGCCGAGAAGGTGTTCACCGTCATGCGCGAGTGGCGCGAGCGCGGCCGCTCCGTGCTGTTCATCTCCCACCGCCTCGCCGAGGTGGCCGCCACCTGCGACCGCGCCAGCGTGCTGCGCGACGGCGGCACCGTCGGCACCCTGGTCCCGAAGGCGGGCGAGGAGGAGAAGATCGTCGAGCTGATGCTCGGCGAGAGCCGCACCAAGCTCGCCCAGCAGATCGAGGCCGAGGTGAGCGAGGCCGAGGGCGCCGCCGTCGAGGTCGATGCCGAGGCCGGCCAGACCCAGCTCGAGGTCCGCAACCTCGTGGTCGGCGACGACCCCGGGGGCGTCTCGTTCTCGGTGCGTGCCGGCGAGATCCTCGGTGTAGCGGCGCTCGAGGGCCAGGGCCAGGACCTGATGTTCGACTACCTGGCGGGCGAGCGTAAGCCGGCGAGCGGCGAGATGATCATCTCGGGCAAGCCGCACACCCCGGGCCACCCGTACGACGCAATCCGCTCCGGCGTCGTCCTCGTCCCGGCCGACCGCATGCTGGCGCTGCTCCCGCAGCGGCCGATCCGCGAGAACATCGCGACCCCGCTCTACAACCGCCTCTCGCGCTGGGGTCCGATCAACCGGGCCGACGAGAACCGCCGCGTGTCGAACGCGATCGAGCGCCTGTCGATCGACACCCGCGCGCAGCGCCAGGCGCGCCGGCTCTCCGGCGGCAACCAGCAGAAGCTGACGATCGCGCGCTGGCTGGCCGCGGGCTTCACCACGATGCTCTGCTTCGACCCGACGCGCGGCATCGACGTCGGCACCAAGCGCCAGATCTATGCGCTGCTGCGCGAGCTGGCCGAGGCCGGCGCGGCGGTGCTGCTCTTCACGACCGAGTTCCCGGAGATCCAGCTCGTCTGCGACCGCACGATCGTGGTCTACCGCGGCGCGGTGACGGCGGAGATGCCGGCCTCGGAGGCCGACGAGCCGGCGCTGCTGAAGGCCGCCCACGGGCTCACGAAGGAGGCGGCGGCGGCATGACGACCGCCGGCGCTGCGATCGGCCGCAAGGGCACCGACTGGCGCCGCGTCACCAACCGCCACGGCTGGACGATCGGCGTCTACGTCCTGCTCCTGCTGCTGGTGATCGCCTACATCTGGGCGCTGGCCCCGGTGAAGTTCACGTCGTTCGACCTCAAGACGATCGTCATCGGCGCCCTGCCGCTCGCCTTTGCCGCGATGGCGCAGGCGGTGATCGTCATCTCGGGCGGCATCGACCTCTCGCTCGGCGTGATGGTCGCCGTGATCAACGTGCTCGCGGCGTCGCTGATGGAGGACCAGAGCTTCGCGATGTCGCTGCTGATCGCGGTCGGGCTGATGTTCGTCGGCGTGCTGCTCGGCGCCATCAACGGCGGCCTGTGCGTGATCACCGGCGTGCCCGACATCGTCGTCACGCTCGCCATGTCGTTCGTGTGGGGCGGCGTCGCGCTGCTGATCATGCGAACGCCGGGCGGCGGCTCGCCGGTCGAGTACCAGGCGCTCGGCACCGGCATCTTCTTCAGCGAGTGGATCCCGGCCGGCGCGGTGGTGATCGCGCTCGTGCTGGCGCTCGTGTGGTGGCCGATCCGCTGGCGGCGGCCGGGCTTCGCCATCTACGCGATCGGCTCGAACCGGGATCGCGCGTACCTCTCCGGCGTCAACGTGGCCCGGACGCGCGTGCTCGCCTACGCCATCGGCGGCTTCTTCGCGGGCTGTGGCGGGCTGGCGGCGACGGCGACCACGGGCATCGGCACCCCGTACGCGGGCACCTTCATCACGCTGAACTCGGTCGCGGCGATCGTGCTCGGCGGCGTCTCGCTCGCCGGCGGCAAGGGCGGCGTGGTGGGCCCGGTGGCGGCCGCGTTCTGCCTCACGCTCGTCCCGTCGATCATGGTCTTCCAGGGCATCGACCCGAACTACGGCCAGGTCATCCAGGGCGCCCTCATCGTGGTCGTCGTCATGCTCGGCGGCCTGCTGCTGCTGAAGGAGCGCCGATGACGGCCGTGGCCGCCACGCCCGACGAGCCGCGCCCGGGCCCGGTGCGCGCGGCGGGCTACTACCTGATCGACCGCCCGCTGATCATGCTGTCGGTGATCCTCGTGCTGCTGCTGATCGCGTGCGAGATCACCTCGCCCGGCTACATGTCGGCGGGGCGCATCGGCACGATCCTCCAGTTCTCGGCGCCGCTCGCGTTCCTGGCCGCCGGCCAGACGCTCGTGATGCTCACGGCGGGCATCGACCTGTCGGTGGCCGCCACCGCGACGGCCGCCGCGTACATCATGGCCGGGCAGGCCTCGCGCGGGACCGGCACCGCGGTTGCCATCGCCATCCTCGTGGGCCTCGTCGTCGGCCTGATCAACGGTGTCGGCGTCGGCGTCTTCCGCGTCAACCCGCTGATCATGACGCTCGGCATGGCGAGCATCGTCAGCGGCTACCTGACGGTCTCCGCCCAGTCGTTCGTGACCGGCGTGCCGCTCGTGCCCAGCTTCGTGCGCGAGCTGGCGACCGGCAACCTGATCGGCGAGGCGATCCCGAAGTCGCTGCTGCTGTGGGTGCCGGTGGCTGCGCTGATCCTGTACGGCCTGCGCTATTCCGGCTACGGGCGAATGCTCTACGCGGTCGGCGACAACCCGCTCGCCTGCCGGCTCGCGGGCGTGCGGATCTGGCAGGTGCTGCTGCTCGTCTACGTGCTGTGCTCGATCCTCGCGGCGATCGGCGGCGTGCTCTACGTCGGCGTCATCAACGCCGCCGACCTCCAGCTCGTCTCGCCCTACCTGCTGCCGTCGGTGGCGGCGGTGGTGATCGGCGGCACCTCGATCTTCGGCGGCATCGGCGGCTACTCGGGCACGATCCTGGGCGCGATCATCCTCGTGGTGCTGGACTCGCTGCTGACGCTGCTCGACGCGTCGCAGGCGTTCAAGCAGATCCTCTACGGCACGATCATCCTGTTGCTGGCCTGGCTGTACGCGACGTCCACCAAGCGGGTTTGATCACCACCACGGTCATCGGGTCGTACCCCTTCCCGGGGTGGCTGGAGCTCGCATCCGGCCGCACCGGGGAGCTGGGGCCGGACGACATCGAGGAGGCGGCGCGCGACGCAACGCTGGTCGCGGTGATGGACCAGGTGCGCGCCGGGCTCGACGTGATCAGCGACGGCGAGCAGGGCCGGTTCGACTTCAACCTCTCCTTCTACGCCTACCTCGAAGGGCTCGAGCTGGAGTCGGCGCCGCGGCGGCGCTGGGGGCCGCCGGCGCACGACCAGCGCGGCAAGCACCGCCTCGTCGGCGAGCTGAGCGCGCCGCGCGGGCTGGGCGCCGTCGAGGAGTTCGAGCGCCTGCGCGAGCTGGCGCCGCCCGGCCCGGCGCTGAAGGCGAGCGTGCCCGGGCCGTACACGCTGGCCGGGCGGATCGAGCATCCGGACCGCTGGGCGGTGACGGAGATGCTGATCCCGATCGTGGCGGACGAGCTGTCGCGGCTTGTTGACGCCGGCTGCGAGCGCATCACCCTCGATGAGCCGTCGATGTCCTGCTACGCGTGGCGCGAGGACACGGCGCGGATGGTCGACGTCTTCAACCGCACCGTCGCGCCGATCACCGGCCGCTGCCACGTGGGCACCCACCTGTGCTTCGGCAACTTCAAGGGCCGCGCGGTCGGCAAGCGCCGCTACGCGCCGATGTTCCCCGCCTTCCTGGGGATGGACGCCGACGAGCTGCACCTGGAGATGGCTTCGCGCGAGTTCGCCGAGCTCGAGGTGATCGAGCAGGTCGTGGCGGCGGGCAAGGACGTCAACGTCGGCGTGATCGACGTCAAGTCGTATTACGTCGAGTCGCCCGAGGACGTTGAGGAGCGCATCCGCGCCGCTCTGCGGTACGTCCCGCCGGAGCGGCTCAGCGTCGCGCCCGACTGCGGGCTCTCCCAGACCGCCCGCTGGGCGGCCCGGCGTAAGCTCGCGAACATGGTGGAGGGCGCCAGGCGCGTGCGCGTTTAGTGCGTTTCGGCACCGGGGAGGCCGCCTTCTAGGGAGGCGACCTTTCAGGGGGTGCGCATGGCGACGCTTACGCCAGACAGAACGCGGCCACCGGAGCCACAGGGCTTCGAGCTGCCCAGTCACTACCTGCCCGCGGTCGAGACGCGGGACCTGCCGGAGCCGGTGCCGTTCAGGAAAGTCGTCGGCGCCAGCGTGATCATCCTGGCCACGGCGATCGGCTCGGGCGAGTTCGTGCTGTGGCCGTACATCACGTCGCAGGTGGGGCTGGTGTTCATGTGGGCCGCGATCGTCGGCTTCCTGATCCAGTTCTTCATCAACATGGAGGTCGAGCGCTACACGCTCGCCACCGGCGAGACGGCGCTCACGGGCTTCTCGCGGCTGTGGAAGCCGTGGGGCGTGCTGTTCATCGTCTTCGCGCTGTGCCAGAACTTCTGGCCCGGCTGGGCCACGGGCGCGGCGACGACGCTGACCTTCGTCTTCGGCGGCGGCGACGTGGTGACCATCACGGTCCTGGCGCTGATCAGCATCGGGATCGCCCTGACCGCCTCGCCGGTCGTCTACCAGACGGTCGAGAAGGCGATGGGCGTGATGGTCGTCCTGATCATGGCCTTCGTCGTCATCGCGGTCGTGATGGCGACCAACGGCAGCGACTGGGGCGACTTCGCGACCAGCTTCACCGAGCCGGAGATCCCGGTCGGCGGGGACCTGACCATCGCGCTGCTGCTCGGCGCGCTCGCCTTCGCGGGCGCCGGCGGGGCCAACAACCTCGTGCAGAGCAACTACATCCGCGACAAGAACATGGGCATGGGCGAGCGGATCCCGCACATCGTCTCGCCGATCACCGGCGAGGAGGAGGCGGAGGCTCCGTTCGGCTACACGTTCACCGTCAACGACGAGAACATGAGGCGCTGGCGCGGCTGGTGGAGCGTCGCCAACAAGGAGCAGTTCATCACCTTCTTCCTGATCGGCGTGACGTCGCTGATCGTCCTGTCGGTGCTGACCTACGCGACCGTGGGCGTGGGCGCCAACCTCGGCGAGAGCTTCGACTTCATCGAGGCCGAGGGCAACGTGCTCAAGGACACGATCGCCCCGTGGTTCGGCACCGCGTTCTGGCTCTGCGGCGCGATCGCGCTGTTCTCCACGAACCTCGGCATCCTCGACTACACGTCGCGCCTGATCGCCGACCAGATGAAGGTCAGCGCGGCGCGCACCAGCAAGTTCTGGTCGGAGAGCAAGATCTACTTCGCCGCGGTCTGGACGATGATCACGTTCGGCTGCATCGTGCTGCTGAGCGGGCTCGAGCAGCCGCTGCTGCTGCTCGTCATCTCGTCGTCGATCGCCGGCGTGATGATGTTCATCTACTCGATCCTGCTGATCCAGCTCAACCGGCGCGCGCTGCCGCACGAGATCAAGATCCGCAACACACGGCTCGGCGTGATGGCGTTCTCGGTGCTGTTCTTCGGCATCTTCTCGGTCCTGCTCGTCATCGACCAGGGGAAGCAGCTGTTCTAAAGGCACTCGGCATCCGGATCGTCCTCGCGCTGTTCATCTGGATGGCGCTGATCGTCTTCGCGCTCGCGGTGGGGCTCCTCTAGCGAGGGTCCCACCGCTCGCCGCGGCCGAGCCGCTCGAAGCCCACCCAGAGCACGTTCATCGCGGTGGCGACGATCTGCTCGCGCGGCACCTCGCGGTGCTCGTGCCACCACAGCGCGAGGCCGGTGAGGCCGGAGCGGATCAGCTCGACCGCCATCTCGAGCGCGCGCGGGTCGACGGCGACCTTGTCGGCGCCGGGCTGGGCGGCGAGCAGCGGCGCCAGCGAGGCGCGCGCCTCGGCCTGCACGCGCCGGTGCTCGGCCTGCACCTCGGGCTCGCCGGTCGTCTCGCGGAACAGCATCATCCACGCGAACGGGTGGCCCTCGACGTAGCGCGCCCACGCGTCGAGCGCGCGCGGGATCCGGCTGTCGGGCGGGTCGGAGGCCAGCAGGTGCTCGCGCCAGACCTCGAGCAGCTGGTCGCGGTGGCGCTCGAGCAGCCGCGTGTGCAGCGCCTGCTTGGACTCGAAGTGGTCGTAGACGACCGGCGCCGACACGCCGGAGCGCCGGGCGATCTCGTCGATCGACGCGCCGTGGTAGCCGCGCTCGGCGAACAGCTCGGTGGCGGCCTGCTCGATCACCTCGCGCCGGGCCTCGGCTGACATCCGCTTTGACAACCTAACGATCCTTAGGTAATTCTAACGATGACTAGGTTAGTCGAGGACCCGGTCCTCAAGCAGCGCTATCGGTTCGAGCGCGACGGCGACATCGTGCGCGTCGAGGCGTGGGTCGACCCGGGCGGCGGCGTCACGCCTCACCGGCATCCGCGGTTCGAGGAGCGCTTCCAGGTGCTGGCCGGCGAGATCACGTTCACGCTCGGCCGCCGCAAGGTGCTCGCCCGCGCCGGCGAGTCGGTCGTGGTGCCGGCCGGGACGCGGCACGCCTACCGCAATCGCGGCGTCGCCGAGGCGCACATGGTGGCCGACGCCGAGCCGGGACTCGAGCTCCAGGAGTTCCTCGAGGACGTCGCGGTCCTGTCGCAGGCGCGCAAGATCAACCGCTTCGGGATGCCGACGGGCCCGCGCGCCGCGGTCGAGGCGGCGGTGCTCGCCGCCCGCTACCGCGCGACCGTCGAGCTGGACTTCCCGCCCTGGTTCGCGGTCGCCGCGCTGGCGCGGCTGGGCAGGTCGCGCACGACCGGCCACAGCACGGCCATGAGGTGATCGGCGACCCGCCCGAGCGGCACCTCGGGATGGTCGACGGCCCAGAACGCCACCGCCTCGGCGGCGCCGACGAAGACGTGCGCGATCGCGTCGAGCTGCTCGGCGTCCGGCTCGGCGGTCCAGCCCGGCTGCTCGCGCAGGAGCTGGGCGATCAGGCCTGACTGCTCGGCGCGGATGGCGCCGGCGGTCTCGCCGAATCGCCCGCCCTCGCCGAACAGCACCACCCACGTGGCGCGCTGCTGGTCGGCGAACGAGAGGAACGCCTCCACGCCGGCACGCAGCGCCTGCTCGGGCTCGTCGGCCTGCCGGACGGCGGCGGCGATCTCCTCGAACAGCCGCCCGCGCGCGCGCTCCACGCAGGCGAGCAGCAGCCCCTCCTTGGAGCCGAAGTACTCGTAGAGCATCGGCTTGGAGATCCCGGACGCGGCGGCGATCTCGTCCATCGAGACCCCGTGGTAGCCGCGCTCGGAGAACAGCCGCTCGGCCGCCGCCACCATCTGCGCCTCGCGGACCGCCCGGGGGGTGCGCCCGCGCGCGTACGTGTGCGTCGCCTCACTCATAGGTGTAACGACGAGTCTACCCGGGGTAACCTACCGAAAGTAACCCTACCGACGGTAACCAGATGACGACCGAACTCATCCAGCTCTTCGCCGCCGGCGAGCCCGCCGGTGGCGCCCCCGTGCAGGATCTCGTGCCCGCCGCGCTCGTGGCGGGGGTGCTGACGGCGGCCGCGCTCGTGCTCGGCGCCACGCATCGCTCCGGCCGCGTGACGCTGCTGACCCGCCTGGCCGGTCTCGCCGAGCGCGTGATGCCGGTGCCCGGCTGGGCCGCCTTGCCGGTGATCGTCACGCTCGGCTCGCTCGGCATCGCCGCGTTCGGCTTCTTCTGGGACGTCGCCACGCACATCGACGACGGACGCGACGCCGGGCCGTTCGCCAACCTCGCGCACTACCCGATCCTGCTCGGGCTCGGCGGCGTCGCGCTGGCCGGCTTCCTGGCCTGCGTGCTCGGCGCCGACGACCGCGATCGCGCCGCGCTCACCCTCGCCCCCGGCTGGCGCGTGCCGCTCGGCGGCGCGCTGCTGCTGCTGTGCGGCGCGGTGGCCATGCTCGGCTTCCCGCTCGATGACGTCTGGCACCGCATCTTCGGACAGGACGTCACGCTCTGGGGCCCGACCCACGTGCTGATGATCGGCGGCGCCTCGCTTGCCCCGATCGCCGCCTGGCTGCTGCTGGTCGAGGGCCGCCGCGCTGCCGGCCGGCCGCAGACTCACCGGCTCACGCTGCTCGCGTGGGAGGTCCAGCTCGCCGGCGCGACGCTGATCGGCCTGTCGACGCTCCAGCTCGAGTTCGGATTCGGCGTGCCGCAGTTCCAGCTCGTCTTCCATCCGGTGCTGATCGCGCTGGCGGCGAGCATCGCGCTCGTCGCGGCGCGCCTGCGGCTCGGCCGCGGCGGCGCGCTCGCGGCGGCCGGCTTCTACCTGCTCGTGATGACGCCGATGGTGCTGATCATCGGCCCCGGCTTCGGCCACAGCTTCCTGCACTACCCGCTCTACATCACCGAGGCAGTGCTCGTCGAGCTGGCGGCGCTCGTGCTCGCCCGGTATGGGCCGCTCGCGTTCGGCCTGGCGTCCGGCGCTCTGATCGGCACCGTCGGCCTGGCCGCGGAATGGGGCTTCTCGCAGGTCGCGATGCCGCTGGCGTGGCCGGCGGAGCTGCTCCCCGAGGCGCCCGTGCTGGCGCTGATCGCCGCCCTCGCCGGCGGCCTGCTCGGCGCACACCTCGGCACCGGGCTCGAGGGCCGTTTCGCCTTCCCGCGCCTGCTGCCCGCCGCGGCGCTCGCCGTCGTCGCCGTCTGCATCGCCATCCCGCTCGTCACGAGCGACGGCGACCCGATCCGCGCCACCGTCGCGCTCGAGGGCGACCGCGAGGCGATGGCCACCATCAAGCTCGACCCGCCCGACGCCGCCGACGACGCCAAGTGGATGCACGCGATGGCCTGGCAGGGCGGCGGCAGCCGGCTCGTCGAGCTCGAGGAGACCGCGCCGGGCACCTACCGAACGACCGAGCCCGTCCCGGTCCACGGCGACTGGAAGGCGATGGTGCGCCTGCACACCGGCAACGCGATCCTCGCCATGCCCGTCTACCTCCCCGACGACCCCGGCATCCCCGCTCGCGAGGTGCCCGCCGAGCCGCGCTTCGAACGCGCCTTCCAGCTCGACAGCGAGATCCTGCGGCGCGAGGAGACCGGCGGCGCCGCGTGGCTGAGCGGTGCCGCCTACGGCGCGCTCGCCGTGATCGCGCTGGCGTGGCTGGCGGCGATCCTCGCCGCGGTCACCCGCTTCGGGCGCCCGGTGTCGGTCGTCGCCAGCGGTTGACACCCTGTCGACGGCGAATTAGGCTCGCCGCCGCATAGCTGTATAGACAACCCGTCGGGGGAGGTGGCGGCGTGAGGGACATCCGGGAGATCAAAGCCGCCGTGGTGGGCACCGGCTTCATCGGCGTCGTCCACGTGGAGGCGCTGCGGCGACTCGGTGTCGAGGTCACCGGCATCGTCGGCTCGAGCCCCGAGCGGGCGGCCGAGAAGGCGCGCGCCGCCGCGCTGCCGGCGCCGTATCCGAGCTTCGAGGCGATGCTCGCCGACCCCGCGGTCGACGTCGTCCACCTCACCACGCCGAACCACCTGCACTTCGAGCAGGTGCGCGCCGTGCTCGGCGCCGGCAAGCACGTCGTGTGCGAGAAGCCGCTGGCCATGAACTCCGACGAGACCGGCGAGCTGCTCAAGCTGGCGGAGGACAGCGGGCTGGTGCACGCGGTCAACTTCAACATCCGCTTCTACGCCCAGAACCAGGAGGCGCGGGGGCGCGTGGAGCGCGGCGAGATCGGCGACGTGCGGCTCATCTCCGGCGGCTACCTCCAGGACTGGCTGCTGTACGACACGGACTGGAACTGGCGGCTGGACCCGGCCGCGGGCGGCTCGCTGCGCGCGGTCGGCGACATCGGCTCGCACTGGATCGACCTCGTGACGTTCCTCACCGGCCGCCACGTGGAGGCCGTGATGGCCGACCTCACGACCTTCGTCGGCGTCCGCAAGCAGCCGATCGGTCCCGTGGAGACGTTCACCGCCAGCGCGGGCGAGACCGTCGACACCCAGATGGAGACGGAGGACACGGCCGGCATCCTGCTGCGGCTGACCGGCGGGGCGCGGGCGGTGGTGACGATCTCGCAGGTGTCTGCCGGGCGCAAGAACCGGCTGAGCTGGGAGATCGACGGCTCCGAGGCCGCGCTCGCCTGGCACTCCGAGGCGCCCGAGGAGCTGTGGATCGGCCACCGCGGCCGGCCGAACGAGCTGCTGCTGAGCGAGCGCGGCGACTACCCGCCGGGGCACGCGGAGGGCTTCCCCGACACGTTCAAGCGCCTCTACCGCGCGGTCTACTCGGCGGTGGCGGCGGGCGGTCCGCCGGACGAGCCCGGCTACCCGACGTTCGCCGACGGCCACGAGGAGGCCCTGATCGGCGACGCCGTCGCTCGCTCGCACGCCGAGCAGCGCTGGGTCAACGTGGCCACGGTGACGGTGCCATGAAGCTCGGCCTGCTCACCGCGGCGTTCCCGACGCTGACGCTCGAGGAGATCGCCGACTGGGCTTCGGCCAACGGCTTCGAGACGCTCGAGGTGGCGTGCTGGCCCGCGGGCGAGGGCGCCGCGCGCCGCTACGCCGGGGTCTGCCACATCGACGTCGACCGCCTCGACGAGGAGGTCGTCGCCCGGCTCGAGCAGCGCGGGCTGTCGATCTCGGCGCTCGCCTACTACCCCAACCCGCTGTCCGGCGACCCGGAGGCACGCGCCGCCGCCCACGAGCACCTGCGCAAGGTGATCACGGCGGCGCAGCGGCTCGGCGTCGACATCGTCGGCACGTTCGTGGGCCGCGACCGCACGAAGAACCTGCCCGACTCGCTCGCCGACTTCCGCGAGGTCTGGCCGCCGCTGGTCGAGCACGCCGCCGAGCACGGCGTGCGGATCGCGATCGAGAACTGCCCGATGATCTTCTCCCACGACGAGTGGCCGGGCGGCGACAACCTCGCGTATTCGCCGGCGATCTGGCGGGAGATGTTCACCGCGATCCCCGACGAGCACTTCGGGCTCAACTTCGATCCCTCGCACCTGATCTGGCAGATGATCGACGTCGAGCGCGCCGTGCACGAGTTCGGCGAGCGGATCTTCCACGTCCACGGCAAGGACCTCGAGGTGCGGCCCGACGGTCTGTATGAGCACGGCGTGATGAGCGCCGGCATGGGCTGGCAGGTGCCGCGCCTGTGCGGGCTCGGCCAGGTCGACTGGGGGCGCTTCATCGGCGCGCTGTACGCGGTCGGCTACGACAACGTGGTCTCGATCGAGCACGAGGACCGGCGCTTCGAGGGCTCGGTCGAGCTGGTCCAGCGCGGCTTCCTGATCGCCCGCAACACCCTGCGCCCGCTGATCGCGTGATCGGCCTCGCCAAGCTGGCGGCGGGCGAGGGGAACGTCGACCTCGCCGAGCGGCCCGAGCGGCCGCCCGGGCCGGGCGAGGTGGCACTCGACGTGCACGCGGCCGGCATTTGCGGGACCGACCTGCACATCTGGCTCGGCGAGTACGACAGCGTGCCGCCCGTGACGATGGGCCACGAGGTGTGCGGGACGGTGGCCGAGCTCGGCGACGGCGTCCATGCTTCGTGGGCCGGCGCCCGGGTGGCGGTCGAGACGTTCTTCTCGACCTGCGGGCGCTGCGCGTACTGCCGCTCCGGGCACCTGAGCGTGTGCGCCGAGAGGCGCTCGATCGGCACGCACGTCGACGGCGGCTTCGCGCCCCGGCTCGTGATCCCGGAACGCAACCTCCACCGCGTCCCCGACGCGCTCTCGGACGCGGCCGCCGCCCTCACCGAGCCGCTCGCCTGCGTCTGCAACTCGCTGCTCAAGCCGAACAGGTCCAGGATCCGGCACACCGACGAGGTCCTGGTCATCGGGCCGGGCGCGATCGGGCTGATCGCCGCTCAGGTCGCGGCATCGGCCAACCCACGGCGCGTGACCGTGCGCGGCACCGAGCGCGACCGCGCTCGGCTCGCGCTCGCCGAGCGGCTCGGGTTCGAGACCTCGATGGGCGGCACGCCGCCCGAATCCGACGTGGTCGTCGAGTGCTCGGGCGCCGAGCCGGGGATCGCCGACGCCCTGCGCGCGGCGCGCCGGCGCGGCCGGATCGTCCAGATGGGCCTGCGCGGCGCCGACGTGACGATCCCGTACGACCTGATCTGCTTCCACGAGCTGACCGTCTCGGCCGGCTTCGCGTCCAATCCGCTCTCGTGGCGGCAGGCGACGCTGCTGCTGCGCGCCGGCTCGGTGCTGCTCAGCCCGCTCGTGACCGAAGTCGTGCCGCTGAGCGACTGGCGGCGCGCGTTCGAGGCCTCGCGCGCCGGCGAGGGCGTCAAGTACGTGCTGGACCCGCGATGACGGCGGTGCATCTTCGACTGCGACGGCACGCTGGTGGACTCCGAGCCGCTGGCCCGGACCGCCTGGGAGCGCGCGCTCGCGCCGTACGGCTACGCGCTCACCGACGCGGACGCCGAGGCGTCGGTCGGCCTCCCGTACCCGCGCGTGCACGCGTACTTCGCCGAGCGCGCCGACCTGCCCGCCGCCGATCCGTTCTGGGCCGAGTTCTCCGGCGAGCTGTTCGCGCTGATCGACAGCGAGCTGGCGCCGTTCGACGATGCAGTGACCGCCGCACGCGAGCTGCGCGAGCGCGGCATCCCGGTCGGCGTCGCCTCCTCCAGCCCGCGCGAGCGGCTGCACCGCACGCTGCGCCGCGCCGGCCTGCTCGACGCCTTCGACGTCGTCGTGGCGGGCGACGAGGTGACCAATGGCAAGCCGGCGCCGGACATGTTCCTGCTGGCCGCGCGAGCGGCTCGGCGTCCCGCCGGAGCAGTGCATCGTCATCGAGGACAGCCCGCCGGGCGTGCAGGCGGGCGTGGCCGCCGGTATGCACACCATCGGCGTGTCCCGCACGGGGGCGTCGCTCGCCGGCGCCGACCGCGTGGTTGACTTCCTCACCGCCGACGTGATCCTCGCCACGTGATCGCCACCGCCACCTCCTCGATCGTCACCAACGGCAAGGCCGCCGGCTGCCGCGCCATCGACCTGCGCGTCGAGGGCGGGATCGCCCTGCGGCTGCTGCCCGACCGCGGGCTCGACGCCGCCGACGCGTGGTACGCAGGCGTCCCGCTCGACTGGCGCTCGCCGGTGGGGGAGACGGGCAACGTGGCCGACGACTGGATGCTCTCGTTCGGCGGGGGCCTGATGGTCACCTGCGGGCTGCGCAACGTCGGCGTGCCGAGCGAGGGCCACGGCCAGCACGGCGACTACACGTTCCAGCGCGCCGACGTCGAGGCGATCGAGCGCTCGGGCGACGCGCTGATCGTGCAGGGGTCGATCTCCGAGGTCGCCGCGCTCGGCCATCACCTGCACGTGGCGCGCACCTGGCGCACGTACGCCGGCCAGGGGCTGATCCAGCTCGAGGACGTGGTGAGCAACCGCGGCCATGCGACCGAGCCCGCGCTCCAGCTCTACCACGTCAACCTCGGCCCGCCGCTGTGGTCGGAGGGCGCGAAGCTGAGCCTGAACGCCCGCGAGACCCGGCCGCGCGACGCCGACGCGGCCGCCTTCGCCGACGCGTGGCCGAACGCGCCGGCTCTCCAGCCCGGGGCGCCCGAGCGCGTCTACGAGCACGACGTCGCGCCGGGCGCGGACGGCTGGTGCAGCGCGACGATCGCGCACGGCCCGCTCGAGCTCGAGGTTCGCTGGGACGCGGCCACCATGCCGCGCATGTGGCAGTGGGTCCACCCGTCCTACGGCGTGCTCGGGCTCGAGCCCGCCAACTGCTCCGTGCTCGGCGTCGCCCACGACCGCGCCGAGGGCCGTCTGCCCGAGCTCGCGCCGGGCGAGGAGCGCCGCACCCGGCTCGAGATCCGCGTCCCGCGCGGTCGCGCCTTACTAGACTCACACCGCGCCGAGCGTAACGTCCGGCGCGGTGCGACGAAGTCTCTAGAGCTACGCGCTGTACCCGCGTCCGCCTCCTTCCGCGTGCGCCATGCACGCCTGCACTCAAAGGAGACGAACGATGGAGATCCGCCGCATCCGCCAGACCGAGGCCGAGGCCGTCACCGACCTGTGGGACGAGTCGAGCGGCGGCGTGCTCAAGGAGCGCGGCCGCCGCAACATCGCCGCCATGCTCGTGCTCGCCGCGTCGAGCCACCGTGCCGCCTGCTTCGTCGACGACGGCCTGAACGGCTTCGTGCTCGCCGAGCTCGCCGAGGACGGCCTGTTGCCGTGTCAGTACGGCCGCATCGAGGAGCTGTACGCCCGCGGCGACGCCGAGCTCGAGCGCGCACTCGTCCAGGCCGCCGTCGAATGGCTGTGGCAGCACGAGGTGTTCGTGATCCGCATCCGAGATCGCGCTCGACGAGCCGGGCGCCGAGCTGCTCCAGTCGCTCGGGTTCGAACCTGAGACCACCCGCTTCGGGCTCTACCGTGACGGCTGATGAGCGGGCTGATCGAGGTCCACGGCTCAGCTACCGCCGCCGGGCAGCTCGACGTCGAACTGGACGTCGAGCCCGTAGCGGTCGCCCGCGTAGCGGGACTCGCAGAGCTCGAGCGGGTTGCCGTCCTGGTCGTGGATGACTCGCTTCTCGACCAGCAGTGGCGAGCCGGGGGCGACCTCGAGCAGCAACGCGTCGTCGGCGCCGGCGGCCTCGGCTCCGAGCCGGGCGCGGCCCATGGTCGGGACGTGACCGCCCTCCACCAGCGTGTCGTGCAGCGAGCGGTGCTCGAGGTCGGCGCGCTCGATCAGCGCCGCGATCGTGGCCGGGAAGACGGCCTCCTCGATCGCCACCGGCTCGTCGTCGGCGACCCGCAGGCGGCGCACGGCGATGACCTCGGCGCCCGGCTGGAGCTGGAGCCGCGAGGCCTCGGCGGGGCGCGGCTCGCGGACCTCGCGCGCGAGCACGCCGGGAGCTGGGCACGCGGCCGCGGCGGCGCATCTCCTCGGTGAACGAGAGCAGGTTGCCGGCCTGGCGGTGGACCGGCGGCTC
This sequence comes from uncultured Solirubrobacteraceae bacterium, assembly GCA_963800905.1. GTDB lineage: Bacteria > Actinomycetota > Thermoleophilia > Solirubrobacterales > Solirubrobacteraceae > DASSUW01. The sequence goes on from CAWDCT010000011.1 coordinate 121,692, forward strand.
GGCGACGAAGGTGCCGCGGCCGGGCACGCGGTAGACGAGCCCTTCCTGGGTGAGTCGCTGGACGGCGTTGCGGGCGGTCATGCGGCTCACGCCGAACTCCTCGCACAGCATCGCGTCCGAGGGCAGCGGGTCGTCGGCCTTGAGCTCGGCGATGCGGGTGCGCAGCGCCTGCTCGATCTCGTAGTAGCGCGGGACGAAGCGCGCGGGAGGCTCGGCGCTCTCGCGCAGGGCGCGGCGGCTCATGCGCGCACCGCCAGCGCATCCAGAGCCCAGCGCTCAGGCCGGTGCAGGAGCGACCCCGCGGAGGCCGAGGTCCATCAGCGTCAGGTGCCAGCGACCGAGGTTCGCGCACACCACGCGGTCGAGCCGTGGGCCGACGAAGCAGACGTTGGTCGGCGCGCCCAGCAGCGTGCCCTGCGGGTCCTGCGCGACGACCTCGAGATGGCCGCTCGCATCCAGGTGGTAGATGCGATCCGGCCGGTAGCAGGAGATCAGCACGCCGCCGTCGGCCGTGAACGCGATCCCGTCGAGCACCGTGCCGAGCAGCGGAGGTGACCTCCTCGCGCGCGCCGGTCGTGAGGTCGAAGCGCGAGACGATCGGGACGTAGGACTCGACCACCCACAGCCAGCGGCCGTCGGGCGACACCGCGCAGCCGTTGGTGAAGTGCGGGACCTCGCGCGAGAACGTCTCGACCGTGCCGTCGGCGTCGATCCGCACGAGCCGGCCGTCGTCGGCGCCCCAGCCGCCGGAGTCGCTCACGTACAGCGTGCCGTCGGGCGCGAAGGCGGGCCAGTTCGGGAAGCCGAGGCCGGGCGCCACGCGGTGCGACCTCTTCGCCGTCGTAGGCGCACAGCGAGCCGTCGCTGGAGGCGCACACAGCGAGCCGGCCGGCGCCGTCGACGGCCAGCCCGAGCACGAACCCGGGCGCCCGCGCGACCTCCTCGTGCGCACCGTCCGCCACCCGGTAGAGCTGCCCCGCCTCGCCGCCCGCCCAGATCACGCCGGCGGCCGGGTCGTAGGCGACGCCCTCTGGATGATCGAGCCCGTCGACCAGCACGCGCGCGCGGCCGGGGGCGGGGAGGTGCTCGAGCTGGATCCATCTACGTCCGCGCGTGGCCCACGCTGCCGTTGATGGTCAGCCCGCCGTCGACGACCAGCTCCTGGCCCGTGACGTAGCGCGAGGCGTCAGAGCACAGGAAGAGCGCCGCGTCCGCCACCTCCTCGGCGGTGCCGATCCGGTGCAGCCCGATCCGCTGCTCGTACACACGGCGCACATCGGCCGACCAGGCGGTCCGGTTGAGCGGCGTGTCGATCGCGCCCGGCGCCAGCGCGTTGACCGTGATGCCGTGGTCGGCGAGCTCGAGCGCCAGAACCTTTGTCATCGCCACGATCGCGCCCTTGGCCGCGATGTACGCACCGAGGTCGGCGACCACGAGGATGTCGGCCGCGCTCGAGATGTTGATGATGCGGCCCCCGGTGCCCTGGGCCACCATCGCGCGGGCGGCGGCGCGGCAGCCATAGAAGTAGCCGTGCAGGTTGGCGGCCAGCAGCCCGTGCCAGTCCTCGTCGGTGGTGTCCAGCAGCGGCTTGACCATCAGCCGGGCCGCGTTGTTGACCCAGATGTCGATGCCGCCGAACGCGTCGACCGCGGCCGCCGCGAGCCGCTCGACATCTTCGACGCGCCCGGTGTCGCCCTGCAGCATGAGGTGATCGGCGCCGGGCTCCTTGTCGATCCCCGCCACGTGTGCGCCCGCGGCGCCGAGCGCGAGGGCGATCGCGCTGCCGATGCCGGTCGAGGCGCCGGTGACGACCGCGCGCCGTCCGCGGAGGCTGAAGGCGGCGGGCCCGGCCGTTACCGTGGTCGTCGCCGCATCGATGTGCGAGCTCATGTCCGGTTGTCTAGACGGGTGCCGTCGAGCGCGACACTACCGGCCGGTAGCACCCTTCGTCAACGTGATCCGCCACTCGCCGCCGACCTGCTCGCGCGCGAACGCGTGGCCCTCGTCGGCGGCCAGCGCGGCGAGGTCGATCGGGGCCTCGGGATCGGTGGCGATCACGACCAGCGTCTCGCCTGCCGGCATGCCCGCGAGCTCCCGCCGGGCGTGGATGAGCGGCAGCGGGCAGATGAGTCCGCGGGCGTCGAGGGTTCGTACGATCTGGCAATGATCGCGGTCGTGCTCGAGTCGGGCGAGCTTCAGCGCCTGTACACCGGACTGTCCCTCCTCGTCTCGGCCGAGGGGCCCGCCCGCGCGCTGGTCGGCTTCGGCGCGCTCGCGCCGATGCTCGACGAGCGCCTGCTCGCGCGCGCCCTGCGGCCGGAGGCGGCGCCCGACGTGTCCGACGCCGGCCGCGAGGCGTTCGCCCGCACGCTGGCCGAGCTGCGCGACACGGCGCTCGCGCTCGAGGACTGCCGCGTCTGGGCGTGTGCCGCCGCCGTCGAGGCGACCGGCGCCGACCGCGCGCTGATCGAACAGCGCCTGGACGGCGTGCTCTCGACCCCGCGCTTCCTGCGCGAGGTGGCCGGCGCCGAGCTGGTGGTGGTGTGAGGCGGGTCGCGGCCGCGCTGATCGCCCTCTTGTTCGCCGGGTGCGGGACGGCGTCGCCGGACCTGTTCGAGGTCAAGCGCAGCGGCGAGGACCGCGCCGCGAACGTGACGATGGTGGTCAACGACAGCGGCCGCGTGACCTGCAACGGGCGCGAGCACCCGCTGGACGCCGACCGGCTGCTGCGCGCCCGCGAGCTCTCGCGCGAGCTGGCCGAGCCGGCCGAGCTGGGCCTCGAGCTGCCGCCCGGCCCGCGCGCCGTCCTCAGCTACCGCGTGCGGATGGAGGCGGGCTCGGTCTCCTTCTCGGACACGTCGCCCGGCAACCCGCGTGCCTTCTTGCGGGTTGCCGCATTCACGAAGGATGTGGCCGAGCGCGTTTGTGGGATCGTTCGCTGATGGCCGAGGACGCGCGCGTCACCGCGCTCGTCGCCGCGATCACCGGCGGCGACGCCGACGCCGTGCGCGAGCTGCTGCGCGAGGACCGGACGCTGGCCGCCGCGCGCGACGGCGACGGCCTGCCGGTGGTCCTGCTCGCGCTCTTCCACCAGCAGCGCGAGGCCGCCGACGTGCTGCTCGACGCCGAGCCCGAGCTCGGCATCCTCGAGGCGGCCGCCGCCGGCCGCGTCGACCGCGTCCGCGAGCTGCTGGCCGCCGACCCGGCCGAGATCCGGGCGCGCACTCCGCAGGGCTTCACCACGCTCGGGCTCGCTGCCTTCCTCGGCGGCCCCGAGGCGGTGCGCGTGCTGCTCGAGCACGGCGCCGACGCGGACGACGACGCAGACAACCCGTTCGGCGTGCGGCCCGTGCACGCCGCGAGCGCCGCGCACGACCACGAGACGATGCGGCTGCTGCTGGAGGCGGGCGCCGATCCCAACCTGCGCCAGCGCGGTGGCTTCGTGCCGCTGCACGAGGCGGCGCATACCGACGACGTCGAGATGGCGCAGCTGCTGCTCGACCACGGCGCCGACCCGGCGCTGACCGCCGACGACGGCCGCGACACCAGGCGCGTCGCGGCCGACGACGGCAGTACGCGAGTCGCAGAGCTGCTGGCCGGATAAAACCCCCGGCGTGGCCGGCGCCGAGGTCCTCGTCTTCCTGCTCGTCGCGGTGGCGCTGCTCGCGGGCTTCGCCCTGCGGCACGACGTGCCGTATCCGATCGTGCTCGTGCTCGGCGGGCTCGCGCTCGGGTTCGTCCCGTGGCTGCCCGCCCCGGAGCTCGAGCCGGACATCGTGTTCTTCGTCTTCCTGCCGCCGCTGCTCTACGCCGCGGCCTTCCAGGCGTCCGCCTACGAGCTGCGCGCCAACGCCGGGCCGATCGCCCTCCTCGCCGTCGGCCTGGTCCTGGCCACCGTCGTCGCGGTCGCCGTCGTCGCGCACCACGTCATCGGCCTGCCGTGGGCCGTGGCGTTCGTGCTCGGCGCGGTGGTCGGGCCCACCGACCCGGTCGCCGCGGCGGCGGTGCTCGGGCGGCTCGGCGCGCCCCCGCGGATCCAGGCGATCCTCGAGGGCGAGTCGCTGGTCAACGACGGCACCGGCCTGACCGCGTACAAGCTCGCGATCGCCGCGATCGGCTCGACGGTCACCGCCGGCGACGTCGTCTTCGACTTCGTGGTCAAGGCCTCCGGCGGGATCGCGATCGGGTTCGCCGCGGGCTGGCTGTTCGGCCGCCTCCGCGGCGCGACCCGCGAGCCGTCGATCGATCTCGTGCTCTCGATCCTCACGCCGTTCGTGGCGTACGTGCCGGCCGAGAAGGTCCACGTGTCCGGCGTGCTGGCGGTCGTGACGGCCGGCGTCGTGATCGGCTCCCGGTCGCAGGAGCTGGCCGAGGCCGGCGCCCGGCTGCGCACGTTCGCCTTCTGGCAGTCGGCCGACTTCCTGCTCAACTCGCTGCTCTTCCTCCTCATCGGGCTGCAACTCGTCGACCTCGTCGACGGGGTCGACGACAAGGAGCTGGTCGAGGTCGCCGGTGAGGCGCTGCTGGTCACCGCCGTCGTGTTCGGCGTACGGCTCGCGTGGATGTTCGCCGTACCCGCGATCGCCCACCTGCGGATCGTCCCCCGGGCGCCCACCGGCATGCCCGAGCGGCTCCTCCTCGGCTGGTGCGGGATGCGCGGCGCCGTCTCGCTCGCCGCCGCGCTTGCAATCCCGGCGTCGGTCGAGCAGCGCGAGCTGGTCATCCTCATCACTTACGGCGTGGTGCTCGTCACGCTCGTCGTTCCGGGGCTCACGCTCGCGCCGCTGATCCGCGCGCTCGGGCTCGGGCAGAGCGAGGAGCGCCAGCGCCAGGAGGTCGAGGCGCGGATGCGGCTCACGCACGCGGCGCTCGAGCGCTTCGACGAGCTCGGCGAGCATGGCGACGTGCCGCGCGAGGACCTCGAGCGCCTGCGCGACCGCTATCAGGCGCGCCTCGATCGCCTGCGCGAGCGGCTCGAGGCGGCCGGCGGCCATCCCGACCACCGCACCGAGGCGGCGGAGGCGCAGATCGAGGCGCTCGAGGCCGAGCGCGAGCTGCTGGCCGAGATGCGCCGCGAGCGCGCGTTCCCCGCCGACCTGCTGCGTGCGCTGGAGGCCGAGCTCGACGTCGACGAGGCGCGGGTCAGGTCGCGCGGTCGCTAAGCCTGGAAGTTCACCTTGCCGTTCGACCGCGCCCGCGCCTGCGCGCGGTTGACGAAGTCCAGCCGCTTGATCGCGGCGCGGAACAGGCGCGCGACGAGCTTCAGGCGGGCGGCCTCCGACCGCAGGTCCAATAGCCCCTGCTTGGCGTCGAGCCCGAACTCGACGGTGGCCGCCATCTGGTACGCGCTCATGTCGCCGATCTCGTCCAGGTCGGGTGTGCGGTCGGTGGCCTCGCTGACGAGGTCGGCGTACGCGGCGTGGGCAGCCTGCGCGGCGTCGGCGTCCGGTGACTCGGCGCGGTCCTCGAGGAACTCGACCGTGCCCGCCGGGTACGGCAGCTCCTCCTGGCGCTCCTCGATCCGGAACGGCCGCGTGCCGCGCGCGATCAGGTTGATGCGGCCGTCGTCGAGCCGCTCGACCACCTCGGCGATCTCGCACGCGCAGCCGATCGGCCGCAGCCCGTCCTCGGCCATCCAGACGATCCCGAACTCGGACCGCTCGTCGAGGCAGCGTCCGATCATCGTCTTGTAGCGCTCCTCGAAGATGTGCAGCGGGATGAGCTCGGTCGGGAGCGCGACGAGGCCGAGCGGGAAGAGCGGAAAGTCCCGTACGAGCGGCACGGGAAGAGTCTACGTCCGGCCCGCCGCGCCACCGGCGCGGCGGGCCGTGACGTTGTCAGCGCGCGACGGTGAAGCGCCCGACCAGGGCCTCGAGGCCCTCGGCGGTGCTCGCCAGCTCGCGCGCCGAGGCGGCGATCTCCTGCGTCGAGGCCGAGACCTGCTGGGTCGAGGCCGAGACCTGCTCGGTCGCGGCCGCGGACTCCTCGGCGACGCTCGCGACGCCCGAGATGTCCTCCTGCATGCGGGTGGTCGAGCCGGCGATCTCCTCGATCGCGCCGGCGATCACCGACACGCGCTCGCTCATGCCGTCGACGGCCTCGCGGATGCGCACGAACGACTCGCGCGCCTGCTCGACGGTGCTGACGCCGGCGTCCGTGCGCTCGGCGCCGGACTCGACGACCTCGACGGCGCGGCGCGTCTCCTGCTGGATCTCCTCGATCAGCGACGAGATCGACGCGGCGGCGTCCTGGGACTCCTCGGCGAGCTTGCGGACCTCGTCGGCCACGACGGCGAAGCCGCGGCCCTGCTCGCCGGCGCGGGCGGCCTCGATCGCGGCGTTGAGCGCGAGCAGGTTCGTCTGCTCGGCGATGCCGGTGATCGTGGCCACGATGCCGCCGATCTGGTCGGACTTCGAGCCCAGCTCGCGGATCGCGGCGGTCGCCTCGGTCGACGAGGCGCGCACGGCGGTCATCGCCTCGGTGGCCTCGGTGACGGCGTCGGCGCCCTGCTCGGCGAGCTCGCTCGCGTCGCGCGCGGCCTCGGCGGTGTCGCGGACGGTGCCGGCGGAGGCCTGGGTCGACTCGGCGACCGTCTGGGTGATCGCGCGGGCGGCCTCGATACTCCTGACCTGCTGATCGGCGCCGGCGGCGACCTGGCCGACGGCGCCCGCGATCTCGCCGACCGCGCGGCCGGCCTCGTCGCTGGTCGACGCCATCTGCTGCGAGGCGGCGGAGAGGGTCTGCGAGCTGCCGGAGATCTCGGCGATCATCTCGCCGAGCTGCCCGCGCATGTCGTTGTAGCTCTCGACCGCGGCGGCGGTCTTGGCGATCAGCGCGTTCGTCGTCTCGCGCGCCACGCCGATCTGGTCGGCGGCGCCGCGCTCGATCGGCTGGGTGACCGGGACGACGCCGACGGTGAGGTCGCCGGTGGCCATCGCGCCGAGCGCGCCCTGCAACGAGTTGACGTCCTGCTCGTCGAGGCTGCGGAGCTGCTCGACCAGCGGCTTCAGCCGGCGGCGGATGCCCAGCTCGAGCAGCGTGGCGCCGGCGATCGAGGCGAGCGCGAGGATGAGCAGGGCGATCACGAGCGTCTCGCGCGTGGCGGCGACGTTCGTGGCCACTGTGTTGTCGGCCGCGGGGATCTCCACGTTGGCGTCCCCGATCGCCTTGGTGAGCGTCTCCTCGTACGCCTTGCGCAGGTCGCGGTTCTCGCCGAGGGCGAGCGCGATCGCCGCCTCACGGTCGGTCCCGAACAGCTTGAACTCGGCGTCGAGCGCCTGGGTCCACGCGTCGAACTGCTCGACGATCGCGTCGACCGCCGTCGTGTAGTCGTCGTTCGGCGCCACCTCGCGGGCCTCGGCCAGCGAGGCGCGGATCGCCTCGCGGCGCTCGGCGATCTCCTTGCGGAACTCGGCATCGCCGGTCATCAGGTAGCCGCGCTCGTCGTTGGCGGTGGCCTTCATCTCGAGGGCGGCATCGCCGAGGATCGCGGCGTACGGCGCCAGCCGCTTCGACACGTAGAACTGGGCGTCGTCGACCTGACCGAGGCGGCCCACTGAAAGCAGGGCGGCCCCGCCGAGCACGGCGAGCAGGATCGTGAAGAGGACGATCAGCTGCTGGCGCAGGGTCAACCTGCCCGCCGCCGACCGAAGGGCGTTTAGCATTTTTCCGGGGCCTTTAGTTACGAAAGTTGCAGAGTCGGCTTGTTAGTCGGCTGACCCTTTCGCGCCCTCAGCTAAAGGTTCGTAAAGGTCTAGTGCACCGCGACCGCCGCACCGACGGGTGCAGCAGCGGCCGAGTCGCCTTCCTTGTCGACCGTCAGCCGGTGCGCGAGGTAGACCGGGATCGCCGACAGCAGGATCACCAGCACGCCGACGACGTTGACGATCGGGAGCTGGTTCGGCCGCGAGAGGTTCGCCAGGATCCAGATCGGCAGCGTCTGCTGGCGGCCGGCCGTGAACGTGGTCACGATCACCTCGTCGAACGAGAGCGCGAACGCGAGCAGGGCGCCCGCCACCATCGCCGAGCGCAGCGCCGGCAGCGTCACCAGCCGGAACGTCGTCCACGTGCTCGCGCCCAGGTCGGCCGACGCCTCCTCGAACGAGCCCGCCGTCCGCCGCAGCCGCGCGATCACGTTGTTGTAGATGACCACGATGCAGAAGGTCGCGTGACCGACGATGACCGTGAACATCCCGAGCCCGACCCCGAACGGCGAGAGCACCTCGCGGAACGTCGCGTTGAGGGCCATGCCGGTGACGATGCCCGGCAGCGCGAGCGGCAGGATGACCACGAACGAGATCGTCTCGCGCCCGAAGAAGCGGTGGCGCGAGACCGCGAACGCCGCCAGCGTGCCCAGCAGCAGCGCGATCGCCGTCGCGCCGGTGGCCGCCTTCAGCGACGTCCACAGCGCCTCGCGCACGCCCGGGTTGTCGATCGCGCGGCCGAACCAGTCGAGCGTCAGGCCCGGGATCGGCCACTTCAGCGTCCGCCGCTCGTTGAACGCGTACAGGAAGATGACCGCGATCGGCAGGTAGATGAACGCCAGGGTGACCGCCGTGCCGATCCGCAGCAGCAGGCGCATCAGAGCGACTCGAAGGCGCCCAGCTTCCGGGCGACGAGCAGGTAGAGGATCATGATCATGACGGGCACCGTCGCGAAGGCGGCGGCGAGCGGCAGGTTGTTCGCCACGCCGACGTTCGTGTAGACGACGTTGCCGATGAACTGCGTGCTCGAGACGATCTGCGGCGTGATGTAGTCGCCCAGCGTCAGCGAGAAGGTGAAGATCGAGCCCGCGACCACGGCGGGCAGCGCGAGCGGCAGCACCACGCGGCGGAACGTGAGCCAGTCGCCGGCGCCGAGGTCGCCCGACGCGTCGAGCAGCGAGTTCGGGATCCGCTCGAGCCCGGCGTAGATCGGCAGGATCATGAACGGCAGCCAGAGGTAGGAGAAGACGAGCCAGGTCGCCACGTTGCCGAACCCCGGGCCGCTCAGCCCGAACGGGCCGAGCGCCCAGTTCAGGATCCCGTCCTCGGCGAGGATGATCCGCCAGGCGTAGACCTTGACGAGGTACGACGACCACAGCGGCATCAGCACGGCGACGACGAGCAGGCCGCGCACGCGACGGCTGGCGAACCTGGCCATGTAGAGCGCGATCGGGAACGCCAGGATCGCGTCGGTGACCGTCACCGCCGCCGCGATCAGCACCGTGCGGAGCGCGATCTGGCGGTAGACGTCGTTCTCCACCAGCGTGCGGAAGTTGTCGAGCCCGTACTCCTGCACGACCTGGCCGGTGAAGGTGTCGAGCCGCCAGAAGGCGGCCACGAAGAGGATGGCCAGCGACCCCAGGTAGGCGATCACCAGCCAGCCGACCGGCCCCGCCAGCAGCAACGAGAGCTGGAGGCGGGGCCGGCGCCAGAGAGCGGCGGCTAGCCCTTGATTTCCGTCCACGCCTGGACCCACTCGGAGTAGTCCTTGCAGACCTCTCCGCGGTCGTCGCCGCAGTCCTTCGTCGGCGTCTTCCAGTAGGCCACCTGCGAGAAGTACTCCTCGTCCTCGGCATGGAAGATCTCGCAGTGGTTCTTCACTGCGGTCTCAGCGCACGACTTGGAGTTCGAGGGCGCCTCGCCGAACCACTCCGCCACGGCCGCGTTGGCCTCCGGCGAGATGATGTGGTCCATCCACATGTACATGCAGTTCGGGTTGGCCGCCTTCGAGTGGATCATCCAGGTGTCCGACCAGCCGGTCGCGCCCTCCTTGGGCAGCGTCGTCTTGATCGGCACCTTGTCGGCCTCGAGCAGGTTGGCGATCACCTGCCAGGTCGTGCCCATCACGGAGTCGCCGCTCGTGAACGCGGCCTGCTCCTTGGTGTAGTCGGACCAGTACTCGCCGACGATCTCGCGCTGCTGCTTGAGCAGGTCGACGGCGGCCTGGAACTGCTCGTCGTCGAGCTCGTACGGGTCCTCGATCCCCAGGTCCGGCTGCGTCGCCTTCAGGTACAGCGCCGCGTCGGCGATGTAGATCGGGTTGTCGTAGGCCGTCACCTTGCCCTTGTAGGGCGAGTTCGGGTCGAACACGGCGCCCCACGAGTCCGGATCCGGCTTGACCTCGTCGCTGCGCCACATGAGCAGGTTCGCGCCGCGGCCGTGCGGCACGCCGTAGGCCTGCCCGTCGACGGTGTTCCACGGCTGGTCCTTCAGGCCCTCGAACACGTCGGCGTAGTTCGGGATCAGGTCGGTGTTGACCGGCGCGACGTCGCCGCCGGCGATCAGCCGCAGCGTCGCGTCACCCGACGCCGAGACGCCGTCGTACTGGCCCGTGCGCATCAGCGTGACCATCTCGTCCGACGTGTTGCCGAGCTTCACGTTGACCTGGCAGCCGGTCTCCTGCTCGAAGTCCGACACCCAGTCGACGTTCGGGTCGGTCGAGCCGTCCTCCACGTAGCCGGCCCAGGCGATCAGGTTGACCTGACCCTCGCCCTCGCCGAGCTCGGTCATCGCCTTCTGGCCCTCAGGGGCCGTCACCTCGCCGCCGGAGTCGCTCGAGTCGTCGTTGCCGCAGGCGACCACGAACGCCAGCGCTGCGACGAGTGCAGCCCATTTCGCATACCTCACGTCTCACCCTCCTCAGGGATCGCGTACGTGTGCTCCTCGCTCCATCCAACCGTCACCTCGCGGCCCTGCGCCTCGAGCGCCTGCGACGAGGTGGTCTCCAGGTTCTGCCGCACCACGTGCAGCTCGCCGCCGTGCTCGAGGTCGACGAGGTAGCGCGTGATCATCCCCGCGTACGCGACGTCGCGCACCACGCCCTCCTCGGTGTGCAGCCCGTCGTGCGGGCCCTCGAGCAGCCGCACCTTCTCGGGCCGGATCGTGAACCGCCGGCCGTCGCGCTCGAGCATGTTCGAGACGCCGACGAAGCCGGCGATGAACTCGCTCGCCGGCCGCTCGTAGACCTCGGCCGGCGCGCCGATCTGCTCGATCCGCCCGTGGTTGAACACGGCCAGGCGGTCGCTCATGGTCAGCGCCTCCTCCTGGTCGTGCGTCACGTAGACGAATGTGATGCCGACCTCCTGCTGGATCCGCTTGAGCTCGACCTGCATCTCCTGGCGGAGCTTGAGGTCGAGCGCGCCGAGCGGCTCGTCGAGCAGCAGCACCTGCGGGCGGTTGATGATCGCCCGCGCGAGCGCGACGCGCTGGCGCTGGCCGCCCGAGAGCTGGGCCGGCCTGCGGCCACCGAGGCCGGGCAGGCGCACCATCTCGAGCGCCTCGTCGACGCGTCGGCGGCGCTCCTCGCGCGGCACCTTGCTCACGCGCAGCCCGTAGCCGACGTTGTCAGCCACGTTCATGTGCGGGAACAGCGCGTAGTCCTGGAAGACGGTGTTGACGTCGCGCGCGAAGGGCGGCCGGTCCGAGACGTCGGTGCCCGCCAGCTCGATCGACCCGGCGTCGGGCCGCTCGAAGCCGGCGATCATCCGCAGCGTCGTCGTCTTGCCCGAGCCCGACGGTCCCAGCAGGGTGAAGAACTCGCCGCGGGCGACGTCGAGGTCGATGCCGTCGACGGCAGCCAGGTCGCCGTAGCGCTTGACGAGACCGCGAAGGCGGATGTCCGGAGCCGTGTCCAACCTGGGCGGCAAGCCTATTGGTCTGGTCGGCACACGTTTTGCACCATCCGGTCCAATCGGGTTGGCCGACGTGGCGGTATGGTCGCCGCCGATGTCGCAGCTCTACGTCCAGCGCGACCAGCCGCCGGGCGTCCCGCCGCTGTCCCTCACCGGCGAGCGGACGCTGCCGGACGTGCCCGAGGAGAACTACTGGTTCCGGCGCCATCTGGTCGTCTACGAGTGGATCTCGGCCCGCGCCCACGGCCGCCGCGTCGTGGACCTCGCGTGCGGCGAGGGCTATGGCTCGGCGGTGCTGGCCCGCACAGCCGCCTCCGTGGTGGGCGTCGACGCCAACCCTGAGGCATTCGAGCACGCGCGGCTGAAGTACGCCGACGTCCGCTTCGAGCGCAACATGATCGAGCTGTGGACCGGCGACGTCGACTGCGTCGTGTTCCTCCAGACGATCGAGCACGTGCAGGACCCGGACGCCGTCCTCGACCACATCCGCGAGCTGATCGGCCCGAACGGCGTCGCCTACATCTCGACGCCGAACGTGCTCACGCTCGCCCCGAAGGGCGCCGAGCGCTCGGGCAACCCGTGGCACGTCCGCGAGTACCGCGCCGAGGAGTACCGGGCGCTGTGCGGGCGCCACTTCGGCTCCGTCGACCTGCTCGGGCTCTTCCACGCGCGCAAGCTGCGCGCTCACGAGTTGGCGCTCAAGGCCGGTTGGGACTCCGTGCACGCGCGGCTCGGCATCACCGGGCGGTTCTACGACCGCTTCACGCCGGCCATCTCCACGCGCGACTTCGCGCTCCGGCGGCGCGACCTCGACCGAGCGCTCGACTTCCTGGCGGTGCTGCGCCCGTGACGTCGCCTCTCGCTCGTCCTGCACACGCACATGCCGTATGTGGAGGGCTTCGGGACGTGGCCGTTCGGCGAGGAGTGGCTGTGGGAGGCGATCGCGACCAGCTACCTGCCGCTGCTCGACGTGCTCGACGCCCATCCCGGCCGGGTCACGGTCTCGCTGACGCCCGTGCTGTGCGACCAGCTCGAGGCGCCCGGCGCGCTCGAGCGCTGCCTGACCTTCCTGCGCGAGATCCGGCCCGCCTCGCACCGGCTCGACATCGACACGGCGGAGGCGCCGGTGGCGGCGGTGCTGGAGCGCAGCGCCGCCTCGTATGCCGCCGCAGCCGACGCGCTCGAGCGCCGCGGCGACCTCGTCGCCGCCTTCCACGAGCACTCGACCTGGACGTCGGCGGCCACCCACCCGGTGCTGCCGCTGCTGGCCACCGGAACCGGGGTGCGGCTCCAGCTGCGCACCGGCATCGCGTCGCACCGGCGGCGGTTCGGCGAATGGAGCGGCGGCTTCTGGCTGCCCGAGTGCGCCCATGCCCCGTGGCTGGACGACATCCTCGAGGAGGCCGGCGTGCGCGTCGCGTGCGTCGACTGGACCGACGTGCTCGGCCCCGGCCCGCAGGCGCCGCGCTGCACGGAGGCGGGCGTGGTGCTGGCGCCGCTCGACCGTGAGGCGATCGAGCTCGTCTGGCACCGCGACGGCTATCCCTCGCGCGCGCCGTACCTCGACACGCACCGGCTGACCGAGCACCGCCACCGCGCGTGGGCGATCGACGGCTCGGTCTACGACGCCGAGCGCGCGGCGGCCCAGGCGGCCGCCGACGCCGAGGACTTCGTGCGGCGGGTGGCGGAGCGCGGCGGGCCGTCGGTGGTGGCGTTCGACACCGAGCTGCTCGGCCACTTCTGGCCCGAGGGCGTCGACTGGCTGCGCGCCGTGCTCGAGGCGTGCGAGCGCGAGGGCGTCGAGCTGGCCCCGCCGGGCGAGGGGGCGCTCGAGGACGCGCCGGCCGAGCCGCCGGTCACGAGCTGGGGCGACGGACGCGACCTGCGGACCTGGAGCGGCCCGGCGGCGGCCGGCTTGGCCTGGACCCAGCGCGGCGCCGAGCTGCGCGCCTTCAGCGGCCGCGCGCGGCCGTCCGACCGCGCGCTGCGCGAGCTGCTGGCGCTCCAGTCGTCGGATTGGGCGTTCCTGATCTCGGCCGGCACGGCGGGCGACTACCCGCGTGAGCGTGCGGCGGGTCACCGGGCGAGCTTCGAGGCCGCGCTCGCCGACCCCGCGGTAGAGCCCAATTTGCGGTATCTCGCGCCGGCGATCTGACGCGCGGCGTTCAGAGTTCGGTGCCCCGGCCGACCAATCCGTGTGGAGCGGTGTGTAAGGTGCCCCGCTTCGTCACAACCGAACCTTGCCGAATCTCCGTCGCCCAGGCGGCGGGGAACGGGGGAACCGCCTGGAGCCGGATGTCTCCGGCTCCCGGGGCGAATCGCCGCAGTAGAGCGGCGTAGCGCAGGTCTTCGCGCGAGCCCGTCAGCTAACCCCGTAGGCGCAGAGACCCAGAGGAGTTCCCGCTGTGCCGACAACTGAATTTGAACCCTGGCTGGATTCCCAGCGCCGCTCTCGCGCGCGGCGCTTCGAGGCCGTACGCCGCCTGCGCCGTCTGCGCGGCCGCCGCAGCCTCGCCGCCATGGCGCTCGTCTCGCTGACCTTCGCCGCGGGCGGCGCCGTCGCCGCCGACCGCCAGGCCGCCAAGGTGGTGCGCACGTCCGGCAGCTCGGTCTCCGCGCTCCAGCAGGCGCTCGGCATCCCCGCCGACGGCATCTACGGCCCGCAGACGCGCAAGGCCGTGCGCCGGTTCCAGCGCGCCAACGGCCTCGCCGTCGACGGCATCGCCGGCCCGCAGACGCTCGCCGCGCTCGGCATCACGGCCCAGGGCTCGTCGGCGCCGACTGACGCGGCGACGGTGCTCGCCAAGATCGCGCAGTGCGAGTCGGGCGGCGACCCGACCGCCGTGTCGCGCGACGGGCGCTACTACGGCAAGTACCAGTTCTCGCGCGCGACGTGGCGCCGGATGGGCGGCCGCGGCAACCCGGCCCGCGCCCCCGAGGCCGAGCAGGACCAGCGCGCCGCGATGCTCTACGAGCAGGAGGGCACCCGTCCCTGGCCGGTCTGCGGCCGCGGCCTCTAAGCCGTTCAGGCTCGTGCGCTAGGCCGCCAGGTGGCCATGATGTCGCGCATCGAGATGATGCCGTGGACCTCGCCGTTCTCGACGACGACGAGGTGACGGAAGCCGCCGCGCGCCATCGCGTCGGCTGCCTTCTCGAGGTCCCAGTCGGCGTCGGCGAACGCGGCGTTGGCCGTGAGGTGGTCGCCGACCGTCTCCTGGTCGGGGTCCTCGCCGGCGCCGAGCGAGCGCACGATGTCGCGCTCGCTGACGATGCCGGGGCCCGGCTGCTCGGGATCGAAGATGACGGCGGAGCCGACGTTGTGCTCGCTCAGGAAGCGTGCGGCATCGCGCAGGGTCCGCCCCGGCGTGATCGTCAGGACCTCCTGGGTCATCGCGTCTCGTACCTTCACGCCTGCTCCCCTCGGCGACCGGTCTCCACTTGCTGGCGCGAAGATACCTCTCTCATGGAAGTCACGACGACCGACTACCACACGGCGGGCGAGCCGTTCCGCATCGTCACCGCCGGAGCGCCCGAGATCCCGGGCGGTTCGGTGCGCGAGCGGCGCGAGTTCGCGCGCGCCAGCCAGGAGGTGGACGCCGTCCGCAGGCTGCTGTGCCACGAGCCGCGCGGGCACGCCGACATGTACGGCTGCTTCCTCGTCCCGCCCGACGACGAGGCCGCCGACCTCGGCGTGCTGTTCTGGCACAAGGACGGCTACTCGACGGCGTGCGGCCACGGCACGATCGCGCTCGGCGCATGGGCGGTCGAGTCCGGCCGCGTCGCGTGCGACGCCGACGGCGAGGCGGCGGTCACGATCGACGTGCCGTCCGGGCGAGTGGTGGCGCGCGTGCGCTGCGCCGGCGGGGCGGTCGAGTCGGTCACCTTCCGCAACGTCCCGGCGTACGTCGTCGCGCGCGGGGTGGAGGCGGCCGGCGCGCGCGTCGACGTCGCCTACGGCGGCGCGATCTACGCCAGCGTGGCCGCCGCCGACCTCGGGCTCGAGGTGGTGCCCGAGCGGCTGGTCGACCTGATCGCCGCCGGCCGCGAGATCAAGCGCGCGCTCGAGGGCACCGAGGTGGCGCGCCATGCCGACGACCGCCTGTCGGGCATCTACGGCACGATCCTCTACGACGAGCTCGGGCCGCTGCACCAGCGCAACGTCACGGTGTTCGCCGACGGCGAGGTGGACCGCTCGCCGTGCGGCTCCGCCACCTCGGCGCGGCTCGCGCTGCTCGACCTCGAGCCCGGCCAGGTGCTGCGGCACGACTCGATCGTCGGCACCACGTTCTCCGCGCAGGTGGTCGAGCGCACGGACGCGGGGGTCGTCACCGAGGTCGAGGGGACGGCGTTCCGCACCGGCGAGCATCGCTTCGTGCTCGATCCGCGCGACGACCTCGGCACCGGGTTCGTGCTGCGCTGAGACCCGCTGACCGGCGCTACGCTGGCCCGCGATGGACCTTCGCAAGCTGGTCAGCAGGGCGCTGGTCGCGGGCCTTTGCGTGTCGGGCGCCGTGGCCGTGGTCGCCTTGCTCAGCGGCTCGTTCGACGAGATCCACTGGCGCGTCGTCGGGACCAGCCTCGGGTTCAGCATCTTCACCTGCACCGCCGCGGCGGGCGCGGGCCTGCGCTCCCGGTCCCACCGCGGCCTGCATGCGCTCGGCACCGCGACCGTGGCGGCGTCGCTGTCGGCGCTCGTCCTGCTCTGCGGCGCGCTGTGGGTGGATGAGACCGACTGGCTGTGGCGGGGCTTCGGCGTGGCAGGGCTCGCCGCCCTCTGGACGTCGCACGCATCGCTCATGCTCGGCGCGCTTCGGCCCACCGACTCGGCCGCGGTGCGCACGCTGAGCCAGGTCTCCGCCTTCACGCTCGGGATCGAGACGGCCGTCGGCGTCGGCGCGGTGCTCGAGCTGGTCACCGACGTCGGCGAGGCCGGCGCGCGCGTGCTCGCGGCGCTGATCGTGGTGACGGTGGTGACGACGGTGCTGGCGCCGCTCCTGCGGCGGATGCGGACCACCGCCGCTCCCTCGCAGGTCGCCACCGCCGTGGGGCGCGGCAGCGGCTTCGCCGCCGAGGTCGCGGAGAGCGCCAACCGGCTCGCGACGATGGACCTGCCCGCGCAGGCGCACGCCGAGGTCGACCACCTGCGCCGCCTCGCCCGGGACGCCGGAGCCTGATGCGCTGGACCTCGTTCGTCGCCGATCCGGACGAGCCGCGGCCGCGGATCCTGTTCGAGGAGGCCAACCCGGCCCACCGCCTGCGCGTCGAGCACGACGCCAAGACCCTGCTGATCCACCTCAGCGACGAGGACGGGGCGGGCTGGACCGTGTTCGCCGTCGATCGCGCCGAGCCGCCGCTGGGCGGTCGCCCAGGGCCGGCGCCAGCTCGACGCGGCCACCGAGGCGTACTCGCGGCTCGACGAGGAGCGCTAGTCCCAGCGCAGGGTCTCGGGCTCCGGCCGCATGCGCAGCAGCCGGGCCGGCGCGCCGGCCACCACGGCGTTGTCGGGCACGTCCTTGGTCACGACCGTCGAGGTCCCGACGATCGCGTTGTCGCCGACCGTGGCGCCGCGCAGGATGCAGGCGCCGTAGCCGATCCAGCAGTTGTGGCCGACGCGGACGTCGCGCTTGTAGATGCCCTGGAGCCGGATCGGGCGCTCGGTCTCGACGACGCCGTGGTCGAAGTCGATCAGCATCACGCGGTCGGCGACGATGCACTCGCGGCCGATCGAGACGTGCTGGAAGGCCGAGATCGTGCACTCCTGGCCGAGCACGGTCTTGGCGCCGATCTCGGCCTCGCCCTCGTGGACGCGGATCTTCGTGCCGTGGCCGATCCACGACCAGCGGCCCAGCCGCAGCACGGCGTCGCGGCCGATCTCGAGCTTCACGCCCGGGCCGACGAAGCACAGCCCGTCGGTCTGGAGGCGCCGTCCCCAGCGCACCTTCAGCCACGCCCAGCGCGCGATCAGCCGCGCGTACCTGTGGTTGAGCATGCCGTGCGCGCGCAGGAAGCGCAGCAGGGCCAGCGGGCCGCCGTGGAGCGGCTCCGGCTCGCCGCGGATATGCAGGGGACTTGGCGGCTTGGCCAGTGTCGCCATCGACCTCTGATCGTATCCTCGCCACGATGGCCGATCAGAAGACGAGCCTCGCCGAGCGGCTGCGGGCCGGCGACAAGCGCGCGCTGGCGCGCGGGATCTCGCTCGTCGAGGACGACGATCCCGAGGGCTGGGAGCTCGTCCGCGAGGTCTACCCGCACACCGGCGGCGCGTCGGTCGTCGGCTTCACCGGGCCGCCCGGGGCGGGCAAGTCGACGCTGATCGGCGCGCTGATCAGGCACCAGCGGGCGCTCGAGCGCGAGGTCGCCGTGCTGTCGATCGACCCGAGCTCGCCGTTCCGCGGCGGCGCGCTGCTCGGCGACCGCATCCGGCTGTCCGAGCACTTCCTCGACCCCGGCGTGTTCATCCGCTCGATGGCCACCCGCGGCGCGCTCGGCGGCCTCGCCGAGGCGGCGCTCCAGACGGCGCTGCTGATGGACGCCGCCGGCAAGGACGACGTCTTCCTGGAGACCGTCGGCGTCGGGCAGGCCGAGGTCGACGTGATCGACCATGCCGACTCGGTCGTGCTGGTGCTGATCCCCGGGTCGGGCGACTCGATCCAGGCGCTCAAGGCCGGCGTGATGGAGATCCCCGACATCATCGTGGTCAACAAGTCCGACCACCCGCTCACCGACACGATGGTGCGCGAGATCAAGGGCGTGCTGTCGCTCGGGCCGCAGGAGGGCTGGCAGGTGCCGATCATCAAGACCGAGGCGGCGCGCGGCGACGGCGTGGAGGCGCTGGCCGAGAAGCTGGCCGAGCATCGCGCGTTCGTGGAGGCCGAGGGCACGCTGTCCGAGCGGCGGCGCCGGAACCTGCGCAACGAGGTCCTGGGCCTGGCGACGATGCGGCTGCGGCGCGCGCTGGAGGCGTCGCTGCACGAGGATCCCGAGGTCGCCGAGCTGCTCGACGCGGTCGTCGAGCGCCGGATCGACCCGGCCAGCGCCGCCAGCACGATCCTCGCCCGCGGCGCGTTCGAGACTCGCGAGGCCGCGCGCTGATGCGGATCTTCGTGCTCGTGCTGGTCATCGGAGCCGTCGTCGCCGCGGCGCTGCCGATCGACGACGACCGGCGCCCGGCCGCCAAGCCGCGGGCCGCCCCGCCGACGCCGACGGCCACGCCGGCGCCGCCGCCGCGCGACGTCCGCCGCTCCCGCTGCCCTGCCGACGTCCCCGGCTGCCGGGCCGTGCGCGGCACCGTCGTCTATGTCGAGCGCGTCGATCCCGACGGCGACGGGGACCTGCACGTCGTCGTCGACGCCGGCTCGGTCACGCTGGCCGGCATGACGGCGATCGACGTCGCCCGCGACCTGCGCCCGCGGCGCGACCCGCGGATCGGCGACCGCGTGAGCGCCGCCGGGCCGGTCCAGACCGGCTCCTACGGGCAGTCCCAGATCCACGCGCTCGAGTTCCGCGTCGGCCGATGACCGTCCCCCGCATCCTGCTCTTCGACATCGACGGCACGCTGGTGTCGACCGGCGGCGCCGGCGCGGTCGCGTGGCGCCGCGCGTTCGAGGAGCTGTACGGCATCCCCGCCGACATCGGCAAGTTCACCGACGCGGGGATGACCGATCCGGACGTCGGCGCCCGGACCTTCGAGGCGGTGCTGGGCCGCAAGCCGAGCTCGCTGGAGCTCGCGCAGATCGTCCAGCGACGGCTCGAGCACCTCCCAGAGGCGGTCGCCGAGAGCCAGGGCTACCGGGTGCTGCCGGGCGTGCCCGAGCGGCTGCGCCAGCTCAGCCGCGCCGGCCACCTGCTCGGGATCATCACCGGCAACGGCGACGGCGCGGCGCATATCAAGCTCGCGCGCGGCGACCTCAACCGCTGGTTCACGTTCGGCGCCTACGCGAGCGCGGGGCTCGATCGCGCGGGCATCGTGCGCGAGGCGGTCCAGCGCGGCGAGGCCATGCTCGGGGAGGACGTCCCGAACACGCAGATCTACGTGATCGGCGACACGCCTCGCGACATCGAGGCCGCCCACGCGGCCGGCTGCACGGCGATCGCCGTGGCGACCGGCCACTACGACACCGCCGCGCTGAGCGAAGCCGGCGCCGATCACGTCCTCGAGACGCTCGAGGACGAGCTACCGCTCTCGTGACGGCGGGGAGCAACTGGGCCGGCACGTACGCGTACCGCGCGCGCGAGCTGCACCGGCCGGAGACGCTCGAACAGCTCCAGGAGCTCGTGGCGCGGGCGCCGCGCCTGCGCGTGCTCGGGTCGCGCCACTCGTTCACCGACGTCGGCGACTCGGACGAGCTCGTCACGCTCGACGATCTGCCGCGCGACGTGGTCGTCGGCGACGGCACGGTGAGCTGCGGGGGCGCCGTCCGCTACGGCGACCTGGCCGAGGCGCTGCACGCCGAGGACCTCGCGCTGCACAACCTCGCGTCGCTGCCGCACATCTCGATCGCGGGCTCGATCGCCACCGCCACCCACGGCTCCGGCGACGCGTCCGGCAACCTCGCCACCGCGGTCGCGGCGCTCGAACTCGTCACCTCCGGCGGCGAGGTCGTGACCGCCGCCCGCGGCGACGAGAACTTCGAGGGCCTGGTCGTCGGTCTCGGCGCGCTCGGCGCCGTCACGCGCGTCACGCTCGACGTCGAGCCCGCCTACGAGATCGCGCAGCGCGTCTACGAAGGCCTGACCTGGGAGGCGCTGTTCGCGCACTTCGACGAGATCACGGGCGCCGGCGACAGCGTCAGCGTCTTCACGCTGTGGGACGAGCGCGCCGGCTCGGTGTGGGTCAAGTCGCGCGCCGACCCGTCTCGTGACGAGCTGTTCGGCGCGCTCCCGGCGGACGGCGAGCGGCATCCGATCCCCGGCCTCGACCCCGTCCACTGCACCCGCCAGCAGGGCGTCCCCGGCCGCTGGTCGGACCGCCTGCCGCACTTCCAGATGGGCTTCACGCCGAGCGTGGGGGAGGAGATCCAGTCCGAGTACCACGTGGCGCGCGCGGACGCCGTGGCCGCCATCGAGGCGCTGCGCGCCCTCGGCGGCGCGCTCCGCCCGGCGCTCCAGGTCACCGAGATCCGCACGGTCGCCGCCGACCGCCTCTGGCTGAGCCCGCAGTACGGGCAGGACACCGTCGGCTTCCACTTCACGTGGCGGCGCGAGCCCGAGCTGGTCGGCCGCCTGGTCGCCGCGCTCGAGGTCGCCCTGGCGCCGTTCGCGCCGCGCCCGCACTGGGGCAAGCTGTTCCTCGCCGGCGCCGCGACGATCGCCGACCGCTACGAGCGGCTACCCGACTTCATGCGGCTGGCAGAGCGGCTCGACCCGCGCGGGGCGTTCCGCAACGACTGGCTCGAGCGCCACGTGCTCAGCTGATCACGTCGACCCGGTCGTCGTAGAACGCGACGAGGCCGCGGATCGCCACCGCCTCCTCGAGCGGGTCCTCGTAGCTCCAGGCGATGTTGCGGTGCTCGCCGACCGACCAGTGCGTCGCCCTGCCCTTGTACGGGCACGCGGTGCGCTTGTCTCCGAGCTCGAGGTCGGCCACCACGTCCTCGCGCGGCAGATAGAAGCGCGTCGGGATGCTGGTCTCGAAGAGCAGCAGCGGCCGGCGGCTCTCGGCGAGCAGCACGCCGTCGAGCTCGACCCGGATCGGGCGCGAGCTGCGGCGCGTGTCGACGCGGTGGTACGGGTCGCGCGGATGCGAGAAGACCGGCTCGTCCTCCTCGTACCACTCGTCGAAGGCGCCGAAGTCGAGCACCACGTGGTCCGCCAGGTCCTCGTCGGCGGGCTGGAACGCGGCCGCGCTCAGCGTCCGGCCGGCGGCCCGCAGGTCGAGCGACTCGCCGTCGGTCGAGTGGGCGGCGAAGGGGATGCCGGGATGCAGGACCGGCGCGGCAGAGGTCACCGGCGCGGCGGTGCTGGGCGTCAGCTCGCCGTGCACGTCCTCGATCGGGACGGCGTAGATGGGCACCACGCGGCGCGGCTCCCAGACCAGCAGCGCCCGCCTGCTGTCGACCACCGCCTCGCCGCCGAGCTCAGCTCGGACGCGCTTGTCGATCGGCTCGTGGCGCAGCTCCCGCAGCCGCTCCATCATCGCGTCGCGCACCCGCGTGCTCACCGATCGAGTGTCCCATACTGTCCCTGTGGCCCCTCGCTCAGTCGCGGTGGTCGGAGGAGGCTTGGCCGGCGTCGGCGCGGCGGCGATGCTGCGACGGGCCGGCTATGACGACGTCACGGTGTTCGAGCGCGACGAGCGCGTCGGCGGCGTGTGGCACCGCAACACCTATCCGGGCGCGGCCTGCGACGTCGCTTCGCACCTGTACGAGTTCTCGTTCGCGCCCAACCCGCGCTGGTCGCGGCGCTACGCCCCGCAGGCCGAGATCCAGGCCTATCTGGAGGACATCGTGCGCCGCTATGCGGTGCGGGTCCGCGCCGGCGTCGAGGTGACCGACGCCCGCTGGGACGGCGAGCGCTGGCACCTGAGCACCGGCGACGTCGCCGACGTCCTGATGACCGCCTGCGGGCAGCTCTCGACGCCCAGCGTGCCGCCGCTGCCGGGGCTCGACGACTTCGAGGGCCCGGCATTCCACACGGCGCGCTGGCGCCACGACGTCGAGTTGGCCGGCCGGCGCGTGGCGGTCGTCGGCAGCGGCTGCAGCGCGATCCAGGTCGTCCCGGCCATCCAGGCCGAGGCCGGCCACGTGACCGTCTACCAGCGCTCGCCGGGCTGGACGATCCCGAAGCTGGACTTCGCCTACCGCGAGCGCACGCTGCGGCTGTTCGAGCGCTTCCCCTTGCTCCAGCGGCTCGACCGCGCGTCGCTCATGGCCGTGCAGGAGCTCGGCGCCGCGGCGATGACGCGCTATCCCCGGCTGCTGCCCGTGATCCGCGCGATCGGCCGCCGGCAGATCGACCACGCGATCGAGGATCCCGAGCTGCGGCGCAAGGTGACGCCGCGCGACGCGATCGGCTGCAAGCGGATCATGCTCACCGACGACTGGTATCCGGCGTTGACGCGGCCCAACGTCGAGCTCGTCACCGAGCGGATCGCGGCGGTCACACCGTCCGGCCTTCGCACGGAGGACGGCCGCGAGCGCCCCGCCGACGTGCTCGTGCTGGCGACCGGCTTCAAGTCGCACGACTTCGTGGCGCCGATGGAGATCGCCGGCGAGGGCGGCCGCACGCTGGCGGACGCCTGGGGCGACGAGCCGCGCGCCTACCTCGGCATCACCGTCCCCGCTTTCCCGAACCTGTTCCTGCTCTACGGGCCCAACACGAATGGCGGGACCGGCTCGGTGATCTACACCGTCGAAGCGGCGATGGGGCACGTCATCTCGGCGCTGCGCGCACTCGACCGCGCCGACGCCCGCCGGATCGAGGTCACGCCGGAGGCCGCCGCGGAGTTCGACCGCGAGCTGCGCACGGCGCTCGCCCGCACCGTCTGGCACTCCGGCTGCACCAACTGGTACGTCGACGAGAACGGCTTCGACCCGAGTCAGTGGCCGTGGCAGTGGGCGACCTACCGCCGCCGCACGGCGGAGATCGAGCCCGCGCACTACGCGCTGGCTTAGCTGTAGTTCCTGAGCACGTTGTTCCTCCGGCACGGGCGAACGTCAACGGCGGCTGGGTGGGGGAGCGGGGACGCCGGCGGGGCGGTTTCCTTCGACGAATCCTGCCCTGGGGTCGTCTAGCGACCCCTATCCAGGATTCGACGCCGAAAATCAGCCGCGCGGCCGGCTCCCCAGCCTCCCCACCCAGCCGCCGTTCGCCGAGTGAACAACCTGCTCGGTACTTACACCTAGATCAGCTGCCAGGCGCTGATCGCCAGCGTGATCGCGCCGAGCACGGCGCCGATGCGCGGCGCGCGGCGAAGGCCCCAGGCGATCAGGGCGCCGGCGACTGGCAGGGCCGGGATCAGGTGGCGGGCCGCGAACGGCTCGGTGTCGATCGTCGTCACCAGGAAGGTCGCGACCAGCAGCACGGCGGCGAACACGGTCAGCGCGAGCCCGGCCGCCGCCTCGGCGCCCGCCCACTCCGGGACCAAACGCACGAGATCCTCACGCCGCGAGCGCAGCAGCAGCCAGGCGGCGAACGGCACGAAGGCGAAGATCGGCGCCCACCGCAGCAGGCCCGCGGCGGGGTCGAGCCACAGGGTCAGCAGCCGCGGCACGCGCTCCAGGTGCTCGCCGAGCGTCTCGGCGCCGGTCGGCGAGACGCCCGAGGGAAGCTGCGACCACGGCGTGAAGCCGCCATAGAGGCGCTCGTTGAGCGTCGCGTAGAGCACCAGCGAGGCGACGGCCAGCTCGACCGCGATCAGCCCCATCGTCCCGCGCTGCCCGCGCCGGCACCACAGGTAGAGCGCGACGGCGACCGGCGCCGCGGGGACCACGTAGAGCGGATCGAGCCACGGCAGCACGCCGAGCATCGCCGCCGCCCCGAAGACCGCCGCCGGGCGCGGCGTCTCGCGCGCCGTCACCGCGCACAGCGTCGCGCCCGCGAGCAGCGTCGCGGCGGTCGCGCCCGGCAGGATCGTCCCGGCGTACGCGACGGCCGGCGCCGACAGGCCGGCCAGCCCCGCCCCGAAGCTCGCGTACGGCTCCGGCACGATCCGCCGGGCCAGCAGCGCAGCCAGCACGAAGCCGAGCGCCGCGACGCCCGCCAGCACGACCTCGGCGGCACTCTCGCCGAACGGCGCGATCAGGAGCGGGAAGCCGAGGCCGAGCTGCGAGCGGACGATCTCGTCACCCAGCGCGCTCGCGATCCGCAGGTACTCCTGCTCCGCCCCGTCCAGAGGCTCGTTGCCGACGACGTAGACGGCGAACAGCAGCAGCCAAAGGGTGACCAGCCTCACGCGCCGAGCGCGCGGGCGATCACCATCTGCTGGACCTCGTCGGTGCCCTCGCCGATCGTGAGGATCTTGGCGTCGCGGTAGAAGCGGCACACCGGGTACTCCTCGATGTAGCCGTAGCCGCCGTGGATCTGGACCGCCTCCTCGGCGCAGCGCACGGCGAGCCGGCCGGTCTTGAGCTTGGCCTGCGCCGCGGTCAGCGTGAAGTTGCGGCCGGCGTCCTTGAGCCGCGCCGCCTTGTAGGTCAGCAGCCGCGCCGCCTCGATCTCGGTCGACATGTCGGCGAGCTTGGCCTGGATCGCCTGGTACTTGGAGATCGGCTTGCCGAACGCCTTGCGCTCCTTGGCGTAGGCGAGCGCCTGGTCCAGCGCGCCCTGGGCGAGCCCGACGCCCATCGCCGCCACCCCGATCCGCCCGATGTCGAGCACGCGCAGGAACTGCTTGAAGCCGGCGCCGCGCGGCCCGATCAGGTGGTCCTCCGGCACGCGGCAGTCGGTGAAGGTCAGCGGCCGCGTGTCGGACGCGTTCCAGCCCATCTTGCGGTACGGCTCGCCCTGCTCGTAGCCCGGCGTGCCGTTCGGCACCAGCAGGTTGGAGATCTCGTCGTCGCCGGTGCGGGCGGTGATCACGACCATGCCCGAGATGTCGGTGCCGGCGTTGGTGATGAACTGCTTGGCGCCGTTGATGACCCACTCGCCGTCCTCGAGCCTGCGCGCGGGTGCGGACGTTGCCGGCGTCCGACCCGGCCTCCGGCTCGGTCAGCCCGAAGGCGCCGAGCTTGCGGCCCGCGGTCAGCTCCGGCAGCCAGTCCTGCTTCTGCTCCTCGCTCCCGAAGAGGTAGACGGGCTGGGTGCCGAGCGAGGTGTGCGCGCACATCGTGATCGCCACCGACGAGTCGACGCGCGTCAGCTCCTCGACCGCGATCGCGTAGGCGAGCGAGTCGCCCCCGCCGCCGCCGTACTCCTCGGGGAACGGGATGCCCATCAGCCCCAGCTCGCCGAGCTTGGCGACGATCTCGTACGGGAAGCGCTTCTCGCGGTCGAGCTCCTCGGCGACCGGCGCGATCTCCTGCTCGGCGAAGTCGCGGACGGTGCTGCGGATGAGGTCGTGGTCGGGCGAGAGGTCGAAGTCCATGGCCGACGATTCTGACGCGACTGCTTGACTCCCCATGAGCGGTCTGGAGACACCGACACGCCGCGCTGGACCATCGATCGCGAGCTCGAGGCGCTCGCCGTGCTTGGCCGCGGGAGCCGTGGCAGGCGGCGTGAACACGGTCGTCGGCTCCGGCTCGCTGATCACCTTCCCGACCCTGCTGGCGGTCGGCTACTCGCCGGTGACGGCCAACGTCTCGAACTGCGTCGGGCTGGTGCCCGGCGGCGTGGCGGGCTCGTTCGGCTACCGGCGCGAGCTGCGCGGCCAGTGGCGCCGCCTCGGGATCCTCGCCATCGGGACCACGATCGGCGCCGTGATCGGCGGCATCCTGCTGCTCGAGTTGCCCGACGCGGTATTCGACGCGATCGTGCCGGCGCTGATCCTGCTCGCCGTTGCCCTGATGGCGCTGCGGCCCTCGCCCAAGATCCACGAAGGGGGCGACAACATGCCCGCCGGCGTGGCCTCGTCGTTCGCCGTCGGCATCTACGGCGGCTACTTCGGCGCCGCCCAGGGGATCATCCTGATGTCGCTCCTGCGCCTGTCGTTCGCGGAGAACCTCCAGGTCCTCAACGCGATGAAGAACGTGCTGGCCGGCGTCGCGAACGCCGTCGCCGGCCTGCTCTTCATCGTCGTCGCCGACGTCGCGTGGGGCGCCGCGGCGCTGATCGCCGTCGGCTCGGTGGGCGGCTCGCTGGTCGCCGCGCGCTACGGCCGGAGGATCCCTCCCGAGATCCTCCGGCGCGTGGTCATCGTCTACGGGACGATCGTCGCGATCGTCCTCATCATCACCTGAACACCTGCAGCTCGGCCGCGCGGACGTTGTCGTCCTGCGTGCTGCCCGTCGTCGCAGTCCGTGACGTTGCCCGGGTCGTCGTCCTGGTCGCCCTGGTAGGCCGGCGTGCCGGTGCACTGGTTGGTGAGCACCCGCAGCCGCACGTGCGTCGCGCGCGTCTGCGGCACGGCGAACGAGCGGATGATCAGCTCCGGCGCCCGCGGCCGCGGGATGGCCGACGGGAACGCGTCGGCCGCGCTCGTGAACACCGACGTGAACTGCGACGGCTGCGAGCAGTCGACCGCGCCGCGCGCGTCGCACGCCAGCAGCTCGAACTGCCGCAGCGCCGAGAACCGGCTCTGCGAGCCGCCGTCGACGTCGGCCGGGATCCGGTGGCGCAGCATGGCGCTGACCTGGATGCGGTCGAACGTCCGGCGCTGGTCGAGCCTCACCGTCACCTGCTTGCCGGCGATCGGCGAGTTGAGCGACGCCCAGTTGGTCATCTCGGTGTCGTCGATCAGCGCGCCGAGGTTGACGCCGTCGCCCGTCGCCGCCGCGCCGTTTGCGCTCGACGCCAGGTTGAGCGGCATGTTGACGGTGAAGTCGCGCAGCTGGCCCGCGCTCACCGTGAGCGTCGTCCGCACGTGGCCGAAGCCGTTCGCGCGGGCGAGCATCTCGTACGTGCCGGGCACGAGCTTGAACGTGTCGCTCAGCGGCGTGCCCGGGTCGGTGTCGGCGATCGGGTTCGCGCGCGCCTCGTAGCTGGCCCACGAACAGCTGGGCCGACGCGCCGGCGCGTTGCCGACGGGCCGGAAGCGGACCGTGGCCTCGTCGGCGTACGGCGAGTCGAAGCCGGCACCGGATCGAAGTCCTCGTCGCCGTTGCTGCTCGCCGCCTGCCCGAAGCCGCGCTTGGCGAAGGCGTTCCACATGATGTCCTGGTTGGCGCCGTTGTTGCGGAGCTGGTCGGCGGCCAGGATGGCGTTGCGGGCATCGAGCATGCTCACCTGCCCGGTCGCCATCAGCAGCCAGCCGTCGAACACGAGCTGCATCCAGCGGCGGCCGCCGGTGTCGCCGTAGCGCCCGATGAACGCCTGCCGGATGTCGTAGTTCGTGGCGCTCCAGATCTCGCCGTCGGCGTGGACCTGCGTCCGCTGCGTGCAGAGAGTGTCGTTGCAGACGAAGTCGTAGCCGACGTCGGAGTAGTTGAGCGGGCTGTTGTTCATCCCGTAGTTCCGGATGCCGGCCACCTTGTCGCCGGTCACGTACGGGCCGACCGCGAACGGGTTCTCGCCGCCGACCGGCGTGAAGCCGCTCTCGTGCAGGTACTCGGTCGCCATCAGGTCCGACCAGCTCTCGCCCATCGCCTGCGGCTGGTTGCCGGACAGGCCCGCGTTCGGGCCGCCCGCCATGCGGTTGGAGATCGCGTGGCCGTACTCGTGGCCGATCACCGACATGTCGAAGTCGCCGTCCACGCACGGGGCGTAGAAGCCGGCCGGGATCGGCTGCCAGAGGTACATGTTCGTGATCGGCAGCTGGCCGTCGGCCGGCGTGAACTGGTTGGCGTTGTCGCGCGCGCGAAGCCGGGCGGGCCGCCGCTGCGGCCGCCGGCCTGGGCGTTGCCGTGCTCGTAGTCGCCCTCCGCCCCGCCGCGGTCGAAGTTGATCGCTGCAGGTTCCACGTCGCGCTCGGTGAAGCCGAGCCCGTAGGCCCAGTCGTGCATGCGGTTGTGCATCGCGAACAGGTTCGCCCGGGCGGCGTCGATGTCGTTGCGCTGCGGCGACGTCGAAGACCGCCGGGTTGCAGCGCTGCGTCGAGCCACTGGTTGGTCCACGGGTAGGCGTACTCGCGGTCGCGCCTCGTGGTCGCCGGCTCCTTGCCGAGCGAGCGCGAATCGTTGCTGTCCCAGTTGTGGACGGCGATCGCGTTGTTGCCGCGCGTGGTGAAGGTCGACGCGGTTCGTTGCGGCCGTCGACGTCCCACGGCAGCGAGGCCGGGTTGTTGAGGACCAGCGCGCAGTTGGTCGTCGCCAGCCAGCACCAGCGCACGCGCGTGTCGGTGCTCGCGTAGTTCATGCGGCGGCGAGTTCGGGAACACCGTCCAGGTCGGGTTGTCGGCCAGGTGGTCGACGAGCCCTTCGCGGACGAGCACCTCGCCGGTCTCGGCGTCGACGAACGAGGCGAAGCCGTCGTCGCCCTCGAGCAGCGAGGTCTCCCACGCCAGCCGGACGCCGTCGCGCGGCGTCGGCACGGCGACCAGCCGCGCCTGCGCCGGGCGGTCGAGCCCGGTCGCGTCGAGCACCGTCCAGCCGCGCCGCTCACGGGCGTTGCCGACCGTGCCGGCGGTCATGTCCGCGTCACGCGCCGCCTCCCGGACGGCGGCCGCGGCGCCCATGTCGCGCGCGCCGGTGATGTTCGTGTCCTGGGCGAGCGACGACGACACGTAGGCGACCCTGCCGTTGCTGCACGCCGACGGCGATCAGGCCGTCACGGCCGGCCGACACGCCGTCGAAGCGTCTGCCGCAGCAGCACCGCGTGACCGGTGGCGGTGACCACCTCGAGGTCGGTCGCGGCGCCGATGCCGAGCAGCGCGCGGTTGCGCGCGATCCACTGGCGCGCGGCGGTCACGTTGTCGGACGACAGCCCGGTGGCGAGGTAGCCGCTTCTCGGCGCCACCGCGTGCGGCGTGCCGAAGCGGTTCCACGTCACCTGAAGGCCCGAGGCCAGCGAACGCTGCTGCGCCGACGGGGCTACTCGGCCGTCGCGGGCGTCGACATCAGGTGGAGACGAGTTCTCGCCCTGAAATCCCGGCGCCGCTAGGGCGCCTGGCGCCGCCACCCCCATGACGACGAGCACGGACACGCACACAGCCAGACATGAACGATGCATGTCTCCCCCCTGTCCCGCACAACAGTGGAGCCAGTGTGGTCCGCCGCTCAGCGGAATTTCAAGCACTCAATGCAGGTCGGGGGCGCCGCGTTGGCGCGCCGCCAGCTCGACCAGCAGCCGCACGCCGAAGCCCGCGCCGCCCTTGGGCGTGTAGGGCTTGCCGTTCTCGTACGCGGTGCCGGCGATGTCGAGGTGCGCCCACGGGACGTCGCCGGTGAAGCGCTTGAGGAACTGCGCCGCGGTGATCGAGCCGGCCTTGCGGGCCTCGACCGCGTTGGCGAGGTCGGCGTAGCGGCTCTTGATCAGCTCGGCGTACTCGGCGTGCAGCGGCAGCCGCCAGACCAGCTCGCCGGCTCCGCGCGCCGGCCGCCTCGATCTCGGCGCACCAATCGTCGTCCGAGCCGAACAGGCCCGCGTAGGTCGAGCCGAAAGTGGTGACGATCGCGCCGGTCAGCGTGGCGAGGTCGACGAGCCGCTCGGCGCCCTGGTCGATCGCGTGGGCGAGGCAGTCGGCGAGCACGAGCCGGCCCTCGGCGTCGGTGTTGATGACCTCGATCGTGGTGCCGGTCTTGGCGCGCAGGATGTCGCCGGGCTTGACCGCGTGGCCGCTGGGCAGGTTCTCGGTCGCGCCGATCACCGTCACCACGCGGGCCGGGAGCCCGAGCCGGGCGATCGCCCCGGTCGCCTCGAGCACGGCGGCGGCGCCCGACATGTCGAACTTCATCTCGCTCATCTTCTGCGCCGGGCTTGATCGAGATCCCGCCGGAGTCGAACGTCACGCCCTTGCCGACGAAGCCGAGCAGCGGGCCGGCGACGTCGGGCGGCTCGTAGCGCAGCGTGATCAGCTGCGGCTCCTCGTGCGTGCCCTGCGCGACCGCCGCGAAGGCGCCCATGCCGGCCGCCTCGATCTCGGCGCGGCCCCACACCTCGACCTGGAGGCCGGGCAGCGCGCGGGCGCGCTCGGCCAGCGCGCGCGGCGTCATCTCGTTGGCGGGCGCGTTCTGGAGGTCGCGGCACGCGTTGGCGGCCTCGGCGGCGGCCGCCGCGCGGTCGACCTCGGCGCTCGTGTCGTGGTGCGCGGAGACGATCAGCTCCTCGAGCCGCGGCCCGTCGTCGGGATCGGTGCTGAACTCGCGGTACTCGTAGGCGGCCAGCACGGTGCCCTCGACGAAGCCGGGCGCGTCGACGTGGTGCGGGATCTCCCAGCACAGCCGCTTCGTGCCCAGCTCGCGCGCCCGGCCCGCCACCGCGGCGGCGGCCACGCGGGCCCGCTCGGCGTCGAACTCGTCGCGCTTGCCGAGGCCCACGAGCACGTAGCGGTTGCCGCCGGCGTGGGCGACGGCGAGCTTGCGCAGGCCGGCGCGCGCCTCGCCGGAGTCCACCAGGCCCTGCAGGACACCGTCGACGTCGTGGGCGATCCGCTCTCCTTCGAAGACGCCGACGGCGATCGTGTCGGCACCTGTGTCCGGCGGCGCCTGAGTGGTCGAACTCACGCGCATTGGGACGGCACCTTAATCGACTCGCGCCATGCCACGAACCGTGATCCTGGGCTCCGCCCGCACCCCGGTGGGGAAGCTGGGCGGCGGACTCTCCTCGCTGCACCCCACCGACCTCGGCGGAATCGCCATCAAGGCGGCGCTCGAGCGGGCCGAGGTAGCGCCCGAGCAGGTGCAGCACGTGATCATGGGCCAGGTGCTCCAGGCCGGCACGGGGCAGATCCCCTCGCGCCAGGCGCAGATCAAGGCCGGGATCCCCAAGGAGGTCTCGTCCGAGACGATCAACAAGGTCTGCGCGTCGGGCATCCGCGCCGCGGGCCTGATCGACCAGGCGGTGCGCGCCGGCGACCTCGACGTGGCGGTCGGCGGCGGCATGGAGTCGATGTCGCAGGCGCCCTACCTGCTGCCGAAGGCGCGCTTCGGCGCCCGGATGGGCGACATGAAGGCGCTCGACGCGATGATCCAGGACGGCCTGCGCAACCCGTTCAGCGGCAAGCAGATGTTCGAGGAGGCGACCGAGGTCGGCGAGCAGCTCGAGATGACCCGCGCCGACCTCGACAAGTGGGCGCTGCGCTCGCACGAGCGCACGATCGCGGCCACCGACGACGGCCGGCTGCCGGAGGAGATCGTCCCGGTGACGATCAAGGGCCGGAAGGGCGACACCGTCGTGGAGGTCGACGAGGCGCCGCGCCGCGACTCCTCGCTCGAGGCGCTGTCGAAGCTGCCCGGGCTCGCCCACAAGGAGGGCTCGCACACGGCCGGCAACTCGCCGGGCGTCAACGACGGCGCCGGCGCGCTCGTGCTCGCCTCCGACGAGTGGGCCGAGCGCGAGGGCAGGGAGGTGCTCGGCACGATCATCGCCCAGGCGGCGGTGGCCGACGAGTTCGAGTGGCTCGCCCGCACCCCGGCCAACGCGGCGCTGAAGGCGCTCGACAAGGCCGGCCTCCAGCCGGGCGACATCGACCTGTGGGAGATCAACGAGGCGTTCGCATCGGTCACGCTGAACTCGGTCAGGATGCTCGGCATCGACGAGGACCGCGTGAACGTGAACGGCGGCGCGGTGGCGATCGGGCATCCGATCGGGGCGTCGGGCGCGCGCATCCTCGCCACGCTGGTGCACGAGCTGCGCCGGCGCGGCGGCGGCTACGGCTGCGCGGCGATCTGCTCCGGCGGCGGGCAGGGCGACGCGGTCATCGTCCAGGTGTGACCGAGCGCCCGCACATCCTCCCGCCCCCGCCCGGCGGGGGCGCGCTGCGGAGGGCGGACGAGCCCGGGGCCGCGTTCTTCGACCTCGACCGCACGCTGATGGCGGGCTCGTCGGCGTACCAGTTCGGCCGCGCGGCCTACAAGGCCGGGCTCGTCTCGCGCCGCCAGCTCGCCAGGGACGCGTACGAGAACCTCATGTTCAGCCTGCGCGGCTCGACCGACAAGGGCACCGACGCGCTGCGCGAGCGGATCTCGCAGCTGCTCGAGGGCGTCCGCGTGCGCGACCTCCAGCGGCTGGCGCCCGAGGTGCTGGCCGGCGTGCTGCCGCGGCTGTACCCGCGCATGCTGACGATCGCCTACGAGCACCAGGACGCCGGCCGGCCGGTCTTCATCTGCACCGCCGCCTCGCAGGAGATGGCCGAGCTGATGGCGATCGTGCTCACGTTCGACGGCGCCGTGGGAAGCGTCTCGGAGGTCGTCGACGGCCACTACACCGGCCGCCCCGGCGGGCCGTTCACGTACCGCGAGGGCAAGGCGCAGGCGATCCGCGAGCTGGCCGAGCGCGAGGAGATCGACCTCGCCGCCTCGTGGGCGTACTCGGACTCGGAGTCCGACCTGCCGATGCTGCGCGCCGTCGGCCACCCGGTCGCCGTGCATCCCGACAAGACGCTGGCGCGCGTGGCCCGCGAGGAGGGCTGGGAGATCCTGCGCTTCGACCGCCGGCGGCTGCGGTTCGCGGGCGCGGCGGTGGCGGCCGCGGCGGTCGGCGGCGGCGTGGCCGTCACGCGGGCGCGCGCATGAGCGAGCTGACGCACGAGCAGGAGGAGATCCGCGACCTCGCGCGCCGCTTCGCCGACGAGAAGGTCGCCCCGAACGCCGCCGAGTGGGATCGCGGCCACGTCTTCCCGCGCGAGCTGTTCGCCGAGCTCGGCGAGCTGGGGCTGATGGGCGTCTGCGTGCCCGAGGAGCACGGCGGCGCGGGCGCCGACTTCCTCTGCTACGTGCTCGTGCTCGAGGAGCTCTCGCGCGCCGACGCCGGCGTGGGGGTGACCGTCGCCGTCCACACCAGCGCCTGCACGCTGCCGCTGCTCGCCTACGACTCCCCGTACGTGCCGGCGCTGGCCTCCGGGCGAGGAGATCGGCGCCTTCGCGCTGACCGAGGCGGGCTCCGGCTCCGACGCCTCCGCCATGCGCACGCGGGCCGTCGACGGCCGCATCACCGGCTCCAAGCAGTGGATCACCAACGGCTCGCACGCCTCGACCTTCATCGTCTTCGCGCGCGAGGGCGAGCGCGCCAGCGCCTTCGTGGTGCGCGCCGGCGCCGAGGGCTTCGCGGTCACGCGCGAGGAGGAGAAGATGGGGCTCAACTCGAGCTCCACCGCCGACCTCGCGTTCGAGGACACGCCGGGCGAGCGGCTCGGCCAGCCGGGGGAGGGGATGAAGATCGCGCTGCGCACGCTCGACGGCGGCCGCATCGGGATCGCCGCCCAGGCGGTCGGCATCGCGCAGGCGGCGCTCGACCTCGCCACCGCCTACGCCAAGGAGCGCAACGCGTTCGGCGGCCCGATCGCGCGCCTGCAGGCGATCCAGCACAAGCTCGCCGACATGCAGACCGAGATCGAGGCGGCCCGGGCGCTGACCTGGCGCGCCGCGCGGCTCAAGGAGGCGGGCCGCCCGCACACCGTCGAGGGCGCCCAGGCCAAGCTGTTCGCCAGCGGCGTCGCGCGGCGGCAGACCGGCGAGGCGATCCAGATCCTCGGCGGCTACGGCTACACCAAGGAGTTCCCGGCCGAGCGCTACTACCGCGACGCCAAGGTCACCGAGATCTACGAGGGAACGAGCGAGATCCAGAAGCTCGTCATCGCCCGGGCGCTGCTCGGCGAGGCGATGCGCTGATGAGAGCCGCCGTCGTCCACGAGCCCGGCGGCCCGGACGTGCTGCGCGTCGAGGAGATCGCGACCCCCGAGCCGCGCCCCGGCTGGGTCCTGGTGCGCGTGCGGGCGTTCGGGCTCAACCGCTCCGAGCTGGGCACGCGGGCCGGGGAGTCGGGCGACGCCGTGCAGGTTCCCGCGCGTCCTGGGCATCGAGTGCGTGGGCGAGGTCGTGGAAACCGGCCAGACGATCGTCGCGGCCATGGGCGGGATGGGGCGCGAGTTCGACGGCGGCTACGCCGAGTACGCGCTGCTGCCCGTCACGCACGTGATCCCGGTCGAGACGTCGCTCTCGTGGCCGCAGCTGGGCGCGATCCCCGAGAGCTTCGGGACGGCATGGGGCTCGCTCGACCTGCTCGGGCTCGAGCCGGGCCAGTCGCTGCTCGTCCGCGGCGGCTCGTCGTCGGTCGGCATGGCCGCCATCACCATCGCCAAGGACCGCGGCCTGGAGGTCTTCGCCACGACGCGCCAGGACGGCAAGCGCTCCGCGCTCGAGGCCGCCGGCGCCGATCACGTCGTCCTCGACGACGGCGAGGTCGGGGCGCGCGTCCGCGTCGACGGCCTGTTCGAGCTGGTCGGCCCGCGGACGATCTTCGACTCGCTGAAGGCCGTCGGCCGTGGCGGGAGGGCATGCATCTCCGGGTTCCTCGAGCTCGACTGGAACATCGATCCCGCCCGGGCCGAGGCGGAGCGACTCGGCATCCCGCTGAGCCGCTTCCAGAGCAGCACGATCAACGATGCGAGCTACCGCGCGATCTTCCAGGACATCGTCGACCGGGTGCAGGACGGGCGCTACCGGGACATCCTCGACCGCACGTTTCCGCTCGCCGAGATCGCGGACGCGCACCGCTACATGGAGGAGAACCGCGCCGCGGGCAAGGTCGTCGGGCTCCCCGAGGGGTAGCTCATGGCTTCTCCTTCTGCTGAAGCCATCCGTCGATCCACTCGAGCAGCTCGGCCTGGCCCGTCTCGATGCCGGACAGCCGCTCGAAGATGATCCCCTCGTTGAACGTGATCACGAGCGAGACCAGCGCGGCGAGCGGCATGTCGATGCCGTAGCGCTCGCGCGGCTCGGCCAGGGCCTCGCTGAGGACGGCGCGCCACTCGGCGTCGACGCTGGGCGACGCGCTCGCGCAGCTCGGGGCGGTTCCAGGCCAGCGCCTGGAGCTCGTACCAGACCTTCTGGTACTCGCGGTCGGCGTCGAGGTACCGCATCGCGGTGCGCCACTTGTCGACGAACGAGACGTCCGCGGCGGAATACATCGCTCGCTGGCGGGCGATGATGCGCTCGGTGAACCGCTCGAGCACGCGCGCGAGCAGGTTCTCCATCGAGCCGAAGTAGTAGTGGACGAGGCCGTGGTTGGCGCCCGCCTCCTCGGCGAGCGCCCGCGTCGTGATTCCGGCGTGGCCGGCGCTGACGAGGAGGCGCTCCGCGGCGTCGAGGAACGCCTCCTCGGTCTGCCGGACGGGCTACCGGCGCCGGAGCCACGCCCTCACCATGTAGACCATCGTCGCGGCCGCCGGCGCGAGCGCCGGAACGCTCTCCTCGACCGGGAAGCCGCCGATGTGGGCGACCGTCACTGGAAGATCTCCGTCGTGCAGTCGCCGCCCTGGAGGCGGACCTCGTGCGTGCGTGCCGGCTGGAAGTCGACGAAGAAGCCCGGGTCGAGCTCCATGCCGCCGGCCGGGTCGCAGTTCACCCGCAGCAGCCACGACCGCAGTCCGGGATAGAACTGGTTGTCCCACGTCGAGTACAGCGAGTTCGTGACGTACAGGCGCCGCCCGTCGAGCGAGAGCTGGAGCATCTGCGGGCCGCCGTTGAGGTCGCGGCCGCCGTCCAACGGCCTGCCGAGGACGCCGCCGAGCTGGAGCTGCCCGGTGAGCCGCGGGTTCGCCGGGTCGGAGATGTCGTACTGGCGCAGGTCGCCGTGCAGCCAGTTCGAGAAGTACAGGAAGCGGTCGTCCATCGAGACGACGAGGTCGGTGATCAGCCCGGGGACCGGGAACGGCCAGCCCTCCTGCTCGACGCCGTCGACGGCGATCACCTGGTCGGCGCTGTAGGAGCCGTTCTCGCGGTGGAAGTGCCACATCGTGCTCGAGAGCGCCGCGCCGACGAAGCCCTGGTCGGCGTCCGGGTCGTGCAGCCAGCGGATCTCGAGCGGCACCAGGCCGGCCTCGCCGAGCTCGAGCGTCTGCTCGACCCGGCGCTCGCTCAGGTTCCAGAAGTGCAGGCGGCTCCCGTAGTGCCCGGCGGCGACGTCCTCGGGGTCGAACCCGGGCTCGTAGGCCGTGGGCTCGCCGAACTCCGACGAGGCCAGCACGTTCTGGCGCGGCTGGTACCAGAAGTCGTAGTTGAGCTTCGGGTGCGGCCCGCCGTTCTCCCAGCGGCCCTTGACCTCGAAGGTCTGCGCGTCGAGGACGGCGAAGCCGCAAGCGCCGTTGCCGTCGGCGTCACCGAGCATGCTGATCACGACGTTGTTGCCGGGCATGCAGTGGACGGTGTGGGGGCGGGTCAGGCCCGTGGCGGCGACGAGCTCGTCGGGCTCGATCACCTTCTCGAGCTGGGGACGTCGCGGATCGTCGGCGACGTTGACGATGTGGATCCGCGAGGAGCGGAAGCCGGGCACGATCAGGTGCGAGCGGTCCGGCCCGTGGCAGGCGGAGCTGCAGCGGTTCCAGCCGAAGTGGTGCAGCTCGTCGCCGACGTTCGGCATCGGGAGCTCGTGGACGAGCCGGCCCTCCTCGGCGTCGACCACGGCGAGGAAGTCCGGCTTCTCGACGCCGGTGCCCTCGTGGAGGCAGGCGAGATAGAGGAACTCCTCGGCCGGCGCGTTACCGGCCTCCGCGGGTGAGGCGTACATACCGGTCTCCTTCCCATCGTTAGTCAAGCGACTAAGGCATTCGACCAAAGCGGGCCGCGCGTGTCAAGACCGCACCTGGCGAGTGAGGCCAGCCACCGCTCGAGAAACAGGTTGTCCGGAGGGCGATCGCGCGCTCGCGCGGGCGATCCTCTATGGCATGGACACGACCCTGACTCCCGACCCGGCCTGGCGCGTCGCGCTGCGGCCCCTGATCACCGCCCGCGGCTGGACCTCCCTGACCCATCACCTGCTCGGCCTCCCGCTCGGCATCGCCTACTTCATCTGGCTCGTCACCGGGTTGAGCACCGGCCTCGGCCTGGCGATCACGATCGTCGGCATCCCGCTGCTCACGCTCGTGCTCGCCGCCACTCGTCCGCTGCTCATGTTCGAGCGCGGCCTGGCCAATGCCCTGCTCGGCACGCAGCTGCCCCCGGTCGCCGTCGCGCCGAAGGGGGAGGGATGGTTCGGGCGCCTGAAGGCCTACTGGACCGACGGCATGACGTGGCGCGGCGTCGGCTACCTGCTCGCGCGCTTCCCGATCGGCGTCGCCACGTTCACGATCGCGGTGACCGCCTACAGCGTCGCGCTGTGGTGCCTCGCCGCTCCGCTGCTCGCCCCGCTCGAGGCCATGGACCTCGGGTTCTGGCAGCCCGACAGCGTGCTCGAGGGCCTCGCCTTCGTGCCGTTCGGCGTCGTCGCCCTGTTCACCGCCGGCTGGATCTCCGAGGGCATGGCCGCCATGTCGCGCGGCCTGATCAAGGCGACCGTGCGCTGATCCACGATGAGATGCGACAGGTGGTACATGGCGATCATCGTCCGCCTCCCGGGCCATTACCGCAAATGATCTTTCGACGGGTCTGGTATACGCTTTGCGCATGCCACTGGACGTCCGCCGCCTGCGCGTCCTGCGCGAGGTAGCCGCGCAGGGCTCCTTCTCCGCCGCCGCCGACGCGCTCGCCTTCACCCAGCCGGCGGTCTCGCGCCAGATCGCCACGCTCGAGGCCGAGGCCGGCACCCGGCTCGTCGACCGCACGACCCGCGGCGTGCGCCTGACGCCCGCCGGAGAGCTGCTGGTCGAGCACGCCGAGGCGATCCTCGGCCGGCTCGCCGCCGCCGAGTCGCAGCTCGAGGCGCTCGCCGAGCTGGACAGCGGCCGGCTCCGGCTCGGCGCGTTCCCGACCGCCAGCGCCACCCTCACCGCGCTCGCCATCGCCGAGTTCGCGCAGAGCTACCCGGGCGTCGAGCTGCGGCTCGTCGAGGGTCGCACGCTCGAGATGCTGCCGCTGCTGGCGGCCGGCGAGATCGACCTCGCGGTGGTCACCGACCCAGGGCCCGACGCGCCGTCCGACGTCGAGCTCGAGCATCTGATGGACGACCCCTTCTACGTCGCGCTGCCGCGCGAGCACCCGCTGGCCGGCGAGAGCGAGCTGCGGATGGAGGAGCTGCGCGAGGAGACCTGGATCGAGGGCCGCCAGTGCGCCGACGCGCTCGTGAAGGCTGCGGCCGCCGCCGGCTTCGAGCCGCGCGTGGCCTTCGACGCGGCGGAATGGCTCGGCAAGCAGGGCCTGGTGGCGGCGGGGGTCGGCATCGCGCTGATCCCCACGCTGGCGCTCGGCACCGTGCGCGAGGGCATCGTGCTGCGCTCGCTCGGGCCGGACGGCCCGCGCCGGAAGATCGCCCTCGCCACCCACGGCTGGCTCTCGCGCGCCCCCTCGGTCGATCCGATGCGCGCGATCCTGCGGCGCGTCGCCGCCGAGCACTGCTTCACGTGCGACGGCTCGTGACCCGGTGACCGAGCGGCGGCGCGGCTCGAGAGCGCGTGCCAGTGACAGCGCTCGTCACGCGGTGAGCTGCGTGGCGGCCAGCTCGCGGTAGAGCTCGTCGCCCTCGACCAGCTCGGCGTGCGTCCCCTGTGCGCGCACGCGACCAGCCTCGATCAGCAGGATGCGGTCGGCGGCCACCACGGTGGAGAGCCGGTGGGCGATCGCGACCACGGCGCGCTCGGCGGCGGCCGCGGCCACGGCGGCGCGCAGCGCCGCCTCGTTGACCGCGTCGAGCTGCGAGGACGCCTCGTCGAGCAGCAGCAGGCGCGGCGAGCGCAGCAGCGCCCGCGCGATCGCGATGCGCTGGCGCTCGCCGCCCGACAGCGTCGTGCCGCGCGCGCCGATCTCTGTCTCGAGCCCGTCCGGCAGCGTCGCCACGAGCCCGTCGAGCCGGGTCGCGGCGACCGCCGCCCGCAGCTCCTCCTCGGTCGCCTCCGGCGCCGCGTAGAGCAGGTTGTCGCGCAGCGTGCCGGCCAGCACCGGCGCCTCCTGCTCGACGTAGGCGATCGCGGCCCGCAGCTCGGCCCGCGGCCACGCGCGCAGGTCGCGGCCGGCGAGCGAGATCGACCCCTCGAGCGGGTCGTAGAAGCGCTCGAGCAGGGCGAACAGCGTCGTCTTGCCGGCCCCCGACGGGCCGACGAGCGCGAACAGCCCGCGCGCCGGGATCTCGAAGCTCACGCCCTCGAGCACCATCGGCCCCTCGTCGCGGTAGCGGAAGCCGACCTCGTCGAAGCGCGTCAGCGGCCCGTCGCCGGCGGCGGCCGCCGTCAGTGACTCGTCCTCCTCGACGGCGAGCGTCTCGACCTCCTGGAGCCGCCGCACGGCGGCGATGCCCGCCTGGAGCTGCACGGCGCCCGACGCGATGCCGGCGATGGGATCCGAGATGTAGAAGAGGTAGAGCAGGAAGGCGATCAGGTCGCCGACCGCCAGCGAGCCATCCGCCACCCGCGCGCCGCCGACGCCGAGCACGGCCAGGAAGGCGACCTGCACGGCGAGGCCGGTCGAGGTCCCGACGAGGGCCTGGTAGCGCGCGTTGCGCATCCCCTCGGCGTAGGCGTTCCCGGCCGCCTGGTCGAGCGCGGCCGCCTCGCGGCCTTCGGCGCCGCTCGCCTTGACCGTGCGGATCGCGCCCAGCACGCGCTCGAGCACCGAGCCCATCTCGCCGACCGCCGCCTGCGCGCGCTCGGTGGCGCGCATGATCCGCGGCAGGATCACGCCGACCGAGCCGGCGATCAGCGCGAGCACCACGAGCGTCACGAGCAGCAGCGGCACGTCGAGGATCGCCATCAGGACGACCGCCCCGACCAGCGCGATCGTGCCGTTGAAGAGCTGCACCAGCCCGGTCGACGCGACCTCGCCGAGCAGCGTCGTGTCGGAGGTCGCACGCGCCACCAGGTCGCCCGGCGCGAGCCGGTCGAGCTCGCTCATCCGCAGCCGCAGCACGCGGCCGGTCAGCGCCTCGCGCGCCCGCAGCACGATCCGCTGCGCCGTGCGCTCGAGCAGCCAGAAGTGCACCGCGGTGACGACGGCGGCCGCCGCCACCAGCGCGCTCAGGATCACCAGCGGCTTCGCCAGAGACTCGTCGGCGCCGAGCGCCTCGATCACCTCGCGGGCGGCCAGCGGCTGGGCCAGCCCCGCCGCCGCTCCCAGCAGCCCGAGCACGGCGGCCACGACCAGCGTCCGGCGGTGGGGGCGGACGTGCACGAGGAGCGCGCGCATTCCGGCACCCTAGACTCACCTTATGGCGACGGGGGAGAGGCAGTGGACGGACGCCGAGCGCTGGTTCCGCGAGCGCTACTCGGCCACGCCTGAGCGCCAGCGCCGGTTTCAGCACGATGTCGGGTGAGCCGGTCCGGCCGCTGTATACGCCTGAGGATGTCGGGTCCGTTCGAGGAGCGGATCGGGTTCCCGGGCGAGTATCCGTTCACCCGCGGCGTCTATCCGAGCATGTACCGCGGGCGGTTGTGGACGATGCGCCAGTTCGCCGGCTTCGGCACCGCCGAGGAGACCAACGAGCGCTTCCGCTACCTGCTCGATCACGGCCAGACCGGCCTGAGCACGGCGTTTGACATGCCGTCGCTGATGGGCCACGACTCCGATCACGTGCGTTCGCTGGGGGAGGTCGGTCGCGAGGGCGTGGCGATCGACACGCTGGATGACATGCAGACGCTGTTCGGCGGCATCGATCTCGGCGAGGTCACGGTGTCGATGACCATC
This sequence comes from uncultured Solirubrobacteraceae bacterium, assembly GCA_963800905.1. Taxonomy (GTDB): domain Bacteria; phylum Actinomycetota; class Thermoleophilia; order Solirubrobacterales; family Solirubrobacteraceae; genus DASSUW01. Next base: position 162,540 of record CAWDCT010000011.1, read on the forward strand.
AACGCGCCGGCGGCGATCATGATGGCGTTCTACGTGGTGGCGGCCGAGGAGGCCGGCGTGCCGCGCGCGCGGCTGGGCGGGACGATCCAGGCCGACATCCTGAAGGAGTACATCGCGCAGAAGGAGTGGTGCTTCCCGGTCGATCCGGCGATGCGTCTGCTGGGCGACATGATGGAGTGGAGCGCGCGCGAGATGCCGCGCTGGCACCCGGTCTCGCATCTCCGGCTACCACATCCGCGAGGCCGGCTCGACCGCCGCGCAGGAGCTGGCGTTCACGCTCAAGGACGGCTTCACCTACGTCGAGCAGCTGATGGCCCGCGGGCTCGACGTCGACGACTTCGCGCCGCGCCTTTGCTTCTTCTTTAACGCGCACGTCGACTTCTTTGAGGAGATCGCCAAGTACCGGGCGGCGCGCCGGATCTGGGCGCGCGAGCTGCGCGAGACCTACGGCGCCCGCAACCCGCGCTCGTGGCTGATGCGCTTCCACACCCAGACCGCGGGCGTCTCGCTGACCGCCCAGCAGCCGCTGAACAACATCGTGCGGACGGCGATCGAGGCGCTGGCCGGCGTGCTCGGCGGTACGCAGTCGCTGCACACCAACTCCTACGACGAGGCGCTGGCGCTGCCGAGCGAGGAGGCGGTGCGGGTGGCGCTGCGCACGCAGCAGGTGATCGCCCACGAGACCGGGCGTGACCAACACCGTCGACCCGCTCGGCGGCTCGTACTTCGTCGAGGCGCTGACGGACGAGCTCGAGGCGCGCGCGTACGAGTACTTCCGCAAGATCGACGAGCTCGGCGGCATGGTCGAGGCGGTCAAGCAAGCGGTTCCCGCAGCGCGAGATCGCCGACGCCGCCTACGACCTCCAGCGCCAGATCGACAGCGGCGAGCGGATCGTGGTCGGCGTCAACGACTACCGCGAGGGCGACGACTTCGACATCGAGATCCTGCGCATCGATCCCGATCTCGAGCGCAAGCAGATCGGGCGGGTGCAGGCGGTCCGGGCGCGCCGCGACAGCGAACCGGTCGAGCGGGCGCTGGCGGAGCTCAGGACGGCCGCGGCGGTCGACGACCGCAACCTGATGCCGAACCTGCTGGCCTGCGCGCGCGTACACGCCAGCGAAGGGGAGATCGTCGAGGCCCTCCAGGAGGTCTTCGGCACGTACACGGAGACGCCGGTTTTCTGATCATGATGCGACCACTGCCGATTGCCCTCATCCTCAGCCTCGTCCTGGCCGCGCCCGCCGCCGCCGCGACGAAGAACGTCAAGGTCGACGACGACTACTTCGTCAGACCGGGCAACCCGCCCACCGTGACGGTGGTCAAGGGGCACGACGGTCAAGTTCAACTGGACCGGCAGCCGCCAGCACAACATCGCGACGCAGCGCGGCCCGGCCACCATCGAGTGCGGGCTCAGGCGCGGCGGGAGCTGCGAGCGCAAGGTGCGCAAGGCCGGCACGTACCGGCTGATCTGCTCGATCCACGCGCCCGACATGGCGATGACGCTGAAGGTCCGGAAGCGGACCTAGGGCCAGGCGGCGATCAGCAGCGCCACCGCGACCACGGCCGCGATGGCGACCAGCACGAGATCGGCGATCACGGCGTAGCGCAGGAGCCGCCCGCCTGAGGGCCGCGGGGCGCCCCGGCCGACAGCCTCGGAGAGGATGCGCGTGATGTGGGCGTTCAGGCTCGAGCCGTCGCGCTCGGCGGCCTGCGCGAGCGTGGCGTGGAGCTCGGGCGGCATCCGCAGCAGCAGGCGGCCGCTGTGGCGTTCCGTTCTCGTCTGGGGCCTTGGCACGTTCCGCGCGGGCGGTCGCCATGCCGTGACCCTACGCCCGAGGCGGGGCCACGGCAACGGCAGCTTTCTAACCCTTAGCAAGTTGCTCGTGGAGCCGGAGCAGCGCGGCCCGCAGCGTGCGCGAGACGTGGACCTGTGAGAGCCCGATCCGGCGGGCGATCTGGGCCTGGCTGAGGTCCTCGCCGAAGCGCAGCTGGACGACCCGGCGCTCGTTCGGGTGCAGCGACCGCAGCGCGGCGCCGAGCGCCAGCCGGTCGCGCGCCTGGCCGATCGGATCGGCCTGCGGAGGCTCGGGCGCCTGCTCGAGCGCGACGGCGGTGACGCGCACGCCCTCCGCCTGGAGCCGCCGCGGGACGCGCACCGGCGCGCAGCGGTCGCGCAGGTGATGGCGGATCTCGCCCCCGATGTGCGGCGCCGCGAAGGCGCCGAACGGCGACGCCGCGCTCGGCGTCGTAGCGGTCGGCCGCCTTGATCAGGCCGATCGCGCCGACCTGCACCAGGTCCTCGAGCGGCTCGTCGCCGGCGTAGCCGGCGGGCGATCGCGCGGACGAGCGGCAGATGGCGCTCGATCAGCAGGCGGCGGGCGGCGACGGTCACCGCCCGACGCTAACAGAAAATGGCTCGGATTCACACTGCATTGGGCATGGAATAGATGTGAATCGCGCTTCGCGCAGCCGTCTCGCGCCGCCGCCCCTCGGGCGCGCGGCGCTTCTGGCCGCGCTGGCGGTCGCGCTCAGCCCGGCCGGCGCCTCGGCGCAGGACCCGGCGGAGCTCGTAGAGGCCGCAATCCCGCATGACAGCGCGATATCGGAGCAGTATCAGCGGGTTCAGGAGGTGCTCGACAAGGCCGCCGCGGTGGTGCCGGACGCCCCTCTGGCGCCGCCTGTGGCCGAATCCGAGCCCGCTCCGGCGGCCACGCCGGCGCCAGCGCCGCCGGCCCCCGAACCGCCGCCGCCGAAGCAGCAGTATCACAGTGAAACGCCTTCAAATGTGAGTGTCACACAGCAGCAGCCCTCGAACGTCAACGTCTCGATCCGGATCAACAGCCCCGGCGACGACGGCCCGGTCGTCCAGATCAACAACGCCGGCGGCACGACCCAGGTCGAGCAGATCATCGAGCGCGCCGCGCCGCCACAGCCCGAGCCGGCCGCGCCTCCCACCGGCGGCGATCTGCCCGACACGTGGGAGTGGGTCTGGACGTCCGCCTGCTTCGGCGGCGCTCCCGGCGCGAGCGCCGCGGCTGCAAGGCCCGGCTGGAGCTGGCGCTGGTCGTGTGGCGAGGCCGGCGAGCCAGGCGGCGACGACGTCCTTGCTGGGCTCCCGGGGATGCCCGACGCCGGCGTCCCGGATGTCGACGAGTTCGTCGCAGCCGCCGGCCCATCCTTCGCTGAGATCTCGCCGGCTGCTGCCGCCGCGCCTGAGCGGCCGCGTTCGCGCCCGGACCTGCGCGCCCGGACCGGGCCCTTGAGCGGCGGAAACGGCCGAGCCGGGCCACCGCCCGCCCGCGGCACGCCCGCCGCACAGCCGCTCGTCGCCGGCGCCTCCGCCCATGCGCCGCCCGCGGCCGCGGACCGCAACCGGCACGCCCCGCGCGCCGCCGCCGAGGCGAGCCCCGGCCCCGGCGACGACGGCGCGTCCTCGAACTTGCCGCCGGGCGGCGGCCCCGGGCTGGGCGCCGCGACGGCGCTCGGCTCCATGGCCTCGATCCTGCTCGGCATCTGGACCGCGGTGCTCGCCACCGCCTGCGTCCTCGTCATACCTCGACTCCGCCACCGCCGGTGGTCCGGCCTCACCAGGCGGCTGACGCGGTTGCCCTCCCTCCGCCTGGAGCGCCCTGGGTAGTCCGGGCCGAAGGCCCCAGAACCCCAGGCACCGGGCGGAGATATCGCCCGGTGGTATCGCTCGATATCAACGGAGGAAGCAGTCGTGAAACGACAGATGATCGCGCTCTTGGGCGCAATCGCGGTTCTGCTGACGATCGGATCGGGCGCCGCCCAGGCGCAGTCGGTCCAGGGCGTCGAGCAGTCCGCGGGGACCGGCCAGTCGGCCGGCTCCAGCGCGTCCTCGACGCAGACGAACCCCAGCAACAGCAACATCTCGGTGCGGATCTTCAGCCCCGGGAACAACGGCTCGGTTTCGCAGTCGAACAACTCGGTGGCCGGCTCGATCGCCGGTAACGGGGCGTCGACCCAGCAGGCCGTGGGCCAGAGCCAGGGCGGCGGCGGTGGCGGCGAGCAGGCCGTCGGCCAGGTCGCCGAGACCATCCAGCAGGCCAAGTCGAAGGCCGAGTCCAAGCAGGAGAAGCCGAGCAACAGCAACATCTCGGTGCGGATCCACAGCAAGGGCGACGACGGTGACGTGAGCCAGTCGAACAACTCGATCGCGGGTTCCGCGGCCGGCAACCTGGCTGAGACGAGCCAGGGCGTCGAGCAGTCTCAGGGAGGAGGTGAAGCAGCCAAGAAGGGCAAGTGCTGCGACGGCGGCTCCGGCGTCCAGGCCGTCGGCCAGGAGGCCAAGACGATCCAGAAGGCCGAGTCCGAGGCCAAGTCGGTCCAGGAGCACGCGAGCAACGAGAACATCCCGGTGCGCATCGGCTCCGACGGCGGCGGCGGCTCCGTCGAGCAGTCGAACAACTCGGTCGCCGGGTCGCTTGCCGGCAACGCGGCGAAGACCACCCAGGGCGTCGAGCAGACGCAGGGCGGCGGCTGCGGCTGCCACGGCGACCTCGTGCAGGCCGTCGGGCAGGGCGCCATCACGGGCCAGCTCGCCGAGTCGGAGGCGACCTCGATCCAGAAGGGCGCGTCGAACAGCAACACGCCCGTCCGGATCCACAGCGAGGGCGACGACGGTGACGTCGAGCAGTCCAACAACTCGATCGCCTTGTCGGCGGCGCTGAACGCGGCGAAGACCGAGCAGGCAGTCGGTCAGAGCCAGGGCGGCGGCTGCGGCTGCGGCGACCGGCACAAGTCGGACGCCGGCGCGCGCGTGCAGGCCGTCGGCCAGTGGGCCGAGACGTGGCAGAAGGCCGACTCGGACGCCAAGTCCGAGCAGTGGAAGCCTTCGAACTCGAACGCCCCGGTGCGCGAGAAGAGCAAGGGCGGCGGCGGCTCGGTGTCGCAGTCGAACAACTCGCTCGCGGCCTCGGCCGCGCTGAACCTGGCGAAGACCCTCCAGCTGGTCCGTCAGGAGCAGTGAGCTGAGTTCTGGAGCGGGGCGCCGGACGGACCGGCCGGACCGTCCGGCGCCCCGCCCCGCTCAACCCACTCTGACCGGTGGACCAGTTCACACCGGAAACCGGTTGACTCGCCTGACCGCCCGGGCTAGCGTCGGCTCACCGACGGCGAGAGACGATCGCGATGACTTGGCCACGGAGGCCTGAACATGGGCGCACCGCGCACGGAGGACCGCATCTCCTCGTAGCCCTCGCCATGCTGTTCGCGGCCAGCGCACCGGCTTTCGGGCAGAGCCCGGACCCCGCACCGGCCGGCTCCGGCCCCGCTCCGGACCCGGCGCCTCAGGCGGCCCCAGCCCCGGCTCCGAAGCCCGCCACGCCGGCTCCCGCGACGGCGGGCCCGCCGGCTCCGGCGCCTGCCACGACCGCGCCTGCCCCGGCACCGGTCGCGGCACAGCCTGCGCGCGAGTCCGGTCGCAAGCGCGAACGCCCCAAGCGCCACCGCCCCGCCGCCCGCCCGACCCGCACCCGGGCCAAGCCGGTACGTACGCCGTTCGCCGGCACGGCGCTCACGGCATCGCTGCGAGCGCCGCGACTCGTCGGCGAGCCTGCCACGCTCGCGTCGGCCCAGGCCCGCCTGGCCGCGCTCGCGCTGCTGATCGCAGCAGCCGGCTCTCTCGGGCTGATCGGCCACCTGCGCCAAGAGGGGATCGAGTGACACGCGCCAGCGATCGTGCTCGTGCTGCTCGTGGCCGCGGTTGCGCTGCCGGCGACCGCCGCGGCCCAGAGCGCGACCCCGCACTGCACTCCGGCCCCGAGCGACTGCTCGGGTTGGTACGCCGGCGACGTGAGCCTGACGTGGTCCGTCGTCGCCGATTTCTCGGAGGACTGCAACAACTTCAAGTTCAAGCTCGACGGCGTCCACCAGCGAACGTGCCTGGTGAGCAACGACGGCCAGCAATGGTCGCCGTTCAACGTCACCGTCCGCTTGGACAAGACTCCGCCGGCTGTCGCCGGGGTCGCGCCGAGCCGCGGGACTGACGCGAACGGCTGGTACCGGAGTCCCGTGGACGTGACGTTCTTCGGCACGGACGAGCTCTCGGGTGTGGAGGGCTGCAGCTCCGGCACATACAGCGGTCCCGACGCGGCGTCGGCTTCCGTGATCGGCCGCTGCTGGGATCGTGCCGGCAATGTCAGCGCGCCCGGCGAGTTCGGGCTGCGTTACGACTCCACCCCGCCGGCGGTGACGAATCTCGACGCCGACAGCGGGGACGAGCTCGTGCGACTGCGGTGGGCGGTCAGCGGAGCGACGCAGGTCGAGGTCTGGCGGTCGCCGGGCCGCGAGGGAGCGGCGCGCAGCGTCGTCAGTCGCGGCACGAACGGCACGGCGCTCGACCGCCACGTGCGCAACGGACGCCGCTACGACTACAACCTGGTCGCCCTTGACGACGCAGGCAACATCACCACGCGCAGCTTCTCGGCGACCCCGGGGCGACGGCTGCTCTCGCCCGCCAACGCCGCCACCGTCGAAGGCCCGCCCATGCTCCGCTGGACCGAGGTCGACGGCGCCCGGTACTACAACGTCCAGCTCCTCCGCAACGGCCGCAAGGTCCTCAGCGCGTGGCCCGGCGAAGCGCACTTCAAGCTCGACCGGGCGTGGCGCTTCAACGGTCACCGTTTCCGGCTGAAGCCCGGCCACCGCTACACCTGGCTCGTGTGGCCCGGCCGCGGCAAGCGGGCGCGCAACGACTACGGGCCGTTGATCGGGCGCGGCACCTTCACGGTCGCCGCCTCCTAGAATCGCCGGCCATGGCCGAGCGCAAGATCCGGGTGGTGGTGGCGAAGCCCGGACTCGACGGGCACGACCGCGGCGCGAAGATCATCGCCCGCGCGCTGCGCGACGCCGGGATGGAGGTCATCTACACCGGCCTGCACCAGACGCCCGAGCAGATCGTCGAGACGGTCCTCCAGGAGGACGCCGACGCCGTCGGCCTAAGCATCCTCTCCGGTGCCCACATGACGCTCGTCCCGCGCGTCGTCGAGCTGCTGCGCGAGCAGGACGCCGGCGACGTCGTCGTCACCGTCGGCGGCACGATCCCCAATCAGGACATCCCCGAGCTGAAGGAGCTCGGGGTCGCCGAGGTCTTCACGCCCGGCGCGCCGACCCAGGCCATCATCGACTTCATCCGCGGCGCCGTCACTCCGTGAGCGACGCGAGCTCCGCGGGGTCGACCTCGAGCGCTCCGAACGCCTCGCGGACCTGATCGATGGTGTTGGCGCCGAATGCGGCGTACACCGGGAACGGCTGGTGGAGCGCCCACGCCAGCGCCACCTGCGAAGCCGTCCGCCCGAGCCGCTCGCCGACCGCTGTGGCGCGGCGCCGCCGCTCGCGGTTCTCCGCGTTGTCGTAGACCCGCATGACCTCCGCGCCCGACCGCCCGAAGAAGTAGCCGCGCGCCTGGACCGACCACGCCAGCAGCGGCATCTGCGTCCGCTCGTGCCAGGCGTGGATCTCCGGGTCGTTGGCCGACCGCGTGTCCGCCCACTGCTCCTCGTTCTGCGTCGCCAGCGACAGGTGCTGGCTGCTCACGCAGAATCCCTCGAGCCCGTTCGCGGCCGCCCACGCGTTCGCCTCGTCGATCCGCGGCGTCGTCCAGTTCGACACGCCGAACGCCCGCAGCAGGCCGGCCTCCCGCAGCGCGTTCATGCACTCGATGATCGTCCCGACCGGCACCGACGGATCGTCGCGGTGGAGCAGGTAGAGGTCGATCGGCCCGCCGAGCAGCTCGACGCTCACGCGCAGGTCGCGCTCGATCTCGGCCGGCGTGACCCGCCGCACCTCCCCGCTCGGATGCGCGCCCTTTGAGGCGATCACCAACTGCTCGCGCATCCCGGGCCGGCGCGAGAGCCAGGCGCCGAGCGCGCGCTCCGCGTCGCCGTCGCCGTAGACGCGCGCGGTGTCGATCACGTTGCCGCCGAGCCGCACGTACTCGTCGAGCGCGTCGGCGGTCGAGTCCGTCAGCAGCATCGTGCCGAGGACCAGCCGCGAGAGCTCCCGGCCCAGCGGCTCGAAGTGACGCTGTGTCGCTATGTGAGCGCTCTCCATAGTTCGTTCAGCAATGGGACGTCCGGTTGACAGGCGGAAATGTTAGCGATAACAATTGGACTTCGCCAGCTGCGAGCCACCAGGCCGCGCGAGCGTATGAGAGGAGGAGGACCCTTGACTGACCAGGCCAGGCCTCTGGAGGCGTCTTCACGTCTCGATTTCACGCGTAGGACGGCGCTCGGCGGGCGGTGGTGCCGCCCTGCTGGCGACCGCGCTTGGCCGCGTGCGGCCAGTCGAGCGACGACGACAACGCCGCCAGCAACGGCAGCGCGGGCGCGGGCAACTTCCCGGAGACCCCGGAGTACAACTTCGTCTTCGTCAACCACGTCACGACCAACCCGTTCTTCGTCCCGACGCAGTACGGCGCCGAGGACGCGTGCGCGCTGCTCAAGTGCAAGTTCCAGTGGACGGGATCGGAGACCGCGAACGTCTCCGAGATGGTCAACGCCTTCAACACCGCGATCGCCGGCAACGCCGACGGCATCGCGATCGCCATCACCGACCAGAAGGCCTTCAACGGCCCGACCGACAAGGCGATGGAGGCCGGCATCCCGGTCGTGTCCTACAACGCCGACGACCCCGGCAACAACCGCCTTGCCTACATCGGCCAGGACCTGTTCCTGTCCGGCGTGGAGATGGGCAAGCGGATCGTCGAGCTCGTGCCCTCGGGCAAGATCGCGCTGTTCATCGCCACCCCGGGAGCGCTCAACATCCAGCCGCGGATCGACGGCGCGATCCAGGCGATCAAGGAGTCGGGCAAGGACATCGACGCCAAGACGATCGCCACCGGCGCCGAGCTCAACGAGGAGCTCTCGCGCGTCGACGCGTGGTGGATCGGCAACAAGGACGCGAAAGGCATGTTCGCCGTCGACGCGGGCTCGACGCAGAGCGTCGGCCAGGTGATCGAGAAATACAAGCTGCGCGACCAGGACGTGAAGGGCGGCGGGTACGACACCCTGCCGAAGACGCTCGAGCTGCTGCAGGCCGACCAGCTCGACTTCACGATCGACCAGCAGCCCTACCTGCAGGGCATGTATCCGGTCATCCAGCTCTTTGTCTACAAGATCTCGGGCGGGCTGACCGGCCCGGCCGAGTCGAACACGGGCCTGAAGTTCGTCACCAAGGACGACGCCGGAACCTACAGCGCCAACCCGTCGCGCTTCGAGGGCTCCACCGACGAGCAGAAGGTGATCAGGAGTGGCACCTGAGCCGGTCAGCTCCCGCCGCGGCGCCAGAGGCTGCCGCGGCGGGATCCGCCGCAGAGGCTGCGCCGCCGAGCCGGGCCGCCCGCGCGGTCGAGCTCGCGCTCGGCCGGCGCGAGCTGAGCATCGCCGTCGTCGCGATCGCGCTCTACGTCTACTTCCTCAACACGGCCACCGACTTCGCCTCGACGGCCAACATCCAGACGCTGGGGACCTTCATCGCGGCGACCGCCATCATCGCCGCCGGCCAGGTCTTCCTGATGATCTCGGGCGAGATCGACCTGTCGGTCGGCCAGGTCTTCGCGCTCACCGCGTTCGTCATGTACTTCCTCGAGGACGCGGGCGTGCCGCTCATGCTGGCGGTCGTCCTCGTCGCTGATCGCGGCCTCGCTGATCGGCCTCGTCAACGGGGTGATCACCACCGTCGTCGGCGTGTCGTCGTTCATCACGACGCTGGGGGCGTTCTTCTTCCTCAACGGCCTCACGCTGACGATCTCCGACGGCCGGCCGGTGGACACGCCGGGCGGCGAGAGCTTCACCAGCATCTTCGGCGGCGGCTCCTACTCGGGGATCCTGTGGGCGATCGGCCTGACCCTGGCGCTCCAGGTGCTGCTCATGCGCACCCGCTGGGGCCTGCACACCTTCGCCGTCGGCGGCAACCTGCTCGGCTCGCGCGAGGCCGGCATCCGCGTGCGCTGGGTCAAGACGCGCAACTTCATGCTGGCCAGCACGCTGGCCGGCTTCGCGGGCATCCTCGAGGCGGTCCGCATCACGTCGACCGACCCGCTGGCCGGCGGCTCCGGGATCATGTTCGCGGCGATCGCCTCGGCGGTCATCGGCGGCACGCTGCTGGCGGGCGGCAGCGGCACGGTGATCGGCGCCTTCCTCGGCGCCTGCGTGCTCGGCATCCTGCGCGACGGCTTCACGCTCCAGGGGGTCAGCGCCTTCACGTTCGACCTCATCCTGGGCATCGCGATCCTCGTCGCGATGGTGGTCGACATCTACGTCACGCGGCTCCGCCACCGCGGCGGCAGGGGGGAGACCTGACATGGCCGAGATCCTGCGTGTCGAGGGCGTGGCCAAGCGGTTCGGTCCGGTCACGGCCCTGCGCAACATCGACCTGCGGCTCGAGCGGGGCGAGGTGCTCGGCCTGCTCGGCGACAACGGCGCCGGCAAGTCGACGCTGATCAAGATCCTCTCCGGCTACTACAAGCCGGACGCCGGCCAGATCTACCTCGACGGCGAGCCGGTCGAGATCAGCTCGGTCGTCCACGCCCGCTCGCTCGGCATCGACACCGTCTACCAGGACCTCGCGCTGGTCGACGAGCTGAGCGTCTTCCACAACGTCTTCCTCAACCGCGAGATCGTCCACCCGATCCCGCTGCTCAACAACCGCGCGATGCGCAAGCGCGCCGCCGAGGCGATCAACGACATCGGGGTCAGCATCCCGTCGGTCAAGGCGCCGGTCGCGCGGCTCTCGGGCGGCCAGCGGCAGGCGATCGCGATCGCGCGCTCGGTCCACTCCGACGCGCGGATCCTGCTGCTCGACGAGCCGCTGGCGGCGATGGGCGTGCGCGAGGGTGCGCTGGTGCTCGACCTCATCCGGCGCCTGCGCGAGGCCGGCGAGGTCTCGATCATCATGATCCTCCACAACTACGTGCACGTCTTCCAGGCGTGCGACCGCGTCAACCTCATCAACGACGGCGAGATCGTCCTCGACAAGCCGACGGCGGAGTCGTCGGTCGAGGAGCTCACCGAGATGGTGGTGAGCGAGTTCCGGCCGGCGAGGCGCAATGGCGGGGCCTGACGGACGTCCCGCCCGGCCGCGGATCGGGCTGCTCGGCGTGATGCAGGAGCTCTACGACGAGATGCTGCCCGGCATCACCGAGCGCCAGGCCGCGTACGCGCGCGAGATCGGGAACGCGCTCGCGCTCGTCGCCGACGTCGAGGTGGCGCCGCCGGCCCGCAACCGCGAAGACATCGACCGCACGGTGCGCAGCTTCGAGGGCCTCGACGGCCTGCTGGTCGTGATGCTCACATACGGGCCGGCCATGCGGGTGGCGCGCGCGCTGGCCGACTCGCGGCTGCCGCTCTGCCTCGCCAATGTCCAGCCCGAGCCCGAGGTCACGGCCGAATGGGACATGGCCGACCTGACCTACAACCAGGGCATCCACGGGGCGCAGGACACCGCCAACGCGATGGTCCGCGCCGGCCGCCCGTTCCACGTTGTGACCGAGGACTGGCGGGCGCCGGGGTTCGCCCGCGCGGTCGGAGCGTGGGCGAGCGCGGCCGCCGCGGCCTCGCGCTGGCGCGATCTGCGCGTGGCCGTCTTCGGCTACGCGATGAACGGGATGGGCGACATCCGGGTCGACGTCCACACGCTGCTGCGCACGCTCGGCCCGCAGGTCGACGCGATCGCGCCCGGCGCCCTGCACCGCGCCGCCGTTGCGGTCGGCGCGGCCGAGGTGCAGGAGCTGATCGCCGAGGAGAACGCGCGCTTCGAGGTCGACCCGCGGCTGAGCGAGGTCGAGCGCGAGCAGCACGCGCGCATGCAGCTCGGGCTCGAGCAGGTGCTGCTCGCCGGCGGCTACGGCGCCTACTCGACGCACTTCGGCGCCGTCGCCGAGGACGGCCGCTTCGAGCGCCTCCCGCTGGCCGCCGCCTCGAGCCTGATGGCCAAGGGCTATGGCTTCGCCGCCGAGGGCGACGCCCTGACCGCCGCGCTGATGTCGGCGGCGCACTGGCTGCTCGGCGAGACGCAGTTCACGGAGATGTACGCGATGGACTTCCCGCGCGACGCGGTGCTGATGAGCCACATGGGCGAGGGCAACTGGGCATTGGCCCGGGAGGATCGCCCGGTTCGGCTGATCAAGCGGCCGCTCGGCATCGGCGGGTTGGACGACCCGCCGACGTTCCTGTTCCAGTACCGCACCGGACCCGCCACGCTGGCCACGCTCGCGGCGGTAGGGGGCGAGCGCTTCCGGCTCGTGGTGGCGGAGGGTGAGGTCCTGGACAGCGACGAGCTTCCGGCGCTGGAGATGCCCTATGGGCTCTTCCGCCCGGACACGGGAGTGAGGCAGTGCATGGACGCATGGCTCAGGTTCGGGGGGCCGCATCACCAGGTGCTCAACCCCGGGCGACACGCCGCCGCATGGCGCCTCTTCTGCGAGGCGACCGGAATCGAGTTCGCGGCGGCCTAACACCCGACACGGGAGAGACTCATGCACAGGTCCACACGGTTCGCCCTCGTCGCGCTTTGCGCGGGGGTGATCGCCCTTGCGCTCGCCGGGCCGGCGGCGGCGCACGGTGGCGGCACCATCACGAAGCGGCCGTTCGGCAAGGCTCCTGACGGCACGGCGATCGACAACTACACGCTCACCAACAAGCGCGGCATGTCGGTGTCGATCATGACCTGGGGCGGCACGATCACCTCGATGAAGGTGCCCGATCGCAAGGGCCGCTTCGAGAACATCACGCTCGGCTTCAACAGCGTCGAGGAGTACACGAGCGACGTCTACAACTCGAGCAATCCGTACTTCGGGGCGATCATCGGCCGCTACGGCAACCGCATCGCCCTGGGGAAGTTCACGATCGACGGCCAGACGTTCACGCTGCCGATCAACAACCCGCCCAACAGCCTGCACGGCGGCATCCGCGGCTTCGACCGCCGGGTCTGGGGCGCGCAGCCGTTCCGCTCCGACGACGGCGTCGGGCTGAAGATGACCTACGTGAGCCAGGACCTCGAGGAGGGCTATCCGGGCCGCCTGCCGGTCGAGGTGGTCTACACGCTCGACAACAGGAACCAGCTCCGGATGGACTACAAGGCGACGACGAGCAGGGCGACCCACGTCAACCTCACCAACCACGCCTACTTCAACCTCGCCGGCGAGGGCTCCGGGCACGATCGAGGACCACGAGCTCCAGCTCAACGCCGACCGCTACACCCCGGTCGACGCGACGCTGATCCCGACCGGCATGACGCCGCCGGTGGCGGGCACGCCGTTCGACTTCCGCCAGTTCCACGCGATCGGCGAGCGGATCCGCGACAACCACGAGCAGCTCGTCTTCGGCCGCGGCTACGACCACAACTTCGTGCTCGCCCGCGGCAACATCTCGGGCTTCTTCACCGCCGCCCGCCTGCGCGACCCGGACAGCGGCCGGCAGCTGTCGGTGCTGACCACCGAGCCGGGGATCCAGTTCTACTCGGGCAACTTCCTCGACGGCCGCCTGTACGGCGCGAGCGGCCGCGCGTACCGCCAGACCGACGGGCTGTGCCTGGAGACCCAGCACTACCCCGACTCGCCGAACAAGCCGCAGTTCCCGTCGACCCTGCTGCGGCCGGGCCAGACGTACAAGACGTCGACCATCTACGCGTTCTCGACGTTCGGCCACCACTGACGTATTGAGGGTCAGACCCTTCTGTACTAATACAGTTCGCATCTGTACTACCACAGAGGGGTCTGACCCCTTACGTTGTAACTGTACCGTCTGGACGGTATAGTTATGGGCGCCATGCCCGTCGCTCTGCTTCTCTCCTTCGCCATCGTCACCGAGGTCGCCGGCACCGTCGCGCTGCGCTACTCGGAAGGCTTCACCCGGCCGCTGCCGAGCGCCTTCGTCGTGCTCGGCTACGGCATCTCGTTCTGGCTGCTGGCGCTCGTGCTGCGCGAGCTGTCGGTCGGGACGACGTACGCCGTGTGGTCGGCGGCGGGCACGGCGCTGATCGCCGTCGTCGGCGTGTTCGCGTTCGGCGAGCCGGCCACGGCGTTGAAGGCCGCGAGCCTGGCTCTCATCATCATCGGCGTGGTGGGACTCAACCTGGCCGGCAGTCACTAGTGCCGCGCGGCGACACGCGCGCCAAGCTGCTCGACGCCGCGAGCGCCGTGATCCGGCGCGACGGCCCGCAGGCGCTCACGCTCGACGCCGTGGCCGCCGAGGCCGGCGTCTCCAAGGGCGGGCTGCTCTACCACTTCGCCTCCAAGCGCGACCTGCTCGACGCCGTCGTCCGGCGCTGGCTGGACGAGTTCCAGGACGACATCGACGCCGCCGGGCCGGGGTTCCTGCCCGGCTATGTGCGCGCCTCCGACGGCGCCAAGGCCGAGGAGGCGGGGCTGCTCGCGGCGCTCGTCGCCGACCCCGACGTGCTGGCCGTCGTGCGCGAGCGGTACGCGACGTGGCAGGATCGCGTCGTCACGGAAGGTGGCGACCCCGTGGAGGCCACGGTGGCCCGGCTGGCCGCCGACGGATTGTGGCTCGCCGACCTGCTCGGGATGGCCCCGCCCGAGGGCGAGCTGCGCGCCCGCGTATTGGCGCGCCTGCTCGAACTATGCGATTGACTCGTCAGTCAACGAGGTAGGATTGCGAACGTAGGTTCCGACTATGAGGTGGCCTCAGTGAAGATTTGCGTCTTGGTGAAGGAGGTGCCGGACGCCGCCGTCGAGAAGCGGATCAACCCCTCGACGGGGCGGCTGGACCGGAGCGGGGAGAAGAACCTGAACCCGTTCGACACGCACGCCATCGAGGCGGCGATGCAGCTCAAGGAGGGCGGGGCGATCGACGTCGACGAGGTCGTCGCCGTCACGATGGGCCCCGCCACGGCCGAGCGTGCGCTGCGCAAGGCCGTGTCGCTCGGCGCCGACCGCGCCGTCCAGCTGACCGACGACGCCCTCGAGGGCTCGGACGTCAACGGCACCGGCTACGCGCTGGCCAAGGTGCTCGAGGCCGAGTCGCCCGACCTGGTCCTGCTCGGCCAGCAGTCCGACGACGGCGAGTGCTACACGATCGGCGCCGTCGTGGCCGACCACCTCCAGATGCCCTCGCTCACGCAGGTGATCAAGATCGACGTCGAGGACGGCAAGCTGCGCTGCGAGCGCCAGGCCGAGTACGGCTACGACACCGTGCTGGTCGAGCTGCCGGCCGTCATCTCCGTCGGCGACGCGATCAACGAGCCGCGCTACCCGTCGCTGAAGGCGATCATGGGCGCCAAGAAGAAGCCACTCGACGCCAAGTCGGCGTCCGACGCCGGCATCGAGGCCGACCGCGTCGGCTTCGACAACGCTCGCGCCCACTGCTCCGACTTCGCGGCCCCGCCCGCGAAGGAGGCCGGGAAGATCATCGAGGACGAGGACACCGCCGAGACGGTCGAGCAGATCGTGGCGTGGCTGGACGAGAGGAAGCTGCTGGCATGAGCGGGATCCTGGTCTACGCGCTCCACTACGAGGGCGCCTTCAACAAGAACTCGCTCGGCGCCGTATCCGAGGGTGCTCGCCTGGCCGGTGAGCTCGGGACCGAGTGCCACGCGATCATGGTGGGCGAGGGCATCTCCGACGACCTCGCGGGCCAGCTCGGCAACTACGGCGCCGCGAAGGTCTTCCGCGTCGAAGGCCCCGAGGGCCTCGCGCAGCCGGTCGTCGACGCCATGGCCAGGGTCGCGACCGACAACGACCACGACTACCTGCTGTTCGGTGGTGGCCTGCTCGGCTTCGAGATCGGCGCCGGTCTCTCCGCGCGGCTCGACGCCGGCGTGGTCATGGAGGTCACCGAGGTCGAGGCGCGCGACGGCAAGCTCGTCGCCAAGCGCCCGATCCTCAAGGACTCGCAGGTCTCCGACGTGCACTACCGCTCGAAGGTCGGCGTGATCATCGGCCGCCTGAACGCGTTCGAGGTCCGCGAGAGCGGCTCCGGCGCCGCCGCGGTCGAGGACGTGCAGGTCGAGTTCGCGCCCCACTCGCTGAAGGCCTCGATGGTCAACCGCGGCGAGCAGCGCGGCGGCGACGTCAACATCGAGGACGCGAACGTCCTCGTGGCCGGCGGCCGCGGCCTCGGCAAGGCCGAGGGCTTCGACCAGCTCGAGGAGCTCGCCAAGGCGCTCGGCGGCGCCGTCGCCGCCACCCGCGCGGTTGTCGACGCCGGCTGGTTCCCGTATGCGGGCCAGATCGGCCAGACCGGCAAGACAGTGGCGCCGAAGCTCTACCTGGCGGCCGGCATCTCCGGCGCGATCCAGCACAAGGTCGGCATGCAGAGCTCGGAGAACATCGTGGCGATCAACAAGGACTCGAACGCCCCGATCTTCGAGTTCTCCGACCTCGGCATCGTGGGCGACCTCAACAAGATCGTCCCCAAGCTCACCGAGGCCGTGAAGGCGAAGAAGGGCTCGTAGTGCACGCGCCGAGCGAGTTCCCGCCGCCCGTCGACTCTGCGGGCGAGTTCATCGGCGCGCCGACCGATCCGGAGGACGAGCGGATCGAGGTCGGCGTGGCGATCGTGGGCGGCGGGCAGGCGGGGCTCGCCTGCGCGATCCGGCTGCTCCAGCTACTGGAGGACGACCCGGACCTGACCGAGAAGCTCGGCGAGGTCCCGGTGGCCGTGATCGAGAAGGGCAAGGTGGCCGGCGCCCACCAGCTCTCCGGCGCGGTCATGAACCCGTCGGCGATCAAGGAGCTGTTCCCGGACGACGACTCGTGGCCGACCTACGGCCCGGTCGGGGGCGAGACCGTCTACTTCATGCTCAACCGCAAGCGCGCGGTGCCGCTGAAGCCGACGCCGCCGCCGTTCCGCAACCACGGCAACCACGTGGTGGCGCTGGCCGAGCTCAATCGCTGGCTGGCCGACAAGGCCGAGGAGGCGGGCGCCTACATCCTCACCGAGACGACCGGCCACAAGCTGCTGGTGGAGGACGGGTTGGTGCGCGGCGTGCGCACCGGCGACAAGGGCCGCGACAAGGACGGCGGCGAGAAGTCCAACTTCGAGCCCGGCTCCGACGTCGTGGCGAAGGCCACCGTGCTCGCCGAGGGCTGCTGGGGCCACCTGACCGGCGCCGCCCTCGGGGGCCTCGACCTCGCGGCCGGCGACCCGCAGGTGTGGGCGCTCGGCGTCAAGGAGGTGTGGGAGGTCGAGCAGCCGTTCGAGAGGGTCGTCCACACGCTCGGCTGGCCGCTGCGCGCCGGCGCCAAGTGGAAGGAGTTCGGCGGCTCCTGGATCTACGGCATGAACCGCGAGGGCGAGAAGCCGAAGGTCTCGATCGGGTTCGTGATCGGGCTCGACCACACCGACGCCCGGCTCTCGGTCCACGACGTCCTCCAGGAGTTCAAGCTCCACCCGCTCGTGCGCAAGATCCTCGAGGGCGGCAAGCGCGTCGCCTGGGGCGCGAAGGCGATCCCCGAGGGCGGCTACTGGGCGATGCCCAGGCTGCACGCGCCCGGCATGGTCATCTGCGGCGACGCCGGCGGCATGGTCAACGTGCCGCGGCTGAAGGGCATCCACTACGCGATCCGCTCGGGGATGCTCGCCGCCGAGACGATCTACCGCCGGCTCAAGGCCGGCTCGACCGACTTCTCGGCCTACGAGGACGCCGTTCACGAGTCCGAGATCGGCAAGGACCTGTGGGAGTCGCGCAACATGAAGCAGCCGTTCGGCAAGGGCCTGATCCTCGGCGGCGCGATCACCAACGCGATGGTGATCAGCAAGGGCCGCTTCCCGGGCGGGCACTGGGCGACGCACCGCGACGCCGACAGCCCGGTCGCGCCGTCGGATCGCGACAAGCGCTATCCGAAGCCGGACGGCAAGTACACGTTCGACAAGCTGTCGGGCGTCTTCCTGACCGGCAACGCGACGCGCGACGACGCGCCGAGCCACATCCGGATCCAGAAGCGCGTGCCGCGCGAGGTTGCCGAGGCGTGGGCGTACATGTGCCCCGCCGGGGTGTACGAGATCCCCGAGGACGCGCCCGAGAACGGGCACGTCGACCTGACCGTGAATCCCTCGAACTGCGTGCAGTGCGGGGCGATCACGGCCAAGGGCGGACGTCTCACTCCCCCCGAGGGAGGCGACGGCCCGATGTATCAGGTGACGTAGCGAAACTCGGGCGGGTTTGCGGCGTTATGGGGATCCCATGCTTCGTACGGGACTCATCACCGCACTCGCCCTCCTGCTGCTGCCCGCCTCGGCGTCCGCCGCGGCCGCCGGCCCGGCGTCGGTGACGCTGACCGGCTGCACGCCCAAGGACCGGACGGCGGCGTTCGAGGCGCGGATGGACCAGATCACCGGCGCGGTGCGCATGAAGCTGCGCTACGGCCTCGAAGCGCGCAAGCCCGGGCGCCTCTGGCGTCGCGTGGCGGCGCCCGAGCTGGGCGGCTGGCGCACCGCCGACATCGAGACGACGCGCTTCATCTCCGAGCGGCGCGTGACCCAGCTCGTCGGGCCGTCGAGCTACCGCGCGCTGGTGCGCTTCCGCTGGTTCGACGAGGACGGACGCGTCGTGGCGCGCGCGAAGGCCCGCTCGCGCTCGTGCTGGCAGCCCGACCACCGGCCGAACCTCAAGCTGCGCGAGCTCTCCTTCGAGGGCGAGGGCTCCTACGTCGTGCTCGTCGCCAACACCGGTCGCAGCCCGACCGGCGCGTTCGAGCTGGCGATCGCCGGGCTGGCCCCGTTCGTGAACGATGAGCTGCTGCCGGGGCAGGAGCGGCTGATCGAGGCCGCCGGGCCGGCGTGCGAGCCCGGCGCGGTCGTCACGGCGACCGTCGACCCGCTCGACCTGATCGACGAGCGCAACGAGCGCGACAACGTGGTCAGCCGCCGCTGCCCGTCCGGTCGAGCCAGCTGATCAGCGCCGGCCAGTAGCGCTCGGGCGCCTCGGCGAACGGGAAGTGGCCGACGCCCTCGATGACCACCAGCTCGCCGCGCGGGGCGGTCTCGGCGATCCGCCGCGCGCTCGCCGCCGGCGTCGGGCGGTCCTCGGAGCCGGCGATGGCGAGGACGGGGATGTCGGCGGCGGCCAGCGCCTCGAGCGCGTGCAGCTCGCCGAAGTCGTGGCCGGCGTGGGCCTCGACGTCGAAGACGACGTCGTCGAGCATCGGCACCACCTTCTCGGGGTCGACCGCGAAGAACGGCATCTGGTCGATCCAGACCTGCCGGCATTCCTCCTGCGTGGACACCGAGCTCTCGCGCTCGAAGGCGTCACGGATCCCGGCCGCGACATCCTCGGGCAGTCCGGCGAAGCGGTCCTCGGGCGCGTCCGGCGGGTCTTCCTCGTCGGCCTCCGTGCAGGAGGCGACGACCCGCGCCGCGCTGCCCGGGAAGTCGACCAGGTGCTGCATCGTCACGTAGCCGCCGTACGAGTGGCCGAGCAGGGTCGGCTCGTCGAGCTCGCGCATCAGCTCCTCGACGGCGGCGGCCTGGAACTTCAGGGTGTAGTCGCCGCCGGGGAGGTCGACGAGCAATGCGCGGTAGCCGGCCTCGACCAGTTGGTCGACGTGCGGCAGGAACACCGAGCCGTCGAGCCCGGGGCCCGGATGGAGCAGGACGACGGACGGGCCAGAGCCGAGATCACGGACGTGGGGTGCCATCTACAATGGACTACATCATGAAGACCGAAATCCATCCCGAGTACGTCGAGGCGACCGTCACTTGCACGTGCGGGAACACGTTCAAGACGCGCTCGACGAAGGGTGACCTGCACGTCGAGATCTGCTCCAACTGCCACCCGTTCTACACGGGCAAGCAGAAGCTCGTCGACACCGGCGGTCGCGTCGAGCGCTTCCAGCGCCGGGCGGCCAAGCGCCAGCGCGGCGAAGGCTGACCCTCTCACGTCCACGGCCGTCGCTGCCGATGCATAGTCGGTGAGCGACGGCCTTCTCAACGCGCAGCGCGACGCCCCCGTCGGCGGCCAGGCCGTCATGGAGGGCGTGATGATGCGCGGCGTGTCCACCTGGGCGGTGGGCGTCCGCAAGCCCGACGGCGAGATCGACGTGCAGTCGTTCCCGCTCGTGTCGTGGACCAAGCGCCACCGTGCGTTCCGGCTGCCGGTCATCCGCGGCGTCGTCGCCCTCGTCGAGTCGCTCAACATCGGCTTCAAGGCGCTCGGCATGTCGGCCAACGCCCAGCTCGACGAGGAGGAGGAGCCGATCTCGGGCGCGATGTGGTTCGGCACCGTGCTCGTCGCGCTGCTGTTCGCCGTCGGCCTGTTCTTCGTCGTCCCCGTCGGCCTCACCAGCCTGTTCAAGGACCAGCTCGGCTCGGCCCTCCTCTTCTGGCTCGTCGAAGGGCTCGTCCGCACCGCGATCTTCCTCGGCTACATCGTCCTGCTCGCCCGCGTGCGCGACCTGCGGCGCGTGTTCGAGTTCCACGGCGCCGAGCACAAGACGATCTCCTGCTACGAGGCCGGGCTGGAGCTGACGCCGGAGAACGCCCAGCGCTTCTCGCGCCTGCACCCGCGCTGCGGCACGAGCTTCCTGCTGATCGTGATGATCGTCGCGATCTTCGTCTTCGCCCCGATCGGCCTGCCGGAGTGGTACATCCTGCTCGCCTCGCGCATCCTCGGCGTCCCGCTGATCGCGGGCCTGAGCTTCGAGGTCATCAAGTGGGCCGGCCGCAACCGCCGCAAGCCCTGGGTCCAGAAGCTGATGTCGCCGGGGATGATGCTCCAGAAGCTCACCACCCGCGAGCCCGACCACGAGCAGCTGGCCGTCGCCATCGCGGCGATGGAGGCCGTGCTCGCGGTCGAGGACCCGCGGGCGGCGTCCGACGAGGACCTCGTCGGAATCGAAGTCGCCGCTTAGCGGCGGCGCCGCGACGCCTAGACTCGGAGGCGTGATCGAGTCGCTCGTCGAGCAGATCGAGGCGCGCTACGCCGAGGTGCAGCAGCAGATGTCGGATCCGGCCGTCATCTCCGACCGCCAGCGCTACGCGGAGGCGGGCCGGCAGTTCAACCAGCTGGCGCCCGCCGCCAAGCTGGCGGAGGAGTGGCGGCACGCGATCTCCGATGCGGAGGGCGCCCAGGAGATGCTCGACGAGGGCATGGAGGACGCCGAGCTGCGCGACGAGTTGCGCGCGTCGCGCGAGCGGATCGAGGAGCTCGAGGAGGAGATCCGGCTCGCGATGGTCGAGACGGATCCGAACGACGACAAGAACGTGATCGTCGAGATCCGCGGCGGCGCCGGCGGCGACGAGGCGGGGCTGTGGGCGGGCGACCTGTTCCGCATGCTCACCCGCTACGCCGAGCGGCTCGGCTTCCAGACCGAGACGATGGACGCCTCCGACGGCTCGTACACGTTCGAGGTCCGCGGCGACGGCGCGTTCAGCCGCTTCAAGTACGAGGGCGGCACGCACCGCGTCCAGCGCGTGCCGGCCACCGAGTCGCAGGGTCGCATCCACACCTCCACGGCGACCGTCGCCGTGCTGCCCGAGGCCGAGGACGTCGAGGTGGAGATCGACCAGAACGACCTCGAGATCGACGTCTACCGCTCGTCCGGGCCCGGCGGCCAGTCGGTCAACACGACCGACTCCGCCGTGCGCATCACGCACAAGCCGACCGGGCTCGTGGTCTCGATGCAGGACGAGAAGTCCCAGCTCCAGAACCGCGAGCGCGCGATGAAGGTCCTGCGCGCGCGGCTGTATGAGCAGAAGGTCGCCGAGCAGCAGGCCGAGCTGGCGGCCGACCGCCGCGCCCAGGTCGGCACCGGCGAGCGGGCGGAGAAGATCCGCACCTACAACTTCCCGCAGCGCCGCGTCACCGACCACCGCGTCGAGGGCCTGACGGTCCACAACCTCGAGCAGGTGCTGGCCGGCGAGCTCGACGACATCACGGGCGCGCTCCAGGACGCCGAGAAGCGCAAGCGGCTCGAGCTCCAAGCCGCCGGTTAACGATCGTTTCCACCTGGGCAGGACCCGTTCATGCGGGGGGCCTTGGCGGTGGCGTTGGTGCTGGGCGCGTTCGTGGCGGCGTGCTCGCCGAACGACCCGCCGGGTGGCGAGGGCCGGCTCTCGATCGCCACCGGCGGCGCCGGCGGCGTCTATCAGGTGTACGGCGGCGGGCTCGCCGACCTGCTGAGCGATGAGCTGCCCGACTCCCCGACCACGGCCGAGACGACCTCGGCGTCGGTCGACAACCTGCTGCTGGTCGCCAACGGCGACTCCGACATCGCCTTCGCGCTCGAGGACTCGGCGATCGATGCCGTGCGCGGCCAGGAGAGCTTCGGCGACGAGCTGCCGCTGAAGGCGCTCGGGACGCTGTACCCGAACATCACGCAGGTCGTGGTCAAGGCCGACTCGGGCATCGAGTCGATCGAGGACATGAAGGGCAGGACGATCTCGGTCGGGTCGCCCGGCTCGGGTACCGAGGTGATCGCCCTGCGGATGCTGAAGGTGGCCGGCGTCGACGCCGAGGAGGACATCACCAAGCGCCAGCTCGGCGTGGGGGAGTCGGTGCAGGCGCTGCGCGACGGGTCGATCGAGGGCTTCTTCTGGTCGGGCGGCGTCCCGACCGGCGCGGTCACCGACCTGGCGACGACCGACGACATCCGGCTGCTCGCGACCGCCCAGTACCGCGACGCGCTCCAGAGCGAGTACGGCGACGCCTACCAGAGCACGACCGTCGAGGACGACGAGTACGAGGGCGTCGCGGGCGTGGAGACGATCGGCGTGCCGAACGTGCTGATGGTCAACGAGGACATGGACGCCGAGCTCGCCTACGAGATCACCAAGGCGCTGTACGAGGGCAAGGATCGGCTGGCGACGGTCGTGCCGGCCGCCGAGGCGCTCGATCCCGCCAAGGGGCGCGACGTGATCGACCCGATCGAGCTGCACGCCGGCGCCGAGCGCTACTACGCGGAGGCGGGCGGGTGAAGCTGCTGCTCGCCGCGACCCTCGGGGCGCTCGCCCTGACCGGCGGATCGCCGCACGTCGTGGCGCGCTCCGCCGACGGCGTGGTCGCCGAGCTGCGCCTGCCGGCGTCCGGCACCTTCGCGCTCGAGTACCGGCACTCGTACTACCGGCAGCCTGCGCGCGAGACCTTCCGCGCGACGGATGACGGCTTCGAGCTGGTGGCGATCAGCTCGCCGAGCGAGGCGGTGCTCGACTACTACGAGATCGAGGGCGCGCGCGAGCGGCGCGGCGGCATCTGGACGTTGCGGCCCGCCCGGCCCGCGCAGTTCGAGCAGATGGCGCTGGCGGCCACCGGTACCGGCCGGCGCACGCTCGTGGCCGGTGACCGGCGGGCGCCGCTCTACGACGGTGACGATGTGCACCTGCGGCTGGAGGTCGAGCGATGACGAGCGCGCCGGTCGCCGAACCGAGGACCGACGAGCATCTGCTCGAGGAGTTCGAGGCCGAGCGGCCGGGGCGGAAGCTGCACGGCGTCGCCGCCACCGTGGTCAACGTCCTCGGCGCCGGGCTCGTCCTGTTCGCGATCTACTGGGTGCTCAACCCGATCCCCGCGCAGCGCTACCGGCCCGCCTTCCTCGCCGTCGCGCTGCTGCTCACCTTCCTCGTCTTCCGCGGCCACGGCCGCACGAGCCGCGCGCAGCACCCGGACGAGAGCCCGACGGCGCTCGACTGGGTGCTCGGGATCGTGGCGCTGGTCGCGGTCGGCTACGCGGCGGTCAACGCGGACGAGGTGTTCCGCCGGGCCGCCGTGCCGGAGGGGATCGACGTCCTGATGGGCGTCGTCAGCATCGCGCTCGTGCTCGAGGCCACGCGGCGGACGGTCGGGTGGATCCTGCCCGCGATCTGCCTCGGCTTCATCGCCTACGCGTACCTCGGCGGGCTGATCCCCGACTCGCTCGGCATCGCCCACAAGGGCTATGGCCTGGAGCGGATCGTCGGCATGACGTACATGGGTCTCGAGGGCCTGTTCGGCATCCCGCTCGACGTGGCGGCGACCTACATCGTGCTCTTCACGTTCTACGGCGCCGTGCTCGAGTACTCCGGCGCGGCGCGGTTCTTCGTCCAGCTCTCGTACGCCGCGTTCGGCCGCAGCCGCACCGGTCCCGGTCGCACGACGACGCTGGCCGGCTTCCTGCTCGGCACGGTCTCAGGCTCCGGAGTGGCCACGACGGTGACGCTCGGCTCGGTGACCTGGCCGCTGCTGCGCAAGGCCGGCTACCCGAAGGAGGCCGCCGGCGGCGTGCTCGCCGCCTCGGGCATCGGGGCCATCCTGTCGCCGCCGACGCTCGGCGCGGCCGCCTTCATCATCGCCGAGTTCCTGGAGGAGAGCTACTTCAAGGTGCTCCTCTACGCGACGGTCCCGTCGCTCCTCTACTACCTCGGCGTCCTGCTCGCGATCGAGGCCGACGCGCGGCGCTTCCGGGTGCAGGGGATCACCGTCGACACGCCCGGCTTCTGGCGGCTGCTGGCCCGCTGGGGCTACCACTTCTCGTCGCTGATCGCGATCGTCGTGCTGCTGGCGATGGGGATGTCGCCGTTCCGCGCCGTGCTCTACGCGACGGTGGTCGCCTTCCTGATGTCGTTCCTCGACCGGCGCGACTGGATGGGACCGCGCGAGGTCGGGGGCGCCCTGGTGAGCGGCGCCCGCGGCGTGCTGCCGATCGCGGCCACGTGCGCGGCGGCCGGGATCATCGTCGCGGTCGTCTCACTGACCGGGCTCGGGCTCGAGCTGTCCGGCCTGATCGTCGACGCGGCCGGCGACTCGCTGGCGCTGACCGCGATCTTCAGCGCGATCGCGGTGCTGATCCTCGGCCTGGCCGTGCCGGTCACGGCCTCGTTCATCATCGCCGCGGTCATCATCGCGCCGGCGCTGATCGCGCTCGAGGTCGAGCCGTTCGTCGCCTACATGTTCATCTTCTACTACGCGGTGCTGAGCGAGGTGAGCCCGCCGACCGCGCTGTCGGCGTTCGCGGCGGCGGCCATCACCGGCGGCGACGGCTTCAGGACGATGATGCTGACCGCGCGCTACACGCTGCCCGCGTTCCTCGTGCCGTTCGCGTTCACGCTCACGGACAACGGCCAGGGCCTGCTGCTCCAGGGCGACCTCGAGACGATCCTGCTCGCGGCCGCCGTGTCGGCGGTCGCGGTGGCCGGGCTCGCGGTCGCTCTAGGCGGCTGGCTCCGCGGGCCCGTGGCGATGCCGATCCGAGTGCTGGCCGGCGCCGGCTCGATCGTGCTGCTGTACCTCGAGCCGCTGTGGATCGGCATCGGGCTCGCGGTGCTGGCGGTCGCGCTGGTCGCGCACCTCGTACTGTCTCCGCGTGGCCCGCACCCCGCTCCGCACGACGGTCCGTGACGCGCTCGACTCCGCGCTGATCGCGCTGACCGCCGCCGGCTGCGACACGCCGCGGCTCGACGCCGAGGTGCTGCTCGCCGCCGCCATGGGCGTCGACCGCGCCATGCTGATCGCCGACCCGGAGCGCGGGGTCGAGCCGGAGCCGTTCCGCGAGTACGTGCAGCGTCGGGCGCGGCGCGAGCCGGTGGCCTACATCCTCGGCCGCAAGGGCTTCCGCCGGCTCGAGCTGGAGGTCGACCCGCGCGTGCTGATCCCGCGGCCCGAGACCGAGCACGTGGTCGAGGCCGCGCTGTCGCTGCCGCACGGCGCGCGCGTGGTCGACGTCGGCACCGGCTCGGGCGCGATCGCACTCGCCCTGGCCGACGAGCGACCGGACCTGCGCGTGGTGGGCACCGAGTCGAGCGCGGGCGCGATGGCAGTCGCGCGCGCCAACGCGAAGCGGCTGGGCCTGGTCGTCGAGCTGCTCGATGGCGACCTGCTGGAGCCGGTCTCCGGCCCGGTCGACGCCGTCGTCTGCAACCCGCCGTACGTACCCGCCGGCGCGCAACTGGCGCCGGAGCTGGCCTACGAGCCTGCCGAGGCGCTCTACGCCGGCCACGAGGGCCTCGAGGTCTATCGCCGCATCGTCCCCGCGCTGCGCGAGGTGGCGTTCGTGGCGCTGGAGGTCGGCATGGGCCGGGCGTCCGACGTCGCCGCGCTGCTCGACGGCTACGAGATCGAGGTCGTGCCCGACCTCGCCGGCATCTCGCGCGTGGTGGTGGGGCGCCGGTGACCTTCGACGAGTGCATCGCCTCCGGCGGGGTCGTCCTCTTCCCGGCCGACACGGTCTACGGGTTGGCGTGCGACCCCGAGGACCAGGCCGCGGTCGCGCGGCTCTACGCGCTCAAAGGGCGGCCGCCCGACAAGCCCGCGGCGGTCATGTTCTTCGACCGCGTGCAAGCTCTCACCGCCGTGCCCGGGCTCACCGCGCGCACGCGCGCGGTGATGGCGCGGCTGCTGCCCGGCGCCGTGACGCTGCTGGTCCCCAGCGACCGCTTCCCGCTGGCGGGCGGCGGCGGGACTCTCGGCATCCGCGTCCCGGATATCGCGCCGCTGGCGAGAGTCCCAGTGCTCCAGAGCTCGGCGAACGCCGCGGGCGGGCCGGAGGCGCGGCGGCTCGAGGACGTTCCGGAGGCGATCCGCGACGGCGCCGACCTCGTCATCGACGGGGGCGAGCTGCCCGGCACGCCGTCCACCGTGGTCGACCTGCGCCGCTACGAGCACGGTGCCGATCTGGAGGTCGTGCGCGTCGGAGCCGTGCCGGAGGCGGTGGTACGTTCCTTGGCCCATGACTGAGCTCCAGAGCGATTACTTCGAGCGCCCGCTCGCCGAGGTCGACCCCGAGGTCGCCGACGCGATCCAGGGCGAGCTCCACCGCCAGCAGTCGACGCTCGAGATGATCGCGTCGGAGAACTTCGTGCCCCAGGCGATCCTCGAGTGCCAGGGATCGGTGCTCACGAACAAGTACGCCGAGGGCCTGCCGGGCAAGCGGTACTACGGCGGCTGC
The DNA here is from genome assembly GCA_963800905.1 of uncultured Solirubrobacteraceae bacterium. Lineage (GTDB taxonomy): Bacteria > Actinomycetota > Thermoleophilia > Solirubrobacterales > Solirubrobacteraceae > DASSUW01. The sequence continues at coordinate 189,377 of CAWDCT010000011.1, forward strand.
GAGTACATCGACGTCATCGAGACGCTGGCGATCGAGCGCGCCAAGGCGCTGTTCGGAGCCGAGCACGCCAACGTGCAGCCGCACGCGGGCGCGCAGGCCAACGCCGCCGTCTACCACGCGCTGCTCGACCCGGGCGACACGATCCTCGGCCTCGCGCTGCCGCACGGCGGCCATCTCACGCACGGGATGAAGATCAACGTCTCCGGCAAGCTCTACGACATCGCGCCGTACGAGGTCGATCGCGACACGTCGCTGATCGACATGGACGCGGTCGCGGAGATCGCGCGCGAGCGGCGGCCGAAGCTGATCCTGGCCGGCTGGTCGGCCTACCCGCGGTTCCTCGACTTCGAGCGCTTCCGCGAGATCGCCGACGAGGTCGGCGCGGTGCTGATGGTGGACATGGCGCACTTCGCCGGTCTGGTCGCCGCCGGCATCCACCCGAACCCGGTGCCGATCGCCGACGTGGTCACGACAACGGTGCACAAGACGCTCGGCGGCGCCCGCGGCGGCGCGATCCTGTGCAAGGAGGAGTACGCCAAGAAGATCAACTCGGCGGTCTTCCCCGGCCAGCAGGGCGGGCCTTTGGAGCACGTGATCGCGGGCAAGGCTGTGGCGTTCAAGATCGCCGCCACGGAGACGTTCCGCGAGCGCCAGCGGCGCACGGTGGACGGTGCGAAGGCGGTCGCCTCGGAGCTGCTCGAGGCGGGCCACGGCGTGAGCGTCCTGACGGGCGGCACCGACGTGCACCTCGTGTTGGTCGACCTGCGCGAGTCCGAGCTCGACGGCCAGCAGGCCGAGGACCGGCTGCACGAGATCGGCATCACGGTCAACCGCAACGCCATCCCGTTCGACCCGCGGCCGCCGATGGTGACGTCCGGCCTGCGCGTCGGCACCGCGGCGCTGGCGACGCGCGGGTTGCAGGCGGACGACTTCCCCGTCGTCGGCGCGCTGATCGCCCGGGCTTTGCAGCCGGGCTTCGAGGACGTCCGCGAGGAGCTGGCCGAGCGGGTCGCGGGGATCGCCGAGCGCTACCCGCTGTACGCGAACCTGGGAGTCGGCGCGGCCGTCTAGCGCTGGTCCGCGAGGACCTTCAGGCCGAAGCCGATCATCAACGCGCCCGTCGCCGTCTGGAGGCGGGCACGGTGCCTGGTGAACGCGTCGCGCGCGCGGCCGACGGCCGAGGCGAGAACGAAGTACCAGCCGCAGCTCAGCGAGATCTGGATGCCCGCGAGCAGCAGCGTCGCCGGCAGCACGGCCGCGCCCGCGGGCACGAACTGCGGCAGCAGCGCGATGTAGAACAGGCCGACCTTCGGGTTCGAGAGGGCGGTGAGGAGGCCCATGCGGAACGCGCCGTTGCGGGCTCGCGGCGCATGAGGTGGCTCGCCCCTTCGGGCGGCGCGGATCGCGGCGACTCCGTACGCGATCAGGATCAGCGCGCCGACGACCTTGAGCGTCATGAACGCGACCTCGGAGGCGACCAGCAGCGCCGAGACCCCGAGCATCGAGGCGACCGCCCACAGCGCCAGCCCGGCCGCGTCGCCCGCGGTCGCCCGCATCGCCTGTGAGCGGCCGCCGCGCGCGGCAGACTGGATCACCATCGCGGTCGCCGGGCCGGGGAGGACGGCGAGGAAGGCTGCGAAGGGGAGGAACGCCAGCGCTGCGTGCAGCACCGGGCCATGGTGTCAGGTCGGGCGAACTACGGCTGGGTAGGGGAGGTGGGGAGGCCGGCGGGGCCGGTTTTCCGCATCGAGTCCTGCCTAGGGGTCATATAGCGACCCCTATCCAGGATTCGACGCCGAAATCCGGCCGCGCGGCCGGCTCCCTCGCCGCCCTACCCAGCCGGGGTTGACGTTGGTCAGCGCCGCCGCCAACCACGGCGGCCGAGCACGAGCCGCTTCGGCAACCCCGCCACCAGCGGCTCCAACCCCGCCGCGAACTCGGCGGCGCTCGGCCGCTCGCCCGGATCGCGCGCCAGCCCAGCGCCCAACAGCGTCGCCAGAGCCGACGGGACACGTCGCGGCAGCGGTGGCGCGTCGCGCTCGAGCTGCGGGAACCGCGCCGCGCCCTCACGGGCGAACGGCCGCACGCCGGACACCGCGTGATGCAAGGTGGCGGCCAGCCCGAACACGTCGGCCGGCGGACCCACCACTCCACGCGACGGGTCGCACTGCTCGGGCGCCATGTAGCCGTCCGTCCCCACCGGCCGCCACAACCGCGCCGCGGCCTCCACCGTGCGGGCGACGCTGAGGTCGATCAGCCGCGGCGGCGCTCCCATCACCACGTTGTCGGGCTTGACGTCGAGGTGGACGATCCCCTCGGCGGCGAGGTAGTGCAGCGCCGAGGCGACGTGCAGCCCGAGCGGGAGCAGCTGCTCGAGCGGCAGGGCGCCGTCGCGGTCGATCAGCTCGCGCAGCGTCGGGCCCTCGAGGTGCTCGATCAGCAGGTGCGGGAAGCGGCCGCCGGCGACCACGTCATAGCCGCGCACGAGCACCGGGTGCGCGAGTCTTCCGAGCGCCTCGGCCTCGTCGGCCAGCTCGCGCAGGGCGGCGGGGTCGGACGCGAGCTCGGGCCGCAGCAGCTTCGCCACCAGCACGGCGAGCCGGTGGTCGTCCCAGACCAGGAAGACCTCGTAGCGCCGGCCGCCGCCGAGCGAGCGCAGCACGGTGCGGCCCGGCGCGATCGCGTCACCCTCCACGAGCCCCCAGGTCGGCCGCGAGCGCTGCTCACGCTCCCACGGCGGCGCCTCGGAGACCGTCGCGAGCGCGGCGATCGCCTCGCGCGTGGCGGCGCCCGGGACCGTCAGCCGTTCGTGACCGCCCACGGGTCCCCGTCGTCGCCGCCGTCGTCATCGTCGCCGTCGTCCTCGGCGTGGCCGCCCTTCGCGGCGGTCGCGGCCGGCGTGTCGCGCGGCTGGCCCTGGGCCGCCGAGACCCACGCGAGCGGCGCCGCCAGCGCCAGCACGAGCGCCGCGATCAGCGCCACGACCGCGCGCGGCAGCGACGCCTCAGGCGTCGCCGGGCCGGGGTCGTCGGCGAGCGCCAGGTAGGCGAGTGCCAGCGGCGGTGGGGCTGAAGGCAGGGGTGCCATGGTCGCGTGGCGGGGAGCGACAGGCACAGTCCTGCCCGTCACCGGGCGCCTTCAACCAGAGTTCGCCGTCGAGCCGCCGTGCCCTGCGCGCCGCGCGTCCTGCGATCCTCTGATCCCGAATGGAGACCGATGCGCTCTACGCCGCCCTCGTCGCGTTCGCCGCGGCCGCCGCGCTGACGCCCGTGGTGGCCCGGCTCGCGCGCCGCATCGGCGCCGTCGACGAGCTGAAGGAGCGCGGGCTGGCCAGCGAGGCGACGCCGCTGCTCGGCGGCCTGGCGATCTTCGCGGGCACCCTGATCGCGGCGCTCATCTTCATGCCCGACAACGAGCGCACGCGCGGGATCCTGGTCGCCGCCGCCTTCATCACCATGGTCGGCGCGATCGACGACGCGCGCGACCTGCCGCCGTGGATCAAGCTCGCCGGCCAGGTGGTCGCGGCGCTGATCCTGGTCAACGCCGGCGTCGTCGTCGAGAACATCACCTTCCCGTTCCTCGGCGCGCTCGACTTCGGCGACACCGGCGGGCCGCTGACCGTGCTCGGCATCGTCGCCGTGATGAACGTCGTCAACTTCAGCGACGGCGTCGACGGGCTCGCCGCCGGCGTCTGCGCCATCAGCGCCGTCGCCTTCTCGATCATCGCGTTCGACCTGGGGCGCGACGCCGCCGGCGTGCTGGCCGCGATCACGGCGGGCGCCGCGCTCGGCTTCCTGATCCACAACTTCCACCCGGCGTCGGTCTTCATGGGCGACTGCGGGTCCAACCTGCTCGGCCTGCTGCTCGGCGCGGTGATCATCGAGGGCTCGCTGAAGACCAACGCCCTGATCGCCCTCGTCGTCCCGCTCGTCGTGCTCGCCGTCCCGTTCCTGGACACGGGCTTCGTGGTCATGAAGCGGATCAAGTACCGGCGCCCCGTCTACCGCGGCGACTCGAACCACTTCCACCACCGCTTCCACCGGATCGGGTTCTCGCAGCGGCGGACGGTGCTCTACCTCTACGCGTGGACCATCACGATGGCGGGCCTCGCCGTCGCGCTGCGCTTCATCCCCTACTCGGACGACAGCGGCCATCTCGACCCCGGCTGGACGGCGGCGATCGCGGCGTGCTTCGTCATCGCGCTGGCCGCCAGCGCCTACCTCGTCTACGTGCTCGAGATCCTCAAGCTCCGGCGCCTGCGCGCCTGGCAGCTGCGCCGCACCGACCCCGACACGACCGAGTTCGAGATCGACGAGAGCGTTCGCCGCGATCTCGAGACCGGCGAGTTCCAGGCCGTGTCGGGTTCGAATCCGTACGGGTAACCGCACTTGCGGGAACGCCGGGCCGGCTTGTAGGGTTCCGCGGGTCGAAACGACCGACCGCATTCGCGGAAGGAGGTGAGCAGGACTGATGCAGAGCACGCGCCACACGTTCAATTGGCTTATCGCCATGGACGCCGGCGTGCTCCGGCGTCCGCTCCTGCTCGCGCTCTAGCAGCACCCCTTTCGGTCGCGAGCAGCAGTAGCACCACTGCCGCCCGTGACCTGCATAGGTCCAACGCCGAAGCCGGCACGGGCGGCTCCCCGTCCAATTCACAACAGGGAGCCATCCCAAATGCATTCGTTGAATCACCCGGCCTTCGCTCGCACTGTCGCCGCAGAGCGCGCCCAGGCCGCCAAGGGCCGCGCCAGAGCGGCGCGCCTGCAACACCCCCCGCCGGTCCGCAGCCGCGCCGCCTACCTGGCCGCGCGCGTCGCGAACCGGCTGGACCCCGCGGCGGCCCGCAGGGCCGTCGCCTGAGCCGAGGCACGTCTCCCCTTCGTGTCCAACGCTCATTCATCACGTCGCGCCCCCGGCCGAGCTCAGGGCCGGGGGCGCTTCCAGCGGCGGCGCGTCGTCTACCCTGTCGACCGCCTCGTGCAGACCGTCCGCCTCGAAGAGCGCGAGCCGTTCGTGACCGCCGACGGCTCGACCATCCGCGAGCTCGCCGGCGTGCCGTCCGGCAACGCCGTCAACCAGTCGCTCGCGCAGGCGACCGTGCCGCCGGGCGGCGAGACGGTCGAGCACTACCACCGCCAGGCGGAGGAGATCTACCACTTCACCTCGGGCGCCGGGCGCATGCGCCTGGGCGCCGAGGAGGCCGACGTGCGGGCGGGCGACACCGTCGTCATCGCCCCAGGGGTGCCGCACAAGCTGTGGAACCCGGGTGACGAGGAGCTGGTGCTCCTGTGCTGCTGCGCGCCGCCGTACTCGCACGACGACACCGTCCTGCTCGAGGACTGATGCGCGCGCTGGCCGTGCTGGCCGCTGCCGCGGTACTCGTGGGCTGCGGCTCCGAGCGCGGCGCCATCACGGCCGGCGGGCGGGTGGTCGGCGACAACCTGACGATCTACGCGTCGGTGCCCGACCCGGCGCGCGGCGTCGGTCGCGACATGGTCGACGCCTCGAAGCTCGCGATCGCCCAGGCGGGCGGCAACGTCGGCGACTTCGGGATCAACTTCGCCGCGATCGACGAGGGCTCGCTCGGCTCGCCCGACCCGCCGCGCGTGGCGGCCGCCGCAGCCGAGCAGGCGATCCGCGACACGCAGCTGATCGCCGTCGTCGGCGCCGTGCGCTCAGACACCGCGCTCACCACGCTGCCGCTCTTCAACGCAGCCGGCATCCTGCTCGTCAGCCCGGGGGCCGGCTACGCGGGCTTCACGGAACCGGTCGCGGCCGGCGAGCCCGACCGCTGGTACCCCTCGGGCCGGCGGACCTTCGCGCGGGTGATCGGCGACGACGTCGTGCAGGCGGACGCGCTGCTGCGGGCCGCCGGGCCGGGGCGCGTGGCGATCGAAGGCGAGGTCGGCAAGGTCGCCGCCGAGCAGGTGGAGGCGCTCCAGGAGGCAGCGGGCTCGCGGCTCGTCGAAGACGTGCGACGGGCCGACGCCGTGATCTACGCCGGCAGCGACCTGCGGTCGGCGCAGGGCGTCGCCGAGTCGCTCGCGCGCGAGGTCCCCTCGGCCACGCTCGTGTTCGGCGACGAGCTGACCCGCGCCGGCCTGCCGGGCCGGCTCGCCCGCGCCGCCCGCCGGCGCGCAGTGTTCGTCACCGCGGCCCCCGAGCCGGGGTCCGAGCCGGAGTTCGAGGCCGCCTTCGAGCAGGAGTTCGGCCGCGCCGCCGACCCGTACGCCGCGCTGGCCTGGCGCGCCACCCAGGGCGTGCTCGACGCGCTCGCGGCCGCCGGCCGGCGGGCCAACCTGCGCCGCACCGTGGCCGAGCGCTACCTCGCGGATCCCGTGGCGCCGAGCGCCTTCAGCGCCTTCCGGCTGCGCGACGGGAAGCGGGAGTACCTGTGACGCCGGAGGAGATCATCGACGCCGCCCGCTACATGGTCCTCGCCACCGCGGACGAGGATGGCGTCCCGTGGGCGTCTCCTGTCTGGTTCGCGCCCGACGGCTACACGCGCTTCCTGTGGGTGTCGCGCGAGGACACGCGGCACTCGCGCAACCTCGCGATCCGGCCGCGTCTCAGCATCGTGATCTTCGACTCCGGCGCGCCGATCGGGACCGGCGAAGGCGTCTACATGGACGCTGTCGCCGAGCAGCTCGGCGAGCCGGAAGAGGCGATCGAGATCTTCTCGCGCCGCTCCGTCGCCCAGGGCGGCAGGGAGTGGACGGCCGCCGACGTCAGCCCGCCGGCGGAGTTGCGCCTCTATCTGGCCACGGCGACCGAGCGGTGGCTCGGCCGCCGGGATCGTCGTCAGGCGTTGTAGCGCCGGTGCGCGAGCCACGAAGCGTCGTCGGGACGGGCCGGCGATGCGTCGACTCGCTTGAAGCCGGGGCGGTCCTCGGCGACGAGGCCGGAGAAGGCGCGGCGAATGCTGTTCAGGTTCATGTGACCATGGTCGCAATCGCGGCCTCGGCGGACCACGGAGCCACCCCGTGGACGCGCGTGCGGGTGGCCCCTGAAGCGGTGCGGGAAGCCGTATCAGCGGACGAACGCGAGCGCCTCGCTCGCCAGAGCGTGCCAGTCGTGCGCACCGGGCTCGACCGACGCCCACTCGCGCATCGCGCGCTTGCCGATCACGAACGGCTCCGCGCCGCCGGCCTCGGCGAGCGCCGTCACGCGCTCGGCGGGCAACTTCACGACGAGCCGCCCGTCGACCTCCATGGCGAAGATCTTGCCGCCGACGCGCAGCCCGGGGTTCCTGCCGAACCCGGTGCCCTCGTCGACGCCAGGCCGGCCCAGGAGCTCGTTCGCGATCGCGTCGAAGCTCACGGCGCGGAGCGTACCGGCGCTCACGCAGGGGTAGGGCTCGGCCATGGCGGACACCGCGCTCAGGCCCGCCATCACGCGGACGATGCTGCTGTTCTTCATCGTCGGCGACATCCTCGGCGGCGGGATCTACGCGCTCGTCGGCGAGGTCGGCGACAAGGTGGGCGGCGCGTTCTGGACCGCCTTTGCTGCGGCCGGGGTGGTGGCCGCCTTCACCGCCGCCTCCTATCGCGGTCGGGCTGGTGCTGTGGCTGATCAGCTCTCGAGCGTCGCGTCGACCGTGATGTTGCTCACGCCCGCGAGCGCGCGCGAGATGATGCAGCCGTCCTTGGCCGTCTTCGCGGCCGCCTGAAAGCCCGCGTCGTCGAGGCCCGGCACGCGGGCGCGCGTCACGAGGTCGATCTGCGAGATCGTCGGGTTGCCGTCGACGTTGCGGATGTGGACCTTCGCCTGCGTCTCGACCGAGTCCGGAGTGTTCCCGGCCTCGGCCAGCGCGTGCGAGACCTGCATCGTGAAGCAGCCCGCCAGCGCGGCGCCGATCAACTCCTCGGGGTTGGTGCCCTGGCCCTCCTCGAAGCGCGACTTGAACGTGAACGGGCCCTCCCAGACGCCGGAGCCCAGCGCCATGGTCCCGTCGCCGTCCATCAGGTTGCCCTTCCACGTCGCGGAGGCGTTGCGTGTCGCCATATCTGTCTCCCGTGAGTCGGTGTTTCCCGGCAGCTTGGCAGCATGTGGGTCATCCGCGTCCTGCTCCTCATCGCCGCCGGGCTCGCGCTGGCCGACGCCTCGGTCGTCACGCTCGCGCTGCCGCCGGTTATCGCGGAGCTCGACGCGTCGGTCGAGCAGGCCGCCGCGGTGCTCGGCGTCTACACGCTGGCGCTGGCGGTGGCGCTGCCGCTCGTGGTCCCGCTGCCCGCGCGCACGCTCGCCGTGGGCGGCGCGCTGGTGTTCGCGGTCGCCTCGGCGGGCTGCGGCCTGGCCGACTCGATCACCGCCCTGCTCGTGCTGCGCGGCGTCCAGGCGCTGGGCGGGGCGGCGCTGCTGGTGGGCGCGTTCACGCTGCTCGACGCCGCCGGAGCCGGCCGCCGGGCATGGACGGCGGTCGCGATCTTCGGCTTTGCCGCCGGCCCGGCGCTCGGCGGCGCCCTGACGCAGGCGTTCGACTGGCGCGCGATCTTCCTCGCGCAGGTGCCGATCGCGCTGGCCGCCTCGATTGTCGCCTTTTCCACCCGCACGGTGGATAACCCGACAACCGGACCTGCCTCCTTCAATGCCCGAAGTTCGCTCGGCCCGCTGATCGCGCTCGCGCTCCTCTCGGCCGCCCTCGTCGGTGTGCTCTTCCTGCTCGTGCTTCTCCTCGTGACCGGCTGGTCCGTCGAGCCGCTCGCAGCCGCAGCCGCGGTCACCGTGCTCCCCGTCGCGGCGGTGATCGCGGCACGGGTTCGAGGGCCGGCACGCACGCGCGCCACCGCCGGCGCCCTCCTGGTAGCCGGCGGCGTGCTCGCGCTCGCCTTCCTCCCGGGCGCCTCACTGTGGTGGACCGTCCTCCCGCAGGCGATGGCCGGCGCAGGCCTCGGCCTGGCGCTGCCCGCGCTGGCCGGCGACCTGCTGCCCGAGGACACCGCCGAGCAGGCCGCGAATCTGCTCGCCATCCGCCACGCCGGCATCACCGTCGCGCTGATCCTGCTCGCGCCGGTCGCCGCCGCGCAGCTCGACGACGCCGTCAGCGAGACGCGGATCAAGGGCGCCGCCCTCGTGCTCGACGCGAAGCTCCCGCCGCTCGACAAGCTCTCGCTGGCCGGCACGCTGCTGGCCGACATCGACCCCGTCGACCCGCGCGGCGAGCTCGAGGCCGGGCTGGCCCGGGCCGAGGTCGACCCGGAGGACCGCGCCGCGTTCGACGAGCTCGGCACGCGGGCGGACGAGACGCTCGTGGCCGGTGTCCAGGAAGCCTTCGCGCCGGCCTTCGCGATCTGCGGCGCGCTCGCCCTGCTGGCCGCGCTGATCCTCGTCCCGCGCGACCGCCGCGTGCTCGCCGCGGGCGCCGCGGCGGTCGTCCTGGCCGGCGGCGCCGCGCTCGCCCGGCCGGCGCTGGTGCCCGAGCCGGTCACGCTGGCCGACCCGTGCCGGCCACGCGACCTCCCCAGCACGGGCGGGATCGAGGGTGCGATCCAGGACGTGGCGCTGGTGGCGCTCGATCGCGCCGCGTGCCGCTACGGCTCGTCGCGCGAGGAACTCGCGCTGGCGCTGGTCGACTCCGACGCGCGCGAGGACTTCGAGCGCGAGTACGGCGTCGACCCGCGCGACCTCGGCGGGCTGCTGGGCAGCGTGCTCGGGTTCTGATAACCTGAGGAGCGATGAGCCGCGGGACCCGCATCACGTTCCTCGCGATCGCCGTCGTGATCGCGATCGTGGCGATCGTCGTGCTCGCCGACAGCAGCGAGGACGACAGCGGCAGCCAGACCGCCGCGACGGCGACCCCGACGGAGACCGCCGCGCCGACCGAGGCCTCGCCGGGCGAGGAGACCCCGACCCCGACGCCGGAGCCGACGCCGCCACCCCCGCCGCTGCTGACCGCGAACAAGGTCACCGAGCTCGAGGCCAACGAGGGCGAGACCGTGCGCTTCCGCGCCCGCTCGGCGACCGACGACCACGTGCACGTCCACGGCTACGACCTGATGAAGGACGCGCCGGCGGGCGAGACGATCACGATGTCCTTCAAGGCCGACATCACCGGCATCTTCGAGATCGAGTTCGAGGACGCCGCCAAGGAGATCGGGAAGCTCACGGTCGAGCAGAAGTAGGCGTACCGTGACGCCATGACTCGTTCCTACGCGTCGGGCGTCGCCGCCAAGCCGCTGATCGGCGAGACGATCGGCGAGAACCTCGAGCGAACCGTCGCGCGCTTCGGCGACCGCGAGGCGCTCGTCGTCCGCCACCAGGACGTCCGCCTCACATACCGCGAGCTGAACGAGCGGGTCGACGCGCTCGCGCGCGGGCTGCTCGGCGCCGGGCTGCGCAAGGGCGACCGGGTCGGGATCTGGGCGCCCAACTGCGCGGAGTGGGTGCTCGTCCAGTTCGCCACCGCGAAGGCCGGGATCATCCTCGTCAACGTCAACCCGGCCTACCGCACGACCGAGCTCCGCTACGCGCTCGACCAGTCCGGCTGCCGGATGCTCGTCGCCGCGCCCGCCTTCAAGACCAGCGACTACGCGGCCATGATCGAGGAGGTCCGCGGCGACCTGCCCGAGCTCGAGCGGGTCGTGCTGCTCGGCTCGCCCGAGTGGGAGGCGCTGCTGGCCGGCGACGGGCCCGACGCCGACCTCGGCGCGCTCGACTCCGACGACCCGATCAACATCCAGTACACGAGCGGCACCACGGGCTTCCCGAAGGGCGCCACGCTCAGCCACCACAACATCCTCAACAACGCGTTCTTCGTCGGCGAGGGCTGCGGCTACGACGAGCACGACCGCGTCTGCATCCCGGTGCCCTTCTACCACTGCTTCGGGATGGTGATGGGCAACCTCGGCTGCACCACCCACGGCGCCGCCATGATCGTGCCCGAGGCCGCCTTCGAGCCCGCGGCCGTGCTCACCACCGTGCAGGAGGAGCGCTGCACGAGCCTCTACGGGGTGCCGACGATGTTCATCGCCGAGCTCAGCCACCCGGACTTCGAGCAGTACGACCTGTCGACGCTGCGCACCGGGATCATGGCCGGGTCGCCGTGCCCGATCGAGGTCATGAAGCAGGTGATCGAGCGCATGCACATGGACGAGGTGACCATCTGCTACGGCATGACGGAGACCTCGCCGGTGTCGACGCAGACCGGGGCGGGCGACTCGCTCGAGAAGCGCACGCAGACGGTCGGCCGCGTCCACCCGCACCTCGAGGTCAAGCTGATCGACCCCGCCACCGGCGCCACCGTCCCGCGCGGCGAGCCGGGCGAGCTGCTCACCCGCGGCTACAGCGTCATGGCCGGCTACTGGAACGACCGCGAGCGCACGGCCGAGGCGGTCGACGCGCACGGCTGGATGCACACCGGCGACCTGGCCACGATGGACGATGACGGCTACCTGAACATCGTCGGCCGCTCGAAGGACATGGTCATCCGCGGCGGCGAGAACATCTACCCGCGCGAGGTCGAGGAGTTCCTGCACACCCACCCGGACGTGCTCGAGGCGGCGGTGATCGGCGTGCCCGACGAGCGCTACGGCGAGGAGCTGATGGCCTGGATCCGCGTGCGCGAGGGCGCCGAGCTCTCCGAGGACGACGTCCGCGAGTACTGCGAGGGCCGGATCGCGCACTTCAAGCGGCCGCGCTATGTGCGCTTCGCCGACGAGTTCCCGATGACGGTCACCGGCAAGGTGCAGAAGTACAAGCTGCGCGAGCAGGCGATCGAGGAGCTCGGCCTGAGCGTGCAGGCGACCGCCTGATTCAAGTGAGGCCGATCACACGCCGATGAATTAGTTAGCAAGCTAATGTTTGCTTCGCTAGCTTATTCATCGTGCCCGTCGCCACCGATCAGTTCGCCGCCGCCTGGGAGACCTTCTTCCGCACCACGCGCCGCTTGCGCTCGCGCGCCGGCAAGCAGGATCTCGAGGGCCTCTCGCTGCCCCAGTACCACCTGCTCGAGGCGCTCCGCGGCGCGGACGAGCTGACCGTCGGCGTGCTCGCCGAGGCCGCGGGCGTCGCGGCCCCGACCGCCACTCGCATGCTCGACTGCCTGGAGCGCGACGGCCATGTCACGCGCCGGCACTCGGAGTCCGACCGCCGCTCGGTGCTCATCTCGCTGACGCCGTCCGGCCGCGAGGCGGTGGACGCCGCCCACGAGCGGGTCAACGCGTGGCGCCGACGCGTCTTCGAGGCGCTCGAGCCGCAGGAGCGCGAGCAGGCCGCCGCGCTGCTGACCCGCCTGAGCCAGGTGATGGAGGAGCAGACCCCATGAGGGCCGACGGCTACCTGCTCTCGCGCCGCGCCACGCTGCTCGCGATGTCGGGCGTCCTGCTCGGCATGCTGCTGGCCGCGCTCAACCAGACGATCGTGGCCACCGCGCTGCCGCGCATCGTCGGCGACCTCGGCGGCATGGACCACTACTCGTGGGTCTTCACGGCCTACATGCTCGCCGCCACCGTCACGACGCCGATCTACGGCCGCCTGTCGGACGTCTACGGCCGCCGGCCGTTCTTCGTCGCCGGCATCCTCATCTTCATGGCCGGCGCCGTGGTCTGCGGCCTCGCCGGCTCGATGACCCAGCTCGTCGCCGGCCGCGCCGTCCAGGGCCTCGGCGCGGGCGCGCTGATCCCGCTCGCAGTCGCCACCATCGGCGACCTGATCCCGCCGTCCGAGCGCGGCCGCTGGCAGGGCCTGACCGGCGCCGTGTTCGGCTTCGCCTCGGTGATCGGGCCGACCACCGGCGGCTGGATCTCCGACCACGCCGACTGGCGCTGGGTGTTCTTCGTCTCGCTGCCCGTCGGCGTCGATCGCGCTCGCCGTCGTCGCCGCGACGCTCAAGATCCCGCCGCATCCCGATCGCGGCACCAAGGTCGACTACGCGGGCGCGGGCCTGCTCGCCTTCGGCCTGTCCGCCGGGCTGCTGGCGATCGTGCAGGGCGGCCCGCCGGAGCTGTACGCGATCTCCGCGCTCGTGCTCGCCGTCTTCGTGTGGTGGGAGCGCCGCGTCGAGCAGCCGATCGTGCCGGTCGAGCTGTTCGCGGAGCGCGTCTTCACCGCCTCCAACCTGGCCGCGTTCGCGGTCGGCGTCGGAATGTTCGGCGCGATCATGTTCGTGCCGCTGTACGTGCAGGGCGTGATGGGCGCCTCGGCCACCGCCTCCGGCATCGTGCTGACGCCGCTGATGCTGTCGATGATGCTCACGAGCGTCGGCTCGGGGCAGGTGATCACCCGCACCGGCCGCTACCGCTGGGCGCTGATCGCCGGCCCGGTGATCATGGGCGCCGGCTTCGTCCTGCTGGCCACCATGGGCTTGGGCTCGACCCGTCTGCACGCCACCGTGGCGATGATCGTCACCGGCCTCGGCCTCGGCCTGCTGATCCAGAACCTCTCGCTCGCCGTCCAGAACGGCGTGCCCAGCCGCCACCTCGGCGCGGCCACCAGCGCCGCCCAGTTCTTCCGCACCATCGGCGGCACGATCGGCGTGTCGGTGATGGGCTCGATCCTGGCCTCCGGCATGCCGGCCCACGGCGCCGCCGCGCCCGCCCAGCTCGCCGGCGCGATCCATCCCGTCTTCGTGATCGGCGGCGTGCTGATGGCGGTCACGCTCGCGATCGTCCTCGCCATCCCCGAGCTGCCGCTGCGCCGCACGGTGCGCGAGGTGCCGGCGTGAAGCGCCAGCACTACGGCCTGACGCTCGTCGTGCTCGCGGTGGCGGGCCTCTCCTTCGCGTTGCTCCAGACGATGGTGCTGCCGGCCCTGCCCACGATCCAGCGCGAGTACGGCGTCTCGACGACCGTCGTCACCTGGGTGATGACCGTGTACCTGCTGACGGCGTCGATCGCCACGCCGGTGCTCGGCCGCCTCGGCGACATGTTCGGCAAGGAGCGCCTGCTGGTGATCGTCCTGCTCGTGCTCGCCGTCGGAACGCTGATGGCCGCGCTCTCGAGCTCGATCGAGATGCTGATCGCCGGCCGCGCCGTCCAGGGCGCCGGCGGCGCGATCTTCCCGCTCGCCTTCGGGATCATCCGCGACGAGTTCCCGCGCGAGCGCGTCGGCGCCGGGATCGGCCTGATCTCGGCCACGTTCGGCATCGGCGGCGGCGCCGGCCTCGTGCTGGCCGGCCTGATCGTCGACCACCTCGACTACACGTGGATCTTCTGGCTCAGCCTGGTCGTGATCCTCGCCGCCGTCGTCGCCACCCACTTCTTCGTGCCCGAGTCGCCGGTCAAGACGCCGGCGAAGATCGACTGGATCGGCGCCGCGCTGCTGGCCGCCGGCCTCGGCTCCGGGCTGCTCGCCGTGTCCGAGGGCGGCAACTGGGGCTGGGGATCGGCCGAGGTGCTGGGGCTCCTCGCCGCCGCGGCCGCGCTGCTCGTGGCGTGGGGCATCTACGAGCTGCGCGTCGCGCAGCCGCTGGTCGACATGCGGATGATGCGCCTTCGCGGCGTCTGGACGACCAACGTCACCGCCTTGATGGTCGGCTTCGGCATGTTCGGCTCGTTCCTGCTCGTGCCGCAGCTCGTGCAGATGCCGGCCGCCGCCGGCTTCGGCTTCGGCGCCACCGTCACGCAGGCCGGCCTGTTCCTGCTGCCCTCGTCGGCGGTCATGCTCTTCGCGGGGCCGTTCGCGGGCTGGCTGGGAGCGCGCTTCGGCTCGCGCACGCCCGCGCTGATCGGGATCGGGCTCGTCGGCGCCGGCTTCGTCCAGCTCGCCGTGCTGCACGACCAGCATTGGCACATCTACCTCAACAGCGTCATCACCGGCGCCGGCATCGGTCTCTCGTTCGCCGCCATGGCGACGCTGATCGTCGAGGCCGTGCCGCAGTCGCAGACCGGCGTCGCCACCGGCATGAACACGATCATGCGCTCGATCGGCGGCGCGCTCGGGGCCCAGATCAGCGCCAGCATCGTCGGCGCCCACCTCGGCGTATCGGGCCTGCCGACCGAGGGCGGCTTCGAGATCGCCTTCATCGTCTCGGCCGCCGCGCTCGGGCTCGCGTTCGTGGCCGCGCTCCTCATCCCGCGCCGCGCCGAGGCGCACGTCGTGCCGCACGGCTACGAGCGGCTCGGCGAGCCCGCCACCGCACGGTAGACGTCAGCGGGACGTCCGCGGAACGTCAGCGGGTGCTGGTCGTCTGGCGCCCATGCTCCGCACCGTCACCCTCGTGCTGCTCGCCCTCCTGCTCACCGCGAGCGCCGCCTCCGCCCAGGAACCGACACCATTGCCGGCCCCGCCCGGCAGCGAGGCCGAGCCGAACCAGACGCCGGAGACAGCGACGCCGATCGCTCCGGCGAGCGGATCCGCGCGTTGCGCACCACCGGCGACGTCGACCACTACCGCTTCACGGCCGACGCGGGCGACCGCGTGTTCGCCACGGTGATGACCGCCGGATCCACCTTGACCGACTCGAGGCTGGCGCTGCTCGGTGCGGACGGCGAGACGGTGCTCGAGGCCGACAACGACAACGGCTCGCTGGCGGGCAACTCCTCCAGCATCGCGGGCGCCACGATCCCCGCCGCCGGCACCTACTACCTGCGAGTCGACGCGCCGGCGGATACGACGCGGCTCCTGCCGTACGACCTGCTCCTCGACGTCCAGTCGGGTGACCCGATCCCGGAGGTCGAGCCGAACGGCCAGAACCGCCAGCTGCTGGAGGGCGATCGGTTCGTGTCCGGCACCAAGGCCGCCGGACGACTCGGACCTGTACGGCCTCGAGCTGGGCGCCGGCGACACCGTGTTCCTGTCGCTCGACCTCGACCCCGAGCGCGACGGCCAGCGCGTCAACGCGCGGCTCGGATTCGGCAACCAGACGATCCTGGTCGTCAACGACAACGGCGCCTCGGACGCCATCCCGTCGGAGGCGTTCGTCAGCACCGTCGCCACCCCGGGCGTGTACAACGTGTTGGTCGACGCCACCGGCACCCCCGCCGCCGAGAGCGGCACCTACGTGCTGTCGATCACCGTGATCCGCGCGGTCGAGCGCGGATGCCGCACGTACAGCATCACACCCTCGCCCGGCGCGATTCCCGACAGGGGCGCGGCGACCTTCCCGATCGACGTGCCCGACCCCGGCACGATCGACCACGTGGCCGTCCGGCTCGACGTCGAGCACACGTTCATGGCCGACCTCGACGCGACGCTCGAGGCGCCGGCCGGCAACCGAGCCAGCCTCTTCGACGACATCGGGAACGCGACCATGGGCAGCCCCAACACCCGCATGTCGACGCTCTTCGACGCGAACGCCGGCATGCCGCCGATGTATGCGTGGCTCAAGGAGATGGGCGTGCAGCCCGAGGGAAGCGGGCTGGGCTACTTCGCCGGCCAGCCGGCGGCGGGAACCTGGAAGCTCACGTTCCGCGATGACGCTACCGATGACGTCGGCGAGCTGGCGCAGGCGGACCTGATCCTCTGCACGCGGCCGGAGGACGGTCCGGTGGACACCGTGTTCTCGGCGGGCTTCGAGTCGGGTGACGACGGCTTCACGCACTCCGGCGCCGCCGACGAGTGGGAGCGCGGGACGCCCGCGATGGCCGAGGGCGGCCATCTCGCCGGTCTGGACCGTTGCGCCGAGGGCACCGGCTGCTTCAAGACCGACCTCGACGGCACGTACGAGGCGAGCAGCTCGCAGGACCTCGTCTCGCCGCCGATCTCGCTCGAGGGCCGCACGGGGGAGATCTACGCCTCCTGGCAGATGTGGTACCAGCTCGAGAGCGCGCAGTTCGAGCACGTCACGGTCTCCGTCGAGGAGGACGGCGGCGCCAACGCGCGGCCGCTGTTCACGTGGGCCGGAGCCGACATGGTGGCCAGCCACGGCACCCCAGTCGTCCAACTCGGCCTGGCCGCCGGCTGGGGCCGCCACCGCGCCGACGTCTCCGACTACGCGGGCAAGACGATCCGGCTGCGCTTCCACCTGGACTCCGACAACAACGTCCAGCGCCGCGGCGTGGCGATCGACGACGTGCGCGTGTACCAGCGCGTCGTGGTCGCAGAGGCTGACGCCTACGAGACGGACGAGGAGATGCCGCTGAGCGTCGACGCGCCGGGCGTGCTGGGCAACGACGGCGACGCGTCGGCGGCCGCGCTGGAGTCCGGCCCGCAGCACGGGCGCCTCGAGCTCGACCCCGACGGGTCGTTCACCTACGCGCCGGACCGCGATTACAACGGCACCGACTCGTTCACGTACCGCGCGCGCGGCACCGGCCTCGTGTCCGAGCCCGCGACGGTCACGATCGAGGTCCACGCGATCGACGACGCCCCGGCCGCATCGCCGCCGGCCGACGTGGCGCCGGCGACGGTCGCCGAGGAGCCGGCGATCTCCGACCTGCGGCTCGGCTCGCGCTGCGTCCGCCGCACGAGCACCGGGCGGGTGCGGGTGCCGATGACGATGCGCCTGTCGCAGCCCGCGGCGATCCAGGTTCGCGTCGAGCGGGCGGTCGGCAGCAAGGGCCGGCGGAGCTGCCCGCGGGCGAACCCGGGGCGCAACCAGCGATTCCGCGGCGTGGCCGAGTTCCGCCCGGTCGCGACGGCGCAGGCCGCCGCCGCGGTGACGCGCCGGGTGAAGCTCGATCTGCGCCTGCGGCCGGGCCTGTACCGGCTCACGCTGCGGGTGCAGCTGGAGGACGGCCGCCTGTCGCCGCCCGTGCGCCGCTTCCTGCGCGTGCTGGGGTGAGCTGACGGGAAGACCCCCGGTGGTTGGCCGCATGCGCCGGGTGTCACAAAGTTGTTACAAACTCGAATTCCTCGCTACACTCCGCCGCGCCGCCCGGGCCTGGGGTCTGTGGGAACCGGACCCCGCCGCCGCATCCGCGCGCGGGGATGGTCCGGGGGCGACTTCGCCATGTCCACAGTTCGTGAACTTGCCGACCGTGCCCGCTGACACCGCGCCCCGTGGCTTCGACGCCCTCGTCGTCTTCCGCTACCTCGACGTGTGGCTGCTGGTCCTCGCCACGCCGTTCGTGATCCTGCTCGGCGCGCCGGTGCTCGGCTACGTGGTGGGCGCCGTCGCGTGGATCATCCAGCGCTTCGCGGCGGTCGCGATCGAGCGCCGCGCGGCCCGCGCGGACGACGTCAAGACGGCGCTCGGACTCAACATGGGGTCCCTCGTACTACGCGCGTGGCTCATCGGCCTTACCATCCTGGCCGTCGGCTTGATCGCCGAACGCGAAGACGGGCTCACGGCGGGCATCACCGTGCTCGCCGCGTTCACCGTGTACTTCGCCACCTCTTTGATCCTTCGCCCTCTGGAGAGGAAGTCCCCAACCCCATGACGACCAGGCGCAAGATCCTGTTCGGAGTCCTCGGCTTCTACTTCTTCTCGCTGTTCGCGGTCGTCCTCATCTTCGGCTTCACGCGCCAGGACAACGCGGAGTTCGTGCCGCAGAACGAGTTCAAGCTCGAGACCTGGATCGACCTGCCGGGGCCGCTCGACTTCAACAAGGCCGTGATGTACCTGATCATCGCCGGGATCCTGACCTGCGGCACGATGATCTGGATCGCGGGCAAGATGCAGCAGCGGCCGAACCGCGTGCAGACCGCCGTCGAGGCGCTGTTCTCGCTCATGCGGGACAACATCACCTACGGGAACCTCGACAACAAGATGGCGAAGCGGTGGTTCCCGTTCATCGGGACGATCTTCCTCTTCATCTGGTTCAACAACCTGATCGGCTACATCCCGCTGCCGACCAACACCGAGCACACCTTCGAGCTGCTCGGCTTCGACATCCCGAGCTTCGCGATCTACGCGGCGACCGCGAACCTGTCGGTGCCGCTCACGCTCGCGCTGATCGTGTTCGTCTCCTACACCGTCGAGGGCGTCCGTGCCAAGGGCGCGGGCGGCTACCTCAAGAGCCTGATCCCGGCCGGCGTCACGGGCGGGATGGCGGCGTTCATCTTCGTGCTCGAGTTCCTCTCGAACTTCATGCGCCTGATCAGCCTCTCCGTTCGTCTCTTCGCCAACATCCTCGCCGGCCACCTGATCATCCTCTTCATGTCCGGCGGCCTCGCCGTGCTCCTCGGTCTCGAGGCGCTCGGCATCCTCACGCTGCCGATCGGCGTCGCCCTGTTCGTCTTCGAGGTCGGCCTGGTCGCAACGCTTCAGGCGTTCATTTTCGCCACGCTGACTGCCATCTACCTCGGCGGCGCGGTCGCCGAGCATCACTAAACGCAAAGGAGCACTTCGGTGGACCTGCTCTTCTCTGTAGTGACCTTCCTGGCCCAGGCCGACAACGGCTCCGATGCCGGCAAGGCGATCGCGCTCGGCGTGGGCGGCGGTCTTGGTGCCGTTGGCGCCGGCGTGGGCATCGGCATCATCTTCGGCAAGGTCATCGAGTCGGTGACCCGCCAGCCCGAGATGCGCGACGAGATCACCGGTATTCAGTGGCTCGGCTTCGCGCTGACGGAGGCCTGCTTCTTCTACGGGCTGGTCGCGGGCCTGATCGCGTTCTTCCTCTAGGCCGGCGATGACCCAGCTGCCTCTCATCATCGCGACCGCCGCCGAAGGCGAGGAGGAGGGCGGCAGCTTCCTGGTCTCGCCCGACATCGGGCTGATGATCTGGACGCTGATCGTCTTCGGGCTGTCGCTCTATCTCCTCAACAAGCTCGCCTTCCCGCGCATCGCCGAGGCGCTCGACCGCCGCCAGAAGGCGATCGAGGACTCGATCGACACGGCCGCCCAGATCCGCAAGGAGGCCGAGCAGATCCTCGCCGAGTACCGCGAACGGCTCGCCGAGGCGCGCGGTCAGGCCGACGAGATCGTCGCCCGCGCGCGCAAGACCGGCGAGGCGGCCGAGGGCGAGATCCTCGCCGACGCCCGCGCCAAGCGCGAGGAGATGATGGAGCAGACCCGCCGCGACATCGAGGCCGAGACGCGCCGCGCGATCCAGGAGATCCGCGCCGAAGTTGCCGACCTCACAGTGCTCGCCACCGAGAAGGTCACGCGCAAGACGCTCACCGACGCCGACCACAAGCGGCTGGTCGAGGACGCGCTCGCCGAGCTCGACTTCGCCTCGCTGGCCGAGGAGCGCTGATGGAAGAGATCGCCGTGGTCTACGCGCGTTCGCTGTTCGAGGTCGCTCAGGACCAGGACAAGCTCGACGACGTGCGCGAGCAGCTCGGCGCGTTCGCCGACGCCCTGTCGGAGACCCGCGAGCTCCAGGTCTTCTTCTTCTCGCCCTACTTCTCCACCCAGGAGAAGGAGGACGGGCTCGAGCGCGCCGTCACGGACGCCGACCCGGTGGTCCTGAACTTCCTCAAGCTGCTGATCGAGAAGCACCGCATGCCGGTGATCTTCCGCATCCGCGAGAACTACGACCGGATGTGGGAGGAGGAGAACAAGCTCCTCCCGGTCGAGATCACCTCGGCCGTCGAGCTCGACGAGTCGATCGCCAAGCAGCTCGGCGATCGCATCGAGGAGCAGACCGGCCGCAAGGTCGAGCTCTCCTCACGCGTGGAGCCCGACATCCTGGGCGGCATCGTCGTCCAGGTCGGCAACTCCGTGCTCGACGCCTCGATCCGGAACCGACTCGAACAACTCAGACGACAGGTCGCCAGGGCCTAGGAGATTCATGCAGATCAAGCCCGACGAGATCACGTCCATCCTCAAGAGCCGCATCGAGGGCCTCGACGAGGGCCAGGCCGACCTCACCGAGGTCGGGACCGTCCTCTCGGTCGCCGACGGCATCGCCCGCATCCACGGCCTGGAGAACTGTCAAGCGTTCGAGATGCTCGAGCTGCCGCACGACGTCACCGGTCTCGCGCTGAACCTCGAGTCCGACAACGTCGGCGCCGTGCTGTTCGGCCCGTGGGACAAGATCGTCGAGGGCGACACGGTCAAGCGGACCAACCGCCTGCTGGAGATCCCGGTCGGCGAGCAGCTGCTCGGCCGCATCGTCTCCCCGCTCGGCGTGCCGCTCGACGGCAAGGGCGACATCAATACCTCCGAGACGCGCCCGGCCGAGTTCAAGGCCCCGGGCGTCGTCCAGCGCCAGCCCGTCAAGGAGCCGATGCAGACCGGCCTGAAGGCGATCGACGCGATGATCCCGATCGGCCGCGGCCAGCGCGAGCTGATCATCGGCGACCGCCAGACCGGCAAGACGGCGATCGCGATCGACACGATCATCAACAACAAGGACTCGGGCGTCATCTCGGTCTACGTGGCGATCGGCCAGCGCATGTCGACCGTGGTCGGCATCGCGCGGATCCTCGAGGACGCCAACGCGCTCGACAACACGATCATCGTCGCTGCGCCGGCCGACGAGGCCGCGCCGATCAAGTACATGGCGCCGTACGCGGGCTGCGCGATGGCCGAGCACTTCCTCTACAACGGCGGCCACACGCTCGTCGTCTACGACGACCTCACCAAGCACGCGTACGCCTACCGCCAGATGTCGCTCCTGCTGCGCCGCCCGCCCGGGCGCGAGGCCTACCCCGGCGACGTCTTCTACCTGCACTCGCGCCTGCTCGAGCGCGCGGTCAAGCTCAACGACGGCCTCGGCGGCGGGTCGATGACGGCGCTGCCGATCATCGAGACGCAGGCCGGCGACGTGTCGGCCTACATCCCGACCAACGTCATCTCGATCACCGACGGGCAGATCTTCCTCGAGCCCGGCCTCTTCAACTCGGGCGTGCGCCCGGCCATCAACGTCGGCATCTCGGTGTCGCGCGTGGGCGGCAACGCGCAGATCACCCCGCTGCGCAAGGTGGCCGGCAAGCTGAAGATCGAGCTGTCGCAGTACCGCGACCTCGAGGCGTTCGCGCAGTTCGGCTCCGACCTCGACCCCGAGACCCAGCGCACGCTGGCCCGCGGCGACCGGCTCGTGAAGTCGCTCAACCAGGGCGAGCGCTCACCGCTGGCGGTCGAGGACCAGGTCGCCGTCGTCTACGCGGCCACCAACGGCTTCGTCGATCGCATCAACGTCGACCGCGTGGCCGAGTTCAACCGCGGCCTCGTCGAGCGCCTCCACGCCGAGATCCCCGAGACGCAGAAGAAGATCGCCGGCGGCGACTGGTCCGACGAGACCCAGAAGGAGCTCGACGACGCGATCGCCCAGTACGCGCAGGACTTCGGCTACGACCTCGACGAGGAGGGCCTGCCGCTCACCGACGAGCAGGCGATCCGCGAGGGCCGCGGCGACCGCGACGAGGAAGAGACCTCCGAGGAGCAGGAGCGCGAGGAGGAGCCGGCAACGGCGTAGCCATGGCGCAGAAGGACGTCAAGAACCGGATCTCCTCGGTCAAGAACATCCAGAAGATCACGCGCGCGATGGAGATGGTCGCCGCCGCCAGGCTGCGCCGCGCCGAGCAGCGCATCGAGGCGCTGCGCCCGTACGCGTCGGCGATCCGGCGGATGACGCGCCAGGCCGCCGAGGCGGCCGGCAACGTGCCGAACCTGCCGATCCTCAACGAGCACGAGTCCGTCAGCACGGTCGGGCTGCTGCTCGTGACCGGCGACCGTGGCCTGGCCGGCGCGTTCAACTCGCAGATCGTCCGCGCGGGCGTGCGCGTGGCGGTCGAGCACGAGGGCGACGGCCGCTCGCTGGCCTGGTACGCGTCAGGTCGGCGCGGCACATCGTCGCTCCAGTTCCGCGGCCGCGAGGTGGTCGGCAGCTACACCGGCTTCACCGACCGGCCCGCGTACGGCGACGCGCGCGGCATCGCCCAGGACCTCATGGCCGCCTACGTCGACGGCAAG
Source organism: uncultured Solirubrobacteraceae bacterium (assembly GCA_963800905.1). Classification (GTDB taxonomy): domain Bacteria; phylum Actinomycetota; class Thermoleophilia; order Solirubrobacterales; family Solirubrobacteraceae; genus DASSUW01. Next base: position 212,055 of record CAWDCT010000011.1, read on the forward strand.
GTCGACCAGGTCGAGATCATCTACAACCACTACATCTCGCCGCTGACGCAGCGGGTGACGCGCGAGACGCTGCTCCCGCTCCAGCACGCGACGATCCTCGAGGGCGAGGACGGCGAGGAGGAGTCCGAGGAGCAGGACAAGACCAAGCGCGCGCTCGTCGAGTACGAGCCCGACCCCGAGGACATCCTCCAGCGCCTGATCCCCGCCTACGTCGAGATCTCGATCTTCCGGGCGCTGCTCGAGTCGACCGCCTCAGAGCACGGCGCGCGCATGACCGCCATGCGCAACGCGTCGCAGAACGCCGGGGACATCATCAAGGACCTTACGCTCCAGATGAACCGCGAGCGTCAGGCGGAGATCACGCAGGAGATTCTGGAAGTCGTGTCCGGGGCCGAGGGCCTCACCTAAGGAGACCAATGGCTGCGCCTACTGAGACCAAGACCACCGAAGACACCGAGAAGCGCAACGTCGGCCGGATCGAGGAGATCCAGGGCGTCGTGATCGAGGCCGTCTTCCCGGACGAGCTGCCGGAGATCTACACGGCCCTCATCGTCACGCGCGAGGGCAACGACACCGGCGACGAGAACATCAGCGGCGACCTCGTCTGCGAGGTCCAGCAGCACCTCGGCGACGACCGCGTGCGCGCGGTGGCCATGGACTCCACGGACGGCATCGCACGCGGGACCGAGGTCATCGACACCGGCGGCCCGATCAGCGTGCCGGTCGGCCGCGTCACGCTCGGGCGCATCTTCAACCTGCTCGGCGAGGCGATCGACCAGGGCGATCCGATCGAGGTCGAGGAGCGCTGGCCGATCCACCGCCCCGCGCCGACCGTCGAGCAGCTCACCCCGACCGCCGAGATGTTCGAGACCGGCATCAAGGTCGTCGACCTGCTCGCGCCGTACGCCAAGGGCGGCAAGGTCGGCCTGTTCGGCGGCGCCGGCGTCGGCAAGACCGTGCTCATCCAGGAGCTCATCAACAACCTCGCCCAGGAGCACGGCGGCCTGTCCGCGTTCTGCGGCGTCGGCGAGCGCTCGCGCGAGGGCAACGACCTCTGGCTCGAGATGACCGAGTCGGGTGTGATCGACAAGACGATGCTCGTCTTCGGCCAGATGAACGAGCCGCCCGGGGCGCGCATGCGCGTCGCCCTGTCCGGCCTGACGATGGCGGAGTACTTCCGCGACGAGGAGGGGCAGGACGTGCTCCTCTTCATCGACAACATCTTCCGCTTCGTGCAGGCCGGCTCCGAGGTCTCCGCGCTGCTCGGCCGCATGCCGTCGCAGGTCGGCTACCAGCCGACGCTGGAGTCCGAGATGGGCCAGCTCCAGGAGCGCATCACCTCGACCCGCAAGGGCTCGGTGACCTCGGTGCAGGCGATCTACGTGCCGGCCGACGACCTCACCGACCCGGCCCCGGCGTCGGTGTTCGCGCACCTCAACGCCACCACGGTGCTCTCGCGCGCGATCTCCGAGAAGGGGATCTACCCGGCCGTCGACCCGCTCGACTCGACCTCGACGATCCTCAAGCCGGAGATCCTCGGCGAGGACCACTTCAACGTGGCCAACGAGGTCAAGCAGGTGCTCCAGCGCTACCGCGAGCTCCAGGACATCATCGCCATCCTCGGCATCGACGAGCTGTCCGACGAGGACAAGGTGCTCGTGCAGCGGGCGCGCAAGATCGAGCGCTTCCTCTCGCAGCCGTTCTTCGTGGCGCAGGCGTTCACCGGCACCGACGGCAAGTACGTGCCGATCGCCGAGACCGTCCGCTCGTTCCGCGAGATCCTCGACGGCAAGCACGACGACCTGCCCGAATCCGCGTTCCTGCTCAAGGGCTCGATCGACGACGTGGTCGAGGCGGCCAAGAAGTAATGCCCAGGACTCCGTTCCAGGTCGAGGTCCTGACCCCCGAGGGCGAGGTCTTCAACGACGAGGTGGAAATGGTCTCCACCAAGACGACCATCGGCTCGATCGGCCTGCTGGCCAACCACCAGCCGCTGCTGGCGATGCTCGACCCGACGGAGCTGCGGCTCTACAAGTCGGAGTCCGACGTCGTGCGCTTCGCCCAGGGGGAGGGCTTTCTCCAGGTGGCGGGAACGCACGCGCTGGTACTCGTCGACGAGGCGTTCGCGATCGACGACCTGGACGCGGGCGACCTCAAGAGCCGCCTCGACCGGGCCGAGAAGACGCTCTCGCAGGCCGAGGAGGGCAGCGAGGAGCGGCGCGCCGCCGAACGCGACAAGCGCCGCTACGAAGCCTTCCTGAAGATCTCAGAGGGCGGCTAGCTCACCGGCAGGCTCGCGGTCCGGCGCGCGCTCGGGGGCGCCGACCGCGATCAGCTCGCGGACGAAGGCGACCGCCTGGTCGTGCACGCCCTCGGTCCGGCGCCGGCACGCGAGCTTGACCGCGAGCCGCCCGGCCAGCGTGCCGGCGGCGTCGTCGCCCAGCCGCCCGTCGGGCAGCAGCGGGCGCAACGGCAGCAGGCGGCGCGGCCCGTGCCGCAGCTCGACGTGGCGGGCCTGCGCCCAGCGCCAGGCACATGCGAGCGCGCTCGGCCTGCACGCCGGCGACGGCGCGCGTGCCGACGACCTCCGCGGCCAGCGGGTAGAGGTCCTGCCGGCGCCGCTCGTCGATCCCGTCGTTGTACGTGCGCAGGAAGCCGGCGATCACCGGATCCACGCAGCGCGGGCGGTCGGAGAACGGCTCTCCTGCGAGCATCGAGGACAGTTCCATCACGCAGGCTCCGTGGTCAGGGCCGCGGTGCTTGCCCTGGGACAGGCGCACGGTCTGATGGCTCACCTCGGTCATCGAGAGCTCCTTTCGCCGGACCCCTAGTGTCGCATGCGCCGCTACCCTCCTGCGAGTGGATGAACGGGTTCTGACCGAGCGACTGGTCACCTACGACACGTCGACGGCCGAGGGCCTGCACGCCGCAGCCGGGTTCGTGAAGGGGTGGCTCGAGGCGCGCGACATCGAGGTCGAGGCGCACCGCTTCGGCGACCTCCACGCGCTGACCGCCTCGGTCGGGCCGGAAGGGGTCCCGACCATCGTCTTCCACGGGCACCTGGACATCGTCCCCGGCCATGCCGAGCAGTTCTCGCCACGCACCGAGGGCGACCGGCTGTACGGCCGCGGCGCCTATGACATGAAGGGCGGGCTGGCGGCGATGATGTGCGCCACGCACGACCTGGCCGGCCAGCAGGACGTCCGGGTGCGCCTGGTGATCGTCCCCGACGAGGAGTCCGAGGACATCTCGGTCCGCTCGAGCGACGACCTCGTGCGGCGTGGCTACGTGGGCGACTTCGCGATCACCGGCGAGCCGACCAACCTGCACATCGGCATCCAGGCCAAGGGCGTGCTGGCGGCCCGCATCCTGGTCCGCGGGCGCGCCGCCCACGGCTCCACGCCGTGGCTGGGCGACAACGCGATCGTGAAGGCCGTCGACGTCTTCCGGCGAATCGAGTCGATGCCGTTCTCGCGCGAGTCGTCCGAGATGTTCGACCGGCCGTCGATCAACCTGGGGCGGATCGTGGGCGGGGACGCGCCGAACAAGGTTCCCGACGCCTGCTCGATGGACATCGACATCCGCTACCTGCCCAACCAGGACCCCGGCGACATCCTCGAGGAGATCCGCGCGATCCCGGACATGGAGATCAAGCGCACGTTCGTCTTCCCGCCGGCGCACGTGTCACGCTCGAACCCGTACGTGCGCGCGCTGAGCGAGACGGTCGGGCCGGGCAGCGACGGCGCCTCGGTGTCGGTGGGGCGCGACGGCGCCTCCGATGCCGTGTCGTTCCTGCGCGCCGGCATACCCGCCGTGGAGTTCGGGCCCTCGGGCGCGGGCCACCACGGCCCCGAGGAGTGGGTCTCGATCCGCTCGCTGGCCCGCTACCGGGAGCTGCTGGTCGAGTTCTCGCGCGCCGTGCCGGGCCGGCTGGCCCAGGGCACGGCGCCGCTGCGCGCGGTGGAGGGCGGAGCGGCGTGAACGATCCCGCCGAGCGCCCGCCGCGGGTGGGCCTCAAGCTCGCGCTACGCGGCGCTGCTGGCCGCGCTGCTGGTCATGGTCCTCACGGGCACGGCGGTGGCCACCGTCGCGCTGCGCGAGATCGACGACGTACTCGGCGGCTTCCGCGGACGGCCGCGCCGACATCGACGTGCCCGAGCTCGACATCCCCGACCCCGGCGGACCGCGCACCTTCATGGTGCTCGGCTCGGACGCCCGCGAGGGCGCCGACGCCGGCATGTCGCCGCGGTCGGACACGATCCTGCTCGCGCGCGCGGATCCCGGACAAGGACGCCATCGCCGTCATGTCGATCCCGCGCGACCTCAAGGTCGAGATCCCCGGGCACGGCGAGGGCAAGATCAACAGCGCTTTCGAGCTCGGCGGCAAGAAGGGCGGCGCGCGGCTCACGGTGCGGACGGTCAAGAAGCTGTTCGAGGACGCGACCGGCGAGAACTTCCCGATCACCAACGTGATGATCATGGACTACGGCGCCTTCCGCCGGGCCGTGAACTACATCGACGGCGTCTACGTCGACGTCGACCGCGACTACTTCAACGACAACTCGTCGGGCGAGAACTACGCGACGATCGACATCAACCCGGGCTACCAGCTGCTCAAGGGCAAGGACGCGCTCGACTACGTCCGCTACCGCCATACGGACAACGATCTCGTGCGCGCGGCGCGCCAGCAGGACTTCCTGCGGCAGGCCAAGAACGCGGCCGGGGTGCGCAAGCTGCTGGCCAGCGGGCTCGGCGAGACCAGGCATCTGATCCAGCGTGTTCGGCCGCTACTTCCGGGTCGACAAGTCGCTGCGGTCGAACAAGCAGATCATCTCGATGCTCAAGCTCGTGCTGTACCTGGCGAGCGAGAACCCGAAGGTCCACGAGGTCGCTTTCAAGGTCTACGACTCGCCGAGCGGCCCGCAGCTCGACTCCAACCTCTACTACCGCGACGGCGACCTGCGGCGGTCGTTCCGCGAGTTCATGCAGGTCAAGGAGTCCGACGAGCCGCGCGAGAGCACGGCTGAGACCGCGACGCCCGACCGCCAGACCGCACGCGAGCGCACACGCGCGCGCAACCGCAGGCCCACGGACGTGGCCGGGCTCGAGGACGCGCGACGCGAGGGCGAGGACCAGGCGGTGCTCGCCGATCCCAAGCTCAAGATGCCGTTCTACTTCCCCACCAAGCGCGTGGCCGGCTCCGTCTACTCCGGCACCGAGCCGCGGATCTACAAGCTCAAGGACGAGCGGGGCAACAAGCGCGAGGCGTACCGGCTCGTGCTCAGCACCCAGCGGGTCGGCGAGTACTACGGCGTGCAGGGCCTGGCCTGGAAGGCGCCGCCGATCCTCGACGATCCCGATCGCACGATCCGGCGCGGCAACCGCAAGTTCCGGCTCTACTACGACGGCAAGCGCCTGCGGCTCGTGGCGTGGCGCACGAAGCGCGGCGTCTACTGGATCTCCAACACGCTGACGCAGACGATCGGGGAGGACCAGATGATCGCCATCGCCGCCTCCCTGAAGCGGCTCAATCAGTAGGCTGATCCGCCGCTTTATGAGCAGCTCTGCCAGAGAGCCGATCGGGGTGATCGGGACCGGCTACGTCGGCCTCGTGACGGCGGCGGGCTTCGCCGAGCTCGGCAACGAGGTCTGGTGCATCGACATCGACGAGGCCAAGATCGAGGGGCTCAAGGCAGGGCCGGATCCCGATCTGGGAGCCCGGCCTCGAGGACCTCGTGGTGCGCCACCGCGGCCGCCTGCACTTCTCGACCGACCTGGCCCAGGCGCTCGAGCACGCGCGGCTGCTGTTCGTGGCCGTCGGCACTCCGCCGACCTACTCGGGCGACGCCGACCTCTCCGCCGTGCGAGCGGTGGTCGAGGCGATGCCGCCGTCCGACCGCCACGCCCTGGTGATGAAGTCGACGGTGCCGGTCGGCACCGGCGACAGCATCAAGCGCACGTTCGCCGAGCAGGGCAAGGGCGGCTTCCGCTACGTCTCCTGCCCGGAGTTCCTCAAGGAGGGCAGTGCGGTCAAGGACTTCCTCGAGCCCGACCGCGTGGTCATCGGCGACGACGGCGACTGGGCCGGCGACGCCGTGGTCTCGTTGTACGAGCCGCTCGGCGCGCCGCTCGTGCGCACCGACATCCGCAGCGCCGAGATGGTCAAGCTCGCCTCCAACGCGTTCCTGGCCACCAAGATCTCCTTCATCAACGAGATCGCCAACGTCTGCGAGGAGACGGGAGCCGACGTCGTCGAGGTCGCCCGCGGCATGGGGCTCGACGACCGCATCGGCCCGAAGTTCCTCCAGGCGGGGATCGGCTTTGGGGGCTCGTGTTTTCCCAAAGATGTGGCCGCTCTCAAGCAGCTGGCCGGCAACTCCGGGCTATCACTTCCAGCTCCTGAACTCCGTCATCGAGGTCAACGAGCTCCAGAAACGGCGCGTGATCGCCAAGCTCCACAAGCACCTGGGCTCGCTGGTCGGGAAGGAGATCGCCCTGCTCGGGCTCGCGTTCAAGCCGAACACCGACGACATGCGCGAGGCGTCGTCGCTGGTGCTGTCCGCGCGGCTGAACGCCGCCGGCGCCCGCGTGCGGGCGTACGACCCGGTGGCCGAGGCGGAGGCGCGCAAGCTGATCCAGGGCGTCGACTTCAAGCCGTCGGCGAACGAGGCGGTGCAGGGCGCGGACGCCGTCGTGCTGGTGACCGAGTGGCCGGAGTTCGGGGACCTCGACTTCGCCGAGGTCGCCGGCGCCATGCGCGGCCGGCTCGTGGTCGACGGCCGCAACTTCCTCGATCCCGACGCGGTCAGCGCGGCCGGGCTGACGTACGAAGGCGTCGGCCGCCCGACGCGCAACGGAGGCAGCTGATGCAGGCCCTGATCCTGGCGGGCGGTGAGGGCACGCGGCTGCGGCCGCTGACCAGCACCGTCCCGAAGCCCGTGGTCCCGCTGGTGGACCGCCCGTTCATCCGCTTCATGCTCGACTGGCTGCGCGGCCACGGCGTCGACGACGTCGTGATGTCCTGCGGCCACCTGGCCAGCGGCGTGCGCAACGTGCTCGGCGACGGCTCGGCGCTCGGGATCCGGCTGCGCTACGTCGAGGAGCCGCAGCCGCTCGGCACCGGCGGCGCGCTCAAGTACGCCGAGCCGCTGCTCGACGAGCGCTTCCTGATGCTCAACGGCGACGTGCTGACCGACATGGACCTGACCGCCCAGATGGCCCAGCACGAGCAGACCGGCGCGACGGCGACGCTCGCGCTGACCCCGGTCGAGGACCCGTCCGCCTACGGGCTCGTGCGCACGCGCGCCGGCGGCGAGGTGACCGAGTTCGTCGAGAAGCCGTCGCCCGACCAGATCGACACCCACAACATCTCCGCCGGCGCCTACGTGCTCGAGCGCTCCGTGCTCGAGATGCTCGAGGCCGAGCAGCCCGCCTCGATCGAGCGCGACGTCTTCCCGCGCCTGGTCGGCGAGGGCCTCTACGGCTACGTGTCCGACCGCTACTGGCTCGACATCGGGACCCCCGACCGCTACCTCGAGGGCACCTTCGACATCCTCGAGGGGACCGTCGCACACCGCGGTCCGCGAGCGGATGGGCGACGGCTACCTGTGCGTCGAGGACGGCGTCGAGAACGCGGGCCGGATCATCCCGTCGGCGCTGGTCGAGAGCGGCTGCCGGATCGGCAAGGGCGCGCGGATCGGCGGCCGGGTGGTGCTCGAGCGCGGCGTCACGGTCGGCGAGCACACCACGATCGAGCGCGCCGTCGTGATGCAGGGCGCCGAGATCGGCAGCCACTGCACGCTGTCCGGCTGCATCATCGCCGGCGGCGTGCGGATCGGCGACGAGTGCCACGTCGACGGCATGAGCGTGCTCGGCGAGGGCGTCACGATCGGCAACGGCAACGTCGTCTCCAACGGCGCCCGCCTCTTCCCCGGCGTCGACCTGCCCGACGGAGCGCTGCTCTTCTGATGAGCAGACTCGACCGCGACGCGGTGGCCGCCGTCGACTCGACCGGCCAGATCGACGAGATCACCGACCTGTCCGCGCACCTGCGCGACGCGCTGTGGCGCGTCGACTCGGCCGGCGATCACGCCGTCCGACACGCCCGGCGGGATCATCGTGGCGGGCATGGGCGGCTCGGCCGTCGGCGGCCGCCTGGCCGCCGGCGCGCTCGGCTCGCGCCTGCGCCGCCCGCTGATCGTGCGCGACGGCTACGCGCTGCCGGGCTGGGCGGGGCCGGAGACGCTCGTGCTGTGCTCGAGCTACTCGGGGACGACCGAGGAGACGCTCGCCGCCTACGACGACGCCGCCGAGCGCGGCGCGCCGCGGATCGCCGTGACCACCGGCGGCCCGCTGGCCGAGCGCGCGCGGCGCGACGGCGTGCCCGTGATCCCCGTGCCCGGCGGCTTCCAGCCGCGCGCCGCCGTCGGCTACTCGCTCGTGTCCGCGCTCGAGGCGGCCGCCCTGTGCGGCGCCGCGCCGTCGCTGCGCGACGAGGTCGATGCCGCCGCGGCGCTGGCCGAGGAGCTGGCGGCCGAGTGGGGCCCGGACGGCGCCGAGGACGACGAGGCGAAGGCGCTCGCCCGCCGGCTGCACGGCACCGTGCCGGTGATCGCCGGCGCCGAGCTGGCCGCGCCCGCCGCCTACCGCTGGAAGTGCCAGATCAACGAGAACGCCGGCCAGCCGGCGTTCGCCAGCGTGCTGCCGGAGATGGACCACAACGAGGCGGTCGGCTGGCCGGCGGCGGGCGGCTTCGGCCGCTTCTCGGCCGTCTTCCTCGAGGACCCGGGCAACCACCCGCGCAACCGGCTGCGCAGCGAGCTGACCGCCGAGCAGGCGGCCGCCGGCGCGGTCGTCGTCGAGCGCGTGACCGCGCGCGGCGAGACACCGACCGAGCGGCTTGTCTCGCTCGTCCTGCTCGGCGATCTCGTGTCGCTGTACCTCGCGGTCCTGCGCGGCGAGGACCCGGCGTCGATCCCGCCGATCGACCAGCTCAAGGCCGCGCTGGCCGAGCGTTGACCGCCGTCTTCCACGGCGGCGTCGTGCGGACGATGGACCCTTCGCGTCCGGTCGCGCGCACGCTGGTGGTCGAGGGCGACCGGATCGTCGCGCTCGACGAGGACCGCCCGGGCGCCCGGCGGATCGACCTCGACGGCGGCTGCGTGCTGCCCGGCTTCACCGACTCGCACGTGCACTTCCCGACCTGGGCGCTGACCCGCCGCGAGCTCCAGCTGCACGGCAGTCGCGACGAGGTGCTCGCGCGCGTGGCCGAGGCGGTGCCGCAGGTGCCGCGCGGACGCTGGCTGCGCGGCTTCGGCTGGACCGACTTCGAGCCGTCGCTGGAGCGCTCGACGCGGTCACCGGCGACGTCCCGACGGCGCTGCTCGCGCACGACTGGCACTCGCTGTGGCTGAACTCGGCCGCGCTCGCGCACGCGCGGGGCGACCTCGAGCGGCCGGGCGGCGAGGTCGACCTCGAGGCGGGCGTGCTGCGCGAGGAGGCCGCCTGGTCGTTCCGCGACCGCTTCACGCTCGCCGACCCACGAGGAGCTCGTGGAGGCCACGCGCGCGGCGCTGCCGGTGGCCGCCGCCCGCGGCGTGACCGCGATCCACTGACAAGGACGGCCTGATCGGCTCGCGCGAGGTGTTCGCCGAGCTCGAGCTGCCGTTCCGGGTCTGGCAGTCGCTGCCCGCCAAGCGCGCTGGACGAGCGGCCCGACTACGTCAAGGCCTACATGGACGGCACGCTCGGCTCGCAGACCGCCCGGCTGCTCGACGGCAGCGGCGTCGAGATCACGAGCCGCGACGAGTTCGAGCAGATCGTGCGCGCCGCCACCGCGCGCCGGCGTGCCGGTCGCCGTGCACGCGATCGGCGACCTCGCCAACCGCGAGGCGCTCGACGTCTTCGAGGCCGTGCCGGACGCCATCCGGCCGCGGATCGAGCACGCCCAGTGCCTGCACCCGGACGACATCCCGCGCTTCGCCGCGCTCGGCGTGACCGCCTCGATCCAGCCGTCGATGGCGGTCAGCGACGCGGCGGTCGCCGAGCGGCTGTGGGCCGACCGGCTCGAGGGCGCCTACGCCTACCGCTCGCTGCACGCGGCGCGGCGCGCGGCTGGCGCTCGGCTCCGACGCGCCGGTCGAGGAGATGGACCCGCTGAAGGGCCTGCGCGACGCGGTGCTGCGCGAGTGGCGCTCGCACGAGGCGCTCGACCTCCAGGCCGCGCTCGAGGCGCTGACCGTCACGCCCGCCTGGCTCGAGGGCAACGCCGAGCGCGGCCGCCTGAAGCCCGGCATGCTCGCCGACTTCGTGATCCTCGACCGCGACCCGTTCGACGACCTCGCGGGCGCGCAGGTCGCCGACACGTGGCTCGGCGGTCGCAGTACCGTGGACGCATGACCACGATCGCCGCGACCGAGATCGCCTCCATCGTCGACGGGAAGCCGCTCGCCGACGCCCCGGGAGGCACGCTGACCTCCACCAACCCCGCCAACACCTCCGAGACCGTCGCCGAGGTGCGCCTGGGCGACGCCTCCACGTTCGTCGACGCCGCACGCGCCGCGCGCGCCGCCCAGAAGCGAGTGGGCGAGGGTGCCCGCTCCCGCCCGCGGGCGCGTGATCGCCAACGTCGGCCGCCTGGTCGAGGCCAACAAGGAGGCGCTGTCGCGGCTCGTCACGCGCGAGGTCGGCAAGCCCTACGCCGAGTCGCTCGGCGAGGTGCAGGAGATCATCGACACCTGCGACTTCTTCGTCGGCGAGGGCCGGCGCCTCTACGGCCAGACCGTGCCGTCGGAGATGCCGAACAAGCAGCTCTTCACCTTCCGGATGCCGGTCGGCGTCGCGGCGATCATCACCGCCGGCAACTTCCCCGTCGCCGTGCCCGCCTGGTACCTCGTGCCGGCGATCCTGTGCGGCAACGCCGTGGTCTGGAAGCCGGCCGAGTACTCGCCCGCGCTGGGCGACGCGCTGGCCAAGCTCTTCCACGCCGGCGGCGTGCCCGGCGGCGTGCTCAACGTCGTCCAGGCCGAGGGCGCGCAGACCTTCGAGGGGCTCGAGCGCGCGCTCGAGGAGCGGCTCGTCGACAAGGTCGGCTTCACCGGCTCGAGCGCGGTCGGCTCCAAGATCGGCGAGCTGTGCGGCCGCCACCTCCAGTCGCCCTGCCTCGAGCTCGGCGGCAAGAACCCGATGGTCGTGATGGACGACGCCGACGTCGACCTCGCGGTCGAGGGCGCCCTGTTCGGCGGGTACGGCACCGCGGGGCAGCGCTGCACCTCGCTCGGCACCGCGATCGTGCACGAGTCGGTCCACGACGAGTACGTCCGCAAGCTCGACGAGCGGCTGCGCAGCGCCCCGATCGGCGACCCGACGCAGGACGTGCTCTACGGCCCGATGCTGCACGAGCGCTTCGCCGAGCGCTTCGAGGACTGGCTCGGCCTGGTCCGCGACCACCACACCACCTACGGCTCGACCGCGCAGGGGCGCATCACCTCGTCCAACCCGCGCGAGGGCTTCGTGGGCGACCCGGACGCCGGCATCTACTACCACCCGGTCCTGGTCGACGGCGTGACGATCGACGATGACCTGTATGCGACCGAGACGTTCGGCCCGATCACCGGCGTCGCGAAGTTCACCCACTTCGACGAGGCGATGGAGCTGGCCAACAACCACGGCTACGGGCTGAGCTCGTCGATCTACACCCGCTCGGGCGAGCACGCCTTCCGCTTCCGCGAGCGCATCACCGCGGGCATGGTCTCCGTCAACAACTCGACCTCCGGCGCCGAGGCGCACCTGCCGTTCGGCGGCAACGGCAAGTCGGGCAACGGCTCGCGCCAGTCCGGCATCTGGGTGCTCGACCAGTTCACCCGCTGGCAGTCGATGAACTGGGACTACGCGGGCAAGCTCCAGAAGGCCCAGATGGACGTCGTCGAGGTCGACGCCGACCTCGACTTCCGCCTGGAATAGCTCACTCTGCGCGACGGGCCGGTGAACTTCGTCGAGACCGTCACGTGGGAGCCGGCGACGCAGGTTCGGCAGAACATCCTCATCGTGGGCACGTCGGTCAACGTCCGCCGCGGCCGCGAGCGGCTGCTCGACACCGGGCTCGTGGTGATCGACGGGCAGACGCTGAAGATCACGTTCTCGCTCGGCCCGCACCCGCTGCGGCAGCTGCTCAGCGATGCCCGGCAGCCTGAACCCCGCGCTGGCGCTGCCGGGGTTCTGCCAGATTCTGAGGCCGTAGAGCGCCTGCGCGCCACGCGCGCCAGGGGATGAACCGTATGCGAACGGCCGCCCGAACTGGCGGCCGTTCACGTTCCTCTCCCCAGGAGGAAACCCCATGAGCCGTACCCGCATCATGCGCTGGAGCGCCGCCCTGGCGTCCGTTCTCGCGCTCTCCGCTGTCGCCGCCCAGGCCGACCAGCGCGATCGCGACCGCTGGGACCGCGGGTCGCGCGGCCCCGATCGGCTGCTGGTCGCCACGACCGACTCGAACCAGCTGATCACGTTCAACGCCAAGGACCGTCGCATCCGCAAGCTCGTGTCGATCAAGGGCCTGCCCGCCGGCGAGAAGCTGGTCGGGATCGACTTCCAGCCCGCATCCGGCGCCCTGTACGGCGTCGGCACGAACGAAATCGTCTACCGCATCAGCGAGCGGACCGGCATCGCGATCGCCGAGGGCCCGGCGTTCACGCCGGCACTCACGGGCCAGTCGTTCGGCGTCGACTTCAACCCGGTCGTCAACAGGATCCGCGTCGTCTCGGACGCGGAGCAGAACCTGGCGCTCGACCCGGACGCCGGCACGGCCGCGGCGAATGCGAACCTGAACCCGGCGGGCGAGATGATCGTGGGTGCCGCCTACGAGAACTCGCAGTTCAGCGCGATGCCGCCGGCCGCCACCACGCTGCACGTGGTCGGCGCGGCGAACGACCGGCTGTACACGCAGACCCCGCCGGCCAACGGCACGCTCACGATGCCCCGTAACCTCCGCGTCCCGGGCGCCGGGCGTCTGGACGTCGGTGCGAACGTCGGCTTCGACATCGAGGGTGCGAGCGGCCTCGGCTACCTGACCGATGCGGACCCGGGCCGCGGCACGACGCTCTACACGGTCGACGTGCCGACCGGCAAGGCGAAGTCGCTCGGCCGCATCGGCGGCCGCAGCCTCACGCTCACGGGCCTCGCGGTCGTCCAGGACCTGGGCAGCTGATCGATGCGCGGGCGGGCGGCTGATCCAGCCGCCCGCCCGCTGCGCACTGACCGTCGTGCTCGAAACGCTCGCGCACCCAGCCGATGCGGCGGAGGCTGAGCTCATGGCCCTCGTGGCCGCCGGCGACTCCGGCCGCCCGCTGCGGAGCCTCTATCACCGCTACGAGCGCCGGCTCTACGGCTTCGGCTACCGCCTCCTCGGCGAGCCGGGGCTGGCCGAGGAGCTCGTCCAGGAGACCTGGGTGCGGCTGTGGCAGTCCGCCTCGCGCTTCGACCCCGAGCGCGGCACCGTGCGCGCCTTCCTCTTCACGATCGCCCGCCGCGTGGCGGCCGACCTCTACCGCCGGCCCTCCTCACGCGCGTTCGGCGCCGAGCAGGAGGCCGCGGGCGCGGTCGAGGCGGCCGCGGACCAGGTCCTGCTGGCCGTCACCGTCCGCGACGCCATGGAGTCGCTGTCTCCCGCCCACCGCGAGGTGCTCGAGCTCGTCTACGACGAGGACCTCAAGCTGGCCGACGTCGCCGAGCGGCTCGATGTCCCGCTCGGGACGGTCAAGACCCGCGCCCACCACGCGCTGCGCGGGCTCAAGCGGGCGCTCGAGGAGCGGGGCTGGGATGGCTGACTACGACGAGCTCGCCGAGCTGGTCCGCCTCGCGGCTCCGCCGTTCAGCGTGCCGGTGGGGCTCGAGGAGCGGGTCTTCGCCCGGATCGCCCCGCCGCGGCGCCGCCGTCTCCGTCTCTGGTGGCTCGCCGCCCCGGTCGCCGTGGCCGCTGCCGCGGCAGCGTTCCTGCTCGCCGGTGGCGGCGAGCTCGAGCGCTACGAGCTGCGGGGCGGCGGCGCGCAGGTGAGCGCCACCGTCCAGACCACCGGCGTGGGCCGCGAGGTGACGATCGAGATCGACCGCCTACGCGACCCCCGGCCCGACGGCCTGTACGAGCTGTGGTTCGTGGCGCCGGACGGCCGCCGCGTGTCCGCGGGAACGTTCCACCCCGACGACGAGGGGCGCGGGACGGTGCGCCTGGTCGGCGCCGCCGACCCGAAGGTCTACACGCAGATCCGGGTCTCGCTCGAGCCCGCCGACGGCAAGCCACGCCGCCAGGGCCCGGACGTGCTCAGGGCCGTACCGGCCGGCTGAGGAACACCTCGGTGCGCGACGGGTCGCTCGGCAGCGGGCGGCGCCGGCCGGTCTCGGCGAAGCCGGCGCGGGCGTAGAGCGTCGCGGCGGCGTCGTTGTTCGTGGTGACGGACAGCTCGACGGTCGCGGCGCCCTGCTCGCGCGCCCAGTCGGCGGCGGCCTCGATCAGGCGCAGGCCGAGGCCGGTGCCGCGGCTGGCCGGCTCCACCCACAGGGCCGTCAGCCAGCTGCTGCGGCGGTCGAGCCGCCGGCACGCCGCCATGCCGACCCAGCGCTCGCCGTCGATCGCCACCACGATCACCCGCGACGCGTCGGCGGCCCAGCTCGCCCAGTCCGCGAGCGGCCGGTCGCGCGCCTGCTCGAACGTCTCGGCGAACGCGCCGGGGTCCTCGCGCAGGGCGCGCAGCCGCAGCTCGCGCAGCGGCTCGGCCTCGTCCGCGCGCAGCCGCCGGATCCTCATCCGACGAGCGCGCCGCGCACGAAGCTCAGGAAGGCGGCGGCGGCCGGCGGCTGGCGACGCCGCCGCCACACGACCGTGAGCGGGCGCTCGAGGCCGATCGAGATCGCCTGGACGGGCGGGCCGTCGCCGTCGACGGTCGAGCGCGGCACGATCGAGACGCCGAGCCCGCGTGCGACCAGCTCGCGCACGCTGACCAGCTCGTCGGTCTCGAACACGATCTCGGGGGTCGCGAGCGCGGCGCGGATGGCGCTGTCGATCGCGTCGCGCAGCGCCGAGCCGCGCCGGTAGCCGACGAACGGCACGTCCGTCAGCTCCTCCAGCGCGAGCGCCGGGCGGCCGGGCGGCGTGATCAGCAGCAGCTCCTCGCCCAGCAGCCGCTCGCCCTCGAGCCCGTCCTCGAGCGCCTCGGGCTCGACGCCGGTGAAGGCGACGTCGAGCTCGTCGCGCCGCAGCCCGGCCAGGATTTCGGGAGCGCTGCCCTCGCGCACGCGGACCGTGACGCCGGGGTGCTCGGCGTGGAAGCTCGCCAGCAGGCCGGGCAGGTCGATCGGGCCGGGCGGCAGCATCGTGCCGAGCGCCACCGTGCCCTCGAGCAGGCCGCGCAGGGCGGCGAGGTCGGAGCGGATGGCGTCCGCGCCCGCCACGATCTCGCGCGCCCGCTCGAAGACGGCCTCGCCGGCCTCGGTCAGCTCGACGCCGCGGCTGGTCCGCCGCAGCAGCTCGAACCCCAGCTCCGCCTCCAGCTTGCCCGATCGCCGTCGAGACCGCCGACTGGGTCAGATGCAGCTCCTCGGCGGCGCGCGTGAACGTCCCCGCGTGCGTCACATGCACGAACGCGCGCAGCTGCCGCAGCTCCATCCCGCCATCGTATGTTGAGGGTCAGACCCTCAACAATGCGGCTGATAGGTGCCATCGCGCATCGGAATTGCGTGTCGGGCGGGGGCGCTCGTACCTTCGGCGGGTGACGGCGACGACGGTCAACCGCTGGGCGGGCACGTTCGCGACCAAGGCGCCGCCGGAGAGCTTCTTCGCGATCAGCGCGGTGTTCCACTACCTCGGGCCCGCGTTCGCGGTGCTGCTGTTCGCGCGCGTCGAGGTGCTCGGGGTGGCGTGGCTGCGGATCGCTTCGGCGGCGCTGATCTTCGCCGTCTGGCGGAAGCCGTGGCGGGCGTTCGCGGCGCTCGACCGCGACGGGCGGCGGGTGCTGGTCGCCTGGGGCGCGGTGCTGGCGGTGATGAACTGCGTCTTCTACAGCGCGATCGACCGGCTGCCGCTGGGGACGGTCGCCGCGATCGAGTTCCTGCCCGTGATCGTGCTCGCCGCGATCGGCATGCGCACGGCGCGCAACCTGGCGGCGCTGGCGATGGCGGTCGCCGGCGTCTACCTGCTCACCGACGTCGTGCTCGAGGGCGAGCCGCTCGGCGTCGCGCTGGCCGCCGTCAACGCGGTGCTGTTCGCGCTCTACATCGTGCTCGGCGCCAAGGTCGCCGAGCAGGGGGCGGGGGCGGGGATCGACGCGCTCGCCGCGGCGATGCTGATCGCCGCCGTGGTGGTCACGCCGATCGGCGGCCCGTACGTGGTGCCGGTGCTGGACGACCCCGTGGCGATCGCGGCGGGCATCGGCGTCGGCGTGTCGTCGTCGGTCATCCCGTACGTCGCCGACCAGCTCGCCCTGGCGCGGATCAGCCGCGCCGACCTACGCGCTGATGGTCTCGCTGCTGCCGGCCACCGCGACGGTGATCGGGATCGTCGTGCTGGGGCAGCTGCCGACCGCGGTCGAGGTCGCCGGCGTCGCGCTCGTCGTGGCCGGCGTCGCCGTCCACCGGGAGCGGCGCCTAGCGCCGCCGGTACCAGTTGGGCGAGGTGTTGGGCGGCGGCACGAGCGGCTCCGGCGTGCGCGCCACGAGGACGCGACGGCTCCGGCTCGAGCACGTGCCGCGCGAGCGCCTCGCCGAACTCGTCCTCGAGCCCGTCGACGGTCTCGGCGCGGATGCCGAAGGCGCTCGGCCAGCGCGGCGAAGTCGGGCGTGTGGAGGTCGACGCCGTAGCGCTCGTCGCCGTGCACGTCCTGGTCGTAGCGCAGCATCCCGTAGCCGCCGTCGTCGACGATCACGGTCGTGAGCGGGATCCGCTCCTGCGCGATCGTGGCCAGCTCGCCGCAGGCGAACAGGAAGCCGCCGTCGCCCACCACGGCGACCGCCGGGCCGCGGCCGGCCAGCGCGGCGCCCATGGCGGCCGGGAAGGCGTAGCCGAGCGTGCCCCAGCCGAGCGGGATCTGGAGCCGGCGCGGCGCCGCGGGCGTGTGGAAGCCGGCCAGCCAGTAGCCGGGGATGCACATGTCGGCCACGATCACGCCGTCGTCGGGGACGGCGAAGTGCATGGCGTCGAGGAACCGCAGGGCGCGGCCGTCGAGCGCCGAGCAGGCGCGCGGCGCGGACGTCGTGCAGGCGCTGCGCGACGGCGTCGAGGCCGTCGCGCTGCCGGCAGCCGCTCGGCGAGCGCGGCAGTGACCTCCGCGGCGTCGCCCTCGAGCATCACGTCGACGCGGTAGTTCTTCGCGGCGTCCTCGGGGTCGAGGTTGACCGCGATCAACGCCGGCGGCTGCGGCATCGCGAAGTTCTGGGTCTGCACGCCGTCGAGGTCCGAGCCGATGGCGAGCACGAGGTCGGCCTCGTCCCACAGCGCCCCGGCCGGCGCGACGTGCGGCGGCATGCCGACCAGGCACGGATGCGAGGGCGGAGCAGCCCGGCGGCGCCGTAGGTGGTGAACACCGGCGCCGCCGAGCCGCTCGGCGAGCCGCGTCGACCTCGGCGCCCGCGTCGCGCGCCCCGGTGCCCGCCCAGATCAGCGGCCGCTCGGCGGCGGCGAGCCGCGCGGCGCGTCGTCGAGCGGCCGGCGACGGCGCCGACCACGGGCGTGGCCGACCGTCGGCCGCCGCTTCGGCGCCGAGCAGATCGGTGGCGACCTCGAGATAGACGGGACGGACGGCGCCGTCAGCGCGTCCGACAGGCGATCGAGCCGCGACCCCCACGTCGCTCGGCGCGCGCGCGCGGTGCGCGCCCTTGACACGGGCGCGAACATCGCCGCCTGGTCGGTCGTCTCGTGCAGGACGCCGCGATAGGTGCCCGGGCGCCGCAGCGTCGACGGGATGTCGGTGGCGATCACCAGCACCGGCGAGCGCGCGCCCACGCCTCGCCGACCGCGCCGAGCGTGTTCGCCGCGCCCGGCCCCGTCGTCGTGAGCGCGACGCCGAGCCTGCCCGTGGCTCGCGCGTAGCCGTCGGCCGCGTAGGCGGCGGCCTGCTCGTGGCGGACGCCGACAGCCGGATCGGGCGAGTCGCGCAGCGCCTCCCACAGCGCGAGGTTGTGCACGCCGGGCAGGCCGAAGCAGACCTCGACGCCGTGTCCTCGAGCAGGCCGACGATCAGCTGCGCGCCAGTGGGCATGGCGCGCATCCTTTCAGCGCGGGCGACCTCGGCGGCGGCTCGCGAGTTGGCGGCGCACGGAGTCGAAGTGCCGGCGCGCCTGCGGGCTGCGGGCGAGCCGGCCGGCGTCGTTCGCCATCCGGCGGCCGCGGGGCGATTTGGCGAAGCGCATGATCCGGTTGAAGATGCTCACGCTGAACCTACCCGGGTCGAAACCTTGACACAGTCGTGTCAGGGTTGCGCTACACTGGCCGCCGGATGGACGCACTGACCATCCACGAGGCGGCGGAGACCACCGGCTGGTCGCCGCGGATGCTGCGCTACGTCGAGCGCGTCGGGCTGGTCGAGCCCGCGCGGTCGCCGTCCGGCTACCGCCTCTACGGACCGGCCGAGCTGCAGCGCCTGCGCACGCTGCGCGAGCTGCTCGAGGAGCATGACATCGGCCTGTCCGACCTCGCCTTCGCCTCGCGGCTGCGGCGCGAGCCCGGGCTGCGCGAGGCGACCGAGACCTGGCTGGAGGCCAGGGCCGAGCGTCCCGACGACGTGCCCGCCGCGGACTGGATGCGCTGGGAGCAGGACAAGCACCAGCGCCTGCTCGAGGCCGCCGCCCGACCGCCACCCCCTGAGGAGACGCATGGCGTCCACGAACCTGACGACCGACTACAAGGTCGCCGACATCTCGCTCGCCGGCTTCGGCCGCAAGGAGATCCAGCTCGCCGAGCACGAGATGCCGGGCCTGATGGCGACCCGCCGCGAGTACGCCGACGCCCAGCCGCTGAACGGCGCCCGCATCACCGGCTCGCTGCACATGACGATCCAGACGGCCGTGCTCATCGAGACGCTGGTCGCGCTCGGCGCCGAGGTCCGCTGGGCGTCCTGCAACATCTTCTCCACCCAGGACCACGCCGCGGCCGCCATCGCCGAGGCCGGCATCCCCGTCTTCGCCTGGAAGGGCGAGACGCTCGACGAGTACTGGTGGTGCACCGAGCAGGCGCTCGACGTGGCCGGACGGCGCAGGGCCCGAACATGATCCTCGACGACGGCGGCGACGCCACGCTGCTCGTCCACAAGGGCGTCGAGTTCGAGGCGGCCGGCGCGGTGCCGGAGCCGCGACCGCGGACACCGAGGAGTTCGGATCATCCTCGAGACGCTCCTGCGCGACGCTCGCCGAGGACCCGCAGCGCTGGACCCGCGTCGCCGGCGAGCATCCAGGGCGTCACCGAGGAGACCACCACCGGCGTCCACCGCCTCTACGAGATCGCCGAGCCGGGCACGCTGCTGTTCCCGGCGATCAACGTCAACGACTCGGTCACCAAGTCGAAGTTCGACAACCTCTACGGCTGCCGGCACTCGCTGGTCGACGGCATCAACCGCGCCACCGACGTGATGATCGCCGGCAAGGTCGCCGTGGTCTGCGGCTACGGCGACGTCGGCAAGGGCTGCGCCGAGTCGCTGCGCGGCCAGGGCGCCCGCGTCATCGTCACCGAGATCGACCCGATCTGCGCGCTGCAGGCCGCGATGCAGGGCTACCAGGTCGTCACGCTCGAGGACGTCGTCGAGACCGCCGACATCTTCGTCACCGCGACCGGCAACAAGGACATCATCACCGCCGACGCACATGGCGCAGATGAAGCACAACGCGATCGTCGGCAACATCGGGCACTTCGACAACGAGATCGACATGGCCGGCCTCGCGAAGCTCGAGGCGTCGAGAGGATCAACATCAAGCCGCAGGTCGACGAGTGGGTCTTCCCCGACGGCCACTCGATCATCGTGCTCTCCGAGGGCCGCCTGCTGAACCTCGGCTGCGCGACCGGCCACCCGTGCTTCGTGATGTCGAACTCCTTCACCAACCAGACGATCGCCCAGATCGAGCTGTTCACGAAGACCGGCGAGTACGGGAAGCGGGTCTACATGCTGCCCGAAGCACCTCGACGAGAAGGTCGCGCGGCTGCACCTCGACGCCGCTCGGCGTCAAGCTCACCGAGCTGACGGAGGAGCAGGCCGAGTACATCGGCGTGCCGGTCGAGGGCCCGTACAAGCCGGAGCACTACCGCTACTAGGTCTGAGTGAGCCAAAACGAGGCGGGGCGCGCATGGATGGCCATGACCATCCGCCGCCCCCTCCTCGTTCTGGCCGCCCTGCCGGCCCTGCTCGCCGTCGAGCAGGCACAGGCGGCCGACACGCTCGGCTCGCCCGACTCGAGCGCCGCCCCTTCCGCGTACGCCTGCGAGGTGGCGCGCTGCTCGCCCGGCCAGAGCGTCGGCTTCCGCCAGTTCGCCCTCCAGGGCGCCACGGTCAGACCGCGGAGAGCGGTGTCCTGGTGTCCGCGCGGGTCTACGCCAAGCGGATCGCCGGGGCCGAGCAGCCGCGGATCGCCGTGCTGAGCCCGGCCGAGGGCGACGAGATCGGCATCACCGTCGGAGCCTTCGCGCCGCTGCTGCCAGTACGGTGTTCGCGCAGGCGGGCACGGTGCGCGAGGTCCAGGATCTGCACCTGCAGGTCGAGGCCGGTGACGCGCTCAGGCTTCCTTCCTGCCGGCCAGGTAGACGTGTCGTCGGCGCGTCGTCGGACCGGCCGCGGCCCGACGGTGCCGTGCAGTGGTTCAGCGAGCCGTGCGCGCCCTGCCACATGGACGGCGGGACCAGCACGCTGTTCGAGGGCGAGATCGAGC
>CAWDCT010000012.1:0-502953 GCA_963800905.1 uncultured Solirubrobacteraceae bacterium
CGGGCTGCTCGTCGTCGGGCGTGGCCCACGCGATGTGGTGCACGGTGCCGGCGCCCTGCACGCTGCGCGTCTCGGGCGCGGGGTCGTAGGCCCAGCGGAACTCTGCGCTCCGAGCCGTTCAGGACGTACTCGCCGCCGTCCTCCTGCGTGAAGCCCAGCACGTCGGTGAGCATGCGCTCCTCGACGCCGGCGTACTCGGAGTACGCGCGGGCGCCCTCGACGCCGAGGATGGCGTGCTCGGCCGGGATCTCCGGGTGGCGGGCGGCCAGCGGCGGGTTGCCGAACTCGGCGACCACGAGCTCGAGGCCCAGCCCGTCGTAGTCCTCGAAGCGCAGGCTGCCTTCGCCGCGGGTCCCGCGGCCGAGGCGCTCCTGCCAGAAGTCGAGCGACGCCTCGGAGGCGACGCCCATGGCGACGTGGTGGACTCCGCCGACGCCCCAGGCGCCGCGGGGGCGCCGGGGCACTCGAAGAAGGTCAGGAGGGTGCCGGGAGCGCCGGTGGCATCGCCGAAGTAGAGGTGGTAGGTGTCAGGCACGTCGAAGTTGACGGTCTTCTTGACCAGGCCGAAGCCGAGGATGTCGCGGTAGAAGTGGAGGGTGCGCTGGGCGTCCCGCGCGACCATGGTCACGTGGTGGAAGCCCGCAAGTTTCATGCCTCCATTCTAGCACATGTAATTGCGCGTGCAACTACTTTGGTGTCTGGAACTCCGGCGACGTCGAGCCGTTGAGGATCGAGGCCGGGACGGTCACGCGCCGGGCCAGGTACGCTGAGCTGCGACGCCCGGGTCGCCCGCGATCGTCTCGGTCCGCGGCGTCGGCGAGGAACGGCAGCGTGATCGAGCCGCCGTGGACCGTCACGGTCTGCTTCGTCGGCGCGTGCAGCCACCAGTCCGTGTTGGCGTCGGTCACGCGGACCGCGATCCGGTGGCCCGCGGCGAGCTTCCAGTCCGCCGACCAGAGGTCGAGCGTGATCGGGCCGCTGGAGCGGATCAGGTGGCCCTGGCGCGTGATCAGCGGGCCGCGGCCGTTCTCGTCGAGGTCGTAGACGTCGACGACGAGGTTCGCGCGCGGCAGCTGCGTCGACACGTCGACGACCGCCGGCCGGAGCCCGACAGGTGCACGTCGCGGGCCAGCGGCGGCGAGATCGTCCAGACGCCGTTCGTCGCGCTCGAGCCGGTCGCGCTCGCCGTGCCGTCGTCGGTGTAGGTGCCGGTGCGCAGCCGGCTCGTGTAGTCGGTCGCGTCGGCGGGCGGCCACGGCTCCTCGGCGCGCCAGACGCCGTCGTTGGTCTGCACCGCGACATGCGGGTCCTCGACGGCCGGCGTCGCGCCCTTGAGGAAGCGGTCGTAGAAGCGCATGACCTCGTCGAACCAGCCCGCGCGGCCCATCTTCAGGCGGCCGCTCTCGTCGGTCTCGTTGCCGCGCACGTGCTCCCACGGGCCGAGCCAGGCGCGCTCGTAGCCGGTGTGGTTGCGCAGGTACTGCGCCATGCCGTCGGCGACCGTGTTGTTCTCGGTCAGGCCCTGGGTGAGGAACAGCGGCACGTCGGAGCCCGTGGCGCCGGGGATCAGGTTGCGCGCGCGCCAGTACGGCGAGAAGTGGTCGTCGTTGCCGGCCTGGTCGGCCCAGTTGGCCGCCTTGCAGCCCGGCCGCTGCGTGTCGTCGGCGCCGTTGAGGGTGTAGTCCGGGCTGTCCGCCAGCGGGCCGGGCGTCGCGTCGATCACGTCGTAGAGCGCCGGCGTGAGCAGCGAGTTCACGCGCCGGATGCCGTCGCCGTAGAGGTAGCGGTAGAGGTCGTAGACCGGCTCCTGGCGACCACCGCCTTCAGGCCGGCCGGGCTTGTTGACGCCGATCAGGCCGGTGACGCCGTCGTAGGACTTGCCGTACATGCCGACGCTGCCGGTCGACCACGGCTGCGTCGCCGCCCACTTGACGGCCGCGACGACGTCGGCCTGCTCGCCCGGGCCGCCCCAGTCCAGGCAGCCGGTCGAGCCGCCGAAGCCGCGCAGGTCGACCATCACGAACGTGTAGCCGCGCTCCATCAGCTTCCCGCCGTTGACGAGGTCGTGGAAGCGGTCCGACGGGCCGGTCGACGGGCCGAGCGGGTCGTAGCTCGTGCCCTGCACGGGGCCGACCGCGCCGGTCTGGCCGGCGTGGCTGAAGTACGGGCCGATCGACAGGATCACCGGCGTCTTGGCGTCCGCGGGCAGGTGCTTGGGCCGCAGGATGTCGGCGTGCAGCTGCACGCCGTCGGTCGACGGGATGGTGGCCTCGGTCCACGCGGCGCCGGGCGGCACGTCGGCCGCGGCGGCGGTGGAGGGCAGGGCGAAGAGGGCGAGCGCGATGGCGATGGCGGCGAGTCTCATTGTGCTCCAACGCACGCGGGCCGCGAAGCTTGCGTAGGCTGCACCACCGTCATGGCCACCCTGATCGGCGTCGACGTGGGGACCAGCGGCACGCGCGCGCTCGCGGTGACCACCGAGGGCGCGCTGGTGGCCGAGGCGACGCGCCCGCACGAGCTGCTCACGCCGCGGCCGGGCTGGACCGAGCAGGACCCGGCGCAGTGGTGGGAGGCGTGCGGGCGCGCTGGCCGAGGTGGCGGCCGCGGCCGGCGACGAGGTCGTCGGCTTGGGGTTGGCCGGGCAGATGCACGGCTCGGTGTTCCTCGACTCGGCCGGCGAGGTGATCCGCCCGGCGCTGCTGTGGAACGACCAGCGCACGGCGCCGCAGTGCGACGAGATCACCGCGCGGGTCGGTGCCGAGCGGCTGCTCGAGCTGGCCGGCAACCCGGCCCTGACCGGCTTCCAGGCGCCGAAGATCCTGTGGCTGGCGCAGGAGGAGCCGGACGCCTACGCGCGCGTGGCGAGCGTGCTGCTGCCGAAGGACTACGTGCGCTTCAAGCTGACCGGCGAGCACGCGACCGACGCCTCGGACGCCTCGGGCACGCTGCTGCTCGACGTGCGCGCGCGCGACTGGTCGGCCGAGATCCTCGAGGCTCTGGAGATCCCGCGCGCGTGGCTGCCGAAGGTCTACGAGGGCCCGGCGGTGACGGGGACGCTGCGCGACGAGGTGGCTGACGAGCTGGGGCTGCCGCGCGGGCTGCCGGTGGCCGCCGGCGGCGGCGACAACGCGGCGGCGGCCGTCGGCGTCGGCGTGGTGCGCGAGGGGTCGGTCTCGACCTCGATCGGCACCAGCGGCGTCCTGTTCGCGCACCGCGACGCCTTCACGCCCGACCCGTCGGGCCGCGTGCACGCGTTCTGCCACGCGGTGCCGGGCGCCTTGCACCTGATGGCGGTGACGCTGTCGGCGGGCGGCTCGCTGAGCTGGTGGCGCGAGCGCTTCGACGCCGACTTCGCGACGCTGGTGGGCGAGGCCTCGGCCGTCGATCCGGGCGCCGAGGGGCTGGTGTTCCTGCCGTACCTGACCGGCGAGCGCAGCCCGCATCTGGATCCGCATGCACGCGGCGCGTTCGTCGGCCTGACCCTGCGGCACGCGCGCGCGCACCTCACGCGCGCGGTGATGGAGGGCGTGGCCTTCTCGATGCGCGACGGGCTCGAGGTCATGCGCGGGCTCGGGACGCCCGACGACGACATGCGCGCAGTCGGCGGCGGCGCCCGCTCGCCGCTGTGGCTGGCGCTCCAGGCCGACGTCTACGGCCGCCCGGTGCGGCGCACGGAGGTCGACGAGGGGCCCGCCTACGGCGCCGCGCTGCTCGCGGGCGTGGCGGCCGGGGCGTTCGCGGACGTGGCCGAGGCCGGCCGCCAGGTGCGGCTGCGGGCCGAGGTCACCGAGCCCGACCCGTCGCGGGCGCGGGCGTACGACGAGCTGTACGCGGTCTACCGATCGCTGTACGGCGCGCTGCGGGACCAGATGCACGAGCTCGGGCGCCTGGCTTCCGCCTGACGGTCGCTGGCATTCCGCCTGCTCGGCTGATTCCCTTCGCGCGTGCGCGCCGTCGTCGCCGCCGTGTTCCTCGCGTTTGCCGCGGCCGCCGTGGCGGAGGCGCCGTCGCGGATGCCGGTTGCGCACGCGCGCCCGCCGGTGGCCGTGGCCGCGGCTCCGATCGAGGAGCCGCGGCTGGTCGCGCCCGGCGGGATCGAGGAGGCGCAGCGGTTCGCGCGCCGGCGCGGCGGCACGGTCGCCTTTGCCGTGGCGCGCGCGGACGGCCGGATCCGCGGGGTCAACCTCAACCACCGCTTCTACTCGGCCAGCGTGGTCAAGGCGATGCTCGCGCTGGCCGTGGTGCGCGCGGCGCCTCGGCGTGACCTGACCGCCGGTGAGCGCGCGCTGCTGCGGCCGATGATCACGGTCTCGGACAACGACGCGGCGACGGCCGTATACGCCGCGTGGGCTCCGGCGCGCTGCACCGGATCGCGCGCGCCGCGGGGATGACGCGGTTCGCCGTCAGCTTCAACTGGGCCGACGCCCTGCTCACCGCCCACGACCAGGCGCGGCTGTTCCTGCGCATCGACCGGTTGGCGCCGCGCCGCCATCGCGCCTACCTGCGCGGGCTGCTGGGATCGATCGTGCCGTCGCAGCGGTGGGGAATCGCGCCCGTGGCCGAGGAGCGCGGGTTCCACGTGATGTTCAAGGGCGGCTGGCGGACCGGCATCTTCCACCAGGTCGCGCTGCTCGAGCGCGACGACCGCCGGATCGCGCTGGCCGTGCTCACCAGCGGGACCGAGCACGGCTACGGCCGCGAGACGCAGGCCGGCATCGCCGCGCGGGTGCTGTCGCGGCCGGCGCGCAGGCCGGTCAGCCGGACGGCCGCAGGCGGAGCTTGAACTCGAGCGTGCCCTCGTCCTCGACGGTGACGACCCCGGCGACGCTCGGCGGCTCGATGCCGAAGTCGGCGAACGCGATCGGCGCCGAGCCGGCGAGCTCGATCGTGTCGCCGCCGAGCCGCTGTGCGCTGACCCTCACGGCGATCGGCTGCGTCTCGCCGTGCAGCGTCAGCTCGCCGCGCACCGTCTGGTTGCGGCGGGTGAGGCCGACCGGCTCGGCGAGGATGAACTGCGCCTGCGGGAAGCGGGCGGTCTCGATCCCGCGTTCGCGCAGCGCGTCGTCGCGGCGCGACTCGTCGGAGACGAGCGCGGCATGTCGGCCTCGAGCTCGGCTCCGGTGATCCGGTCGCCGTCGACCTCGGCGGTGCCGGTGACCTCGCCCGTCCGGCCGACCGCGTCGGCGACGCCGATGCTCGCGAACTCCTCGCGCACGCGGTAGCCGACGAAGGTCTCCTCGCCGGCGGCGACCTCCCAGGTGGTCGCCGGTGTCTGTGTCGCTGTCGCGGTGGCGGTCGCGGTGGGCTCCTGCCGGGACAGGGCGGGCGGCGGCGGCGCGTCGCTGCCGCGGAGCGCGAAGACCGCGAAGGCGCCGCCCACGAGCAGGACGAGGACCGTCGCGACGATGATCAGCCGGCGTGCCATGTCGTGCATCCTGGCCGATCGCGCTCTCAGGAAACTCCCAGGAAGCTCCGAGGAAGCTCACAACTCAGCCGTCGATACTGATTGCCATGACACGAAGGATCGATCGCCGGCAGGCCCTGGGAGCGTTCGGGACGGTGAGCCTGGGCGCGCTGCTGGCCGCGTGCGGCGGCGACCGCGTCGAGACCACCGACGGCGGCACCGCGACCGTCTCGCCCGAGACCACGACCTCGCCCGACACCGCGAGCCGCTTCGGCGACGAGTCCAACTGCACCCTCACGCCGGAGATGACCGAGGGGCCGTTCTACTTCGACGCCGACAAGATCCGCAGCGACATCCGCGACGGTCACGAGGGTGCGGTGCTCCAGCTCGCGCTGCGCGTGCGCGACGCTTCGTGCTCGCCGCTGGCCAACGCCGTCGTCGATCTCTGGCACTGCGACGCCGAGGGCGCCTACTCCGAGGAGGGCGATCCGTTCCTGCGCGGCGCCCAGGTGACCAACAACGACGGGATCGCGGAGTTCACCACGATCTATCCCGGCTGGTACCAGGGCCGCACGGTGCACATCCACGCCAAGGTGCATCTCGACTCCTCGACCGTGCTCACCACGCAGCTCTTCTTCGACGACTCGGTGACCGACCGCGTCTTCACGGCGGCGCCCTACTCGGGTCGGGGCGAGCGCGAGGTGCGCAACGACGCCGACGGGATCTTCGACGACGCGCTCGTTCTGGATCTCTCGCGTGAGGGCGACGGCTACCTGGGAACGATCTCGTTCGATGTCGCAGCCAGCTGAACCGCGGGTGCTCGTCGTCGACGACGAGCCGAACATCGTCGACGTCGTCAGCATGGCGCTGCGCTTCCAGGGCTTCGCCGTCGAGTCGGCGGGCACGGGCGCCGAGGCGATCGCCGCCGTGTCGGACTTCCGGCCCGACCTGATCGTGCTCGACGTGATGCTGCCCGACATGGAGGGCTTCGACGTCGCGGAGCGGCTCGGCGCCCAGCGCAACCGTGTCCCGATCATCTTCCTGACCGCCCGCGACGCGACCGACGACAAGATCCGCGGATTGACCTTGGGCGGCGACGACTACGTCACAAAGCCGTTCAGCCTCGAGGAGCTGGTCGCGCGGATCCGCTCGATCCTGCGGCGGGCCGGGCTCGCCGAGCCCGAGTCGAGCCGGCTGACCTTCGAGGACCTCGAGCTCGACGAGGACACGCGCGAGGTGGTCCGCGGCGGCGTGCACGTCGACCTCACCGCCACCGAGTACCGGCTGCTGCGGTACCTGCTGCTCAACCCGCGCCGCGTCCTCACGCGCGCGCAGCTGCTCGAGCACGTGTGGGACTACGACTTCGGCGGCGACGCGCGGGTGCTCGAGACCTACGTCAGCTACCTGCGCAAGAAGCTCGACGCCCACGGGCCGCCCCTGATCCACACGGTCCGCGGCGTCGGCTACGCGCTGCGGCCGCCGCGCACGTGATGGCGTCGCTACGGACACGGCTGCTGGTGGCCGTGCTGGCGATCACGGCGGTCGGGTTGCTGCTGCTCGGCGGCATCACCTACTTCGGCCAGCGCTCGTTCCTGCTCGATCGGCTCGACGACCGGATCGCGCACGCCCCGCCGGCCGCGGCCGACGCGCTGGGGCGCGGCGATGCGCCGCCGCCGGGCCGTGGTCCCGGCCGTGGCGAAGGGCCGGGCAGCGGGCTGCCCCCGGGGACCTACGTCGAGCACCGCGACGCCGACGGGAACGTCGAGAGCTCGCAGGTGTTCGACTACGACCAGGACATCAGCGCCGATCCGGCGCTGCCGGCCGACATCCCGCTGCGCACGGCGTTCACCGTCGACGGCGAGAACGGCGACGACAACAGCTACCGGGTGTACGCCGAGCCTGACCGGTTCGGCAGCGGCGTGACCGTGGTCGCGGCGCCGCTCACCGAGGTCGAGGCGACGCTCCAGCGCCTGCTCGTGATCGAGGCGCTCGTGATCGGCGGCGTGCTGCTGCTGCTCGGATTCGTGGCGTGGGCGGTGGTCCGCGTGGGCCTGCTGCCACTCGACCGGATGGGGCACACGGCGGGCGCGATCGCGGGTGGCGACCTCTCGCACCGCGTCGAATCCGTCGATCCGCGGACCGAGGTCGGGCGGCTCGGGATCGCGTTGAACGCCATGCTCGACCGGCTCGAGGGCGCGTTCCGGCAGCGCGAGGCGAGCGAGGATCGGCTGCGGCGCTTCCTCGCCGACGCCTCGCACGAGCTGCGCACGCCGCTGGCGTCGATCCGGGGGTATGCCGAGCTGTTCCGGATGGGCGCGGCGCGGTCGCCCGAGGACGTCGAGAAGGCGATGCGGCGGATCGAGGACGAGGCCGCGCGGATGGGCGTGCTGGTCGAGGACCTGCTGACGCTGGCGCGGCTGGACGAGATCGCCGAGGCGCCGCACACGTCGGTCGACCTGGCCGCGCTGGCGGGCGACGCGGTGGAGGACGCGCGGGCGGTCGCGCCGGAGCGGCCGATCGCGCTGTCGGCCGATGCTGGGCGGGCGTTCGTGCTCGGGGACGCGCACCAGTTGCGGCAGGTGCTCGGGAACCTGCTTCGCAACGCGCTGGTCCATACGCCGGCGGGGACGCCGATCGAGGTGGACGTCGGGTCGGCCGGCGGCTTCGTGCGCGTCGACGTGCGCGACCATGGGCCGGGGTTGCCGGCCGGGGATCCGGCGGCGCTGTTCGAGCGCTTCTGGCGCGCGGAGGGTGGGCGCGAGCGTGGCAAGGCGGGCGCAGGGCTCGGGCTCGCGATCGTGGCGGCGATCGTGGATGCACATGGGGGGACGGTGTCGGCTGCGGATGCGTCGGGTGGGGGTGCTGTGTTCTCGATGGTGTTGCCGGTGGAGGCGGTGGCGGGGTAGGGGTCGAGGTGGCGCGCGCGGCCGGGGGTCGTGCGGCGGGTCTCGTCTGCGGCGGTGCCGTCCGGTGCGGGACATACGATACGAACATGTGTTCGCAATTGATAGTCGGGCGGTCGGACGGAACGAGGCCGCTGGAGCTACTGGAGCGGGAGATCACCTCGCTCGCGACCCAGATCCACGCGGCGACGTGCCGGTGGCTGGGTCTCGTCGCCGAGTACGACGCGCGCGAGGGCTGGGCGCAGTGGGGATGCCAGTCGTGTGCGCACTGGGTGGCCTGGCAGTGCGGGATCGCGCCAGGTGTCGCGCGCGAGCACGTGCGCGTCGCCCGGCGCCTGGGGGAGCTGCCGCTGATCCGGGCCGCGTTCGCCGAAGGCGAGCTGAGCTACTCGAAGGTGCGTGCGCTCACGCGCGTGGAGAACGTTGAGCGGGAGCAGGAGCTGCTCGACCTGGCGCGGCACGCGACGGCGTCGCAGCTGGAGCGCCTGCTGCGCGCCTATCGCGGCGTCGTGGCTGCTGAGCGGGCCGCCGCCGGCGAGCCGCCCGAGCGCTGGATCGCGTTCGATCATGCCGACGACGGGAGCGTGCTCCTCCGCGGTCGCCTGCCCGCGGAGGAGGGTGCGCTCGTGCTCGCCGCGCTCGAGGCCGCGCAGGCCTGGCTGGCCCAGCAGGACGTTCCCGCGGGAACGCCTGACGACGGCGCGGTGGACGTTCCCGCGGGAACGCGCGACCAACGTCGCAGTCGCGGCGAGGCGCGGGCCGACGCGCTCATCGCGCTCGCCGACGCCTTCGTGGCCGGCGCGGCTCGGACGGGCGGCGACCGCTATCAGGTCGTCGTGCACGTCGACGCCGGCGCGCTGTCCGGTGAGGAGCCGGGCGGGCGGTGCGAGCTGGAGGACGGGTCGCCGCTGGCACTCGAGACCGTGCGCCGGCTGGCGTGCGACGCCTCGCTGGTGCAGCTGCTCGAACGCGACGGGCAGCCGCTGCGATCGGGCGCAAGACGCGCACCATCCCGCCCGCGCTGCGGCGCGCGCTCAACGCGCGCGACCGCGGCTGCCGCTTCCCCGGGTGCGGGTCGCGGCGATTCCTGGACGCGCACCACATCGAGCACTGGGCCGACGGCGGCACGACCGACCTCGACAACCTGGTCCATCTCTGCGGCTACCACCACCGGCTGCTGCACGAGGGCGGCTACCGCGTCACCTCCACCGCCGGCGGCCGGATCCTCTTCTACCGGCGGGACGGGCGGTCGATACCGACATGCCCGGGCCGCTCGCGTGGCCGTCCGGCGAAGCTGCCGGCCGCCCGCCGGCCGGACGCCTGCGTGCCGCTGTCGCACGACCGGCTCGACCTCGGGCTGGCCGTGGACGCGATGTTGACGCTCGCCCCGATCGCGACGGGAGAGCCGCCGGGGATCTGACGGTCAGCCGTCCAGCAGCCGGCGGACCGAGGCGACCTTGTCGTCGAGCGTCTGCTCGCGGTCGCGGCGCTCGTCGAGCTTGAGCACCGTGTACACGCGCGGGACGCCCTGCTCGAAGGGGACGGCGTGCAACTCGGCGACGACCGCGAGGATGTCCTCGGTCGTGCCCTCGAGCGAGGTGCCCATGGCGTGAAGGGCGAAGCCGACGCGTTCCTGGGCCTCGAGGCGGCGGTGGATCTCGGCGATGTAAGCCGAGGCGCTCGCGTCGGGTCGGCCGAGGGCGATGACGGTGAGGTCGGCGGTGGCCACGAGCCGCGAGGCTAGCGGCACGGCGCGGCCGCTGGGCGGCCGCGCCGTGCTCGGCGTCAGGAGCGCGTGGTGCCCGTGCCGTCGCTGGGCGGTGCCGCCCCGTCGGTGCCCGGCGGCGGACCGCCGCCCGGGCCGCCCGAGGGCATCGTGGCCTCGAGCGCCGCCTCGACCTCGTCGACCGACAGCCCGAGCTCGTCGGCGAGCGTCTCGGCCATGTCGGTGCGCCCCGAGCCAGGCCCGCCGCTCGGGCGGGCTGCCTCGAGCGCGTCCTGGAGCCGGCTCTCGGTGACGCCGAGCTCGTCGGCGAGGGCGGTGAGGTCGAAGCCTCCGGAGCCGCCCGGGCCGGGGCGGCTCATCGAGGGCGCGGCGGCGGACGAGTCGCCGCCGGCTGCGACGCCGATTCCCGCGGCGCCGGCGAGGACGACGGCGCCGACGATCACGGCGAGGGTGCGGGGGTTCATGCGGTTCTCCTGTCGGTGGTGATGAGTCGGGGGGAGTGGGTGCGGCGGCGCTGGGCGAAGACCCACGTGCGCATCGCGACGTAGCGGGTCACCGTCGCCGTGAGGTTGGCCGCGACGAGCACGGCGAGCTCGACCGCCTGCGCGGGCGACGCGTCGAGCCCGTGCAGCACGAGCAGGGCGCAGTTGGTGAGCGCCAGCGTCAACACGAACACGAGCCCGCCGCGCAGGTGGTGGCGAACGAGCCCCGAGCGCCCGCGCACGCGGAACGTGAAGCGGCGATTCGCCGCCGTGTTGCCGATCGCGGTCAGCGCTAGCGCGACCGCGTTGGCGGGCACGGCGCCCAGCAGGCCGCGCAATACCAGGAACAGCAGCGCGTGGGCGATCGTGGACACCACGCCCACCGCTGCGAAGCGGGCGATCGGCGCGGCCGCCATCAGCCTCGCCACGCCGCGCAGGTCGTCGACCGCGGTGCGGACGATCCGCACGCGCGAGTCCGGGTCGTCGATCCAGTCGACCGGGACCTCGTGGATCCTCAGCCCGCGCCGCTGGGCGCTCACGAGCAGCTCGGTGTCGAAGAACCAGCCGTCATCGCGCACGTCCGGGAGCAGGTCCCCCAGCACGTCGGCCCGGACGGCCTTGAAGCCGCACTGCGCGTCGCTGAACCGGGCGCGCAGCGCCACCCGCAGCAGCGTGTTGTACGCGCGCGAGATGACCTCGCGCTTCGGCCCGCGCACCACACGCGCGCCGTGCGCGAGCCGCGTGCCGATCGCCAGGTCGCTGTGACCGGACAGGAGCGGGGCCACCAGCGGGAGCAGGCCGCGGAGGTCCGTCGACAGGTCGACGTCCATGTAACAGACCACCTGCGCGTCGCTCAGCGACCACGCCGCCCGCAGCGCGCGGCCGCGGCCCTTGCGCTCGAGTCGCAGGAACGAGACGGCCGGCAGCTCGCGCTCCAGCCGCGCGCCCACGAGCGCTGTGCCGTCGGTGCTCGCGTTGTCGGCGACGACGATCCGCCACGTGAACGGGAACTCCGCCGTCAGGTACCGGTGCAGGCGGCGGACGCTCAGCTCGAGCGTGGCCTCCTCGTCGTGCACGGGCACGACGATCTCCACCTGCGGCGCGGCGACCGACGGCTGCCGCCACAGCGACGCTCGGTGGGGGCTCAGGGCGGTCACGGGACCCACCGTGCGGTGCTCGCGCGCTCGACGAGCGCGACGCGGTCCGGCGGGACGGACGCGCGGGCGGACGTGCACGGCGTCGGGCGGACGCGGCGGCGGGGATCGTCGCCGCGAGCGTGGCTGCCGCGACCAGCGCCGGCAGCAGGCGTCGGAGATGTGCGAGCGATGTCATGCGACCAACCTCGGCGGCGATCGTGCGAAGCGGCTCGGAGCACGCTGGGAGAACGCTGAGAGACGTGCGCTCAGGGAACTCCCAGGCTCGTCCCAGCCCGCTCTCGCACGCCGCGCCGAAGCTCGCGGCATGTCAACGACCTCGCTCCCGCTGCCCGCACGCCGCGCCCGCGGCCGCGCGCTCACGCTGCCCGCCAAACCCGAGCTCGCCGCGCTGCTCGTGCTCGCCGCCGTCCTCTACCTCTGGGCGCTCGACCGGAACGGCTTCGCCAACGAGTACTACAGCGCCGCCGTGCGCTCGATGAGCACCAGCTGGCACGCCTTCCTCTACGGCTCGTTCGACACCTCCGGCGTGATGACGGTCGACAAGCCGCCGCTCGCGCTCTGGGTGCAGGCGCTGTCCGCGCGCGTGTTCGGGTTCAGCTCATGGAGCGTGCTCGTGCCGCAGGCGCTGATGGGCGTGGCGACGGTCGGCCTGACCTATGACCTCACGCGCCGGCGGTTCGGCCGCGTGGCCGGTGTCGCCGCCGGCCTGGCGCTCGTGCTCACGCCGGTGACGGTCGCGATCGCGCGCCACAACAACCCCGACGCGCTGCTCGTCCTCTGCTGTACGGCCGCGCTCTGGTTCACGGTCCGCGGGCTGGAGGACGGGCGCACGCGCTGGCTCGTGCTGGCCGGCGTCGCCGTCGGCCTCGGCTTCGAGGCCAAGATGGCGGCCGCGCTCCTGGTCGTCCCGGCCATCGCGGCCGCGTGGCTCTACGCGCGCAACCGCGGCCACCGCGCTGCTCGCCGGCGGCGTAGCGATGACCGCGGTCGGGCTCGCCTGGCCGGTGCTGATGTGGCTCACGCCCGCCGCCGACCGCCCGTGGATCTCGGGCACGAGCGACAACAGCATCTGGTCGCTGATCCTCGGCTACAACGGGCTCGGCCGGCTGTTCGGGCAGGACGGCGGCCCCGGCGGCGGCGCCGGCCCCGGCGGTGGCGGCGTGTTCGGCGGCGACCCCGGCCTGCTGCGGCTGTTCAACGAGGCGCTCGGCGGCCAGGCCGGCTGGCTGCTCGGCGCGGCGATCGCCGGCGGGATCGCGATCCTCGCCTTCACGCGCCTCAGGCGCGACGACCCTCGCACCGGCTGGCTGATCGCCGTCGGCGGCGCGTTCGCCACCACGGCCGTCGCCTTCAGCGGCGCCGAGGGCATCTTCCACCCGTACTACGTCTCCCAGCTCGCGCCGCTCGCCGCCGCGCTGGTCGGCGCCGCCGTCGCGGCCGCCCTGCGCTCGCGCTACGCGGCCGCCGCGGTCGTGCTCGCCGGGGCGCTCAGCGAGATCCTCGTCCTACGCGGCACGACGAACCCCGACTGGCTGCCCGGCGTGATCGCCGCGGCCGCCGTCGGCGCGGCTGTGCTGCTCGCGGGCGACGTGCTCAAGCGGAAGGTGGTGGTGGCGGCGGTGATGGCCGTGCTGCTGATCGCGCCCGCGACCTGGTCCGTGCAGACGCTCGGCCATGCCACGAGCGGCACGTTCCCCGCCGGTGGGCCGGCGACATCCGGCCAGTTCGGTGGCGGCGGCGGAACCGCGTTCGGCGGCGACACGTCCTCGCTCGCCGAGGCGGTCGCCTACGTGCAGGCGAACGGCGGCGGCACGATCGCCGTCTCCAGCCAGTCCGGCGCGGCCGGCCAGCTCATCACCGCGGGCGCCGACATCGCCGCCATCGGCGGGTTCTCCGGCCGCGAGAGCGAGGTCAGCATCGAATGGCTCGCGCAGGCGGTCGAGGACGGCCGGATCCGCTACGTCCTCACGGACGGCGCGAACGGCCTGGCCAACGACGGGCGCACCGGCTCGAGCGAGGTCATGGCCGCTGTCGAGGCGCTCGGCACGCCCACCTCGGTCGACGGCCTCTACGACCTCGAGGGTGTGAACCTGCTCGGCAGCAGCGCCGAGACCGCGGGCCGGAACTGATGGCTCGAGCCGTAGACGAGCACCGCCAGCAGCGTGACGTAGATCGGCAGGTGGCCCATCAGCTCGTTCGCGCCGAAGTACCACAGCGTGGCGTTGAACGGGACGGCGGCCACCAGCACGATCAGCTGCGGGAGCGCGCCGGAGAGGAGCAGCAGACCGAACAACACCTCGACGGCGGCTGCCAGCCGGGTGAACTCGATCGCGGACATCTCGATGCCGAGCACGGACTCGACGACGTTGAAGTTCGGATGGTCGCGCAGGAACGCCACGGCGAGGTCCGGGTTCACGAGCTTCTCGTCGAACGCGACCACGATCAGCGCGATGCCCGCCGCCACCTTCAGCCACCAGATGGCGCGCCCGTGCTCGTTCGGTGACGTCGGCCCGCAGCGCGCGGTCTCCACGTCCGCCGACCAGCGCCCCGGGCCGGCGATCAGCACGAACAGCGCGAGCCCGAGCAGATCGAGCCGCGAGAGCACCGGCACCCAGCCGAACGCGATGATCCCGAGCGGGCCGGCGACGACCAGCAGCAGGGCGCCCTCGCGCGCGTGCCAGCCGGTGGCCATCGTGATCGCCACGATCACCATCACCGCGCCGTACAGGAAGCTCCACCACTTCGGCGGCAGGTCCATGGCGGGCGAGAGGTAGTAGCCGAGCGACAGCAGCCCGACCATCGAGACGGCCAGGTGGATGCGGATCGCGAACGGCATCCACGGCACCAGCCGCGCGAGGAAGCCGATGTCCCTGCCCGGCCAGAAATGTGCGATCAGCCGCACCAGCAGCGTGATCGCGACCGCGCAGCCCAGCAGGATCAGCGTTGCCGTCTCGGTGACGAAGCCCCAGTCGGTGGAGACGGGCTCGAACTCGAACCACCGCTCGTGGGCGAACAGCATCGCCCGCGGGATGTTATGCGTCGAGCTCGACCCGCATCGCGGCGGCGAGGGCGCCGCCGAGCACCTGGAGCGCGTCGCCGAACCGCACCGTCAGCGGGCCGCCGAACGGCTGGCGATCGAGGACCTCCAACGCGTCGCCGAGGCGGACGCCGCGCTCGGACAGGTAGCGCAGCATCTCCGGGTCCGAGTCCGAGACGCGGACGAAGCGCCCGCGGTCGCCGCGGCGCGAGGTCGGACAGGCTGCGCGTGCTGCTCTCGTCGATGACCAGCTCCGCGCTCGGGATCGGGTCCCCGTGCGGGTCGTGCGTCGGATTGCCGAGCTTGGCGGCGATCCGCGCCTCGAGGTCCTCGGACAGCACGTGCTCGAGCGCCTCGGCCTCCTCGTGCACGCGGTCCCACGGCACGTCGAGCTGGGTGGCGAGGTAGAGCTCGAGCAGCCGGTGGTGGCGGAGCACCTCGAGCGCCAGCCGCTCGCCCTCGTCGGTGAGCTGGACGCCGCGGTACGGCACGTGCGCGACGAGCCCGAGGTCGGCCAGCTTCTTGATCATCCCCGACGCCGACGCGGGCGTGACCTCGAGCCGGTCGGCGAGGTCGTTGGTCGCCACCGGGTCGCCGCCGCCGCGATGCTGGAGCGAGTAGATCGCCTTCGCGTAGTTCTCGACGGCCTCGGAGGAGCCGGTCATACGCTCACCAGGAGCCCGGTCGCGAACATCAGAGCGAGCCCGCCCAGCAGGCCGGCCACCGAGCCCGGGTGGAGCGTGCGGCCGGCGTCGTCGCGCATCGAAGGCGCGAGCTGGACGATCACCTGCACGATCGCACCGGCGCCGAAGCCGAACAGGAACGCGGCGAGCGAGGCGTTGAACGCGGCGGCGCCGATCCAGGCGCCGAGGACGGCCGGCGCGCCGGCGAGCAGTCCGAGCACAGCGAGCCGGCCGAGCGACGGCTTGAGGTGCGCGATCGGGGCGACGATGGCCAGGCCCTCGGTCGTGTTGTGCAGCGCGAAGCCGACGACCAGGAAGGCGCCCAGCGCGAGCGCGCCGACCGAGTAGGCAGAGCCGATCGCCACGCCCTCGCCGAGGTTGTGCAGGCCGATGCCGACCGCCACGAGCAGCGCCAGCGTGCCGCCCGAGGCATGGGCGCGGCGCGAAGCGAGCCACG
This sequence comes from uncultured Solirubrobacteraceae bacterium, assembly GCA_963800905.1. GTDB lineage: Bacteria > Actinomycetota > Thermoleophilia > Solirubrobacterales > Solirubrobacteraceae > DASSUW01. The sequence goes on from CAWDCT010000012.1 coordinate 15,850, forward strand.
CGGACACCCCGGTCAACAGCAGGTAGGACACGATGCCGCCGACCAGCACGAGCGCCGCGCCGCCGAACGCCTGCGAGCCCTCGCCGGCCAGCTCGAAGCCCTCGAGCGTGGCGTCGATGGCCAGGAAGCCGAGCAGGCCGACCGTCAGCGCCATCACCACGCGCAGCCAGTCCGGCGGGATGCGCCGGATCCACGGCAGCCAGAGCATGCCGAGCGCGATCGGGATCACGCCGACGTAGATGCCGAGCAGCGCCATCAGGCCGAAGAACGACAGGTCGTTGGCAGGCGTCTCGACGGCGACCGGGATCTCGTGCGCGAACGTGCCGCCGGTCGAGGTCATCAGCGCCACCTCGTACGCCTCGCCCTCGATCCACGGCTGCTGGATCTGCACCTTCGCGGTCTCGAGCCGGCCGATCGGCTGCGTCGGCGCCGGAGAACTGGGCGAAGGCGTCGTTGACCACCGCCTGGGCGATCGTGACCGCGTCCGGGCCGTCGTTGCGCACGGTCAGCTCGATCACGCCCGGGGTCAGCGTCGTCTGCTCGACCGCCAGCTCCTCGGCCGGCGGCCCGCGCCGGTCGCCCAGGCCCGGCCCGTCGAGCACCGCGAAGGCGCCGATCGCGAGCATGATCAGCACCAGCGGCGCCAGCCCGAGGACCCAGGCGGGGAAGCGGTCCGAGCGCAGCTCCTCGGCGGTGGCGGCGCGGCCCTCCATCACGTGACCTCGAAGAAGCCCTGCCAGCCGAGCTCGGTGAACTCGGACTGGTGCGCGTGGAACATGAACTTGCCGGGGTGGGCGAAGCGCCACTCGAGGATGCCGCGCTGGCCCTGGCACAGCATCACCGTGTCGGTGAACTCGGACGGCGTCTTCGACGTGCCGGTCGGGAAGTAGTTGAACAGGTTCCCGTGCAGGTGGAACGAGTTGACGAGGTCGTACTCGAGCACGTTGACGAGGTAGATCCGCACCAGCTCGTCGCGCTTGACCTGGATCGGCGAGTGCATGTACGCGAACGGGATCGAGTTCGCGGCGTACATCTCGTTCGCGCGGTCGAAGTTGGTGTCGAACCCGTTCATGACCATCACGAGCTCCTCGGCGTCCTCGCGGCCGTCGGCGGGGTCGACGATGAAGGCGCCGTAGAGGCCCTTGGCGATGTGCTCGGCCAGCGGCCGGACGTGGCAGTGGTAGAGGTGCAGCCCGGCGGGCAGCGCGTCGAACTCGTAGACGGTCTTGCCGCCGGGCTCGATCTGGCCGGCGCCGAGGCCGGGCACGCCGTCCATCTCGGACGGGTGGATGCCGTGGAAGTGGATCGTGTGCGGGTGCGCGGAGCCGTTGACGAACGTGATCCGCAGCCGCTCGCCCTCGCGGCAGCGCAGCGTCGGGCCGGGGACGCGCTGGTTGTAGGTCCAGGCCGCGAACGTCACGCCCGGCGCGACCTCGATCTCCTTCTCCGACGGCGAACAGCTCCCACTCGCGCAGCGACGCGGCCGCTGGCCAGCCGGCGTCGTCGTGCCCCAGTCGAAGTCGCGCAGGATCTCGTGCGGGTCGAAGCCGTTGGCCGCGTGGTCGACCGTGCGGCCGTCGCGGAAGTCGGCGTGCCCGCCCGCCGCGTGCCCGGCGTGGTGGGGCTCCGCCGCCTGCGCCTCCCACGGATGGCTGTGCGGCACGGTGCCGTGCAGCAGGGCTGCGCCGCCGGTGGCGGCGAGCGATCCGGCAAGCAGCTTTCGACGCGTGAGCTCAGCCACGCGAATGATTATGGCATGCCTAAACCTGTTTGTCGAGCAGCCGAGAAGAGAAGCCAGCGCGCGTGGTCGATCGCCCGCTCGGCGGGGTAGCGCTCGGGGTCGGCGAGCAGCAGCCGCGCCGCCTCGTCGGCCAGCGCGGACAGCGCGCGGGCGGTCAGCTCGGGGTCGGGCGAGTCGATCGCGCCTCCCAGCTGGGCGATCACCGCGGCGCGGCCGGCGGCGATCCGCTCGCCGAGCAGCCCCGGCGCGCCCTCCGGCGGCACGAGCATCAGCCGCCAGGTCACCGGGTCGCTCTCGACCGCCCTCAGGTAGCCGCGCAACGCGGCGAGCAGGGCCTCGCGCGGGTCGCCGCCGAGCTCGCGCGGGACGAACTCCTGGAGCTGGCCCAGCGCGCGCACCGTCTCGCGCTCGACCAGCGCCTCGAGCAGCGCCGCCAGGTCGTCGAAGTGGCGGTAGACGATCGGCCGGGTGATGCCCGCGCGCCGCGCGACGGCCTCGATCGAGACGCCGTGGAAGCCGTCGCCGGCCACGACGGCCTTCGCCGCGTCGAGCAGCTGCTCGCGCCGCGCCGGCGCTTTCATGCGTGTGATCGTGCTCACCTTCGTCATGTTACGTACCCGTAACTTATGGGTATCGAACGCACCACGATGACCCACGACGTTGCCATCATCGGCTGCGGATTCAGCGGCCTCGGCATGGCGATCCGCCTCAAGCAGGCGGGCATGAACGACTTCGTCGTCCTCGAGCGCGCCGGCGAGGTCGGCGGCACGTGGCAGGCGAACACGTATCCCGGCTGCGCCTGCGACGTCCCGTCGCACCTGTACTCGTTCAGCTTCGCGCCGAACCCCGACTGGACGCAGACCTACTCGACCCAGCCCGAGATCTGGGCCTACCTGCGCCGCGTGCGCCGACGAGTTCGGCGTGCGCCCGCACGTGCAGCTGAACACCGCGGTGGAGTCGGCGACCTGGGTCGACGACCACTGGGAGCTCGAGACCTCGCAGGGCACGCTGCACGCCCGCGTGCTGGTGGCCGGGATGGGCCCGCTGACCGAGCCGAAGATCCCCGACATCCCCGGCCTCGACGACTTCGACGGGCCGGTGTTCCACTCGGCCCGCTGGGACCACGACGCCGACCTGGAGGGCAAGCGCGTCGCCTCGATCGGGACCGGCGCGTCGGCGATCCAGTACGTGCCCGCGATCCAGCCCGAGGTCGGGCAGCTGCACGTCTTCCAGCGCACGGCGCCGTGGGTGCTGCCGCACTCGAACCGGCCGATCCGCGACTGGGAGCGGCGCCTCTACCGCGCCGTGCCCGCCTTGCAGAGGCTGGTGCGCGGCGGCGTCTACGCCGGCCGCGAGGTGCTCGTGCTCGGCTTCGTGAAGAACCCGCGGCTGATGAAGGTCGTCGAGCGGCTGGCGCGCAAGCACATGGAGCACCAGATCGACGATCCCGAGCTGCTCGCGAAGGTCACGCCCGACTACACGATCGGCTGCAAGCGCATCCTGCCGTCCAACCGCTGGTACCGGGCGCTGGGCAAGCCGAACGTCGAGCTCGTCACCGACGCCATCGCCGAGGTGCGCGGCAACGCCGTCGTGACCGCCGACGGGCGCGAGCGCGAGGTCGACGCGATCGTCCTCGGCACCGGCTTCCACGTGACCGACATCCCGGCCGCCCACCGCATCCGCGGCCGCGGCGGCGTGCTGCTCGACGACCTCTGGCACGGCAGCCCGCGCGCGCACCTGGGCAGCACGGTGGCCGGCTTCCCGAACCTGTTCTTCCTGCTCGGCCCGAACACCGGGCTCGGGCACAGCTCGATGGTCTACATGATCGAGTCCCAGATCGCGCACGTGATGGCCGCGCTGGCGCACATGCGCGAGCACGGGCGCGGCGACGATCGAGGTCCGGCCCGAGGTGCAGGAGCGCTACAACGCGGCGCTCGAGCGCCGGCTCGAGGGCACGGTGTGGAACACCGGCTGCGCGAGCTGGTACCTGGACCGCACGGGCCGCAACTCGACCGCCTGGCCCGACTGGACGTGGAGGTTCCGCCGCCGCGCTCGCCGAGCTCGACCCCGCCGAGTACGTTCTCGACGCGCCCGTCCGGGAGCCCGTGCCCGCATGAGGGTCCTGCTCACCGGCGCCGCCGGCGGCATCGGCACCGCCACCGCCGCCGAGCTGCGCGAGCGCGGCGCGCGCGTGGTCGGGCTCGACCTGCTCGCGGGCCCCGACATCGTGGCCTGCGACGTGCGCGACCAGGCGTCGGTCGACAAGGCCGTCGCCGAGGCGATCGGCAAGCTCGGCGGGCTCGACGTGCTGATCAACAACGCCGGCCTCGGGCTCGCCGCAGTCGGCCGGCGCCGCGCCCGACGACGACGCGCTCGTCGGTGATCGACGTCAACCTGCTCGGCCCGTGGCGGGTGACCGCCGCGGCGCTGCCGGCGCTCCGCGAGTCGCGCGGGCCGCGTGGTCAACGTCGCGTCCGGGCTCGCGCACCTCGCGCTGCCGTGGGGCACCGCCTACTGCATGAGCAAGCGCGGCCTGACCGCCTACTCGGACGCGCTGCGGCTCGAGTACGGCGGCGAGATCACGGTCACGACCGTCTACCCCGGCTACATCCGCACGCCGATCCACGCAGGCCTCGCAGGCGCGCGGCGTCGCGCTCGAGGGCAACGTCCCGGCCGAGAACGTCGAGGACGCCGCGCGCACGCTGGTGCGCGCCGCGCTCGGCCCGCCGGCGCGCGACCTCGCCACCACCCGCCAGGGCGCGATCGGCTACGCGCTCATGCGGCACGTGCCGCGGCGGCTGCTCGACGCGGTCGTCCGCCGGCGGCTCGACGCGGATCACGCTCCCGGCTTCGTGACCATCAGGAAGATCGCGGCGATCACCAGCAGGCCGGCGATCGCGCCGACGATGCCCTCGGTGCGCGCCTGGCGCAGGTAGTCGTCCGACGGCTTGCCGGTCTCGTCGAGGTCGCGCTGGACCATCGGGCCGAGCCGGCGGTCGGTCGGGATGAAGTAGGCGCCGCTCATGCCGCCGAGCACGATCGCGATCAGGAACGTGGCGCTGATCCAGAACGAGCCGAAGCCCCAGTCGCCGTCGATCGTCTGGTAGATGCCGGTGAGGATGATCAGGCCCAGCGCCGGGCGCGGCCATCCGCTCGTTGATCGCGAGCTGGAGCTGGTGGACGTACGGCAGGTGCCGCACGCCGGCCTTCATGGCGACCGGGAACATGATCGCCTCGGCGAAGGTGGCGCCGAAGCCGACGACGACGGCGCTGACGTGCACGAACACGGAGATCTCGTAGAGGCTCATGGCGTGAACACGATCTTGCCGAAAACGTCGCCGGATGCCATCGCCGAGAAGCCGTCGCGCGCGTCGGCCAGCTTCAACACCCGGTCGATCTCGGGCCGAATCCCGCTCGCCTCGCACAGCTGAGCGAGCTGGGACAGCTCGTCGCGCGTGCCCATCGTGGAGCCGATGACGTTGAGCTGGAGGAAGAACACGCGCTGGAGCTCGGCGGGTGGGTTGCCGCCGCTTGTCGAGCCCGAGACGACGAGCGTGCCGCCGGGCTTCAAGGCGCGCAGGGAGTGCTTCCAGGTCGCCTCGCCGACCGTCTCGAGCACGGCGTCGACGCGCTCGGGCAGCTTGGCGCCGCTCTCGAACGCCTCGTGCGCGCCGAGCTCGACCGCCTTCCTCCCCTTGGCGTCGTCGCGCGACGTCACCCACACGCGCAGGCCGGCGTTGCGGGCGAGCACGATCGCGGCGCTGGCCACACCGCCGCCCGCGCCCTGGATGAGCACGGTCTGGCCGGGCATGACGCCCGCCTTGACGAACAGCATCCGGTAGGCCGTCAGCCAGGCGGTCGGCAGGCACGAGGCCTCTTCGAACGACAGCGCCGCCGGCTTGGGGACGAGGTTGCCGCGCGGCACGGCCACACGTTCGGCCAGCGCGCCCTGGTGCTTCTCGGACAGCAGCGTGCGCCTGGGATCCAGCGTCTCGTCGCCGCGCCAGTCGTCGCTCGCGATCACCGAGTGCACGATCACCTCGTTGCCGTCGGGGTCGACGCCGGCGGCGTCGCAGCCGAGGATCATCGGCAACGCCTCATCCGGCAACCCCACTCCGCGCAGCGACCACAGGTCGTGGTGGTTGAGCGACGCGGCGCGCACGTCGACCGTGACCCAGCCGTCGGGCGGCTCGGGGTCGGGGCGCTCGCCGACCTCCAGCGCGGCGAGCGGGTCGTCGGGGTTGGTGGATGCTGCGTAGACGGCGAGCATGCGACGGGGGCTACCCGTCGTACAGCGCGTCGAACGTGTCCGCGTAGCGGCGCTCGACCACCGCGCGCTTGACCTTCATCGTCGGCGTCAGCTCGCCCGCCTCCTGGCTGAGGTCCTGCTCGAGCACCGTGAACTTCTTCACCTGCTCGATCCTCGCGAACTGCGAGTTGGCCTGGTCGACCTCCTTCTGAAGCAGCTCCCGCACCCGCTCGTGGCCCGCCATCCTCTGCGCGTCCCCGTCGATGCCGAGCTCCTCGGCCAGGGCCGCCGTCTCGTCGGCGTCGAGCGTGAGCAGCGCCACCAGGTAGGAGCGGTTGTCGCCGTGGACGACGGCCTGCGAGATCCAGCGCGACTCGCGCAGCGCGTTCTCGATGTTGGTGGGGGAGATGTTCTTGCCGCTCGAGGTGATGATCAGGTCCTTCTTGCGGCCGGTGATGCGCAGGTAGCCGTCCTCGAGCTCGCCGAGGTCGCCGGTGCGCACGAGCTCGCCCACGAACGTCTCGGCCGTCGCCTCCTCGTTGCGGTGGTAGCCCTTGAAGACGTTCGGCCCGCCGAGCAGGATCTCGCCGTCCTCGGCGATCTCGACCTTGAAGCCCGGCAACGCCGGCCCGACGGTGCCGAAGCGCGGGTCCGCGGGCGGGTTGAGGGTGGCCGCGGCGCAGGTCTCGGTCATCCCGTAGCCCTCGAGCACGGTGATGCCGCAGGCGTCGAGGAACTCGAGCACCTCGCGCGGGATCGGCGCGGCGCCGGTCAGCGCCAGCTCGAGCCGGCCGCCGAAGACCTCGCGCACCTTGCTCAGCACGAGCCGGTCGGCGAGCGAGTACTGGGCCTTCAGCGCCGCCGAGGCGTTCCCGCGCCGCATGGCCGGGCGGGCGCGGCGACCAGTCGCGATCGCCCACGCGAACAGCCGCTGCTTGACCGCGCTGCCCTCGCTGCCGCGCGCGAGCACGCGGGCGTGGATCTTCTCGAACACGCGCGGGACCGACGGGAAGTGCGTCGGCGCCGCCGCCCCGACGTCCTCCACCAGCTTCCGCGAGTCGCCGCTCCAGAAGGCGAGCGTGCAGCCCACCTCGAGCGAGACCATCTGCACGACGCGCGCGAGGGCGTGGGCGAGCGGCAGGAACATGAACAGCACCGCCCCCGGCTTGAGGCCGACCTGCTGCCGGTACGCCTCGCCGGTGGCCAGCACGTTGCGGTGCGTGAGCTCGCAGCCCTTCGGCGGGCCGGTCGTGCCCGAGGTGTAGACGATCGTGGCCACGTCGTCCGTCCCGACCGCCTCGAGTCGCTTCGTCAGCTCGGACTCGTCGACCTCGCCGGCCCGGGCCCGCAGGTCGTCGACCGTGGTCGTGTCGCCCGCCGGGACCATGCTGATCACGTGCTCGAGACCCGGGAGCTCGCCGCGGACGGCCTCGATCTTCGCGAGCTGGCCGGCGTCCTCGAGGATGATCGCCCGTGCGCCCGAGTGGTCGACGACGTAGCGGCACTCCTCGGGCGAGTTGGTCTGGTAGACGGGCACGACGACCAGGCCGGCGGCCAGGATCGCGGCGTCGGCCAGCGTCCATTCGGGCCGCGTCTCGCCGAGCAGGGCGACGCGGTCGCCGGGCTCGAGCCCGAGCGCGACGAGCCCGCGCGCCAGCTCGCGCACCGCGGTCCCGAGCTCCGCGAACGACCACTCGTGCCAGGTCCCGTCGCGCGGGAAGCGGATCGCGGTGCCGCTGTGGCGCGCCGCGGCGTCGAGCACCATCCGGCCGAGTGAGTTCTCGCTCATGGGCGCGATCCTGACATAGCCTTCGCCCTCGACGACGACAGGAGGAGCTGGATGCGGGTGCGCGCCGCCGTGCTGGAGGAGTTCGGTCAGCCGCTTGCCGTGCAGGAGATCGAGCTGGCGGAGCCGGGGCCGGGTGAGGTGCTGGTCCGGCTCGTCGCGTGCGGCGTCTGCCACACCGACATGTACACGGCGTCAGGCGCCGACCCGTCCGGCTACGCGCCGGCCGTGCTCGGCCACGAGGGCGGCGGCGTGGTCGAGAAGCTGGGGGAGGGCGTAAGCGACGAGCGTGATCGACTTCTGATGGGCCTCGCCTAAGTGTCGTTCTTCAAGGGATGAACTTCGGGCATTGAGGGGTGGCGCGGGCGGGGCTGGTTGCGCATCGTGGAACGCTGGTCCCTGGCCGCGCGGGGCGTGATGAGTTGTGCGCCCTATACGGGGTACAAGTCATCACGGCTCGGTCCCGCGACCCGTTGAAGGCCCTCGGCGACGCCACCCATCGCGCATCGCGGAATCACCCCCGCCTGAAGCCACCATCCCCGCCTCCCTACAAGCCAGAAGTTCGCGCCCTCACAACGGCCGCTCGGCGATGTGAGCCGGGACCGGGTCGAGGTCGTTCACGAACCGCGGCGTGGCCTCCACGCGGTCGAGCCACGCCGCGACGTGCTCGAAGTCGCGCGGGTCGGCGCCCGCGTCGGCGCCGCAGTGCCCGTAGCCGTACAAGGCGATGTCGGCCACCGTGAAGTCGTCGCCGGCCAGGAAGGGGCGGCCGTCGGACAGGCCGCGGTCGAGCGCGGCGAGCGCGTCGCGGCCGCGTTCCAGGCGGTTCGCGAACACCTCAGGCATCGTCACGTCGCGGCCCGCCAGCTTGAGGAAGCGCGCCACCGCCAGGTCGGCCTCGATCCGGTTCTGCTCGAAGAACATCCACTGGTGCACGCGGGTGCGCTCGATGCCGGGCGAGGGCAGCAGCGGCGTGCCCTCGGCGAGGTGCAGGAGGATGGCGCCGGACTCGGGGATCAGCTCGCCGTCGTCGGTCTCCAGCACCGGGATGCGGCCGTCGGGGTTGCGGGCGAAGTGCTCGGCGGTGCGCGTCTCGCCGCGGAAGAGGTCGACCTCAATGGACTCATAGGGCAGGTCGAGCGCCCGTAGGACCAGGCGGCACTTGAGGCAGTTGCCGGAGGAGCCGTGCTCGTAGAGCTTCATGGCAGCGGCAGATTACGCAGCTCGAAGTGCATCGGGTCGGGCCGCGTCGGCCACTCGCCGCCCCACGTGAAGCCGTGGCGCTGCATCGTGCGCACCAGCCGCCGGTCCTGGCGCGAGCGGCCCATGAACGGGTTGGCGGCGGCGTTGAGGTCGATCGCCACGCCCCACGCGTGCAGCGAGAGCTGGCCGCGCGGCTGGATGCGGCGCGGCGCGTAACAGCCGGCGTAATCGGCGGGGTTCACGACCCGCGACAGGCCGCGCCGTGCGAGCTCGCGGAACGCCGCGCGCAGCGGCGGGATCATCTCGCGGTGGCAGGTGACCGAGCCGAGGATCGGCACGCGGCGGGTGACGATGTGGCGGCGCAGGAAGGCGGGGTCGAGGCGGATCCAGTCGTCGCCGTACGGCAGCCCGACCGCCGGCTCTCCGAACATCACCTTGAGCTGCGCCGGCCGCGCGGGGCCGACCGGGCCGGCGCCGTCGACGATCCGCGCCGCGGCGCCGCGCTCCGTGCGCCGGATCAGCTCGCGCGGGGAGACCGGCTCGCGCAGCAGCACCATGACGGTGCTGCGCAGCGGCTCCACGCGGCGGTCGCGCGAGGCGAGCGCGACCTCGGCGTTGCGCAGCGACTCGTCGGCCACGACGCCGACCACGCGCGCTCGTCCGCTCTCGAGCCGCAGGGAGCCGCCGACGCCGAGCTCGCGCAGCGCCGCCGACGTGGTCGACAGGATCGCCGTCCCGGGTCGCAGCTTCGCGAACGGCTCGCGCTGCGCCTCGGGCAGCGTGGCGGCGTAGCCCTCGGGGTCGACGGCCAGGGTGTCGAGCGGGATCGCGTAACCGGCCTTCACACGCTGGACGACGCGCCCGTCGGCGCCGACGCCGGCGCGCAGCAGGATCGCTCCGCGGCCGACCGGTGTGGCGGCCGCCACCGCGGGGTGGGAGCGCAGCCGCCGTGCGGCGCGCCCCGGCCGCTCGAGGCCCCAGACGATCGCCGTGGTCGAGACCGGATCGTGGACCGGCGGGGGCACCGACGGCGTCGTGGTCGGCATGACGGCGGCGCGCGCGGTGGGCGGCGCGTCGCCCGAGCCGCCGCAGCCGGCGAGCCCGACGAGCGCCGGCACGGCAAGATGCCGCAGGTGATCGACGACGCGCTTCAGTGGGTGCAGAGATGGGAGGGCCGCTGGGGCGAGCGCCCGGCGGCGCCGCCCGTCGACCCCGACCGCTGGGCCGCCGCCTGGGACGAGTTCACGACCCGGATGGACGGCAACTTCCCGTTCTTCCACCCGCGCTTCGCCGGCCAGATGCTCAAGCCGCCGCACCCGGCGGCGGCCGCCGCCTACGTCGCGGCGATGCTCGTCAACCCCAACAACCACGCGCTCGACGGCGGGCCGGTGACGAGCGAGATGGAGAAGGAGGCCGTGGCCGAGCTGGCGGCCATGCTCGGGTTCGGCGAGCCGTTCCTCGGCCATCTCACGTCGAGCGGGACGATCGCCAACCTCGAGGCGCTGTGGGTTGCTCGCGAGCTGCATCCGGACAAGGGCGTGGCGCACGGCGCCAACGCCCACTACACGCACGCGCGCATGTGCGAGGTCCTTCGCATGCCCTCGTACGAGGTCCCGGTCGGCCCGGAGGGGCGGATGGACCTCGACGCGCTGGAGCGCGCTGTGCGCGAGCGGAACGGTCGGCACGGCCGTGCTCACCGGCGGGACGACGGGCTTCGGCGCGGTCGACCCGATCGCCGAGGCGCCTCGCCTTCCGCGAGCGCTACGGCGTGCGCATCCACGTCGACGCCGCGTACGGCGGCTTCTTCCGGCTGCTCGACGACGCGCCGGCCGGATTGCGCGCGATCGAGGCGGCGGACTCGGTCGTGATCGACCCGCACAAGCATGGCCTCCAGCCATACGGCTGCGGCGCCGTGATGTTCAAGGACCCGCGCGTCGGGCGCTTCTACGCGCACGAGTCGCCGTTCACGTACTTCACGTCGGACGAGCTGCACCTCGGCGAGATCAGCCTCGAGTGCTCGCGCGCGGGCGCGGCGGCGGCGGCGCTGTGGCTGACGCTGCGCGCCGTGCCGCTGAAGCCGTTCGTCGAGGCCGCGCGCCGCGCCGCGCTCGCGTTCGCCGCGCGGCTGCGCGACGTCCGAGACGCTGCGGCTGCACCTCGATCCCGAGCTCGACATCGTCACCTACCTGCCGCCGGCGAGCAGCGTGTCGGAGCTCGACGCCGCCAGCGCGCGCGATCCTGCACGCCGGGATGGAGGATCCCGAGGACCCGGTCTTCCTGAGCACCGTGCGCGTCGACGCCGAGCACCTGGCTCGGCACGGCCTGACGGCGGACGCCCCGGCCGCCCGGATCCTCCGCAGCGTGCTGATGAAGCCTGAGCACGAGCCGACCGTCGACTGGCTCGCTAGCCGAGTTGAGCAGCTAGCCGCTCGTACACGGCCGGGTGGTTGAGCAGCGCGAGGTGGTGCGCGGAGCCCACGTGGAAGGGCTCCTGCGTGCGATGCGAGGCGCTGCTCTCCAGCACCAGCCAGTCGCCGACGACGCGCGCCACCGGATGGTCCTTCTGCTGCGTCACCGTGGCGGACACGAAGCAGTGGCGGGCGTTCTCGAGCAGCGGGACGTCCAATCCCCGCCGCAGGTCGCGGATGCCGGCGCTGCGGCGGCGCAGCAGGCCGGCGAACGCGCGCGACTCCGGCATCACGCCGAGCACCTCGGCCGCGTAGTGCACGGCCGACTCGAGCGGCGCGCCCGTGTGCGGGGAGCCGAGCGTGATCACCTGCGACACGAGCCGCGTCCAGTCGCCGCCGGCGTGGCAGGCGCCGCACGCCACCAGCCCGCCCATCGAGTGGCCGATCAGCGCGATCTCCTCGACCTCGCGCTCGGCGACGAGCGCCTCGAGCTCGTCCGCCAGCTCGCGGCCGTTCTCGGAGATGTGGCGGCCGCTGTTGTAGCGGACGTACACGGGCGTCCAGCCCGGCAGGCGGTCGCCGTAGCGGGGCCCGCCGCCGTAGCGCCAGGCGTGCTCGGTCTCGAACAGCCCGTGGACGAAGATCGCCAGCCGCGGGGTCTCGGCGCCCTCGACGCTCAGCGTCATCGGGATGGCCAGCGGCGGCTCCAGCACGTCGCCGCGCAGCCCGTTGAGCACGGCGAGCACGGCCGGCGACACCTCGCGGTCGGGCACGAAGGCGTGCGCGGCGCGGCCGGCCAGCGCGGCGCCGCCCCGCACTCCCGCGTAGACGGCGCCGGAGATCCCGTCGTGCAGGAGCTTCGCTGCGCCGGGCGGGAAGGCGCGGTCGGCGATCGCACGGTGGACCTGCTCGATCCCACCGGCGCCGAGGCCCGCCTCCTGGAAGGCGAGCCGGGTGAGTGCACGCAGTTGCGTCACGGTCGCTCGACCAGCGTAGACAGCGCGACCATCGTCCGGGTCCGCATGACCTTCGGATCGCGCCGCAGCACTTCGATCGTGCTGCTCGAGCTCCTCGATGCCCTCGACGCGCACGCGCACGACCGCGTCGGCGTCGCCGGCGACGGTGTGGGCGGCGATCACCGCCGGCAGCCCGGCCACCGAGGCCAGCAGGTCCCCGGGCGCGACGCTGTCCGCGCAGTACAGCTCGACGAAGGCCTCGAGCCGGTCGCCGAGCGCCTGCGGGTCGATGACGGCGGTGTAGCCGACGATAACGCCGGTCTCGTGCAGGCGGTCGACGCGGCGCTTGACCGCCGACGCGGAGAGCCCGACAGCGGTGCCGATCTCGGCCAGCGTGGCACGGCCGTCGCGCTCCAGATGATCAAGGATCTTGCGGTCGAGGTCGTCGAGACGGACCGGTCGTTGCACGTCACGCCCACTCTATGCCGTCTCGATTGCGTTCGCGTGAACAGAGCGCTACATCGGCAGGGCATGTTCGAGGAAGCCCAGCTGTACTCGCCGGTCACCGAGAACGAGGACGGCTCGGTCACCGTAGAGCTCGGCGCCGACCATCCGGGAGCCTGCGACCCGGTCTACCGCGAGCGCCGCAATCACATCGCCGCGCAGGCCGTCGCCTGGAAGCCCGGCGAGCCGACCCCGCGCATCGACTACGCCGACGACGAGCACGAGGTCTGGCGCATCGTCTGCCGCGAGCTGGCTCCCAAGCACGAGAAGTACGCCTGCCGGGACTTCCGCGACGCCGCCCACGCGCTCGCGCTGCCCACCGACCACATCCCGCAGCTCGACGAGGTGACCGAAGGGCTGCGGGCGCTGACCGGCTGGACGTACCACGCCGCCGCCGGCCTCGTCCCGCTGCGCGACTTCCTCGGCGCGCTGGGCGACCGCGTCTTCCACTCGACCCAGTACATCCGGCACGGCGCGATGCCGCTCTACACGCCCGAGCCGGACCTGATCCACGAGGTCGTCGGCCACGGCAACCTGCTCGCCGCCCCGCGCTTCGCCGAGATCAAGCGCCAGGCCGGGGTCGCCGCCCAGCGGGTCGAGACCGACGAGGCGCTCCAGTTCCTGGCCGACGTCTTCTGGTTCACGATCGAATTCGGCGTCCTGCGCGAGGAGGGCGAGGTGCGCGCCTACGGCGCCGGCATCCTCAGCTCCTACGGCGAGATCGAGGAGTTCCGCGGGGCCGACCTGCGGCCGCTCGACATCCTCGCCATGGCCACGCAGGAGTACGACATCACGCACTACCAGCCGGTGCTCTTCTGCGCCGAGGGCACAGGACAGCTCGAGGATGTCGTCGGCGGGTTCTTCGCCGAGTTCGACGACGACACGCCGGCGCGACTGAGGGGGGACGCGGGGGTGGCGCTGTCGGCCTGACGACAGCGCGCCCCTGCGCGGGCGCAGGAAACCGGGTACGGTCGCGACTGACAACGTTCCCCGACGGGTAATGACCCGGGCGCCCATGGACTATCAGATCGATCACGACCCCATCGAGCGAGGCCACCTGGTCGTGGCCAGCGGCGAGCTCGACATCTCCGCCACGCCGCGGCTGTCGACCGTGCTCGCCTTCGCCTCCGCGAGTCCCGGCGGTCGGCTCGTCCTCGACCTGTCCGAGGTGGCGTTCATCGACTCGACCGCGCTCGGCACGATCCTCAAGGCCGCGGCGCAGTTCGACGAGGCCGGGACCAGCCTCGCCGTGGTGGCGCCGGACGGCCCGGTGCGCCGGCTGCTGGAGATGACGAACCTCACGCAGCGCTTCCGGCTGTACGGGACCCGTGCCGCCGCGCTGGCGGCCGACGGCGCCCCCGCTTAGCATAGGCGCTCGCAGCTTGCGCAGCGCGAGCCAGCTCGCAGCTGGAAGCGGCCGCGAGCTCCTGGAGGCGCTCGGCGGTGCGGGCCAGCTCCTGCGCGGAGGCGGCGATCTCCTGCGTGGAGGCGCTGGTCTGCTGCGTGCGAGGCGGAGACCTGCTCGGCGGACGCGGAGGACTGCTCGGCGACGGCCGCGACCTCGGCGATGGTGTACTCCATCTGCTGGGTCTCGGCCGAGATCTGCTGAGCGGCGGCGGCGATCTCGGTGATCCGGTCGCTCATCTCCTCGACGGCGGCGCCGATCTGCTCGAACGCCTCGCGGGTCTGCTCGACCGTGCGACGCCGTCCTCGGTGCGCTGGGCACCGTCGGCGACGACACCGACGACCTTCTGGGTCTCGGTCTGGATCTCGCCGATCAGCCCGGCGATCTGGCCGGCGGCGTCCTGGGACTCCTCGGCCAGCTTGCGGACCTCCTCGGCGACGACGGCGAAGCCGCGGCCCTGCTCGCCGGCACGGGCGGCCTCGATGGCGGCGTTGAGCGCCAGCAGGTTGGTCTGCTCGGCGATGCCGGTGATGGTGTCGACGATGCCGCCGATCCGCTCGCTGCGGGCCGACAGCTCCTCGATCGCGGTCGCGACCTGGGCCGACGAGTCGGCGACCTGGCGGATCGCGCCGGTGGCCTGCTCGGCGGCGCCGACGCCCTCGCGGGCGACGGCACGCGCCTGCTCGGCGGCGGTGGCGGTCTCCTGCGCGCGCTCGGCGCTCGTCGAGGCGGCGCTGGCGGCATCGCGGGCGGACTCGCGGGCGCTCTCGACCATGCGCACCTGGCGCTCGGCGCCCTGGGCGACGTCGCCGACGGCGTTGGCGATCTCGCCGACGGCGCGACCGGCCTCGTCGGAGGTCGACGCCATCTGCTGCGAGGCGGAGCGCGACGGTGGTCGCGTTGCCGGCGACCTCGCCGATCAGCGAGCTGAGGTTCTCCTGCATCTCGCCGTAGGCGGCGACGGAGCGCTGCGTCTTGGCGAGCATGCCGTTGAACGTGTCGCAGAGCTGGCCGAGCTCGTCGGTCGAGTTGACCTCGACCGGCGTCGTGGTCGGGCACGACCTCGAGCGGTCAGGTCGCCGTGGGCGACGGCCTCGAGGCCGCCGGTGAGGCCGGCGAGGTCCGTCCTCGTTGATCGAGCGCAGGCGCGAGCCGAGCGCGGCGACCGGGCGGGTGACCGAACGGGTGACGCACGACGGCCAGCGCGGCGGCGCGGCGAGCGCGAGCAGCGCGACGATCACGATCAGGCGCTTGCCGTTGGCGGCCGAGGCCTTCGCGGCGGTCGCGGTCTCGTGAGCGGCCTTGCTCGACCTCGGCCTCAGGGTCTCGGCGGCGTGGGCGACGGCGTCGGAGCCGGGCTCGACCTCGCTCGGTGTAGAGCGTCGCGCGAGCCGTCGCGCTCCTCGACGCCGTCGACGGTCTCCTGGCGCGAGAGCTCGACGCGCCTTCTTCCAGTCCTCGAGGAATTCGGCGCGCGTGGCGGCGAACTCCTTCATCGCGCCCTCGGCCGGCGGTGCCGGCGAGCAGCTTCTTGAGGGTCTCGCCGTCGCGGGTGTTCGGCGGCCGCGAGCTCCTCGATGTGCTTCTGGATCTCGTCCTGCGCCTCGAGGTGCCGTCGCTCGACGTACAGGTGCTGGGCGACGTGGTGGCCGATCAGCGGCGCTGCGCTCGCCGAGCTGTGCCGGCCAGAGCGGTGGCCTTCAGATCCTTGTCGGCGAGGGCAGTGGTCTCGTCCTCGAGACCGCCGACCTGCTGCAGCGGCCACGCCGCCGACGAGCAGCAGAGCCGGCGGCGAGTGCGCCGAAGGTGAGCGCCAGGCGAAGCGCCAGGCGCAGGTTGCTTGCAGACGGCATTGGGAGGTGAATCCTTTCCTGGGGGGAGCAGGGGTTGCTGGAATCGAGTGATCGGCCCCCCAGCCCGTTTCTGAAATCCCGCAGATCCGAGGTGCGTCACCTACGCGCTCGTGCCCACGCGTAGCGCGCGAGCAGCTCGCAGCCAGTCGGCGACGCCGGCGGCGAGGTGGCCGAGCGGTCCGGTGTAGAGCCAGGCGAGCACGACCGCTTTGTACAGTGATGGGCCGCCGATGGCCACCGAGGTCCTGACCACCGTCACCGAGCTGCCCGAATCGCGCGTGCGCGTGGAGGCCGAGGTGCCCGCCGAGGAGGTCGAGCGCCGGGTCGCCCAGGCCGCCAAGCGGCTCGGGCAGGGCCTGCGGGTGCCCGGCTTCCGCGCCGGCAAGGCGCCGCCGCCGGTGATCGTCCAGCGGATGGGCCGCGACGCCGTGCTCGACGAGGCGGTGCGCGACTCGATCGGCACCTGGTACTCGGCGGCGATCGACTCCGCGCACGTCGTGCCGGTCGGCGAGCCGCAGCTCGACATCGGCGACCTGCCGGCGCCAGGGGCAGCCGCTGACGCTTCTCGATCGAGATCGGCGTGCGGCCGAAGGCCGAGCTCGGCGAGTACAAGGGGCTCGAGGTCGGCCGCCGCGAGGCCGGACGTCGCCGACGAGGCGATCGCCGAGGAGATCGACCGCCTGCGCGAGCGCTCGGCGCGGCTCGACACCGTCGAGCGGCCCGCCGGCGTCGGGCGACTTCGTGGTCATGGACTACCTCGGCACGCTCGACGGCGAGCCGTTCGCCGGCGGCGAGGGGCGCGACCAGATGGTCGAGCTCGGCTCCGGCCGGCTCGTGCCCGGCTTCGAGGAGCAGCTCGAGGGCGCCGCGGCCGGCGACGAGCGCACGGTCACCGTGACCTTCCCCGAGGACTACCCGGCGCCGCGAGCTGGCCGGCCAGGAGGCCGAGTTCGCGGTCACGGTCAAGGAGGTCAAGGCCAAGGAGCTGCCCGAGCTCGACGACGACCTGGCCGCCGAGGCCGGCTTCGACACGCTCGACGAGCTGCGCGAGGACATCCGCGCGCCGGCTGGCCGAGGTCGAGACCGCGCAGATCGACGCCGAGTTCCGCGAGGCGGCGCTCGACTCGGCCGTCAAGGCCGCCACGGTCGACGATCCCCGACGCGCTCGTCGAGGCCCGCGCCCGCGAGCTGTGGGACTCGATGCTGCACTCGCTCGCGCACCAGGGCATCAACCGCGAGACCTACCTGCGGATCGCCGGGCGCGACGAGGACGAGATCGTCGAGCAGAGCAAGCCCGACGCCGAGCAGGCGCTGCGGCGCGAGGCCGTGCTGGCCGCGATCATCGAGGCCGAGGCGATCGAGCCGAGCGACGACGAGGTCTTCGAGGCCGTCGAGCAGGCGGCCGGCGAGGGCGGCGGGCGCGTCTCGCCGAAGAAGCTGCTCGAGCGCCTGAAGTCGCAGCGGGCCGGCTCGACTCGCTCAAGCAGGACCTCGCCCAGCGCAAGGCGCTGGACCTCGTCGCCGAGTCGGCGAAGCCGATCTCGGTCGAGCAGGCGCAGGCGCGCGAGAAGCTCTGGACGCCGGGTGACTCCGAAGCGCGCCAAGAGCGGCTCGACGCGGCCAGATCTGGACGCCGGCGGGTCGCGGCCTAGCCGCAAGACCGGTTGAATGCGACCTCGGACGCCTGCCGGCGATTGCTAGGCTGTCGCCGGGCTCCCAGCCCAGAAGCTGAGCAGGACTCGAGCGCCCGAAGCGAAACGAAGCGAGGACCGTGAGCCCACTCGTACCGATGGTCGTCGAACAGACCTCCCGTGGGGAGCGCGCGTTCGACATCTACTCCCGCCTGCTCAACGAGCGGATCGTCTTCCTGGGCACGCCCGTGGACGACCAGATCGCGAATCTGATCGTCGCCCAGCTCCTCCACCTGGAGGCCGAGGATCCCGACAAGGACATCTCGCTCTACGTCAACTCACCGGGCGGTTCGGTCTACGCGGGGCTCGCGATCTACGACACGATGCAGTTCATCAAGCCCGACGTGTCGACGATCTGCGTCGGCATCGCGATGTCGATGGGCGCGCTGCTGCTGGCGGGCGGCGCGAAGGGCAAGCGGATGGCGCTGCCGAACGCGAAGATCCTCATCCACCAGGTCTCCTCGGGATTCCAGGGCCAGGCGACCGACATCGAGATCCACGCCCGCGAGGTGATCGACCTGCGCCGCCGGCTCGACGAGATCATCGCCGACCACACCGGCCAGGAGATCGACAAGGTCAAGCAGGACACCGAGCGCGACTACTTCATGAGCTCGGAAGAGGCCACGAAGTACGGCATCATCGACAGGGTGATCTCCGAGCACTAGGGAGACGGATTCCATGGCCCGGCCCACCGACTCCAACGAGCAGCTCCTCTGCTCCTTCTGCGGCAAGTCGCAGCGCCAGGTCAAGAAGCTGATCGCCGGGCCCGGGCGTCTACATCTGCGACGAGTGCATCGATCTCTGCAACGAGATCATCGACGAGGAGCTGACCGCTCCGCCGTCGTTCGACATCGACAACCTGCCCAAGCCGAGGGAGATCTACGGCGTCCTCAACGAGTACGTCGTCGGGCAGGAGCAGGCCAAGCGCACGCTCTCGGTGGCGGTCTACAACCACTACAAGCGCGTGCAGATGATGCAGGCGGACGACTCGGACATCGAGCTCCAGAAGTCGAACATCCTGCTCCTGGGCCCGACCGGCTGCGGCAAGACGCTGCTCGCGCAGACGCTCGCGCGGATCCTCAACGTGCCGTTCGCGATCGCCGACGCGACCGCGCTGACCGAGGCCGGCTACGTCGGCGAGGACGTCGAGAACATCCTGCTCAAGCTCATCCAGGCCGCCGACTACGACGTCAAGAAGGCCGAGACCGGGATCATCTACATCGACGAGGTCGACAAGATCGCCCGCAAGGCCGACAACCCGTCGATCACGCGCGACGTCTCCGGCGAGGGCGTCCAGCAGGCGCTGCTGAAGATCCTCGAGGGCACGACCGCCTCGGTGCCGCCGCAGGGCGGGCGCAAGCACCCGCACCAGGAGTTCCTCACGATCGACACGACGAACGTCCTGTTCATCTGCGGCGGCGCGTTCGCGAACCTCGACAAGGTGATCGAGCGCCGGATCGGCCACAAGGGCGTGGGCTTCGGCGCGCAAGATCGAGTCCAAGTCGCAGCGCGACACCGGCGCGCTGTTCGAGAAGGTCCTGCCCGAGGACCTCATGCAGTACGGGCTGATCCCGGAGTTCATCGGCCGCCTGCCGGTCTGCTCGGCCGTGCACCAGCTCTCGCGCGACGACCTGATCACGATCCTGACCGAGCCGCGCAACGCGATCGTCAAGCAGTTCCAGCGCTTCTTCGCGTTCGACGGCATCGAGCTCGTCTTCTCCGGCGACGCCCAGAAGGCGGTCGCCGACAAGGCGCTCGAGCGCGAGACCGGCGCGCGCGGCCTGCGCTCGATCATCGAGGACATCCTGCTCGACGTGCAGTTCGAGCTGCCCTCGCGGCGCGACGTCAAGAAGTGCGTCGTGACCAAGGAGACGGTCGACCGCGGCGTCAAGCCGACGCTGGTGACCGAGGCGCCCGGACGAGGGCGAGTCGCCCGAGGCGAAGTCGGCCTAGGTCGCTTCAGCTCGACGCTCGGGCGCCGAGTCCTCGTCGGGGAGGCGCGCTCCAGAAGCTCCGGAGGACCGTGCCGGCGCGCAGCTCGAGGTCGAGCCGCAGATTGACGTCGTAGCGGGCGACGCCGCGGCGGCAGCGGCTGTTGATGCGCGCGCGGACGAGCCGCTCGCCGTCGGCGGTGCGGATCGCGACCGTGCGGCGGTCGGCGCCCTCGGGGCAGCCGTCCGCGTAGCGGACCACGAGCCGCGGCCGCACCGTGGTGAGGCGCAGCATCGTCGCCGTCCTCGACGGTCGCGGTGGAGGCGGTGAGGCAGCTGTGCCAGCCGGGCTTCTCAGGCGCGGTGCAGCGGGACTGGGCCGAGGCCGGCGAGGCGGCGAGCAGGGCCGCGAGGGTCACGCCGGCCAATCCGATGGTGCGATGCATGCGGGCGAGCCTGGCCCAAAAAGCGGCGCATCGACCTGACCGGACGGGGAGTCTTCACACCTGTCGTTCGCGCGGAGCAGCGTGAGCGCGTGCACGGTGGCCACGCCGCGCCACTCGACGGCGGCCGCCGCGTTCCAGTCGGGCCACGCCGACCGTCCAGCCGCCGTCGTCCTGCTGGGCGGCGCTCGAGGGCGTCGAGGTCGCTCCGCACGTCGAAGCAGGCGGCGGCTGCGGGATCCGGGCACGGGGGAGAGGTCGAGCGGCCGAGGGACGCTCGGACCCGTGGCGTCGGCGGTCGGGATCGGAGCCGAGCGCGTCGAGCGCCGCCGTCGCGCGGGCGTCGTCGGGGTGGGCGTCGAGGAAGTGGACGCTGAACAGCACGTCGTAGCCGAGGCCGATGTCCTCGCTCGAGGCCGCGAGGGTCGAGCTGCGCGATGCGCGCGAACAGGAACTCGTCCGGCGTCGTCGAGCCACGGATGGCTGACGCCCAGGTTGTGCAGCGCGGCGGCGTTGGCGGCGGTCTGGGTCACCGAGGACGCGTCGGAGTACTGCCACCACGGGGCGTGCGGGTGGCCATCGCGTCCTCGAGCACGAACGGGATGCCGCCGTCCTCGCGGGTGATCGTGGTCAGCCAGTCGGCGGCGGGGCGGATCATCGGGTCGTCGTGGACGCCGACCTCGTGCAGGATCTCCATCGCGGTGTGGATGCCGACGGGCTGGCTGGTGGGCGCGCGCATGTCGGGCTCGATCGCGTGGCCGAAGCCGCCGTCGTCGTTGCGGTAGGCGCGCAGGCGTCGAGGACGGGCTCCGTCGGGCCGCCGTCGAGCAGGTGGTCGAAGCGGCGGCGCTCGAGGACGCGGGCGTTGGCGTGGAGGAAGGTCGCGTGCGGCGTCGAGGTTCATGCCGCCATCGTGGCGGGAGCCCGCGCGGCCGTCTTGAACGAAACGGACCTCTCGCCGGCGGGCCCGGCGCCCTCGGCCAGCAGCGCGGCGGGCGGCAGGCCGGCGAGCCGCGTGCACTCGCGCGTGAGGTGCGCCTGGTCGGCGTAGCCGGCCTCGAGCGCGAGCCGCGCGAGGTCGGTCGCCCTGCGAGCGTCAGGAACCGCTGGAACCGCAGGATGCGCTCGAGCGTCTTGGGCCCGTAGCCGACGGCGTCGAGGAAGCGGCGCCGGAGCTGGCGGTCGCCGATCCCGATCGCGTGCGCGCGGCGTGCCGGTGGCGGCGGCGCGGACGAGCGGGTCGGCTGCCGCCGCCGCGCTCCGCAGCACCGCCGTGCGCGAGCTCGTGCACGTTCGCGACCTCGCGGCGCCGTCGCCCCAGACGTCCTCGAGCGGCACGCTGAGGTCGAGCAGCTCGGCGGCGGGCAGGCCGAGCGCCGCGCCGGCCGCGCCGACGCGGAAGCGGACGCCGAAGGTCGTCGCCGCGCGACGGTGGTGAGGTGCGCGCGCGGTGGCGGGGCCGGCGACGATGCAGGCGGCCGTTGACGCTGACGATGTCGACGCAGGCGTCGGGGAGGATGCGGTGTGTCCGCGGCCGTCGCCGTCGTTGGTCCACAGGCAGGCGAGCAGCGGGCCGGTGGTCGGCAGCTCGCGGTAGGCCATGGTCGTTGGAGGCTAGGGACCGGCGAACTGCGGCTGGGTAGGGGAGGCTGGTGTATCGGCCGCGTCGCGTCTGTCGACTTGCATGGGTTTCGTCGACATGAGACCGACGAAACCCAGTCGACACGCGACCTCGAACCCGCCTCCCTACAAGCCCGGGGTTCGTGCCGCCGCGGCGTCGAGCCCCAACGACTCGACGGCCTCGACCACCGCGGACCGCCACGCCGGCACGAGCCCCGCCCGCACCCGGCGGTCGACGAGGTCCGACGGCCGTCAGCGCGAGCTCGTGCCGCGCCGCCCACAGCAGCTCGGCGCCGCACACCGGCACGCCCGGCGCGACGGGCTCGAGCAGCTCCGGGCGGCCGTCGGCGAGCGCGACGACGGCCGGCGCCTCGGTGCCGTAGCGGCGCACGAGCCGCTCCGGCGCGGCGACCGACCGCAGGGCGGCGGGCGGCGCGGCGCCGACCAGCGGCAGCCGCGCGGTGCGGCACGGGCGGTCGGTGATCCGGTCGACGACGTCCTGGGCCATGCGGCGGTACGTGGTCAGCTTGCCGCCGACGATCGCCAGCGCGCCGCTCGGGTCCTCGACGATCAGGTGGCGGCGCGAGAGGTCGGCGGTCTCGCCGTCGCCGGCGGCCAGCGGGCGCAGGCCGGCGTAGCGGCCGCAGACGTCGCCCGGGCCGAGCGGCGTCGTCGAGCGCCGCGGAGGCGCGGTCGAGCAGCTCGGCCTCCTCGGCGGCGTCGGGCTGCGGCTCGTCGGCGGGCTCGCCGGGGACGTCGGTGAGGCCGATCGCGACGAGCCCGTCCGAGCGCGGCAGCGCGAAGACCCAGCGGCCGTGCTCGCCGGGGACGGGCACGTTGACGGCCGCGCGCGGCTCGCCGAGCCGCGCGGCCGGCACGAGCAGGTGCGAGCCGCGGCTCGGGCGCAGCGAGACCGCGTCGGTCAGCGCGCCCGTCCACACGCCCGCGGCGAGCACGACGTGTGGCGCGCGCGCACGTGAAGCCGGCGCCGGTCAGCGCGTCGACGGCCTCGACGCCGTCCTCGCGCAGCCCGGTCACCTCGGCGTACGTGATCACCCGCGCGCCGTGGGCGGCGGCGGTGCGGGCGACGGCGACCACGAGCCGCGCGTCGTCCTCGAGCTGGCCGTCCCAGCTCAGCAGCGCCCCGCGCAGCGCCGGCCGGCGCAGGGCGGGCGCGAGCCGGCGCGCCTCGAGCGCGCTGACCCGCCGCGGCGGCGGCAGCAGGCGGCGGCTCGTGCGGGCGGCGACGCGCAGCCCGTCGCCGACGCGCAGGCCGACCATCGTCTTAGAGCTGTGCGCTGCCGACGGCTCGTCGAGCGGGATCAGGAACGGCAGCGGCCGCGCGAGGTGCGGCGCGATCGTCCGCATGAGCGTCGCCCGCTCGACCGCGCACTCCCACGCCAGGCCCCACTCGCCGTGCTGGAGGTAGCGCAGCCCGCCGTGCACGAGCTTCGAGCTCCAGCGGCTCGTCCCGAACGCGAGGTCGCGCCGCTCCAGCAGCGCCACCGACAGGCCGCGCGACGCGGCGTCCAGCGCCACGCCGGCGCCGGTGATCCCGCCGCCGACCACCACGACATCGACCGCCTCCCCACCTGCCAGCCGTTCGAGCTCGCAGCGCTGCGACTCACGGCCGCAGGTACCCGTCGACGGCACGGGCCAGCTCGGCCCACGGATCGACCGCGAGCTCGCCGTGCGAGGCCAGCACGAAGCCGCGCGCGATCAGCTCGATGCCGGCCGACAGCACCTCGGGCGAGGCGTCCGTCCGCACCGAGCCGTCGACGACGGCCAGCGCCTCGGCGCCGGCCGCCACCGCGATCCGCTGCATGCCGCCGAGCCGCCGCGTCACGTAGGGGAGCAGCAGCTCCGGGTCGACGTCGAGCAGCCGCACGAACAGCGGGTCGGACGGCCAGCGCACGGGAGCCGTTCACGACCATCGCGACCACGCGCTCGCGCGTCGTCGCGCCCTCGGCGGCCTGCCCGATCAGGCGGCCGAACTCGCGCGTCATCAGCGCCGCCAGCACCGCCTCGAGGTCCGGGAAGCGGCGGTAGAGCGTCATCCGGCTCACGCCGGCGCGCCGCGCGACGTCGGTCACCGTCGTGCGCCGCACCCCGACCGCGAGCACGCACTCCCGCGCGGCGTCGAGCAGCGGGTCGTCCTCGCTGTGACGTTGTGACGTCAAGTGTCGAAGTGTAACACCGCATCGCGCGATCTAGACTCCGCGAGCCCCATGAGCACCGATCTCGAGCACCGCACGCGCTACGACCCGGACGAGGTCGAGGCGCGCGTGCGCAAGCGCTGGCTCGACTCCGGGCTGTTCCATCCCGAGCCGGCCGGGACGGCGGAGGAGAACTACTCGATCGCGATCCCGCTGCCGAACGTCACCGGCGCGCTGCACATGGGCCACGCGCTCAACGGCTCGGTCCAGGACACGCTGATCCGGCTCGCCCGCATGCGCGGCAAGCGCACGAAGTGGATCTTCGGCACCGACCACGCCGGCATCGGCACCCAGACGCAGGTCGAGCGGCTGCTGCGCGCCGAGGGCACGAGCCGCGAGGAGCTCGGGCGCGAGGCGTTCATCGAGCGCGTCTGGCGCTGGCGCGAGCAGTACGGCTCCACCATCGTCGAGCAGTTCAAGCGCCTCGGCGCCTCGGCGGACTACGAGGACGAGCGCTTCACGCTCGACCCGCCGTACGTGCAGCGCGGTCCAGAAGGTCTTCGTCGACCTCTACGAGAAGGGCCTGATCTACCGCGACAACTACATGGTCAACTGGGACCCCGGGTCGCGGTCGGCCATCTCGGACCTCGAGGTCGAGCAGCGCGAGGTCACCGACACGCTCTACTACGTCGACTACCCGCTCGAGAGCGGCCACGGCTCGCTGACGATCGCCACCGTGCGGCCGGAGACGATGCTGGCCGACACCGCGATCGCCGTCCACCCCGACGACGACCGCTACACGCGGCTGATCGGCGAGGTGGCGATCCTGCCGATCGTCGGCCGGCGGCTGAAGATCATCGCCGACGAGTACGTCAAGCCCGAGTTCGGCACCGGCGCGCTGAAGATCACGCCCGGCCACGACCCGAACGACTTCGAGATCGGCCGCGCGCACGGGCTCGAGGAGATCACCGTGATCGGCGAGGACGGGCGCATGACCGCGGCCGCCGGCGAGTTCGAGGGCATGACGGCGCTCGAGGCGCGCGAGGCGGTGGTCGAGCGGCTGCGCGCGGAGGGGCGGATCGCGCGCACCGAGCAGTACACGCCACGACGTGCCGTACTCGCAGCGCTCGGGCGAGCGGATCGAGCCGCTGATCTCGCTCCAGTGGTTCATGCGCATGGACGAGCTGGCCAGGCCGGCGATCGAGGTCGTCGAGTCCGGGCGCGTGCAGATCCACCCCGAGGGCCAGCGGCGGCGCTACCTGGAGTGGATGGAGAACATCCGGCCGTGGTGCATCTCGCGCCAGCTCTGGTGGGGCCACCAGATCCCGGTCTGGTACCGCGGCGACGAGACCTACGTCGGCATGGAGCCGCCGACCGGCGACGGCTGGGAGCGCGACCCCGACGTGCTCGACACCTGGTTCTCGAGCGGCATCTGGCCGTTCGTGACGCTCGGCTGGCCGGACCAGACGGCGGCGCTGAAGGCCTTCTATCCGACCGACGTCCTCTCGACGGCGCGCGACATCCTCTTCCTCTGGGTCGCCCGCATGGTCATGTTCGGGCTCGAGTTCGTCGGCGACATCCCGTTCGACGACGTCTACGTGCACCCGGTCATCCAGGCGCCCGACGGGCGCCGGATGTCGAAGTCGCTCGGCACGGGGATCGACCCGCTGTACCTGATCGACGGCGGCCCGCGCCCGCCGGTGTTCGCAGGAGGGCGGCGAGTTCCCCGCCTACGGCGCCGACGCGGTGCGCTGGGGCCTGCTGGCCAGCTCCTCGACCCAGGACGTGCGCTTCAACGAGGAGCGCGTCGCCCAGGGCCGCCAGCTCGCCAACAAGCTCTGGAACGCCTCGCGGCTCGTGCTGCTGCGCGTGCCCGAGGGCGTCGCGATGCCGGACCGCGGCGCCCGCCGCCGAGGCGATCGAGGACCGCTGGATCCTCTCGCGCCTGCAGGCCGCCAAGGCCGACGTGGCGGGCGCGGTCGACCGCTTCGAGTTCCACGTCGCCGCCCTGCGCCTCTACGACTTCGTCTACGGCGAGCTGTGCGACTGGTACCTGGAGATGATCAAGCCGCGGCTGTACGCCGACGACAACCGCGAGGTCGTCGAGCTGGCGCTGCACGTCCTCGGCGAGACGCTGGCGCTGGCGCATCCGATCATCCCGTTCGTGACCGAGGAGATCTGGTCGACAACGTGCCCGGCGCCGACGGCCTGCTGCTCGTCCACCGCTACCCGGAGCCCGACGAGGCGCTGCGCGACGAGGCCGCCGAGGCCGACGTCCGGCGCGCGATCGCCGCCACGCAGGAGCTGCGCGGCTGGCGCGACCGGGTCGGCGCGGCGGCCGGCAAGGCCGTCCCCGCGCGGCTCGAGGCCGACGGCTACGACCGCACGGCCGAGCACATCGCGCGGCTCGCGCGCGTCGAGTGGTCGGCCGACGGCGGCGAGCCGGTCGCGACCGTCGGCGTGCCCGGCGGCAGCATCCTCGTGCTCGCCTCCGAGGCGGTCGACGTCGAGGCCGCGGCGAAGCGCGCCGAGGCGCAGCGCGCCACGCTCGAGAAGGAGATCGCGCGCGCCGAGGGCAAGCTCGCCAACGAGGGCTTCGTGGCCAAGGCTCCCGCCGCGGTGGTCGAGAAGGAGCGCCGCAAGCTCGAGGAGCTCAAGCGGGAGCTGGCCGACCTGTGAGCACGTGGCGCCTCGAGGACGCCGAGGCCCACCTGCTCTCGCTCGAGCTGTTCGGCATGCGCTTCGGGCTCGAGCGCATGCGGCGGCTGCTGACCGTGCTCGGCAGCCCGCAGGAGCGCTTCCGCGGCGATCCACGTGGTCGGGACCAACGGCAAGTCGTCGACGGCGCGGATGGCCGCGGCGCTGCTCGAGGCGCACGGCGTGCGCACCGGCACGTTCCTGTCGCCGCACCTGACCTCGTTCGCCGAGCGGATCCGGATCGGCGACGCCGACCTCGGCGCCGACGCGTTCGGCGCGGCCGTGCAGCGCGCCGCGGCGGCCGCCGCCAAGGTCGACCGCACGCTCGAGGAGGACGACCGCGTCACGCAGTTCGAGCTGCTGGCCGCCGACCGCGTTCGCCGAGCTCGCGCGCCAGGGCGTCGAGGTCGCCGTGGTCGAGGCCGGCCTCGGCGGCCGCCACGACGCCACCAACGTGCTCGGCGCGCCGGTCGTGGTGCTCACCAACGTCGGGCTCGAGCACACGCGCTGGCTCGGCCCGACGGTGCCGGACATCGCGCGCGAGAAGCTCGCCGTCGTGCGGCCGCGGCGCCACGCTGGTGACCGGCCCGATCGACCCCGAGGTGCGCGAGCTGGCCGCCCAGACCGGCGCCGAGGTCGTGCCGGCGCCGCCCGACGAGGCCGGCCCGGCCGGCTACCAGCGCGCCAACTTCGCGGTCGCGGTGGCCGCCGCGCGCGCCCTGCACGGCGAGCTCGACCCGGCGCTGGTGGCCGAGGTCGCCGCGCGCGTGCAGGTCCCGGGACGGATGCAGGTGGTCGCCGAGCGGCCGCTGACCATCTACGACGGCGCGCACAACCCGTCGGGCATGCAGGCGCTCGTGCGAGGCGCTCGACGCCGACGAGTTCGTCGCCGTGGTGTCGATCCTCGACGACAAGGACGCCGCGGGCATGCTGCGGGCGCTGCTCGGGAAGACGGTGGGAGCCGTGTTCACGCGCTCCCTGCAACCCGCGCGCGCTGTCGCCCGCCACGCTCGCCTCGCTGGCCGAGCAGCTCGGCGGGCCGCCGTCCGAGATCGTCCCGGACCCGCATGCGGCCGTGGCGCGCGCGCAGGAGCTGGCGGGGCCGGACGGCGCCGTCCTGGCCACCGGCTCGATCTACCTGGTGGCCGACCTGCTGGGCGAGCCGGGGCGCCGGAGGGCGTCGGCGCTGTGAACGATCGCGGCCCGAGCCTGTTCGCCATGGTGGCGGTCGTGGCGGTCGTCGTGGCGCTCGTCATCCTCGTCTTCTTCGCCATCGGGTTCGCCCTCGGTCGCGCGTTCCTGTAACCCCTCCGTCTACGATTCGTTCAAGCAATGCCCCTCTTCGGCATCTTCGGGATCACGAACGACAGCCTGAACACGGCGGTCAACGTGCTCCTCCTCGTGCTCGTCGTCGTCTGGTTCGCGCTGATCTTCTGGACGTACGCCGACGCCCGCCGCCGCATCGACGACCCGATGCTGGTGGCCTGCGCCACCGCCGCGTCGCTGTTCCCGTTCGTGGGCACGATCGTCTACCTGATCGTCCGCCCGCCGGAGTTCGTGGACGACGTGCGGCTGCGCGAGCTGGAGATGACCGCGGCCGAGGCGCGGCTGGCGCAGCTCGACTATCAGCTGTGCCCGCACTGCGACTACGAGATCAAGGCCGACTACCTGCGCTGCCCGAGCTGCATGCGCAAGCTGAAGGAGCGCTGCTACTCGTGCGGCAAGCCGGTCGACCCGGCATGGAAGCTGTGCCCGTACTGCGAGGCGGAGATGGAGACGCCGCCACCGCAGGCCACGCGCAGCCGTCGCCGGCGGTCGAAGACGACCGACCAGCCGACGGTCGCCGCCGAGGCGATCGAACCTGAGCCTACGAGCGCGCGCGAGCGCCGCTAGCCCGACGAAAGGACCAACGTGGACAGGACCCTGATCCTGGTCAAGCCCGACGCCTTCGCTCGCGGCCTGACCGGCGAGATCATCCAGCGCTTCGAGAACAAGGGCCTCGAAGATCGCCGCCCTCCAGCACATGACCATGAGCGAGGCGCTCGCCAAGCAGCACTACGCCGAGCACGAGGGCAAGCCGTTCTTCGGCGAGCTGGTCGAGTTCATCACCTCCGGCCCGCTGGTGGCGATGGTGCTCGAGGGCGAGCAGGCGGTGGCCGCCGCGCGCCAGGTGATCGGCGCCACCAACCCGGTCGAGGCCGCCCCCGGCTCGATCCGCGGCGACTACGCGATCGCGGTCGGCCAGAACATGGTCCACGGGTCGGACTCGGACGAGTCCGCGGCGCGCGAGGCGAAGCTGTTCTTCCCGAACCTCTGATCCTCGCCTCGGCCTCGCCGCAGCGGCGGGCGATCCTGGAGGAGGCGGGGATCCCGTTCGAGGTCCGGCCGGCCAACGTCGACGAGGACGAGGTCGGCGACCCGGCCGCGGTGGCGGAGGCGAACGCCCGCCGGAAGGCGCTGGCGATCCCCGGCCCGCTGGTGCTCGGCGCCGACACGGTGGTGGCGCTCGACGGCGTGATCTACGGCAAGCCGCGCGACGAGGCGCAGGCGCGCGAGTACCTCGGCGCCCTGAACGGGCGCACGCACGAGGTCGTGGGGGCGATCGCGCTGGCCCGGGACGGCGAGGTCGTCGCCACGGCGGTCGAGACCACGCACGTCACGTTCAGGCGCGCGCTCCGAGGACGAGATCGCGCGACTACGTGGCCACCGGCGAATGGGCCGGCAGGGCGGGCGGCTACGCCATCCAGGAGGAGGGTGGATCCTTCATGGTCGAGCGGATCGAGGGCGACTACCTGAACGTCGTCGGACTCCCGCTGGAGCGGCTGAAAAGCCTCCTGAAACCCTGATTTCAGCCTCCGGACCCTTCGATACACTCGACGCCCGGCGGCGGGCTCGGCTTCAACCTGCTGCGCGCTCCTCCTGAATGGGCTTCTTCTCGTACCTCACCGGATTCGGTGGCCGTGACATGGCCGTCGACCTCGGCACGGCCAACACCCTCGTGTACGTCCGCGGGCGCGGCATCGTGCTGTCCGAGCCCTCGCGTGGTGGCGATCGACAGCCGCTCCGGCGAGGTCCACGCGGTCGGCATCGAGGCCAAGCGGATGCTCGGCCGCACGCCCGGCACGATCAGCGCCATCCGCCCGCTGAAGGACGGCGTGATCGCCGACTTCGACGTCACCGAGGAGATGCTGCGCCACTTCATCCAGAAGGTGCACCAGAACCGCTGGGCGCACCCGCGCGTGGTGGTCTGCGTGCCCTCGGGCGTGACCGGGGTGGAGAAGCGCGCCGTCGAGGAGGCGTGCCTGAGCGCCGGCGCCCGCCAGGCGTACCTGATCGAGGAGCCGATGGCGGCCGCGATCGGCGCCGGCCTGCCCGTCGGCGAGCCGACCGGGAACATGATCGTCGACATCGGCGGCGGCACCTCCGAGGTGGCCGTCATCTCGCTCGGCGGCATCGTCGTCTCGCAGTCCGTGCGCGTCGGCGGCGACGAGCTCGACGAGGCGATCATCAACTACGTCAAGAAGGAGTACAAGCTCCTGATCGGCCAGCAGACGGCCGAGGAGGTCAAGCTCGAGATCGGCAGCGCCTACCCGCTCGAAGAGGAGGTGCAGGCCGAGATCCGCGGCCGCGACCTCGTCTCCGGCCTGCCCAAGACCGTCGTGCTCACCTCCGAGGAGGTGCGCGCCGCGCTCGAGGAGCCGCTCGTGCAGATCATCGACGCGATCAAGGAGACGCTCGACCGCACGCCGCCCGAGCTCGCGTCCGACATCATGGACCGCGGGATCATGCTGGCCGGCGGAGGATCGCTGCTCCAGGGGCTCGACGAGCGCCTGCGCGAGGAGACGCAGATGCCCGCGCACCGGGCAGAGTCGCCGCTGACGTGCGTCGCCGTCGGCTCCGGCCGCTCGCTCGAGGAGTTCGAGGCGATCCACCGCTCGAACCGCAACAATCGCAACCGCCGACCGCCCAGGCGATGATGCACGACAAAGTCGTACGCAGGCGCCGCGCGGTCCTGGCCGTGCTGGTGCTCCTCTCGCTGTTCCTGCTGACGGCCTACTTCGGCGAGTCCTCATCCGGGACGCTGCACGGCGTCCAGCGCACCACGATGGAGGTGCTGGCGCCGATCCAGGAGGGCGCCAACCGCGCGCTCAAGCCGTTCCGCGACCTGTTCGGCTGGTTCGGCGACACGCTCGACGCCAAGGAGGAGCGCGACAAGGCCGAGGCCGAGCGCGACGCCCTGTCGAAGCGGCTCGCCGAGGTCACGCTCGAGCGCGACCGGCTCCAGCAGCTCAAGGGCCTCGAGCAGCTCAACTCCGCCGGCGGCCTCGCCGACTACGAGCCGGTCACCGCGCGCGTGATCGCCCGCTCGCCCAGCTCCTGGTACCAGACGTTCCAGATCAACAAGGGCTCGAGCGACGGCGTGCGCGTCAACCAGCCGGTGGTCAACAGCGCCGGGCTCGTCGGCAAGATCAAGGAGGTCTCCGACGGCAACGCCGTGGTGATGCTGCTGACCGATCCGGAGTTCGGCGTCTCGGCGCGCGCGCTCGAGAGCGGCGAGCCCGGGAGCGTGAGCCCCGCCGTCGGCGCGGCCGGCGACCTGCGCTTCGAGCTGGTGCCGAACGCCAGGGAGGTCCGCCGCGGCGAGCGGATCATCACCGCCGGCACGAGCACCTCGGCTCGCGTGACCGACCTCAGCTCGCTCTACCCGGCCGGGATCCCGATCGGCGTCGTCGACCGGATCGAGACCGGCGAGGGCGAGCTCGACCGCGTGATCCACGTCGAGCCGGTCGCCGAGCTGCGCACGCTCGACATCGTCGAGGTGCTGACCCAGCCCGACGCCGACCTGAGGGCGCAGACGCCGTGACGATGACGCCGCAGGCCGCGGGCCGGCTCGCGCTGCTCGGGCTGCTGGGAGGCATCTTCCAGCTCACCACCGTCTCGCAGGTGTCGGTGTTCGGCGTCCCCGCCGACCTGTCGCCGCTGCTGGTGGCCTCGGTCGGCTTCCTGTGCGGCTCGGTCGCGGGCTCCGTGTTCGGCTTCTGCCTCGGCCTGTTCGTCGACACCGTGCTGCTGCAGACGCTGGGGGTCAACTCGCTCGTCTTCACCGCCGTCGGCTACGGCGCCGGCCGCGTGCGCGAGCTGCGCGACCCCGCGCACACGCTGGCGCCGGTGCTGGTCGGCGCCGCCGCCACCGCGATCGCCGCCGTCAGCTTCTCGCTGCTGCAGTTCCTGCTCGGCGTCGAGGCGCCGGTCTCGTTCGACCTGCTGCGCCAGATCCTGATGACGATCGTGCTCAACACGCTGCTGGCGCTGCCCGTGTACGCGGTCGTCCGCCGCGTGCTGCTCCCGTACCTGCCCGACGACCCGCGCCGCCGCCGGCGCCGCGCGTACACGACCGGCGGCCTCAGCCCGCTCAGCCGTGCCTAAGCCCGTCGAGGAGCGCCGCCCGCCGATCACGCCGCAGCTCGCGGTGCGCGTCGCCGTGCTCGGCGGCCTCGCCTTCGTGCTGTTCGCGATCGTCTTCTTCCGCCTCTGGTTCCTGCAGGTCCTCTCGGGCGAGGACTACGTCTCGCAGGCACGCGACAACCGCGTGCGCAAGGTGCGGATCGAGGCGCCGCGCGGCAACATCGTCGACCGCCACGGCACCGTGCTGGTGAAGACGCGCGTGGCGCCGGTGGTCCAGATCGTTCCCAGCTCGCTGCCCGAGTCCGTGCTCGAGCAGGCCGACGAGTTCCGCAAGGAGCGCGGCGAGGCCGAGCAGGCGCGCCTGGCGGCGGCCGACCAGCTGCGCTCGCTCGAGCGCGACATCCGCGAGCGCCGCGGCGGCGCGACGCGCAAGCAGCGCCGCGAGCGCCGGCAGCTCGCGCGCCAGGCGCGCCGGGCCGCGCCGGTCGCGATCCCGCCCGTCCCGGTCGGCGAGCTCGAGCTGCGGCGCCTCTACCGCCGCCTCGGCCGCGTCATCGACGTGCGCCCGAAGGCGATCCACGAGCGCGTGATCGAGGGCGTCGCCGAGCTGCCGTACTCGAACGTCACGATCCGCGCGGCGGTCGACCGGGACGCCTTCAACTACATCCGCGAGCGCAAGGAGGAGTTCCCCGGCGTCGAGGTCGAGAAGCAGTACCTGCGCGACTACCCGCACGAGGAGCTGGGCGCCCAGCTGTTCGGGACCACGCGCGAGATCTCGCCCGAGGAGCTCAAGGAGGAGCGCTTCCGCGGCGTCGAGCCCGGCACGCGGATCGGGGCCGACGGCATCGAGGAGAGCTACGACAAGTACCTGCGCGGCACCGACGGCTTCACGCGCGTGGTCATCAACGCGCTCGGCAGCCGCGACGACCGCCGCCGGATGACGCCGGCGCGAGCCGCGCGCAGGGCAAGCGGCTGCGGCTGACGCTCGACCTCAAGCTCCAGCGCGCCGCCAACGACGCGATCGCCCGCGCGCGTCGCGGCGTCGCAGAACGGCGCCAAGGCCGGCGCCTTCGTGGCGATGGACCCGCGCAACGGCGAGATCCTGGCGCTCGGCTCCTACCCGAGCTTCGACGCCAACGAGTTCGCCAAGCCGATCTCGCAGGCCCGCTACAACGAGCTCTCGAGCGAGGAGCTCGGCGCGCCGCTGTTCAACCGCGCGATCGCCGCGACCTATCCGACCGGCTCGACCTTCAAGCCGATCACGGCGATGGCGGCGCTCGAGGAGGGCGTCATCACGCCGGAGACGCCGATCGTCGACGACGGCGAGTTCGAGCTCGGCGACCGCGTGTTCAAGAACGCCAAGGACGCCGTGTTCGGCACGCTGACGCTGCCGGGCGCCCTGACCGTCTCGTCCGACGTCTTCTTCTACCAGCTCGGCGCGGAAGATGAACGGCCGCGGCCCGGTGCTCCAGGAGTGGGCGACGCGGCTCGGCGTCGGGCGGCGGACCGGGATCGACATCCCCGGCGAGTTCGCGGGCCTGGTGCCGGACAGCGAGTGGCGCAACGAGGGCTACAAGGAGTACCTGCGCTGCGCGAAGAAGGCCAAGGTGACGCCGGGGACGACAGAGGCGCTGTTCGCGTGCGGCGGCATCGAGCGCGAGTGGTCGGCGGGCGACAACGTCAACCTCGCCGTCGGCCAGGGCGACCTCCAGGCGACGCCGCTCCAGATGGCGACCGCGTACTCGACGATCATCAACAGCGGCAAGGTCGTGCGGCCGCACCTGGGCATGCAGGTCGAGGACGGCAACGGCGTGATGCTGGAGGAGATCCGCACGCCGGCGCGGCGCCGCGTCTCGTTCGACCCGGGCAACCGGGACGCGATCATGGCCGGCCTGCACGGCGCGGCGACCGCCGACGGCGGCACGTCGAGCGACGTCTTCGCGGACTTCCCGTACCGCGACATGCTGTACGGCAAGACCGGCACCGCCGAGCGCGCGCCCAACCCGGACCAGTCCTGGTACGTCTGCTACGTGGACCACCCGACGAAGCCGATCGTGGTCGTCACCACGATCGAGCGCGGAGGATTTGGCGCGGAGACTGCGGCACCCGCAGCGCGCCTCATCCTCAATGAGTGGTTCGATTTGAAGGACGACGAGTTCCACGCCGGCTCCGACCAGTCGAATTGAGCAGCCACCCGATCCAGCCAGCCTCCGAGCCTCCGCCCCCGCTCGTGCCGCGCGAGTGGCGCCTGCGGCTGGACCCGCTGCTGCTGCTCGCCACGCTCGGGCTGGTGGCGGCGTCGCTGATCGCGCTCAGCGAGCGCGACGCAGAACGACGTGCTCGGCGAGCCGAACTACTACGTCTACCGGCAGGCCGCGTACGCGGGCGTCGGGCTGGTCCTGATGTACGCCGTCTCGCGGATCGACTACTCGCGGCTGCGCGAGCTGCGCTACCCGATCTACGGGCTGATGCTCGCGCTGCTGCTGCTCGTGCTGGCGATCGCCGGCGCCACGCGCGGCACGCGGGCGTGGATCGAGCTGCCGTTCTTCAACTTCCAGCCCTCCGAGCTCGGCAAGGTGCTGCTGGTCGTGGCGCTGTCGGCCTTCCTGGTCGACCGCATGCGCCGCATGGGGCGCGACACGACGGCGCGGATCATGCTGCTCGGCCTGCTCCCGACGATGCTCGTGATCGCCGAGCCGGATCTCGGCTCGGCGCTCGTCTACGTCGCCGGCACGATGGCGCTGCTGTTCGTGGCCGGGGCGCCGTGGCGGCACTTCGCGGCGCTCGGCGGCGCTGTTCGCGCTCGCCGTCACGATCGTGCTGGTGGCGGCGCCGATGGCGGGCGTGGAGGTGCTCGAGCCCTACCAGGTCGACCGCCTGACGTCGTTCCTGCACCCGTCGGCGGATCCGGGCGAGGAGGGCTACCAGCTCCAGCAGGCGCTGACCGCCATCGGATCGGGCGAGAAGACCGGCCGCGGCGTCGAGAACGCGACCCAGACGTCGCTCAACTTCCTGCCCGAGCACCACACCGATTTCATCTTCGCCGTGGTCGGCGAGACCTACGGTTTCGCCGGTTGCGCGCTCATCCTCTCGCTGTACGCGCTACTTATATGGCGAGGTTTGCACATCCTGACCGTCGCGAAGAACCTGTACGGCGCGCTGATCGCCGGTGGCATCACCGTGATGCTGCTGTTCCAGCTCTTCGTGAACATCGGGATGAACGTGGGAATCATGCCCATCACGGGCGTGACCGCCCCGCTACTGAGCTTCGGCGGCTCGTCGATGCTCGCGACATTCCTGGCCCTCGGCCTGCTCCATTCCGTCCACGCGCAGGCGCGCGAAACGGCGGAGCTCAAGGGGAGGGCGACCGTCTTCCAATGAGGAAAGTTTTCAGTGAGAAAGCAAGTGCTGGTCACGGTCGACCGCGGCGAGACCCGCGTCGCCATGCTGGAGGCGTCCGGGCGAACCCGAGGCGCCGGCCAAGTCCCGCCGCCGGCGGGGTAAGAAGAAGCCCGAGGTCCCCGCCGGGTACCGCGTCGCCGAGATCTACTTCGAGCGCCGCGGCGGGCGGTCGATCGTCGGGAACATCTACAAGGGCAAGGTCGACAACGTCCTGCCCGGGCTCGAGGCCGCCTTCGTCGACATCGGCCTCGACAAGAACGGGTTCCTGCACGTCGACGAGATCGTCATCCCGGGCAAGGAGCAGGTCCGGCGCGGGCGCGGAGCGGGATCCCCCGGGACGCGGCATCACCGATCTGCTCTCGCCCGGGCAGGAGATCGTCGTCCAGGTCGTCAAGGACCCGCTGAAGACCAAGGGCGCGCGGCTCTCGATGGAGCTCACCATCGCCGGCCGCTACATGGTCTACGCGCCGACCGGCGAGGGCGTCGGCGTCTCGCGGCGGCTCGAGGACAAGGAGCGCGACCGCCTGCGCAAGGAGGCCAAGCAGCTCGACCTCGGCGGCGGCGGCGCGATCATCCGCACCGCGGCGCACGGCGCCACCCGCCAGGACTTCGAGCGCGAGCTGCAGTACCTGTTCAAGCTCAACGACGTGCTCGAGAAGCGCGTGGCCGAGACCGAGGCGCCCGCGCTGGTGTTCCAGGAGGCCGACCTCTCGGTCCGCGTCGTGCGCGACATCTTCTCCGAGCACTTCGAGCGCGCGGTGGTCGACGACCCGAAGCCGCACCACCGGCTGGTCTCCTTCTTCGCGCGCACGGCGCCGGAGCTGGTCGACCGCGTCGAGCTGTGGGAGGAGGGCGAGCCGCTGTTCGAGGCCTACGGCGTCGAGCCCGTCATCGAGGGCATGCTCAACCGCCGCGTCGACCTGCCCAGCGGCGGCTACCTGATGATCGACTACGCCGAGGCGCTGACGGTCATCGACGTCAACACCGGCTCGTTCACCGGCAAGGGCAAGGCCGCCCGGCTCGAGGACACGATCACCAAGACGAACCTCGAGGCCGCCGAGCAGGTCGTCAACCAGCTCAGGCTGCGCGACATCGGCGGCATCATCGTCATCGACTTCATCGACATGGCGCGCGCCCGCAACCGCGACGCCGTGCTGAAGGTGCTGCGCAAGGCGCTCGACGAGGACCGGACGAAGACCTTCGTGGTCGAGATCTCGCCGCTCGGCCTGGTCGAGATGACGCGCCAGAACGTCACCGACGGCGTGCGCGAGATCATGTCCAAGACCTGCCCGGTCTGCCACGGCGAGGGCGTCGTCAAGTCGGAGGAGACGATCGCCATCGGCATCGCCCGCCACCTGCGGCACATGATCAAGGAGGCCGGCGAAGGCGGGCCCGAGGCCTACCTGCTGCGGATCAACCCGCGGGTGAGCGCCTGGTTCACCGCCGACGGCGCGCGCGAGCTGCACGCGCTCGAGGACCAGACGGGGAAGTACTTCCACTTCGAGGGCTCCGAGGGCCTGCCGCTCGACCACTTCGCGGTGACGATGGAGGGCTCGCGCGACGAGATCGAGGAGCGCGCCGTGCCGTTCCGGGCCGGCGAGGAGGTCCACGTCCACATCGTCGAGCCGCACATGTACAACCCGGACGACGGCGTGGCGAAGATCGACGGCTACCTGATCGACGTCGTCAACGGCATCGCCTTCGTCGGCGAGAAGAAGCTCGTGCGGATCGAGCAGGCGGGCCGAACCTCGGCGGTGGCGGCGCTCACCGGCGCCGACGCCGAGGCGGCCGAGGAGGCCGCCAAGGAGCGCGAGGGCGAGCGCAGCATGGCCGACGAGCGCGCCCGCCGCTCGGCCGCCGCCAAGCGCGGCGCCGCTTCGCGCAAGGCGCGCGAGGACGCCGCCAAGGAGGACAAGAAGGAGGCCAAGGCCAAGCCCGCCAAGCGGCGCGCCAAGAAGAAGCCCGCCGAGGAGAAGCCCGAGCCGGCGGCCAAGCCGCGCGGGCGCCGCCGCAAGCGGGCCGCGCAGGACGAGGACGGGGCGGTCGAGGCCGAGGCCGTGCAGGCGCTCACCGACGACGCGGCGCCCGAGGCGGGGACGGCTCCCGCGGCCGCCGATGAGGCGTCGGAGAACGGTGACGCGCTATCCTCTCGCCCCCGGCGCCGAGGCCGCAGAGGCGGACGGCGCCGTTCGCGCGCGAAGGCCGCGGCCGACGAATAGAGCTTCTGAATCATGTCCTACGCAGTCATCAAGACCGGCGGCAAGCAGTACCGCGTCGAGGAGGGGCAGACCCTGCTCGTCGAGAAGCTGCCCGATGAGCCCGGCGCCACCGTCGACCTCGTCCCGCTCCTGCTGGCGGGCGACGGCGACCCGGTGCTCGACGCCGACAAGCTCGCCAAGTCGCCCGTGAAGGCCGAGATCGTCGGCCACGAGCGCGGCAAGAAGCTGCGGGTGTTCAAGTTCAAGCCGAAGCGCGGCTACCGCCGCCGCACGGGTCACCGGCAGGAGCTGACCCGGCTGCGAATCACGAAGATCGGGAAGTAGCGAAGCGATGGCACACAAGAAGGGCCTCGGCTCCAGCCGCAACGGCCGCGACTCGAACCCGAAGTACCTCGGCGTGAAGGTGTTCGCCGGCCAGACCGTCACCGGCGGCGAGATCATCGTTCGCCAGCGCGGGACGAAGTTCAAGCCCGGCGACGGCACCGGCATCGGCAGGGACGACACGATCTACGCGAAGGCCCCGGGCGTGGTGCAGTTCCGCACCGGCCGGCGCGGCCGCGTGACGTCGCTCACGTCGGTCTGACGTCGGCGACGTACTCAGCCGAACGTGAACGCATAGCCCGCCACCCCGGGATCGAACCGCAGCGTCAGCTCGTGCTCCCCTGAGCGCGGCCGCTTCATGAGCTCGTAGAGCCGCCGGCCGTCCACGTTCACGGTCCGCTCGTGACGGCCGTCCACGATGACCTCGACGCGCCCCGGCTCGTCGGAGCCGAGCACCAGGTAGACCGACTTGCCGTGCACCCGAGCGGTCAGGGTCGCGCGGTCGACGGCCTCGGCCGACTCGTCGTCGACGCGCCAGCGGCCCTCCAGGGCGAAGCGGTCGGGCGCCAGCGCGGGCGCGCCGGGGTACTCGTGCACGCCGGACCGCGGCGGGGTGACCCAGCCCTGCGCCCGGGCGGCGCCGAGGTAGGTCTCCGGCGTGGCCTCGCCCGGCACCTCGCCCGCCTGGCGGCCGGCGCGCGGCCCGGGATCCTCGAGCAGCGAGCGGATCGCCTGCTCGGTCTCGTCGTAGTCGCCCTCGCCGAAGTGCACGTAGCGGACCTGGCCCTGGCCGTCGATCAGGTACTTGGCGGGCCAGTAGCGGTTGCCCCAGGCGTTCCAGGTGCCGAAGTCGTTGTCCTGCGCGACCGGGTAGCGCAGCCGGCTGCGGGCGATCGCGTCGCTCACGTTGCCCGTGTCCTTCTCGAACTCGAACTCCGGCGTGTGGACGCCGACGATCGTCAGCCCGCGGTCGCGGTAGCGCTCGTCCCACGCCCGCAGGTACGGCAGCGTGCGCAGGCAGTTGATGCACGTGTAGGTCCAGAAGTCGATCAGCACGACCTTGCCGCGCAGCCCGGCGAGCGTGAGCGGCGGCGAGTTGAGCCAACGAGTCACGCCCGCGAACTCCGGCGCCTCGCCCAGCTCCGGCAGCCCGCTCGAGGCCGGCGCGAAGCGCGAGGACCCGCGCAGGTCCGGCGAGCTCGTCCTCGACGGCGCCGGAGCGCTCGAGCGCGCCGGTCGGGTTGACCAGCACGGCCGGCAGGTCGTCGGCGATCGCGGTCTGGAAGCGCACGTCGGCGTCGACCAGGATGGCGAGCGCGGTGAGGACCATGACCGCGCCCATCACGCGCTGGAGCGCCGGTCCGCGCACGGGGCGGAGGATCCGCCGCCCGCCGAGGCAGATCGCCAGCAGCGCGACCGCCGAGCCCACGGCGTAGCTGACCGCCACGGCCACCGTCGTCCCGGAGGCGGCGCTGACCGAGATGACGGCGGCCAGGATCGGCCCCGCGCACGGGGCGTAGACGAACCCGAGCGCGGCGCCGACGCCGAGCCCGCTGACGAACCCGTCGCCGCGGGTGCGCGGGCCGTAGCCGGCGAGCGGCGACAGCCACCCCTCGACGCGGTCGGCGAGCCGTGGCGCGAGCAGCAGCGCGCCGAAGCCGAGCAGCACCAGCACGGCGATCGTGCGCAGGGCGCCTCCGCTCAGGCCGACGCCGTCGACCAGCTCGGCGAGCCCGACGATCGTGATCGTGAACGTGACCGCGAGGCCGAGCACGATCCCCAGCGGTCGCCGTCGGCCGCCGGTGGCGCCGGCCGACAGCAGCGCCGGCAGGATCGGCAGCACGCACGGCGAGAACGCCGTGCCGGCGCCGGCGATCACGGCGAACAGCATGAGCAACGCCACGAGGAAAACGTACGCTGCGCGTTGTTACGCGCGGCTTACGTCGGTTGCGCGGTCGGCCGGATGAGGATCTCGTTGACGTCCACGTGCGGCGGCTGCGAGACGGCGAACATGACGGCGCGCGCGATGTCGTCGGCCTTCAGCGCCTCCATCTTCGGCGGCTCGTCGAAGAACGGCGTGTCGACCATGCCCGGCTCGATCAGCGTCACGCGGACGCCGCTGTCGTTGAAGTCCAGCCGCGCGGACTCGCCCATCGCCGTGACGGCGTGCTTGCTGGCCGAGTACAGCGACCCCGGCAGGGCGCGC
This sequence comes from uncultured Solirubrobacteraceae bacterium, assembly GCA_963800905.1. GTDB lineage: Bacteria > Actinomycetota > Thermoleophilia > Solirubrobacterales > Solirubrobacteraceae > DASSUW01. The sequence goes on from CAWDCT010000012.1 coordinate 56,047, forward strand.
CGGCCGGCCACCGAGCTGGTGAGCAGCAGGTGGCCCTTGCTGTCCTTCAGCGCCGGCATCGTCGCCCGGATGGTGAGCGCCGCGCCGTAGACGTTGGTGAGGACCATCTCCTTCCACTCCTCCGGCGTGCCCTTGTCGAACCCGCGCGGGCCGCCGAAGCCGGCGTTGGCGAACGCGACGTCGATCCGGCCGTACTCGTCCAGCGCACGCTTCACGAGCGCCTCCTGGTCCGCCCACTCGGTCACGTCGCAGCGCACCGCCAGCCCGCCCACCTCCTGCGCCAGCGCCTGGAGCTTGTCCTCGGAGCGGGCGGCCAGCACGAGGCGGTAGCCGGCCTCGGCGGCATGGCGCGCGGTGGCGGCGCCGATTCCGGTCGAGGCGCCGGTGATGAGGAAGACGGGTTGGTCGGGGCTCATGGCCGAAAGGTCTACCGGTTCGGTGCCGACAACACGGACATGACGCGCATCGCGATCGCGGCCATCGCCCTCCTCGCCGCCCTGCCCGCCACCGCCTCCGCGGACACCGTCGACGGCGTGGTGGTCGCCCGCGACGCCCAGCGCGGGATGGTCGTCACCGCCGGTCGCGGCGGCGCCGTGGCCGCGCTGCGGGTGCAGCGCGCGGCGGCGTTCAAGCCGGGGCTGCGGGTGCGCGCCAAGGCGACGCAGCTCGGCGACGGCACCTATCGCGTGCGGCGCGTCAAGCGCCGCGGCCGCGCGGGCGCGGCCAAGGCGCGCTTCACCGTGCTCGCGCGTGCGGATCGCGCGCTCGTCGTCTCCGCAGGCGGCACCACCTTCACGCTCCGTGCCGGCCCCGCCGTCGTGCCGGCGCCGGAGCCGTCGTCGCCGCCCGCGTGCGCCTGGCCGGCGGCGCGGCCACCGTGGCCAAGGCCCGGACGCTCGCCCAGCTCACGCGGCTCGAGCTGAACGGCCGCTTCGCCGGCTTCGACGGCGGCGTGCTGCGGCTCGACGTGGGCGCCGGCACGCTGCTCTCCGTCGCGGTGCCCGCGGGCGTCGAGCCGGCGCTCCAGGCCGGCGACGAGGTCGAGCTGCTGGTCGACGGCTCGTTCAACCTGATCGCCATCGACGGCGAGATCGAGGTCTACGGCACCCTCACGGCGGTCGCGCCGGACTCGCTCAGCGTCGGCGCCGTCACCTGCGCGGTGCCCGAGGACCTCGACGTCAGCGACCTGGTCGTGGGCGACACCGTGTTCGTCTTCTGCTCGCTCGTCGACGGCGTGCTCACCGCCGAGGAGCTCGAGCTCGACGGCGAAGGGTTCGACGACGAGCCCTTCGACGAGGACGAGGGCGAAGACGACGAATAAGGTTTCGCCTGCCAGTCGAATGGCTCCTTCGTCACCATTCGACTTCGGCGACGTTACCTTTTGCTCACCGATCGCGCCCACCTAGAGGTCCGCGCCGGCGCCGGCGGCAACGGCTCGCTCTCGTTCCGCCGCGAGGCGCACGTGCCCAAGGGCGGTCCCGACGGCGGCGACGGCGGCCGCGGCGGCGACGTGATCCTGCGGGTCGACGACTCGATGCGCGACCTCCAGGCCTTCCGCCGCCGCGCCCACTTCCGCGCCGACCGGGGCGGCCACGGGCAGGGCTCGCAGCGCCACGGCGCCGACGGCGAGACGATGATCGTTCGCGTGCCGCCGGGCACGCAGGTGGAGAAGTGGGACGGCACGCGCTACGACCTCGTGCGTCCCGGCCAGGAGGTCACGATCGCGCGCGGCGGGGCCGGCGGGCGCGGCAACACGCGCTTCAAGTCCTCCACCCGTCAGACGCCCCGGATCGCCGAGCGCGGGCTGCCCGGCGAGGAGGGCCGCGTCGACCTGCACCTCAAGCTGCTCGCCGACGTCGGCCTCGTCGGGCTGCCGAACGCGGGCAAGTCGTCGCTGCTCGCGCGCCTCACGCGCGCGCACCCGAAGGTGGCCGCGTACCCGTTCACGACCCTGGAGCCCGTGCTCGGCACGCTCGAGGGCGACGACCGGCAGCTCGTGATCGCCGACATCCCCGGCCTGATCGAGGGCGCGCACGAGGGCGCCGGGCTGGGTCACGACTTCCTCGCCCACGTCGAGCGCACGCGGCTGCTGGTGCACGTGCTCGACCTGGCGCCGCTCGACGGCTCGGACCCGGTCGCCAACCACGGCGTGATCGAGCACGAGCTGGCCGAGCACGACGCCCGGCTGGCCGAGCTCCCGCGCATCCTCGCGCTGTCCAAGGCCGACCTCGTGACCGAGGAGGTCGCGGCGGCCGCGGCCGCCGAGTGGGAGGAGCGGCTCGGCGTGCCGGTCGTGGTCACCTCAGCGGCGACCGGCGTCGGCCTCGACGTGCTCGGGCGCGAGCTCCTGCGCCGCGTGCCGCTCGCCGAGCCCGAGGACGCGGAAGCCGGCGAGAACGAAGTAGCTGCCTTCAAGGTCTTCAGGCCGGCTGCCGATCGCGAGTTCGAGGTCGAGAAGGTCGGCGAGGGCGAGTTCCGGGTCACCGGCGCCGCCGTCGACCGGCTGGTCGCGCGCCACGACCTCGACAACGAGGAGGCGCTGGCGCACGTCGAGCACCGGCTGCGCAGGATGGGCGTGATCTCCGCCCTGGAGAGGAAGGGATTCGAACCGGGCGACGACGTCGAGCTGGGCGGCGTGGTGTTCGAGCTGGACCCCTCATAAGCTGCGCTGCCATGCCGATCGCCGTCGTCAAGCTGGGCTCGTCGATCGTCGCCGAGGACAACGGCGAGCTGCGCCTGTCCGTGGTCGCGCGCATCTGCGAGGAGGTCGCCGCGCTCCACCACGAGGGCGTCGACGTCGTGGTCGTCACCAGCGGGGCGATCGCGCGCGGGATGCGCCTGCTCGGCATGGGCTCGCGGCCGGCCTCGGTCCAGGACCTCCAGGCGGCCAGCGCCGTCGGCCAGGGCCGCCTGTACCGGACCTACGACGAGCTGCTGCGCGAGCGCGGCATCCAGAGCGCGCAGGTGCTGCTCACGTTCTTCGACGTCAGCGCGCGCACGCACTACCTGAACGCCCGCCGGACGCTGTCGCGGCTGCTCGAGTGGCGGATCGTGCCGGTGATCAACGAGAACGACACGACAACGACCGACGAGATGTCGTTCGGCGACAACGACTTCCTCGCCGCGCAGGTGTCGGTGCTGGTGGGCGCGGACCTGCTGGTCCTGCTGACCGACACCGACGGCCTCTACACGGCCGACCCGCGCAAGTCGGACGAGGCGCGGCTGGTCCAGGACGTGACCGACCCGGCCGCGCTCGACAGCCTCCAGATCGGCCATGCGCCGTCGCCGCTCGGCTCGGGCGGGATGCGCTCGAAGGTGGTGGCCGCCGAGATGGCGTCCGCCGCCGGGATCGCGACCGTGATCGGCAGCGGCCTGGTGCCGGGCGTGCTGGCGCGCGCCTGGGCCGCCGAGTCGGCCGGGACGCGGTTCGCGCCGCAGGAGACGCGCCAATCGAGCTTCAAGCTGTGGCTCAAATACGCCAAGCCCAGCCACGGCACCGTGACCGTCGACGCCGGCGCCGCCCGCGCATTGCGCGAGGGCGCCGCCAGCCTGCTGCCGGTGGGGATCGTCGACGTGCAGGGCGGGTTCGACGCCGGCGACGCCGTCGACGTGCGCGACGGCGAGTCGGCGATCGGCAAGGGCATCTGCAACTACTCGGCCGAGGAGCTGCGCCGGGTCATGGGGCTCAAGTCGCCGCAGGTGCGCGAGGTGCTGCCGCGGGCGACCGAGGAGGCCGTGCACCGCGACTACTTCGTGCTGGCCTAATCGATCACCGTGTTGTTCCCGGCGCCGCCGTCGAGGTCGTCGTTGCCGGGACCGCCGATGAGGATGTCGTCGCCGTTCCCGCCGCGCAGCATGTCGGGGCCCCTGCCGCCGAGCAGCTGATCGTCGCCGTTCTCGCCGTCCGAGCGCAGCGCGATCGCGTCGGCCTCCAGGGCCGTCGCATCGAGCCGGTCGTCGCCGGCGAGCAGCGGCAGGCTGAGCCGGTCGGCCGGCGCCTCGGCGCCGGTCACGTCGAGCCTCAGGGACAGGCCGGTGACCGTCGCGCTCCCGTCGTCGCCGGTCACGGTCGCGATGTCGTCGCCGTCCGATCCGGAGGCGACGACGATGTCCTCGGCGCCGTCGGCACCGAGCGCGATGCCGAGCGCGGTCAGGTCGGTGGCGCGGACGTCGCTGGCGACGAACCGGTCGGCGCCGGCGAGCGCCGCGGTGTCGATCCGCTCGACGTCGTCGAGGTCCATCACGATGTTGCCGAGGTCGCGGGTGAAGCGCACGCGCGGGCCGTTCGCCGCGACGTCGAAGACCTCGGCTCCGGTCGAGCCGTTGAAGGTCATCGCGTCGGCCCCGGACTGGCCCTCGATCGTGTCGTCGCCGTCGCCCGGGTCCCAGACGAAGCGGTCGTCGCCGGTGCCGAGCAACGCCAGGTCCGGTCCCTGATTGCCGTCGACGACGTCGGCGCCGTCCTCGGCGATCAGGACATCCGCGCCACGGCCGCCGCGCACGGTGTCGGCGCCGTCTCCCGCCTGCACGCTCAGAACCATCGCGTCGGCGCCCAGGCCGCTCGCGTCGAGCGTGTCGTCGCCGGCGAGGCCGTTGACGCGGATCTCGTCGGTCGGGGCCCGGGCGCCGGTGACCGCGACCATGAGGCCGTTGGGCAGCCCGGCCACGTTCGTGGCGCCGGCCACGCCGGTGACGGTGACCGCGTCCGGGCCGCTCGAGCCGTTGACGGTCACGTTGTCGCTCTGGCCGTCGCTGCCTGCGGCGAACCTGACCGCTGTCAGGTCCGTGCCGGAGGCGTCGTCGACCACCAGATGGTCGAGGCCGCCGACCGCCGCGACGTCGATGCGCTCGACGTCGTCGAGGTCCATCGTGATGCTGCCCAGGCTGCGCGTGAAGCGGACGCGCGGGCCGTTGGCGGCGGCTGCGAATTCCTCGGCCGCGCCGGAGCCGTTGAAGGCCAGCGTGTCCATGCCGTCCTGGCCCTCGACGATGTCGCTGCCGTCGCCCGCGTCCCACGTGAAGTTGTCGTCGCCGCCGCCCAGGAAGGCGCGGTCGTCGCCGCCGTTGCCGTCGACCGCATCGATCCCGTCGCCGCCGAGGAAGGTCTCAGCCGCCGGACCGCCGACCAGCGCGTCGTCCTCGGGACCGCCGTCGGCGGTGACGGCGAGCGTCGTGGCCGTCGACGAGACGCGGTCGAAGCCGGCCAGGGCGTTCACGCGCAGCGCGGTGGCGCCCGCGATCGTGAGCGGCGCCGCGAGGCCGGTCACCGCCGTATCGGAGACGTCGATCGTGTCGTCGAACTGCGAGCCGTTGACGACCACGCTGTCGACGTCGGCCGTGATCGCCTGGACCGTGGTGCCGGTGAGGTCGTCGGTGGTGAGCGTGCCGGCGACCACGTCGACCTGCTCGAGACGACTCGCGATCAGGCCGCCGACCCTGACGCGCGCGCCGTCGGGCGAGATCCGGAACGCGTCGCCCTTGACGGTCAGCGTGTCGCGCCCGTCGGAGCCGTCGATGATGTCGTCGCCGCCGCGGCCGTCGACCACGTCGTTGCCGTGGCCGGCGAGCAGGCGCTCGGCGCGGCCGCCGCCCAGGAGGGTGTCGGCGCCGTCTCCGCCCTCGATCGTCACACGCCGGATCCGGCCACGCACGCGCACGCGGTCGTTGCCGCCGCGGGCGCGGACGAGGACCTTGTCGAACCGCCGGCGCGCGACCTTCTTGTTGCCGATCACGACCACGCGGCCACGGGCGCGCAGCGTGAGCTTGTCGGCCGCGCCGGTGCCGGTGACGACGAGCGTGCGCTGCTTGACGGTCACGGACGCGTTCGCGTCGGCGGTCAGCGCAAGTCCGGCGGTCAGCAGTCCGGCAGCCAGCAGGATGCGGGGGGAGGGCGTCATGAGAGGGTTCGATTCCTTCCTGGTGGAAATCGCCTGCTCCCAAGACGCCGGAGGGCGCGGAGTTCTTCCCTTTAGACTTGGTCGCATGGCCGTCGCCACCCGCTCAGTGACCGAGATCTGCCTCGCCGCCAAGGCCGCCGCGCGCGAGCTCGCGCAGATCGACTCCGCGACCAAGGACCGCGCGCTGCTGGCGATCGCCGACGCTTTGAGCGCGCGCACGGGCGAGATCCTCGAGGCCAACGCGCGCGACCTCGAGGCGGGGCGGGAGTCGGGTTTGAGCGCGGCGCTGATGGACCGCCTGGCACTGGATGAGCGCCGCGTCGAGGCGATGGCCACCGGCGTGCGCGAGATCGTCGCGCTGCCGGATCCGGTCGGCGAGGTGCTCGACGGCTTCCGGCTCCCGAACGGGCTCGACGTGCGCAAGGTGCGCGTGCCGCTCGGCGTCGTGGCCGTGGTCTACGAGGCGCGCCCGAACGTGACGATCGACGCCGCGGCGCTGGCCCTGAAGTCGGGCAACGCGATCGTGCTGCGCGGCTCCTCGTCGGCGACCCACTCGAACGCCGTGCTGGCCGCCGTGGCCGCGGAGGCGGCCGAAGCCGCGGGCCTGCCGGCGGGCTCGCTCTCGCTGGTGGCGGGCGGCGGCCGCGAGGAGCTGGCCGAGCTCGCCACGCAGGAGGGCGTCGTCGACCTGATCATCCCGCGCGGCGGCGAGGGCCTGAAGGCGGCGCTGAGCGCGGTCGCCAAGGTGCCGGTCATCTACGCGGCGTCCGGCAACTGCCACGTCTACGTGGACGAGTCGGCCGACCTGGACTCCGCACGCGAGATCATCGTCAACGCCAAGGTCCAGCGCCCGGGCGTGTGCAACGCGGCCGAGACGCTGCTCGTGCACTCCGCGGTCGCGGACGCGTTCCTGCCCGCCGCGTTCGAGTCGCTGCGCGACGCCGGCGTCGAGCTGCGCGGCGACGAGCGCGCGCGGGCGGTCGACGGGTCGCTCGGCGAGGCGACCGAGGAGGACTGGGCGACCGAGTACCTCGCCCTGGTGCTCGCCGTGCGGGTGGTCGACTCGGCCGACGATGCGATCGAGCACATCAACGCCTACGGCTCCGGCCACTCGGAGGCGATCGTGACCGGGTCGGCGGGGGCCGCGCGGAAGTTCCAGCACGCGGTCGACGCCGCCTGCGTCTACGTCAACGCCTCGACGCGGTTCACCGACGGCGGGCAGTTCGGGATGGGCGCCGAGATCGGCAACTCCACGCAGAAGCTGCACGCCCGCGGGCCGATCGGCCTGCGCGAGCTGTGCACCTTCAAGTACCTCGTCGAGGGCGAGGGCCAGGTCCGCCCGTAGTGAAGGTCGGCTTGCTCGGCGGGACGTTCAACCCGCCGCACATCGGTCATCTCGTATGCGCGCAGGAGGCGCTCGACCAGCTCGAGCTCGATCGCGTGCTGCTCGTGCCCGTCCACGAGCCGCCGCACAAGGGCGTGGAGGCCGATCCGGGCGTCGACCACCGGGTGGAGCTGTGCCGGCGGGCGGTGGCGGGAGAAGAGCGGCTCGAGGTGTCGCTCGTCGACGCGCAGATCACCGGGCCCTCCTACACGGTCGATACTCTGCGAAGGCTGCATGAGCGCTGCCCGGGAGACGACCTGACGTTCATCGTGGGAGGGGACATGGCGTTCTCGCTGCCCACCTGGCGCGAGCCGGAGGCCATCCTCGAGCTCGCGGAGATGGGCGTCGCAGAGCGCGAGGGCGTGCGCCGTGCCGACATCTCCGAGCGCCTCGGCGACCTTCCTGCGGACCGGATCCGCTTCTTCGACATGCCCCGACTCGACATCTCCTCATCGCTGATCCGCCGCCACGTCGCAGCCGGCCGCCCGATCCGCCACCTGGTGCCGGACGCCGTCGCGGAGTACATCCAGCAGGCGGGGCTGTATCGATGACGCTCGCTCCCGACAAGCTCGCCCAGCTCGTGGCCGGCTATGCCGCCGACGTCAAGGGGATCGACCCGGTCGAGCTCGACCTTCGCGACGTGCTCGGCTACACGGACTACTTCGTCATCGTCACCGGCAACACCGACCGCCAGACGAAGGCGATCCACGACCGCATCAACCAGGGCATGAAGAAGGAGCACGGGCTGCTCCCGCGGCGCGTCGAGGGGCTCGGCGAGTCGCGCTGGATCCTGATGGACTATCTCGACGTGATCGTGCACATCTTCACGCCGGAGGCGCGCGAGTTCTACCGGCTCGAGCAGCTCTGGGGCGAGGCCCCGAAGCGCGCGGTGGGCGAGTAGCCCTACTCGCGGCCGCCGGGTTGGCGGCCGGCCTCGCGTACGCGGCGATCGTCCTCTCCAGCGGTCACGTCGACGACCGCGGGTTCGTCGCCGGGCTCGGCCTGCTCGTCGGCTGGTCGTTCATCGGCACCGGCCTGTTCGCGTGGTGGCGGCGGCCGGCCAACCACACCGGCCTGCTGATGGCCGCGGCCGGCTTCGCGTGGCTCGGGTCCGGCCTCTCGGCGTCGGACAGCGATGTGCTGTTCACGATCGGGGAGCTGCTCGACGGGCTGTTCCCGGCCGTCCTCGGCCACCTGCTGCTCGCGTTCCCGACCGGACGGCTGGACACGCGCGCCGAGCGCATGGTGGTCGCCGGGGCCTACTTCGCGGTGACCGTCCTCCAGGTGCCGTCGCTGCTGTTCGAGGAGCCGGCCGAGCCGCGCAACCTGCTGATCGTGGAGGGCGACCAGCCGCTCTCGGACGCGCTGGACGCCATGCAGTTCGCGGTGGCGATCGCCCTGATCGTCGCGAGCTGGGTGATCATCATCCGGCGCGAGCGCGCGCAGCCCCGCGGCCGCGCGTGGCGGCCGGTGCTGTGGACGGGCGGCATCTCCGTCGCGGCGTTCGTGGTGGCCAAGGGGTTCGACGCGGCGGGCTCGCCGCACGACGCGCTCGACCTGATCTCGCAGGCGCTCGTGGCGACCGTCCCGTTCGGGTTCCTCGCGGGGCTCCTGCGCAGCCGGCTGGCGCAGGGGGAGGCGGTGGCCGAGCTGATCGCGCGCGTCGGGCAGGCGCCCGGCGAAGGCGCGCTGCGGGCGGCGTTGGCCGACGCGCTGGGCGACCCGACGGTGGCACTGGCGTACTGGCTGCCGGAGTCGGAGCGCTACGTCGACGCGCTCGGGCATCCGGTGACGGTGTCGGGAGCGGGGTGGACGGCGGTCGAGGTGGGCGGCAGGCGGGTCGCCGCGATCGCCCACGATCCCGCGCTCGGCGAGGAGCCCCAGCTCGTGCGGGCGGCGGGCGCGGCCGCCGCGCTGGCGCTCGAGAACCAGCGGCTGGAGGCGGAGCTGCGGGCGCGGATCGAGGAGCTGCGCGCCTCGCGGGCGCGGCTGGTGGAGGCCGGCGACGCCGAGCGGCGGCGACTCGAGCGTGACCTGCACGACGGCGCGCAGTCGCGGCTGGTGGCCCTGGCGCTGAAGCTCAGGCTGGCGCGGATGAAGGCGGAGGGGGATGTCGCCGTGCTGCTCGACGAGTCGAGCGCGGAGCTCCAGGCCTCGCTCGACGAGCTGCGCGAGCTGGCGCGCGGCATCCACCCGGCGATCCTGACCGACCGCGGCCTCGAGCCCGCGTTGCGCGCGCTCGCCGACCGGGCGCCCGTGCCCGTCTCGGTGTCGGTCTCGGCCGGCGCGCTGCCGGCGAGCATCGAGACCGCGGTCTACTTCGTCGTGGCCGAAGGGCTCACCAACGTGGCCAAGTACGCCCGCGCTTCGGCGGCCACGGTGGCCGTGCGCCGCGCCGGGGCGGCGGTGACGGTCGAGATCGCCGACGACGGCGTCGGCGGCGCCGACGCCGCGGCCGGCTCCGGCCTGCGCGGGCTCGCGGACCGCGTCGGCGCGCTCGATGGGCGGATCGAGCTCGACAGCCCGGCGGGCGAGGGCACGACGCTGCGCGCGGAGATCCCGTGTTAGGGTGCCCTAACTTTGAAGCGCCTCCAGCGCATCGAGGACGACTACGCCGAGGCGGCCGCCGGCGCATCCCGAGTTCGAGGGCTGAACACCGACTCCTGACGATGCTCGGCTTCACCATCAACCCGAAGCTGACGCCGCTGATCGAGCGAACGGGCGAGCAGGTCGCCGTGTCGGCCGAGCGGATGGGCGTGCTCGACGCCGACGTGATCGTGGTCGCGACCGAGCAGCCGTCCGACGTCGCGGCGCTGAAGAAGGTCCCGACGTTCGACCGGATCCCGAGGCGGCGGCGCGCGGCGAGGCGCCGCAGCGCGTGGTCGATCGTTAGAGGTGGAGCTAGCCGGGCTCGAACCGGCGACCTCGTGACTGCCAGTCACGCGCTCTCCCAACTGAGCTATAGCCCCGGGACCGGGAATGGTACCGCGATCCCCTCAATCGGCAGCCGACGCGGGGAGTTGAGGGGTGCTCGGCGCTAACCTCCGCGCCGCATGGCATCCGAGCATCGCTACGAACCGCAGGCGATCGAGCCCAAGTGGCAGCGCGTCTGGGAGGACGAGCGCACGTGGCAGGTCGCCAACGGCGACGACGGCGGCGTGCCCGCCTCGTACGTGCTCGAGATGCTGCCGTACCCGTCGGGCGAGCCTCACATGGGCCACCTGAAGAACTACGCGGTCGGCGATGCCGTGGCCCACTTCCATCGCCGGACCGGCCGGCGCGTGCTGCACCCGATGGGCTACGACGCCTTCGGGCTGCCGGCCGAGAACCACGCCATCAAGACCGGCGAGCACCCGCGCATCTCGACCGCCAAGTCGATCGAGGCGTTCCAGCGCCAGATGCGGGAGTGGGGCATCTCGATCGACTGGTCGCGCGAGTTCGGCACCCACGAGCCGCGCTACTACCGCTGGACCCAGTGGATCTTCCTCCAGCTGTTCGAGCGCGGGCTGGCCTACCGCAAGGAGGCGGCGGTCAACTGGTGCCCCAAGGACGCCACCGTGCTGGCCAACGAGCAGGTGATCGACGGGCGCTGCGAGCGCTGCGGCACCGAGGTCGAGCTGCGCCAGCTCGAGCAGTGGTTCTTCCGCATCACCGACTACGCCGACCGCCTGCTCGACGATCTGGAGACGGTCCAGTGGCCGCCGCACGTGGTCCGCATGCAGCGCAACTGGATCGGGCGCTCCGAGGGCGCCGAGGTGACGTTCACCCAGCCCGACCTGGGCGTCGAGTACCCCGTCTTCACGACGCGGCCGGACACGCTGTTCGGCGCCACGTTCTTCGTGATGGCGCCCGAGCACCCCGACGTCCTGCGCCTGGCCGCCGGCACCGAGCACGAGCAGGCGGTGCGCCAGTACGTCAACCGCGTGCTGTCGGAGAGCAGCGAGGAGCGCGCCGACACCGAGCGCACGAAGACCGGCGTCCCGCTCGGGCGGACGGTGATCAACCCCGTCAACGGCGAGGCGATCCCGATGTTCGTCGCCGACTACGTGCTGATGGAGTACGGCACCGGCGCGATCATGGCCGTGCCCGCGCACGACCAGCGCGACCACGATTTCGCGACCGAGTTCGACCTGCCGATCCGGCCGGTCGTGGCGCCCGCCGACGGAGCCGAGACCGAGGGCCCGTTCGTCTCCCACACCGAGGGCGAGGTGCTGGTCAACTCGGACCGCTTCACGGGCATGACCGCGGTCGAGGCCAAGGACGCGATCATCGACTGGCTCGACCAGCAGGGCCGCGGCCACCGCTCGATCAACTACCGGCTGCGCGACTGGCTGCTGTCGCGCCAGCGCTACTGGGGCGCGCCGATCCCGATCCTCTACTGCGACACCTGCGGCATCGTGCCGGTCCCCGAGGCGGACCTGCCGGTCCTGCTGCCGGACGTCGAGGACTACAAGCCGAAGGGCCGCTCGCCGCTGGCGACCGCCGAGGACTGGGTCAACACGACGTGTCCCAACTGCGGCGGTGCGGCGCGGCGCGAGACGGACACGATGGACACGTTCGTCGACTCGTCGTGGTACTTCCTGCGCTACACGGACGCCGACAACGACCAGGCGGCCTGGGACCCCGGCGTCACCAACTACTGGACGCCGGTCGACCAGTACATCGGCGGCATCGAGCACGCGATCCTGCACCTGCTGTACGCGCGCTTCTTCGTGAAGGTGTTCGCGGACATGGGGCTGCTGGACTCGCAGGAGCCGTTCCAGAAGCTCTTCACGCAGGGGATGATCACCCGCGACGGGGCGAAGATGTCCAAGTCGAAGGGCAACGTGATCAGCCCGCAGCCGATCATCGAGCGCTACGGGGCCGACACGGCGCGCGCCTACATCCTCTTCATCGGGCCCCCGGACCAGGACGCCGACTGGAGCGACGAGGGCGTCGAGGGCGTGCACCGCTTCCTGGGCCGGCTGTGGCGGCTGGCGGCCGACGTGGCCGAGCGGACCGGACAGCGCATGCCGGATCCCAACGCGGGCTCCGGCGAGGGCGACGACCTGGAGCTGCTGCGCAAGGTCCACTGGGCGATCGACAAGGTCACCAACGACCTCGCGGACCGGTTCGCGTTCAACACCGCGATCTCCGCCGTGATGGAGCTGGTCAACGAGGCCTCGCGCCGCCGCGAGAACGCGTCCGACGACGTGATGCACCTGGCCGCCGCGACGGCCGCCTCGCTGATCTTCCCGTTCGCGCCGCACACCGGCGCCGACGCCTACGAGCTGCTGACCGGCGACCGCGTCTGGGAGCAGCCGTGGCCGGCCGCGGATCCCTCGCTGCTGGAGCGCGACGTCGTCGAGGTCGCCGTGCAGGTCAACGGCAAGCTGCGCGACCGGATCCAGGCGCCGCGCGACGCCTCGCGCGAGCAGCAGGAGCAGCTCGCGCGCGAGCGGCCGAACGTGGTGCGCCACCTGGAGGGCCACGAGGTGGTCAAGGTGGTCGTCGTGCCGGGCCGGCTCGTCAACTTCGTCGTGCGCTGAGCGGCGTGCCGCCGCCGCGCGCGTGGATCGCGGTGGTGGGACCGGGGTCGGCTCGCTCGGAGGAGCTGGCGCTGGCCGAGGAGGCGGGCGCCGAGGTGGCGGCCGCCGGCTGCGGGCTGGTGTGCGGCGGGCTGGGCGGCGTGATGGAGGCCGCCTGCCGGGGCGCGCGCTCGCGTGGCGGCCTGACGCTGGGGCTGCTGCCGGGGCTCGACCGAGAGGCGGCCAACGGCTGGGTGACCGTGGCCGTGCCGACCGGGCTGGGAGAGGCGCGCAACGCGCTCGTCGTGCGGGCGGCCGACGCCGTGGTGGCGATCGGCGGCGGCTGGGGCACGCTGAGCGAGATCGCGCTGGCGCTGAAGACGGGCGTGCCGGTGGTGGGCGTGGGGACGTGGGAGGTCGCACGCGACGGCGCGCCGGTGCCCGGCATCGTCGCCGCCGCGGACGCGCGCGAGGCCGTGGAATTGGCGCTGTCCCTTCGCTGAATCGTCACGCTCGCGTGCTGATCCGTCACACGGTCCGGCGTAGCTTCGTGCCGTGCCCGACCTCGCCACCTCGCCAGCTCGCCGCCTGTGCGCTCGCCATCGTCGCCGTCTCCCTGCTCGGCGCGTGGCATCTGTCGCGCACGGGCGGCGGCGAGGGCGGCGGCCGCGGCGCCCGCGCCGATCCGGGTGCAGAGCGAGGGCGGCCGTCGCTCGGTCATCGTCCACGTGGCGGGCGCGGTGCGCTCGCCGGGCGTGTACCGGATGCGGCCGGGCGCGCGGGTCGACGACGCGGTCGGCCGCGCCGGGGGAGCCACCGCGGCGGGCGGACCTGAGCCAGGTCAACCTGGCGGCGAAGGTCGAGGACGGGCGCCAGGTGCTCGTCCCGGAGCGCGTCCGCGCGGGGGCGCCCGCCGCGGCGGCCGAGACCGCGCCGGGCGTCCCGCTCAATCTGAACACGGCCACGCTCGAGCAGCTCGACGAGCTCGACGGCATCGGCCCGGCGACGGCCCAGAACATCCTCGACTACCGCGAGGCGAACGGCGGCTTCGGCTCGGTCGAGGAGCTCGGCCAGGTGCCGGGGATCGGCGACGTGCGGCTGGCCTCGCTGCGCGAGCAGGTGCGGGTGTGAGGTGGCGGCGGTCCTCGCGGCGGTCGACGGTCATCCGCGCCACGTCGTGCTGTTCGCGGTCACCGCCGGCCTGCTGACCGGCCCGCTGTCGCCGCTGGCGATGGTCGCGGCCGCCGTGGCCGCCGCGGTCCTCGTCGCCGCCGCGTCGCCCGCTTGGTCGCCGCTCCCCTTCGTCGCCGCCGCCGCGGTGCTCGCGGGCGCCGGCGTCGCCGACCTGCGGCTCGCGGCGCTCGAGGGCGGGTCGCTGGCGCGCATGCACGGCCAGTCGATCGCCGCTCGGGCGGTGCTGCTCGAGCCGGTCCGCGAGCGCGCGGTCGGTCCGGCGGTCGCTCGCGCGCGGCTGCTGGGCGGCGGCGCCGACGGCGAGGTGGTGGTCCTGCGAGACCGGTCGCGGCGCTCGGCCTGAGGTGGGCGAGATCGTCGTGGTGGAGGGCAAGGTCGCGCCGCTCGGGCGGTTCGACGCCTACCAGCGGCGGCGCGGCGCGGGCGCCGCGCTCGAGGTCGCCGCGCTCCGGCGCACGGGCGAGCGGCGTGGCGGCCTCGCGGGGGCCGTGGACGCCGTCCGGCGGCGCGCCGAGGCGGGCCTCGTCCGCGGCCTGCGGGACGACGAGGCGGCGCTGCTGCGCGGCATGGTCCTCGGCCAGGACGAGCGGCTCACCGACGACGTGCGCGAAGAGTTCAAGCGCTCCGGCCTCGCCCACGTGCTCGCGGTCAGCGGCCAGAACGTGATGCTGCTGGCGACGCTCGTGCTCGCCGCCGGCGCGCTCGTCGGCCTCCCGCTGCGCACCCGGCTGCTGGTGGCGCTGGCGCTCGTCGCGCTCTACGTGCCGCTCACCGGCGCCGGCCCGTCGATCCAGCGGGCCGGCGTGATGGGCGCGGCCGGCCTGGTCGCCGCGCTCGCCGGCCGGCCGGCGCACCGCTGGTACGCGCTCGGGCTCGCCGCCGCGGTGACGCTGGCGCTGAACCCGCGGGCGGCCGGCGAGCCGGGCTGGCAGCTGTCGTTCGCCGCCGTCGTCGCGCTGCTGGCGCTGGCGCCGCCGCTGCGCGGCGTGCTCGCGCGCGGCGATGCCCGGCCCGGTCGCCGACGTCGCGGCCATCACGATCGCCGCCACGATCGGGACGGCGCCGCTGATGGCGCTGCACTTCGAGCAGGTGTCGCTCGCCGCCCTGCCGGCCAACCTGCTGGCGGCGGCGGCGATCGCGCCGGTGATGTGGCTCGGGATGCTGAGCCGCGGCCGCCGCGCAGCTCGCCCCGGCGCTCGCGCTGCCCGTTCAACGCGCTCAACGCGCCGCTGCTGGCCTTCGTCCAGTGGGTGGCGCACACGTTCGCCGCGGCGCCGGCGGCGGTCGTGCCGGTGCGGCTGGGGTCGCCGGTCGCGCTGGGCGGCGCGTACGCCGCGCTCGTCGCTGCGATCCTCGGCGTCGCTGCGGCCTGGCGGCGCGTCCCGACGCTGGAGCTGCGCGCCCGGGCGGTCGCCGCGCTCGCGGCGGTCGCGCTCACCGGCCTCGGTTGCGCGGCGGCGCTCGACGACGGGTCCGCGCCGCCGGCGCGCGGCGAGCTCGTGGTCTCGTTCCTGGACATCGGGCAGGGCGACGCGACGCTGCTGCAGAAGGACGGCGTCGCCGTGCTCGTCGACACCGGGCCGCCCGGCGGACCGATCCTGCGCCGGCTGTCGGAGGCCGGCGTCGAAGCGGCTCGACGCGCTGGTCATCACCCACGCACAGAACGACCACGAGGGAGCGGCGCTCGAGGTCCTGCGCCGCTACCCGACCCGGCTCGTGGTGAACGGCGGAGCCGGCTGGCCCACGCGGGTGCAGGAAGGCCTGGCCGCCGCCACCGGGGCGCGGCGCATCGCCGCGCAGGCGGGTCAGGTGCTCACGCTCGGCGACATCCGCATGCGACTGCTGTGGCCGCCGCCACCGGCGCCGGGCTTCCGGCCCGAGGGCGACCCCAACCTGCGCGCCGTCGTCGCCCACGTGCAGGTCGGCGCGTTCGACCTGCTGCTGCCGGCCGACGCCGAGTCCGACGTGACCGCCGCGCTCGATCTGCCGCGAGGTCGAGGCGCTCAAGGTCGCGCACCACGGGAGCGCCGACGAGGGCCTGCCGGCGCTGCTCGAGCGAACTCGCCCCGAGTTCGCCGCGATCGAGGTCGGCCGCGGCAACACGTACGGTCACCCGGCGCCGTCGACGCTGGCGGCGCTGCGCGCCGTCGACCACGTCTACCGCACCGACCGCGACGGCACGGTGCGCCTGCGCGTGCGAGGAGGTGCCGTACACGTCGACAACTAGACTCGCCGCCGTGCCTACGTTCAAGCCCGCCTACCTCATCCACGGCGACGATCACGGCCGGATCGGCGAGCGCCGCGCGAAGCTGCGGGCGATGGCCGAGGCCGAGAGCGGCCAGAGCGGCGTCGAGCTGTTCGAGGCCGACGCGTGCACCGCCGAGGCGGTCGCCGGCGCGCTGACCGCGATGACCTTCGCGCTCGGGCGGCGGTTCGTGATCGCCGACGGCGTCGAGCGCTGGAAGGACGCCGACGTCGCCGCAGGTGGCGGCCGCGATGGAGGGCATGGACACGGAGACGCTGACCGTCGCCTTCTTCGCCCGCGAGGACAGCCGGGTCAAGGCGCCCGCGGCGCTCCAGAAGGCGGTCGAGAAGGTCGGCGGCCAGATCGCGCCCGAGAACGTGCTCAAGTCGCGCGCGCTGCCGGGTTGGCTGGTCAAGCAGGCCGCGGAGCTCGGGATCGAGCTCGACCAGCAGGCGGCCAAGGCGCTCACGGCCCAGGTCGGCGACCGCCAGCAGCGACTGCTGCGCGAGCTCGAGAAGCTCGCGCTCGAGTACGGCCCGGGCGCGCACGTCGGCGTCGAGGAGGTCCAGGCCAGCTCGGCCAGCTCGGCCGAGCGCAAGGCGTGGACGCTCGCCGACGCCCTCGTGGCCGGCGACGAGAAGGCGGCTGTGCGGCTGCTCGTCGAGCTGCGCCAGCAGGGCGAGCGGCTACCGAGCCTGCAGTACCAGATGGTCCGCCGCGTCCGCGACGCGCTCGCGATCGCCGAGGCGCTGGCGGCCGGCAAGCCGGCGGCCCAGGTCCGCAAGACGCTGCGGATGCCGTCGTACGCCGCCGACCGGCTGATCGCCGACGTCTCCAATCGCGACGTCGAGTCCTACCGGCGCGCGCTGGAGCTGCTGGCCGACCTCGAGGTCGAGAGCCGCGGCGGCGGGGGCGCTGCGCTGAGCGAGGACACCGCAGCGGTGCGGGCGGTGCTCGCGGCGGTTCGCTAGGGTCGAACTTCTGGCATTGAGGGAGAGGGACCGGGGCTGGGGTTGTCCATGGGTCTATACGACCCACTAACCGCCCCACGACGGATCGAGACGCGGTCGAACCCGCCCCCTCAATGCCGCAGTTCGCCGGCGCTGCCGGCTACTTCGAAGAGGCGCTCTTGCGCATCCGCGCGGCGCGCGACTTCTTGCGGGCGCCGTTGTTGCGGTGCAGCGCTCCGCGCTTGACCGCCTTGTCGACCAGCTGCACGAGGCGGCGGTGCTCGGCCTCGGCCGTCTCGTCGTCACCCTCGGCGACGGCGGCCTGGAGCCGGCGGAAGTAGGTCTTGATCGCGGAGGTGTACTGGCGGTTCTCGGCGCGCTCTCGGAGCGACCGGTTGTTCCGCTTGATCTGTGACGCGATATTCGCCATGACGCAAGGAAACCGCGGACCCCCCGCGGCGGCGGCGTACTATAGCGCGCCGCTTGTCGGCGCCAGACCGCCAGCCCAGGCGCACGGCCGTGAACACGGCGATCTTCTCCGTGGCCACCGGCCTGTCGCGCATCGCAGGCCTCGTCCGCGAGGTCGTCGCCGCGCGCTACTTCGGCACCAGCCCGCAGATGTCGGCGTTCACCGCCGCGTTCCAGGTCCCGAACCTCGTCCGCAGCCTGTTCGCCGACTCGGCGCTGTCGGCCGCGTTCGTCCCGGTCTTCACGGAGCTGCTCGAGCACAAGAAGCGCCGGGAGGCGTTCCAGCTCGCCGCCGCGCTGTTCGGGCTGATCCTGGCCGTGCTGAGCGTCATCACGGTGCTGTTCATGCTCCTCGCCGGGGTGATCATGCCCCTGTTCATCGAGGGCACGGCGCTCGACGACCTCGCGGTGGGCCTCAGCCGCGTGCTGTTCCCGATCGTGATCCTGCTCGGCCTCAACGGCCTGCTGGTCGGGATGCTCAACGCGCACGACCACTTCGCGATCCCGGCGATCTCGCCGCTGGTCTGGAACGTCGTGATCATCGGCTGCCTGGTCGGGCTCACGCCGCTGTTCGAGGGCGACGACCGGATCTACGCGTACGCGATCGGCGTGCTGGCGGGAACGGCCGCGCAGTTCGCCATGTGCTTCCCGGTGCTCCGGTACCTGCACATCCCGGTCCGGATCAGCTTCCACTGGCGCGATCCGCGCATCGCCCGCGTGCTGCTGCTGATGCTGCCGGTGACGATCGGGCTCGGCCTCATCAACTTCAACCTGCTGATCAACACCTACTTCGGCTTCCTGATCTCCGACGAGGCGCCGGCCGCGATCGAGAAGGCGTTCCGGATCTACATGCTGCCCCAGGGCATGTTCAGCGTCGCGGTCGCGACCGTGCTGTTCCCGGCGCTCAGCCGGCTCGTCGCACGTGCAGGACTGGGAGGGTCTGCGAGCCCTCCAGGGCAACGGCATCCGCCAGATCGCGCTGCTGCTGATCCCGGCCGCGGCGGTGACGATCGCGCTGCCGGAGCCGATCACCCGCCTCGTCTACGAGCGCGGGGAGTTCGACGCGCAGTCGACCGACCAGGTCGCCGAGGCGCTCTTCTGGTTCAGCTTCAGCCTTCCGTTCAGCGGCTTCAACCTGCTGCTCACGCGCACGTTCTTCAGCCTCCAGCGCCCGTGGACTCCGACCGCGCTGGCCGGCGTCACGCTGGTCGATCAACATCGCGGTGTCGCGCCGCGCTGTACGAGCCGCTGGGCATCGGCGGCGTCGTGCTCGGCACCGTGGTGTCGACCGCGGCGATGACCGCCGGACAGGCGTTCTACCTGCGGCGCCGGATCGGCGGGCTCCAGCTCGGCACGACGCTCGGCCACGGTCGCCAGGGTCGTGATCGCCTCCGCCGCGCTCGGCGGCGTCGCCTACGGGACCTGGTACGTCCTCGACGACGCGCTCGGCACGAGCCTGCTCGCGCAGATCGTCTCGGTCGGCGGCGCGCTCGCCCTCGGGTCGGCCGCCTACGCCGCGCTCGTGCTCGCCATGCGCATCCCCGAGGCGCGCCAGATCCTCGAACTGTTCACACGGCGATTGCGCCGCTCCTAAGCTTCCAACCCCGTGGCCGACCAGGCGCACATCCGGAACTTCTCGATCATCGCCCACATCGACCACGGCAAGTCGACGCTGGCCGATCGCATCCTGGAGCTCACCCACACCGTCGACCCGCGGGCGATGCGCGCCCAGCTGCTCGACAGCATGGACCTGGAAAGAGAGCGGGGCATCACGATCAAGGCCCAGGCGGTGCGCGTCTTCTACACCGCCCGCGACGGCGAGCACTACCAGTTCCACCTGATCGACACGCCCGGCCACGTGGACTTCACTTACGAAGTAAGCCGAAGCCTGGCCGCCTGCGAGGGCGCGCTGCTGGTGGTGGACGCGAGCCAGGGCGTCGAGGCCCAGACCGTCGCCAACACCTACCTGGCGATCGACTCCGGGCTGGAGCTGATCCCGGCCATGAACAAGGTCGACCTCCCCGGCGCCGAGCCCGACCGCGTCGGCGAGGAGATCTCCGAGCTGATCGGCGAGCCCGCCGAGGACGTGCGCCGCATCAGCGCCAAGACCGGCGAGGGCGTCGAGGACCTGCTCGAGGAGCTCGTCAAGCGCGTCCCGCCGCCCCACGGCGACCCCGACGCACCCCCGCGCGCATTGATCTTCGACTCCGAGTTCGACCAGTACCGCGGCGTGATCGCCTACATCCGCGTCGTCGACGGCACCTTCAAGAAGGGCGAGGCGATCCGCGCGCTGGCGACCGGCACCGAGGCCGACATCGACGACATCGGCTACTTCACCCCGGCCGAGGCGCCGGCCGACGAGCTGCACGCCGGCGAGGTCGGCTACCTGATCACCGGGATCAAGGACGTCAGCAGCCTGCGAGTCGGCGACACGCTGACCACCAAGGGCAGCAAGGCGACCGAGGCGCTGCCCGGCTACCGCGACGTCAAGCCGATGGTGTTCTGCGGCCTGTTCCCGATGAACAACGACGACTACCCGGAGCTGCGCGACGCGCTCGAGAAGCTCACGCTCAACGACGCCGCGCTCTCCTGGGAGCCCGAGACCTCCGACGCGCTCGGCTTCGGCTTCCGCTGCGGCTTCCTCGGCCTGCTGCACATGGACATCGTGCGCGAGCGGCTCGAGCGCGAGTACGACCTCGAGCTGATGGCCACGATGCCGTCCGTCGAGTTCGAGATCACGCTCACCGACGGCACCACGATCCCGGTCCACAACCCGACCGACATGCCCGACCCGGCGCGCATCGCCGAGGTCCGCGAGCCCTACATCCGGGCCAGCATCCTCGCGCCGAAGGAGTACATCGGCCAGATCATGGAGCTGTGCCAGGAGCGCCGCGGCGTCCACAACGGCATGCACTACCTGAGCTCCGAGCGCGTGCAGATCACCTACGACCTGCCGCTGGCCGAGATCGTGCTCGACTTCTTCGACCAGCTCAAGACGCGCACGCGCGGCTACGCGTCGCTCGACTACGAGCCGATCGGGCTGAGAGCGAGCAACCTGGTCAAGCTCGACGTGCTGCTCGGCGGCGACCCGGTCGACGCGCTCTCCATGGTCGTCCACCGCGACAAGGCCTACGACCAGGGCAAGGTGCTGACCGAGCGGCTGCGCAAGAAGATCCCGCGCCAGCAGTACGACGTGCCGATCCAGGCCGCCGTCGGCGCCAAGATCATCGCCCGCGAGACGGTCAAGGCGTTCCGCAAGGACGTCACCGCCAAGTGCTACGGCGGCGACATCTCGCGCAAGCGCAAGCTGCTCGAGAAGCAGAAGGAGGGCAAGCGGCGGATGAAGCAGGTGGGCCGGATCGAGGTGCCGCAGGAGGCGTTCCTGGCCGTGCTCGAGCTCGGGGACGACGGATGAGCAGGTACGCGGTCGGCCGCGAGAAGGTGCGCGAGTACGCGTACGCGGTGGGGGAGACCGACCCGCGCTACCTCGATCCCGAGGCGGCGCGCGAGGCGGGCTTCGCCGACGTCGTCGCGCCGCCGATGTTCGCCGCCGTCTACTCCGGGCCGGCCGTCTTCCCGGCGATCATGGAGTCGGGCCTGGACTTCAGCCGCATGGTCCACGGCGCCCAGGAGTTCACCTGGCACGAGCCGGTGGTGGCGGGCGACGAGATCACCACCGAGGCGTCGCTGGAATCCAGGTCCGAGCGCGGCGGCCTCGAGTTCTACGTGTTCAAGTCGGTGTCGAAGAACCAGCGCGGCGAGCTGGTGAGCGAGGGGCTGTGGACGAACATCGTGAGATGAAGGTGACGCCCGACCGGTACCTGACGTACCGATACGCGGGCGCCAGCGGCGACTTCAACCCGATCCACCTCGACGACGAGTTCGCGCAGGTCGGTCGGGCTGCCCGGGAAGATCCTGCACGGGCTGTGGACGATGGCCCAGTGCGCCCGCGCCCAGGGCGACGGGCTGAAGCTCCAGTCGCTGTCCGTCCAGTTCCGCGGCATGGGCGTGCCCGAGCAGGAGATCACGATCACCACCTCGCCCGACGGAACCGTCGAGGCCACGCAGGGCGAGAACCGCCTGGTCCGCCGCGGCAAGGTGGTTCATAGACTCTGACGGGTGCTCACGCCCCGCCAGGAGCAGGTCCTCGGCAAGGTCATCGACGGCTTCCAGGCGACCGGTCAGCCGGTCGGCTCGAAGGCGCTCGCCGCCGATCCCGACGTGGAGTACGGCGCGTCGACGATCCGCAACGAGCTTGCGGTGCTCGAGGAGCTCGGCCTGCTCGCCCATCCGCACACCTCAGCCGGGCGCGTGCCGACCGACGCGGGCTACCGCTACTTCGTCGACCGGCTGCTGCCGGCGCGCCGCGAGGCGCGGCCCGAGCTCCAGCTCTCGCTCGTCCGCCGCGAGGTCGACGAGGCGATGCGCGTCACCACCGAGACGCTCTCGCAGGTGACGAACCTGCTGGCGATCGTCTCCGCGCCGCCGATCGCCACCACCACGCTGCGCCACGTCGAGGTGCTGCCGCTCCAGCCGCAGGTCCTGATGGTGGTGGTCATCACCTCCACCGGCGGCGTCTCGAAGCGCGTGTTCACGTTCGACCAGCCGGTCGACCCCGGTCTGGCCGACTGGGCGGCGGCCTATCTCAACGAGCAGCTGGTGGGGATGGGCATCGGCTCGCGCATGCTCCAGGCCAAGCTCAACGACCCCGGCCTCCAGCCGCGCGAGCGCGCGTTCATCGCCCAGCTCGCGCCCGCCTTCACCGAGCTCGCGATGACGGCCGAGAACACGCTCTACGTCGACGGCGCGGCGCGGCTGCTGTCCGAGCACCGCTTCCAGGACGTCTCGCAGCTCAACGAGCTGCTCGACGCGCTCGAGCGCCGCGTGTCGCTGCTCGGGCTGCTCTCGCGCGCGCTCGACGAGCGCGACATCTACGTGCGGATCGGCGGCGAGAACGAGATGCCGGCGCTGCGCTCGCTGTCGCTGGTGGCGGGCAACTACGGGCTGCCGCAGCGCAACCTCGGCACCGTGTCGGTCATCGGCCCGATGCGGATGGACTACGCGCGGGCGATCATCACCGTGCGTGAGGCGGCGCAGCAGCTCTCCCGCTTCGTCGAGGACATCTACGACGTCGATGCCGCGCGACTACTACGAGGTCCTCGGCGTCCCGCGCGACGCCGACGAGGCGGCCGTCAAGAAGGCGTTCCGGCGGCTGGCGCGCGAGCTGCACCCCGACGTCAACGCCCACGACCCCGACGCCGAGGCCAAGTTCAAGGAGGCGGCGGAGGCCTACGAGGTGCTGTCGGACCCCGATCGCCGGCAGCAGTACGACGCCTACGGCCACGAGGGGCTGCGGACCGGCGGCTACGCCCCGAACTTCGGCGACTTCGGGTCGATCTCCGATCTCTTCTCGGCGTTCTTCGGCGCCGGCGGCTTCGACGCCGCGTTCGGCGGCGGCCGGATGCGCGGCGGGCCGGTGCAGGGCGGCGACGTCGCGGTCGCCGTGCAGATCTCGCTCGAGGACGCCGCGCACGGCAAGCAGGTCGAGGTCGCCTACGACGTCCGCGCCCGCTGCCACACCTGCCACGGCAACGGCGCCAAGCCCGGCACGCCGATCGAGACCTGCCCGCGCTGCCAGGGCTCCGGCCAGCTCCAGGCCGTGTCGCGCACCGCGTTCGGCCAGCTCGTCCGCTCGGCCATCTGCGACACCTGCGGCGGCGACGGCCGCATCCCGCGCGACCCGTGCGAGGAGTGCGGCGGCGACGGCATGATCGTCGAGCGCAAGCGCGTGGAGGTCGGCATGCCGGCCGGCATCGCCGACGGCCAGCGGATCCACGTCTCCGCCCGCGGGCACGCCGGCGAGCGCGGCGGCCCGAACGGCGACCTCTACGTCGTCGTGCGCGTGGCCGAGGACGAGCGCTTCCTGCGCGACGGCAGCGACCTGATCACGGTCGTCGACGTGCCGGCGCCGCTGGCCGCGCTCGGCACCACGATCGACGTGCCGACGCTCGACGGGCCGGTGCCCGTCGAGGTCAAGGCCGGCACGCAGCCGGGCGAGACGATCACGCTCGGCGGCCGCGGCATGCCGCCGCGTCCGGCGCGGGCGCACGGGCGACCTGCGCGTGGTGGTCAACGTCACGGTCCCGCGCCGGCTCACGCCCGACCAGCGCGACATGCTCGAGAAGTTCGCGGCCACGCCTGACCGAGGACAACGCGCGCGCCGACGAGGGCATGATCGCCAAGCTCAAGCGCGTCCTCGCCGGTTGATCCGCGCTCGCGCATCCGCGTGCGTGCGGACCGCGCCGAGCTGGCGCTGGCGGAGCTGCTGCCGATCCTCCAGGGCGGCGCCGAGGAGCGCGAGGTGGACGGCGACGTCGAGTACGCCCTCTACGCGCACGAGGGCGAGCTGCCGCGCCTCGACGAGATCCGGGCGCTGGTCGGCGACGCGCTCGTCGACGTGCGCTCGGAGCCGGTGCCGGACGGCTGGGAGCGGCGCTGGCACGAGTTCCTGCGGCCGGTCCGGGTCGGCGAGCTGGTCGTGCGGCCGCCGTGGATCGAGGGCGGCGCCGGACGACCTCGTGATCGACCCCGGCGTGTTCTTCGGCGCCGGCACGCACGCGACGACGCGGCTCTGCCTGGAGCTGCTGCTCGAGCGAGCCGCCCGGCGGCGCGCTCTGCGACTGGGGGGCGGGGACGGGCGTGCTGGCGATCGCGGCCGCGCGGCTCGGCTGGGGGCCGGTGACGGCGGTCGAGGTCGAGCCGGGCGCGCTCGAGGTGATCCGCGCGAACGCCGACGCGCAACGGCGTGCGGTCGACGACGAGTGGCTGCACGACCTGCGCCACGCCGGCGCCGTGGGCGCCGACCGTCACTCGCCAACCTGCGCGAGAGCTGTCCTGCTCGAGATCGCCGGCCGCCGACCGGCTCGTCGAGCGACCTCGCGCCGCGACGCGGATGCATCGCGTCGGGCATGCTCGCCGGGGAGGCCGACGAGGTGGTCGCCGCGTTCGGCATGCTGCGCGAGCGCCGGCGCCTCGAGGCCGAGGGCTGGGCGGGGGTGGTGCTCGCAGTGATCCGGCTCGCCGTCCGCGTGGCGCGCTCGCAGGCGGAGCCGGTGCTCGCCGAGCTGCTCGAGCTCGTGCCGGGCGGGCTCGAGGAGCGCGACGTCGACGAGGACACCGTCGAGTACGCGCTCTACGGCGCGCCCGGCGAGCTGCCCGACGTCGGCGAGCTGCGCGCGGTCGCCGGCGGCGCGCTGGTCGACGTCTCGACGTCCGAGGTCTCCGACGGCTCGGACTGGCGCGACTGGCACCGGCCGCTCGACGTCGGGCCGCTGCGCGTGCGGCCGCCGTGGGCGCCGCGAGCGCCCGGGCGCGCTCGACGTGGTGATCGATCCCGGGCAGGCGTTCGGCACCGGCGCGCATCCGAGCACGCGGCTGACGCTCGAGCTGCTGGTGGACGAGCCGCGCGGCGGTCCGCTGGCCGACTGGGGCTGCGGCTCGGGGATCCTGTCCGTCGCCGCCGCCCGGCTCGGCTTCGATCCGGTGCTGGCGTGCGACCACGAGCGCGAGGCGGTGGCCGCCACGCTGGCGGCGGCGGACGGCGAACGGGGTCGAGCTGACGGCCACGAGATGCGACCTGCGCCGCGCGCCCGGCCCGTGGGCGCCGACCGTGCTCGCCAACCTCGTGCGGCCGCTGCTGCTCGAGATCGCCGCGCTGATGGAGCGCCCGCCGGAGCGGCTGATCGCCTCCGGGCTGAGGTCGACGAGGTCGACGACGTCGTCGGCGGCCTTCGAGCCGCACGGCCTCCGCCTGGCGTCGCGCCGCGACGGCGACGGCTGGTCCGCCATCCTGCTGGCTCGATGATCTCGCTCGACGACGTCCAGGCCGCGGCGCGCCGGATCGACGGCGTCGCCCACCGCACGCCGGTCCTGACCTCGCGCGCGCTCGACGAGGCGACCGGCGCCACCGTGTTCCTGAAGGCCGAGAACCTCCAGCGCGTCGGCGCCTTCAAGTTCCGCGGCGCCTACAACGCGGTCGCGTCGCTGAGCGGCGAGGAGCGCGCCCGCGGGCGTGGCGACCGTGTCGTCGGGCAACCACGCGCAGGCGCTCGCCCTGGCCGCCCGGCTGCACGGGACGCCGGCGGTGATCCTGATGCCCGAGGACGCCCCGCCCGGCAAGCTCGCGGCCACCGAGGGCTACGGCGCCGAGGTGATCCGCTTCGACCGCTACGGCGCAGGACCGCGAGCAGCTGCTGGCCGAGCTGGTCGCCGAGCGCGGCCTCGTCCCGGTCCACCCGTACGACGACGAGCGCGTGATGGCCGGCCAGGGCACCGTCGCGCTCGAGCTGATCGAGCAGGCCGGCCCGCTCGACGTGCTGCTCGTGCCGATCGGCGGCGGCGGGCTGATCAGCGGCTGCGCGACGGTCGCCGAGGCGAACGACATCCGCGTCGTCGGCGTGGAGCCCGAGGCGGGCGACGACGTCAAGCGCTCGCTGGAGGCGGGCGAGCGCGTGCGGATCGACGTCCCGCGCACGATCGCCGACGGCCAGCAGCTGCCGACGCCGGGCGAGCTGACGTTCGAGGTCATCCGCGAGCGCGTCGACGACGTGGTGCTCGCGAGCGACCCCGAGATCGTCGACGCGATGCGGTTCCTGTTCGAGCGGATGAAGACGGTCGCCGAGCCGTCGGGCGCGTGCGCGCTGGCCGCGCTGCTGGCGGGCCGCGTGCCCGCGTCGCGAGTCGGCGTCGTCATCTCGGGCGGCAACGTGACCGCCGAACGTTTCTCGGAGCTCCTGGCGGATAGCGAATGCGCCTTACTCGCACTCGCAAGCTCGCGCGAGCGGCTTAGCATGCCTGCATGGCCTGGAACGTGCTCATCCTCGGCGGCGGCTTCGGAGGGCTCTACGCGGCCCGCAAGCTCGAGCGCTCGCTGCCGCCCGCCGCCGCCAAGATCACCATCGTCAGCGACGTCAACTTCATGCTCTACACGCCGCTGCTGCCGGGCGCCGCCGCCGGCACGCTGGAGCCGCGCCACGTCGTCGTGCCGCTGCGCGAGCACCTCCGCCGCACCGACCTGCTGCTCGGCCAGGTCACCGGCGCCGACCCCGACCGCAACGAGGTCTTCGTGACCACCGCCGAGGGCGAGCCAGCAGCACGCTCGGCTACGACCATGTGATCGTCGCGCTCGGCTCGATCTCCCGCGCGCTGCCGATCCCCGGGCTGAAGGAGCACGCGGTCGGCCTCAAGACGCTGTCCGACGCGATCGCGCTGCGCAACCAGATCGTGCAGACGCTCGAGCGCGCCGAGTCGGTCGAGGACGAGGCGGCGCGGCGCGCGCTGCTCACGTACGTGTTCGTCGGCGCCGGCTACGCCGGGCTCGAGGGCCTGGCCGAGCTCCAGGACTTCGCCGCCGACGTCGTCGACCTCTATCCGCGCTCGCGCGTCCAGGGCCTGCGCTTCATCCTCGTCGAGGCGCGCGAGCGGGTGATGCCGGAGATCTCCGCCGAGCTCGCCGAGTTCGCCACGCGCGGAGCTGCGCCGGCGCGGCGTCGAGGTCCGGACCTCCACCACGGTCGAGCGGATCTCGCCGACTCGGTCGAGCTGTCCGACGGCGAGGTGGTGCCGTGCCGGACCGTCGCCTGGACGGCCGGCGTGCGGCCCGCACCCGGTGGTCGAGAAGCTCGGGCTGCCGCTCGACCGCGGCGGCCGGATCGTCGTCGACCGCTTCTGCCAGGTCGAGGGCCGCACGAACGTGTGGGCGATCGGCGACGCCGCCGCCGTCCCCGATCCCGCCCGGCCCGGCCAGCCGACGCCGCCGACCTGCCAGCACGCGCTGCGCCAGGGCCGCACGGTGGCGGGCAACGTGGCCGCCGCGCTCGGCGCCGGCCGGCCGAAGCCGTTCACCTACAAGACGCTCGGCGTGTTCGTCGACATGGGCCACCAGAAGGCGGTGGCCGAGACCCTGGGCATCAAGTGGCGCGGCTTCCCCGCCTGGTTCCTGGCCCGCACCTACCACCTGGCGATGATGCCGGGGATCAAGCGCCAGATCCGGCTGATCGTCGACTGGACCGTCGACCTGCTGTTCGGCCGCGACACGTCGGAGCTCGGCCAGCTCGGCCACCCGCCGGAGCTCGAGATGCCGCCCGCGGGCGGCGGGCGGCCGAGACGGTGGCCCGCTGACCGCAGGCGCCGTCGCGCTCGTGCTGGCCTCCGCGGGCCTGCACGCGTTCTGGAACTGGCTCGTCGCCGACGCCCGTGACAGCCACGCGGTGGGCGCGGTGGCGCTGCTCACCGCGGCGATCGTCTTCGCGCCCGGTGGCCGTGCTGACCTGGGACGTCGACGCCGCCGCGTGGCCGTACATCGCGGCCTCGGCCGCGCTCGAGCTCGCCTACTTCGGCCTGCTGGCGGCCGCCTACGAGCGCGCCGACCTCAGCTTCGTCTACCCGATCGCCCGCGGGGCGGCGCCGGTGCTCGTGCTGGTCGTCTCGCTCGCCGCGCTCGGCGCCGACCTCTCGGCCGGCGAGGCCGCCGGCGTGCTGGCGGTCGCCGCGCGGCGTGCTGCTGGTGCGCGGCGTCGGCCGCGGCGCCGCGCGCACCGGCCTGCGTGCTGGCGCTCGGCGTCGCGGCGTGCATCGCCGCCTACACGCTCGTCGACGACGAGGGCGTCCGCCATGCGGCCGCGCTGAGCTACTTCGAGGCGGTCCTGCTGATCACGGCGCCGCTGTACGCGGCCGCCGTCGCGTTCGCCCGCGGCCCGGGGGCGCTGCGGGTCGCCGCCACGCCGCGCTCGGCGGTCGCCGGCCTGGCCATGTTCGGCGCGTACGCGCTGGCGCTCGCCGCGCTCGAGATCGCCGAGGCGGCGCCGGTGGCGGCGCTGCGCGAGACGAGCGTGGTGATGGCCACGGCGGCCGCCGCGGTCGCCGGGCGTGAGCACGTGCCGCCGCGGCGGCTGGCCGGGGCCGTGGTCGTGGTGCTTGGCGTTGCCTTGATTGCGCTGTGAGGCGCCGGCGAACGTCAACTGCGGCATTGAGGGAGCGGGATCGGCCGCCGCGCGGGCGCCGATCGTCGACTTTGTCGGCCTCAGGTCGACAACCCGACAACCGCTGATGCGGTTCCCGCCACGGGACAAGTGACCAATCGAGCCGCCCAGGCCTCAATCCCGCCTCCCTACAAGCGCAGTTCGATAATCTCTGACCTACGTCAGAGATCGCCGCAGTCCGCAGCTTCAACCGGCTCGTCGCCCGCCAGATCGGCGCGCTCAACGACCGCTACCTCGGCCACCGCCCGCTCGGCGAGTCGCGCGTGCTGTTCGAGATCGGCACGGACGGCGCCACGCCGCGCGACATCCGCGCCCGGCTCGGGCTCGACTCCGGCTACCTGGCGCGCCTGCTGCGCGCGCTCGAGCGCGACGGCCTCGTCACCGAGCAGCCCGGCGCCGACCGGCGCACCAAGCGGCTGACGCTCACCGCCGCGGGCCGCGCCGAGATGGCCGAGCTCGACCGCATCTCCGACGAGCTCGCGGCCGCGACGCTGGCGCCGCTCACCGCCGAGCAGCGCGAGCGGCTGCTGCGCGCGCAGGCCGAGGTCCGGCGCCTGCTGGCGATCTCGATGGTCACGGTCGCGCCCGAGGACGCCGGCTCGGCCGACGCCCGCTGGTGCCTGGGCCACTACTTCGCCGAGCTGGCCGAGCGCTTCGAGGAGCCGTTCGACCCGGCGCGCACGCTGCCCACCGGCGCCCGGGGACCTGTTCCTGCTCGCGCGCTTCGACGGCCAGCCGGCGGGCTGCGGCGTGCTCAAGGCGCTGACGCCCGGACACCGGCGAGATCCTGCGCATGTGGGTCGACCGCGCCCATCGCGGCCTGGGCATCGCGGGCCGCATCCTCGACGCGCTCGAGCAGCACGCGTCCGCGCGCGGACACGGCGACGGTGCGCCTGTACACGAACCGCTCGCTCGACGAGGCGAAGGCGATGTACCGCGCCCGCGGCTACGTGGAGATCCCCCGCTACAACGACGACCCATACGCGAACCACTGGTTCGAGAAGCGGCTGTCGGCCTCGAGCACCGAGCGCGCCTGACGGCACGAGCGCACGCGCCAGGGCGGCACCGCACGGTCGATCCGCACCACGCGGCGCTCGGCGTCGAGCCACACGAGGTCGAGCGCGAAGCGCATGCCGAACGTGTGCACCGACCGGCAGCGCGGGATCTCCAGCGCCATGCCGGCGGCAGCGAGCGCCGGCCGATCAGCCCGACCAGGCGGCGCCGGCCGCGGGCGACGATCGAGCTCCATGCCGCTACGAGGCCGAGCCGCGAATTTCTCGCCCCACCCCCGCGTACACTAGGTAAGTGCTTGCAGATCGCCGATCGCATCAAATCCGACGTCGCCACCGCCATGAAGGCGGGGGAGAAGGAGCGCGTAGGGGCGCTCCGGCTGGTGCTCTCGGAGCTCCAGAAGGCGGAGAAGGACGGTGAGGTCGACGAGCTGGCCGTGCTGCGGCGGGAGCGCAAGCGGCGGCGCGAGGCCGCCGAGGCGTACCGCGAGGCGGCGCGCGAGGACCTCGCCGAGGGCGAGGACTTCGAGGCGCAGGTGATCGAGACCTATCTCCCGGCCGAGCTGTCGGACGCCGAGCTGGACGAGCTCGTCGCCAAGGCGGTGGCGGAGACGGGCGCCTCGTCGCCGCGCGACATGGGCCAGGTGATCAAGCACGTGATGGCGGCCGCCGGGGGCGGGCGGACGGCCGCGCCGTTTCGACCAAGGTGAAGGAGCGTTACTAAGTGGCGCGTAGGCAGATGGAGCTCTCGAACGAGGTGGCCGCGGAGCTGGCCGGCTCCCAGGACCGCATCCTGCGCACGCTCGAGGAGCA
This sequence comes from uncultured Solirubrobacteraceae bacterium, assembly GCA_963800905.1. Taxonomy (GTDB): domain Bacteria; phylum Actinomycetota; class Thermoleophilia; order Solirubrobacterales; family Solirubrobacteraceae; genus DASSUW01. The sequence goes on from CAWDCT010000012.1 coordinate 86,554, forward strand.
CCTCGAGTGCGACGTCTTCCTGCGCGGGAACGTCATCACGCTGGACGGCGAGGCGGACGCGGTGCAGGCCGGCGCGACGGTCGTGCGCGAGCTGAGCTCGATGGTCGAGCGCGGGCACGACATCGGGCCCGCCACGATCGAGTCGGTAGCGCGCGTGCTCGACGAGCGCGAGTCGCCCGCCAAGGTGCTCGACGACGTCGTGTGGCGCCACCGCAACCTGCGCGTGACGCCCAAGTCGGTCAACCAGAAGCGCTACGTCGACGCGATCCGCCGCTCGACCGTCACCTTCGGCGTCGGCCCGGCCGGCACCGGCAAGACGTTCCTGGCCATCGCGATGGCGACCGCCGCGCTGGCGCGCCGCGAGGTCAACCGGATCATCCTCACCCGCCCCGCGGTCGAGGCCGGCGAGCGGCTCGGCTTCCTGCCCGGCGACCTGATGGCGAAGGTCGACCCGTACCTGCGCCCGCTGTTCGACGCGCTGCACGACATGATGGAGGCCGAGAAGGTCGCCGCCCACCTGGAGAAGGGCGTGATCGAGGTCGCGCCGCTGGCGTTCATGCGCGGCCGCACGCTCAACGACTCGTTCGTGATCCTCGACGAGGCGCAGAACACGACGCCCGAGCAGATGAAGATGTTCCTCACGCGGCTCGGGTTCGGCTCGAAGATGGTCGTGACCGGCGACATCACGCAGGTCGACCTGCCGCGCGACCAGAAGTCCGGGCTGATCGTGGTCGACGACATCCTCGAGGGCGTCGACGGCGTCGAGTTCGTGCACTTCGGCGGCGACGACGTCGTCCGCCACAAGCTCGTGCAGCGGATCGTCGCCGCCTACGACGAGCACGCCAAGCGCTCGGCCCGGAGCTGCGGCCGGCCGAGGCGCCGAACCGCATAGCTTGCTCGACGTCGAGGTGATCGGCGACGCGCTGCCGCCGGCGCGGGTCGTCGAGGCGTGCGCGCTGCCGCCGCCTCGGCGGGGATCGAGGACGGCCACGTGGCCGTCGAGTTCGTCGACGCCGGAGCGGATCGCCGAGCTCAACCGCGAGCACCGCGGGAAAAGCGGTCCGACCGACGTGCTGTCGTTCCCGGTCGACGAAGCCGGCCTGGCCGCCGGCCCCCGCGAGCTGGGAGACGTGGTGATATGCCCCGAGCACACCGAGGACCTGCTGGAGGCCGTCGTGCACGGCGTGCTGCACCTCACGGGCATGGATCACGAGCAGGACGAAGGCGAGATGCTCGCCTGCAGGCCGAGATCATGGGCTGGCTGCGATGAGCGCGCGGTCGGGCTTCGTGGCGCTGGCGGGCCGGCCCAACGTCGGCAAGTCGACGCTGGTCAACGCGATGGTCGGCCACAAGGTGGCGATCGTGTCCGACAAGCCGCAGACCACGCGGCGCGCGATCCGCGGCGTGGTCACGGCGCCGGGCCGCTTCCAGCTCGTGCTGACCGACCTGCCCGGCGTGCAGCGCCCGCGCGACGCGCTGACCGAGCGCATGCAGCACCGCGTCGAGTCCGAGCTCGGCGAGGCCGACGCGGCGCTGTTCGTGGTCAACGGCGAGCAGGGCATCGGCGGGCCGGGCGACGTCTTCATCGCCGAGGCGCTGGAGGGCGTCGAACGTGCCGGTCGTGGTGGCGGTCAACAAGGTCGACCGGCTCGACCGCCCGCGCACCGTGCGTGGCGCTCCAGGCGGCCGCCGACCTCGGTCGGCGGCGACGCCGAGGTGTTCCCGGTCTCGCGCCCGCACCGGCCGCGGCGTCGGCCCGCTGGTCGAGCACCTCGCCGCGCTGCTGCCCGAGGGCCCGTTCTACTTCCCGCCCGAGGAGATCTCCGACCAGCCCGAGCACGTCATGCTCGCCGAGCTGGTGCGCGAGCAGGTCCTGCACCGCACGCGCCAGGAGGTCCCGCACTCGGTCGAGGTCCAGGTCGACGAGATCCACGAGCAGAACGAGCTCGTCGTCGTCCACGCCTACCTGTGGGTCGAGACCGAGTCCCAGAAGGGCATCCTGATCGGCGCGCGCGGGCGGATGATCAAGTCGATCGGCATGGCCGCCCGGCGCGAGCTCGAGCGCGAGCTCGGCAAGCGCGTGCACCTCGACCTCTCGGTGCGCGTGCGGCGCTCGTGGCGCGGCGACGAGACGCTGCTGGACCGCCTCGGGATCACGCCGGTATCGACGGCTCCGCCTGACAGCCGGGGCTCGGAGAGGCGCGCTGAGGCGGTCGTAGAGCGCGTCCGGCCGTCGCGACCTCCAGGTGGCGCACGCGGGCGTCGCGTCTGCTTGCCGAACGCGACGAACACGTCGGCCAGCCGGCCGCGCCGCTGGAGCGGGTTCTGGCTCACCTCGTGCCACTCGCGGTAGCGCGCCGGGCCGAGCACGGTCGTGCGCGCGAGCCGCAGCGAGCGGATCGCCAGCCGGCCGCCGGCCAGCCGCCAGCCGGCGGCGCGGTAGCGCAGCAGCCCGTAGCCGCCGAGCAGCAGCGCGGCGGGCAGCACCCACGGCCCGGCCGGCGTGAACGCCCACGCGGCGGCGCTGCGACGACCGCGCCGAACGCGGCCGGCGGCAGCACGTAGCGCCGCGCGGCGCGCGCCGGCGGGCGCTCGAGCCCGTCGAGGTCGTCGGCCAGCTCGGGCAGCAGCTCGTCGAGGAACGCCGCGCACCTCGTCGCGCCGCAGCAGCGGGAACAGCGTCTGCGCGGCGGCGGCCTCCTTCGCGTGCCCGATCACCTCCATCCGCAGCGCGGCGAGGCCGAACGGGAGCCGCAGGACGCCCTCGACGACCTCGACGGCGCGCACGCGCTCGACCGGCACCGTCGCCTCGCGCCGCGCGAGCAGCCCGCGCCGGATCCGCAGCCGGTCGCCGTCGCGCGTGACCGTGAAGCCGCGCGAAGGCGACCACGGAGCCGAGCACCGAGAGCAGCCAGGCGGCGACGAGCAGCGCGACGACGGCCGCCACCGCCGCCATCGCCGTGTGCGGGAGCAGCCGGACCGCGTCGTCCTCGTCGAGCGACTGCTGCACGAGCTGGAAGAAGCCCGCCAGCGCCGGCAGGATCACGCCGAGCTGGCCGGCGGTGAGGGCGGCGACGAGCAGCCGCGACCGCGCGAGCCGGCGCTCCGGCCCCTGCGCCTCGGCGACCGGCGCCGGCGCGCGGCCGGCGAGCAGCGACCGCAGCCCGCGCACGTCGTCCTCGCCGACCGCCTCGAGCACGATCTCGCCCTTGGCGCCGCCGCCGCCGGTCTGCACGTGCACGGCGTAGACGCCGAACAGCCGCTGCACCGGCCCCTGCTCGAGGTCGAGCGACTGGATCCGCGTCAGCGGCACGTCGGTCTCCTTGGTCGCCGATCAGCCCGCTCTTGCGGTGGATCGCGTCGGGCGTCACCCACCACGTCGTCGTGCGCCAGCGCACGTAGCCGAGCACGGTCGAGGCCACGAGGCCGAGCGAGGCCGAAGGCGAGGCCGCGCAGCAGTCGCGCGCTCGTCCATCCCGCCGCCGAACGCCGACAGCCCGACGCAGCACCAGCAGCGGGCACGGCGAACTCGCGCAGCGCGCCGACCGCGTAGACGGCGATGCCCGCGCGGTGCAGGCGCGCGGCTCAGGGCTCATCGGCGGTCCGGGCGAGGTCGGCGATGCGGTCGCGCACCTCGGCGGCGTCGGCGACGCTCAGCAGCGGGATGCTGTGGCTGCCGGCGGCGGTGTGGACGACGACCGTGGCCAGGTCGAGCGACTGCTCGACGACGCCGCGCGTGGTGTCGACGTGCTGGACGCGCAGCATCGGCACGAGCGTGCGGCGGATCGTGAACGTGCCGCGGCGGATGTCGATCGCCTCCGGCCGCACCTCCCAGCGCCAGTGCCGCCAGCGCAGCGCAGGGCACCAGCGTCACGCAGATCAGCAGGCCGGCGACCGGCACCACCCGCAGGGCGAGCGCGAGCACGCCGTCGAGCTGCGCGGCGACGATCAGCCCGACCACGACGGCGATGCCCCAGACGAGCAGCTGCTCGCCGCGCCAGACCCAGCGCGCCTCGCGGGCCAGCGTGCGCGTCGGCTCCGGGGTCACAGCTTGCGTGCCAGCCGGCTGCCGAGCCGCTCGAACTCGGGCAGCCCGAGCTCGGCGTCGAACAGGTAGGGGAGGGTGACGACGGCGCGCGGACGCCGCGCGGCGCAGGCGCCGCAGGTGGCTGCGCTGGGCGCGGGCGCGCTCGTAGGCGGTCAGCGCGGCCCGCAGGTCCGGGCCGGCCGTCGGCGACCGCGCGCATCGCCTCGGCGTCGGCGGCGCTGAAGCGCTCCGGCCACATGCCGTTGACGACGATCGCCTCCAGGCCCACGCCGACCGCCTCCGGCAGCCGCTGCTCGAGCTCGAGCGTCTCGTTGACGGGCATCTCCTCCGGCAGCGCGACCGCCAGGTAGCCGGTCCGCTCGGGGTCGGCCAGCATGTCGCGCACCTTCGTCGCCTGGCGGCGGATCGGCCCGACGCGCGCGATCTCGCCGAACGTGCGCGGCGTGGTGAGCATGGCCAGGCCGTGGCCGGAGGCGGGCGCGTCGACCACCACGAGGTCGTAGGTGCGGTTGTGGCGGTCCCAGCGCGCGCTCTGGGCCAGCTCCCACACCTTGGCGATCGTGATCAGCTCCTTGGCGCCGGGCGCGGCGGCCACGAAGTAGCCGAACGCCGACGAGCGCGCGAGCACCCGCAGTCCGACGCCGCCGATCTGGCGCGCGAGCCACTCCTCGAGCGCGCGCTGCGGGTCGATCGTGATCGCCCACAGGTTCTCGGCCAGCTCGACCTCGGTCTCCGCCACCACGCCCTCGCGGCCCAGCGCGCGCGACACGCGGTCCTGCTCGGCGACCTCGCAGACGATGGTCCGGCGGCCCGCCGCGGCGGCCGCGAGACCGAGCGAAGCGGCGACCGTGGTCTTGCCGACGCCACCCTTGCCGGTCACGTAGAGCAGCCGCCGGTCGCGCAGGAGTGCTTCCATCGTGGGTGACAAGGATGACAATGCGAGTCATGGACCCGAGGATCAGCGCGGCGTACGAGTCGTGCCGGCAAGCTGCAGCTGCGGCACGATCCGACGTACTACTGGGCGACGCGCCGGCTGCCCGCCGACGTGCGGCCCGGCCACGCACGCGCTGTACGGGTACGTCCGCACCGCCGACCAGATCGTCGACGGGCCGCGACCGGCCGCCGACGCCGGCGGCGCGGCTGCGCGGCGCTCGACGCCTGGGAGCAGGAGCTGCGCGGCGGCCGCTCGTCGCACCCCGCGGTGATCGCGCTCGATGGACGCCGGCGAGCGCCACGACCTGCCGCTCGACGAGCTCGAGGTCTACATGCGCTCGATGCGCGTCGACTGCGGCACGGTGCGGATCGGCAGCGACGACGAGCTCGACGACTACATGGACGGCTCGGCCGGCTCGGTCGGGCGGATCATGGCGCCGCTGCTCGGCGTGCCCGAGCGCTTCCACGCCGACTTCGGGCAGCTCGGCCAGGCGTTCCAGCTCACCAACTTCATCCGCGACGTCGGCGAGGACTGGGCAGATGGACCGGATCTACCTCCCCGGGCTCGACGAGGACGATCTCGGCGCGGGCCGCGCCACGCCGCGGCTGCGCGCCGTCGTCGGCCGGCAGGTGGCGCGGGCGCGCGCGCTGTTCGCCGCCGCCGAGCCCGCCGTGGCCGCGGCGCCGGCCTCGGTGCGGAACGGCATCCGGCTGGCCTGCGCCGCCTACGGGCGGATCCTCGACCGCGCCGAGGCGGCCGGCGGCGACGTGCTCGGCCGCCGCGTCGGCGTCCGCGCGCTGCGACCTGCCGCGGCTGCTGGCGGCGGTCCGGCGGTGACGCGCCGGGCGACGCTGCGCGGCGCCGAGCGGACGCCGCTCGCCGGAGCGCGCCGACGTGCTGGTGTGCGGCGCGAGCTTCGCCGGGCTGGCCGTCGCGCGCGAGCTGGCGGGCAGCGGGGCCGACGTGCTGGTGGTCGACCGCTACGAGATCGGCGAGCGCGCCACCTCGGCCTGCGCGGCGCCGACGCCGTGGCTGCACGCGATGGGCGTCGAGCGCTCGATCCGCCAGGAGCTGCCGTGCATGGCCTTCCACACGCCGCACGGCTCGGCCCGCTTCCGGCTGCCGTGGAGCTGGTCGAGCTTCGACTACCGCGAGCTGTGCGAGGCGCTGTGGGAGCAGTGCGACGCGCGGTTCGAGATCGCGAAGGTGGAGCGCCGCGACGGCGAGCTGGTCCACACGGATCGCGGGACGCTCACCGCGCCGCTGATCGTCGACGCGCTCGGCTGGCGGCGCGTGCTCGGCCCGGGCGAGAACGTGCAGCCGCCCGAGGCGATGATCTCGCGCGGGCTCGAGGTGCACCCGCACGACGGCCGCGGCGCCGACCTGGAGGTCTGGATCGACCGCTCGGTGGTCCGCTACGGCTACGCGTGGTCGGTGCCGGCGGCGCGGCGAGCGGCGGATCGGCGTCGGCTCCTACGAGCCGCGCCACCACGTCAAGGAGCCGACGCGCGACGATGGCGCAGCGGCTCGACGCCGAGCCGGTCCGCTACCAGGGCAACTGGTTCCCGCACGCGCTGCGCCCGGCCGCCGAGGACGGCGTGTTCTTCGCCGGCGACTCGGCCGGCCACTGCATCCCGCTGTCCGGCGAGGGGATTCGAACCGCCTTCCACTTCGGCATCGCCGCCGGCCGCGAGCTGCGCGCGGTCGTCGACGGGCGCCAGCGCCGCGAGGAGGCGCTGGCCGCCTACGGCGCGTTCTCCGACGCCCACGCCCCGTTCTTCCGCCGCGCGCTCCGCCTCCAGCGCCTGATCCCCGCCCTGCCGCCGCGCGCGCTCACCGCGCTGCTCGCCGTCATGGGCCGCGAGCGGCTGTGCCGGCGGGCCTTCACGTGGTACCTCGACCAGGCCCGCCCCTAGACTCCGGCAGTCCGCGATGGAGATCGCCTTCGACGAGGACGGGCTCGTGCCCTGCGTCATCCAGGACTGGGCCTCCGGCGAGGTCTTGACGCTGGCGTACATGAACGAGGCGGCGCTGGAGCGCACGCGCGAGACCGGCGAGGTGCATCTCTACAGCCGCTCGCGCGACGAGCAGTGGCACAAGGGGGCGACCTCCGGCCACACCCAGGCCGTGAAGGCGCTGCGGTTCGACTGCGACCTCGACGCCGTGCTCGCGCTCGTCGAGCCCGCCGGCCCCGCCTGCCACACCGGCGAGCGCACCTGCTTCCACAACGGCGACCTGACCGCGGTGCCGCACGAGGCCCTGCCCGGCCTCGAGCGCACGATCGCCGACCGGGCGGCGAACGCGCCCGAGGGCTCGTACACGGCCGAGCTGCTGGCGAACCCCGGCCACGTGGGCGAGAAGGTCCAGGAGGAGGCCGAGGAGGTCGCCCGCGCCGCGCGCGAGGAGAGCGACGAGCGCGTGGCCGAGGAGGCCGCCGACGTGCTCTACCACCTGGCCGTGCTGCTGCGCTCGCGCGGGCTCAGCCTCGCCGACGCCGAGGAGGTCCTGCTTGCCCGGCGTCGCTGAGACCACGCACAACCTCGTCCCGGTCTGCGAGACCTTCATCGAGGACACCGAGACGCCGGTCAGCGCGTTCCTGAAGCTGCGCGGCTCCGGCCCCGCGTTCCTGCTCGAGTCGGCCGAGCAGGGCCAGCGCGTCGGCCGCTGGTCGTTCATCGGCTACAAGCCGCGCAAGGTCGTGCGCTGGACGCTGGCCGACGGCGGCGACCCGTACGCCATCGCGGCGGCCGAGATCGCCCGCTTCCGCCAGGCGCCGACCGAGGAGCCGATCCCCTTCACGGGCGGCGCCGTCGGCTTCTTCGGCTACGACTGCGTGCGCGCCGTCGAGCGGCTGCCCGACGTCAACCCCGATCCCGTCGGGCTGCCGGACATGGCGCTCATGCTGTCCGACGTCATCGTCGCCTTCGATCACCTCAAGCACACGGTGACGATCCTGGCCAACGCCTACGTCGACGAGGACGAGGCCGCGCACGAGCGCGCCCGCGAGGCGATCCGCGAGGTCCGCGAGCGGCTCGCCGGCCCGCTGCCGCGCGCCGAGGCGTCGGCCCGGCCGGAGCCGCAGTTCGAGTCCAACATGCCGCGCGAGCGGTTCGAGGCGATGGTCGCGCGGATCATCGAGTACGTCCACGCCGGCGACGCCTTCCAGGTCGTTCCGAGTCAGCGCTGGTCGGCCGAGGTGCCGGTCGAGCCGTTCTCGATCTACCGCGGGCTGCGCGCCGTCAACCCGTCGCCCTACATGTACTTCCTCGACTTCGAGGACTTCCAGATCGTCGGCGCCTCGCCGGAGCCGCTGGTCACCGTCTCCGGGCGCGACGTCTCCACGCGCCCGATCGCCGGCACCCGCCCGCGCGGCGCCACCGTCGACGACGACAAGGCGATCGCCGAGGACCTGCTGGCCGACGAGAAGGAGCGCGCCGAGCACGTGATGCTCGTCGACCTCGGGCGCAACGACCTCGGCCGCGTGTGCGAGTACGGGTCCGTCGACGTCGACTCGTTCATGGCCGTCGAGACCTACTCGCACGTCATCCACATCGTCTCCAACGTGGCCGGGCGCCTGCGCGAGGACATCGGCGCCGTCGACGCGCTGCGCTCCGTGCTCCCGGCCGGCACGCTGTCCGGCGCCCCCAAGGTGCGCGCGATGGAGATCATCGACGAGCTCGAGCCGGTCAAGCGCGGCGCCTACGGCGGCGCCGTCGGCTGGCTGTCCTACGACGGCGACCTCGACACCTGCATCTGCATCCGCACCGTGGTGGTCAAGGACGGCGTCGCCCACGTGCAGGCGGGCGGCGGCACGGTGGCCGACGCCAAGCCCGCGTACGAGTACGAGGAGTCGCGCGCCAAGGCGCGCGGCGTGGTGCTGGCGATCGAGCTGGCGGCGCGGCAGGAGGCCTGGCCGTGAGGGGGCAAGCAAGTTGGCCTTGCGAGTTCGCTTCGCGGAACTCGCGTCGAGGTGGCCACATGAGGGTCCTGATGGTCGACAACTACGACTCCTTCACCTACAACCTCGTCCAGTACCTGGGCGAGCTGGGGGCGGAGCCGGTGGCGGTGCGCAACGACGCGGTCGCGGTCGACGAGCTGCTCGCGGGCGGCTACGACCGCGTGGTCGTCTCGCCCGGGCCGTGCACGCCGAACGAGGCGGGCATCTCGGTCGAGGTCATGCGGCGCTTCCCGGAGGCCGGCGTGCCGACGCTCGGCGTCTGCCTCGGCCACCAGTCGCTGGTGCAGGCGTTCGGCGGCAGCGTGGTGCGGCATGTCCCGGTGCACGGCAAGGCGACCGAGATCGAGCACGACGGCGAGGGGCTGTTCGACGGCCTGCCGAGCCCGCTCACCGTCGGCCGCTATCACTCGCTGGTCGCCGACCCCGAGCTGCCCGAGGTCCTGACCGTGACCGCGCGCGGCGGCGGCGTGGTGATGGCCGTGAGGCACAGCGACCTGCCCGCGCTCGGCGTCCAGTTCCACCCCGAGTCCGTGCTCACCCCCGACGGCAAGCGGCTGCTGGAGAACTTCCTTGGCGATCCTGACTGAGGCGATCGACGCGCTGGCCTCGCGCCGCGACCTGTCGTCGGAGCAGACGGCGGCGGTGCTGGCCGAGATCATGGAGGGCAACGCATCCGAGGTGCAGACGGCGGCGGTGCTGATCGCGCTGCGCACCAAGGGCGAGACGATCGACGAGCTGGTCGGCCTGGCCACCACCATGCGGCGGCTGGCCAAGCCCGTGCGGACCGGCCGCGACGACCTGATCGACACCGCCGGTACCGGCGGCGGGCGGCCGACCTTCAACGTCTCCACGACGGCCGCGCTGATCGCCGCCGGCGCCGGCTGCGCGGTGGCCAAGCACGGCAACCGCTCGGCCACCGGGCTGTCGGGCTCGGCCGACCTGCTGGAGGCGCTCGGCGTGCGGATCGACCTCGGGCCGGACGAGGTCGCCCGCTGCATCGAAGAGGCCGGCTTCGGCTTCATGTTCGCGCCCGCCCACCACGGCGCCACGCGCTTCGTGGTCCCGGTGCGCAAGGAGCTGGCCGTGCGCACGATCTTCAACTTCCTCGGGCCGCTGACGAACCCCGCCGGGGCGAGACGCCAGGTGATCGGGGTGTCCGACGCGGCGTTCCTGGACACGATCGCGGGAGCGCTGGCGAAGCTGGGCGCCGTGAAGGCGCTGGTAGTGTCCAGCGCCGACGGTCTGGACGAGATGAGCACGTCGGGGACAACGCGCGTCGTGGAGGTCGACGGGCCAGAGCTTCGCTCCTACGAGGTCTCTCCGGAAGACGTCGGGCTGGCGCGTGCGCGGCCCGAGCAGCTGGCCGGCGGCATGCCGGACGTCAACGCCGCCACCACGCGGCGGATCTTCGAGGGCGAGCGCGGCCCGCAGCGCGACCTGGCCGTGCTCAACGCCGGCGCCGCGATCTACGTCGCCGGCCAGGCCGGCACGCTCGAGGAGGGCGTGCGGGCCGCCGAGGCGGCGATCGACGACGGCCGTGCGGGCGCGACGCTCGAGCGGCTGGTCGAGATGACGCAGGAGCTGGCGCCGGCGTGAGCGTGCTCGAGCGGATCGTCGAGGACACGCGCGACGAGGTCGGGCGCCGGCGCGAGTCGGTGCCGCTGTCGCGGCTTGAGGCGGCGGCCGCCGAGCGGCCCGAGCAGCGGCCGTTCGAGGAGGCGCTGCTGCGGCCCGGGATCTCGCTGATCGCCGAGCACAAGCGCCGCTCGCCGTCGGCGGGGACGATCCGCGAGGGCGCGACGGTCGAGGACATCGTGCTCGCCTACGAGCGCGGCGGCGCCACCTGCCTGTCGATCCTCACCGAGCCGTTCCACTTCGCCGGCTCGCTCGACGACCTGCGCGCCGCGCGCGCCGTGACGGAGCTGCCGGTGCTGCGCAAGGACTTCATCGTCGACCGCTACCAGCTCTACGAGTCGGCGGCCGCGGGGGCCGACGCGATCCTGCTGATCGTCGCCGCGCTCCATCCCGATGACCTCTACGAGCTGCTGCGCGAGGCGCGCGCGCTCGACCTCGACGCGCTGGTCGAGGTCCACGGCGAGCGCGAGCTGGAGGTGGCGCTCGACGTCGAGGCCGACATCCTGGGCATCAACAACCGCGACCTCGCGGACTTCTCGGTCGACATCGAGCGCACCTACGAGCTGCTGTCCGACATCCCGGCCGGCAAGACCGTCGTCTCGGAGTCCGGCTTCTCGAGCCGCGACCAGCTCGACGAGCTCGAGCGCGTCGGCGTCGACGCGGTGCTGATCGGCGAGACGCTGATGCGCTCGGGCGACGTCGAGGACGCCGTCCGTCGCCTGACCGGCGGCGGCGACCTCGACGTTAAACCTGCCCCACCGATCCCCGCGGCGCCTCGACACCGTGGCCGTTCGCCAGAGACGATCGGCCGCGACCCCGGGTGACCCGCCACGAGGAGACGCGGCCGATCGTCTCTGACTCGGCCCACGGCGCCGAGGCATCCACGGGTCATCGGTGGGACAGGTTTAGTTCTCACTAACGCGACGGGGCCACCCTTGGCAGTTGCATGACGCGCCGCCAGCTCGCAGTGCCGATGGTCGCGGCCCTGCTGGGCGGCGCCTTGACGGCTGCCGGGATGCTGGCGGGCTCGAACGGCACCGGCGCCGCCGGCCGCCAGCAGGGCCTGCTCGCGCTCGACTCCGGTGATCGCTTCTCGGCGGCCGAGCTGTACGAGCGCGCGGCGCCGTCGGTGGTGTCGATCAGCGCCCGCTCGGTCCAGCCGGGGGCGGCGGCCTTCCAGGCCGACACCGGAGGCGAGCTGGGCCTGTCGACCGGGTCGGGCTTCGTGCTCGACGAGGACGGCCGGATCGTCACCAACGCGCACGTCGTGAGCGGCGCGACCGACGTGCAGGTGAGCTTCCCCGACGGCCAGATCGTCCCGGCGGAGGTGGTGGGCAAGGACGAGGAGACCGACATCGCGGTCCTGCGCGTCTCGCCCGAGCAGCTGGATCTGCGCCCGCTCGAGCTCGGCGACTCCGACAGCGTGCGACCGGGCGACCGGGTGGTGGCGATCGGCAACCCGACGGGCGTCCAGGCCACGGCCGGCACCGGTCGCATCTCCGGCGCCGGGCGGCGGGTCGAGGTTCCCGGCGGCTACGTGATCGACGGCCTGCTCGAGACCGACGCGGTGATCGCGCCCGCGACCTCCGGCGGTCCGCTGCTCGGCGCCGACGGGCGCGTGGTGGGGATCACCTCGCGGCTCACCGACGACACCGCATACGCCGTTCCCGCAGGCGTCGCGCGCAGCGTGCTGGCCCAGCTCGAGGAGGGCCACAAGGTGATCCGGCCGTGGCTCGGCATCCGCGGGCGGTCCGCGCCCGAGGGCGTCGCGCTGATCGACGTCAACGTGGCTGGGCCCGCCGACCGCGCCGCGCTCCAGGTCGGCGACGTCGTGCAGTCGATCGACGGCGTCGAGGTTCGAACCTTCGCGGGCCTGCTCGGCGAGATCGACGGGCGTTCGGTCGGCGACACCGTCGAGCTGGTGGTGCTGCGCGGGGGAGCGCCGATGGAGGTCACCGTGCGGCTGGAGGAGCGGCCCGCCACGGTGCCGGCGGGCTGACGTCCGCGCCGCCGGTCCACTGGCGCCTTGACGTCGAATAGCGACGTCAAAGCGCCACGCGCTTGGAGACGACCCGCCGCCGGCTCATCGCGCCCCTACCCAGCCGCAGTTGACGTTCGGCCGCGATCTAGGATGGGGCCATGCCCCACGTCAAGCTCTGCGGCATCACCCGCCTCGAGGACGCCGAGCAGGCGGCCGAGCTCGACGCCTGGGCGATCGGCTTCATCCTGTGGCCGCAGTCCAAGCGCGCCGCCGACCCGGCCGTGGCGGCCGGCATCGCCCGCGCGATGCGGCGCCGGCTCGAGCTCGTGGGCGTGTTCGTGAACCCGACGCTCGACGAGGTCGTGCACGCCGTCGAGGCGATCGGGCTCACGCACGTGCAGCTGCACGGTGACGAGGGCCCCGCGTTCTGCGCCGCCGTCGCCCAGCGCACCGGTGCGCGCGTGATCAAGGCGCTCGGCATCGAGTCGCGCGCCGACATGCGCGAGATCGAGCGCTTCCACACCGACTTCCACATGCTGGACGCCGGGGCGCGGCGGCAGCGGCCGGACGTGGGACTGGCAGCTCGCCGCGCAGCACCGCTCGCAGGTGCCGGTGATCCTGGCCGGCGGGCTGACGCCCGAGAACGTCGCCGAGGCGATCGCCGCCGTGCGGCCGTGGGGCGTCGACGTCGGCCTCCGGGGTCGAGGCGGAGCCGGGGATCAAGGACCCGGCCAAGGTCGAGGCGTTCGTGCGCCGGCCGCGCTGCGCACACGGCGGTCGCCGATCTTGACCGCCGTCGAGCATCGCTTCGGCCCCTACGGCGGCCAGTACGTCCCCGAGACGCTGATGCCGGCGCTGGCCGAGCTCGAGGCCGCGTGGCTCGAGGCGCGCGACGACGACGGCTTCCGCGCCGAGCTGGCGACGCTGCTGCGCGACTTCGCCGGCCGCCCGACGCCGCTCTACCACGCCAAGCGCCTGTCGGAGGCCGCCGGCCACCAGATCTACCTCAAGCGCGAGGACCTGCTCCACACCGGCGCGCACAAGATCAACAACGCGCTCGGCCAGACGCTGCTGGCCAAGCGCATGGGCAAGGAGCGGATCATCGCCGAGACCGGCGCCGGCCAGCACGGCGTGGCGACCGCCACGGCGTGCGCGCTGCTCGGGCTCGAGTGCGTCGTCTACATGGGCACCGAGGACATGCGCCGCCAGAAGCCCAACGTGCAGCGGATGGGGCTGCTGGGCGCCGACCGTGGCGCCGGTCGAGGCCGGCGCGCGCACGCTCAAGGAGGCGGTGTCGGCGGCGATCCGCGACTGGGTCGCGAACGTCGGCGGCACGCACTACGTGATCGGCTCGTGCGTCGGCCCGGCGCCGTTCCCCGCGCTGGTGCGCGACCTCCAGCGCGTGATCGGCGACGAGGCGCGCGCCCAGATCCTGGAGGCGGCCGGCCGGCTGCCCGACCGCGTGATCGCCTGCGTCGGCGGCGGCTCGAACGCGATCGGCACGTTCGTCCCGTTCGTGGACGACGCCGACGTCGAGCTGATCGGCGTCGAGGCCGCGGGAGAGGGGCATCGAGTCCGGCCGCCACGGCGCGCCGCTGACGATCGGCGGCCGCGGCGGCGTGCTGCACGGCGCCTACTCGGCGATCATGCAGGACGAGGACGGCCAGATCCTCGAGGCGCACTCGATCTCGGCCGGGCTCGACTATCCCGGCACCGGCCCCGAGCACGCGTACCTGCGCGACAGCGGCCGCGCCCGCTACGTGGCGGTGACCGACGACGAGGCGCTGGCCACGCTGCGGCGCGTCTGCGAGCTCGAGGGGATCATCCCGGCGCTCGAGTCCTCGCACGCCGTCACGTGGGCGCTGCGCGAGCGGCGTCGGGCGCCGACACGCTCGACGTCGTCTGCCTGTCCGGCCGCGGGGACAAGGACCTCGCGGAGGTCCTACCGAAGCTCGGCCTCGCGGGGACAGGTCGGGACCGAAGCATCGCCGCGGCGTTCGCGGCGGCCGACGGGCGCGCGGCGCTGATGCCGTACCTGATGGGCGGCTTCCCGGACCTCGAGGCCTCGGTCGCGATCGGCGCCGCCTGCGCCGACGCCGGCGCCGACCTGGTCGAGCTCGGCGTGCCGTTCTCGGACCCGCTCGCCGACGGCCCGGTGATCCACGCGGCCGGCACGCGCGCGCTCGCGGCGGGCGCGACGCTGCACGGCGTGCTCGGCGCCGCCACGCGGATCGCCGAGCGGCTCCCGGTGGTGCTCATGTGCTACGCGAACCCGTCTTCGCGCGCGGCGCCGAGCGCTTCGCCGGCGAGCTCGCCGGCGCCGGCGTCAGCGGCCTGATCGTGCCCGACCTGCCGCTCGGGGAGGACGGCGCCGTGCGCGACGCCTGCGACGCCGCCGGGCTCGCGCTCGTGCCGCTGATCGCGCCGACCACGCCGGACGACCGGATGGCCGACGATCGCCCGCCGCGCGCGTGGATTTCTCTACACGGTGTCGGTCACCGGGACCACCGGCGAGCGCGCCGGCGTCGACCGCTCGCTGGCCGCCGTGCTCGAGCGCGCGCAAGCGCGACTGCCCCGTCCCGGTCGCCGTCGGCTTCGGCATCTCGACTCCCGAGCAGGCGGCCGAGGCGGTCGACGCGGGCGCCGAGGGCGTGATCGTCGGCTCGTGGCTGGTGCGCGCCGCCGGCGAGGCCGCGGACCCCGCCGCGCGCCGTCGGCGAGCGCGGTCGCGGCGCTGGCAGAGGCGCTGCGCCGCTAGGCTTCGCGCCGCATGGGCGTCCTGCTCACACTCATCGCCGGCCTCGTCGTCTGGGTCGTCCTCTGGGCGATCGGCGCCAAGGCGTTCGACGCGTTCATGATCACGATGCTGATGCTGGTGATCGCCGCGGCCGGCTACATGCTCGCTCCGCACCTGCCCGGGCGGCGCCGCAGGCAGGCTGAGCCAGTCGCTCGCACCGCGGCGGTTCGCCGGTTCCACGCAATCTGCCGTGCTTCGTGCCACTCTGTTGCGCGGCCGGAACGGGCGTGCGTAGAATCGCCGCCCAAATCAAACCCTTTATGAGGAGGGGTTCCTTGAATTCACGCTGGTTGGCAGCGACGGGCTGCCTGGTCGCCGCGCTTGCGATGGGCGTCGGCGCCTGCGGCGACGACGACGATGAGCGGCGGCGGCGGCGGCGGCGGCGGCGAGCGCCGCGAAGACGTCACGGTCTACTCGTCGCTCCCGCTGCAGGGCGCTTCGCGCCCGCAGACGACCGCGATGGTGAACGGCATCAAGCTCGCGCTCGAGCAGGCCGGCAGCAAGGCCGGCGACATCACGGTCAAGTACGAGTCGCTCGACGACTCGACCGCGCAGGCCGGCTCGTGGACGCCTGAGGCGACCACGGCGAACGCCCGCAAGGCGGCGCAGGACGACTCGACCGCCGTCTACATCGGCGAGTTCAACTCGGGCGCCTCGGCGGTCTCGATCCCGATCCTCAACGAGGCCGGCGTCCCGCAGATCAGTCCCGGCGAACACCGTCCGTCGGCCTGACCACCGACGAGCCGGGCGCCGAGCCCGGGCGAGCCGGACAAGTACTACCCGACGGGTCAGCGCACCTACACGCGCATCGTCCCGAAGGACACGATCCAGGGCGCCGCGCTGGCGACGCTGATGAAGGAGGACGGCTGCACCAAGGTCCAGCTGACCAACGACAAGGAGGTCTACGGCGCGGGCCTGGCCAAGAACATCGAGCGCGCCGCCGAGGCGCAGGGCCTGGAGATCATCTCCAACGACGCGATCGACAAGAACGCGGCGAACTACCGCTCGCTGGCCCAGAAGGCCAAGGGCGCCGGCGCCGACTGCTTCGTCTACTCGGGCATCACCGCCAACAACGCGGTCCAGCTCTACAAGGACTTCTCGGCGGCGCTGCCCGACGCGAAGCTCTACGGGCCGGACGGCGTGGCCGAGTCCGGCTTCGCCGACCCGAAGGAGGGCGGCATCCCGGCCGACGTGGCGGCCAAGATCAAGGTGCACGGTCGCGACCCTGTCGCCGGACGAGTACCCGCCGGAGGGCCAGGAGTTCTTCACGCAGTTCACCGAGAAGTACGGCGAGGACGAACCCGGACCCGTACGCCATCTACGGCTACGAGGCGATGCGGCTCGCGCTGGACGCGATCGAGCGCTCCGGCACGGGCAGCAAGGAGGACGTCATCGCGGCGCTGTTCGAGACGAAGGATCGCGACGAGCGTGCTCGGCACGTACTCGATCGACGAGAACGGCGACACGACGCTCACCGACTACGGCGTCTACACCATCGAAGGTGGCGAGCTGACGTTCGACTCAGACGATCAAGGCGCAGGCCGGCTGATCGAAGCCTGACGGACTGCGCGCCGGGGGCTGGGAAGAAATTCCCGCCCCCGGCGGCCGTCTTCTGGAAGAGTCTGCACAACATGGAAGCCGCAAGCGTTCCCGCAGCGCGCCCGCCCGCCCCGGGTCAGGCGGTGCGGGACTTCGTCTCGAAGTACGGGCTGATCGTCGTCCTGCTGGCGATGCCGGTGTACTTCGCGATCAGCGACCTCACCGAGCGACGAGGCAGACCTCTCCCGCCTGGGCAACAACCTCGTCGACGGCCTGTCCAACGGCGCCATCTGGGCGCTGGTGGCGATCGGCTACACGCTCGTCTACGGCATCGTCGAGCTGATCAACTTCGCCCACGGCGAGGTGTTCATGATCGGCTCGTTCGTCGCCGCCGGCTTCTTCGGCACGATCGGCCTGACGCAGGACACCGGCACCGGCCTGCTGGTCATCGGGCTGCTGATCACGCTGCCGGTCTGCATGCTCGGCTCCGGCCTGCTGAACACGATGATCGAGCGGGTCGGCTACCGACCGCTGCGCAGCGCGCCCAAGCTGGCGCCGCTGATCACCGCGGTCGGCTTCTCGTTCATCCTGCAGAACGTCGGCCTGCTGTGGCTCGGCGGCTCGCAGGAGGGCATCCCCGACCTGATCAGTCGCAGAACGAGCTGATCACGATCGGCGGCGTCGAGATCACCAACGGCGACGTGCTCGCCGATCGGCGTCACGATCCCGCTGCTGATCGCGCATGACCGCCTTCATCGGCGGCAGCCGCCTCGGCAAGGCGATGCGCGCGACGGCGCAGGATCCCGAGGCCGCGCGGCTGATGGGCATCAACGTCGACACGACGATCTCGCTGACGTTCCTGCTCGGCGGCATGCTGGCCGGCGCCGCCGGCCTCATCTACGCGCTCTACCAGACGACGATCTGGTACTTCCAGGGCTTCACCGCCGGCCTCGATCGCCTTCACCGCCGCGGTCATGGGCGGCATCGGCAACATCCGCGGCGCGGTGCTGGGCGGCCTGATCATCGGCTTCATCCAGCAGATCTCGGACAACCGCATCGGCTCGGAGTGGACGCCGGCGATCGTCTTCGTCTACCTGATCCTGATCATGGTCTTCAAGCCGTCCGGCCTGCTGGGCGAGGAGACGAGGGAGGCGGGATGACGCGAGACCGCCGCAGCGCCCGACCGGCGCCAAGCGCCGCCGGCGCCCAAGCGCGCGGCGCATCCCGCCGTGGGCGGAGAAGGCGTTCATCCCGGTCTTCTTCGTCCTGGCGATCCTGCTGCCGTTCGTCGATCGACTCGGGCGGCGACCTGATCTTCGACATCACGCTCGCGCTCGCGTACGTCGTGATGGCGCTCGGCCTGAACATCATCGTCGGCTTCGCCGGCCTGCTCGACCTCGGCTACGTGGCGTTCTTCGCGATCGGCGCGTACACGATGGGCTGGCTCGGCTCCGGCTTCTTCTCGGAGGTCAACGGCGGCGAGGGCATCCACATCGGCGTCTCGGGCTTCGCGGCCAACCTGCCCGGCATCCACTTGAACTTCATGCTGGTCGCTGGTCTCGCGATCGTCTTCACGACGATCGCGGGCATGATCATCGGCCTGCCGACGCTGCGCCTGCGCGGCGACTACATCGCGATCGTGACGCTCGCGTTCGGCGAGATCATCGGCCGCCTGGCCGTCAACTTCGACCAGGTCAAGTTCTCGAGCCTGCCGATCATCGGCGGCCCGCTCGGCAACTTCTTCGGCGACGAGCAGGTCATCACCGCGGGAAGGCAGGGCATCACGCCGGTGGACAAGATCGCATTCCCGGGCGTGGACCCGTTCACGTCGCTCGAGCTCAAGCCGTGGTACTGGACCGCGCTCGGGCTCGTGGCGGTCGTGCTGTTCGTGAACTTCCGGCTGCGCGACTCGCGGCTCGGGCGGGCGTGGATCGCGCTGCGCGAGGACGAGGTGGCCGCGGTGTCGATGGGCGTCCCGGCGGTCAAGACCAAGCTGCTGGCCTACGGCACCGGCGCGGCCTTCGGCGGCATGTCCGGCGCGTACCTCGGCTCGTTCCTGAACACCGTCAACGCCGACCAGTTCCAGTTCTACTTCTCGATCCTGGTCCTCGGCATGGTCATCCTCGGCGGCCTCGGCTCGATCTGGGGCGTCGTGCTCGGCGCGATCGTCCTGTCGTTCATCAACAACTGGCTGATCCCGGACGTGCTGAACGACGTGCCCGGCAAGCTCGGCCTCGACTTCGACATGACGCAGATCACCTTCGGGATCTACGGCTTCCTGCTGGTGATCATGATGATCCTGCGCCCGCAGGGCCTGCTGCCGGAACGAAGGCGTGCAGCAGGAGCTGACGCACGCCGACGAGCACGCCGAAGAATCCGTCTTCGTGGCACGCGCATGAGCGAGACCAACGGCAACCTGGTCCTCGACGCGGCGAACGTGACCAAGCAGTTCGGCGGCCTGACCGCCGTCAGCGACGTCAGCTTCCGCGTGCCCGAGCGCTCGATCGTCTCGATCATCGGCCCCAACGGGGCCGGCAAGACGACGTTCTTCAACATGCTCACGGGCTTCTACAAGCCGACCTACGGCCGGATCGAGTTCGACGGCAAGAACGTCACCGGCGGCCGGCCGGACGTGATCATGAAGCTGGGCATGGCGCGGACGTTCCAGAACATCCGCCTGTTCGCGACCATGAGCGCGGTCGAGAACTGCATGGTCGGCCAGAACTCGCGCATGAAGGCGGGCCTGTTCGGCTCGATCATCCGCACCCCGGCGTCCGCAAGGAGGAGAAGCGGTCGAGGAGAAGGCGCGCGAGGAGCTCTCGTACGTCGGGGTCGCCAAGCGCCACCACGACAAGCTGGCCATCAACCTGTCCTACGGCGACCAGCGGCGGGTGGAGATCGCCCGCGCGCTGGCGTCGGACCCGAAGGTGCTGCTGCTCGACGAGCCGACGGCGGGCATGAACCCGCAGGAGTCCGACGAGCTGACGGACTTCATGCGCAAGCTGCGCGAGGAGCGCGGCATCACGATCGTGCTGATCGAGCACGACATGAAGGTGATCATGGGCGTCTCGGAGCACATCACCGTGCTCGACCACGGCGAGAAGATCGCCGAGGGCGGGCCGGCCGAGGTGCGCAGCAACCCGCGCGTGATCGAGGCATACCTGGGCAAGGCGGCGGCGGAGGAGGGGAGCTAGCCATGGCGCTTCCTCGAAGTCACCGACATCCAGACCTACTACGGGAACATCCAGGCGCTCAAGGGCATCTCGCTCGAGGTCAACGAGGGCGAGTGCGTGACGCTGATCGGCTCCAACGGGGCCGGCAAGTCGACGACGCTGCGCTCGATCTCGGGGCTCACGCCGCCGCGCACGGGCTCGATCAAGCTGGCCGGCGAGGAGATCTCGCTGCTGCCGCCGCAGGAGATCGTCGCGGCTCGGCATCTGCCAGTCGCCCGAGGGCCGCAAGTGCTTCCAGCGCATGACGGTGCGCGAGAACCTCGAGCTGGGCGCGTTCCTGCGCCGCGACAGCGACGGGATCCGCAAGGACCTCGACCGCGTCTTCGAGCTGTTCCCGCGGCTGAAGGAGCGCGAGGCGCAGAAGGCGGGCACGATGTCCGGCGGCGAGCAGCAGATGCTCGCCATCGGCCGCGCGATGATGGGCCAGCCGAAGCTGCTGCTGCTCGACGAGCCGTCGATGGGCATCGCGCCGATCCTGGTCGAGCGCATCTACGAGACGATCGCGGAGATCAACCAGCAGGGCACGACGATCCTGCTGGTCGAGCAGAACGCCAACTTCGCGCTCGAGGTCTCCAAGCGCGGCTACGTGCTGGAGACCGGAAAGGTCGTGATGACCGACGCGTCGGACTAGCTGCGGACCAACCCCGAAGTGCAGAAGGCATACCTCGGAACATGACCGTCTTCGCTCTCCTCGGCGCCGCGGCGCTGTGGCTGATGTACGTGTGGCTGCTGTCGGCGATCGTCGCCTCGTACCTGTCCGAGCGCAAGGGCTACGGCGAGAAGCTCGGGCTCGCGTTCGGCCTGCTGCTGTCGTCGTCGGCACGATCATCTGGCTGATCTGGCCGCCGAAGCCGGACTCGAAGTGGAAGAGGATCGGGCCGTGGGGCCGCGGCAAGGACATGGAGGAGCGGCTCGCGGCCGTCGAGGCCGCCACGCACCACGAGTAGCTGGGCAGGCGGCGGGCCGGTGGAGGATCATCGGCCCTCGCACGCAGCGAGCGTGAAGCGCGCGCCGCGCGGCTGATCGCAGCGCCGGGCGGGGCACGCCCGAGCGCGCTCGTCGCGAAGGTGAGCTGGCGCTGCGCCGGGCCGAGCGCCGCCGGCGTCAGCGCGGCGAACGGCCGCGCGCGCCGATCGCGGCCGCGACCGCGATGCGGCGCCGCCGCTCGCGGCGCGCGGTCGCGCGGCGCGCGGCGCGGCGAGGTCGTCGCCCAGGCGGGCGAGATCGGGGGGAGCTCCGCCATCGTGTGTACGGACTATGGGCGACGCGCGCGGCGTGTGTCAGTGCGCGTCGCCGCCGCAGGCGGGCGGCACGCGCACGGGGAACTCGCGCGTCAGCGAGCCCTCGCCGGGGCGGCCGCTGATCTTGCAGTAGCTGAAGCGGCCGGAGTCGAAGTGCACCAGCGCGCGGTAGGGATAGCCGATGCTGCTGGCCTGTTGGTCTCGACCTGCGCGGCGCGTCGGCGGTGATGGCCAGGCACGAGTAGCGGCCGGTCGCGCTGCCGAGGTCGAGCGCCGGGTCCTCGCCGCGGGCGCCGCGCGGGAAGCGCTCGCACTCGACGCGCGTCGACGCTCTGCGTGAACTCGCCGGACTGCACGCGGCGCAGGGCGTCGGCGTGCACGGCGTCGCGAGGTCGCCGACCAGCGCCTGGCGGACCGCGATCGCCTGCGGCGCCCGTCAGCCCGCGCGCCGGCTGCGCCGCGGCCCTCGCGCAGGCGCAGCTCGGCCTGCAGCTCGGCGGCGCGCCGGGCGCCGGTGCTCGCGCTCGGCTGGCGGGCCTCGGTGGCCGCGCGCTCGTCCTTGGACTCGGTGATCGCCGGGATGCTGAGGACGAGCGCGACGGCGACGGCGGCGAGCAGGATCGCGGCGGCGAAGGCGGCCGGCTTGCGGGCGCGCGGCGGGATCTTGCGGACAGGAAGCCGGGATCTCGAGCAGGCCGGGGAGCGGCTCGTAGCGATCCGGGCTGCTCGCGTGTCACCTGCGGCACTTTACCAGTGCCCCCCGGGCGGTGGTCAAGTGTCTGCGAGCGCTGAGCGCAACGCCTCGTCGAGGTCCGGGTGCCGGTAGCGGTAGCCGAGCTCGAGGGTGCGGCGGGGGACGGCGTTCTGGCCCTCGAGCACGAGCTTGGCCATGCCGCCGTAGAGGATGCGGATCGCGAACGCCGGGCACCGGCACGATCGCCGGGCGGTGCAGCGCGCGGCCGAGCGCCTTGGAGAACTCGCGGTTGGTCACCGGCTGCGGGAGCGGTGGCGTTGACCGGGCCGCTCCAGCGGTCGTCGTCGATCGCGGCGAGGTAGATGCCGATGACGTCCTCGACGTGGATCCACGGCATCGGCTGGCGGCCGCCCGCCACCGGGCCGCCGACGCCGAGCCGGAACGGCAGCAGCATCTTCTTGAGCGCGCCGCCGTGGCGGTCGAGCACGACGCCGGTGCGCACGCGCACGACGCGGACGCCGAGCTCCTCGGCGCTGCTCGGCCTCGCGCTCCCAGGCCATGCAGACCTCGGCGAGGACGTCGTCGCCGGGCGGGGCGTCCTCGTCGATCGGGTCGGGGCGGTCGCCGTAGTAGCCGACCGCGGAGGCCGAGATCAGCGCCGCGCGGACGCGGCTCGGCCGCGCGCATGCCCGCGACCAGGTTGCGCGTGCCGATCTCGCGCGACTCCCGGATGCGGCGCAGCGCGTCGTCGTTCCAGCGCTGCAGCGAGGTCCTCGCCGGCGAGGTGCACGACGGCGTCGCGGCCGGCGAGCGCCTCGGCGGGCGCGGGGCCCGCCATCGGGTCCCAGCGGGCGTCGCCCGCTGCTGCGGCTGAGGACGGTGACCTCGTCGCCGCGCTTGCTGAGCTCGTCGACGAGCAGCGAGCCGAGGCGGCCGGTGCCGCCGGTGATGGCGATCCGCTCTCACGGCCGTGACCGCCCCGAACTCCTGCGTGTCGCCGGGCGCGTAGCCGACGAGCCGGGGTCGGCCTCGGCGGTGCCCTCGCGCGTGGCCTGCTCGGCCACCGCGGCGGCGACGGCCGCCGGGACGTCGCGGTTGAACGGCGAGGGGATGATGTGGTCCTCGCGCAGCTCGTTCTCGGGCACGACGGCGGCGATGCCGCGCGCGGCGGCCATCTTCATCTCCTCGGTGATCTCGCGGGCGCGGACGTCGAGCGCGCCGCGGAAGATGCCCGGGAAGCAGAGCACGTTGTTGATCTGGTTCGGGTAGTCCGAGCGGCCGGTGGCGATGATGCGGGCGTAGGGCTCGGCCTCCTCGGGGGCGACCTCGGGCGTCGGGTTGGCCATCGCGAACACCATCGCGTCGTCGGCCATCTTCGCCAGCGCCTCGGCGCGGCATCACGCGCGCGCCGGAGAGGCCGATGAACAGGTGGGCGCCCTCGATGACGTCCTGCGGGCCGCCGTGGCGGCGCTCCGCGTTGGTGGACTCGGCGAACCAGCGCTTGATGGCGCGGCATCGAGCCGTCCTGGTAGTCGGGGCGGTCGGTGCGACAGGGCGCCCTTGGAGTCGCAGCCGATGATGTGGCGGACGCCGGCCGCGAGCAGGATCTTGGCGACGGCGATGCCGGCGGCGCCGAGGCCGACGATCAGCACGTCGAGGTCCTCGAGCCTGCGGCCGGTGAGCTTGACGGCGTTGAGCAGGGCGGCGAGGACGACGACGGCGGTGCCGTGCTGGTCGTCGTGGAAGACCGGGATGTCGAGCTCTGCTTGAGGCGGTCCTCGATCTCGAAGCAGCGCGGCGCGCTGATGTCCTCGAGGTTGATGCCGCCGAAGGTGGGGGCGACGGCCTTGACGGTGGCGACGATCTCGTCGGGGTCCTTGGTGCTCAGGCAGAGCGGGAAGGCGTCGACGCCGCCGAACTCCTTGAACAGCATCGCCTTGCCCTCCATCACGGGCATGGCGGCGCGCGGGCCGATGTCGCCGAGGCCGAGGACGGCGCTGCCGTCGGACACGACGGCGACGGTGTTGCGCTTGATCGTGTACTGGAACGCCTTGTCGGGGTCGTCGGCGATCGCCTCGCAGACGCGGGCGACGCCGGGCGTGTAGGCCATGCTGAGGTCGTCGCGGGACCTGAGCGGGTGCTTGTTGCGCTGCTCGATCTTGCCGCCGACGTGCATCAGGAACGTGCGGTCGGTGGTGTCGACGACCTCGGCGCCGTCGACCGCCGCGACCGCGGTCGACGATCTGCTTGGCGTGGTCCGTGCCGGCCGCGTCGACGGTCATGTCGCGCAGCGTGTGCACGTCGTCGATGGCGACGAGGTCGATCGAGCCGATCGTCCCGCCCGCCTCGCCGATCGCCGTCGCCACGCGGCCGAGCATGCCCGGGCGGTGGTCGATCCGCACTCGCAGGACGAACGAGAACTGTGCGGATGTGGGGAGCGGCACCGGCCTGGTCAGTAGCCGAGGCGGGCGAGGCGCTCGGCCTCGGCCTGGCGCTTGGCCTCGCGCTCGGCGCGCCGCTCGTCGTCGCGGTCCTTGCGCTGGCCCTCGCTGTCCACGTGGACGATGCGCACCGAGGAGCGGAACGAGCCGTCGCGGCCGTGGGTCTCGAGCTCCTCGCGGCGGGCGGGCCGGCCGCGTCGCGGTCCCCGCGGTCGCCGCGGTAGCCGCCGCCACCGCCGCCGCCCTGGCCGCCGCGGTAGCCGCCGCCGCCCTGCCGCCGCCCTGACGGCGTCCGCGGCCGCGGCCGCGGCGGTCGTCGTCGCGTCCGCGCGGGTTGACGATGGCCTTGACGTCGCGCACCGGGGTGGCGGCGAGGCGCACCCAGGCGGTGAAGACGGGGTCGCCGGGCTTGTGGCCCTGGGCCTGCTCGGCGCAGACCGACGACCACTTCATGGTCTCGCCGTCGTCGCGCCGCTTGGGCTGGAGCGCCTCGCGGACCGCCTCGTGGCCGCCGACGCGCTCGATCGCGGCGACCAGGCGCGCCTGCGCGCGGGCCGAGCGGCTCGGCGACGTGGCGGGCGCGGCGGGCGCCTGCTGCTGGGCGCGGCTGCGGCGCCTCGGCGGCGGGAGCGGCCTCGCCCTCGGCGGGCGCCTCGGCGGCGGGCTGCTCGGCCGGCTCGGGCTCGTTGGCCTCGACGGCGGCCTGCTCCTGCTTGCGAAGCTCGCTGAGCTTGGCGAAGAACGTGCGCCGGTGCTTCTCGGCGGCGGTCAGCCGGCGGCGGCGCCGCGGCTTCTCGCCGCTGGCCGCCGCGGCCCTGGCGCTGCGGGCGCGCCCTGAGCGGGCGGCGGGCGCCTGTCGGCGGCGTGCTGGGCCGGCCGGCGTCCGCGGCGTCGTCTCGGCGGCGGGCGCCTCGGCAGGGCGCCTCGGCGGCGGGCGCTGCGGGCTGCGGCTCCGCGGGGCGTCTCGGCGGCGGGCTCGGCGGGCGTCTCGGCGGCGGGCTCCGCGGCGCGGCTCTGAGGGCGTCTCGGCGGCGGGCTCGGCGGGCCGGCTCGGGGCGGGCTCGGCGGGCGTCTCGGCGGCGGGCTCGGCGGCCGCTCGGGCGCGGCTCTGCGGGCGTCTCGGCGGCGCGGCTCGGGGCCTCGGGCCGGCTCGGGGCGTCTCGGCTGCCGGCTCGGCGGCGGGCTCCGGCGGCCGGCTCGGCGGGCGCCTCGGCGGCCGGTCTCGGCCGGCTCGGCGGGCTTGTCGGCCGCCGCGGCTCCGGGGCCGGCTCGCCGTTGCCCTCGGGGCTGGTCGCCTCGGGCGTCTCGGGCTCGGGCGTGGGCTCGCGCTCCTCGGGGAGCATGGACCCGCCAGCATAGCGGCGCGGGGTCATGACGGCGGGCCGCCGGACGCCGAGATCGTTCACAACGTCATCGATCGGCCGGCGCGCCGACCCGGAACCTGCGGAATCCGCGTAGCCCCGCGCGTGGCCGCACGGCTACTAGCCTTCGAGGCGCATGGCCGAGACCAACGGAGACGCCCCCCGCGAGCTGTTCCTGATCGACGGGAACTCGCTCGCCTACCGGGCGTTCTTCGCGCTGCCGGAGTCGATCGCCACCTCCGACGGGCGCCCGACCAACGCGATCTTCGGCTTCGCGTCGATGCTCGTGAAGATCCTCACGGACTACGGCGAGGTGCCGACCGTGGTGGTCTGGGACGCCGGCATGTCCGGCCGCAAGGAGCTCTCCGCCGACTACAAGGCCCAGCGCAGCAGCCGCCCCGACCTGCTCAAGCTCCAGTGGCCGCACCTGCGGCCGCTGGTCGAGGCCTTCGGCTACCGCAACATCTCGGTCGAGGGCTTCGAGGCCGACGACGTGATCGCCGCGCTGGTCGAGCAGGCCAGGGAGCGCGGGATCCCGGTGATGGTCGTGACCGGCGACCGCGACGCCTACCAGCTCGTCGAGGACGGCGTGCGGATCATGACCACCTCGCGCGGGATCACCGACACGAAGGTCTACGACAGCGACGGCGTGATCGAGCGCTACGGCATCCCGCCCGAGAAGATCCCCGACTTCATCGGCCTCAAGGGCGACACCAGCGACAACATCCCCGGCGTCCCGGGCATCGGCGACAAGACCGCCTCCGAGCTGCTCCAGCGCTTCGGCGACCTCGAGACCGTGCTCACCAGCGTCGACGAGATCTCCGGCGCCAAGCGCAAGCAGAACCTGATCGAGCACGCCGACGCGGCGCGGCTCTCCAAGCAGCTCGCCACGATGGTCCGCGACGTCCCGATCGACCTCGACCTCGAGGCCGAGCTCACGAAGGTCCCCGACCGCGCGCAACCTGCGCACGGTCTTCCGCGACTGGGAGCTGCGCGACCCGCTGCGCCGGCTCGAGGAGGCGCTGTGCGACGGCCGAGGCGGAGGAGATCCCGCGGCCCGAGGCCGCCGAGGCCCGCACCGTCCCGGTCAGGACCGGCGGCACGCGCCGCCGACGTCGCGCGCCTCCAGGGCGACGAGCTGTACCTCGTCGCGGTCGCCGCCCGAGGCGCCCGAGGGCGAGCTGATCCCGCGCGCCAGCGCTGGCGCTTCGGCGCCTACGCGGGCGGCGGCCAGGCGCTGGCCGGCGAGATGGACGATCCGGCCGAGCTCGTCGCCGCCGCCGGCGACCGGCCCGTGGTCGCCCACGACGCCAAGGCGCTCGGCGACGGTCCCGCCGAACCTCGTCTTCGACACCGAGCTCGCCGCCTACCTGCTCGACCCCGCCCGCCGCGGCTTCCCGCTCGACGAGCTGTCCGAGGAGCGCGGCCTGGCCGTCACCGCCGAGGACGAGAACGCCGCCCGCGCCGTGCTCGATCCACGACCTCGCCGCCCAGCAGCGCGAGCAGCTCGACGAGCGCGGGCTGACCGACCTGCTCAACGACATCGAGCTGCCGCTCGTCCACGTGCTGCGCGAGGCCGAGAAGGTCGGGCATCAAGCTCGACACGAAGCTGCTGGAGGAGGCGGCGACCCGCATCCGCGCCGACGCGCAGCAGCTCGAGCGCGAGATCTGGGACCTGGCCGGCGAGGAGTTCATGATCGGCTCGCCGCAGCAGCTCGCCGAGGTGCTGTTCGTCAAGCTCGGCCTCAGCCGCAAGCGCCGCGGCAAGACCGGCTTCAGCACCGACGCCCGCGTGCTGCAGGCGATCCGCGACGAGCACCCGATCATCCCCAAGATCGAGCGCTTCCGCGAGCTGACCAAGCTCGTGCAGACCTACCTCGACGCGCTGCCGGCCTGGATCGGCGACGACGGCCGCCTGCACACGACGTTCCTGCAGACCAACGCGGCCACCGGCCGGCTCGCGAGCATCAACCCGAACCTCCAGAACATCCCGATCCGCACCGAGACCGGTCGCGTGATCCGGCGCTGCTTCGTGGCCGAGCCGGGCAACGTGCTGACCTCGATCGACTACGAGCAGGTCGAGCTGCGCGTGCTCGCCCACATCGCCGACGAGCAGGTGCTGCGCGACATCTTCCTGCGCGGCGAGGACGTCCACACCGAGACCGCGTCGAAGGTGTTCGAGCTGCCGCCGGAGCAGCTCGACGTCGGCATGCGCTCGAAGGCCAAGATGGTCAACTACGGGATCGTCTACGGCCTGTCCGCCTACGGGCTCGCCGACCGCCTGCAGATCGCGCAGGAGGAGGCGCAGGAGTTCATCGACCGCTACCTCGAGCGCTTCCCGGCCGTCGCACCAGTTCATGAAGGACGCCGTCGAGCAGGCCGAGCAGCACGGCTACGTGTCGACGCTGTTCGGCCGCCGCCGCCAGATCCCCGAGATCCGCGCGCGCAACTGGCAGACGCGCAAGCTCGGCGAGCGGCTCGCGGTCAACTCGGTCATCCAGGGCACGGCCGCCGACATCATCAAGGTGGCGATGGTGCGCGCCCACCGCGCGCTGGCCGACGAGGGCCTGAAGACGCGCCTGATCCTCCAGATCCACGACGAGCTGCTCGCCGAGGGCCCCGCCGAGGAGGCCGAGCAGGCCGCCGAGGTGATCTCGCGCGAGATGGTCGCCGCCGCCGACCTCGACCCGCCGCTGAAGGTCGACGCCGGCTCGGGCCCGAACTGGCTCGACGCCAAGTAGTGGTCGCAGCCGCCGGGCGGAACACTAGATGGACAAGGGCGTGGCCGTCGCGCTGGCGGCGGTGGTCGGAGGCCTGGTCGCCACCCAGGCGCCGCTGAACTCGCAGCTCGGCCGCGTCGTCGGCGGCCTCAACGCGTCGGTCGTCGCGCTCGCCGTCTCGTTCGTCGCGCTGCTCACGCTCGCGGCGCTGACCGACGGCCTCGGCGGCATCCGGAACATCGGCGACGCGCCGCTCCACGTGGCGATCGGCGGCGGCCTGGCCGGCGCGCTCTACGTCGGCAGCATCGTCTTCACGGTGCGAGCGCTCGGCGCCGGCGGGCTCACCGCGGTGACGATCGCCGGCCAGCTCGGCGGTCGCGATCGTGATCGACCACTTCGGCTGGCTCGGCGTCGAGCGCTCGCCGATCACCGTCGCCAAGGTCGCCGGCGTCGTGCTGCTGGCGGTCGGGACGTGGCTCGTCATCCGTGAGTAGCGTCGCCGTCGTCGGCGCGGGCACCGCCGGCTGCGCCGCGGCGCTGCTGCTGGCCGCGCGACGGCTACCGCGTGACGCTGTTCGAGCAGGCGGCCGAGCCCGGGCCGGTCGGCGCGGGGATCCTGCTCCAGCCGACCGGGATGGAGGTGCTCGAACGGCTCGGCCGTGACGCGTCGCCGCGGCGCCGCAGGTGCGCCGCGCTGCGCTGCACCAACGCCGGCCGGGCGGACGCTGCTCGACCTGAGCTACGACGTGATCGGCGCGTACGGCGCTGGGCGTCCACCGAGGCGCGCTCTTCCATGCGCTGTTCGATCCGCTCGAGTGCGGCGGGCGTCGAGCTGCGCCTCGGCGCGCGCGTCGAGACACGGAGCCGGCCGCGGGCTACGACCTCGTGGTGCGCCGCCGACGGCGCCCGCATCGACGCTGCGCGCGCGACGCGCGTCGTCCGCGCCGTACCCGTGGGGCGCGCTGTGGTTCATCGGCGACCGCGGCGACCTCGCGCCCGACATGCTCGACCAGGTCGTCGACGGCACGGCGCTTCCTGGCCGGCGTGCTGCCGACCGGGCCGACCGCAGGCGCAGCCTGTTCTTCAGCGTCCGCGCCGACCGCCCGCCGCGAGTGCCTCGGCCGAGCGGCCTCGCCGCCTGGCGCGCCCAGCTCGAGCGCCACCCGGCCGCCGCGGAGCTAGCCGCCCAGATCAACGACGCCGGCGCAGCTCCAGGAGGCCCGGCTACCTCGAAGTACGTGATGCGCGACTTCCATCGCGGCAACGTCGTCTTCCTCGGCGACGCCGCGCACGCGATGAGCCCGCAGCTCGGGCAGGGCGCCAACCTCGCGCTGCTCGACGCCGACGCGCTCGCCGACTCGCCCTGAAGCCGGCGAGGGCGTCGGCCGGCTACACGCGCGCGCCGCCGTCGCCCACGTGCGGCTTCTACGCGCTTCGCTAGCCGCTGGATGACGCCGTTCTTCCAATCCGGCCGCGACCGCCTCGCGCCGCCGCGCGATGCGCTGATGGGCCCGGCCGCCCGGATCCCGTGGGTCGGCCGTCAGATGGTGCGCACGATGGCCGGGCTCATGGCCCGAAGGCCGCCGGGTATCTGACCTCGCCGGGCGCCAGGTCGCCGCGCACCATCCACGCGGGATCCTCGATGCCCCACTGGTTGGTGATGCCCTCGGGCGCCGCCGGCCGGAAGCCGAAGCGCGTGTAGTAGTCGACGTGGCCGAGCAGCACGACCGGCTCGTCGATACGAGCCAGGCCATCGCGCATCAGCGCGGCGCCGACGCCGGAGCGCTGGTGCTCCGGCATCACCGCCAGCGGCCCGAGCGTCATCGCCCGGTCGCCGCGGCTGAACAGAAGGTGGCCGACGATCGAGCCGTCGACCTCGGCCACCAGCGACAGCGCCCAGGCGGGATCGGCGCGCAGCGCGTCGACGATGTCCGCCTCGTCCGGCGGCCGAACGCCGCCTCCTCGACGTGGCGGACCGCGTCGCGATCCTCCGGCCGCTCCTCGCGGACGATCACCCGCGCGAGAGCGCGGGCGCCTCGCCGGCCGGGACCTCCTGGTAGTCGGGCAGGGTCTTGAGGACCGCTTCCGCGCCGGCCGGCGCGTAGATGGCGAGGATGACCATCGGCTCGTAGCCGGTGTTGATCGTCGAGTGGAAGGCGCCCTTGGGGATGAACACCGTGTCGCCGGGGCGGACGCGCTGCGTGTCGGTGTCGTCGACCATCTGGTCGCCCTCGCCGGCGAGGATGTAGAGGATCTCGTCGGACTCCGGGTGGTTGTGGCGGTCGTGGCCCTTACCGGGGAGCAGGATCACGTGCATCATCGAGACCTCGGTGCCCTCGGTGTTGTCGGAGGCCACGAGCGGCTTGATGACGCCCCAGTCGAAGGTCATGGTCGGCAGCGACGCCGTGTCGACGAACTTGGACGGCATCTACGCGCTCCTCTCCAGCGCCTTGAAGCGCTTCATGTTCTCGGTCATGGCCACCTCGGTGGGCAGCCGCTCCATGCTCGACGCGCCGTAGAAGCCGGCGATGCCCTCGGTGCGCTCGAGCACGTACTGCGCGTCCTCCGGCTCGGCCAGCGGCCCGCCGTGGCAGAGCACGATCACGTCGGGGTTCACGCGCACGGCCGCGTCGCGCATCTCCTGGATCTCCACCACGCACTCGTCGAGCGTCTTGGCCGTGTGCGCGCCGATCGAGCCCTTGGTGGTGAGGCCCATGTGGGGGACGAGCACGTCGGCGCCCGCCTCGGCCATCGCCACGGCGTCGTCCGGGTTGAACGTGTACGGCGTGGTCAGCAGCCCGAGCTCCTTGGCCTTGCGGATCATGTCGACCTCGAGGCCGTAGCTCATGCCGGTCTCCTCGAGGTTGGCGCGGAACGTGCCGTCGATCAGCCCGACGGTGGGGAAGTTCTGGACGCCCGCGAAGCCCGGCGTCGCGCGATCTGGCGCAGGAAGACGTCCATCAGCCGGAACGGGTCGGTCCCGCAGACGCCGGCGATGACCGGCGTGTCGCGGACGACCGGGAGCACCTCGCCCGCCATCTCCATCACGATCGCGTTGGCGTCGCCGTAGGGCATGAGGCCGGCGAGCGAGCCGCGCCCCGCCATCCGGTAGCGGCCGGAGTTGTAGATGATGATCAGGTCGGTGCCGCCCGCCTCGGCGCACTTGGCCGACAGGCCCGTGCCCGCCCCGGCGCCGATGATCACGCCGCCGCCGTCGAGCGTCGCGCGCAGCTTGGCGCGTGCCTCGTCGCCGGTCATGACTTCATGTACTCGTCGAGCTTGTCGGCCATCGCCTCGGCGAACTCCGGGTCGTTGACGTTGCAGTCCATCTCGATCAGCTCCACGCTGCCGTCGAGGCCCTCGCGCAGCGCGTCGAACAGCGCCGCGTCGGCCTCGGGGTCGTGGAACGGCTGGCCCTCGGCGTCGATCATCGAGACCCCGCCGAGCGGCAGGAAGAGCGCGGTCGGGCCGGTCGCGGCCGACAGCTTGCGCGCGATCCGGCGGCCGAGCTCCGCGCACTCCTCCTTCGTCGTGCGCATCAGCGTCACCGACGGGTTGTGCACGTACAGGTTGCGGTCCTCGAACTGCGGCGGCACCGTCGCGCGGGCGCCGAAGTTGACCATGTCGAGCGCTCCGACCGACACCACCTGCGGCAGCCCCAGCCGGCCCGCCGCCTCGAGCCGGTCCGGGCCCGCGGAGAGCACGCCGCCGACCAGGTCGTCGCACAGCTCGGTGGTCGTGATGTCGAGCACGCCGGCCAGGAAGCCGGAGTCCATCAGGCCCTCCATCGCGCGTCCGCCGGCGCCGGTGGCGTGGAAGGTCAGCACCTCGTAGCCGAGGCCCTCGAGCCGCTCGCGCGCGTGGGTCACGGACGGCGTGGTGACGCCGAACATCGACGCGCCGATCAGCGGCTTCTGCTCGCCGAGGTCGACCTCGGGCGCCTGCATCATGCCCGCCATCGCCGCCGCCGCGTTGGCCAGGATGCGGCCGGAGATCGAGTTGACGCCGGCGACGTCGGTGACCGAGGCCATCATCGTCACGTCGCTGGCGCCGACGTAGTCGGCCGTGTTGCCGGCCGCCATCGTCGAGACCATGAGCTTCGGCGCGCCGACAGGCAGCGCCTGCATCGCGCGCGTGGCGATCGCCGTCCCGCCCGAGCCGCCGGCGGCGAGCACGCCGCCGATCTTCCCCTCGGCGTAGAGACGCCGCGCGAGCTCCTCGGCGGCCTCGGCCATCGCCGTCACGGCTGCGCCGCGGTCGCCGGCCGCGGCCAGCGCCGCCGGGTCGCCGCCCACGTGCAGGTCGGGCTCGACGCCCACGGGCTCGTTGACGCCCGCGTCGGCGAGGATCGAGTCGACGCCGTGCAGCCGCAAGCGGTCGCGCAGGTACGCGTACTCGGCGCCCTTGGTGTCGAGCGTGCCGACCAGCAGGACCGTCTTCGAGCCCTCCACTTCACTCCTCCCTCGGTGGGACCGGCGCGACCCTACCAACTGCTTCCGGTGTACGGAAGGTTGTGATTGGATGACGGAATGCCCGACCGCCGCGACAGCGTCCAGTCGCTCGAGCGCGCCTTCGACCTGCTCGAGGCGCTGGGCGACGGCGGCGAGCTCGGCGTCACCGAGCTGGCCAACCGCACCGGGCTCGTGCCCAGCACCGCGCACCGCCTGCTGCACACGCTGGCCAAGCGCGGCTACGTGAGCCAGAGCAGCGA
Organism: uncultured Solirubrobacteraceae bacterium; assembly: GCA_963800905.1. GTDB lineage: Bacteria > Actinomycetota > Thermoleophilia > Solirubrobacterales > Solirubrobacteraceae > DASSUW01. The sequence goes on from CAWDCT010000012.1 coordinate 119,847, forward strand.
GTCCGGCCGCTACCTGCTCGGCTACAAGGTGGTCGAGGTGGCCAGCGGGCTCGAGCACCGGCTCGAGCGCCTGCGCGTGGTGGCGCGGCCGCACCTGGAGGGCATCCAGCGCGAGACCGGCGAGACCGTCAACCTCGTCGTGCTCGACGCCGACCGCGTCGTCTACGTCGACCAGGTCGAGGGCTCGCGCCAGGTCCGCATGTTCACCACGGTCGGCACCAGCGTGCCCGCCCACACGACCGGCTCGGGCAAGGCGATCATGGCCAACGGCCCGGCGGAGGCGGTGAGGCGCTATACGGCGGCCGCGAGCCGCTCCAGCGGCTGACCGACCACACGCTGACCACGCTCGCCGCGCTCGAGGACGACTTCGCGCGCATCCGCCGCCGCGGCTACGCGCTCGACAACGAGGAGCACGAGGAGGGCGTCGGCTGCGTCGCCGTCGCCGTCTTCGACCACAGCGGCCGGCCGAGCGCGGCGATCAGCGTGTCGGGCCCGTCGGCGCGCATCCTCGGCGACAACGCGGCGCGGTTGGGCGCGCTGCTGGTCGAGCACGCGGCGCAGGTGTCGGACGCTCTGGGCTTCAAGGCCGCGGCCTGAACGTCAACTGCGGCTGGGTGGGGAGGTGAGGGAGCCAGCCGGGCGACTGGATTTCGGCGTCGAATCCCGTTCTAGGGTCGCTATACGACCCCGAGGCAGGACTCAACGAAGGAAACCGCTCTCGCCGGGCCTAACCCGGCCGCAGCAGATCCAGCGTCCCGCGCAGGTGCGCGGTCAGCACGGTCTGCGCCCGCTCGAGCTCGCCGGCGCGGATCGCCTCGGTCAGCGCCCGGTGCTCGACGAGGATCGAGGCGCTGCGCTCTGCGCTGACCAGCAGCGAGGTGATGATCATCCGCTGCTGGCGGTCGCGCAGCGAGTCGTAGAGGTCGGTGACGATCGGGTTGCCGGCGGCGGTGACGAACTTGGTGTGGAACTCGCGGTCGACGGCGACGAAGCCGTCGGCGTCGCCCGCCGCGATCCGCTCCACCTGCGCGCGCGATCGCCTCGTCCATGGCGCGGGCGAGGACCTCGGACGGGCCGGCTGGCGAGCACCTTGTCCAGCGCGAAGCGCTCGACCAGCATGCGCGTCTCCATCACGGCCTCGACCTCGCCGACCGAGACCGGCACCACGAGCGCGCCGCGCTTGGGGTAGAGCCGCAGCAGGCCCTCGCCCTCGAGCCGCAGGAACGCCTCGCGCACGGGCGTGCGGCTCATGCCCGAGCGCGTCGGCCACCTCGCCCTCGGTGATCAGGTCGCCGCCGGCGAACGTCGAGTCCAGCACCCGCTCCTTGGTGAACGCGTAGGCGCGGTTCGTGGCGGTCATCTTCAGCGGTGAGCTTGCCATAGGTACCGGTCAGATGCTACAAAGATGCAACATAGATGCAACGTCCTGGGGAGGACGGGGGAGAACGGGCAGTGGCGGTTGCAGAGCTGTTGCGGAGCCTGCGGGAGCTGTATCCCGTGCGAACGGCTGTTCACGGAGCCGGCGCGCGTGGCGCCGTACGAGTCCGACGCCCTGACCTCCTTCCGCCGCCGCCCCGAGGCGGTGGTGCTCGCCCGAGACGCGCGAGGAGGTCATCGAGACCGTCCGCGCCTGCCACCGCGAGCGCGTCCCGTTCGTGGCGCGCGGCAGCGGCACCAGCCTGTCGGGCGGCTCGCTGCCGGTCGAGGGCGGCATCGTGATCGGCCTCAACCGCCTCAACCGGATCCTGCGGCTCGACCCGGTGGAGCGCGTCGCGGTGGTCGAGCCCGGCGTGATCAACGCGCACGTCACGCGCGCGGCCGCCGCACACGGGCTGTTCTACGCGCCCGACCCGTCGAGCCAGTCGATCTGCACGATCGGCGGCAACATCGCCTTCAACTCGGGCGGCGCGCACTGCCTCAAGCACGGGATGACGGCCAGCCACGTGCTCGCCGTCGAGGCCGTGCTGCCCGACGGCGAGGTCGTGCGGCTCGGAGCGGCGCCGGGCGCCCGACTGGCTCGGCGGCTTCGTCGGGTCCGAGGGGCTGCTCGGGATCGCGCTCGAGGCGACGCTGCGGCTGCTGCCGGTGCCCGAGGCCACGCACACCGTGCTCGCCGCCTATCCCGACCTGCGCGCGGCCGGCGACGCGGTCGCCGCGGTGGTGGCGGCCGGGCTGCTGCCGGTGGCGATGGAGATCATGGACGAGCTGGCGATCGAGGCCGCCGAGTCCTCGGTCAAGCCCGGGTATCCGAAGGTTCCCGCGCTGCTGATCGTCGAGCTCGACGGCGAGCGCGCCTGCGTCGACGAGGACGTCGGCGCGCCTGCGCGAGGTGATCCGCGCCTCGGGCGCCACCGAGGTCCGCGCCACCGAGGATCCCGCCGAGCGGGCGCTGATCTGGAAGGGCCGCAAGAGCGCGTTCTCGGCCGTCGGCTGGCTGGCGCCCGACTACCTGGTGCAGGACGGCTGCGTCCCGCGCACGCGGCTCGGCGAGGCGCTCGAGGAGATCGGGCGGCTGGCCGCGCGATGCCGGCCTGCGCGTGGCCAACGTCTTCCACGCCGGCGACGGCAACCTGCACCCGCTGATCCTGTTCGACGGTCGCGAGCCGGGCGCCGTCGAGCGCGCCGAGGCGCTGGCCGGCGAGATCCTCGACCTCTGCGTGCGGCTCGGCGGCTCGATCACCGGCGAGCACGGCATCGGCGTCGAGAAGCGCGACTTCCTGCCGCGGATGTTCGACTCCGCGACGCTGGCCGCCATGCGCCGGGTCGCGCGGTCCGTCGACCCGCTCGAGCTCGCCAACCGCGGCAAGATGTTCCCGACACGGGACGGGCACGCCGCGCCGCGACGCCGAGATCTCGGATGCCGTGCGGGCGCTTCAGGACGCCGTCCGGGAGCACCCGCGGGTGCTCCCGCGCGGCGGCGGCTCGAAGCCCGCGCTGTCGACGCCGCCGGAGGGCGTCGTCGCCGCTCGTGGTCTCTGGCCTGCGCGGGATCGTCGAGTACGACCCGGAGGAGCTGACGATCACCGCGCTGGCCGGCACGCCGGTGCGGGTCGTGCAGGAGGCGCTCGCCGCCCACGGCCAGCACCTGCCGTTCGACCCGCCGCTGGCGCGCGCCGGGGCGACGCTCGGCGGCGTGGTCGCGGCCGGGACCTCGGGGTCCGGCGCGCCACCGCCACGGCGGCGTGCGCGACTTCATCATCGGCGCGCGCTTCGTCGACGGCACCGGCGCGCTGGTCGGCGGCGGCGGCCGCGTGGTCAAGAACGCCGCCGGGTTCGACCTGCCGCGGCTGATGGTCGGCAGCCTGGGCCGGCTCGGCGTGCTCGTCGAGGTCGCGTTCAAGGTCTTCCCGGCGCCGCCGGCGTGGGGGACGCTCGTCGCCGAGGCGCCGACCTGGAGGCGGCGCTCGAGGCGGGGCAGCGGGCGCTGTCCGCGGGGCTCGACATCGAGGCGCTCGACCTCGAGCCGCCCGGCCGCGTGCTGATCCGGCTCGGCGGTCCCGCCACGTCGCTCGAGCCGCGGCTCGAGCGGCTGCGCCGCACGCTGCGCTGCCGGCCCGCAAGCTGCTCGGCGCCGACGACGCCGAGCTGTGGGACGGCGCAGGGCGGCTGGCGTGGGCGCCGCCGGAGGCCGCTCTCGTCCGGCTCGAGCTGAGCCCGCGCCGGGCCGCCGCGCTCGACCGCTCGCTCGCGGGCGCCGCGCGACGCTACACGCGCGCCGGCGTCGGCGGCTGGGTCGCATGGCCGCCGGACCGGCCGCTGGAGGAGCTCGACGCCCTGCTGCGCGAGGCCGGCGCCGGCGGCGTGCGGCTGACCGGGCCGCCCGGCACGGTGCTGCTCGGCGCGGCGAGCGGCGGCGCGTTCGCCGACCGCGTACGCCGCGCGCTCGATCCCGACGGCCGCTTCGCCGGGACCGCGCGCCGCTTCGTGCCGCTGCGCGAGGAGGCGGTCGCCTGATGCAGCACGCGATCCCGCTGGACGAGCTCGGCGCCCAGGGCCCGGCGATGGCGGACGCGATCGGCAGCTGCGTGCACTGCGGCTTCTGCCTGCCGACCTGCCCGACGTACGTCACCGGCGGCGAGGAGCCGCACTCGCCGCGCGGGCGGATCTTCCTGATGAAGGACGTGCTCGAGGGCAGCGTCGGGCTCGAGGAGGCGCTTGCGCCGATCGACAGCTGCCTCGGCTGCCAGGCGTGCGTGACCGCCTGCCCGTCCGGCGTCGAGTACGGCGAGCTGATCACCGCCTTCCGCGCGCACGCCGAGCCGCGCCGGCCGCTCGCCGAGCGGGCGACGCGCGCGCTGGCCGCGCACACGCTGCCGTACCCGCGCCGCTTCCGCGCGGCCGCCAGGCTCGGCCGCCTGGCGCCGAAGGTGGCGGCGCTGCGGCCGATGCTCGACCTGCTGCCCGACCGCATGCCGAAGGCGCGGCCGCTGCCCGCCGTCTTCCCGGCCGAGGGCGCGCGCCGCGCGCGCGTCGCGCTGCTGGCGGGCTGCGCGCAGCAGGTGCTCGACCCCGACATCGGCTGGGCGACGCTGCGCGTGCTCGCCCGCAACGGCGTCGAGACCGTCGTCCCGCGCGGGCAGGGCTGCTGCGGCGCGCTCGCCATGCACGGCGGGCGCGCCGCCCAGGCACGCCGGCTCGCGCGCCGCAACCTGCGCGCGTTCCCAGAGGACGTCGACGCGGTGGTCGCCAACGCCGCCGGCTGCGGCTCGGGCATGCGCGAGTACGGCCTGCTGTTCGCGGGCGAGCCGGACGAGGAGCAGGCCCGCGAGCTCGCGGCCCGCGTGGTCGACGTCAGCGCGTTCCTCGACGAGCTCGGGCTTCGTGGCGCCGCCGGCCCGGCGGCCGCTGCGCGTCGCGTACCACGACGCGTGCCACCTGGCGCACGCGCAGAAGGTGCGCGAGGCGCCGCAGCGGCTGCTGCGCGCGGCCGGCCACGAGGTCGTGGTGCCGGACGAGTGGGAGCTGTGCTGCGGCTCGGCCGGGACCTACAACGTCGAGCAGCCGGAGACGGCCGCCGAGCTCGGCCGCCGCAAGGCGGCCAACCTGCGCGCCACCGGGGCGGACGTGGTCGCGGCGGGGAACATCGGCTGCCTGACGCAGATCCGGCAGTACCTGGACCTGCCGGTGCGGCACACGATCCAGATCCTGGACCGCGCCTACGCGGGGGTTGACGCGCGGTGAGCGCTGTGGAAGCATCACCGGATCGCAGAATGATCATTCCGTATTGCGGAAGAGGGGGAGAGGGGCAGATGTCGTCGACGTCGAAGCTGGGCATGGCCTTCATCGCCGCACTGGTCGTCTGGGGCCTGGCTGCAGGGCCAGCTCCAGCGCACCACTCGGGCGGCTTGACCGGCGCCGCGCTGCCGGTCGCGATGGGCAGCGATCGCGTCTCCGCGAGCATCGCGTCGGCGGCGGCCGCGACCACGATCGACGCCGTCGACTCGCCCGCCCCCGGGTGGGAGCCGAGCAACGTGACGGTCGCGAGGGGGTCGACGGTCACGATGGGAGTTCGACGAGGCGGCCGCGACGCACACGCGTGACGTCGACGAGCGGCAACTGGACCAACGACGAGACGCGCGCCCCGGGCGGCGCGCGCGGTCACCCACACGTTCAACCAGCGCGGGCACCTACACGTTCCTCTGCAAGTTCCACGGCGCGATGACCGGCACGGTCACCGTCGACGGACGAGTCCCGCTTCGACGTCCTCGTCTTCTCGCGCACCACCGGCTTCCGCCAACCAGACGCGATCGACGCCGGCAAGGCCGCGATCACGCAGATGGGCGCGTCGAGCGAACTACACCGTCGACCTGAGCGAGGACCAGACGCGCTTCACCGACGCCGGCCTGCGCCCGTACGAGGTCGTCGTCTTCCTCAACACCGACGGCGAGGGCATCCTCAACGCCGCCCAGCGCAACGCCTTCGAGCGCTGGACGCAGCGCGGCGGCGGCATCGTGAGCCATCCACGCCGACGCCAACGCCGACCGCAACTGGGCCTGGAAGGGCGACATGATGGGCGGCGCCTGGTTCCTCAACCACCCGGCCGGCGCCCATCCAGTTCCAGCAGGCGACGGTCAACGTCGTCGACACCACGCACCCGGCCACGAAGGACCTCCCGCAGCCCAACTGGGTCCGGACGGACGAGTGGTACAACTTCACCGCCGAGCCGCAGAACGTCCACGTCCTGCTCAAGCTCGACGAGAACACGCTACGACGAGCAGGACGGATCGGCGGCCGCCGACGACCACCCGATCGCGTGGTGCTCGAACTACGACGGCGGGCGCCACTTCTACACGGCGCTCGGCCACGAGGGCGCGTACTGGTCCGAGCCCGACTACCTCGACCACATCCGCGGCGCCATCGAGTGGGCCTCGGGCGAGGCGGCCGGCGACTGCGGGCCCGAGCGCGCCGGCCTGCCGACCGACGCGTCGTTCGACAAGGTCACGCTCGACGACACGACCGAGAACCCGATGGAGATCGCGGTCGCCGACAACGGCGACGTCTACTACGTCGAGCTGGGCGGCCGGGTCAAGTCGCTACACCGCGGCCACTGGCGCGGTCCGCGCAATCGGCACGATCCCGGTCCACCGCGGCAACGAGAACGGCCTGCTCGGGATCACGCTCGACCCGGACTTCGCCACCAACCGCTGGCTGTACCTCTTCTACAGCGTGCCGACGCCCGAGGTCCAGCACATCTCGCGCTTCACGCTCGCCGCCGACGGCACGCTCGGCATGGCCTCCGAGGTGCCGCTGCTCGAGTTCCCGCACCAGCGGATCATCTGCTGCCACTCGTCCGGCTCGATGACCTTCGGGCCCGACGGCAACCTCTACATCTCGACCGGCGACGACACGCAGCACGCCGAGTCGCAGGGCTACAACCCGATCGACGACCGGCTGGCGAACGAGCCGGGCACCAACCCGGACGCCGACCACGCGCGTGACGCGCGGCGCTCGTCGGGCAACACCAACGACCTGCGCGGCAAGATCCTGCGCATCCGGCCGAAGGCGGACGCCAGTGGCGCGCCCGGCCCCGGCAACACCTACGACATCCCGGCCGGCAACCTGTTCGGCATCGGCGGCAAGTACCCGGGCGTCGCCGGCCAGACGCGGCCCGAGATCTACACGATGGGCCACCGCAACCCGTTCCGGATCCAGGTGGACCACGAGACCGGCTGGCTCTACAACGGCGAGGTCGGCCCGGACGCGGGCGGCGAGAACGCCAACCGCGGCCCGCGCGGCTACGACGAGATCAACCAGATCCGCGAAGCGGGCAACATGGGCTGGCCGTACTGCATCGCCGACAACAAGGCGTACTCGAACTGGGACTTCGCGACCCAGACGCAGAGCGGCTTCTTCAACTGCAGCGGCACCGGCGGCGTCGACGACGGCCCGCTGAACGACTCGGCGTGGAACACCGGCAAGGCGAACACGCCGCCGACCACGGGCGCGCTGCTGTGGTGGCCGTACACGCCGCACGCCAACGCGCCGAACTTCCCGTGGAACACGCCGCCGCTGGCAGATCCCGCGGGGCCCCGGCCGCACGGCGATCGCCGGCCCGATCTACCACTTCAACGCGAACAACCCCGAGGAGAGCAAGTTCCCGGCCTGGTTCGACGACAAGGTCTTCTTCGCCGACTGGTCGCGCGACTGGATCGCGACGCTCGAGCTCGACGCTCAGGGCAGGCCGGAGGAGATCGTCGAGTTCATGCCGAACGCCGACTTCCGGCACCCGCACGACATCGAGATGGGCGCCGACGGCTCGCTCTACGTGCTCGAGTGGGGCCGCGACTTCAACTACGCGGGCTCCGGCATCAACCCCGACTCCGGCCTCTACCGGATCGACTACGCGAAGGGCACGCGCACGCCGGTCGCGCGGGCGACCGGCCGACCAGGACTCAGGCCCGACGCCGCTGACCGTCCAGTTCTCGAGCGCGGGCTCCGAGGACGCCGACGGCGACGACCTGACGTTCTCTTGGGACTTCGGCGACGGCGAGACCTCGACCGAGCCGAACCCGACGCACACCTTCGACGAGGCCGGCACGTACAACGTGCGCCTGACCGCGACCGACTCGACCGGCAAGTCCGGCAACTCGACGGTGGTCATCAACGCCGGCAACACGCGGCCGACGGTCAACCTGACCGTGCCGGTCCAGGGCGGCGTGTTCGACTGGGGCGACGAGATCCCGTACACGGTCACCGTCACCGATCCGGAGGACGGGACGATCGACTGCGACGACGTGACGGTCAACGTCGGGCGTCTTCCACGACGAGGGCGGCAACGCCCACGTGCATCCCGGCACCGACCAGACGGGCTGCTCCGGCACGATCGACGCGCCGGCCGACTCCGGCCACGAGAAGAGCGCCAACATCGCGCTCGTCCTGATCGCCAACTACACCGACAGCGGCGGCCAGCCCGGCTCGGCGCCGCTCACGGGCGCGTCGACGCGGCGCCTGACGCCGAAGACGATCCAGGCCGAGCACTACACGGGCCACACCGGCACGCAGACCAACACGGTGGCCAACGCGGAGGGGGGCCGCACGGTCGGCTACACGGACGCGGGCGAGTACATCTACTTCGAGCCGGTGTCGCTCGCCAACATCGATGCAGCTGACGATCCACTATGCCGCGGGCGAGGACGGCGGCTTCGTCGACGTGCGCGAGGGAGCCGTGGACGGCGACGTGATCGGCACGGCCGCGCTGCCGCCGACCGCGAGCTGGACGGACTTCCAGAACGTCACGATCCCGCTCGACGCGGAGGCCACAGGCGGCAGGCTCTACTTCACGTTCCGCGAGATGAACAGCGCGAACCCGACCGACCTGTTCGACCTCGACGAGTTCACGTTCATCGGCAAGGGGGTGGCGTCGAACTCGGCGCCGACCGCGTCGGCGACCGCCGACAAGGTCGCCGGCCCCGCGCCGCTGGCCGTGAACTTCACGGGCACGGGGGCGGACGCCGACGGCGACCCGCTGACGCTACGCGTGGGACTTCACGAACGACGGCACGCCCGACGCGACGACCGCGAACGCGAGCCACACCTACGAGGAGCCGGGCCAGTACACCGCCACGTTCACCGTCAGCGACGGCGAGCGCTCGCGCAGCGTCGAGATCGACATCGAGGCGTACCCGCCGCTGGCCTCCTGCCCGGGCAACGACCAGTTCGACGGGACGACGCTCGACACCGGCGCGCTGGAGCGTGGTGCGCCGTGACGACCAGTTCCTCTCGGTCGCGGGCGGCTCGCTGAACCTCAACGCCCAGCCCGGTGAGGACATCCACGGCGGCGCGACCGGCCAGCGCAACATCGTGCTCCAGGACCTGCCGGACTCCGGCCCCTGGACCGCGACGGCGCGCGTGACCTGGAACCCGACGCGTCAACTTCCAGAACGCCGGCCTGCTGATCTACACGGACGACGCGAACTGGATCAAGACCGGCATGGTGTGGAACGGCAGCCGCACGTTCGAGGCGTTCAAGGAGCTCAACAACACGCCCTCCGGCCTCGGCTCGGCGGGCGCCGGCGCCGGGTTCCCGACCACGTTCTACGTGCGCTTCACGAGCGACGGCACGACCGTGCAGGCACAGCGCTCGCCCGACGGCCAGACGTGGACCAACACCGGCAACGCCACCAACCTCAACGGGCTCACCAACCCGAAGGTCGGCATGTACGCCACGGCCTCCACGGCCGCCGGCACGCAGCCCATCACGGCGAGCTTCGACTACTTCACGCTCGACGCGCCGCAGGAGCCGAGCGACGAGTTCGACGGCACGTCGCTGAACACGTGCCGCTGGAGCCAGATCGTCCGGCACGAGCCGGGCGGCTACAGCGGTGGGTGACGGCAAGCTGACGCTGCCGGCCGCGCACGGCGACTTCTTCGGCAACGGCGCGCCGAACAACAACCCGAACATCCTGCTCCAGCCGGCGCCGAGCGGCCCGTGGACGATGACCACGCGGCTCACGTTCGACCCGAACGAGAACTACGAGCAGGCGGGCCTGCTGGTCTACGGCGACGACGCCAACTACGTCAAGGCGGACTACGTCTACGCCGGCGGGCGCGGGCTCGAGTTCCTGCGCGAGGCCGACAACGACCGCGGCCGGCTTCGGCGGCTTCGTGAGCATCTCGACGAAGCCGACGACGGTCGACATGCGGATCACCTCCGACGGCACCACGCTGCGGGCCTACTACCGGTTCGACGGCGAGCCGTGGACGCCGTACGGCGAGCCTGCGCTGCTGTCGAGCGTGCCGCAGCCCGAAGGTCGGCATCTACGCCAACGACAGCAACGCCACCGTGACGACGCGCAACGACGCGGTGTTCGACTTCTTCCGCATCCAGGCGGGGCTGCCGGACACCACGGCGCCGACCACGACGCACACGCTGGCGCCGCCGGCGCCCGCGAGTGGCTGGCACACCGGCAACGTGACGCTGACGCTCGCAACCGAGGCGGGCGCCACGACCCAGTACAAGCTCGGCACCGGGGCCTTCCAGAGCTACACCGGCCCGGTGACGCTGAGCGACGAGGGCACGACGGTGGTGACCTACCGCTCGACCGACGCCGAGGGCAACGTCGAGGCCGACAAGACGGTCACGGTCAAGATCGACAAGACCGTCCCGACCTCGACGGCGACGCCTCCGGGCGGCACGTTCACCGAGCCGACGTCAGGTGACGCTGGCCGGCGCCGACGCCGGGTCGGGGCTCGACAAGCTCGAGTACCGGCTCGACGGCGGCGATTGGACGGCCTACGCGGCGCCGGTGACGATCTCCGGCACCGGGCCGCACACGCTCGAGCACCGCGCGACCGACGTGGCGGGCAACGTGAGCGCGGTCGGGAGCGGCACGTACACGATCGAGGGCGCCCAGACGGGCGCGCCGGTGATCGAGGCGTTCGCCGACCCGACGTCGGGCTCGGCACCGCTCGACGTGCACTTCTCGGCCGACGGCCTCGATCCCGACGGCGGCCCGCTGAGCTACCGCTGGACGATCGCCGGCGGCACAGTGCTCGGCTCGTCGTTCGACTGGACGTTCCGGACGGCCGGGCGTGCACACGGTGACGGTGACGGCGACCGACGACGAGGGCACGACCACGTCCAAGGAGCTCCAGGTCACGGTGGACGAGCCGGGCGGCGCGGCGCCGACCGTGGAGGCCTCGGCCGACAAGCAGTCCGGCCCGGCGCCGCTGACGGTCGCGTTCGCCGGCGGACGGCAGCGACGACGTCGTCCAGTACCACTGGGACTTCGGTGACGGCAACGGCACGTCGCTCGACCAGAACCCGACGCACCAGTACATGACGCCGGGCAGCTACACGGCGACCGTGACGGTGACCGACGAGGGCGGCAAGACCGGCACCGACACGGTCGCCGATCACCGTCACCGACCCGCCCGGCAACGCGGCGCCGAACGTCGAGGTCGGGGCGGCCCCGCGGCTCGGGCAACGCGCCGCTGGACGTGCTGTTCAGCTCCGAGGCGACGGATCCCGACGACGACGAGCTCACCTACGAGTGGGAGTTCGGCGACGGCGACACGTCCTCGCAGGAGGGCTCCGTGCGCCACATCTACCGGCAGGGCGGCACGTACACCGCGAAGCTGACGGTCAGCGACGGCGACGCTGTCGGACAGCGCGACGGTGTCGATCACAGTCGGCAACCCGCCGGCCAACCAGGCGCCGACGGTGCAGATCGCCGCCGACCCGGTCAACGGCAGCGCGCCGCTGGACGTGCGGTTCACCGCGTCCGGGCGCGATCCCGAGGGCGGCGCCCTGATCTACACGTGGGACTTCGGCGACGGCTCGCAGGGCGCGGGCCGCAGCGTGACCCACCGGTACCTGACGGCCGGCACCTACACCGCGACGGTGACGGTGAGGGACGCCGGCGGGCTGACCGGCACGGCCACCGTGCAGGTGACGGTCGGCCAGGCGGCGCAGGGCGGCGTGCGAGGCGCGCAGCGCCGAGCTCGTCGTGCCGTCCTCGGTGCGGGCGTTCCGCGCCCGCGGCCTGAGGGTGACGCTGTCGTGCGAGAGCAGCGGCAGCGGGCGGGCGCAGCCTGAAGGTCACGGCGCAAGGCCGCCAAGCGGCTGAAGCTCCGGAGCCGCACGGTGGCGGCCCGGCGCCTGAGCTGCACGGCCGGCAGGGAGGTCTCGCTGCGGCTCAAGCCGACACGCGCCGACGGCGCGGCGGCTGGCGAGGGCGAAGGCGAGGACGCTGCGGCTCACGCTCAGCGTCTCCGTGAAGGGGGCGGGGGCGCTCCAGCGCAAGGTGACGATCCGGTAGGGGCGCGCATGGGCGACCCGGTCATGGGGCTCGGTGCCGTGGACGCGCTCTCCAGCGTCCACGGCGCCGTCCTCGCCTCGACCGCCGGGGCGAGACGGGGCTGGGCCGGTTCCGTCTCGCTCACCGCGCGCTGCCCGGGCTGGACCTGGCCGAGGTGGCGCTGCGGACCCGGCTGCTCGGCGCCGAGCTGGCGGCGCCGGTCGTGCTCGTGGGCGAGGGGCTCGCGCGGACGGCGACCGAGCACGGTCTCGGGCTGATCGCCAACGAGCTCGCGCCGGACCGGCCGCCGCTGTGGCTGGCGAGCTTCGACGTGACGGAGCTGAGCGGGGACGGGGTGGAGCGCGCCGAGCGGCTGGTCTCGGCGCTCGAGGCCGACGGGCTCGTGCTGCACCTGAACGGGATGGACGACCCGCGGCTGCGCGGCGCGGGGGAGGCGATCGCCGCCGTGGTCGAGCGGCTCTCGCCGCTGCCCGTCGTCGTGCGCGGGGCGGGCTTCGGGATGGACGCCGCGGACGTCCGCGAGCTGCGCGCCGCCGGCGTGGCGGCGATCGATGTCGGCGGCGCCGCCGGCCCGGGCTGGGGCGTGCCGACCGCCGACGCGCTGATCGAGGCCGTGCTGGCCGCGCCCGGCCTGCCGGTGCTCGCCGAGGTGGGCGACGGCGGCGACGCCGCGAAGTGCCTCGCGCTCGGCGCGGTCGCCGTCTCGCTCGCCGCGTGACGAGATCGAGCCGGTGCTGCGACGGTCTGCGCCTGGCCGTGTGGGCCGCCGGCGAGCGCAGCCCGCGCGACCTCACGCCGGGCCATCTGCGCCAGCCGGAGCCGTGGCGACCGCCACGCGCGTGACGAGCTCGGCGGGCGGCACGTCGCGCGGGTCCGTCATGTAGGTCTCGGCGATCGGCCCGGCCGGCTCGCGGCCGTGCGCGCGCAGGTGCTCGAGCAGCGCCGCGTAGGCGACGGGCAGCTCGCCGTACGGGCCGACGTGCAGCGTCGAGGCCCAGTCGCCGGCCGGCAGCTCGTGCTGTTCGGCGCCGGGCGCCGGGGCCGCGCCGACGATGCCGGCCGTGAGCACGAACGTCTCGTCGAGGTCGAGCGGGTAGAGCGCGGTGATCTCGCCGTCGCCGAGCAGCGCCGCCGCACGCACGCACAGCGCGACGGTGTCCGGGCCCATCTGGTCCGTCCGCGCCAACGCCGTGAGCCCGACGAGCCGCCGCGCGCGCTGGGGCGCGATCGTCACGTCGTAGCGCACGGCGGCGGGCGAGCGGACGAGCCGCTCGATGCTGCGCAGCGCCTGCTCGCGCTCGGCGAGGTCGCGCGCCGCGCGCTCGCGCTCGGCGCTCAGCACCGCCGCCAGCGCAGCGTCGTCGGGTGCCTCGAGCACGTCGCGGATCGCCGAGAGCGGGACGCCGAGCGAGCGCAGCAGGGCGATCGTGGTGGCCGTCCGGACCTGCTCGGCGCGGTAGTAGCGGTAGCCGGAGTCCGGGTCGACCCAGGCGGGCACGAGCAGGCCCTCGGCGTCGTAGAGCCGCAGCGCCTTGACGGTCAGGCGGCTCAGGCGTGCCAGGCCGCCGATCGGCATCAAGGCGGGCGGCCGGGTCACCGGACCGGGACGCGGATCTCCGTCCGCAGGTCGGCGGGGGCGACGCGGCTCGGGTCGGTCAGGTACAGCTCCGTGTGCGGCCCGGCCGGCGTCAGGCCCTGCTCGGCGACGAACGCGTACAGGGCGGCCAGCGTCGGCCCCTCGTCCTCGTACGGGCCGTGGTGGACGAGCCAGGCGACGCGCTGCGCGGGGCGGTGCTCCACGCGCGCGGTGCTCGCCACCGGCACGGCGAGCGTCCAGCGCCAGTCGTCGGGCCGGTCGAGGTCGAAGGCCAGCCGGTCGTCGCCGGACCACCAGGTCCCCTCGATCGGCCGGTCGTTGTGGAGCGACGCGACGACCGCCTCGAACCGCGGGCCGGCCGGGGCTCCCTCGCCGTCGATCGCCAGCAGCGTGCACGCCGGGAGCGTGGCGAGCTCGGGCGTGGTGTGGGTGAGCGTGTCGGTCATGCGCGGAACCCTGCGGCCTCCCCTGGGGGGAGAGTCAAGGCGTAGCATCGCCTTCCGTGTGGATTCGCGCCGCGATCCTCGCGCTGGCGGTCGCGGCCGGCGGCTGCGGCGACGGGCCGGAGACTCGACGTGCTCGTCTTCTCGCGCACGACCTCCTACCGCCACGCCGACGCGATCGAGGCCGGCCGCGGCGCGCTCGAGCAGCGCTTCGGGGCGCGGGTCACCGACGACCCCGCTTCGTTCGAGGACCTCGACGAGGTCGACGTCGTGGTCCTGCTCCAGACCAACGGCCGCGGCGTGCTCCAGGGCTCGCAGCGCGAGGCGTTCGAACGCTGGGTGCGGGCCGGCGGCGGCGTCGTGGCGATCCACGCCGCCGCCAACGCGGACCGCGACTGGGCGTTCTACGGCGAGCTGCTGGGCGGCGCGCGCTTCCTCAACCACCGGCAGGGCCCGCTCCAGCGCGAGACGGTGCTGGTCGAGCGCCACCCCGCCACGGAGAGCCTCCCGCGCCGCTGGGCCCGCAGCGACGAGTGGTACCGCTTCGCCCCCGAGCCAGGCCCGGCAGCGAGCGTCCTGGCGACCGTCGACGGCGACCCGATGATCTGGACCACCGAGCTCGACCGCGGTCGCGCGCTCTACACCGCGCTCGGCCACGCCGGCGAGGCGTGGTCCGAGCCGCGCTACCGCGAGCACGTCTTCGCCGCGGTCGAGTGGGCTCAGACAACGAGCGACGCGACCGCGAGCAGCTCCATCACGACCGGCGCCACGAGGTTCCTCGCGTCGTTCGCCCGGACGTGGGCGGCGATGGCGAGCAGGAAGTAGACGACGAGCCCGATGCCGGCGGCCACGCCGATCGGCGGCCAGAGCAGCCCGGCGATCAGGCCCGAGGCTCCCGCGAGGAGGATCCAGGCGAGCTGGTCGAGCCTGTCCTCGGGCACGCCGACCCGCGTGTAGGTCTCGACCACCTCCGGGCGGTGTGACAGCTTGCGGAGCGCGGTGAACGCCAGCAGCACGGCGAGCAGGACGGAGACGATCATGGAAGGAATCTAAACATATGTATAGATTGAGACACGTGAGCCCGCAGCGCAGCAATCGAGCGCAGCTCGTCGAGGGCACGCTGCGGTGCCTCGAGCGCCTGCCGCCCGAGCGGATCACGGCGCGGGCCATCGCAGCGGAATCGGGGGCGAACCTGGCGTCGATCGCCTACCACTTCGGATCGAAGGACGACCTCGTCACCGAGGCGGTCATCGAGGGGCTCGACCGCTGGCTCGCCGAGATCGAGAGCGCACTGGCCACGGTCGGCGCGGAAGACCCGGTCATGCGCTACACCCGCGCGTCCGAGGTGATCGAGGCGACGCGGCGCCGGCACGCTCGGCCTGGCGAGGAACTTCCTCAGCGCGCATGGCCAAGGCCCAGCACGATCGCCCGCGTCGCCGAGCTGCTCGCGGAGGGCTTCCGGCACACGCGCCCGCACGTCGCGGCCGTGCTCGGCCTCGGCGACGACGAGGCGGGCGTCGACGCCGCCGGCCTCGTCCACTCGATGTTCACCGGGCTCCTGTTCCAGCAGCTGATCGATCCCGGGCTCGCCATCGACGGCGAGCGGCTGGAGCACGCGAAGCTCAGGTTGCGCCGCGTCCTGCCCGGCTAGCTTGCGGGCGGATCATCGATTATCTATGGTCCGGCGCGGAGCCGAGGCGAGGAGGAGAGCATGGCCGTGGTCGAGGAGGTCCTGGGCACGTTCCACGGGTCGGACGAGTTCCCGATCGACTGGCAGGAGGGCGAGAAGGAGCTCTTCTGGATCTTCGACGACCTCCACATCCCGAACCCGGTCTCGCCGATGTTCTTCGACATCGGCGGCTGGTGGCTCACGTGCGACCACATGTTCCGCCGCTTCGGCACGCCGTTCGCGTGCGACTGGATCGCCAAGGAGATCAACGGCTACGTCTACACGGCGGCCGTCCCGTGCGACCCCGAGCTGCACTCCGAGGCGACGGAGTACCAGGCCCGCTACGTCCCGCGCGTGCCGCGCGACGCCGACCACGCGGCGAAGATCGGCGCCTACCTCGGCTGGGTGCTGCCCGAGTACGCCGGCAACTTCCTCGCCTGGTGGCGCGACCGGCTGCGGCCCGAGATCGAGCGCAACTTCGCGTACCTCGACGGCATCGACTACGAGGCGGCGACGATGCGGGAGATGGCGGTCTACCTCGAGGACGCGATCGACGTCCACGACCGCCACTGGAAGATCCACTGGATGCTCAACTTCGCCCAGTTCGCGTCCACCACGAACCTCAACGCGGTGATCGCCGAGGTGCGCGGCGGCGAGGACCCGGGGCTGATGGGGCGGCTGCAGTCGAGCCTCGAGGACCGCAACTGGGACTCGATCGAGGACCTCTGGAAGATCAAGGAGGAGGTCAAGGGCGACGACGAGCTGAAGGCCGCCTTCGAGGGTGAGACGGCGGCCGACGTGCTGCGACGCGCTCGACGGGCTCGGAGCGCGGCCGGCGCCTGATCTCCGAGCGCATCGAGGCGCACCAGGAGACGTTCGGCAACAAGGCGATCTGGTCGCACGAGTTCGCCTTCAAGACCTGGCGCGAGGACCCGGCGCCGATCGTCGAGCGCGATCACGCGGCTACCTGCAGACCGACTACGACTACCCGTCGAACATCGCCTCGGTCCGCGACGACCTCGAGGCGGCCAAGCGCGAGGTGATGGAGGGCGTCGAGGGCGAGGGGCGCGAGAAGCTCCAGCAGGCGCTCGACCTGTCGCTGAACATGAACCCGCTCACCCCGGACCACCACTTCTACGTGGACCAGGGGACGAACGCGCGGCTGCGGCTGGCGCTGATCGCGATCGGCCGCAAGCTGGCCGACGGCGGGCGTGCTCGAGGACGCCGAGGACGTGATGTACCTGCGCTACAACGAGCTGCGGCTGCTGATGGCCGACCAGGGCGCGCTCGACGCCAAGGAGCTGGTCTCCGACCGCCGCGACGCGCGCGAGGAGGCGGCCGAGCGGCGGCCGCCGTCGTGGGTCGGCACCGCCACGAAGACCGCGCTCGAGTTCCCCTACAACGCGCTCTGGGGCTTCCCGGAGAAGTTCTACGCCGGCGAGCCGTCGACCACCGGCGAGGTGCGCGGCCTGGCCGCCTCGCCGGGCGTGGTGGAGGGGCCGGCGCGCTTCGTCGCCTCGCTCGACGAGTTCGACCAGGTGCGCGACGGCGAGATCCTCGTGTGCCGGATGACCAACCCGGCGTGGGTGGTGCTGTTCACGAAGATCATCGGGCTGGTCACCGAGGCGGGCGGCGCCGTCTCGCACCCGGCCGTCGTGGCGCGCGAGTTCGGGATCCCGGCCGTGGTGGGGACGACGAACGCCGGCGAGCGGATCAAGACGGGCGATCGCGATCCGGGTGAACGGCTCGTCCGGCGTGGTCGAGATCCTCGCGTGACGCGAGCCGGTATGGATGGCGCCGGCCTCGCTGGAGGAGGCGCTGGCGCTGCGCGCGGAGCACGGTGACGAGGCGACCGTGCTGGCGGGCGGGACGTTCGTGGGCATCCTCATGAACCAGGGCTTCCTGGCGCCGTCGGCGCTGCTCTCGCTCGGCGGCGTCGGAGGAGCTGCGCGGGATCGAGGTGCGCGACGGCGAGCTGCGGCTGGGAGCGATGGTCCGGCACCGGGCGGTCGAGCGTCCGAGGTCGTGCGGGAGCGGCTGGCCCGTGCTGGCGCGCGCGTTCTCGCTGGTGGCGAGCCCGCGCGTGCGCAACCAGGCGACGGTCGGCGGCGTGCTGGCCGACGCCGACTACGCCTCCGACCCGCCGGCCATGCTCGCCGCGCTGGACGCGCAAGCCGTGCTGCGCGGGCCGCGCGGCGACCGCGTCGGTGACGGTGGGCGAGCTGATCCTCGGCCACTACCGGACCTGCATCGAGCCCGGACGAGCTGCTGGTCGAGGTCCGCGTGCCGCCGCAGCCCGAGCGCGCGACCTACCGCAAGTTCCGCTCGCGCTCGGCCGAGGACCGGCCGTGCGTGGCGGTCGCGGCGCGCGCGGCGACGACGGCCTGCGCGTGGTGGTCGGCGCCGTCGGCGGGCACGCCGCAGGACTTCCCGGAGCTGTGCGACGGCGAGCCGGCGCGAGGTCGCCGCCGGCTACGCCGAGCGGATCGAGCCGATGAGCGACGCCCGCGGGTCGGCCGAGTACCGGCGGCGCGTGATCGCCGCGGAGGTGCGGCGCGCGGTGGAGGAGGTCGTCGTGGACCCGCGCGTGACCGGCGCGCAGCGCTACTCGTGCGAGGCCGAGCGGCCCGGCATGCTGCACGCCGCGTTCGTGCGCTCCCCGTACCCGCACGCGCGCGTGCTCTCGGTCGACGCGGCGCCGGACGACGTCGTCGTGCTCACGCCGCGACGACGTCGCGGACCTGGGCCGCTACGGCTGCCAGGTCAAGGACCAGCGCGTGCTGGCCGACGTGGCGCGCCACATCGGCGACGTGGTGGCCGCCGTGGCGGCGCCCACCCGCGCCGGCCGCGCGCGCCGCGGCGCAGCGCGGTCGAGGTCGAGTACGAGGAGCTGCCGGCCGTCTTCGACCCGCTCGAGGCGCGTCGACGCTCCGCCGATCCACGAGCAGGCCGTCTCGGCGGGGAGGCGGTCTCGATCGAGGTCCGCCCGATCGCGGGCACCAACGTCTGCCACCGCTTCCGCATCCGCCACGGCGACGTGACGCGAGGGCTTCGCGGAGGCCGACGTCGTGGTCGAGGAGACCTACCGCATGGCCGGCGCCGCCCACGCGCCGATGGAGCCGCACGCGGCGCGTCGCCGAGTGGGAGGCGGCCGGCTGACGCTGTGGAGCGGCACGCAGACGCCGTTCAACGTGCGCAGCGACCTCGCCGGGCTGCTTCGGCGTGCCCGAGGACGAGATCCGGGTCATCGCCCCGGCGATGGGCGGCTCGTTCGGGGCGAAGACGTTCGTGCGCCTGGAGGCGCTCGTCGCCGCGCCTGGCCCGCAAGGCCGGGAGGCCCGGTCAAGGCGGTGCTCGACCGCGGCGAGGAGTTCGTCACCCTCAACCGGCACCCGGCGGTGGTCAGGGTGCGGATCGGCGCCCGCCGCGACGGCACGCTCGCCGCCAAGGAGGTCGACTGCTGGGCCGACACCGGCGCCTACGCCGACTGCGGCCCGGGCGTGGCGACCAAGATGGGCTACGCCGGCGTCGGCCCGTACCGCATCCCGCACGTGCGCGTGGACTCGCATGGCGATCTACACGAACCTGCCGCCCAACGGCGCCTTCCGCGGCTACGGCGCCACGCAGTCGGTGTGGGCGTCGGAGCGCACGATGGACCTGCTGGCGCGCGAGCTCGACATGAGCCCGCTCGAGCTGCGGCGCATGCAACCTGCTCCGCGACGGCGACGCCTTCGCCACCGGCGAGGTCATGCACGACGTGCACTTCGAGGAGTGCCTGCAGGCGGCCGCCGACGCGGTCGGCTACGAGGCCGACCCGCGCGGCAAGGGCCTGTGCGTGCTGCTCAAGGGCATGCAGACGCCGAGCCGCGCCGCGATCGCCGTCGAGCGCACGCCGGTCGGCTACGTCGTGCGCAGCGCCTCGATCGAGATGGGCCAGGACGTGCGGCAGTCGATCCGCCTGATGGCGGCGCAGATGCTCGGCTGCGAGCCCGGGCAGGTCGAGGTCCCCGAGCCGGACACCGACACGTCGCCGTTCGACACCCGCACCACGTCGAGCCGCTCGACCTACATGATGGGCCGCGCGCTGGCCGAGGCCGTACAGGGAGCGAGCGCGGCTTCGGCGAGGTCCGCAACGAGGGCGGGCTCGACCCCGACACCGGCCAGGGCGTCGCCTCCACGCACTGGCACCAGGGCGCGGCCGCCGCGCGCGGTCGGCGTCGACGAGGAGACCGGCCGCGTCACGGTCGAGCACCTGCACGCCGCCGTCTACGCCGGCCGCGTGGTCAACCGCCCGGGCGCCGAGCTGCAGAACGAGGGCTCGATGCTGATGGGGCTCGGCACCGCGCTGTTCGAGGCGGTCGAGTTCGCCGACGGCCAGGTCACCAACGCCAACCTGTCCGAGTACAACCTCCGGCCGCCCGCGACGTCCGCGGCTCACCCACGAGCTGCTCGAGCGCGAGGGCGCCGAGGTGCACGGGCTCGGCGAGACGGCGCTGCCGCCGGTGCCGGCGGCGATCGGCAACGCGCTGGCCTCGCTCGGCGCCCACGTCACCGAGCTGCCGATGACGCCGGAGCGCGTGCTGGAGGCGCTGTGAGGATCGAGCTCACGCTCAACGGCCGCCCCACACGCTCGAGGCGCGCAGCGACGAGATGCTGTCGACGGAGGCGCTCGACCTCCGCGAGACGTGCGCGATCGGGGTCTGCGGCGCCTGCACGGTGCTGCTCGACGGCGAGCCGGTCACCGGCTGCCTCACGCTGGCGGCCGCCGTCGCCGGGCGCGAGATCACCACCGTCGAGGGGCTGACGAGGCCGATCCCGTGCTACGCGCCTTCAACGACGCCCACGCCTTCCAGTGCGGCTGGTGCACGCCCGGGTTCGTGCTCACCGCGAAGGCGATGCCGAGGCCGGGAGACGACATCGGAGAGGCGCTGGGCGGCAACCTGTGCCGCTGCGGCTGTTACGTCAAGATCGAGGAGGCGGTGCGGCAGTGCGTCTCGTGACCTACGACGCCGGCGCCGGCCCGCGGGTCGGCGCTCTGGCAGGGGCGACGAGTGGTCGACCTCGCCTTCGACGGCGACATGGTCGAGTACATCGAAGCCGGCGCGCCGCGAGCACGACGGTGCCGGTCGAGGGCGCGCGGCTGCTGGCGCCGCTGCGCCCGCGCTCGATGCGCGACTTCCTCGCCTTCGAGGGCCACCTGAACGCCGCCCTCTCGCGGCTCGGCCGCCCGATCCCCGACGAGTGGTACGACACCCCGCGTACTACAAGGGCATGCCCGACACGGTGATCGGGCCCGACGACGAGATCCCCTGGCCGGCGTACACCGACAAGCTCGACCACGAGCTCGAGCTGGCCGCGATCATCGGCAAGCGGTCAAGGACGTCAAGCCCGAGGAGGCCGCCGGACTGCATCTTCGGCTACACGATCTGGAACGACGTCTCGGCGCGCGACGTGCAGACGCGCGAGCTGCCGGTCGGCATGGGCCCGTCGAAGGCCAAGGACTGGGACGGCTCGAACGTGCTCGGCCCGTGCATCGTCACCGCCGACGAGCTCGACGCCGCGCAACCTCGCCATGCGCGTGCGCGTGAACGGCGAGACGTGGGGCGAGTCCAGCTCGGCCGAGATGCACCACACGTTCGCCGACATGATCGCCTACGCCTCGCGCGCCCAGACGCTGTACCCGGGCGAGGTGTTCGGCTCGGGCACGGCGCCCGGCGGCTCGGGCCTCGAGCTCGACCGCTGGCTCGCAGCCCGGCGACGTCGTCGAGCTCGAGATCGAGGGCATCGGCGTGCTGCGCAACCGCATCGGAGAAAAGGGAGGAGCCTGAATGGCCTACGTCGTCTGCGCCAAGTGGACCGCCAAGGAGGGGAAGGAGGACCGGCTCGCGCGAGATCTGCGAGGAGATGACCGAGCCGTCGCGCGCCGAGCCCGGCGAACCGCTTCTACCAGGCGCACCGCTCGCCCGAGAACCCGCGCCTGTTCTTCCTCTACGAGCAGTACGACGACCAGGCCGGCTACGAGGCGCACATGGCCTCCGAGCACTTCACGCGGCTGGTCAAGGAGGAGGCGATCCCGGAGATCCTCGAGGCGCGCGAGCGGGAGTTCTACGAGACGCTGTGATGCACCGCGAGCGGGTCAAGGACGTGATCCTCCAGCGGATCGTCTCGGGCGAGTACCCGCCCGGGTCGCGGCTGGTGGAGACGCGGATCGCGCAGGAGCTGGGCGTCTCGCAGGCGCCGGTGCGCGAGGCGCTGCGCGACCTCGAGCAGCTCGGCTGCATCGTGCACGAGCCGTTCCGCGGCTGCTCGGTGCGCGCCTTCAGCGCCGACGAGCTGCTGGAGGCGTTCCCGGTGCGGGCGGCGCTCGAGGCGCTGGCCGCCCGGCTCGCCGCCGAGCGGATCAGCGAGCAGGAGCTGCTGCGGCTCGCCGAGCTGCTGGAGACGATGCGGGCGGCCGCCCGGCGCGGCGACGCGCACGGCCAGTCGCAGGCCAACGCGTCCTTCCACGCGACGATCGTGCGCGCCGCCCGCAACGTCGACGCTCGAGCGCCAGTGGGCGCTGCTGGAGCCGTTCTCGCGCACCTACCTCACGGTGTCGCAGCTCGGGCCTCGACCTGCTCGCGCTGTCCGAGCGCCACATCCCGATCCTCGACGCGCTGCGCGCCCGCGACCCCGACGCCGCGGCCGACGCGATGCACCGAGCACCTGATGGACGCCGCCGAACTACTGAAGGAGCCCGTGTGAGACGCATCGTCGACCTCTCGATGCCCGTCCACAACGACATGGTCACGTTCCCGCGCGTGCCGCCGCCGGCGCTGTGCGTGTACGAGAGCCACACCGAGTTCGCCGAGCGGATCGGCGCCGCGGAGTACGGGGTCGACTCGCTCACCGCCAGCTACCTGATCGTGGTCAACGACCACGTCGGCACGCACCTGCGACGCGCGCAAGCACATCGTGCCCACCGCCGGCGGGCCGGACACGATCCCGCTCGAGTACTGCATCTCCGACGGCGTGCTGCTCGACTTCACCGACCGCGCGCCGGGCGACATCATCAGCGCCGCCGACGTCGAGGCCGCGCTGGCGAGGATCGACTACACGGTCAAGGAGCGCGACATCGTCCTCATCCACACCGGCGCCGGCGCCTACAACACCGAGGAGCGCTACCGCACCGACCATCCCGGCATGAGCGGCGAGGCCACCCGCTGGCTGATCGAGCGCGGCGTGCGGCTGATGGGCTGCGACGCCATCACGTTCGACCCGCCGGTGTGGGCGATGTTCGAGAAGAAGCAAGTTCTGGGAGGCCCACCGGGTGATGTGGGACGAGGAGTACTGGCACCTCGAGAACCTCATGAACCTCGACCAGATCGGCCGCCCGCACGGGTTCCAGCTCGTCGTGCTGCCGGTCAAGTGGGTCGGCACGACGGCCGCCCCGGTCCGCGCGGTGGCGATCGTGGAGGACTGATGCTGCGCTTCGACGACGAGGCCTGCACCGAGGTCGCCCGCGCCGGCGGCAAGGGCGCGTCGCTGGCCCGCATGACCGCGCTACGGGCTGCCCGTGCCGCCCGGCTTCGTGGTGCCGGCCGAGTGCGCTGGTCGCCGCGCTGGGCGACGGCGGCGCGGAGCTGCGGGCCGCGCTGCCCGACCACGAGCGCGCGCAGGCGATCGTCGGCGCCGGCCGAGCCGCCGCGCGGAGATCGCGGCGGCGTACGAGGCGCTGGGCGACGACGCCGCCGGTCGCCGTGCGCTCGAGCGCGTGCGCCGAGGACAGCGAGGCCGCCTCCTACGCCGGCCAGCAGGAGACGTACCTGTACGTGCGCGGCGCCGGCGACGTGCTCGCGCGCGTGCGCGACTGCTGGGCCTCGTTCTTCTCCGAGCGCGCGCTGTTCTACCGCCAGCGCAAGGGCTCGCTCGACGACCTCGACATGGCGGTCGTGGTGCAGCGGATGGTGCACGCCGACGTGGCCGGCGTGCTCTTCACCTGCGACCCGGTCCACCACCGGCGCGACCGGATGGTGGTCGAGGCCGTGCTCGGGCTCGGCGAGGCGGCGGTCTCCGGCGAGGTCACGCCCGACCACTACGCGCTCAAGCGCGACGGGACGCTCAAGCGCGCGCAGGTCGCGCGGCAGCCGTTCGCGATCGTGCCCGCCGCGGGCGGCGGCGTCGAGAAGCGCGAGCTGGGGGAGGAGGGCGGCGAGCAGAAGCTCGACGAGGAGCAGCTGCGCGCGCTGGCGCGCATCGGCGACGACCTCGAGCAGCGGCTCGGCGCCGCAGGACATCGAGTTCGCGATCGAGGGCGGCGAGATCTTCGTGCTGCAGGCGAGGCCGGTGACGGTGCAGTGAGCGAGCTGCTCGAGCAGTGCCGGGCCTGGATGGACGAGGTCCATCCGCACGCGCTGCCACCTCGAGCGCACGCTGCACTGGCTGCTCGAGCTGGACCCGACGCGTCCGAGGCGGCGCGGATCGCGGCCGCCACGCACGACGTCGAGCGCGCGTACCCGGACCCGTCGGCGGGCTGGGACAGCGCCGTGAGCTGGGACTCGCCGGAGTACAACCGCTGGCACCAGGACCGCTGCGCCGACATGATCGCCGCCGGGCTGCGCGAGCGCGGCGCGGACGAGGACCTGTGCCGGCACGGCCGGGCTCGTGCACGTGCACGAGGAGGGCGGCTGGCCGGAGGCCGACCTCGTGCAGGCGGCCGACTCGCTGTCGTTCCTGGAGACGATGGTCCCGGCCGTGCTCGCCTGGGTCGAGGAGGGCCGCGCCCCGCGCGAGCGCGCCGAGGGCAAGCTGCGCCACAGCGTCGAGCGCATCAACCCCGGCCTCCCGCGGGCGCGCGGGATCGGCGAGGCGATGCTGGCGCCCGCGCTGTCGCGCCTGCGCGCGGCCAACGCGCCCGACGAGGTGCGCTCGGCGGGCGCTGGTGCGCACGGGCCGGATGCACCGGCTGGCGCGCGACCGCTTCCCGCGGATGCCGCTGTGGCCCGGCCACCCGGCCTTCGAGGTCGTCTCCTACCGGACGCCGCAGGGCATCCGCGCGGCCGGCGACCAGCCGTGGGGCCCGCCCAACGACGCCTGCCTGGGCTTCATGAGCGAGCTCGTGATGGGCACGGTGCACAGCGGCGCGCACATCGACGCGCACGCGCACATCACGATCGACGACCGCTGGCACGGCGGGTCGGCGGCGACCGACCTCGGCGACTTCGGGCCGCTGCGCGGCGACGCCACCGAGATCCCGCCGCTGTGGCGGCGCGGCGTCCTCTACGACGTGCCCGGGCCAGCGCGGCGTCGAGTCGCTCGACGCCGGCGAGCCGGTGACGGCCGACGAGCTGCTGGCGATCGAGGCCGCGACGGCGTCGCGGCGGGCGAGGGCGACGTCGCGCTCGTGCGCACCGGCTACCTCGCCCACTGGCCCGACCCGGAGGCGCTGGCCGCCCACCGCGGCGCCGGGCCGGACATCTCCGCCGCGCGGCTGCTCGCCGACCGCGGCGTGCTGGCCGTCGGGTCGGACACCGAGACCTTCGAGGTCCAGCCCGCGCCCGACCGCGGCCGGCCGGCGAACCCGCAGCCGGTCCACACGCTGCTGCTGGTGGAGCGCGGGATCTACATCCTCGAGAGCCTGGACCTCGAGGGGCTCGCGCGTGCGGGCGCGCGCGAGTTCCTGTTCGTCGCCCTTCCGCTGGCCATCCGCGGGGCCACCGGCTCGATGGTCGACCCGGTGGCGATCGAGTGAGCGAGCGCCCGCCCGCGTGCGCGCCGGCCTCGCGCTGCTCGCGGCGCTGTTCGTCGCCTCGCTCGCGCTGCGCCCGCAGCTCGTCGGCGTCGGGCCGCTGCTGCCGGAGATCGAGGCCGACCTCGGCGTCTCGCACGCGGTCGCCGGGCTGCTCTCCACGATCCCGGTGATCTGCATGGCCGTCTTCGCGCCCGCCGCGGCGCCGCTGACCGCCGGGCGAGCCTGCGGACCGCGATCGCGGCGTGCGTGTTCGGCGTCGCGGCGTTCGGGCTCGCGCGGGCGGCGGCGCCGGGCGCGGGCCTGGTGCTGCGCTGACGGTGCCGGTCGGGGTCGGCATCGCGGTTGCCGGCGCGCTGCTGCCGATCGCGGTGAAGGCGCGGTTCGCGGACCGGCCGGCGTTCGCGACCGGCGTCTGCACGACCGGGCTCAGCGTCGGGGCGGCGCTGGCGTCGTTGCTCGCCGTCCCGCTGGCCGACGCGTTCGGCGGCTGGCGCGGCGCGCTCGCCGCGTTCTCGGTGGCCACGGTCGTGCTCGCCGGCGGCTGGCTCGTGCTGAGCCGCGGGGCCTGGACCGAGCGCGCGGACGCGCGGGCGCCGCGGCTGCCGGTCCGGCGCGGCATCGTGTGGTGGATCGTCGCCGTGTTCGGCCTGCAGTCGGCGATCTTCTACGGCTTCGTGTCGTGGGTGCCCGACGCCTTCCAGGAGCGCGGCTGGAGCGCGGCGACCGCGGGCGCGCTGGCCGCCGTGTTCGGGCTCGCGGCGCTGCCCGCCGGCCTGCTGGTGCCGTGGCTGGCCGACCGCGCCGGCTCGCGGCGGCTGTGGCTGAGTTGCTCCTCGGCGGTCGCGGTCGCGGCTGTTCGGGGTCGCGGCGCTGCCCGGTCGCTGGGTTCGCGTGGGCGACGATCGCCGGCGTGGCGATCGGTGCCGTGTTCCCGCTCTGCCTCGCGTTGTGCCTCGACGTCGCGCGCGAGCCGGCGGACGCCGGCGCGGCCGCCGCGCTCGTCTGCTCGCCGGCTACGTGCTGTCGTCGCTGGCGCCGTTCGGCCTCGGCGCGCTGCGCGACGCCACCGGCTCGTTTCGCCCGTCCTGTGGACGCTGTTCGGGCCTCGGTCGTGCTCCTGGCCTGCTGCCTGCCGCTGACCGCCGACCGCCTGAGGCCCGCATGAAGGTCTTCCTCTCGTGCGCGATCACCGGCGGCATGAGCGTGCCGTCCAGAGCCCGGCGATCCCGGTGACGCCGGAGCGAGATCGTCGACTCGGCGGTCGGCGCGCACGCGGCGGGCGCGGCGATCGTGCACATCCACGTGCGCGAGCCGGAGACCGGCAAGCCGAGCGCCGACCTCGGCCTGTTCCGCGAGGTGCTGGCCGGGATCGGCGAGCGCTGCGACGCGATCGTCCAGCCGACCACCGGCGGCGGCGTGGGGATGACGATCGACGAGCGCGCGCGCGTGGTCACCGAGTGCCGGCCGGAGATGGCGACGTTCAACTGCGGCTCGTTCAACTTCGGGATCTTCAAGGTCCGCCAGCGGCCGGAGATGGCGCCGTGGGAGGTCGAGTACCTCGAGGGCACGCGCGACTACGTGTTCCGCAACACGTTCGCCGACATCGAGCGGCTGTGCCGAGCTGTTCCGCGAGGCCGGGCACGAAGCCCGAGTACGAGTGCTACGACGTCGGCCACCTCTACAACCTGCGCCACCTGGCCGAGCCGGGCTGGTCGACTTCCCGATCCACGTCCAGTTCGTGCTCGGCGTGCTGGGCGCGAACGCCGCGACGCTGGAGCAGCTCGTCCACATGCACCGCACCGCGACCGGCCTGTTCGGCGACGTTCACGTGGTCGGCGGCCGGCGTCGGCTATCCGGCCGAGTTCCATCTCGCGGCCGCCGCGCTGATGATGGGCGGCCACATGCGGGTCGGGCTGGAGGACAACCTGCGCGTCGAGCGCGACCGCCGCGCGGGGTCGAACGCCGAGCTCGTGGAGAAGGCGATGACGCTCGCGCGGCTGCTCGACCGCGAGCCCGCGGCGGCCGCCGAGGCGCGTGATCTGCTCGGGCTCCGTTGATACGATCGCGCACATGCGGCGCTCCCGCATGCTGGCAACGCTGTCGGAGACATTCTGGGTCCTCGTGCTGGCGGTGGTCGTGCTGTTCGCGTTCTTCGTCGCGCTCGGCGCCTTCGAGCCGGGCGAGGTGATCGTCCTGACGCTCGTCGTGCTCGGGCTGGCGCTGCTGTGGGTCGGCGCACGCGGTCTGGGACTCGCGGCACCGCGATCCGCACGACCCGGTCGTCGGTCGCGCGCGCGCGAGCGGCGCGGGTTCGTAGCGCGTCGCCAACTCCTCGCACGCCGGGTAGTTCGTCCCTAGCTGCCCGTGCTGAACCCGAGATCCAGGCCGTCCTGGACGACATGAACGCGGCGCCCGGGCCGCCGGCGCACGAGGTGCCGGTGGAGGAGGCGCGCGCCGCGCACACGCCGAGAGGCGGCGAGCCTGTGCGGGCCCGGCGAGCCGGTCGCCGAGGTGCGCGACCGTGCCGTCGGGCGAGATCCCGGTGCGGGCGTACCGGCCCGAGGGCGACGGGCCGCTGCCGGTCGTCGCCTACCTGCACGGCGGCGGCTGGGTGATGGGCACGCTCGACAGCTACGACACGCTGCTGCGCGCGCTCGCGAACGCGTCCGGGGCGATCGTGGCCGGCGTCGACTACCGGCTGGCGCCCGAGCACCGCTTCCCGGCGGCGCTCGACGACTCGCTGGCCGCGATCCGCTGGCTCGCGGCACGCAGACGATGGCGGCGACGGCCGCGGCTGGCCGTGGCCGGCGACAGCGCCGGCGGCAACCTCGCGGCGGTGGCCGCGCGGCGGCTGCGCGGCGAGCTGCCGCTCGCGCTCCAGGTGCTCATCTATCCGGTCATCGACGCCGGCGTTCGACACGCCGTCGTACCGCGAGTTCTACGACGGGCCACGGCCTCAGCGCGGCCTGCATGCGGCGGTTCTGGCAGCTCTACCTCGACGGCGCCGACGCGACCACCCCGATGCCTCGCCGTTGCGCGCCGACGGACCTCGCCGGCGTCGCCCCCGCTTTCGTGCTCACCGCCGAGGAGGACGTGCTGCGCGACGAGGGCGAGGCGTACGCGCGCGCGCTGCGCGAGGCGGGCGTCCCGACCGAGCTCGTGCGCTGGCCGGGCACGATCCACGGCTTCTTCCGCTGGCTCGCGGTCGACGCGCGCCGCGCGCGAGGCGATCGACGCCGTCGGCGCCAGGCTGCGACGCGCTCGCCAGGACTGATCGCGCCGCCGCGGAGTGCCCGCTGGCGGCGAGGTTGGACGCGCTGAGCCGGGTCGCGCGATACCGTGCCGGCATGGTCCCCGCCACAGCGACGACCCGCTTCTGGCACCCGTTCGCCGACATGGGCGCGGTGAGCGAGCCGAGCTCGTGATCGAGCGCGGCGAGGGCGTCCACGTCTACGACACCGACGGCAACCGCTATCTCGACGCCACCGCGAGCCTCTGGTACGCGAACCTCGGCCACGGCCGCGACGGAGATCGCCGACGCGGTCGCCGCGCAGATGCGCACGCTCGAGGCGTACTCCACGTTCGGCGACTTCGGCAACCGGCCCGCCAACGAGCTGTGCGAGCGGCTGGCCGCGCTCGCCCCGATGGACGACGCGCGCGTGTTCCTGGCCTCGGGCGGCGGCGACGCGATCGACACCGCGGCCAAGATCGCCCGCCGCCACTGGGTGCTGCGCGGGCCAGCCGGAGCGCACCCACCTGATCTCGCGCACGCACGGCTACCACGGGACCCACGGCTTCGGCACCAGCATCGGCGGCATCGAGGCCAACGTCACGCAACTGGGGCCCGCTGGTGCCGGCGTCTCGGCGTCCAGCACGACTCGCTGGCCGCGCTCGAGGCCGAGATCCTGCGCGTCGGGCCGGAGCGCGTGGCGGCCTTCTTCTGCGAGCCGGTGATCGGCGCCGGCGGCGTGCTGCCGCCGGCCGAGGGCTATATCGAGGGCGTTGCCGACCTGTGCGCCGAGCACGGCGTCCTGCTGGTGATCGACAGCGTCATCTGCGGCTTCGGCCGGCTCGGCACGTGGTTCGGGGTCGAGCGCTGGGAGGACGTGCGGCCCGACCTGATCACGTTCGCCAAGGGCGTGACCTCCGGCTACCTGCCGCTCGGCGGCGTGATCGTGTCGGGCCGGGTCGCGGCGCCGTTCTTCGACGAGCCGGGCGGGCCGATGCTGCGCCACGGCGCGACGTACGCCGGCCACCCGACGGTCTGCGCCGCCTCGCTCGCCGTGCTCGACATCTACGAGCGCGAGGACATCATCCCGCGCGGGCGCGAGCTCGAGGGCCCGCTGGCCGACGCGCTCGCGCCGCTCGCCGAGCACCCGGCGGTCGCCGAGGTGCGCGCCGGGCTCGGCCTGCTGGCCGCCGTCCAGCTGCGCCGGACGCCGATCCGGCGCGTCGCCAAGGTGGCGCAGGGCGCGCGCGAGGCCGGTGTGCTCGTGCGGCCGCTGCTCGGCTCGCTCGCGGTCTCGCCGCCGCTGGTCGTCGAGCAGGAGCACCTCGACCAGATCGCCGAGGGCTTCCGCGCGGGCCTCGATCGGGTCTCGAGCTGCCGGCCTGGCACACGGACGCGTTCCCCGAGCTGCGCTCGGGGCCGCCGTGGGTGACCGAGGAGATGGTCGCCGCGCAGCCGGCGCGGCGCGGCAGCTGCTCGACGACGCCGCCCGACGGCCTCGCCGACCTGGCCGCCGCGATCGGCGGCGGCGAGCGGCCGTGACGGTCGTCGGGCTGCGGGACGTCCGAGCACGGCGCGATGGCGATCGCGGCGCTGCTCGACGAGGCGCTGGGCGGCGAGGCTGGCCGCCGCGGTCGATGGCCCGCGCAGTCGCTCGACGCCGCCGAGCGGCCGCAGCGCGGCGGCGTCTGCATCGGCATCTCGCACGATGGCGGCACGCGCGCGACCACCCTTGCGCTCGAGGCGGCGGCGGCGAACGGCGCCATGACCGCGCTGGTCACGAACCGGCCGGGCGGCTCGGCCTCCGGCCCGGCGCAGCACATGCTCTTCACCCCGGTGCACGACGACTCGTGGTGCCACACGGTGGCCTACACGTCGTCGATCCCGGTCGGCGCGGCGCTGGCGCGCGAGCTCGGCGGCGAGGGGTCGACGCCGACCGCGGCGGAGGCGCTCCTCGAGCGCGATCGACGCGCCCGCCGGCCGCGGCGGCCTCACGGGCGCCGAGCGCGTGCTGTGCGCAGGGTTCGGCCTCGACCTCATCACCGCCCGCGAGCTGGCCCTCAAGCTCGCCGAGGGCGCGCGGGTCCCGACCGCCGCGCTTCAGCTCGAGTCGCTGCTGCACGGGCATCTGGCCGGCGAGGACGCCCGCACGGCGGTCGTGCTGGTCGAGAGCGACCCCGGCGCGACCGGATCGAGCGCCGCGCCGCGCTGGCCGCCGCCGCGGTCGCCGCGATCGGCATGCCGGTGTTGACGCTGCTGCCGCCCGAGGGCGTGCCGGGCTCGGTCGCGCGCCTGCTTGGCCGGCGCCGCGGCGCTGCAGAGCCTTACGGTCGCGCTCGCCGCGCACGCGGGGCGTCAACCCGGACCTGATCCGGCGCGAGGAGGAGCCGTACCGGCGTGCTGGTCGGTCGGCGAGGGCGGCGGGGACTGGTAGCGCGCGGCGAGCGTCGAACTGCGGCTGTAGGGAGGCGGGATCGGCCGCCGCGGCGGTGGCCCGTTTTCCCCCCCGGACGGAGCATCGCCGCCTACGGGTTTGTCGTCGAGGCCGACAAGCGGTCACTCGGCCCGCGAGCACGACGCGCTCCGAAATGCCGCATTCTCGCCGCAGGTCAGGCCGCCGCGGCGACCGGCCCGCGCCACGCCGGCGCCGGCAGCGCCGCCGAGGGCGGCGCGATGTCGAGGTAGTGCCGGAACGCCCAGTGCGCCACGCGCGCGGCGCCCGAACAGCGCGCACGAGCCCGTTCATCGGCGCCCCGTGCAGGCGCCGGACGGACTGCTGTGCCGCGTACATGCACTCGAACGGCAGCCGGTGCGACGCCGAGAACTCGTGGTACCGCCGCAGCGCGGCCGCCAGGTCCTGGCGGCCGTCGAGCACCGCGCGCAGCTCGCGCCCGCAGGCGACGCCGAAGTACAGCGCCGTCCGGATGCCCTCGGCGGTCATCGGCAGGCAGTGGCCGGCCGAGTCGCCGACGAAGAACACGCCGTCCTCGGTCGCCGGCCGCAGCCGGTGCGGGATCCAGTTGCCCTGGAAGCGCACCGCGTCGGCCGACACGTCGTCGGCCAGCGGCAGCGTCGGGTCCTTGACGTGCAGCCGCGGGTCGAACGAGCCGACGCCGATCCGCAGCTCGTCGCGCGCCGGGAACGACCAGCCGTAGCCCGGCGAGATGTAGCGGCGGTCGAGCCACAGCTCGAGGTCGGCGCCGCGCCCGTGCGGATGCACCTCCAGCCCGCGCGAGAGCGGGGCGTCCGGCGGCTGCACGTTCGCGCCGGCGCCGAGCACCCGCCGCCAGCCGAGCGCGTCGACGATCACGCGCGCGCGCACGTCGCCGCGGTCGGTGTGCACGACGTTGCCGGTCCGGCCGTCCACCTTGGCGGTCTCGAACGCCGCGTCGCCGCTCTGGTCCCACAGCAGGCCGCACAGCGTCCGGTAGTCGAAGGTCGAGAACGTCCACGGCAGCGGCCAGCGGGCGGTCCGTCGCGGGCGTGTGGACGAGCAGCGATCCGAACGTCTGGCGGATCGATTCAGTCGAGCCCCAGGTTGTGCAGCCACTCGGTCGGCGCGGCGCACGCGGAGGTCTGCCGCTCGCCGATCTCGTAGCGGTCCAGCACGAGCACGCGCGCGCCGCTCGCGCGTCAGCTCGCGCGCGACCGCCAGCCCGGCGAAGGAGGCGCCGCAGATCAGGACGTCGGTGGCGGCGTCCGAGGCGAAGCGCGTGCGCTCGGCGCCGCGCTTCGTTGCACGGACGGGCATACGGTGAAGATCGCTACAGTATCTGGCCGCTAATGGAAGCCACAATGACCCCTCCCACCGACACCGAGACCGACGCCAAGGTCGTCGAGGGCACCGACGGGATGCTGCTCGAGATCGACGGCCAGATCGTCCCCAACTACGACGCCACGATCGTCCCCTTCGAGGAGGGCGACGTCGTCACCGGCAAGGTGGTCCGGATCGACAAGGACGAGGTCCTCGTCGACATCGGCTACAAGAGCGAGGGCGTCATCCCCTCCGGCGAGCTGTCGATCCGCAAGTCGGTCGACACCTCGGAGGAGGTCGAGCTCGGCGAGGAGGTCGACGCGCTGGTCCTCACCAAGGAGGACCAGGACGGCCGGCTGATCCTGTCCAAGAAGCGCGCCCGCTTCGAGCGCGCCTGGCGCCGCATCGAGGCCGCCGCCGAGTCCGGCGAGCCGGTCATCGGCGCCGTGATCGAGGTCGTCAAGGGCGGCCTGATCATCGACCTCGGCGTGCGCGGCTTCCTGCCCGCCTCGCTCGTCGACATCCGGCGCGTGCCGAACCTCGACGAGTACCTGGGCCAGAACATCCAGTGCAAGGTGATCGAGCTCAACCGCTCGCGCAACAACGTGGTGCTCAGCCGCCGCGCGGTGCTCGAGGAGGAGCGCAAGGAGCAGCGCCAGGCGATCCTGGAGCGCCTCCAGCCGGGCCTGATCATCGAGGGCCAGATCTCCAACATCGTCGACTTCGGCGCGTTCGTCGACCTCGACGGCATCGACGGCCTGATCCACATCTCCGAGCTCTCGTGGTCGCACGTCAACCACCCGAGCGAGATCCTCTCGATCGGCGACACCGTGCAGGTCAAGGTGCTCGACATCGACCGCGACCGCCAGCGCATCTCCCTGGGCCTCAAGCAGACCCAGGAGGATCCGTGGCAGCGCGTGGTCGACACCTACAACGTCGGCGACGAGCTCGAGGGCACGGTCACCAAGGTCGTCGCGTTCGGCGCGTTCGTGGAGATCCTGGAGGGCGTCGAGGGCCTCGTGCACATCTCCGAGCTGGCCCAGCAGCACGTCGAGAACCCGCGCGAGATCGTCCAGCCGGGCGACGAGGTGAAGGTCAAGATCCTCGAGATCGACTCCGAGCGCCGCCGCCTGTCGCTGTCGATCAAGCGCGTCGAGGGCCAGGTGCTCCCGCGCCGCCCGCTCGCCGACGCCGACCTCGAGAACGTGCCCGAGCTCGGCCTGTCCGAGGACGTGTTCGCGGCGCAGGGCCGAGGTCGCCGACGAGCCGTCGAGGCCGAGGCCGACGCTGAGGCCGAGGTCGAGGCGGCCGCCGAGGCCGAGGCCGACGCGCCGGCCGAGGAGGCCGCCCGAGGCCGAGGCCGAGGCGCGGTCAGGAGGCCGCGCCGCCGCGGAGGCCCGGAGGTCGAGGAGGCGCCCGCCGAGGAGGCCGAGGCCGAGGCGCCCGCCGAGGAGCCCGAGGCCGAGGCCGAGCCGGAGCCCGAGGCCGAGTCCGAGGAGCCCCGAGCAGAGCCTGAGCGCGCCGCCGTTCGTCGGTCTGACCGGCGGCATCGGCGCCGGCAAGTCGGAGGCCCTGGCGGCGCTCGACCGCCTGGGCGCGGCCACGCTGTCCGCCGACGCCGTGGTGCACGAGCTCTACCGCGACCCCGAGGTGCGCGCCGCCGTCGTCGACCGCTGGGGCGACGAGGTCGCGCCCGGCGGCGTGGTCGACCGCCCCGCCGTCGCCCGGCGCGCGTTCGCCGACGACGACGAGCGCGCGTGGCTCGAGGGGCTGCTGTGGCCGAAGGTCGGCGAGCGGATCGCGGAATGGCGCGCGATCGAGTCCATGCGCGAGCCCGCCGCCGCCCGCGCTCGTCGTCGAGGTGCCGCTGCTGTTCGAGGCGGGCAGCGACGCCGCCTACGACGCGACGATCGCCGTCATCGCCGACGACGCCGTCCGCGCCGAGCGGGCCGCGGCCCGCGGCCACGAGGCGGTCGACGAGCGGACCGCCCGCCAGCTCCCGCAGCACGAGAAGGCGCAGCGAGCGACCTACGTCGGTGCACAACTCCGGATCGCTGGAGGAGCTGGAGCAGGAGCTGTCCTCCGTTCTTGCGAAGCTGAAGTCGTGAGCGCCCACGCCCAGGCCCGACCCCGCCCGCGCCGCCGCTCGCGCCGGACCGCACGTCCTGCGCCGGCGCGCTGCTGCTGCTCGGCTTCGTCGTGGCCGCCACCGCGGTCGTCATGGCGATCCTGTCGCCGTGGGCCGACAAGGCCGTCCAGGAGATCAGCCTCCCGCTCCGCCACGACGACATCATCCGCCAGCAGGCGGAGGACAAGAACCTCGACCCGTCGCTGATCGCGGGCGTCATCTACGTCGAGTCGCGCTTCCGCGACCAGACCTCGCACGCCGGCGCCAAGGGCCTGATGCAGATCATGCCGTCGACCGCCGACTACATCGCCCGCAAGTCCGGCGGCACCGAGTTCGAGCAGGGCGACCTGGCGACGCCGCAGATCAACATCGCCTACGGCTCGTGGTACCTGCGCTACCTGCTCGAGCACTACCACGGCAACACGATCCTCGCGCTCGCCGCCTACAACGCCGGCGAGGGCAAGGTCGACGAGTGGTGGCGCGACGCGGCCGACCGCGGCGAGCGCTTCCGCGTCGCCGACCACATCCCGTTCCCGGAGACGCGCGAGTACGTCGGCAAGGTGCTCAGCGCCCGCCGCGACTACCGGCGCGAGTACGCGAAGGAGCTCGGCCTGTGAACCACCGCAAGCTCGGCCGCACCGGCCTCGAGGTCTCGGAGATCGGCTACGGCGCCTGGGGCATCGGCGAGACGATGTGGCTCGGCGCCGAGGACGACGAGTCGCTGCGCGCGCTCAACCGCGCGATCGACCTCGGCGTCGAACCTGATCGACACCGCGCTCGGCTACGGCGACGGGCACAGCGAGCAGCTCGTCGGCCAGGTGGTGCGCGAGCGCGCCGAGCGAGATCGTGGTCGCGACCAAGATCCCGCCCAAGAACATGACGCTGGCCGGCGCCGGACGGGATGGACCCCGACGAGGCGTTCCCGGCCGACTACGTCCGCGAGTGCACCGAGCGCAGCCTGAGCAACCTCGGGCTCGAGACGATCGACGTCCAGCAGTTCCACGTGTGGTCGGACGAGTGGGTCGGCCGCGGGACCTGGCTCGAGGCGATCGAGGCCTCGAAGCCGAGGGCAAGATCCGCGCCTTCGGCGTCTCGATCAACGACCACCAGCCGTCGAACGCGATCGAGCTGATCGAGAGCGGCGCCGTCGACACCGTGCAGGTGATCTACAACATCTTCGACCAGTCGCCGGAGGACGAGCTGCTTCGACGCCTGCCTCGAGCACGGCATCGGCGTCCTCGCGCGCGTGCCGTTCGACGAGGGCTCGCTGACCGGCGCGATCGGGCCCGACACCGAGTTCCCGGAGGGCGACTTCCGCAACCGCTACTTCCGCGGCGACCGCAAGCAGCAGGTCGACGAGCGCGTGCAGGCGATCCTCGACGAGCTCGGGATCGAGCGCGAGCAGCTCGCCGAGGTCGCGCTCCGCTACATCCTCTCGCCATCCGGCGGTGTCGTCCGCGATCCCCGGCATGCGCTCGGTGCGCAACGTCGAGCGCAACGCCGCGGTCGGGGACGGGCGGGGCTGCCGGAGGAGCAGGTGGCGGCCTTGAAGAGGCACCGCTGGGTCCGCGACTTCTACCGGTGACTCGCGAGGGCCGCCGCGGCGGCAGCGGACGCCGCCGCTCACGCGCCAGCCGCCCGTTGCGCTCCGGGTGCTCGTCGCGCCTTCGGCTCCGGCGGCGGCGCGGCCTGCGCATCGCCTCGGCGCGGTCGCGGTCCTCGGCGCGGCCGACGAGGTAGAAGACCCACGAGACGCCGACCACCGCCAGGATCCCGGCGAGCGCGAGCAGGGCGGCGCGAGCGCCGTCGACATACCGCGAGAATACGCCCGTGAGAGTCTCGATGAGCGGGTGGGGAAGCTGAGCCTGGAGCGGAAGGTGCGGCTGCTGACGGGCGCGGACTTCTGGGCGCTGCACGACGAGCCGGCGATCGGCCTGCGGCGGCTCGTGACGTCGGACGGCCCGGCCGGCGTGCGCGGCGAGCGCTGGGACGAGCGCGAGCCGTCGGCCAACGTGCCGTCGCCGACGCTGCTGGCGGCGACCTGGGACGAGCAGCGGATCGAGCGGCTCGGCCGGCTGCTGGCCGCCGAGGCGCGCCGCAAGGGCGTCGACGTCGTGCTGGCGCCGATGGTCAACCTCCACCGCACGCCGTACGGCGGCCGCCACTTCGAGTCGTTCAGCGAGGACCCGCTGCTGACCGGCCGGATCGGGGCGGCCTACGTGCGCGGCCTCCAGGCCGAGGGCGTCGCCGCCACGGTCAAGCACTTCGTGGCCAACGACTCCGAGACCGAGCGCTTCTCGCTCGAGGCGCGCGTCCCCGAGCGGGCGCTGCGCGAGCTCTACCTGGCGCCGTTCGAGGCGATCGTCCAGAGACGCCGGCGCGTGGACGGTGATGGCCGCCTACAACGCGGTCAACGGCCCGACGATGACCGAGTCGCCGATGCTCCAGCAGATCCTGCACGACGAGTGGGGCTGGGACGGGCTCGTGATGTCGGACTGGACGGCGGCGCGCAGCACCGAGGCCGCCGGCAACGCGGCGCTCGACCTCGCCATGCCCGGCCCGGACGGGCCCGTGGGGCGACGCGCTCGTCGACGCGGTGCGCGACGGCCGCGGTGAGCGAGGAGGCGATCGACGCCAAGGTGCTGCGCCTGCTGCGGCTGGCCGCGCGCGTCGGCGCGCTCGCGGGCGTCGAGCCGCCGGCCGGCCCGGCCGTGGAGCGACGAGGAGATCGCGGCCGAGCTGCGCGCGACCGCCGCCGCCGGCTTCGTGCTGGCCCGCAACGACGGCGTGCTGCCGCTCGAAGCGGCCGCCGGCTCGCCGTGCTGGGCCCGAGCGCGGCCGTGGCGCGCACGCTCGGCGGCGGCAGCGCGACGGTCTTCCCGCCCTACACGGTCTCCCCGCTCGAGGGCCTGCGAGCGGCCGGGCTCGAGGTCACGCACGCGCCCGGCGTGCGCGCCCACACCCGGATCCCGGCCGGCCACGCCGGAGCTGCTGCCCGGCGGCGTGCACGTGCGCTTCCTCGACGCCGGCGGATCGCGAGCTGGGCGCCGAGCACCGGCACGGCGCCGCCTTCACGTGGCTCGGCACGCTGCCGCCGGGCACCGCCGCGGTCGAGCTGTGCGCCACGCTGTCGCCGCGCGACCCCCGGCGAGCACGTCGTCGGCGTCACCGGCGTCGGCCGCCACCGCCTCACGCTCGACGGCGAGGAGCTGTTCGACCGGCGCGTCGAGCTGTCGGTCGGCGGCGACCTCGGCGAGGCCGTCCTGCGCCCGCCGCAGTACGGCGTGCCGGTGACGCTCGACGGGGACCGCGAGCTGCGCCTGCGCTTCGAGCCCGAGCCCGACCTCCCGATGGCCGCCGTCCACCTGAACGTCGAGCCGCCGTTCGGCGACGAGGAGGCCGAGCTCGAGCGCGCCGTCCGGCTCGCCGCCGAGGCGGACGTGGCCGTCGTGGTCGTCGGCACCAACGAGGAGGTCGAGTGCGAGGGCGTCGACCGCGACTCGCTCGCCCTGCCCGGCCGGCAGGACGAGCTGGTTGCCCGCGTGGCCGCCGCGAACCCGCGCACCGTCATCATCGTCAACGCCGGCGCCCCCGTTCTGCTCCCGTGGGCGGACGACGTGGCCGCGATCCTGCTCGCCTGGTTCCCGGGCCAGGAGTTCGGCAACGCGCTCGCCGACGTCCTCACCGGCGCCGTCGAGCCCGGCGGCCGGCTGCCCACCACGTGGCCGAAGACCGAGGAGGGCCTGCCGTCGACCTCGCCGCAGGACGGCGTCCTGCGCTACGACGAGGGCATGTTCGTCGGCTACCGCGCCTACGAGCGCGACGGCCGCGAGCCATTGTTCCCATTCGGTCACGGCCTCGGCTACACGACCTGGGAGTACCTGGCCGTCGAGCCGGCCGCGACCCACGTCACGGTCCGCCTGCGCAACACCGGCGATCGCCGCGGCCGTGAGGTAGTGCAGGTCTACGCGTCGAAGCCAGGCAGCGCCGTCGAGCGCCCGCCGCGCTGGCTGGCCGGCTTCGAGATCGTCGAGGCCGAGCCCGGCGAGGAGGTGACGGTCGACGTCACGATCGCGCCGCGAGCGCTGGCGCACTGGGACGGCGGCTGGACCGTCGAGCCCGGCGAGTTCGCGTTCAGCGCCGGGCTGCCGCCGCCGCGAGGGACGGCGACGGCAGCCGGAGCACCAACTAGCCCTTGACGGCGCCTGCGGTCAGGCCCGCCACGATGCGCTTCTGGAACAGCAGCACGAGCAGCACCAGCGGGATCGTGATCACCACCGATGCGGCCGACTGCGTTCCGAGCGGGATCTCGAACTGCGAGGACCCGGTGAACTGCGAGATCGCCACCGGCGTGGTGCGCGCCTCCACGGAGGAGGTCAGCGTGCTGGCCAGCAGGAACTCGTTCCAGGCCGCGATGAACGCGAGGATGGCCGTCGTCGCCAGGCCGGGGGCGGCCAGCGGGACGATCACCTTCCGGAACGCCTCGAAGTTCGTCGCCCCGTCGACCAGGGCCGCCTCCTCGAGGTCCCTCGGGATCTCGCGGAAGAACGACACCAGGATGTAGATGGACAGCGGGAGCGCGAACGTGAGGTACGGGATCACGAGGCCCGGGATCGTGTTGTAGAGCTGGGGCAGCCCGAACGGCATATTCGTCCACAGGCGGAACAGCGGCGCGGCGATCGCGATCTGCGGGAACGTCGAGATCGAGAGCACGATGCCGAG
The DNA here is from genome assembly GCA_963800905.1 of uncultured Solirubrobacteraceae bacterium. GTDB lineage: Bacteria > Actinomycetota > Thermoleophilia > Solirubrobacterales > Solirubrobacteraceae > DASSUW01. The sequence continues at coordinate 159,379 of CAWDCT010000012.1, forward strand.
CAAGATGAACTTGTAGTTCATCTTCAGGCGCGCCAGCGCGTACGCGCAGAACGCGCCCACCATGATGGCCAGGAACGTCACCGAGAGGCTCACGATGGCGCTGTTGAGCAGCGCCCGCGTGAAGTCGTCGTTCTGGAAGATCGACTGGTAGTTGTCGAGCGTCGGATTGGGCGGGATTAGGTCCACCGAGGACAGGTCCGAGCCCGTCTTGAGCGAGATGTTCACCAGCCAGTAGAACGGGAACAGGCAGAAGATCACGACTCCCGCCACGGCGACGTAGATCCACCACGGCGGCCCTGGCGCCTTCGGCCCCTTCTTCTTCTTGACGGCGGCTGCTTCGCGAGCTTCGACGCCCGCTGCGGTTGCGGCTTCCATGGCTACCGGTCCTCAGTCAGGCCGCGGATGTTGCCGCCCACGAAGCGGATGTACAGGAACGACACGATCATCACGATGATGAAGGTGATGATCGAGTACGCCGCTCCCTCACCGTAGAGGCGGTTCTCCTGGAATGTTCGCTGTGCGATCAGCGACATGGTCGTGGTGCCGTTGGCGCCGTTGGTCAGCACCTTCGGCAGGTCGAACGCCCTGAGCGCATCAAGCGTGCGGAAGATCAGCGCGACGAGCAGGGCGGGCATCAGCAACGGCAGCGTGATCCGCCGGAACCGCTGCCATGCCGTGGCGCCGTCGACCTTCGCTGCCTCGTAGATCTCCGACGGGATGACCTGCAGGCCGGCGAGCAGCAGCAGCGCCATGAACGGCGCCGTCTTCCACGTGTCGGCGAGGATCATCACGATCAGCGCTTGCGGCTCCTCCCCGAGCCACACGGTATTGGTGCCGAGGATCGAGTTCACGAGCCCGAGGTTCGGGTCCACCATCGACTTCCACATGATCGCCGTGACCACGGTGAGTACGGCCCACGGGACGAGGACCGTCGTGCGGAGCAGGCCCTGGCCCTTGAAGGCCGTGGCCATGATCAGCGCCATCACGAGGCCGAGCACGGTCTCGAGGAACACCGACGAGATCGTGTAGACGAACGTGATGACGATCGAGTCGACGAACTCGGGGGTCTGGAACGCGTCGATGTAGTTGCCCAGCCCTGCCGGGGAGGCCCAGCGGGACACCCCGGCCTGGATCAGGCTGTACTCGTGCATCGACAGCCAGATCGCATAGATGATCGGGTACACCGCCACCAACGCGATCAGCACGATCGATGGCGCTGTCATCAGCCACGCCAAGCGGCGCTCCGGGACACCCCGGGAGCGCCGCCGCTGCGTGCCGGCCGTTACTGAGGCGGCCTCAGCCATGACTGATCAGAACGTCTCCAACGCCGCCTGCATCTGCGTCTGGGCGTTCTTCAGGGCGTCCTCCGGCGAGACTCGCCCGGCGAGCGCCTCATTGACGTTCTTGTAGATCGCCTGCGAGATCTGCGGGTACACCGGCGAGACCGGACGTGCCTTGGCCTGGCTGATGGCGTCCCTCAGCTGCTCGGCGAACGCGTACTTCTTCTGGACCTCCGGGTCGTCGTACGTCGCCGTCAGCGTCGACGACTGCGACGCCGAGAGCATCTGGGCCTTCTGGTTCTCCGGGCCCGTCACGTAGTCGATCCACTTCAGGGCGCCACCCGGGTTCTCCGAGTACACGGAGATGACCTGGTTGTGGCCTCCGAGGATGCCGGCCGTGCCGCCGTCCGCGAACGCCGGGAACGGGGCCACGTCGAACTTGCCCTTGACCTTCGACTCATCGGCGTTGCCGAGGGCGTAGGCGTACGGCCAGTTGCGCATGAAGGTGGCCTTGCCCGACTCGAAGTAGCGCCGGGACTCCTCCTCCATGTACGTCGTGACGCCGTTGGCGGCGGTGCCGTCCTTGACGCCGTCGACCATGAACTGCAGTGCGGCCACGTTCTCGGGCGAGTCGATCATCGCGGTCTTGCCGTCCTCCGACAGCACCTCGCCGCCTGCGGCGAACGCGATCTCGAGGTAGTCGCACGTCAGGCCCTCGTACGGCGCGCCCTGATAGACGATGCCGTCGTTCTCGGCGGCGACCTTGTAGACGTCCTGCCAGGTGGCGGGAACCTCGTCGACCTGGTCGGTGCGGTAGTACAGGAACGCCGCGTCGGTCTGCTGCGGCATGCCCCACATCTTGCCGTCGTAGGTGACGGTCTCGAGCGTCGCCTCGATCAGCTCGCCCTTGCGGGTCTCGACGTACGGCGATAGGTCCATCAGCCACTTCTGGGAGGCGAACTCCGCCGTCCAGATCACGTCGGACGAGAACACGTCGCACTCGCCTGACTTGGCCTCCTGGCGCTGGACGAACTGCGTGCGCTGCTCGTCCGCGGAGGTCGAGAACTCGAGCAGGTTGACGGTGACGCCGTTGTTCTGGGCGTTGAACTCCTTCACGGCGGTCGTGACATCGCCGCCGGTGTCCTTGCCCATGCAGACCGTCACGTCACCCGACGCGTTGTCCATCGACGCCGGGTCGATGACCTTGGCGCCCTCTGTGGCGCCGGTCTCATCTGACGTGCCGCCGCCGCCTCCGTCCTCGTCATCGCCGCAGGCGGCGACGAAGACCGCGCAGGCGAGCGCCATGCACAGCAGGTACATAAATCTCTTGGACACGAGCTCCCCCTCTGTCCGTGGGTGTGGTCAGGAACGTACCCTCTTGCCGTCCATGTGTGCTTCCCGGCGGCGATCCGTGCCGCCGGCGGTCGTGGTGCGGACCACCAGCCGGACGGGCAACTGCCGTCCGGAGCAGCCCCCGCCGTCGAGGGCGGCCAGCAGGAGGTGCGCCCCGATCGCGCCGCTCTCCTCGAGTGGCTGCGCGATCGTGGTCAGGCCCGCATAGCGGGCGATCTCGATGTCGTCGTAGCCGACTACGGCGAGGTCGTCCGGCACGCCGACGCCGAGCACGTCGGCCGCCGCGAGCACGCCCATCGCCTGCGTGTCGGAGGCCGCGAAGATCGCCGTCGGCGGGTTGTCGAGGTCGAGCAGCTCGCGGGTCAGGCCCGCGGCCGGCTCGCGCCCGTGCGAGGCTCGCCGCACGAGCTCCAGCGCCACCTCGAGCCCGGCCGCGGAGAGCGCCTCCTGATAGCCGACGCGCCGCATCGCGCTCGATGTGAAGCCGTGGTAGTTGTGCTCGAAGTCGCCGAGGAAGGCGATCCGCTCATGGCCCAGCCCGAGCAGGTGCTCGGTGGCGAGGCGGCCGCCCGCGACGTCATCGGTGTGCACCGACGGAAGGTGCGCGTGGGGGTAGTCCACGAGCACCACCGGCATCTCGGCCGCGGCGAAGCGGTCGAGGTCGGCGTCCGGCGGGCACAGGGAGATGGAGAGCAGGCCGTCGAGGCCGCCGGGCAGGGTCCGGAACGACTCGGAGTCCTGCCCCGGGCGCTCGACGTCGAACAGCACCATGCGGTAGCCGGAGCCCGCGAGGACGTGCGAGATGCCGCGGAGCCGCTCGATCACCGAGGGCCGGGTGAAGAACGGCGCCACCACGCCGACCGACAGCGTACGGCCGGTCGACAGGGCCCTGGCCGCCAGGTTGGGCGCATAGCCCAGCTCGGCGATCGCTTCGAGCACCCGCTGGCGCGTCTGCTCGCGGACCGCCGGAGAGCCGTTGAGGACCCGCGACACCGTCGCGACTCCGACCCCGGCATGCCGTGCGACCTGGGTGATGGTCGCCAACCCTCGCCTCTCCTCTCCCGTGGAACCGCTTCCATGGAATCAGTACCAGGTCCGGTCGTCAACCGCCGGACGCGCCGCGAGGTTCGTATGCTGCGCCGCCATGTCTTGGTGGCGGAACGGTGTCCTGTACCAGATCTACCCGCGCTCGTTCGCGGACTCGAACGGCGACGGGATCGGTGACCTGCGCGGGATCGCCGGCCGGCTGGACCACCTCGAGTGGCTCGGCGTGGACGGCATCTGGCTCAACCCGACGATGCCCTCGCCGAACGACGACTGGGGCTACGACGTCGCCGACTACTGCGCCGTGCACCCGGACCTCGGCACGCTCGAGGACCTCGACGCGCTGGTCGCCGAGGCCGGCCGGCGCGGGATCCGCGTGCTGCTCGACCTCGTCCCCAACCACACCAGCGACCGCCACCCGTGGTTCCAGGACGCGCTCGCGGGCGGCCGCCACCGCGACTTCTACGTCTGGACGGACGAGCCCAACAACTGGCTGTCGAACTTCGGCGGCTCGGCGTGGACGCTCGACGAGGCCTCGGGCCAGTACTACCTGAACAACTTCCTGCCCACCCAGCCCGACCTCAACTGGTGGAACGAGGACGTGCGCGAGGCGTTCGACGACGTGCTGCGCTTCTGGTACGAGCGCGGGATCGCCGGCTTCCGGATCGACGTCTGCCACGCGATCGTCAAGGACCGCGACCTGCGCGACGACCCGGCGGCCACGCCGGACGACCATCCGAAGGTGCGCGAGCGCGGCACCCGCCAGGTGTTCTCGATGAACCGGCCCGAGGTGCACGACGTGCTCAAGCGCTGGCGGCAGGTTTCTGACCCGGACCGGATCCTCGTGGGGGAGACCTACGTGCTCGAGCTCGAGCAGCTGATCCCCTACTACGGCAGCGGCGAGGACCAGCTGCACCTGGCCTTCAACTTCCTGTTCGTGCACTCGGACCTCGAGGCCGGCCGGCTGCGCTCGATCGTCGAGGCGATGGAGGAGAAGCTGCCGGCCGGCGCGTGGCCGGTGTGGACGGGCTCCAACCACGACGCCGGCCGGCTCGCGACCCGCTGGGCCGGCGGCGACGAGGCGAAGGCGCGCGCGGCGCTGCTGATGCTGCTCACCCTGCGCGGGACGCCGTTCCTCTACTACGGCGACGAGCTCGCGCTGCCCGACGCGGTGCTGGACCCGGCGAAGGCGCTCGACCCGGTGCCGCACCGCACCGGCGACCCGAGCCGCAACCGCGACCAGTGCCGCACGCCGATGCAGTGGGACGGCGGGCCGGGCGCGGGCTTCACGAACGGCGCCGAGCCGTGGCTGCCGTTCGCCGACGACCGCAGCGTGGCGGCCCAGCGCGAGGACCCGGGCTCGACGCTGCACCTCGTGCGCGACCTGATCGCGCTGCGGCGCGAGCGCGCCGACCTGCGCGAGGGCGGCTACGAGACCGTGGACGGGGCCGGCGTGGGTCTACCGCCGCGGTGAGGGCACCGTGGTGGCGCTCAACCTGTCGGACTCGCCGGTCACGGTCGACGTGCGGGGCGCGGTCCTCGTGGGCACGGACCGCGCGCGGGAGTCGTTCGACGGCCGGCTGGCGCCGTGGGAGGGCGTGGTCGTCGATGGCTGAGCTCGCCTGGTGGCAGCGCGGCGCGATCTACCAGATCTACCCGCGCTCGTTCGCCGACTCGAACGGCGACGGCGTCGGCGACCTGCGCGGGATCGCCTCGCGCCTCGACCACCTGGAGGCGCTGGCCGTCGAGGCGATCTGGCTGTCGCCGTTCTTCCGCTCGCCGATGGCCGACTTCGGCTACGACGTCAGCGACTACCGCGACGTCGACCCGATCTTCGGCACGCTCGACGACTTCGACGAACTGCGTGAGCCGAGCACACGCCCGCGGTATTCGCGTAATCATCGACTGGGTCCCCAACCACACCTCCGATCAGCACCCGTGGTTCCAGGCCTCGCGCAGCTCGCGCGAGGACCCGAAGCGCGGCTGGTACGTCTGGCGCGACCAGACGAACGACTGGACCTCGCAGTTCAAGGCGGTGGGGCCGGCGTGGACATACGACGAGGCGACCGGCCAGTCGTACCTGCACTCGTTCATGCGCGAGCAGCCGGACCTCGACTGGGGCAACCCCGAGGTCGAGGCCGCGATGCACGACGTGATCCGCTTCTGGATGGACCGCGGGGTCGACGGGCTGCGGCTCGACGCCATCCACAAGATCGCCAAGGACCCGTTGCTGCGCGACCACGTCGGCGCGCCGCGCCGCCACGACGAGGACTGGGAGACGATCCACGAGCGCCTGCGCGGGATCCGCCGCGTGGTCGACGAGTACGACGACCGGATGGTGGTGGGCGAGGTCGCGCTCCAGGACCTGCACCGCATCGTCGGCTACCTCGAGTCGGGCGACCAGCTCCACCTCGCCCACAACTTCGTGTTCGTCGACCTGCCCTGGGACGCCGACGCGTTCGGCACCTCGATCGACGACTTCGAGGCGCTGGCCGACCGGACGGCATGGCCGGCGTGGTTCCTCGAGAACCACGACAAGCCGCGGCTGGCGTCGCGCTTCGGCCCCGGCCCGGCGCGCGCCGCGGCGGTGATGCTGTACGGGCTGCGCGGCACGCCGTTCATCTACCAGGGCCAGGAGCTCGGGCTGCCCGACTCGGAGATCCCGCCCGACCGTGTCGTCGACGTCGACGGCCGCGACCCCGAGCGCACGCCGATCCCGTGGGAGCCGGGGCCGGGCGCCGGGTTCACCGAGGGCGAGCCGTGGCTGCCCGTCGACGACGCTCTGAACGCACGCGAGCAGGCCGGCGACCCGCGCTCGTCGCTGTCGCTGTTCCGCCGGCTGGCCGCGCTGCGGCGCGAGCTGCCCGCGCTCCAGGGCGGCACGCAGCGCAGGCTCGGGGCGGGGCCGGACGTGCTCGCCTGGGTGCGCGGCGAGGAGCTGCTCGTCGCGGTCAACTTCGCCGGCGAGCCGCGGCCGCTCGAGCTGAAGGGCGAGCTGCTCGTGTCGAGCGACCCGGACCGCGCCGGCGACGGCCTCGGGCCGCACGAGGCCGTGATCGCGAGGCTCGGATGATCGACGAGCTGCTGTCGGAGGAGGGCTGGCCGTACGCGTCGACGCCGCCGGTCGAGGAGGGCGACCCCGGGCGCTTCCACGCGCTGTTCGGCCGCGACTCGCTGATCACCGCGCTCCAGCTGCTGCCGGAGCGGCCGGACGTCGCGCGCGCGACGCTGCGCGCTCTCGCCGACCGGCAGGGCGCCCGCGAGCATCCGGGCACGCTGGAGCAGCCCGGCAAGATCGGCCACGAGTTCCGCGAGGCGACCCCGCGCGAGTTCCTCGACGCGGGCTGGCCCGACGAGGGCGGCTTCGCCTACTACGGCACCGCCGACGCGAGCTCGTGGTACATCGTGCTGGCCAGCGCCGCCGGCGGCCTCGATGACGCCGCGCGGGCCGCGGGGCGGTGGCTGACCGGGGCGCTCGACCGAGGCGGCGGGCTCGTCCGCCACGCGCCGGGCGAGTGGGGCGCTCTGAGCCAGCAGGGCTGGCGCGACACCGTGGACCCGACCGCCTCGTACGGCGGCGGGATCCTGCGGCCGGACGGCAGCGCGCCCGAGCCGCCGCTCGCCGACCTCGACTCGCAGGCCGTGGCCTACGCCGCGCTGCGGGCGCTCGGCGAGGACGACCGCGCCGGCGCGCTGCGCGAGCGGCTGTCACCTCTGGTGCCGGACGCGATGGCGGTCGAGGCCGGCGACCGCGTGGTCGAGGGCGCGGGCTCGCAGCTCGGCTGGCTGCTGTGGGCCGGCGCGCTCGACGACGACGCGCGCGAGCTCGCCGCGGAGCGGCTGTGCCGGCCCGACATCCTCACGCGGTACGGCCTACGGACGCTGTCGAGCGAGTCGCCGGTGTTCGAGCCGCACGCCTACCACCGCGGCTCGGTCTGGCCGTTCGACTCCTGGCTCGGCTGGGGCGGCCTGCGCTCCGCCGGGCGGACCGAGGAGGCCGAGCGCGTCCGCACCGGAGTGCTGGCCGCGCTCGACCGCCTGGGTCGCTCCCCCGAGCTGTACGCCGTCGACCTGGACGGCGAGGTCGAGCCGGTCGCCCTCTCCAACCGCGTCCAGGCCTGGACCGTCGGCGCCCGCTGGGCGCTCGAGAACGAATGGGACGGCCGCCCGCCGCGGCCGTCCCATCGTGCTCCCGCCTAGCGCGACTCGACCACCACGGTGTGGTCGCCGCGCCCGGCCTCGACCGTGACCTCGAGGCCGCGGTTGGTGCTCCGCTCGTCCCAGCGGACGCGCTTGCCGTCGAGCGTCACCGACCGGACGTCGGCGTCGCGCGGCAGCGTGTGCCCGATGCGGAGCGTCTTCAGGTGCACGTCCGTGTCCACCGCCGTGCGGTAGCGGTCGCCGTCACGCGACGCGCTCACGTCGATCGAGCCCTTGCCGACGCGGATGTCCCGGCCCGCGATCGGCGCGCTCGACGGCAGCTGCGGCACGACCTCCAGCGCGTCGCGGCCCATGTCCGGCCGCACGCCGAGCTGCTGGTGGACGACCGGCCAGGCCGTGCCGTAGTGGCCCCAGGCCTGCACGAACATCGCGCGGCAGCTCCAGCAGCGCTGGATGTTGGCGTCGTTCGGGCCGCCGTTGTCGAAGTCCGGCGACGGCAGGATCTCCGGCAGCGAGCCCGGCTGCTCGTCCGGCGTGCCGCCCGTGTAGGGCTGCCCGAACATCGGCTCGGCCTCGGCGTCGGTGTACCGCCGCTGGCGACTCCATGCGGCCGTAGTTGCCCTCGCCGACCGCCTGGATCGCGGTGTTGAGCCCGAAGATCGTGCGCTCGCCGAGGCCTTCCGGGCCCCCACCGCAGCCGGTGTGGAAGAGGCCGAGGTTGTACGGGCGCGAGCCGCTGTAGCAGTCGGTCTCGCGCAGGGCGAGCGCCTGGTCGCCGTGGCCGAAGGTGGCCAGGCCCGGCATCGCCATGCCGCCGATGGTGAGCTCGGCCTCCATCGGGGTCACGCCGATCCAGTGCTTGTCCTGCTCCTGCGTGTTCGGCCCGCCGACGGGCGCCGGTCGTCGATCGAGTCGGCGTACTGCGGCCCGTCGGGCGAGCCCGGGTACCACCAGGCGTCCTCGAACCGCTGGTGCTGCCGCGCGGCAAGGCCGCTCGCCCACGCCTGCGTCGTTCGGTCGCCCTCCGCGCGTGCCATGTCGGCGAGGTCGTAGAGGCCGCGGATCAGGTAGACCGAGTTGTCGAGCTTCTCGGCGCCCATCCCGGCGCGCTCGACGTTGCCGGAGCCCTCGGGCCAGCCGTCGTCGTCGGTGTCGAGCCGGTCGACCACCGCCCGCATGCCGCGGACGGAGAAGTCGTACAGCTCGTGACGGAAGCGGTCGTCGCCCGTCCAGCGCCAGATCAGGGCGACGGCGCTCGGGTACTTGACCGTCTCGTCGGTGTTGAAGTTGTAGCGCGCCGTGCAGGCGTTCGTCGAGTCGTCGCCGAACCAGTTCGAGCCCTCCGAGATCACCTCGTGGGTGACGATGCCGGAGCCGTCGTTGAGGATCTCCGACACGTCGCGCAGGCCGGTCAGGTGGTCCTTGATCGCCTCGAACTGGCCCATGGCGACGCTCGCGAAGGCGGTGTACTCGCCGTCGGTGGCGAACATCCACGGGTAGTCCGGGAAGCCGGCGCCGACCCAGCGGGCGTGGTCCACGGTGCCGAGCGGCGCCGTGTACTGGTTGCCCTGGTCGAGCCAGCGCACCTGGAGGTCCTCGGAGGCGCGCGTGAGGTCGAGCACGTTCTGCTTGCCCCAGTCGACGGCCGCCTGGAGCCGCCGGTCGCCCGGCAGCGAGAGCCGCGTCATCGCGCCCGCGCGCTCGCGTGCCTCGATCTTGGCGGCGAGCTGCTTGGCCGGGTTGCGCAGGGCGGCGCGCAGCTCGGAGCGCGCGTCGCCGCGGGCCCTTGTCGGAGCCGGTGACGGCGATCCACAGCGTCTCGCTGTCATGGCCGTCGATCGTGACCCGGTAGCGCAGCTGGCCGCCGGCGCCCTTGCCGAACGGGCCGTCGTCGCACTGGCTCGGCGGCTCCTGGGCGGTGCAGACGTTGCTGCCCTGCGGGCCGCGGTGCCCGGGGACCGACCTCGGCGCCCGTCGGCCGCCGGTCGGAGGCCACGTACGCCGCGTAGTCGTGCGGCGTGGCGTTCGGATGCGGCAGCGTGCCCTGCTCGCGGAAGCGCAGCGCGCCGTCCTCGACGGCCGCCGTGTCGGGCAGCTGATCGCTCGCGTGCGGCGTGTTGCCGAAGCTCCACGGATACTCGCCAGCAGCTCGGAGTGGGCGTCGACCTTGACCGTCACCGTGCGGTCCGACCGCGCCCGGGTTGGTCAGCTTCAGCCCGATCAGGGCGCCGCGACGCCCGTCGGGCGCGAAGTCGGTCCGCTCGAGCCGGAGGCCGTTCGGTCGTCGGCAGGTCGAACTTCACGTAGCCCCAGCCGCTCGTGAACTTCGTCGCCCGCCCGACCCACTGGTCGTCGACGCCGAACCAGACGCCGTCGACGAGCTTGATCGGCTCGCTCCAGATGCCGCCCATCTCGCCGGCGATGTGCCAGCCGTTGGCGTAGAAGCGCCCGTCCTGGAAGCCGATGATGCGCGCGCGCTCTCCCGCGGCGGCGTACCGGCGGTCCTGCAGCCGGTCCGTGATCGACAGCTCCGGCGGCGCGGCCTGGGCGGCGGCCGGTCCGATGATGGCCGCGAGCGACGAGCCCGGCGGCGACGGCACGAATGAGGCGCAAGGTGAATCCCCTCCCGAAAACTAAAGCGCTTAAGTCCCTGTGACTACGATACCCGACCTATGCCCGGATCGAACCGCCGGGATGCGCCCAAGCGCCCGACGATCGACGACGTGGCGGCGCGCGCCGGCGTGTCGCCCGCGGCCGTCTCGTTCGCGATGAACGGCCGGCCGGGGGTGGGGGAGGAGACGCGGCAGCGGATCCTCGCCACGGCCGCCGAGCTCGGCTATCACCCGAGCGCGCACGCCCGCGGGCTGGCGCAGTCGCGGGCACGGGCGATCGGCCTGCTGCTCGCGCGCCCGCTCGAGCAGCTCGAGATCGACCCGTTCTTCGTGCGCTTCCTGGCCGGCGTCGAGCGGACGCTGGCGCGCACCGACCATGCGCTGCTCCTGCGGGTGAGCGGAGAGGCCGACCTCGACGCCTACGAGCGGCTCGCCGCCTCCGGCCGCGTCGACGGGTTCCTGCTGTGCGACGTCGAGGTCGACGATCCGCGCTTCGACCGGATCGAGCTGCCCGCAGTGGTCGCCGGCCATCCCGTCTCCCCGTGCCCGTTCCCGTGGCTGGAGACCGAGCACGCGCGCGGGATGGCGTCGGTGGTCGAGCACCTCGTCGCGCTCGGGCACCGGAGGATCGGATTCTGCGGGTCGAGTGAGCGGCTGGAGCACGTGCAGGCGCGGCTGCGGGTCTGGCGGGAGGCGCTCGAGGGCGCGGGCCTCGAGCCCGGTCCGGTCGCCTACGGCGATCCAGGAGCGCTGCTCGGCGAGGACGTCACGGCGATCGTGCACGCCAGCGACATGCTGGCCGCAGCGGCGCTGGCCGCCGCGCGCGAGCGCGGGATCGACGTGCCCGGCGAGCTGTCGATCACCGGCTTCGACGACTCGCCGCTGGCCGCGCTGGCCTCACCGCCGCTGACCAGCGTCCGGATCGACTACGCGCAGTTCGGAGAGGCCGCCGCCGCGGCGCTGCTGGCGTCGATCGCGACCGAACCGGTGCCACGCTTCGTGGGCTCGCCTCCGGAGCTCGTGGTGCGCGGGTCAACGTCAACTGCGGCTGGGTAGGGGAGGTGGTGGGGTCGGCGGGCGATTTCCCCGAAGCATCCTGCCTTAGGGTCGTATAGCGCCCCTAGAACAGGACACTCGTTGGTAGCTCACCTCGCGGGTGGCACACCAGCTCCCTACCCAGCCGCCGTTGACGTTCGCCCGGACCCGCCGCTCACCCGAGCCGCGAGCGGCGCCGCGAGTAGAAGCCATAGTAGGCGAAGAACACGACCGCCGCGCCGCCCACGATGCCGTCCCTGCCGAAGGGCAAAAACGGCGACCAGTTGTCGGCGTCGACCTCCGAGCCGCCGACCACGATCACGATCAGCAGGACGCCGATGATGACCGCCGTGATCACTGTGTTGGCTTTCGCCGTGATGCGGATCCCGCGGATCAGGAGGAACGCGACGATCGCGACGATGGCGATCGATCACGAACGCGACCAGCTCGCCGAGCGTCGCGTACGTGAACGTGTACGCGCTGCCCGCGACCGGCACCATCGCGGCGAGCTCGGCGTAGCACAGCGCAGCGAGCGCGCAGACGATGCCGGCCAGCACGAAAGAGAGGACGATGCCGGGGCCCGCCTCCCGCCCCGATGATGACGCCGATGCCGAGCACCGTGACGTCGAGCGCGGTGAGCTCGCGCCGGAGCTTGAAGCCCTCCTCCTCGGTCCCCGCGACCGCGTCGTCGACCGACTTCCGCCTACCCCAGGTGAGCTCCCCCAGCGCTCCCATGGCGCGGACCCTACCCACGCGAAGGAGGGTTGATCCAAGCCGATAACGGGCAACTTTCCGGAGTGCTCGAAACCTTGCCGACGGTCCAGCGGACGACGGTCGCCGGCGTACCGGCCTGGTGGGCGCCGGCCGACGGCCCGGTGACCGTCGCGCTGATGTTCCGCACGGGTCGCGCCGACGAGACGCTCGCCAACGCCGGCATCACCCACCTCGTCGAGCACCTCGCCCTGTTCCCGCTCGGCCGCTGCGACTACGCGTACAACGGCTTTGTCGACAGCGACCGCTGCGCGTTCTTCGCCACCGGCACGCTCGAGGAGGTCGCCGGCTTCCTGCGTGACGTGACCGGCGCGCTGTCCGAATTGCCGCTCGACCGGCTGCAGGCCGAGCGACGCGTGCTGCGCACCGAGGCCGCCCAGCGCGACGGCGAGGGCCTGATCGCGCGGCTGCTGTCGTACCGCTTCGGCGCCGCGGGCTACGGGCTGCCGCTCTACCACGAGATGGGGCTGCGCTGGCTCGACGCCGACGCGGTCGGCGCGTGGGCGGCTGAGCGCTTCACACGCGAGAACGCGGTGCTGTGGATGACCGCTGAGCCGCCGGACGACCTCGAGCTGGAGCTGCCGGCCGGCCGGCGCTTCGCCCCGCCCGCGCCGCTACCGCTCGACATCACCTTCCCGGCGGCCGTGGCGGAGGGGACGGGCGGCGTCGCGCTCACGGGCGTCGGGCCGCGTACGGTCGCCCTGCGTGTGGCGGCCGGAGCCGTCGCCGAACGGCTGGTCGAGCGCCTGCGCCGCGACCGCGGACTCGCCTACTCGCCGTTCGGCTCCGCAGACGGGCTCGACGCCGAGAGCGCGCACCTCGTGCTGGCCGCCGACTGCCTCGACGAGCACGCCGCCACGGTGCGCGACGAGCTGTGGCGCGTCGCCAACGAGGTCGCCGAGCACGGCGCCACCGACGAGGAGGTGGCTCGCATGCATGCCCAGGCGCTGCGCGGCTACGAGCACGCCGAGGCGCTACGGGGCGAGCTCGACGACGTGGCGCACGAGGACCTCGTCGGCCGCGAGCACGTCACCGCCGCCGAGGCGCTCGAGGGGATCACCGCGGTCGACGGCGCAGCGAGCGCGGGCGCGCTGGGTCAGCGCTCGAATCGCCGATATTCCTGGTGCCGCACTCGGCGTCCGCGCCCGACGGCTTTGAATGGCGGGAGCCGACGGAGCGCTATCCCGTCGACGGCACGCGCTATCAGCAGCCGCGCTCAGGCGCGCTCCGTCGCCGTCCGAGCGCCGAGCTCGTGGTGGGGCGCGACGGCATGACCTATCGCGGCGACGGCGACACGGTCACCGTGCGGTGGGAAGACTGCGTGGCGGTCGAGCGCCGGCTCGACGGCTCCGTGGCCTTCTTCCGCCGCGACGAGGGCTGGTTGAAGCTGGTCCCGGACTCCTGGGAGCACGGCGACGCCGCGCTCGAGGAGGCGTTCGAGCGGCTCCCGCCAGGGCGGCTTCTGACCGAGATCGAGGCCGAGACCTTCGAGCGCGTCATGGCGGCGGGCGCCGCCGGCCTTCCCGAGCGCGGGGAGCTGTCGGCCGAGCTCGGCGCGCTGGCGCGCGAGCTGGGCGTCGGCGAGACGCCGCTCGCGCTGGTGGCGGCCATCTCCGGCACGTCGCTGGGGCTTCTCGTCGTCACCGACGCGCGGCTCCTCTGGCTGCGCGAGAGCGGCGACGACCCGCAGCGGCAGATCTGGAGCTGGACCTCGCTGATCGCCGTGGAGGCCGGGACGCTCAGCGTGCTGCACGTGATCGTGCGCGAGCAGGGAACCGAGAAGTTCGTCATCCAGCCCGGGCGGCGGACCACCGAGATCGCGGAGTGGGCCACGCGGCAGATCGGCTGACCGTCCGGCGCGGTCACTATCGTCTGGGGGTCCATGCCGCCTTTCAAGCTCGACGCCGTCTACTCACCCACAGCCGATCAGCCGAAGGCGATCGACGGGATCGTCGAGGGCGTCGAGTCGGGCGCGCGCGGGGTGACGCTGCTGGGCGCCACCGGCACCGGCAAGACGATGACGATGGCGGCCACGATCGAGCGGCTCCAGCGGCCGGCGCTCGTGCTCGCCCACAACAAGACGCTCGCGGCCCAGCTCTGCAACGAGTTCCGGACGTACTTCCCGGCCAACGCCGTCGAGTACTTCGTCTCGTACTACGACTACTACCAGCCCGAGGCCTACGTCCCGAGCAAGGACCTCTACATCGAGAAGGACTCGGCGATCAACCAGGAGATCGACCGGCTGCGCCACGCCGCCACGGCGGCGCTGTTCGCGCGGCGCGACGTGGTGATCGTCGCCTCGGTGTCGGCGATCTTCGGCCTCGGCTCGCCGGAGACGTACAACGACAACTGCCAGATCCTGCTCAAGGGCGGTGACGTGAACCGCGACGAGCTGCTGCGCAAGCTCGTCTACCTCCAGTACAACCGCAACGACACCGCGCTCGGGCGCGGCACGTTCCGCGTGCGCGGCGACACGCTCGAGGTCTTCCCCGCCTACGCGGAGACCGCGTTCCGCGCGCTGCTGTTCGGCGACGAGGTCGAGCGGCTCCAGCACTTCGACCCGCTGACGGGCGAGCTGATCGTGGACGACCTCGAGCACGTCGCGATCTGGCCGGCCACGCACTACAACGTCAAGGAAGGGACGATGGAGCGCGCGGTCGAGGAGATCGGGCGCGAGCTCAACCACCGCGACCGCCGAGCTCGAGGCGGAGGGCAAGCTGCTCGAGTCGCACCGCCTGCGCCAGCGCACGCAGTACGACATGGAGATGCTGCGCGAGGTCGGCTTCTGCTCCGGCATCGAGAACTACTCCCGCATCCTCGACGGCCGGGCGCCGGGCGCGCGGCCGTACTGCCTGATCGACTACTTCCCCGAGGACTTCGTCTGCTTCCTCGACGAGTCGCACCAGACCGTCCCGCAGCTCGGCGCCATGTACGAGGGCGACCGCTCGCGCAAGACCACGCTGGTCGACTACGGCTTCCGGCTCCCGAGCGCGCTCGACAACCGGCCGCAGACGTTCGACGAGTTCCTCTCGATCTCGCCCCAGCTCGTGTTCGTGTCGGCCACGCCTGGCCCGTACGAGCGCGAGCACTCGGCCGAGATCGTCGAGCAGATCGTGCGGCCGACCGGGATCGTCGACCCCGAGGTCGAGGTGCGCGAGACCCGCAACCAGATCGACGACCTGATGCGCGAGATCCGCGCGCGGCAGGAGCGCAACGAGCGCGTGCTGGTCACCACGCTCACGAAGAAGATGAGCGAGGACCTGACGGACTACCTGCTCGAGATGGGCTTCAAGGTCCGCTACCTGCACTCGGAGGTCGACACGCTGGAGCGGATCCAGATCATCCGCGAGCTGCGGCTCGGCGAGTACGACGTGCTGATCGGCGTCAACCTCCTGCGCGAGGGGCTCGACCTGCCGGAGGTCTCGCTGGTGGCGATCCTGGACGCCGACAAGGAGGGCTTCCTGCGCGGCGAGACCTCGCTGATCCAGACGATCGGGCGCGCGGCCCGCAACGTCGACGGCAAGGTCCTCATGTACGCCGACAAGCAGACCGAGGCGATGCGCAAGGCGATCGGGGAGACCGACCGGCGGCGCGCGATCCAGGTCCAGTACAACCTCGACAACGGCATCACCGCGGAGTCGATCGTCAAGGGCATCTCCGACATCACGGAGTTCCTGATGGGGGACAGCAAGGTCCCCAGGTCGAGGCGGCGTAAGCGCGAGAAGCGCGTCGACATGGCGCCGCACGAGATCGAGTCGACGATCGTCGAGCTCGAGGAGGAGATGCTGGCCGCCGCCGAGGAGCTGCGCTTCGAGTACGCGGCCAAGCTGCGCGACGAGATCCGCGAGCTGCGGCGCGAGCTCGACGAGGCGGCCGCGCCACTGGTGAGGGGCCGGCCCCGACGGCGCGGACCCCCGTGAGCCGCGTGCCGCCTGGGGAGTCTGCCCCGGGCGGACTGCTCCCGGGGACATCTCTCGTTGCGTGGATTTGGCTCAACGACCTCACACGTTCGGTGAGCCGTCCGTTGACGGGGCGGTGAGCGAGTTCCTGGCCGCGCGCGCGGTGCCCGGCGTCGAGGACGCGTCGGGCGGCGTCTTCCGCCGCACGGTCCGGCTCGCGCACGGGCCGGCGGTCATCGAGCTCGGGGGCGTTGTGGCCGCCGACGCCGCGCGACCGCGCCGCCGCCGAGCATGCGCGTGCGCCGGCTCGCCGGGTCCGAGCCTGCGGCGGCGGACGCTCACCTCGCGCGCGACCCGTACCTCGGCCCGCTCGTGGCCGCGCGACCGGGGCTGCGCATGCCGGGCACGGTCGACGGCGGCGAGCTGGCGGTCCGCGCCGTGCTCGGCCAGCAGGTCTCGCTCGCCGCCGCGCGCACGCTCGCGGGCCGGCTGGTGGCGGCGGCCGGCGAGCCGCTCGCCGAGCCGCACGGCGCGCTCACGCACCTCTGGCCGCGGCCCGAGGCGATCGCCGAGGCGGCCCCGCGGATGCCGATGCCGCGCACCCGGCAGCGGACGCTGGCGGTCCTGGCGGGCGCGCTCGCCGGCGGGCTGCGGCTCGAGCCGGGGACCGACCCGGCCGCGGCGCGCGCGGCGCTGCTCGAGCTGCCGGGCATCGGCCCGTGGACGGCCGAGTACGTCGCGATGCGCGCGCTCGGCGACCCGGACGCGTGGCTGCCGACCGACCTCGGCGTGCGCCACGGCCTCGCAGCGGCTGGGCGCGCCGCCGGAGGCGGCCGAGGCGTGGCGGCCGCACCGCACGCACGCCGTCAGGCACCTGTGGGCCAGCGCCCCCGCAGCGCGTGAGCCAGCGCGACGAGGTAGCAGGCGAGCGCCAGCAGGGTGACCGCCCGGAAGCCCCACGTGATCGCGATCGCGACCGCGAGGACCGAGGCCAGCACCGAGCTGACGCCGTTGATCGCCCACGCCCACGGCACCGCGCCCGCGTGCAGGCCGCGCAGGCGGGCGAGGCCGATCGGCATCGCGGTGCCGAGCAGCAGCGCCGGCGGCGCGATCAGCGCCACGGTGAGCGCCACGCGCGCCGGGAACGGCAGGTCGATCAGCGCCGCCAGCAGCGGCTGGAGGGCGAACGCGGCGACGCCGATCAGCGCGCAGGCGACGGCCAGCGCGGCGACCAGCGCGCGGCGTGGCTCGCGCGCGCGGGCCGAGGCCAGCGAGCCGAGCCCGGTGAACACCAGCAGCGCGAACAGCACGACCGACAGCGAGTAGGTCGGGAAGCCGAGGAACAGCGTGAAGCGCTGGATCAGCGCGATCTCGAACAGCAGGAAGCCGACGCCGATCGCCGCGAAGAAGGTCATCGACCGTCAGCGGCGGGCGCTCCGGCACCAGCGCCAGCGGCAGGCCGAAGGCGAGCGCGCACAGCACGATCAGGATCGCCGATCGCCAGCGCGAGCACCAGCATCGGGTCGACGGCGTAGAAGTAGCCCGGCGGCGGCGCGCTGAGGACGTCGCCCGCGCGCCGCATGTTGAAGAAGAACGGCCGGTCGTCGGTCGGCGGGCAGACGTCGAGCCGGTAGCCCTCGCAGAACGCCCGCGGGCTCGGCGCGCGCGCGAGCTGCGCCCACTCCAGCCGGTACGGGCCGCCGGGCGCGAACGCGACGCCCTCCCCGCGCTCGTCCGCGAGCCGGGCGATGCGGTCGAGCTCGGCCGGCGTCCACGGCTCGCGGCGGGCGAGCACCGTGCCGAACAGCTCGCCGAAGATGTCGCGCCCGAGCAGCACGACCACGTTGCGCTCCGGGTCCTCCACCCCTCGACGTCGAGCGCCTCGAGCGCCAGCACCGTCGTGCGCAGCGCCTCGTCGCCGACGAGCCGGTGCAGGCGCGTGACGGCCAGGACGCCGCCCGGCTCGAGGTGGTCGAAGTACTCGCGGAACGCCTCGACGCGTGTAGAGGTTGGCCTCGCTGAGCGCGAAGCCCTGGGCCGACGCCGCGCTCAGCGTGTCGGTGAAGCCGATGTGGATCACGTCGTAGCGCGTGTCGCGGGCGGCGAGCTGCGAGCGCCCGTCGCCGTCGACCGCGTGCACGCCCGGCAGCGAGTACGGCGCGCCCGAGTAGGCCCGCAGGTCGTCGTCGACGGTCTCGCGGATCACGCGGTTGAGCTCGATCACGTCGACGCGCCGCTGGCCGGAGCTGAGCGCGTTCTCGATGTCCCGCCCGCCGCCGCCGCCGATCACCAGCGCCCGCCCGCCGGGCCGCAGCGCGTAGGCGACGCTCTGCGGCCCGAGCCGCAGGTCGCGCCAGTCCGGCAGCTCGCCGCCGCGCCGCACGGGCACCGGCGCGTAGATCCGGTCGTAGAACAGCAGCGCGAAGTCCGAGCCCTCGAGCGGCGCGTAGCCGAGCACGCGGCTGAGCGGCGTCCAGCGGTCGCTGACCGGCTCGACGCCGGGCGGGCCGGCGGTCGGCGGGAGCTCGTACGCCGACGTCCAGCCGGCCAGCGCCAGCGCCGCGGCGGCCGCCGCCGCGGCGCCGGCGGCCGCGCGCGGCGCGCCGCCGAACAGCAGCGCCGCGATCGCCGCGACCGCCGCCAGGCCGACCGCGAGCGTCGGCGCCGAGGCGATCCACATCAGCGGCACGACGAGCAGCGCCCCGAGGCCCGCTCCCGTCAGGTCGAAGGCGTAGACGCGCCCGATCGCCGCCGTCCAGCCGCGCACGGCGAGCGCGACCACCACCCCGGCGGCGCCGAACGGCAGCGCGGCCAGCACGCAGGTCAGCGCGAGCGTGAGCGCGAAGCCGGCGGTGACCCGGCCGCCCTCGCCGGTGACGAAGTCGAGCCGCACCAGCGCCGCCGGAACGACGACCAGCAGGAGCGCGAGCGCGACGCTCCAGCGGGCCAGCAGCGCCTCCAGCGGCGCGGCGAACCAGGCCGGCCGCAGGTACACGGCCAGCGCCCCGACGCCGACGCCGAGCAGCGCCAGCGAGACCGCGAGGAAGCCGAAGTGGTAGGCGAGCGCGGCGGACAGGATCCGCGTCAGCAGGACCTGGAGCGCAAGCGTGCTGCCCGCCACGAGCCCCAGCCCGGCGAGCGCGCGCAGCGGCGGGCGGCGATCCACGGCGCGGCAGGCTACCGTCGCCGGATGACGTTCGCGCGACCGCTCCTCGACTGGTACGCCCGGCACCGCCGCCCACTCCCGTGGCGGGAGACGAGGGACCCGTACGCGCTGCTGGTCAGCGAGGTCATGCTCCAGCAGACGCAGGCGGCCCGCGTGATCCCGTACTACGAGGCGTTCCTCGCCCGCTTCCCGACGGCGCATGCGCTGGCGGCCGCGCGCCCGCGCGACGTGCTCGAGGCCTGGAGCGGCCTCGGGTACAACCGGCGCGCGCTGGCGCTCCACGCCGCGGCGAAGCGCGTCGCCGAGACCGGCTGGCCCGACGACCTGACCGAGCTGCCTGGCGTCGGCCCGTACACGGCGGCGGCGGTCGGCTCGTTCGCCTGGGATCGCCCTCAGGCGGCGATCGACACCAACGCGCGGCGCGTGATCGAGCGCTTCGACGCCACGTCGCACACGCCCGCGGCGCTGGCCCGCCGCGCCGCCGAGCTGCTGCCGGACGGCCGCGCCGCCGAGTTCAACCAGGCGATGATGGAGCTCGGGGCCACGGTCTGCCGCCCGCGCGCCCCGCGCTGCGGCGAGTGCCCGCTGCGAGACGGGTGCGCCGCGTGCGCCGCCGGCGGGCCGGCGCCGGCCCCGCGCCGCCGTGGCGCGCAGCGGTTCGAGGACAGCGATCGCTGGGCGCGCGGGCGCGTCGTCGCCGCGCTGCTCGCGGGCCGGCCGCTGCCCGCCGCGCTGACTCCCGAGCGGCGTCAGCGCGTGTTGACCGCGCTCGAGCGCGACGGGCTCGTCGTGCGGCGCCGCGACGGCTCGGTCGGTCTTCCGGAGCAATGATGTGCTCAGCGTGCGTGATCGCGTGACTATCCTCACCGCGTGGACCGAGACTCCATCGAGCGCCGCGACTTCCCGGTCGGCCGCCGCGGCTACGACCAGGAGGCGGTCGACGCGCACCTGCGCCGCATCGCCGACGAGTTCGAGTCGCTGCGCGGCCGCGCCCCGTCGGCGCCGGCCACGCCGCTGGCCGCCGGCGCCTCCGAGCAGGTGCGGCTGATCCTCGAGGCGGCCGAGGCCGGCGCCGCCGAGCTGCGGGCCGACGCCGGGCGCCAGGCCTCAGATCACGTCGCCAAGGTCAAGGACGCGGCCGGCGGCATGCTGTCGCGCCTCGACGACCTCGAGCGCGAGCTGGGCGGCCTGCTCGAGGCGCTGCGCCAGAGCGGCGAGCGACTCAACGAGGGGCTCGCGAAGCTCCAGCGCCAGGCGAGCGATCTGGGCGGCGCCGCCGCCGACGCCGAGCCGCTGCCCGAGCCGGAGGACGTGCCCGTCGCCGGCAACGGCGCGCCCGCCGGCGACGACGAGGCCGGCGCGCGGCTGATCGCGCTCAACATGGCGCTCAGCGGCAAGCCGCGCGAGGAGACCGCCGCCTACCTGGCCGAGCACTTCACGCTCGCCGACGCCGAGGCGCTGCTCGACGACGTCTACGACCGGGCCGACGGGTGACCGCCCGCCCCGCCGAGTTCGAAGCGCTGAAGGCGCGGATGGCCGAGCTGAGCGATCTCGGCGCGATCGGCCGTCTGCTGTTCTGGGACCAGCAGACGATGATGCCGCCCGCCGGCGCCGAGTCCCGCGCCGAGCGAGCCGCGACGCTCTCGCTCGCCATCCACACGCGCGAGAGCGATCCCGCCCTCGGCGCGCTGCTCGACGCGCTCGAGCCGTGGGCGGCCGGCGAGGACCCGGACTCCGACGACGTCCGGCTCGTCTATTGGACGCGGCGCGACTACGAGAAGTCCGTCCGCGTCCCGCCCGAGCTGGCCGCCGAGATGTCGAAGGCGCGGGCGCTCGGCCAGGCCGCCTGGCAGGAGGCGCGCGCCGCCAACGACTACGGCCGCTTCCGCGACTTCCTCCAGCGCCACGTCGAGCTGCGCCACCGGTACGTGCAGTGCTTCGAGGGCTTCGAGCATCCCTACGACGCCCTGCTCGACGACTTCGAGCCCGGTCTCACGACCGCCGAGCTGCGCCCGCTGTTCGCCCAGCTTCGCGACGCGCTCGTCCCGCTCGTGGCCGCCGCCGGCGACCCCGAGCAGGCCCGCAACGACGGCGCCTTCCACGGCACCTTCGGCGTCGACGCCCAGCGGTTCGCGGTCCTCAGCGTGCTCGAGGAGCTCGGCTTCGACCCGGACTCCTGGCGCCTCGACCCCACGCTGCACCCGTTCGCCGCCGGCATCGCTCCCGACGACGTCCGGCTGACCACCAAGTACGTCGAGAGCGACTTCGCGGTCGCGTTCTACTCGGCGCTGCACGAGTTCGGCCACGGCCTCTACGAGGCGCAGGTCGACCCGCAGCTGTTCCGGACCGGCCTCGACGACGCGGTCTCGCTCGGCGTGCACGAGTCGCAGAGCCGCATGTGGGAGAACCTCGTCGGCCGCTCGCGGCCGTTCTGCGAGTGGGTGCACCCGCGGCTCGGCGAGTGGCTGCCGGGCGCGGTCAACGGGCTCGACCCCGCCGGCCTGTACCGCGCGGTCAACACGGTCCAGCCGTCGCTCATCCGCACCGAGGCCGACGAGACGACCTACAACCTGCACATCATCCTGCGCTTCGAGCTCGAGCTGGCGCTGACCGAGGGCACGCTGACCGTCGACGACCTGCCGGCCGCCTGGGACGAGGGGATGGAGCGCCTGCTGGGCGTCAAGGTGCCCACCGTCGCCGACGGGGTGCTCCAGGACGTCCACTGGAGCACCGGGCTGTTCGGCTACTTCCCGACCTACACGCTCGGGAACCTGATCGCCTCGCAGCTCTGGGAGCGCATCGCCGAGGACCTGCCGGAGCTCGACGAGCAGCTCCAGCGCGGCGAGTTCGCGCCCCTGCGCGAGTGGCTGCGCGTGCAGGTCCACCGCCACGGCCGCAAGTTCCCGCCGCGCGAGCTGCTGCGGCGGATCACCGGCGACGACCTGCGCGTGGACCCCTTCGTGCGCTATCTGCGCGAGAAGCTGGCCGACGCCGGCGTGCTCGTGACGGCGCCCTAGGGGGCCGGTCCCGCACCGGCCCCCGGGGTCTGTGGGCGCTACGGGTCGATGTCGACCGTGCAGGTGTAGATGCCCGGCCTGAGGTTGCTCGCGCTTGCCGAGCCGTCGCCGACCGCGTTGGTCGAGCCGGAGGCGACCGTGGTGTTGGCCGCGTCCACGCAGTCGATCGTCGACGCCGTGCCGCCGTCGACCTGCGAGTCCACCGACACCGACAGGTCCGTCAGCGGCGTGTTGTGGAACGTGACGTTCGCCTTCGGCCCTGAGCCACAGGTCGCCTCGTCGACGACCGACACCGTCTGGGGGTTGGTGCTGTCGGCGGCGTAGCCGGCCGGGACGGTCTCCGTCACGGTGTACTGCCCGACGAAGCTGCTGAGGACCAGGTTGTCGACGCAGGCCGTGCCGAGCGCGCCCGTCTGCACGGTGATCCCGGCCGCGGGCAGCTCACCGCCCGTGACGTGAACGTGACGTTCGGGTGCGGGTGATCGCCCGGCCCGGCGGCCGCGTGCTTGCGCAGCTTCGTGATCTGGATCGCGCCGCGCTCGCGCGCGTCGTGGAAGGTGCAGGTCACCGTCTCGCCGGCCGAGAGGCCGATCGCGGCGGGACTGCTCCCGTCGTCGCAGGTCGCTCGCCACCAGGTTCCAGCCGGCCGGCACCGTCTCCGCGACGTCATAGGTGCCGGGAGCGAGATCGTCGAAGGTCTCCGAGTCCTTGCCGGCCGCGCCCGGCTGCCGTGGTGGTCAGCGTGAACGGCGACGGCGTGAGCGTGCTCGACGTGAACTCGAACGAGCCCGTGCCGTCGTCGGTGATCTTCTCCACGATGATCGTGCCGCGCGCCCGGTTCGTGTACGTGCAGTCCAGCACGTCGGCCGCATTGTCGATGCTGAACGTCACGGTGCCGGTCATCAGGTTGATGACCGGTGTCACGCCCGAGCTCGGGTGGCCCGCGACGAAGCAGTTGATGCTCACCAGGTCCCAACCGGCCGGGATGTTGGCGAGGTCCTCGGTCACCGTGTAGTCGGTGCCGAAGAGCACGTTGTCGTCCGACTTGATGCCGTCATCCTGGAGCGTGAACGTGTCCGGGCTGACCGGATCCGTGTCGTACGTCTTCGTGAAGGGGAAGTTCGTGGTGTTGGGGTCCTCCTCCGGGTCGGTCTCCTTGCGGATGGTCACTGCCGCGCAGTTGTCCAGGTCCACGTCCGTCGGCGCGATGAAGTCCTTCAGCGCAGCGGTGAACGAGTCCGAGGAGCGGCTCTTCAGGTAGGCGCTGCCGAACGACGAGCACCCTCCGCCGCCGCCGGTGAGGGCGTCGAAGTCGAGCTGCGCCTCGCCGAACGTGCGCGCGGAGACGGGCCCCAGCCCGTCCGAGTCCGCCGCCGGAATCGGCGTGACGTTGATCGACCCGGTGGCGTCGCCGGCCGCGGTCAGGTTCGTCTTCGTGGACCAGCAGGGCAGGCTGTTCGACGCTTCGCACTGCGCGGTCGATCCCGTCGGTGACCCACCGGGACACGAACAGGATCGGGTTGACGCCGCCCTGGGCGAGGTCGTACTGGATCAGCACGTCACCGGCCGTCCGGACCGGCGTCACGCCGTTGCCGAGAGCGTCTCGGACTGGTTGAACTCGAAGTCCATGTTCGTCGTGCCCGAGGGTTCCTGCACGCGGTGCCAGAACAGGTTCAGGAACCTGGCGCCCGAGGCGGTGGTCTCGAGGTAGACGCCGAAATTGAGCAGGTCGCTCTTGTTCGGCGGGATGCTGCCGTCGACGACAGTCGGAACGGCGGTGTCCTCCTTCGTGCCTTGACCGAAGGAATCGTCACCGGAGCCCGTGGGCAGGTCCGTCTGGCGGGTCTCCGCCACGGCTCGCCCAGTCGATCGACGGCGCCGCGTCGTCGACCTTGAGGTTGGCGTTGGTGTCGATCTCGAAGTTGCTGCCGGGCAGGCTCACCTCGGGATGTGACGCGATGGCCGGCGCGGCCAGTGCCAGCATGGCACCGCCGAGCACCGCCATTGTGCGGAGAAATCTCATCTGGTCACCTCTCCGTCGAAGGGCGTGGGCGACCCTCCCGTCGCCGGGCGGGTACGCGCACGTGGGGGAAACTCGATGGGGGCAGGGACGGTCGCCGGCGCCTGCCCCGCGCGCACGGAGACCGACCGTGAAGCCGTCGTCGCTCCTCGCCGGAGGCCGACGGCGTCGTGTGTTGGGGCCTGGGGCTCCGACCCTTCGGAGCCCTTCCTACGTTCGCTTCGACCCTCTCACCGGTGCGAGGCGGCTGTCAAGGCCGCTAAACGGTGCATCAGGGGGCCTGGCGCCCAGCGGCCAACCCGAGCCGATCCGGCGCGTCCTAGTAGGTGCCGGGCTCGGCGTTAGGCCGGGGGTGAACGTAGGAAGCCCCGGCCGCCCGAGCCCGGCACTCCACATCTTGTCGCACTGTGCGGGCTACGGCCCGATCGAACGTCCGTTCCCCTCCCTAAGATGGGAGCGGTCTTATGTCCCGTTCCGGCAATCTGGTCGTCTCCGGCGCCCGCGAGCACAACCTCAAGGACATCTCGGTCACGCTCCCGCGCGACTCGCTGGTGGTCATCACGGGCCTGTCCGGCTCGGGCAAGTCCTCCTTGGCGTTCGACACGATCTACGCCGAGGGCCAGCGCCGCTACGTCGAGTCGCTGTCGGCCTACGCGCGCCAGTTCCTCGGCCAGATGGACAAGCCGGACGTCGACTCGATCGAGGGCCTGTCGCCGGCCATCTCGATCGACCAGAAGACCACGTCGCGCAACCCGCGGTCGACGGTCGGCACGGTCACCGAGATCTACGACTACCTGCGCCTGCTGTGGGCGCGGATCGGCAAGCCGCACTGCTTCAACTGCGGGCGGCCGATCGCCGCCCAGTCGGCCGAGCAGATCATCGACCAGATCATGGGCGTCGAGGACGGCGAGCGCTTCATGGTGCTGGCGCCGATCGTGCGCGGCCGCAAGGGCGAGTACGGCAAGCAGCTCGCCGAGCTGCGCGGCGAGGGCTTCACGCGCGTGAAGGTCGACGGCGAGCTGCGCCTGCTGGAGGAGGACATCGTCCTCGACAAGAAGTACAAGCACGACATCTCGGTGGTGGTCGACCGGCTGGTCATGCGGCGCGACCTGCGCAAGCGGCTGGCCGACTCGGTGGAGACGGCCGTCGCGCTGGCCGACGGCATGGTGGAGATCGAGACCGTGCCGCGCGACGGCGGGCCGGTGGAGACCACGACCTACTCCGAGAAGTTCGCCTGCCTGCACTGCGGGATCTCGATGCCCGAGCTCGAGCCGCGGTCGTTCTCGTTCAACTCGCCGCACGGCGCCTGCCCGCGCTGCACCGGCCTCGGCTCGCAGATGGAGATCGATCCCGAGCTCGTGGTGCCGGATCCGTCGCTGTCGCTCGACGAGGGGGCGATCCTGCCATGGGCGAGCGGCGCCACCAGCTACTACGAGCAGATCACGCAGGCGATCGCCGAGCGCTACGAGATCGACCTCGAAGTGCCGTGGTACGAGTTGAGCGAGGACCAGCAGAACTTCTTCCTGTACGGCACGAACGGGGACAAGCTGTACGTCTCGTACCGCAACCGGATGGGGCGCAAGCGGTCGTACATGACGACCTTCGAGGGCATCGTCCCGAACCTCGAGCGCCGCTATCGCGAGACGGACAGCGACTGGTCGCGCGAGAAGATCGAGGAGTACATGTCGGTCCGGCCGTGCCCCGAGTGCAAGGGCGCGCGGCTGCGGCCCGAGTCGCGGGCGGTCAAGGTCGGCGGGCTGGCGATCCACGAGTTCAGCAACCTGAGCGCCAAGCGCGCGCTCGAGTGGCTTGACGATCTGGACCTGTCGGATCAGGACCGCGCGATCGCGCGGCTGATCCTGCGCGAGATCGATGAGCGCCTGCGGTTCCTCGACAACGTGGGCGTCGGCTACCTGTCGATGGACCGTGCGTCGGCGACCCTGTCGGGCGGCGAGGCGCAGCGGATCCGGCTGGCGACGCAGATCGGCTCGTCGCTGGTGGGCGTGCTCTACATCCTCGACGAGCCGTCGATCGGCCTCCACCAGCGCGACAACGAGCGCCTGATCGCGACGCTCAAGC
Organism: uncultured Solirubrobacteraceae bacterium; assembly: GCA_963800905.1. Taxonomy (GTDB): domain Bacteria; phylum Actinomycetota; class Thermoleophilia; order Solirubrobacterales; family Solirubrobacteraceae; genus DASSUW01. The sequence goes on from CAWDCT010000012.1 coordinate 185,816, forward strand.
GGCTGCGCGACCTCGGCAACACCGTGCTCGTCGTCGAGCACGACGAGGGGACGATGCGGGCGGCCGACCATCTGGTCGACATGGGGCCGGGCGCCGGCGAGCACGGCGGCCACGTCGTGGCGGCCGGCACGGCGGACGACGTGATGCGGGTGCCGGAGTCGCTGACCGGCCAGTTCCTGTCCGGCACGCGGCGGATCGAGCTGCCGGCCGAGCGCCGCAAGCCGTCCGCGCACGTGGAGATCCAGGGCGGCCACCCAGCACAACCTCAAGGACGTCGACGTCAAGGTCCCGCTCGGCGTGTTCACGGCCGTGACCGGCGTGTCGGGCTCCGGCAAGTCGACGCTGGTCAACGAGATCCTCTACAAGGCGGTCTCGAACAAGCTGCACCGGGCGCGGATGCGGCCGGGCGCGCACAAGCGCATCCGCGGGCTCGAGCACCTCGACAAGATCATCAGCGTCGACCAGTCGCCGATCGGGCGCACGCCGCGCTCCAACCCGGCCACCTACATCGGGCTGTTCGACCAGATCCGCGACCTGTTCTCGAAGACGCAGGAGGCGCGCGCCCGCGGCTACAAGCCCGGCCGCTTCTCGTTCAATGTCAAGGGCGGGCGCTGCGAGGTCTGCCGCGGCGACGGCCAGATCAAGATCGAGATGCACTTCCTGCCCGACGTCTACGTCCCGTGCGAGCAGTGCCACGGCAAGCGCTACAACCGCGAGACGCTCGACATCCGGTTCAAGGGCAAGAACATCGCCGACGTGCTCGAGATGTCGATCGAGGAGGCGCTCGAGTTCTTCGCGCACATCCCGAAGATCAGGCGCCGGCTCCAGACGCTGCACGACGTGGGGCTGGACTACATGCGCCTCGGCCAGCCGGCCACCACGCTGTCGGGCGGCGAGGCGCAGCGCATCAAGCTGGCCGCCGAGCTCTCGAAGGTGGCCACGGGGCGGACGCTGTACATCCTCGACGAGCCGACCACCGGCCTGCACTTCGCCGACATCCAGCGGCTGCTGGAGGTGCTCCAGCGCCTGGTCGACGCCGGCAACACGGTGGTGGTGATCGAGCACAATCTCGACGTCATCAAGGTCGCCGACCAGCTGATCGACATGGGCCCGGAGGGCGGCGAGGAGGGCGGCCAGATCATGGCCACCGGCACGCCCGAGCAGGTTGCCGCCGTGAAGGCGTCGCACACGGGCGAGTTCCTGCGCGGCCTGGTGGAGCCGGCGCCGGCCGCGAAGAAGAAGGCCGCGCGCCGCCGCAAGGTCGCCGCCGCGGCCTGATCGGCCCGGAAGTACGGGTAGGCCAGCGGGGCGAATCGAGAGCCATCCTGCCTAGGTGCCCGTATGGGTACCCAGGACAGGACGGCTGAGCGGGAACTTGCGCGGCTCGCTGGCGCCTCGCACGGTGTGGTGACTCGCGGGCAGCTACTGGCCGCCGGCCTCACGGCGCGGCAGATCACGCGGCGGCTCGAGAAGGGCGCGCTGCTGCGCGAGTACCCGGGGGTCTACCGCGTCGGCCACCGCGCTCCCACCGCAGAGGCGCGGTACCTCGCGGCGGTCTGGGCCTGTGGGGAGCAGGCGCTCTTGAGCGGCCGCGCCGCGGGCCACCACCTCGGTTTGCTCGCCACGCCTCCCTCGCTGCCTGAAGTGACATCGCCGACCGAGCACCGGATCACGGGCATCAGGACGCACCGCTGCCGAACAACCCGCGAGCCGTACATCTGGCGCGGCATCCCAGTCACGACCCCGGCGCGCACGCTGGTCGACCTCGCCTCGGTGCTCGCAGTTTCGGACCTCGCACGCGCATGCCATCAGGCGGGCATCCGCTACGGAACTGCGCCGGGTGAGGTGGAGGCGATCCTCGGTCGGCGGCGCGGCGCGCGGGACCTGCGGCGGATCCTGCGTGGCGACGAGCACGTCTCATTGAGCGCGCTCGAGCGCCGGTTCCTTTCGCTGCTGCGAGACGCCGGATTGCCGCTGCCGGTGACCAACCGGCCGGCCAGCGGACGGCGCGTCGACTGTCGCTGGCCCGACCACCGTCTCACCGTCGAGCTCGACGGCTACCGCTACCACGGCTCACGCCACGCCTGGGAGACCGATCGTCGTCGCGAGCGAGAGGCCTACGCTCGCGGCGACGACTTCCGGCGCTACACGTACGGCGACGTGTTCGAGAAACCGGGGCCGATGATGCGGGAGCTGCGGAGCATCCTGTCCTAGCCGCCGAAGCGCGATCTCAGCGCCTGCACGTTGTTGACGTACTGCTGGGTGTCGTCGTACATCCCGCGCTCGCGCACCGACGCGAGGCCCTGGTAGTAGCCGGCGATCGCGGCGTTCTCGTCGCCGCCCGAGTCGGCCAGCAGGCGCTTGAGGTACATCACGCCGGCATGGACGTTGTCGGTCGCCGAGCTCGGGTCGAGCTGCTGGCCGCCGGCGAGGTTCTGCTGCACGTAGTCCCACGTGCCCGGCATCACCTGCATGACGCCGCGCGCGTTGGCGGACGAGACCATGCCGTTGTTGAACCCGCTCTCCTGCCACGCGATCGCGGCGGCGAGCGAGGGGGAGACGCCGTGCGCGGCGGCGACGTTCTGGACGTCCGCCGCCGTGAGGTGCTGCGCGGTCGGGGCGGGGGCGGCGTCAGGGACGACGGTGGCCGTCGGCGCCGGCTCGCTCGCGCCCGCCGGGGCGGGTGCGCCGCCCGGCAGCTTGAGGACGGTGCCGGTCAGCAGGACGCCGTTCGGGTCGAGTCCGTTCATGGCCGCCATGGCCGCTGCGGACACGCCGGTCTGCGCGGCAAGCCCGCCCAGGGTGTCGCCCGTGCGAACGGTGTAGGCGCCCTGCGGCGCCGGTCCGCCCGCAGGCGCGGCGGCGGCCTGCGAGGGCGCCGCGCCGCCGGCCAGGCTCAGGGTGGTGCCCGTGACGAGGAAGGCGTTCGGGTCGAGCCCGTTCGCGGCGGCGAGCGACGACATCGAGATGCCGGCCCGCGAGGCGATGGCGGAGAGGGTGTCGCCCGCCTGGACGGTGTAGGAGCCCTGGGACGCCGGCGCCGCGGCCTGCGCCGGGTCGGCGGGCGCGAGCCCGGCCTGCTGGAGCGAGGCATAGCCCTCGACGGTGGTCGGGACCATGATCGTCGAGCCGAGGACCACCTGATGGTCCTCGGACACGCCGTTGAAGGCGGCGACGGTCCTCGTCGTCAGGTTGTTGGCGGCCGCGATCGACCACAGCGTCTCTCCCGGCTGCACGGTGTGCGGTACCGCGGCCGCGGCCGGCGCGGCAGGGATCAGCAAGGCGAGGGAGAACAACAGCAATCGCATCGGGCGCACGTTTCGAGACCTCCGTGGTCCGGGTTCGTTGATCCATCCTCACCCCGTGCGGAGTCGGCGGGAACCTGTCCGCGCGGTCTTACGACGCCCTGCAACGCGGCGTTCATGGCATGCTCAGGCGCCTTGGACGCGGCCGATCTCAAGCTGTGGGGCCAGAAATGGCGCTGGTACGAGCGCAATTCGCTGCCCTGGAACCGGGCGCGGATCCACTACGAGTTCGCACGCCGGCGAGCGTTCTGCCGCTGGCCGGTGCACGGCAACGTCCTCGAGATGCTCACCGAGGGCCGGCTCGAGCTGGGCGAGCACGTGCTGCTGGAGCCGAACGTGTGGCTGACCGCGCAGGCGCCCGCGCGGATCCGCATCGGCGGCGGCACGTTCCTCAACCTCTGCGTGCAGGTGGCCGCCGTCGAGCTGGTCGAGATCGGCGAGCACTGCATGCTCGCCAACGGCTGCTTCGTGACCGACGGCAACCACCGCTTCGACGACCCCGAGAAGCCGGTGCCGTGGCAGGGCTTCACCTCGAAGGGCCCGACGCGGCTGGGCGACAACGTCTGGCTCGGCGCCAACGTGGTGGTGACGAGCGGCGTCACGATCGGCGAGCGCTCGGTGGTCGGCGCCAACTCCGTCGTGACGACCGACCTGCCGCCACACTCGATCGCGGCCGGCGTGCCCGCGCAGTGTGCTGCGGACGGTCGAGTATCCGGCTGTCGTGCCGTGATCAGACCGCCGTGCGGTGCGGCGGCAGCATGGCCCGTAGCCGCTCGAGCTCCTCGGGCGCGATGCCGTAGGCGTGCTCGGGCGCCGGGAAGGCGCGCGTGCGCACGTCCTCGGCGTACTCCCGCACGCCGCGCACCATCTCGCTCTTCACGTCCGCGTAGCGCTTGACGAACTTGGGCTTGAAGCCGTCGTGGATGCCGAGCAGGTCGTGCAGCACCAGCACCTGGCCGTCCGTGCTGCCGCCGGCGCCGATCCCGATGATCGGGATCTCCATGTGCGGCATGATCGCGTCGGTCACGGCGGACGGGATCGCCTCGAAGACGATCGCGAAGCAGCCCGCCTCCTGGAGCGCGAGCGCGTCCTCCAGCACCTGCTTCGCGCGCTCGGCCGTGCGGCCCTGGGCGCGGTAGCCGCCGAGCGCGGTCGCGGTCTGCGGCGTCAGGCCGACGTGGCCCATCACCGGCACGCCGGCGCGCACGATCGCGCGCGCCCGCTCGGCCATCGCGCCGCCGCCCTCGAGCTTGACGGCGTCGCAGCCGGCCTCCTTGACGAAGCGGTGCGCGGTGCCGATCGCGTGCGCGTCGGACGCCTCGTAGGAGCCGAACGGCAGGTCGCCGACCAGCAGCGGCGTCTTGAGGCCGCGCCGGACGGCGGCGGCCAGCATCAGCAGCTCCTCGACGGTGACGGGCACCGTGTCCTCGTAGCCGAGGACGTTGTTGGCGGCGCTGTCGCCGACCAGGACGACGTCGAGCGCCGGCCTCCTCGACGACGATCGCGCTCGGGTGGTCGTAGGCGGTGACCATCACGATCGGCTCGCCGAGCGCGCGCATCTCGGCCAGCTTCGTCAGCGTGATCGGCTTGCTGTCGTGACGGGGCGGGGACGACATGGGTTGGCTCCTCCTAGGTGGTCGGCGCCCGCTCGGGGGTCGCCGCCGTCTGGATGATGGTGTTGTCGATCAAGCGGGTGGCGCCGATGCGCGCCGCCACAGCCAGCAATACCCGGCCGTCGACGGTCTGCACCGGCTGGAAGCTGTCGGGGTCCACGAGCGCGAGGTACTCGGGCTCGACGCCGTCCATGACGGCGCGGGCGGCCTCGGCGATCGCGGTGGCGTCGCGCTCGCCGCCCGCCGCGGTCGCCCGGGCGGCCTCCAGCGCGCGCGAGAGGGCGAGCGCGCGGCGGCGCTCGTCGGGCGCGAGGAGGACGTTGCGGCTCGACAGCGCGAGCCCGTCCGGCTCGCGGACGGTCGGCAGCACGGCGAGCTCGACGGGCACGTCGAGGTCGCGCACCATGCGGCGCAGCACGGCGACCTGCTGGGCGTCCTTCTGGCCGAAGAACGCGACGTCGGGCTGGACGACGTTGAAGAGCTTGGTCACGACGGTGCAGACGCCGGCGAAATGGCCGGGGCCGCGCTCGGCGCCCTCCAGCACGTCGGAGAGGCCCTCGACGCGGACGGTCGTCGCGAACCCGGGCGGGTAGACCTCCTCGACGCTCGGCGCGTACAGGACGTCGGCGCCGAGCTCGGCGGCCTCGGCGGCGTCGCGCGCCTCGTCGCGCGGGTAGGCCTCGAGGTCGGCCGCCTCGTTGAACTGGGCCGGGTTGACGAACAGCGAGACGACGACGGTGTCGCAGCGCTCGCGTGCCGCGCGGATCAGCGAGTGATGGCCGGCGTGGAACGCGCCCATCGTCGGGACCAGGCCGACGGTGCCGGCGCGCTCGCAGGCGCGCATCTCCGCGTTGGTCCGGACGATCCTCATGCCACGACCGCCCGCGTGGCGTCGACCATCGCGTCGAACAGCGGCAGCAGGTCCGGCGTGCGCTCGGCCACGGCGGCCCGCTGCCGGGCGACCGTGTCCTCGTCGCCGCGGGCGATCGGCCCGGTCAGCGCGTCCTCGGCGCCGCGCGCCGGCCCAGTTCTCGACCGCCGCCCGCACGAGCGGCGCCAGCAGCGCCCGCTCGACGCCGGCGGTGGCCGCCAGCCGCTCGGCGGCGCCCTCGAGCGTGACGAGGAAGTTCGAGGCGATCGAGGCCGCCGCGTGGTAGGCGGCGCGGTCCTCGTCCGCCACCCGCGTGGCGCTGCATGCCGAGCCGCGCGGCCAGCGCCTCGGCCACCGCGAGCGCGCGCGGCGTCGAGCCGTCGACGGCGCAGCCGGCGCCGGCCAGCACGTCGGGCGGCGCTCCGGCGGGCACGGTCATCAGCGGGTGCAGCGAGAACGCCTCGTGCGGCGCGAGCACGTCGAGCCCGGTGGCGCCCGAGCAATGGCCGACGAGCGGCCCGGCCTCGATCGAAGCCGCCGCGGCGGCGATCTCGGAGTCGGGCACGCACAGCAGCACGGCGCTCGCCCCACGGGCATCCGCGCCACGGCCCAGCGGGCTCGCGGCGCCTCGAGGGCTGCGGCGAGTGCGGTTCCGAGGCGGCCAGCCCCGACGATGGCGATGGAGTCCAGTTCCCTCACGGAGATACCGGCTTCAGACGTCAGTGAACAGGCATAGTCCGCCGTCGAGGCGATTAAAGTCAGTTCTCGATGGGGACCGCAGCCGAGAGGCGCGAGGAGCTGAAGGCCGTCTGGCATCAGGCGCAGGCGTGCACCCGCTGCCCGCAGCTCGCCGCCACGCGCCAGACCGTCGTGTTCGGATCGGGCAACGCCGACGCCGACCTGATGTTCGTCGGCGAGGCGCCCGGCGCGAACGAGGACCGCCAGGGCCTGCCGTTCGTCGGCCAGGCCGGCCGCCTGCTCGACACGCTGCTCGAGGAGATCGGGCTTCAGCGCGGCGACGTCTTCATCGCGAACGTCCTCAAATGCCGGCCTCCCGGCAACCGCGACCCGCTGCCGCAGGAGATCGACGCCTGCCAGGACTACCTGTTCCGGCAGCTCGAGCTGATCGAGCCGCGCGTGGTGTGCACGCTCGGCAACTTCTCGACCAAGCTGCTGCGCGGCGACCCGACGACGGGGATCACGCGGCTGCACGGGCGCGAGGAGATCCGGCGGATCGGGCCGCGGCGCGGTGCGGCTGTACCCGATCTACCACCCGGCGGCCGCGCTCTACACGCCGAAGATGCTCGACACGCTGCGGGCCGACTTCGCCCGTCTCCCCGAGCTGCTGGCGCTCGATCCGCCCGAGCAGCCCGAGCCGGAGCCCGAGCTCGTCGTCCCGGAGCCGGAGATCGTCCTCGAGGCCGAGCGAGAGCCCGAGCCGTCTCAGCTCGGGCTCTTCTGAGCCGCCCGCTCGTCGGCCGTGATCGCGTAGCGCTCGTGGTCGCGCCACTGGCCGCCGATCAGCAGGTAGCGCGGGGAGAACCCCTCGAGCCGGAACCCCGCGCCGCGGGCGAGCGCGATCGACGGCTGGTTGCCGGGCTGGATGTTGGCCTCGAGCCGGTGCAGGGCGAGCGGGCCGAACGCGTGGTCGAGCACCTGCTCCATCGCCTCGCGCATCAGCCCGCGGCCGGCGTGCCGCTGGTGCGCGTAGTAGCCCAGATAGGCCGACTGGAACGCGCCGCGGACGATCTGCGAGATCGTGAAGACGCCGGCGATCTCGCGGTCGTCCTCGGCCAGGCACGCCACCAGGCAGGCGAAGTCGTCGCGCCGCGAGCGGGCGAAGAGGTCGTCGAACTGGTCGGAGCGCTCGGGCGGGTAGGTCCACGGCCGGTGCAGCTCGCGGCTCTCGCGAGCCAGCGCGAGGAACGCCTCGCGGTCGGACCGCTCGAGCACGCGCAGCGTGACGCGCGCGCCGGCCGGCGGCGCGTCGGGGTCGACCTCCCAGGGCCGCAGCGCAGCACCCGCGACCGCGGACAGCGGGCGGCGGCGGAGCATCGGGCGTCTCACACGAGAAATCAAAGCGCACCCAGATGATGACCGATCGGCAGGATCGCCATCGACGCCCGGGCGGCCGCGCGGCCCGAGCTCGGCGGCGTCGAGCGCTGGACGCGCGAGCTGGCGGCGCGGCTGCCGCGCTGCGACCGGCGCTACGTCGTGCTGCGCCCGCCGGCGGCGCTCGCCCACCGCGCCGGGCACGCGTGGGAGCAGCTCGTGCTGCCGGCGCGGGCGCGGCGGCGGCCGCTCCTGTGCCCGGCCAACCTGGCGCCGCTCGCCTATCCGCGCTACGCGGTCGTCGTCCACGACGCGGCGCCGCTGCGGCATCCCGGCTGGTACTCGAAGGCCTACGCGGCGTGGCAGCGCGTCGTGCTGCCCGCCGTGGCGCGGCGGGCCTGGCGGCTGATCACGGTCTCGGACTTCGCCCGCGCCGAGCTGAACGACCTGCTGGGCGTCGACGCGGCGGTGATCGCCGGCGGCGTGGACGAGCGCTTCACGCCCGCGGCCGACCCGGAGCCCGCCCGCCGCGCCCACGCGCTCGAGCGGCCGTACGTGCTGTGCGTGGCCTCGCAGACCGCGCGCAAGAACGTCGCCGCGCTCGTCCCGGCGGCCCGCGCGCTGGCCGCCGAGGGGATCGACGTCGTCGTCGCGGGCGGGCACCGGCCGCAGTTCGCGCGCGAGCAGGGGCTCGACGGTCTGCGCCTGCTCGGGCACGTCGACGACGCGCTGCTCCCCGGCCTGTACGCCGGCGCGGTCGCGTTCGCGCTGCCGTCGCTCTACGAGGGCTTCGGCCTGCCCGTGCTGGAGGCGATGGCGGCCGGGACGCCGGTCGTCGCGGCGGCCGCCGGCGCGCTGCCGGAGACGTGCGGCGGCGCCGCGCTGCTCGCCGAGCCGAGCGGCGAGGCGTTCGCCGCCGCGCTCGAGCGCCTGGCCGGCGACGCCGCCGAGCGCGAGCGCCTGCGCGCGGCCGGCCTCGAGCGCGCCGCCGGCTTCTCGTGGGACGCGACCGCGCGCGCGGTCGACGCGCTGCTCAGCGCCGCAGCCGCCGAGCCGTCTTCCGGAACGCCTCCAGCGCCGGCGCGCTGACCACGGCGCCGTCGTCGCGCAGCCGCCGCAGGCCCGACCACGAGAACACGCTCTCGTCGGACTCCGCCGACAGCCACGTGTACCAGTAGACCCGGCCCACGCGGAGCGTCCGGCGGGCGCGCGCCAGCGCGGTCAGCCCGAGCGCGAGCCGGCGCGCCTGGCCGCGCTCGGTGGTCGCGATGCCGATCGGATCGTCCACCTTGCCCTTGGCCGCCGGCCACGACATCTCGGTCACCCACAGCGGCTTGCGGCGGTCGCCGAAGCGGCGCATCACCTTCCGCGCCTCGCGCAGGAATCGCGGGACCCGCCCGGGGCGCGCCGTGTACGGGTGGATCGCCGCCGCGTCGAAGGCGCTGCGGCCGCCCGCGCGGTAGATCTGGCGCAGCGCCGCCCAGCCGTTCGGGAGGCCGGCGAGGATGGCCCGCGACCCGGGATCGGCGGCCTTCAGCGCGCGGCGAGCCTCCTTGATGAGCGCCACATAGCCCTCCGCGAACGGCTGCCGGGACCAGAAGCCGCGCAGGTTCGGCTCGTTCCACATCTGCCACGCGCGGATCGGCCGCGCGCGTCAGCTCGGGATGCTCGGCCCACAGCGAGCCCTGCGGTCCGTAGCGGCCGACCAGCGCGGTGAGGAAGCTCGCGTAGTCGGCCGGGTCGCGCGGCGGCGAGGCCGTGTCGTCGGCATCGGCGCGCGCCCAGCGCGGCGTGGCGAACACCACCGGGAGGACCCCGATGCCCTCGCGCGCGGCCGCCAGGACCTCCTCGTCGTAGACGGCGAAGTCGACCGGCCCGGGTCCCAGCGCCTGCCCCTGGCTCCAGTAGAACGCCACGCGCACCGTCGCCACGCCGTTGCCGGCCATCAACGGCCACTCGCCGGCGTAGTCCGGCCCCGACTCGAGCACCGGGCCGTCGACGGTCACTCCGAGCCAGTCGCGCGGGACGGCCGCCGCGGCCGGCGCGGCGGCGGCGAGGCAGAGCAGGACGGCCAGCGTTGCGGCGCGCAGCATCGGGGGTCCCAACACCGGCCATTGTGCGTCGGAGCGGCTCATTCACATTTAGGATTGCCGACCGATGGCATCCCGCGTCGCGCTCGTGCACGACTTCCTGCTCGACCTGCGCGGGGCGGAGCGCGTCTTCGCGGCGATCTGCGACACCTGGCCCGAGGCCGACGTCTTCACCGCCGTCTACGACGAGGAGGGCACCGAGGGCCGCTTCGCGGCGCGCGCCCCGCGCACCTCGTTCCTCCAGCGGCTGCGACCCAGCGCCCGCACCTTCCGGCCGCTGCTGCCGCTCTACCCGTACGCGATCGAGACGCTCGACCTGCGCGGCTACGACCTCGTGATCTCGTCCTCGAGCGCGTGGGCGCACGGCGTGCTGCCCGACCCCGGCGCGGTCCACGTCTGCTACTGCCACAACCCGTTCCGTTACGCGTGGTCGGAGCGCGAGGCGACCCTGGCGGCCCGCAGCGCACCTGTGCGTCTGCCGCTCCAGGTGGTGCTCTCGCGCTGGCGCCGGTGGGACTGGATCGCCGCCCAGCGGGTCGACCGGTACGTGGCGAACTCGCGGCTCACCGCCTCGCGCGTGCGCCGCTACTTCGGCCGCGAGGCCGACGTGCTGCACCCGCCGGTCGAGCTCGAGCGGTTCTCGCCGGGGCGGGTCGGCGAGCACTACCTGGTGGTCGCCGAGCTGATGGCGCACAAGCGGATCGACGTCGCGATCGAGGCCTTCAACCGCCTGCGGCTGCCGCTGATCGTGGTCGGCGACGGGCCCGAGGGGCGGCGGCTGCGGCGGCTCGCCGGCCCGTCCGTGAAGCTCGCCGGGCGGCTCAGCGACCCCGAGGTGGCGCAGCTGATGCGCACCGCGCAGGCGCTCGTGGTCACCGCCGCCGAGGAGTTCGGGATCGCCGCCGTGGAGTCGCTGGCGTCCGGCCGGCCGGTGATCGCGCTCGGCTCCGGCGGCGTGCTGGAGAGCGTGCACGAGGGGGAGACCGGCGCCTACTACCGCGACAGCGACGCGGCCGCGCTGGCCGACGTGGTCGCCGGATTCGATCCTCTGGCGATCGATCCGGCCGCCTGCGTAGCGGCGGCGCGCCATTTCGGCACCGACCGCTTCCAGGCCGCCCTGCGAGGCATCGTGGCCGAGGCGGTGGCGGCCGAGTCCTCGGCCGACCGCGACCGTCCGGCGGTCGTCACGGGGTTGCTCCCGCGCCGCGCGGCGCGCCGCGCCGCGGCTCGCCGCTGAAGTGTGCGCTGCGTCACACGACTGGGCAGGAAAGCTGCAAAATCCCGCCGTTTGCGCTTCACTTGCTTATTAGCGCCTAAAACCTGCGACCAGCGGGCAGAAAACCGCGTAACTTGCGGCGGCGCTATGGGTTCTCTGTAGTGCCCGTGCTCCGCCATGGAGTCACGGACGTCTGAACCGTACCCGGGTCCTCGGCGTAGACGCGTTCAGGCAATCGCCTCGAAAGGGCGGCCGTCCGACCTCCCCCGGGCGGGCCGACCTCAGACGGTGGCCGCAGGAAGCGGCGCCTCGCCGGATGGCTTCCGGACCGATGTCACACGGTCAGATGGTTGCGCCGGCAACTGAATGGGGTATAATTCCTACTGCAAGAGTTGGTTTTGAGATGGCTGCGACAAAGACGAAAGGAAAGACCACGAGCACGCTCACCGATATCCCGCGCCCGCGGATCCAGCCTGAGCACGAGGCGGATCCCACGATGGACTCTCTCCAGCTGCTTCTGCGTGAGGCGGGTCGCTACCCGCTGCTCAAGCCGAGCGAGGAGATCGAGCTGGCCCAGCGGATCGAGAAGGGAGATCTCGCCGCCAAGGACCGCATGATCAACTCCAACCTGCGCCTGGTCGTCGCGAACGCGCGTCGCTACCAGGGCCAGGGGCTCGCGCTCGGCGACCTCATCCAGGAGGGCATGCTCGGCCTGATCCGGGCCGTGGAGAAGTTCGACTGGCGCAAGGGGTTCCGGTTCTCGACGTACGCGACGCTGTGGATCCGCCAGGCCATCCAGCGCGGACTGGAGAACACGAGCCGGACCATCCGGCTCCCGGTCCACGTGGCCCAGCGTTCCCGCAAGGTCGGGCGTATCGAGCGCGAGCTCACGACCAAGCTCGGTCACGAGCCGACGGACGAGGAGATCGCCGCCGTGGCGGACCTCCCGCTGGAGGACGTGATCGAGATCCGCAAGGCGGATCGCGCGGTGGTCAGCCTCGACAAGCCGGTCGGCGACGAGGGCGACACGTCCTTCGGCGACCTGCTGGCGATCGAGACGGCCCCCGTCGACGAAGAGGTCGGAGAGAAGCTTCGCTCCGAGACGCTCCTGAGCGCCATCGCCGAGCTCCCCGAGCAGGAGCGCAACGTCATCGAGATGCGCTTCGGCGCCGGTGACCAGGAGCCTCAGACGCTCAGCCAGGCCGGTCGCAAGCTCGGTGTCAGCACCGAGCGCGCGCGTCAGATCGAGGAGCGGGCGCTGAAGCGCCTGAGCCAGCGGACTGACGTCATGGCGCTACGCGAGGCCGCGTAACACCCTCAAAGAGACCCGGGTTCGCCCGGGTCTTTCGCTTTAAGGCTCGATCCGGCGGATGTCGCCGGCGCCGCTCGATGTCGGATGTCGACGCTCGGGTCGCCGCGTGTAGGAGACGTCGGCGGCGCCCTCGACCGTCACGTCGAGCTCGTCGCTCACGTTGACGCTCGGCGTCACCCGCGCCCTCCACCACGATGCGCGCGGTGCGCGACGCGCAGGTCGAGCAGGTTGGCGTCGCCCGCGCCCTCGATCGTCGCCGTCAGGCGGTCGACCGTGCCGCTGGCGTCGATCGTCGCCGGCGCCGTGCGACGCCGGAGCTCGAGCGCCGTCGGCGTCGACGCCGTCGAGCACGACGTCGCCGGAGCCCTCGATGTCGACGCCCTCGAGCGCCGACGCCGGGACCTGCACCTCCGACGTCGTCCGAGCGGGTCGGGGCCGATGACGATCCCGCGGTCGCGGATGTCGATCGTGAGCACGCCGCCGCTCGACTCGGTCACGACGCGGTCGATCACGTGCTCGCCGGCGGCGACGCGCACCTCGCGGCCGTCGCCGGGGACGACCTGACGTCGACGCTGTCGGAGACCTCGAGGCGGTCGTACGGCGCGACCTCGCGCGTCTCGGCGATGCGCTCGCCGCCGCCGCAGCCGGCGAGCGCGACGATCGCGAGGATCGCGACGAGCGCGATCGGCGGTGCGAGCCGTCTCATACCGGGATCTCCGCGATCAGCGTGGTGCCGAGGCCGGGCGGGGAGTCGATGTGGAACTGCCCGTCGAGCGCCTCGACGCGGTCGCGCAGGCCGCGCAGGCCGCTGCCGGCGTTGAGGTCGGCGCCGCCGGCGCCGTCGTCGCGCACGATCAGCCGCACGCGGCCGTGCTCGACCGCGAGGCTGACGCTGGCCGACATGGCGCCGGCGTACTTGGCGACGTTGGTGAGCGCCTCCGCGGTCACGAAGTAGCAGGCGGCCTCGACCGGCGGCGGGAGCCGGCGCTCGGGCACGCCGTCGACCGTGGTGGGGACCGGCGCGCGGGCGGCGAGCGCCTCGAGCGCCGGGCCGAGGCCGCGGTCGCTGAGCAGGGCGGGGTGGATGCCGCTGGCGAGCTCGCGCAGCTCCTGCACCGCCAGCCGCGCCTCCTCGCGCGCCTGGGCGATCAGCGGCGCGGCGGCCTCCGGGTCGTGGAGGCGCGACTCGGCCAGCCCGAGCGTGAGCGACAGCGCCACCAGCCGCTGCTGGGCGCCGTCGTGCAGGTCGCGCTCGATCCGGCGGCGCTCGGCGTCGCCGGCGGCGATGATGCGGGCGCGGGCGTCGCGCAGGTCGTCGACGCGCTCGCGCAGCTGCACCGTGCTCGGGCCGAGCATGACGCGCGCGAAGAGCGCCCACAGCCACGCCGCGCCGTTGAAGAGGTGCAGCGAGAGCAGCGCGGCGGGAGCGCCGATGAGCGTCAGCGGCAGCGCCTGCGAGCGGCGACTCGACGATCCAGCCGAAGAACGTGACCGTCGTCCCGAGCACGATCAGCGGCGCGAACAGCAGCACGAGCGAGAAGAAGCCCGCCGCGCAGACGATCGCGAACGAGGCGACCCCGAGCGGGAACTTGAGCGCGACGAAGACGAGGCCCTTCCAGGTCATCGGGTCGCGCAGCCAGCGCAGGATCCGCTCGAGCGGCGGCGGCCGCGCGCTGATCGGGCGGCGTCGCGATCGGCACGCCGAGCACGCGCGCGGGCGAGGCCGCGCTCGATCGCCGCCATCCCGCGCCAGGCGGCGAGCGTGGCGAGCAGGATCCCGAGGCCGACGATCAGCACGGCGAGCGCGGCGCCGGTGCTGACGCCGACGACCAGGACGATGAAGTAGGCCAGGCCGAGCGGGAACGCCGAGCAGGAGGTAGAGCAGGTTCAGCCACGTCTGCGGTCGGGCGACGACGCCGGCGAACCGGACGAGCCAGCTGCTCACGCCCCGCAGGCTAGTCCGGCATGGTGCGGTGCGGCGCTACGGCGGTCCAGCGGCTCCGGGTGTGGACAGCCCCACCGCTCGCCGTGAGGGCGCGCGAGCTGCGCGCGCGGGCGCTGCGCGTCGCCGCCGAGGAGGGCGTGCGCCGGCGGCGCGGGTGGCGAACGTGAGCGCCTGGGCGAGGTCGTCGAGGGCCAGCGCGCGCGGTCCGAGCGTGCCGGCGACCGCCTCGCGGCGGCGGCGCGCGAGCAGCTCGTACGGCTCGCCGTCGCGCAGCGTGGCGTGCCCGCCGGCGTGGCGGAGCGCGCAGCTCCGGGTGCAGGACGGTGGGGATGCCGGCGGCGCGGGCGCGCAGGCACAGCTCCATGTCCTCGGCGAACAGGTGGACGGCGGGGTCGAACGGGCCGAGCTCGCCGCAGCGTGCGCGGTGTGCGCGGCGAGGCAGGCGGCGATCGCCCAGCCGACCGTGCGCGGCGCGTGCCGGCGCGGTGCGGCTCGGCGCGCTCGCGCAGCCCGCGCGGCAGCAGCGGCGGGTGGACGAGCGCGGGGATCAGCGCGCCCGGCGTGCCGGGCAGCGGGTGCGCCGAGCGCTGGACGCTGCCGTCGGGGTTGAGCAGCCGCGGCGCGTGCAGCGCGCGCGGGTGCGCGCGGGCGAGCGCGGCGAGCGCGGCGAGCGAGCCGTCGATCAGCTCGCAGTCCGGGTTGAGGAGGACGGTCGACGTCGTGGCGCGGCCGCGGCGAGCGCCGGCGTTGCTGGCGGCGCCGAAGCCCGGGTTGTCCGGCAGCTCGATCACCTCGGCGCCGCGCTCGCGGGCGAGCGGCGGCGCCGCCGTCGGCCGAGCCGGTGTCGACCACCACGAGCTGGGGCGGCTCGGCGAGGTGGCGCTCGAGCGAGTCGAGCAGCGACGCGCAGCTCGGGCTCGGAGTCGTGCAGCACGACGATCGCGCTGAAGCTCACGCGGATCTCCTCGAGCGCGGCCTCGAAGCGCGCGGCCGAGGCCTCGACCGGGAAGCGACTCGGCGCGGGCGCGCGGCGGCGGCGGGCGCGGCGGGGTCGGCGAGCACCGCCTGGAGCGCGGCGGCGGCCGCCGCCGCGTCGCCCGGGCGGGAACAGCCGGCCGGCGCCGCCGGCGACGATCTCGCGCGGGCCGCCGGCGTCGGCGGCGACCACCGGCCGGCCGGCCGCGAGCGCCTCGACGAGCGCGAGGCCCCACGGCTCGGCGTCGGAGCAGTGGAGCAGGCAGTGGGCGCGCGCCAGCGCCTCGCGCGGGTCGCCGACCGGCCCGAGGAAGGTCACGCGGCCGGCGAGGTCGCCGGCGGCGGCGCGCGCCTCGAGCGCGCGCACGTAGGCGCCGTCGTCGCCGGGGATCGGCGCGCCGGCCAGCTCGAGCTGGAGGCCGGGCACGCGGGCGGCGACCTCGAGCGCGAGGTCGGGGCGCTTCCACGGGACGAGCGCGGCGAGCGCGAGCGCGCGCGGCGCGCCGTTCGGCGCGGGCGCGGCGGCGAAGCGCTCGAGGTCGACGCCGGGGCGCAGGACGGCGGCGCCCGGCGCCCCGACCGCGCGCGCGATCGCCTCGGAGGCCGCGGCCACGCCGTCGGCGCGGCGGGTCGCCCAGCGCACCGCCGGCGCCGACGCCGCGGCGCGGCAGCAGGTCCATGTGGACGGCCAGCAGCGGCGGCCGGCCCGGGAGCGGCGCGGTGGCGAGCACGGCGCGGGCGCCCCAGGCGACCAGCGCGGCCGGGCGCTCGGCGTGCCGCCAGCGCGCGCACGTCGCGCGCCAGGCCGGCGAGGCCGCGGACGTGGGCGGCGCCGAGGCGCAGCGGCCGCTCCGGCAGCGGCGCGTGCCGGAGTCCGGCGGCGCGGACGGCGGCGGCCAGCGGCTCCCTCCGGGCAGGCGACGATCACCGGCGCGGCGACGCGCGTGGCGCAGTCGAGAAGGATGCGCTCGGCGCCTCCGAGCACGCCGGAGTAGGAGACGATCGCCGTCGGGTTGCCGCTCATCGCCTGGGTAGCATCGCGCTCGATGCCACGGACGAGCAGCCTGCGCGAGGCGACGGCGCGCGGCGGCGTGGTCAACGCCGCCTTCCTGTCGGGCGCCGAGGCGCTCGTGCTCGTGCAGGGCCTGCTGGCGACCGCGCTGCTCGGCCCGGACGCGATCGGCCTCTACGGCATCGTCACCACGACGGCGATGACGATCGTGGCGCTGCGGCGGGTGGGGATCGACGAGGCGTTCGTGCAGGAGCAGGCGACGGACGAGGAGGCCGAGTTCCAGCGCGCGTTCACGGTCGAGCTGGCGCTCGCCGTCGCCGCGGCGCTCGCGATCGCCGCCTGCGCGCCGGTGCTCGCCGCGCTCTACGACGACGAGCAGCTGCTGCCGCTGACGCTGGCGGTCTCCTACCTGCCGCTCGCCTTCGCGCTCCAGGCGCCGCAGTGGATCTTCTTCAGCCGCATGGACTACGTGCGGCTGCGCGTGCTGCAGGCGATCGTCCCGCTCGGCACCGTGGCCGTCACCGTGCCGCTGCTGCTCGCCGGCGTCGGCGTGTGGGCGCTGGTGATCGGGCCGGCGTGCGGGAACGCGCTGGCCGTGATCGCGGCGCTGCGCGTCTCGCCGTACCGGCTGCGGCTGCGGCCCGACCGCGCGGCGGCGCGCCGCTACCTGCGCTTCTCGTGGCCGATCTTCGTCACCGCGGTGGCGGCGCTGCTGGTCGCGCAGGGCCAGATCGCCGTCTTCGGGCTCGACCAGGGCCTGGCGGCGGCCGGCTGGATCACGCTGGCGGCGACGCTCACCCGCTACGTCGACCGCGCCGACCAGATCCTCGCGACCACGGTCTACCCGGCGATCGTGCGCGTGCGCGACCGGCAGCCGGTGCTGGAGGAGACGTTCGTCAAGTCGAACCGGCTCGCGCTGATGTGGGCGTTCCCGTTCGGCGCCGGGCTGGCGCTGTTCGGCGCCGACCTGGTCGACTTCGTGCTCGGCGACGAGTGGGAGCCGGCCGTGGTGCTGATCGGCGGCCTGGCGGTCGCCACGGCGGTGCAGCAGCTCGGCTACAACTGGTTCTCCTTCTACCGCGCGCGCGGCGAGCCGTGGCCGCAGGCGGTCGAGTCGGGCGCGTTCGCGGGCTCGTTCGCCGTCTTCGCGGTGCCGGGAGCGCTGCTGGGCGGGAGCTGGTGGTTCGTGGCCGGCCGGATGCTGTGCACGCTGAGCGCGCTGGCCGTGCGGCGCGTGTACGTGCGCCGGCTGCTGCCGGGCGTGCGGCTGCGGTCGCTCGCCTGGCGCGGGGCGGCGCCGGTGCTGATCGCCAGCGCGCCGGTGCTGGCCGTGCGCGCGCGCCCTGTGGGGCGGCGAGCGGCCGCTGGGGCAGGCGATCGCCGAGCTCGTGCTGTGGCTGGCGGTGCTGGCGCTCGCCACGCGGCGGCTGGAGCGCGGCCTGCTGAGCGAGCTGGCGGGCTACCTGCGGTCGGCGCCGCGCGCCCCGGCGGGCGCGCGCTCGTGAGCCGCGCCGCGCCGGTCGCGCTCTGGCTCGCGGCCGCCCTGATCTCCGGCTTCACGATGCGGCGCTACCTCGAGCCGTTCGACGAGGGCCTGCTGCTCCAGGCCGCGACGCGCATCAGCGACGGCCAGTGGCCGTACGCCGACTTCGGCTGGGCGTACGGGCCGGGCCAGCCGCTGGCCATCGTCGCCGCGTTCAAGCTGTTCGGCCCGTCCGTCATCGCCTGGCGGATCCTGCGCGTGATCGCCGACGCCACGATCGCGCTGCTGGTCTGGACGCTCGTGCGCCGCGAGGCCGGCCCCCGCTGGGCGCTCGCCGGCTGGCTCGCCGCCGCCGTCACGATCGCCCAGCCCACGACCGCCAACCCGGTCCCGATCGCACTCGCGCTCGCGCTCGGCGCGATCACCGTCGCCGCCACCGGGCACCCCACCGCCCGCCGCGCGGCCACCGCAGGAGCACTGGCCGCGCTCGCCGGCTTCTGGCGCCCCGACTTCGGCCTCGTCACCGCCCTCGCCGTCGCCACCGTCATCCTCAAGGGGGGTCAGACCCCCCTTGCGGATTCCCGCAAAGTGCGGGCGAACCGGGGCCGCGCGAGCACCAAGGGGGGTCAGACCCCCCTTGGTTTGGTTGTTTGGGCAATTGGTGGGGCGGTGGTGGTCGGGGTGGTGCTGTATGCGCCGTTCGCGGTGGCGGCGGGGGTGCCTGGGTTGTGGGATTCGCTGGTGAGCGCCGGGGTGCGGGACGGGGCGGCGTGGCGGTTGCCGTTCCCGCTGGAGTACGGCGGCTCGTTGCGCGGTTGGCCGCCCGGGGCGCTGGCCGAGGACGCCAAGGACGTGCTCGGGTTCTACCTGCCGCTGATCGCCGTGGTGGGCCTGGCGGTCGTGGTCGATCGTGCTGCGGCGCCGTGTGACGCCCGGTGGCCGCCGGCCTCGGGGTGCTCGCGCTCGGCACGCTCGTCTATCTCCTCTCGCGCGCCGACGAGCTGCACGCCCAGCCGCTGCTCGTGGTCCTGTGCGCGCTGATCCCGATCGCCGCGGCGAGCGTGGATCGCGGGGTGGCTGGTCGCGATCCCGCTGGCGCCTGATCCTGCTCGCGGGCTCGGCGAACCGGCTGTCGGCGCTGCTGCAGCCGCCCGACCTCGAGCCGGTGCGCCTGGCCGGCGTGCCGGGCATCCGCGTCCCGCCGGAGGAGGCGCGGGCGCTGCCGGCGCTGGTGGCCGCCGTCCAGCGCGCGGTGCCGGAGGGCGAGCCGGTATACGTGGCTCCCCGCCGCTCCGACCTCGTGACGCTCACCGACCCGCTGCTGCACTTCCTCGTCGACCGCCCCAACGTGCTGCGGCGCGACGCGCTGCTCCAGGCGCGACCAGACGAGCAGGCGCGGATCGTCGCCGCGCTCGAGCGCGAGCGGCCGCGCGCGGTGATCCGCTGGCTCGACCCGATCTCGTCCCGCCGCGAGCCGAACGAGCGCGGCCGCCCCAGCGGCTCGACCGCGCTCGACGACTACCTGGCGCGGGCCTACGAGCCGCAGGCGCGCTACGGCGCCTACGAGCTGCTGGTGCCGCGGTGATCGTCGTCCGGGGCGCCATCGTCGCGATCGCCGCGGCCGCGATCGCGTGGCTGAGCGCCGGGCTCGCGGCGAGCAGCGCGCAGGAGGACCTCGGCCGACCTGGTCGCCACCACCGCGAACCCCGACGGCGCCGACTACGAGCGGGCCGCCGAGCTGCGCCGGGAGGCCGAGCGCCGGACCGCCGGCCGGCGGCCGACGCTGCTGGAGGCCACGCTGCACATGAAGGGAGAAGACCGCGCGGGCGCCGCGCGGCTGCTCGAGGACATCGTGGCCGACGAGCCCGAGAACGCCGAGGCGTGGCTGCTGCTGTCGCAGCGCGAGCGATGAGCGCGAGGCTGAGGCTAGGGCGCGGGTGCGCGCTCTGGCCCCGGACGTTCCGCCGCCTTGAGCGGCGAGCCGACGACGCGCGTGACGAGGTAGAGCGGGCGCTGGAGCGTCTGCTCGTGCACGCGCGCCACGTAGCGCCCCAGGATCCCGAGCGCCGACGAGCTGGACGCCGCCGAGGAACAGCACCGAGATCAGGATCCACACGCCGAGGCTGGCCGTCAGCCAGCCGACGACGGTCGCGACGAGGATCACCACCGCCGCGATGCTCGCGAGCGCCGCGGTCGACGTCCCCAGGTACGTGGCGAGCGCGAGCGGGCACGTCCGAGAACGACGCGAACGCCTCCAGGGCGAGCCGGAACAGCGACCGGTAGGACGCGCCGCGCCCCGCCGGCCGGCCGGCGCGCCGGTACTCGATCGGCACCTGCTCGTAGCCGACCCAGGCCACCATCCCGCGCAGGAACCGCCGCCGCTCGGGCATGCCGCGCAGCGTGTCCACCACGCGCCGCGACATGAGCCGGAAGTCGCCCGCCTGGCCCTGGTACGGAGTCCGCGCCAGCCGCGACATCAGCGCGTAGAAGCCGGTCGCCAGCGTCCGCTTGAGCCAGCTCTCGTCGCGCCCGATCCGGCGCGCGTAGACGACGTCGGCGCCCTCGGCAGGCGAGCCGCAGCATCTCCGGGATCAGCTCCGGCGGGTCCTGGAGGTCGCAGTGCATGAGCACGACGTGGTCGCCGCGGGCGTGGTCGAGCCCGGCCGACATCGCGACCTCCATCCCGAAGTTGCGCGAGAGCTGCACCAGCACGATGCCGTCCTCGCGCGCCGCCAGCGCCTCGATCATCGCGCCCGAGCCGTCGGTCGAGCCGTCGTCGACGAACACGATCTCGTGCGGGACGCCGGCCAGCGCCTCGCGCACGCGGCGGTGCAGCTCCGGCAGCGCTTCGCGCTCGTCGAGCACGGGGACGACGACCGAGACGCTCATGCCGGCCGGCACACCATCCCGATCGAGACGCCGGCCGGGAAGCGCGCGCCGCGTGCGATCAGCGCCGCCTCGGCGCGCATGGGCAGCTCGAGCAGCCGGTTCAGGAGCCCGCCGGTGAGCTGGTAGTCGGTGCGGCCGCTCGGACTCTTCGCCGCGCGATCGTCCGGACCAGCGCGATCGGCGGCAGCAGCAGCGAGTTGAAGTAGGTGAGCAGCACCGGCCTCCAGCCGGCGGCGGCCAGCCGCGCCCGCAACGCGCCGGCGGTGTAGCGCCGCAGGTGGTGGTGCGAGTCGTCGTGCTGCGACCACAGCCAGCGGTAGGCCGGGACGGTCACCACGAGCAGCGCGCCGGGCGCCGCCACGCGGCGCAGCTCGGCGGCGGCGAGGTCGTCGCGCTCGACGTGCTCGAGCACGTCGGTGGCGAGGATCAGGTCGAACGCGCCGTCGTCGAAGGGCAGCGACTCGATGCCCGCGGCGGTCACGCCGGTCAGCCCGCGGCGGCGGCAGAACTCGATCGCCTGCGGCGACGGGTCGACGCCCTGGGCGCTCCCGAGCGCGCCGAACTCGGCCAGATTGCGGCCCGTGCCGCAGCCCGCGTCCAGTACGCGCGGAGCCTCGGGGAGCCCTGCGCGGCGCAGCAGCGCCCACAGCACGGCGCGCCGCCCGCGGAACCACCAGTGGCCGTCCTCGAGGTCGTAGAGCTGCTGGTAGATCGCGTCCTCCACGGCCGCGAGATCGTATGCTCTCGCGCTCCGTGAGGGGCCGACCGACGCTCGCCGCAGCCGCCGTCTACACGCTGCTGGCGCTGGTGCTCGTCGGGCCCGGGCTGGTGCCGGGCCGGACGCTGTCGGCGTCCGACTACCTGTGGTGGGCGGCGCCGTGGCAGCAGGTCGCGCCGGCCGGCGCGACGGGGGAGATCGGCCTCGGCTCGAACTACGAGATGGCCGACGCGGCGCTCGTCTTCCAGCCGATGACGGAGTGGGCGCGCGGCCGCAGCTCCCGCTGTGGAACCCGCACATCATGGGCGGCCGGCCGTTCGTCGCGAACGCGCAGTCGGCGCTGTTCTCGCCGTTCACGTGGCCGTCGCTCGTGCTGCCGTTCTGGTGGTCGCTCGGGGTGGTCGGCGACGCTGAAGCTCGTCACCGCCGCGATGGGCACGTTCCTGCTCGCGCCGCGCGCTCGGGATGCGCTTCGCGGGCGCGCTGATGGCCGGGCTCGTGTTCGGCTTCGGGCTGTTCTTCGTCGTCTGGCTGCCGTGGCCGCTGACGCAGCGTGTGGGCGTGGCTGCCGTGGGTGCTCCTGGGCGTGCACGCGCGTGGTGCGAAGACCGGGGCGCGCTGCCGGTCGCGGGGCTGGCGCTGGTCGTGGCGCTCCAGTTCTTCGGCGGGCACCCGGAGTCGAGCTTCCACGTGCTCGCCGATCGCCAGCCTGTTCGCGCTGCTGCGCTGACGCGGGCCGAGCGGCGCGGCGGCCGCCGTGGGCCGCCTGCTCGTCGGCGCTGCTGGCCGGCCGGCGCTCGCGGCGGTCGCGATCGTGCCGTTCGTCGAGCTGCTGGCCCACTCGGCCGACCTCGGCGAGCGCGAGGGCAAGCGACCCGCCAGCTCGACGCGCGCTTCCTGCTCGGCTTCGCGCTGCCCGGAGTACTGGGGCCGCCCGACGCAGCTCAGCAGATCGGCCGTTCATGGTCGCGCGCGCGTTCTACGCGGGCGCGCTGCCGCTGATGCTGGCCGCCTGGGCGGTCGTCGCTGCGGCCGACGCGCGAGCGGGTGGCGATCGCGGCGGCGGCCGCGGTCGCGCTGGCGGTCGTGATCGGCGCTGCCGGGACGTCTTCGAGGTCGTCGACCGCGATGCCGGGCTTCGACGCGGCCCACAACACGCGGCTGGCGATCGTCTCGCTGCTGGCGTCGCGCTGCTCGCCGGCTGGGGGCTGGACGACGGCTCGGTCGCGCGCTGGCGCTGCTCGTCGGTGTCGCGCTCGTCGTGCTGCCGGTGGTCGTCGCGCTGGTCCTCGGCGACGGCGCTCCCGTGCGGCGAGGCGCTCGAGGTCGCTGGGCTTCGCGACGCCGACCGATGTCGCCGTGCTGCCGCTCGCCTGTGCTGCTCTGGCGTGCCGGCGCCGCGCTCGCGGTGGCGCTGCGCGGCAAGCGCCGTCGCGCGTGGCCGTCGCCGCGGCGCTCGCGCTGGCGGTGCTCGACCTGCTGCGGGTCGGGATGGGCAGAATCCCGCGATCCCGCGTCGACCACGCCGAGCAGCCGGCCACGCCGGCGATCGAGCGCGCTGCCGCGGCGCGCCCGCGCGCTTCGCCGGGCTCCGCGCCGGACTCGGGCTCGCAGCCGCTCCCGCCGGACCTGGCGATGCGCTACGGGCTCTACGACGCGCGCGGCTACGACTATCCGGTCGAGCGCCGCTACGACACGCTGTGGCGCCGCGCGGTCGCGCCGCCCGAGCGAGCAGTTCACGCTCCCGACGATGCGCATGCGCGCCGGACGACGAGGCGCTGCGCGCGCTCGGCCTGCTCGGCGTGACCGACGTCATCCAGCCGCCCGCCGAGGCGCCGCGTGCCAGGCTGGGAGATCACCTACGACGGGCCCGACGCGCGGCTCTACGCCAACCCGCACGCCGTGCCGCGCGCGTGGGTGGTCGGCGCCCAGCGGGTCGTCGACGGCGAGGACGCCGCGCTCGACGCGATCCTCGAGCCCGGCTTCGACGCCACGCGCACGGCGGTCGTCGAGCGGCCGCTCGACGGGCTGGAGGCGCCGGCGAGGGCGAGGCGCGAGATCGTCGCGCTACGAGCCCGAGCGCGTCGAGCTCTCGGCGACCGCCGACGGCCGCGCGCTCGTCGTGCTCTCCGACGTGCTACATCCCGGGCTGGCAGGCGACGGTCGACGGCCGCGAGGCGCCGATCGAGCGCGTCGACTACCTGCTGCGCGGCGTCGCCGTCGACGCCGGCGAGCACCGGGTCGAGCTCGGTACCGGCCGGCGAGCTGGCGGATCGGCTGGATCGTGAGCGTCCTGGCCGCGCTCGGCCTGCTCGCGGCCGTGTGGAAGAGTGGGCGCCGATGGGCCGCACGCTGAACCGGCTGCGCGGCGGTCGCCCTGGGCGCCGCCGCGCAGCGCGCCCTGAAGGCCGCCGACCGCTCGCGCGGCATCTACCCCTCGCTCGGCGAGCTGGTCGAGCGCTACGGCGGCGGGCCCGACCTGACCGCCCACGAGCTGCGCGTCTTCTCCCAGAACGGCGAGGACGGCGTGCTGGCGGAGATCCTGCGCCGGATCGGCGTCGGCGGCGCGCAGCTTCGTCGAGTTCGGGGTGCAGGACGGCAGCGAGGGCAACGACCGTGTTCCTGGCCCAGGTGATGGGCTGGTCGGGCGCTGTACCTGGAGGCCGACGCGGACGCCTACGCCGCGCTCGAGCGGCGCTTCTCGGCCAACCCGCGCGTGCGCACGCTGCACGCCGCGGTCGAGCCGGACAACGTCGAGGCGCTGTTCGCGCAGGCCGGCGTGCCGGACGAGCCCGACGTGGTCTCGATCGACGTCGACGGCAACGACTACTGGATCTGGCGCGCGCTCGAGCGCTACCGGCCGCGCGTGGTGGTGATCGAGTACAACGGCGATCTCGATCCGCCGTCGACGCAGGTGATGCCGTACACGCCCGGCTACCGCTGGGACCACAGCAGCGGCTACGGCGCCTCACTCGGCGCGCTCGAGGCGCTCGCGAGCGAGAAGGGCTACACGCTCGTCCACACCGAGCTGGCGGGCGTCAACGCGTTCTTCGTGCGCTCCGAGCTGGCAGCCGACCTGCCGTCCGGCGACGCCGTCCCGCGGCGCAGCGCCAACCACGCGCTCATGGGGCTGGGCCATCCGGAGCCGCGGCACGCTCCCGACTGGCAGGCCCCATGAGGCTCGCCGCCAGCGCGAGGGCCACCAGCGTGAGCGCCGGCATCTCCCAGTCCCAGTCGATGCCCGCGTGCAGCGCGAAGGCGGCGAGCGCGGCGACCGAGCCCGCCGCGGCGGGACCCGCCCGCACGGCGGCGAGCGACGCAGCCCGCCAGCAGCAGGCCGAGCGCGAGCAGGCCCGACGAGGCCCAGCTCGGCCGCGGTCTCGAGGTACAGCGAGTGGGCGTCGCGGACCGACTCGCGGAACTCGCGCTCGCGCAGCCAGGCGGCGCGGAAGCCGCCGCTGCCCTCGCCGGTCAGCGGGTGGTCGGCGAACGCCTCGACGGCGACCTTCCAGTACGCGTAGCGGTTGCTCTGCACGGAGGCGAGCCGCTGCGGGCCGGCCTCCGGCGCGTCGCGGCCGGGCACGCGCTCGGTGCCGACCATCGCCGACCACGGTCCCGGCCAGCACCAGCACCGCGCGCCGCCAGCGCGGCGGCGCGCAGCCACGGCGACCGGCGCGTCCGCACGGCGCGCGAGCGCGCGCGCGGCGAGCGCGCAGCGCGCGCCATCGCCGCGAGCAGGACGGCGCAGCGCGGCGGCGCTCGCTCCCGGCTCCGTGCGGCAGGCCGCCGAACGCGGCGGCCAGCAGCCCGGCCGCCGCGCCGCCGAGCCCGACCACCACCAGCACGCCGAGGATGCGGGCGCGCGTGGGGGCGAGGGCGAGCAGCAGGAGCGAGGCCGGCCGCGAGCGCGCCGAACGCGCCGCGCGAGAACGTGAGCAGCAGCGTCAGCGCGAGCAGCGGCCCGGCGGCGGCCGCGGCGGCGCGCAGCGCCGGCGGGCGGTCGGGGTCGCCGGCCAGCGCGGCGCGCAGGACCAGCCCGAGGGCGGCGAAGGCGCCGGTCGCGTTCCAGTAGCTGAGCGGGTAGGCGAGCCGGTCGCCGGCCGACGCCACGGCCTCGAGGCCGACGAGGCACGAAGCGCTCGGACAGCCCGTAGGCGCACGCGCCGGCGATACCGAGCAGCAGCAGCGGCTCGGTCTAGCCGCGGGCGCGAGCACGGCGATCGCGGCGGCGAGGTAGCGGCGAGGTAGAGCAGCAGCCGCTGCAGGTCGTCGCGTCGCCTGGCCGCCGTCCGGCGCCCAGGTCAGCGAGAGCGCCGTCCACGCGGTCAGCGCGGCCAGCCCGGCGAGCGCCGAGCGGCCCGGGCCGGCGCGCGGGCAGCGGCCGCGGGAGCGCGACCGCGACGACCGCCAGCAGCGCCCAGGCGGCGATCGCCGGCCCACAGGCGCGGGCCGTCGAAGTAGCCGCCGTCGAAGCACGCGAGCAGCCCCGGACCGAGCAGCAGCGGCACGGCGAGCGACGGCTGCGAGGCGGGCCCGCATCGGCGGAGCAGCCTATGGACGCCACGTATCCTGCGCGGGCCGTGCGGACGCTCCCTCGGGACCGCCTGATCGCGCTGGGGCTTGCCGCCCTCGCGTTCGTGCTGGCGCCTCGTGCAGCGCCCGGGACGCGCGTCGGCGGACACGAAGATCGGCCTGCACGTCGATCCGGTCGGCTTCCTCGCCGACGTCGCCTCCGCCTGGTCGCCGACCGAGGACCTCGGCCACGTGCAGGGCGGCCAGTACGGCGGCTACCTGTTCCCGATGGGGCCGTTCTTCGCGCTCGGCCGCGCTGCTCGGCCTCGACCCGTGGCTGGTGCACCGGCTGTGGCTGGGCATGCTGCTCGCGCTCGCCGCGTGGGGGACGGTACGGCTGCTCGACGCGCTGCTCGGCCGCCCGCGCGGCGCCGGCCACGTGGTCGCCGGGCTGCTCGTGCTGCTCAACCCGTACGTGGTCGTGTTCACGCGCGCGCACGACGGTGACGCTGCTCGGCTACGCCGCGCTGCCGTGGCTGCTGCTGTGCCGTCCACCGCGGCCTGCGGGCGCCGCGGTCGTGGTGGTGGCCGGCCGCGTTCGCGCTGCGTGGTGGCGTGCACGGGCGGCGGGGTGAACGCGGCGGTCACGGCGTGGCTGCTGCTCGGGCCGCTGCTGCTCGCGCTGTACGAGCGCTGGTGCGGCGAGCGTGGCGTGCGCGGCGTGCTGGCGCTTCGCGTGGCGGACGGCGCTGCTGACCGCGGCTCGGCGTCGCTGTGGTGGGTCGTCCCGGTGCTCGTGCAGGCGCGCCACGGCGTCGACTTCCTGCGCTTCACCGAGCAGCCGGGGACGATCTGGTCGACCACCAGCCTGTCGGAGTCGCTGCGGCTGATGGGCTACTGGCTGTCGTACCTCGGCGTCGGCTACGGCGGCGAGCTGCGGCCGCTGTTCTCCGGCGGCGGGGCGATGCTGTTCTTCGTGGCCGGTCGTGCTCGCCGGGCTGCTGGTGCCCGCGCTCGCCCTCAGCGGCTTCGTCTGGACGCGGCGCTGGCGCTACGGGCCGTTCTTCCTGCTGCTGGTGCTCGTGGGCCTGGTCGTGATGACCGCCGGCTTCCCGGAGGGCACGCCGCTGCGGCGGGCGCTCGAACTTCACGTACAACCACGTCGAGGCGGTGCAGTTCCTGCGCACGACGCTACAAGGCCGGGCCGCTGCTGGCGCTCGGGATCGCGTGCCTGGCCGGGCGGAGCCGTCGGCGCGGCTCGCGGTCGCGTGGGCGGTGGCCGGCGTGGCGGCGCTCGCGCGCGTCGTCGCCGCGCTGGCCGCTGGCCACCGGCCGCGCGCTCGACAGCCAGCTGCTGCTACGACGGCGTGCCGGCCGCGTGGGAGGACGCCGGCCGACCACGTCGACGCACGGCGGGCGACGACCGCCGCGCCCTCGTGCTGCCCGGCCAGCTCTACGCGTACTACGACTGGGGCGGGACGGTCGACGCCGATCCTGCCCGCGCTGGCCGAGCGCGCCGGTCGCGGTGCGCTACGCGGTGCCGTACGCCGACCTGCGCGTCGGTCGACCTGCTGTGGACGATCGACGGGCTCGTGCAGCAGCGGCGGGCGCTGCCCGGCCAGCTCGGGCCGCTGCTGGACCTGGTGAGCGCCGGGACGGTGGTGGCGGGCGCCGACGACGACCGCACGCGCAGCGGCGCCGTCCCGGCGCGGACGGCGGCCGACGTGCTCGACCAGCTCGGCGCAGCCCGACGCGCGCGCTGGGGGCCGGTGCGGCGCGAGCCGCGCGCGGCGGGCACGCTCGGCGGCGCGGCGGCCGCTGCCGCGCGTGCGCGCCTGGGACCGGCCGGCGGCGCGGCCGCTGGTGCGCGTGGAGCGCCGAATCCGGCGCGACGGTGGTCGACGGCGGCGCCGAGGGCATCGCCGGCGCTGGCCGCGTTCGGCGCGCTGCCGCGACCGGCTCGCCTACGCGGGCGACCTCGACGGCCGCGCGAGCTGCGCGCGCGCGGGCGAGGTCGTGATCACCGACTCCAACCGCCGGCGCGTCCTGGCGGCGGCGCGGATGGCCCAGAACCACGGCGCCGCGCTGGCCGCCGACGAGGCGTTCCCGCCCGACGCCGCCGTGCTCGACCTGTTCCCGGCGCGCGGCACGCGACGCGCAGACGGTGGCGGTGCTCGACGGCGTGCAGCGCTGCGCTCGCCGTACTCGCCCGCGTTCCCGCAGTTCCCCGAGCGGCGTCCGTACGCGGCCTTCGACGGCGACCTCGCGACGCACTGGCAGGCCGACCGCGCGCTGGCGCCGGAGCGGCACTGGCTCGAGGTCGACGTTCGACGCGCCCGCGCGACGTCGACGACGATCGAGCTGCTGCCCTACTCGGACCGGACGCGGCCGGGTGACCGCGGTCGAGGTCGACGGCCGGCGCTTCGGCGTGCGCGCGGGCTGGAACCGGCTCGACGTCGGGCTGCGCGGCGTGCGCGTCGCTGCGCGTGCGGATCGCGCGCGTGCGAGCGGCCGCCGGCGATCGAGCCGAACCCGGGCGGCCTCCGCGAGCTGCGGATCCCCGGCGTGCGGCGTGCGCGAGGCGCTGCGGCCGCCGGTGCTGGCCGAGCGCGCGCTGGCCGGCCGCGACCTGTCGCGGACCGGGCTCAGCTACGTGTTCGAGCGCACGACGGGCGACGACCCGTTCCGGCGCGACCCGCGGCCGCGGCAGCGCCGGCGCCGGGGCTCGTGCGCGACCGCGCTCGACGGCGAGACGCGGGCTCGAGCGCGCTGATCTCACCGCCCGCCGCGCGCGAGCTGGACGGCCGACGGCTGGGCGACGATCGCGGCCGGCGCGCCGGACTCGGCGATCGACCGCGCTGGCCGGCGTCGACGCGCGGACGCTTCGAGTCGTCCGGGCGCTTCGAGGGCCGGCCCGGCGCGCGCGCCTCGAGCGCGTTCGACGGCACGCCGCGCGCCGTGGATCGGCTCGTTCGAGCCGGGCCGGCCGGCCTGGATCGAGTGGACGCTGCCGCGGCCGCGCGACGATGCGCGAGCTGCGGCTCGACCCCGCCGCGCGAGCGCGTGCGGCGGCCGACGCGCGGTGCGCCTCGGCGACGCGACGCTGCCGCGTGGCCGCCGACGGGACCGTGACGCTTGCCGCGCCCGGTCCGCGCGCCGCCGCTTCCGGCTCGAGATCCTCGACGCCGGCTTCCCGCCCGGCACGCCCGGCGTGATCCGCCAGCGCCGCGCGGTCGGGATCGGCGAGATCGAGGGCGCCGGCGTGCCGCGCGCGCAGGTGCCGCGCGCGGGCGCGCTGCGCTCGCGCTGCGGCGACCTGGCGGGCACGGTCGGCGGCGCGGCGCTGCGCCTGCGCGCCGACGGCGACATCGCCGCGCTCGACGCCGGCGACGCCGCTGCGCGTCCGCTGCATGCGCGCCGGTCGCGCTGCCCGCCGGACCGGCGCGCCTCTCGCTGCCGGCCGGCGTGCTGGCGCCCTACCTCGTCCGGCTGCGCTCGCCGGCGCCGGTCCCGGGCGAGCCGGCCGCCGCGCCGGGCCGCGTCGTCGACCCCGGCGAGCCCGGGCCGCAACGCGCGGCGCGGCATCGGGCTCGACCTCGACGCGCCGGCGTGGCTCGTCCTCGGCCAGGCCTACGGCGCGGGCTGGCGGGCGAGCTGCGACGGCCGCGACCTCGGCGCGCCGCGAGCCCGTCGACGGCTACGCGATGGGCTGGCGCGTCCCCGCCGGCTGCCGCGTCGCCGACCTGTGGTTCGCGCCCGACCGGCTCGTCCGGCTCGGCTACTGGATCTCGGCGCCCGTGCTGCTCGCGCTGCTGCTCCTGCTGGTCGCTGCGCCGCCCGCCGGCGGACGCGCGCGGGCCGCCGGTCGAGCTGCCGGACACCGAGCCGGTCGGCGCGCATGCCGGCCGGCCGCGCCGCGCTCGCCGCGCTCGTCGCCGGCGCCGCGCTCGGCTTCGTGTTCGCCGCCCGCTCGGCGCCGCTGATCGCGCTCGGGACGTTCCTGATCCTGTGGCGCGGGATCGGCGTTCGGGCGCTGGTCGCGGCGGCCGGCCGGCCTGCTGCTCGTGGTCGTCCCGCTGCTGACGCTGGCGATCCCGGTCCGCGACCCCGGCGGCTTCAACTTCGAGTACGCGCAGGACCGGATCGCCGTCCACTGGGTCACGGTCGCGGCGGTGGTCCTGCTCGTGCTGGCGCTCGCGCGCGTGCTCAGTACGGCCACGGGCCGCCGCGCAGCCGCGCGCACGATCAGCACCTTGATCGACCAGGTTGCGGGCGAACCACGGCAGCTCGCCGAGCTGGCGCAGCGCGTTGCGGACGCGCGCCCGGCCGCGCACGGGGAGACGCTCGTACTCGGCCAGCGAGCCCGTCCGGCCGGCGTAGCGCCAGCGGGAGCGAGAACACGCACTCGGCCAGCAGCGCGAGCGTGACGCCGACCGACGAGAAGGCGTCGTGCACGAGCATCGCGCCGCCGGGCGCCACGCGGCCGCCCCAGCCGGCGAGGTCGGCCCGCGCGGGCCCGTACCGGTGCGCGCCGTCGACGTACAGCAGCGCCACCGGCTCGTCGACGTCGGCGTGCGCGTCGGCCGACGGGCGCCGCACGTGCCGCACGCGCGTCGTCGACGCCGGCGCGCGCGAGGTTGGCCCGGAACGCCTCGTGGTCCTCGTCGCCGCGCGCCGCGTCGGGCGCGATCTCCTGCGGCCCGCGGTCGCTGCCCGCGTGCGGGTCGATCGCCACCACCGCGTCCGCCGCCGAGGCGAGCACGATCGTCGAGCGCCCGCGGAACGAGCCGATCTCCACCACCGCGCCGCGCGCCGCCGCCGCCCGCGCCCACAGCCGCCGCGCCTGGTCGTCCGTCAGCCAGCCCTCGACGCCGGCGGCGGCCGCGAGCGCCGCGTCGGCGTCGGCATCGCTCAAGCGCGCACCGCGACCCCGAGCGGGCGGCGCGCGAGCCCGAGCGCGAGCACCGACAGCGCGGCCGCCGCCTGGATGCCGAGCACCACCACCGCGAAGCCGTCGATCGTGCTCAGCCCGGCGCCCGACAGCACCACGATCTCGGCGCCCGCCACCGCGGCGAGCGCGTACAGGAAGCTCACGCGGTTCAGGGCGAGCATGTACTGCACGCACAGGTAGCCGGCGGCCAGCATCGTCATCGCCAGCCCGAGCGTGAACAGCGCGCCGGCGGCGACCACCGTCTCCTCGCCGAACGCCAGCCGCAGCACCAGCTCGGGCGCGACCGCGTAGGCGAGCAGCATCGGCAGCGCCACGAGCGCGACGATCGCCAGCGCCCGCAGCAGCACCGGCCGCGGGTCGGCGGCCTCGAGCGCGCGCTGCACGGCCGCCGGCAGCAGGTAGAGCCCGACGCCGATCGCCACCCACACGACGGCCTTGGCCGCCACCGCCGCGGCCGCGTAGGCGCCGGCCTCGTCGCCGCCGATCCGGCGCTTGACGAGGATCACGTCGACGTTCTGGAGGACGGCGACGAGGAACAGGCCGAGCACGGCCGGCCAGGCGCCGCGCATCAGCTCGCGCAGCGGCTCGGTCGCGAAGCCGCGCGCGGGCGCGCCGAGCCGGCGGCGCGCGACCCACGCCAGCGCCACCGCCACCAGCAGCATCGACAACGGCGTTCCGAGGTAGGCGCCGCTCACCCCGAGCCCGGCGGCCACCAGGACGAGCCCGATCGCCAGCCGGCCGGATGCCTCCAGCAGCAGCGACCACGCGACCGGCCGGTATGCGTGCTGGCCCTGGAGCGCGCCGCGCTCGACCGACAGCAGCAGCCACAGGCAGCCCGTCGGCAGCGTCGTCGCCGCCGCCCAGGCCTCATCGACCGACAGCACCGAGGCGATCTGCTCGCGCAGCAGGCCCGCCGACGACCGCGACGACGGCGCAGGCGACCAGCAGCGAGCGGCGCCAGCGCGACAGCGTGGCGGCGAGCTCCGCGCCGGTGCCGAGCCGGCCCAGCGCGGTCTCGCGCGCGACCGCCACCTGCACGGCCGAGCCGGGCACGGCGAGGATCAGGAAGGTCGACAGCAGCGCCGCCAGCGAGCCGTAGCCGTCGGCGCCGAGGATCCGCGCGAAGATCACCGTGAACACCAGCGCGACCGCGTTGGAGGCCAGCGTGGCGGCCGCCAGCCCCGCCGCCTTGAGCGTCTCCGAGGCGGCCAGCGTGGTCCGCAGCCGCGGCCGCTCCGCCTCGGCGGCCGCCTCCAGCACCTCCAGCGTCGACCGCGCGGTGCGCTCCCACGTGAAGGTCTGCGCGCGGGCCCGCGCCGCCTCGCCGAGCCGCTCGCGCAGCTCGCGGTCCTCGACCGCGCGGCGCACCTGGGCGGTCAGCCCCGGGCCGTCGTCGGCGAGCAGGCCGGTCTCGCCGTCGACGATCGACTCCGGCAGGCCGCCGACGCGCAGCGCCACGCTCGGCGTCCCGCACAGCGCCGCCTCCATCACCGTCAGGCACCAGCCCTCGGCCGACGACGCGGTCAGGTTGATCCAGCTCCGCGCCAGCAGCTCGGCCTTCAGCTCCTCCGACACGTGGCCGTGCAGCACGACGCGCCGCTCCAGCCCGCGGCGGGCGATCTCGGACTCGATCGCCGGGCGGTGGTCGCCCTCGCCGGCGATGTCGAGCTGCGCCGAGGGGACGCCCTCGAGCACGTCCAGCAGCAGCTCGATCCGCTTGTACTGCTTGAGCCGCCCGAGGTACAGCAGCCGCGGCTCGGCGGCGCGCTCGCCCGGAGCGAACGGCGACTGCTCCACGCCGAGGTAGCCGACGTGGATCTGCCCGGCCGGGATGCCGAGC
Organism: uncultured Solirubrobacteraceae bacterium; assembly: GCA_963800905.1. Taxonomy (GTDB): domain Bacteria; phylum Actinomycetota; class Thermoleophilia; order Solirubrobacterales; family Solirubrobacteraceae; genus DASSUW01. The sequence goes on from CAWDCT010000012.1 coordinate 218,600, forward strand.
GCGACGAGGTCACGCTGGGCCGCCTCGGAGATCGTCAGGAACGGCGACGAGCGGTAGAGGGCGCGCAGCGGCAGCGTCTCGGCCAGCAGCGCCGCGACGGCGCCCGGTCGGCCCATCTCGGCCACGTAGTGGTCGCGGTGCACGTGGTGCACGAGCGTCACGCGCGGGCGCCGCAGCCACAGCGGCGTCATGAACGTGATGCCGTTGACCACCTCGAGCGCGACGTCGGCGTCGCGGCCGACGCCGCGCAGCACGGCCAGCGCCGCGCGCGGGAAGACGGTCACGCGCCCGCCCATCCGGTGCAGCTCGAGATTGGGCGCGGGACGCTCGACGGGGGCGGCCCCGGGGTAGCTGCCGGCAACGACCGTGACGCGGTGCCCCCAGGCGATCCAGCGCGACACCTGGCCGTAGAGGTTCGTGCCCGTGCCGCCGCCCTGGGGGTGTGTCCAGTCGCGGTCGGTCAGCAGCAGGATGTGCCGCGGGGCCATTCCGCGGCACCGTATCCGACGCGGGGTAGACTGGCGCAGCCATGGCCCGGCGACTGGCAACCATGCTCGCGGCCCTGGTGCTCTCGCTCGCCGCCCCCGCGGCGGCGCTCGCGCAGGGCGCAGGGGACGACCAGTACACCGACCCGTTCGGCAGCGGCCAGAACGACGACTCGGGGTCGTCGGGCGAGGAGGAGCCGGCCGAGCCCGAGCCCGCGGCCCCGGAGCCGGCTCCGACGCCGGCCGCCACCGCCTCCCAGCAGGAGCCGGCGGGCGAGGAGCAGCTCCCCTACACAGGCGCCGACGAGGGCCTGGCTGGCCCTCGCCGGTGTGCTGATGCTTGCGGGCGGCGTCGCCCTCAGGTTGCGAATGCGCTAGCGGACGGTGGCGGAGCGGGTGCCGCTGCCGGAGCGCAGGCCGCGCTTGAGCACGTGGTACGAGGGGCGGAGCGTGCCGTTGCGCTCGACGAAGGCCGAGTCCCAGCGGTTGTCCTTCTTCTTCTCCCACTCGTAGAAGTACACGCGGGTGATGCGGCGGCTGGACTTGGCGATCTTGTACACGCGCTTGACGGCCTTGGCCTGCTCGGCCTTGGTGTGCTTGCGGCCGCCGCGGCTGCCGTCGGCCGGCTTGAGCCGCAGGATGCCGCCGGTCTCGGTCAGCCACACCTGGCCCTTGACGGCCTTCAGCAACAGCTTCGTGGTGTTGGTCGCGTCGTTGGCGTCCTTGTAGTTGTGGATGCCCCAGATGCGGGCGCCGCTGGCGTGCTTCTGGAACTTCTTGACCCAGGAGATCATGTCCTTGGTGTCGAGCACGTCGGCGGCCACGACCGTGCACGAGCGGCAGTCGCGGCGCATCGCGTTGTAGTAGCGAGCCGCGAGGCGCGGGCTCTTGGCCGTCGGCTGGGCGGTGTGGTTGGCCTCGTTCCACGCCGTGTAGTCGGTCACGAACGGGTAGCGCTCGCGGATGAGGCGAAAGCTCTTGCGGTACTGGGCGATCGACGGCGGCTTGCGGTGGCCGTTCCTCGTCCCCCAGTTGACACCGAACGCCACCATCGGCCGGATGCCGGCGGCCTGGGCGGCTGCCATCCACTCATCCGTGGAGGAGACGAGGTACGAATGCTTGTGCCAGTCCCAGGCGAGCACGAGGCGGCTGTGGCGGACGCCGAGCTTCTGGAAGCTGCGGGTCGGAGAACATCGAGGCGCTCTGGTCGCCGACACCCACGATCGGGGACTTGGCGGCGGCGGGGGCGGCGAGGGCCACGGTCAGGAGCAGGCTGAGGCTGAGAAGACGGATCATCACTCTGTTCATCGGTAGGGACGCTTCGGCTCTTTACGGTTCGCCGGCTCCCTGGTTACGGATCTGTCACCCGCCTGGGGGATAGGGTTCTGCGGCCGTGATTCGCCCCCTCTCGACCACCGGTCCCGAGGCGACCGAGCGAGCCGGCGCGGATCTGGCTGCCCGCCTGGGTCCGGGCGACGTCGTGCTGGTCTCCGGTGAGCTCGGCGCCGGCAAGACGACGTTCGTGCGTGGCGCCCTGCGAGCCCTCGGAGTGGCGGGATCTGTGACCAGTCCCACATTCGTGGTCGGCCACGCCTACGACGGCGCCGCACGGCCCGGTCTCGCACCTCGACCTCTACCGGCTGGCCGGCATGGGCGACGAGGATCCGGGCCTGCTCGACCCCTTCTTCGCGCCCGACGCGATCGTCTTCGTCGAGTGGCCCGAGCACGGCTGGGGGGCGTGGCCGGACCGAGCGCGTCGCGTACCGCGTGCAGCTCGGGCACGCCGGCGGGGACGCGCGCACGATCGAGGTCACGTGATCCTCGGGCTCGACACCGCCACGCCCGCCACCGCGGTCGCGGTCTGGGCGCCGGACGGCCCGGCGGCCGAGCGCCGCCACGACCCCGCGCCGGACGAGCGGCCCGGTCACGCCTCGCGCCTGCTCGCGCTGGTGGACGAGCTCGTCACGGACTGGGACGCGATCACGCGCATCGCGGTCGGCGTCGGGCCCGGCGGCTTCACCGGGCTGCGCATCGGCATCGCCACCGCCCGCGCGCTCGCCCAGGCCCGCGACCTGCCGGTCGTCGGCGTCTCGAGCCTGGCCGCGCTGGCCGCGCCGAACGACGGCCCGGTCGTGGCCGTCATCGACGCGCGGCGCGGCGAGGTGTTCGCGGCCTCGCCGGGCCGCTTCGAGCCGGTCGCGCTGGCGCCCGAGGCGCTGGCCGCGCGGATCGATCCCGGCTCGCTGGCCGTCGGAGACGGGGCGGTACGCTTTCGGGAGGAGCTCGAACGGGCCGGGGCGACCGTCCCGGCGGACGATTCCCCGCTGCACCGCCTGAGCGCGCTCGAGGTGTGCCGGCTCGGCGCCGCGGGGGAGCCGGCCGACCGAGACGCCCTGCTCCCGGACTACCGCCGCGAGCCGGACGCCAAGCCCCGTCAGCCGTGAGTGCACCGCCCGCCGCCGCCGTCGAGATCCGCTCTCTCACCTACGCCGACCTCCCGCAGGTCGTGGCGATCGAGCGCCGCGCGTTCACGACCCCGTGGTCGCTCGCCATGTTCGTGCTCGAGCTGTCCAAGCCCTCCGGCATCTGCCTGGCCGCCGAGGCCGAAGGCGAGCTGGTCGGCTACCTGATCTGCTCGCGCTACGACACGATCTGGCACATCATGAACGTGGCCGTCGACCCCGACCGCACGCGCCGCGGGATCGCGTCGGCGCTGATCGGCGTGCTGCTCGACCGCATCGGGCCCGGTGCGCCGGTGACACTCGAGGTGCGCCGCTCGAACACCGGCGCGATCGCCCTCTACGAGCGCTTCGCGTTCCGCTCGGCAGGCGTCCGGCGCCGCTACTACGCGGACAACGGCGAGGACGCCGTGATCATGTGGCGCTCCCAGCCGCCCGCATGATCCTGGCGATCGAGACCTCCTGCGACGACACCTGCGCCGCCGTCGTCACCGCCGCAGGCGAGATCCGCTCCAACGTCGTCTCCTCGCAGGGCGTGCACGACCGCTTCGGCGGCGTCGTGCCGGAGATCGCCTCGCGCCACCACCTCGAGCTGGTCAACGCGGTGGTCGACGACGCGCTGGCGACGGCGGGGACCACGCTCGACGGGCTCGACAGCGTCGCCGTCACCCAGGGCCCCGGCCTGGTCGGCGCGCTGCTCGTCGGCGTGGCCACCGCCAAGGCGCTGGCCGCCGCGCGCGGGCTGCCGCTCGTGCCGGTCGACCACCTCCAGGGCCACGTCGCCGCCAACTTCCTCCAGCCCGACCCGATCGAGCCGCCGTTCGTGTGCCTGATCGCCTCCGGCGGCCACACGCTGCTCACCCGCGTCACCGATCACCGCGGCTACGAGCTGATCGGCCAGACGCTCGACGACGCCGCCGGCGAGGCGTTCGACAAGGGAGCGCGGCTGCTCGGCCTCGGCTACCCCGGCGGCCCGGCGCTGTCGAAGCTGGCCGCGACCGGCGACCCGACCGCGTTCGCCTTCCCGACCGGCGCGCGCGTCCGGGGCCTCGACTTCTCCTTCGCCGGGCTCAAGACGGCGCTGCTCTACAAGGTCCGCGACCTCGGCCCCGAGGAGACCGAGCGGTGCGCCGCGGACCTCGCGGCGAGCTACGAGCACGCGATCGTGGAGGCGCTGATGGCGCGCGTGCAGCGCGCGCTCGAGCACGAGCCGCGGCTGGCGATCGGCGGCGGGGTCGCCGCCAACCGGCTGCTGCGCGAGCGGGCGGCCGCCCTCGGCGTGCCCGTCCACGTCCCGCCGCCGGAGCTCTGCACCGACAACGCGGCGATGATCGCCTCGGCCGCGCGCTACGCCGACGCGGTGGCGTATCCCGGCTACCTCGATGTCGACGCCTACGCTCACGCTCTATAGCCGTCCGGGCTGCCATCTGTGCGACGACGCCCGGGCGGCGCTCGAGCGCGTCCGCACCCGGACAGCGTTCTCGCTGCACGAGGTCGACATCACGACCGACGACGAGCTGCACCGCCGCTACCTCGAGCGCATCCCGGTCGTGACGCTCGGCGACGAGGAGCTGTTCGAGTTCTTCGTCGACGAGGCGGCGCTCGAGAACAGGCTCTATCGTCTCCCCGGATGAGCTTCGGCGACGTCGCGGCACGTGGGGAGGACCAAGCGCTGTCCGACCGGCTCTCGCTCGGCGTCGCCGCGCGGCTCTCGCGCTACCTCCAGGTGCTCACGCAGGCGCGCAAGATGGGCAAGGAGACCATCTCCTCGCAGGAGCTGTCCGAGTACACGCACGTGAACTCGACGCAGATCCGGCGCGACCTGTCGGGCTTCGGGAAGTTCGGCAAGCGCGGCGTCGGCTACAACGTCGACTCGCTCGTCTCGCAGATCCGCAAGATCCTGCGCACGAGCGGCCAGCACAACATCGCGCTGTTCGGGGCCGGCCACCTCGGGCGCGCGATCGCCTCGTCGGACATCTTCGCCGACCACGGCTTCCGCGTGGTGGCGATGTTCGACTCCGACCGGGGCAAGGTGGGGGAGGAGATCAACGGCGTCAAGGTGCGCCACACCGACGATGTCCGCACGGTCGTGGAGGACGAGGACATCGTGGTGGGCGTGCTGGCGGTCCCGACGGCCGCCGCCCAACCGCTCGCCGACTCGCTCGTCGACGCCGGTGTCAAGATCATCTTCAACTACTCCGAGGCCCTGCTCCAGGTGCCGCCGGAGGTGACGGTCCACACGTCCAGCCCGGCGGTCGACCTCCTCTACGCGCTCTACTTCTACCTGACTTGATCGAACTCGCCACTGCGCGCGAGACCTTCGAGAGCTCCCAGGACCTGACGGTCGGGATCGAGGAGGAATACGCGCTCATCCATCCCGAGACGCTCGAGCTGATCCCGAAGTTCGAGGAGCTGCGCGACGCCGGCGCCGACGACCCGGTGCTGGCCGTCGCGATCGCCGGCGAGCTGATCTCGTCCGAGATCGAGATCCGCTCCGGCCGCGGCGAGGACATCGCCGACGCGCGCGCCATGCAGCAGGAGGCGCGCCGGCGCCTGTTCGCGCTCGCCGAGCGGCACGGCGTGCGGCTCGGGACCACCGGCACGCACCCGCTGTCGGACTACCGCGAGCAGCACATCATCGACACGCCGCACTACCACCGCGTCGAGGACGGGCTGAAGTACGTCGCGTGGCGCAACAACACGTTCGCGCTCCAGGTCCACGTCGGCGTCCAGGGCGCCGACCGCGCGGTCAGGGTGTGCGACCGCCTGCGGCCGGTGCTGCCGCTGCTGCTGGCCGTCTCGGCCAACTCGCCGTACGTCGACCGGATCGACTCCGGGCTGCACTCCGCCCGCACGCAGATCTTCACGAAGTCGTTCCCGCGCTGCGGCGTGCCGGATGCCTTCGGCGGCTGGGGCGCGTGGGCCGAGTACGTCGACCTGCTCGTCCGCACCGGCTCGATCGTCGAGTTCACGCAGCTCTGGTGGTCGGTCCGCCCGCACCACTCGTTCGGGACCGTCGAGGTGCGGGTCTGCGACGCGCAGACCACCGCGCCGGAGGCCGACGCGCTGGCCGAGCTGATGGTCGCCTGCGTCGCACAGGCGCTGCGCGAGATCGACGCCGGCGAGACGCCGCCCGATCTTCCGCCCCGGCTGATCGAGGAGAACATGTGGCGCGCCATCCGCTACGGGCAGGACGGCCGGCTGCTCGACCTCGAGGCAGACCCGGTCCGAGGAGTTCCCCGCCGCCGAGGCGCTCGACCGCCTCAAGGCCTGGACGGGCGCCGACATCGTCCTACCGGAGCTCAACGGCGCCCAGCGCCAGCGGCGGATGATCGACGCGGGCGCGAGCCCGTTCGAGGTGTACGCGAAGTGCGTCGAGGAAACGAGATCCACATATGAGACAGCCGTCTGAAGAGGAGATCCGGGCCCTCGAGGCCGAGATGGAGAAGCTGACCGTCGACGACGTGCTTCTCCAGACCATCGTCACGCTGATCAACCTCGGCGCGCGCAAGGCCGGTCTCGCCGAGGGCACCGAGGCCGACCTGCCGCAGGTCAAGCAGGCGATCGACGCTGCGCGCGCCCTGCTGCCGATCGTCGAGCCGCGCCACGGCGAGGCGCTGGGGCCCGTCAAGGACGCGCTGTCGCGGCTCCAGATGGCCTACGTGCAGCAACAGGGCGGCCAGGCGCCGCCCGCCGAGGAGCCGGAGGGCCCCGGCCCCGCCCAGCAGTCCGGCAAGCTCTGGGTGCCAGGTCAATAGCGCCGCGGCGCGCGATAACATGCGCCCCGCTTCAGCGGCGGCCCGGCCGGGCTGCCGCTTCGCTTTGCTTGCTTTTCTGACTCCAGAGGGGTTCCCTTGACCGATTTCCTGTCCGACTACGGGGTCGTCGTCGCGCTCATCTGCGCGGGGCTCGCGATCGCGTACGGGCTGCTGACGACAAGGTCGCTGCTGGCGCTGTCGCCCGGCAACGAGACCATGCAGGGCCTGTCGGCCGCCATCCAGGAGGGCGCCTCCGCGTACCTCCGCCGCCAGTACACGACGATCGGCATCGTCGGCGTCGTGCTCTTCATCGTCCTCTTCTTCGTCCAGGACTGGACGGTCGCGATCGGCTTCGCCATCGGCGGCCTCGCGTCGGCCGCGGCCGGCTTCATCGGCATGAACGTGTCCGTGCGCTCCAACGCGCGCGTGGCGGAGTCGGCGCGCGGCGGCATCGGCCCGGCGCTCGACGTCGCCTTCCGCGGCGGCGCGGTGACCGGCATGCTCGTGGTCGGCCTGGCGCTGATCGGCGTCGCCGGCTACTACGGCATCCTCGTCCTCACCGACCACAGTCCGACAAGGACGCCGTCGACGCGCTGATCGGCCTCGGCTTCGGCGGCTCGCTGATCTCCGTCTTCGCCCGTCTGGGCGGCGGCATCTTCACCAAGGGCGCCGACGTCGGCGCCGACATCGTCGGCAAGATCGAGGCGGGCATCCCGGAGGACGACCCGCGCAACCCGGCCGTGATCGCCGACAACGTGGGCGACAACGTCGGCGACTGCGCCGGCATGGCGGCCGACCTGTTCGAGACCTACGCGGTCACCGCCGTCGCGGTCATGCTGCTCGGCGTCCTGACCTTCGAGAACGAGGCGGTCGTCATCTATCCGCTCGTGCTGGGCGGCGTCTCGATCATCGCGTCGATCATCGGGACCTTCGCGGTCAGGTCGCGCACCGGCAACGTCGAGCGCGCGCTCTACCAGGGCATGATCGTGGCCGGCGTGATCGCCGCGCTGCTGTTCATCCCCGTGACGCTGTGGATGATGGACGACCTGACCCTGATCGGCGGCGGCGCGGGCCCCGGGGTGTGGGACATCTACCTGTGCGCGCTGATCGGCCTCGGCGTCACCGCGGCGCTCTTCGTCCTCACCGACTACTACACGTCGACGCGGTTCGCTCCGGTCAAGAGCACCGCCCAGGCGTCGGTCACCGGCCACGCGACGAACATCATCCAGGGCCTCGCGAAGGGCCTCCAGGCGACGGCCCTGCCCGCCCTGGTCATCGTGTTCGGCATCCTCGGCTCCTACGAGCTGGCCGGCGTGTTCGGCATCGGCGTCGCCGTCATGGCGCAGCTCTCGCTGACCGGCCTGATCGTCGCGCTCGACGCCTTCGGCCCGATCACCGACAACGCCGGCGGCATCGCCGAGATGGCCGACATGCCGGAGGACGTCCGCAACGTCACCGACCCGCTCGACGCGGTCGGCAACACGACCAAGGCGGTCACCAAGGGCTACGCGATCGGCTCCGCCGCGCTCGCCGCGCTGGTGCTGTTCGCCGCCTTCAAGATCGAGCTCGAGGAGGAGGCCGGCGGGGTCATCACCTTCGGCATCGACAACCCGGACGTGCTGGTCGGCCTGATCCTCGGCGGCGCCATGGTCTACCTGTTCGCCGCCCTCTCGATGGAGGCCGTCGGCCGTGCCGGCCAGGCCGTCGTCGAGGAGGTGCGCCGCCAGTTCCGCGAGAAGCCGGGGATCATGGAGGGCACCGAGAAGCCGGAGTACGGCACCTGCGTCGACATCGTCACCCGCGCGGCTCAGCGCGAGATGATCATCCCGTCGCTGATTCCGATCGTCGTGACGGTGATCGTCGGCCTGCTGTCCGCTCAGGCGCTCGGCGGCCTGCTGATCGGCATCATCGTCGTCGGCCTGTTCATGGCCATCTTCATGACCGCCGGCGGCGGCGCGTGGGACAACGCGAAGAAGCTGATCGAGGACGGCGCCCACGGCGGCAAGGGCTCCGAGGCCCACGCCGCCTCGGTGACCGGCGACACCGTCGGCGACCCGTTCAAGGACACCGCCGGCCCCGCCATCAACCCGATGATCAAGGTGGCGAACATCGTCGCCCTGCTGATCATCCCGTTGATCGCGTAGGTAACTAAGGCGCTCACCCGAGCTTGCGAGGGTGAGTAAGCCGCATCACGTTCTCCACCCTTTCCTCGTCTATGACTCCGGCGAGGCGGCCGGCAGCGGCCGCCTCGCCGCGCGTGGTCGCGCCGAGCTTGGCGAGGATGCGCGAGACGTGCACGCCCGCCGTGCGCGGGCTGATGTAGAGCGCCTCGGCGATCTGGCGGTTCGTGCGGCCGGCCGCCAGGTGGACGAGCACCTCGCGCTCGCGCGGCGTGAGGCCGGACGCGTCGTCCTCGTGCGCCTCGCCGACGTCGATCCGCGCCCGTCCCCCGAGCCGCTCGACCTCGCGCAGCAGGCGCCGCGCCCCGATCGACCGCGCCGCCGAGGCGGCGGCGCGCAGCGGTCCCACGGCCTCCTCGCGGCCGGCGCCGGCGTCGAGCAGCGCCTCGGCCTCGCGCAGGCGCGCCCAGCCGGCCCGGTAGGGAGCCGGCAGCGCCTCCCACGTCTCCGCGGCCGCGCGCCAGGGCCCGGGTGCGGACTGCGCCTGCGCGCGCGCGGTGAGCGTGAGCGCGCGGGTCAGCGGCACGTCCGCCGCCGGCCCGAGCTCGTCGAGCGCGCCCGAGCAGCTCGGCGGGCTCACCGCCGGCCGCCACGCCGGCCGCGACCAGGCCGGCGATGCACCCGCCGGTCGTCGGTGAGCCGGTCGAGGCCCTCGCGCACGGCCGCACGCGCCTCCTCGTGGCGCCCCTGCGCGATCGCGAGCTCGGCGGCGACCTGTGCCGCGCCGCCCGCCATCTCGGCCATGCGGGCCTGCACGCCGAGCTCGCGGGCGGCGGCGAGCGCCGTCTCGGCAGCGGCAAGGTCGCCGCGCTGAAGCGCGAGGTCGGCGTTCAGCAGCGTCAGGTGGGAGGCCGCCATCTCGGAGACCTCGCCCGCGAGCGTCTCGTCGACCAGCGCCGCCGCCTCCTCCAGCCGGCCGAGCGTGATCATCGACTCGGCGGCGTTGCCGGCGAGGAACGCGGTCCAATGCCGATGCAGCCCCAGCCGACCGGCTCGCCGCCGCGCCCTCCAGCGCGACCTCGACCGCCTCCTCGTAGCGGCCGGCGACGTCGAGCTGTCGACGAGAGGTTGACGTACGCGCGGCCGAGCGCCTCCGTCCCGCCGGTCTCGCGGGCGATGGCGACCGCCTCGCGCAGGCACTCGATCGCCGCCTCGGTGTCGCCCAGCGCGCCGCGGGCGGCGCCGAGGACATTGAGCGCGAGGCCCTTCGATCTCGCGCGCGCCGGCGTCGCGGGCGACGGCCACCGCCTCCAGGGCGCGCTCGCGCGACTCGCCATGCGGCCGTCGAGCATGTCCGTGTAGGCCAGGTCGGTCACGGCGCGGGCGCGAGCCGCCGACGGCGGCTCGGCCGGGATCAGCGCGAGCGCGCTGGCGTGATGCTCGTGCGTGGACGGGCCGGCGATGCCGGCCGCCCACGAGTACCAGGCTCGCTGCGAGTGCAGGATGCCGGCGCGCACCGGCTCGGCCGCGGGATCGGCGAGCGCGAGCGCCTGGTCGAGCAGCCCGACCGCGACGTCCGCCTCGCCGGCCTGCACGGCGGCGTCCGCCGCCCGCTCGAAGACCTCGAGCTGCGCAACCTCCGACAGCGCGAGCGCGCGCTGGTAGAGCACGAGCGCCTCGCTCGGGGCGTGCACGCGCTGCGCGGCGCCGGCCGCGCGCAGGCAGGCGGCGAGCGCCCGGTCGGCGTCGCCGGCGGCGTCCCAGTGACGGGCCACGACGCGGCCGCCGAGGCGGGGCTCTCGCCGAGCTCGGGCCGCTCCTCCAGCACGCGCGCGCAGGCGGCGTGGAGGCGTCGCCGCTCACCCGGCAGCAGCTCCGCGTAGGCCGCCTCGCGAACGAGCTCGTGCCGGAAGCCGAGCCGGCCGTCGCGCGGATCGGTCGTGAGCAGGTGATGCGCGAGGGCTTCGCGGAGCGCCGCTGCCAGCTCGGGCGGCGGCAGCTCCACGAGCTCGGCGAGCAGGTCGTCGTCGACCCGCGCGCCGGCGGCGGCCGCGGCGCGCAGCACGGCCTGCGACGGCGGCGACAGCGCGGCGATCCGCGTCGACAGCAGGTCGCGCACCGATGACGGGAGGTCGTCCCCACCGGCCTCGTAGAGCTCCTCGGCGAGGAACGCGTTGCCGCCCGAGCGGCGCGCGATCGACGCCGCCGTGGCGGGGTCGGCACCGAGCAGCTCGGCGATCTCCGCCTCGCCGAACGGGTCGAGCTCGATCCGCCGCACGCCGTCCGCGCGCGCGAGCTCGGCCAGCCAGGCGCGCAGCACCGGCCGCCGCGAGGTCTCGTCGCTGCGGTAGGTCGCGACGAGCGCGAGCCGCTCGCCGCGCACGGCGCGCGCGAGGTAGGCCGCGAGGTCGAGCGTCGAGCGGTCCGCCCAGTGCACGTCCTCCAGCACGAGCAACAGCGGGGCCGTCGAGGACGCCTCGGCCAGCAGGTCGTGCACCTGCCCGAGCAGCCGCCGCGGGCCGCCGCGCCGGCGCCCTCGACGGGCGCACCCGAGGCGCCCGGCAGCAGGCTCGCCAGCTCGGGCGGCGCGCCCGCGCACATGCGCTCCCACGCGCGCGGGCCGACGGCGCGGCCGAGGTCGCGCAGCGCCTCCGTGACGGCGAGGTACGGCGCCGTCCCGGCGGTCAGCTCGACGCAGCCGCCGGAGGCCACCAGCATGCCGTCCGCCGCCGCGCGACCGGACAGCTCCGCGATCAGGCGCGTCTTGCCGACGCCAGCCTCGCCGCCGACCAGCGCGACCGCGGGCCGGCCCTCGGCTGTCGCTCCGAGGGCCGCGTCGAGTGCCGCCAGCTCGGCGGCGCGGCCCACGAACCGGCGGCGCATCGCGCCGATCATCTCACGTGCGAATACGTCACCCTCGGGGCCCGAAGTACGTCATCCGCCCGATGTGCCGCTTCGGGAGCGGCCGTAGCGTCGGCGGCATGAAGACCCTCATCGCCATCCTCACCGCCGCGGCGTGCTCGCCATCACCGCCCCCGCCGGGGCGATGCCGATCGACAACCACCGATCGATCCCGTCCGTCACACCCTCGACCACCGCCCCCGCGCCCTCCCCTTCGTCCGGCGCGGAGACGTGGGTCGTGTTCGCCGTCGCCGCGTTCGCGTTCGGCACCGGGGCCGCCGCCGCGCGGCTGGCTCCCGCCCTACGCCTGCGAAGCGCGCCATGACGGCCGTCGGCGCCGATCCCGGCGTCTACGAGGCCTGGCTCGGCGAAGCCACCGAGCTGATGCTCGACCAGGCCGGTGTCGGCCCCGGAAGCCGCGTCCTCGACGTGGCGGCCGGGGCCGGTGGGCAGACGCTGATGGCGGCCCGCCGCACCGGGCCGGACGGCATCCTGCTGGCCACGGACATCGCGGAGACGTCGGTCGAGCTCGTGCGCCTCAACGCGCTCGCGGAGGGCGTCTCGAACGTGTACGCGACGGTGGCGGACGCCGAGCAGCTCGATTTCGATCCCGGCGCGTTCGACGCCGCCATCTGCCGCCTCGGGCTCATGTTCGTGCCCGACGTGAGCACGGCGCTGCGCGCCATACGCACCGCGCTGCGCCTCGGGGGCCGCTTCTCGGCGATCGTCTACGACGCGCCCGAGCACAACCCCGTGCTCGCCGCCACAACGGCCACGAACGAGCCGTTCAGGCTGTCGACGCCCGGCGTCCTTCAGGCGGCGCTCGAGGACGCCGGCTTCGTCGACGTCGAGGTCGAGTGCGTGGATGCGCCGCTCGAGCTGCCCGACGGCTCCAGCGCCCGATTCCGGCTGCTGGTGGTGGGAGGGAGGCGGTCATGAGACTGCTGCTCGCATTGCTGCTCGCCGCGCTGCTCGCCCCGGCCGCCGATGCCTCCGTCGACGGCTTCGCGTCCGGGCTCACCAACCCGCGCCACCTGCGCTTCGGGCCCGACGGGGCGCTGTACGTCGCCGAGGCCGGGGTCGGCGGCGACCGGCCCGCCACCGAGTGCCCGCCGGTCGACAACATGTTCACCCAGGACGGCCCCTACCTGGCCGGCTTCACCGGCCGGATCTCCAAGATCACGCCCGACGGCACGCGCAAGACCGTCGCCGACCGGCTGCCGAGCTCGCACGACGGCCTCGGTGACGGGTTCGGCCCGTCGGACATCGCGTGGCTGGACGGCACGATGTACGTCGTGATCGAGGGCGGCGGCTGCTCGCGCGGCCTGGCCGGCCATCCGGCGGGGATCCTGGAGGTGAAGCGCGGGTCGTTCCGGTACGTGGCCGACATCAGCGCCTTCATCCGCGCCAACCCGGTCGCGAGCGAGCCGCTGTGCGGCCCGCAGGGCGACTGCGAGCCGGACGGCGTCCCGCACTCGCTGCTGGCCGACGACCGCTGGCTGTACGTCGTGGAGACCAACCACAACAGCGTGCTGCGCGTGAACCCGCGCACCGGCACGGTCCGCCGCATCTACGACCTGTCGGTGCAGGACCCGGCCCCGATCATCATGGTCCGCCGGGGAGACGGCTTCCTGCTCGGCGGCTTCGACGGGCTGATCCAAGGCTTCAGCGATCGCTTCGGGCCGGTGCGCACGGTCGAGGACGGCTTTGGTCCGATCACGGACCTGGCGTTCGCCGACGGTCGCCTGCACGTGCTGGAGACGTTCAGCGGCGAGCCGTTCAGCGCGAACAGCGGCCGGATCGTGCGGCGCAACCGCGACGGGCACCGGACAGTGATCGCCGAACGGTTGAATTTCCCCGTAGGCATGGCGATCGGCGGCGGCGCGTACCGGCGCGGGCTGTACGTCACGACCGTCGGCTACGGCCAGGGCCCCGTGCGCGGGCGCGGGCGGATCGTGCGCGTGCGCCTGCAGTGAGCGGCGGCGCGCATGTGGCGCGCGTGTTAACTTGCGGAGCGCGGTGTCAGCGAGCGAGGCCAGCGCGCTGTTCGATGTCGTCGGTGAAGGCGCGCCGGTTGGGCTCGCCCTCGTCGACACCGAACTCCGTTTCGTGCGTATCAACTCGGCGCTGTGCGCCATCAACGGGCGTCCGCGCGAGGTCCACATCGGCCGTCGGCTCGACGAGGTGCTGCCGGAGATGGCGAGCGTGCTGGTGCCGATCTACCAGCACGTCATCGAGAGCGGCGAGCCGATCCTCGAGCGCGAGCTGACCGCGGAGCAGCCGGGCACCGGGCGCGTCCGGCACGTGCTGGCGAGCTGGTTCCCCGTGCTCGTCGACGGCGAGGTCGCCGGCGTCGGCGCGGTCGTGATCGACATCACCGACCTGAAGGCCGCCGAGATGCGGCTGGAGGGCGTGTTGCGGCAGCTTCCGGTCGGCGTCGTGATCGCCGACGCCGACGGCCAGGTGCTGCTCACGAACCGGCGGCTGGGGGAGATGGGCATGACGGTCGCGCCCAGCGGCACGCCCCTCGACGAGGCCGAGTTCGAGGCCTGGCACGCCGACGGGCGCCCGTACACGCGCGAGCAGTGGCCGCTCGCGCGGTCGCTGATGCGAGGCGAGATCGTGCGCGGGGAGGAGATGGAGTTCACCGGCGCCGATGGCAGCCGGCGCGTGCTCGAGGCCAACTCGGCGCCGATCCGCGACGGCGACGGCACGATCGTGGCCGCGGTGGTCGTCGTCCAGGACGTCACCGCGCGGCGGTACGCGACGAAGCGCCAGGACCTGCTCGTGCGGGCGGGCGAGGTGCTCGACTCGGCGCTCGGCGTCGACGAGCGGCTCGACCGCTTCGCGCGGCTGCTCGTGCCCGAGCTGGCCGACTTCGTGAAGATCGAGCTGCTCGAGGGCGCGTCCGGCCGCAGGCCGGTCGCGATCGCCCACCAGGATCCCGAGCGCGAGGCGCTCATGCGTGCGTGGCGCGAGCGCGGGACGCTGGCGGCGTCCGAGCGCGTGGGCATGGGCACCACGATGGCCACCGGCGAGGCGAAGCTGACGGCCGACATCACGCCCGAGGCGGTCGTGCGGTCCGCGCGCGAGACGACGGGCGAGGAGGGCGCCGAGCTGATGCGCGCGATCGGCCCGCGCTCGCAGATCGTCGTGCCGTTGCGCGCCCGCGGCCGCGTGCTCGGCGCGCTGTCGCTGACCATGGCGGAGTCGGCTCGCCACTACGACGAGGACGACCTCGACCTCGCGCGCGACCTCGGGCTGCGCGCCGGCCTGGCCGTCGACAACGCGCGGCTGTACGAGGAGGCGCAGGCGTCCGCGGCCGCCGAGCAGCGCCGCGCCTCTCAGCTCGATGCGCTCGCAGCCGCGTCGCTCGCCATCCACCGCACGCGCCGCGTCGACCGGCGGCTCGAGCTGATCGCCGAGCGCGCGCGCGAGCTCATCGGCGCGCGCTTCGCGCTGGCGACCGTGCGGCCGGGGCGCGCGGACGAGACGCGCGCACGCGCGGGCGCTCCCGGCGAGGACGACGAGCGCCTGACGGCGCCGCTGATCGCGCGCGACGGCAGCGAGATCGGCAGCATCGAGGTGGCCGGCAAGGTCGACGGCGAGTTCAGCACCTCCGACGAGCTGCTGCTCGAGGACCTCGCGCGGATCGCGTCGCTGGCGATCGAGAACGCCCGCCTCGACGAGCGCGAGCGGCACATCGCGCGCACGCTCCAGGACAGCCTGCTGCCGCGCCGGCTGCCGCAGATCGAGGGCCTCGAGGTCGGGGCGCGCTACCTCGCCGGCGGCGAGGGCACGGTGGTCGGCGGCGACCTCTACGACCTGTTCCCGCTCGGTGACGAGTGGGCACTGGTCGTCGGCGACGTGTGCGGCAAGGGCGCCGAGGCGGCCGCCCTGACGGCCATGGTCCGCTACACACTGCGGGCCGAGTCCGTCCACCACGCCAGCCCGTGCGACGTGCTCAGCCTGCTCAACGACGCGATCATCCGCCAGCTCGGCGACGGGCGCTTCTGCACCGTCCTGCACGGGCGCGCGACCGTCGGGCCCGAGGGGGCGCGGCTCGTCCTGGCCAGCGCGGGCCATCCGCCGCCGCTCGTGCTGCGCGCCTCCGGCGAGGTCGAGACTGCCTCGTGCGGGGGGCCGCTGCTCGGCGTCGTGCCCGCCGTGGTGCACCCGGACGTGATCGTCACGCTCAGTCCCGGCGACGCGCTCGTGTGCTTCACCGACGGCGTGACCGAGGGGCGCGGCGCGGCCGGCATGTTCGGCGACGAGCGGCTGGAGAAGCTGCTCGCCGCGTCGGCCGGCCTGGACGCGAGCGCGCTCGTCGATCGCGTGGTCGACACCGCGGTGGCGTTCCAGGGCGGCCGCAGTCAGGACGACCTGGCGGTGCTGGCGCTGCGCGTGCCGAGCGTGGAGCGGCGCGCGTAGGTCAGCACGGCGCCGCCGGCGGCGATCGCGGCTGCGGCGAGAACGGCCTGCTCGTAGCCAGGGCCGTCGACGAGCGCGCCGCCGAGCGCGTTGCCGGCCGCGTTGCCGGCCACGATGCCCATGATCATCACGGTGAACGCCTCGGTGACCGTGCCCGGCGGCGCGACGTCGTCGAGCAGCGCCGAGCCGGCGATCGCGCTGGGGGCGAGCAGCGCGCCGACGAGGAGCAGGGTGGCGGCGAGCGCGACGTTCGAGGTCGCAGCGGCGAGCAGCGCGCAGCCCGCGGCGAGGGCGGCGAGCATGAGCGCGAGCCGGATCGCGGGCCGGCCGGGCCACGAGCGCGCGCCGTACACGAGACCGCCGGCCAGGCTGCCCGCCGACAGGGCGGCGAGCAGCAGGCCGCCCGTCTCCGCCGAGCCGCCGTCGGCGGTGAAGGCGGGCACTGCGACCTGCACGATGCCGATGGCGGCCCCGAGCGCGCCGAGCGCGGCGAACACCGTCCGCACGCCCGACGCCACCAGCGGCCCGAGCCAGCCGATCGAGTGCGGCTCGCCGCGCCAGCGCCGCGAGGCGCCCGTGGCGGCGAACGCGAGCGCGGCGCCCGAGGCGAGGACGCCGGCGGCGGCGGTCGCCGCCGCCGGCGACGCGACCGCGATGATGCCGGCCACCAGCGCGGGCGCGGCCACCACGGACACCTCGAACACGATCGCCACCATCGCGTAGGCGGCCTGGCGGCGCTCCTCGTCCTCGACCAGCACGCTCCACAGCGAGCGCATGGCCGCCGGCACCTGCGGCAGGCACGCGCCGCCGGCGACCGCGCACAGCACGAGCACGACGGTCGGGGCGCTGCGCTCGGCGGCGATCACGAGTGCCGGTCACGGCGAGCGCGTGGCCGGCGGCGGCGACGCGCAGCACCGGTGGCTGCCCGTGCCGGTCCATCAGCCGCCCCTGCGCGACGGCGCCGAGCGCGTTGGCGAGCCCGAACGCGCCCGACACCCGGCCCGCCTCGGCGAACGAGCCGGTCGCCTCGCGCGACAGCAGCAGGATCGCGAGGATGTACATGCCGATCGGCAGCGATCCGAGCGCCGACGCGACCACCGGGCCGCGGGCGCCCGGTACGCGCAGCAGGGCCCGGTAACGACGCATTGCGTGCGAAATCTAGAATCGGCTGCGGATGAGCGTGGTCACGCAGCTGCTTTCGGCGGCAATGATCCTGATCGGGATCGCGATCGTCGTCCGCACGCTGGTCGAGGGCGGCGGCGGCTTCGCGCTCGGGCTGCTGCTCGGCGTCCTGTTCGTCGCCGCCGGCGTCGGGCGCCTGTACGCGGAGCGGCGCACGTGAAGCCGCTCGGCAAGTCGCTCGGCGCGCCGGCGCTGTTCGGGATCGTCCAGGGCTTCGTCGCCGCCTCGGTCTACTTCGCCGTCGGCCTCGTCGCCGTGCGGGCGCTCGGCTTCACCTGGCTCGTGTTCCTGGCCGGCGGCGTGCTGTTCGCGACCGTGGTGCTCTGCTACGTCGAGGGCGCCTCGCTGCATCAGGAGCGCGGCGGCGCGACAGTGATCGCGCGCTTCGCCTTCAACGAGCTGGTCAGCTTCATCGCCGGCTGGGCGATCTGCCTCGACTACCTGATCCTGATCGCGATCTGCGCGTTCGCGACGACCGACTACGCGGCCGTGTTCGTGCCCGACCTGAAGTCGGGCACGCCGGAGTTCCTGATGGCGGCGGGTCTCGTCGCCTTCGTGACGTGGTGGAACGCACGCGGCTCGGACGCGCCGCGCTACAACCGCGCCGTCTTCATCGTGCTCGGCGACCTCGCGCTCCAGCTGCTGATCGTCGCGCTCGGACTCGCGCTGCTGTTCGAGCCCGAGGTGCTGACCGACCCTGCGTCGATCGCCGGCACGCCGGACATGGAGGACATGCTGTTCGCGTTCCCGCTCGTGCTGGTGGCCTTCAGCGGGATCGACGCGTCGTCCGGCCTGGCGGGCCAGGTGGCGATCGGCCGGCGCGGGCTGCGCCGCCTGATCTCGGTGCGGATGCTGGCGGCGCTCGTCCCGTACGTGGGAATCGCGCTGGTGGCGTCGGCCACGCTGCCGGTCGAGCGACTCGGCGAGGGCGGCCCGGCGGGCTGGATCGAGGCGCCGATGCTGGGCATCGTGGCCGACTTCCCGCAGGAGTGGCTGCGCGAGGGTCTGCGCTACGTGGTGGCCGTGTCGGCGATCGCGATCCTCGCCGCCGCCTGCAACGCGGCCATGCTCGGCGTCTCGCGGCTGGGCTACAACCTGGCGCTGAACCGCCAGATCCCGTCGCGGATCGGCTACCTGCACCCGGCGACGTCGACGCCGGTGGTGATCATCGGGATCGGCGCCCTGCTGGCGACGCTCCTGCTGCTCACCGCCGACCTCGAGTTCCTGCTGGCGATGTCGGCGTTCGGCGCGACGCTGGCGTTCACGATCGTCTGCCTGTCGGTCTGCCGGCTGCGCTGGAAGGAGCCGGACCGCGACCGCCCGTACCGGATGCCGCTCAACGTCCGCGTGGCGGGCGCCGACCTGCCGCTGCCGGCTGCGCTCGGCGCCCTCCTCTCGGGCGCCGCCTTCGTCGCCCTGCTCGCGTTCCACGATCGCGCCCGCTGGGTCGGGCTCGGATGGATGGCCTTCGGCGTGCTCGTCTACGTCTACTACCGCACCTCCGAGGACAAGCCGCTGCTCAAGCGGATCTCGGTGCCCGAGCAGGTGCTGACGCGGCGGCGCACCGAGGTCGAGTACGGCTCGATCCTCGTGCCGATCCTGGGTACCGAGCTCGACGACGACATCGTCCAGACCGCGGGGCGCCTGGCCTCCGAGGAGGACGAGGACTTCGGCGAGGGGGGCGCCGTGATCGAGGCGCTGTGGATCTTCGAGGTGCCGCTCACGCTGCCGCTCGACACGAGCGTGCCCGACGCCGAGCTCAAGCGCGCGCGGGCGGCGCTGGCGAGGGCGAAGGCGGTGGGGGAGGAGTACGAGGGCGTCGAGGTCGCGACGGCGGTCGTGCGCGCGCGGAGTGCGGGGGAGGCGATCGTGCGCGAGGCCAAGCGCCGCGGCGTCGAGGCGATCGTCCTGGCCGCCGAGGAGCCGACGCGCGTGCGCGGCGGCGTGCTCTACGGCGGCAAGGAGGGCCTGCGCGACACGTTCGTGGGTGAGACGACCCGGTACGTGATCAACAAGGCCGCCTGCCGCGTCGTCCTCACCGCTCCGCCTGCCGCCGGGCAGGACCCCACGCGCGTAGCGGATGCGCCGCTCGAGGCTCCGGTCGGCCACAGTCCGGTGCCCGATAGCTAGTATCGCCGCGATGTTCGTCCTCGTGGTCGGAGCGGGCCGGGTCGGCTCTTCCGTGGCGACCTCGGCGCTGCGCGCCGGCCACACCGTGTCCGTGCTCGACGAGGACCCCCTCTCGCACGAGCGGCTCGACGTCGAGCTCGGCCAGTCGTGGGAGGAGGCCGGCGGCCGCTTCACGATCGGCACGGCGCTCGAGCTCGACGCGCTGGAGGAGGCCGGGATCGGCGAGGCCGACGTCTTCATCGCCTCCACGAACGGGGACAACACGAACCTGGTCGTGGCGCAGATCGCCCAGCGCCGCTTCGAGGTCGAGCGCGTGATCGCGCGCGTGCTCGACCCGCGCCGCGCCGCCTGGTACTCCGAGCAGGGCGTCCAGACGATCTGCCCGACCCAGATCGCGATCGAGCAGCTCGAGCAGGCGGCACTCGCCGAGGCCTGATGGACACCCTCTACGTGATCATCGCCGGCGCCGGCAAGGTCGGCTGGAACCTGGCTCGCGAGCTGATCGAGAAGGGTCACGAGGTGACCGTGCTCGAGCAGGATCGGCGCCGCTACCTGACCGTCGAGCAGGAGCTCG
Source organism: uncultured Solirubrobacteraceae bacterium (assembly GCA_963800905.1). GTDB lineage: Bacteria > Actinomycetota > Thermoleophilia > Solirubrobacterales > Solirubrobacteraceae > DASSUW01. The sequence goes on from CAWDCT010000012.1 coordinate 238,640, forward strand.
AGCACGCTGTCCAGTACGGCGACGCGACCGAGCTGTGGGTGCTCGAGCGCGCGGGCATCCAGCGCGCCGACCTCGTGGTGGCGGTCACGGGCGACGACGAGGACAACCTGCTGATCTGCCAGGTCGCCAAGGAGAAGTACCTCTGCGAGCGGATCATCGCCCGCGTCAACAACCCGCGGAACCTCGAGCACTTCAAGCTGATGGGGATCCAGCCGGCGGTCTCGGCCACCGACCTGATCCTGCGCCTGATCGAGCACGAGGTGCCGCGCTACGGGCTCGTGCACCTGCTCGACCTGCCGGAGGAGCGGCTGGAGATCATCGAGCTGGTGGTGGCGGACGGCGCGCCCGCCGCGGGCCGCCGGGTGGCGGACATGTCACTGCCCGACGGGGCGCTGGTGATCTCCGTGCTGCGCGACGGCAGCGGGTTCGTGCCGAAGTCGGACACCGTGGTCGAGGCCGGCGACGAGGTGCTGGTCGTGCTCGACCCCGGACTCGAGCAGGACATCACGCGCGAGTTCGTGGGCGAGAACGGCAGTGCCTGACGCCGACGTGCTGATCGTCGGCGCCGGGGCGGCGGGCCACGCCTGCGCGTCGGCGCTGGCGGAGGGCGGCTTCGACGGCACGGTGGTGCTGGCGGGGCGCGACGTCGATCCGCCGTACGAGCGCCCGTTCTGCTCGAAGGAGTACCTGCGCGGCCACGTGGATCGCGAGGGGACCTACCTGGATCTGCCCGACGGCTTGGACCTGCGGATCCGCACGTCGGTCATGAAGCTCGACCCGTCGACCCGGGTGGCCAAGCTGCCGAGCGAGGAGCTGTCGTTCGGACAGGCCGTCCTCGCCACCGGCGCGAACGTGCGGCGGCTGCGGGTGGACGGCGCCGACCTGGAGGGCATCCACTACCTGCGGGCGCTGGGGAACGCCGACGCGATCCGGGACGACGCTTCGGACGCCTCGAATGTCGTGCTCATAGGCGGCTCCTACATCGCCTGCGAGGTCGCCGCGTCGCTGACCTCGCAGGGCAAGCGGTGCACGCTGGTCATGCAGGAGGACGGCCCGCTGTCATTGGGGTTCGGGCGCACGGCCAGCGAGTTCTTCGGCGGCGTGCTGCGGGAGCACGGGGTGGACTGGGTGGCCGGCGATGCGCTGGAGCGCTTCGAGGGCGACGGCCGCGTGGAGCGCGTCGTGACGTCGTCGGGGAAGTCGCTCGACGCCGACATGGTCGTGATGGGCATCGGCGCGGTGCCGGACGTGATGCTGGCGAAGTCCGCGGGCCTGTCGTTGGGCGAGACGGGCGGCATCGCCTGTTCGTCGGTGCTGGAGACGTCGGCGCCGGGGGTCTGGGCGGCCGGCGATGCCTGCGAGTACGACTCGGTGGTCCACGGGCGCCGGATGCGGATCGAGCACTGGGAGGTCGCGTGCGCTCAGGGCGCCGCGGTCGCCGCGGCGATCATGGGCTCGCGCGAGCCGTTCGCCGAGATCCCCTACTTCTGGTCGGACCTGGCGGACTGGTGCACGCTGGAGTACGTGGGGCCTGCCGCGTCGTGGGACGAGGAGGTCGTGCGCGGGTCGGTCGAGGACGGCGAGTTCACGATCTTCTACCGCGATGGGGGACGGGTCGTGGCGGCGCTCGACCGTTGGCCGGTCCGACGATCTCGATCGCGCGCAGGAGCTGATGGCGTCGGGGGACGTCGTCGACGCGGACTCGTTGTGAGGGCGCGAACTTCGGGCTTGTAGGGCGGCGGGATCGAGGCCCGCGCGGGTCGCGTGACGGCGTTTGTCGACCTGAGCCCGACAAACGCCAGCAATCGGCAGGGCGAGCGGCCGATCCAGCCGCTCCCCTACCCAGCCGCAGTTGACGTTCGCCCGCGGCTACAGCGACGCAGTCTTCGGCAACCGCAACGGCGCCCCATCCCGCGCAGCCCGCGGCTCCGGCGGCTGCCCGCGCAGCAGCCAGCCACCATCGGGCCGGCGCTCGATGTCACCGCGCGCGATCAGCTGCCCCAACGCCGTGGTGACCGACGGGCGGCGGGCGCCGACCATGCCGGCCAGGGTGCGGTGCGGCAACCGCAGCGAAACGAGCACGCCGCCGGGAACGACGCGGCCCCAGCGCTCGGCCAGGCACCACAGCAGCGCCAGCAGCCGGTCGTCGACCCGCGTGAGATGCCCGATCGCCTGCATGATCACCAGCCGCTCGGCGCGTCGCGCCGCACGCTCGACCAAAGAGGCGAAGATCTCCGGCCACTGGGCGGCTCGCACCGCCAGAGCGTGGTCGATCACCGCGACGCGTGCATTGGTCAGCGCGCTCCAGCGCACCGAGCGCGGTAGCAGTACCTCGGCGTCGCTGTCCTCCCACGCGCGCAGCAGGTCGCCCGGCCCGAGCAGCTCGGCCGAGGGGTGATCGCTCACCGTCGCCTCGCGCACGAGCAGCCCGTCCAGCACGAGCAGGCCGATCGGCTGACTGCCCTCCATCAGCGTGCGCCCAGGGCTCCACGAGCCGCGCGGGATGTTCACCGCACGAACGAAGAGCCGCTGCGAGACCTCCCGCACGCGACGTGGATCGAGGCCCCGGGCGAGCTCCGGGTCCGCCTCGAGAAGCTGTATCGATGCGCTCCCGCCTTCAGGCATACGTCCTCTCGGTCCCTGGGCCCCCTGCCGGGAGGCCGCACGCCACGAAAGGTAGCGCGCCGGTCACCGAACCAAAAGGCGCACCCCGGTCAGCCCTCCTATACTGGCCACCGTCCGTTGCCGGGTGGTGTAATTGGCAGCACGCCAGATTCTGGCTCTGGTAGTTGGGGTTCGAGTCCCTGCCCGGCAGCTCCGCCGGTTCGAACCCGCCGTCGTACCGCTACGGTGGCCGCTCGATGCTGCTGACCGTCACGACGACGCATCGGCCGGCGACCGACCTCGGCTTCCTGCTGCACAAGCACCCGCGACCGGGTGCAGGCGTTCGACGTGCCGTTCGGCACGGCGCACGTGTTCTATCCCGAGGCGACCGAGGAGCGCTGCACGGCCGCGCTGCTGCTCGAGATCGACCCGGTCGGCCTCGTGCGGCGCGGCCGCGGCGTCGGCTTCGCGCTCGCCGAGTACGTCAACGACCGGCCCGTACGTCGCCTCGTCGTTCCTGTCGGTCGCGATGGTCAGCGTGTTCAAGAGCGCGATGGCCGGCACCTGCCGCGAGCGGCCCGAGCTGGCGGCGACGCGCGATCCCGCTGGAGGCGTGGCTGCCGGCCGTCCGCGCCCGCGGCGGCGAGCAGCTGGCCCGCGGCTGTTCGAGCCGCTCGGCTACGCGCGTCGAGGTCGACGCCGGCTCCCCGAGTGGGCAGCCATCTCGCCCTGCGCCTGACGCGCCACCGTCCGCCTGGCCGACCTGCTCACCCACCTGTACGTGCTCTGCCGGTGCTCGACGACGAGAAGCACTACTGGGTCGACGAGGCCGAGATCGAGAAGCTCCTGCAGCGCGGCGAGGGCTGGCTGGCCGCCCATCCCGAAGCGCGAGCTGATCGTGCGGCGCTACGTCAAGCACCAGGCGCGGCTCTACCACCCCGCGCTCGAGCAGCTCCGGACGACCTGCCGCCGGAGGCCGAGGAGGACGGCGTGCGAGGAGGAGCTCGAGGAGCGTGTCTCGCTGCGCGACCAGCGGCTCGGCAGCGTCGAGTCGGTGCTGCAGGCGTCCGGCGCCGCGCGCGTGCTCGACCTCGGCTGCGGCGCCGGCGCGCTGCTCGAGCGCCTGCTGCGCGACGGCTACGAGCGAGATCGTCGGCGTCGACGTGTCGGTGCGCGCGCTCGAGCAGCGCGCGCCGCCGGCTCAAGCTCGACCGCCTGCCGCCCGCCCAGCGCGAGCGGATCAAGCTGCTCCAGAGCCCGCTCACCTACCGCGACCGGCGGCTGGCCGGCTACGACGCCGCCGCCCTGGTGGAGGTGATCGAGCACCTCGACCCGCCGCGGCTGGCCGCCGCCGAGCGCAACGTGTTCGAGTTCGCCCGGCCCGGCACCGTCGTCGTCACGACGCCGAACGCGCGAGTACAACGTGCGCTGGGAGACGCTCCCGGCGGGCGCAGATGCGCCATCCCGACCATCGCTTCGAGTGGACCCGCGGCCGAGTTCGCCGCCTGGGCCGACGGCGTCGCCGGCCGCCACGGCTACCGCGTGCGCTACCTGCCGGTCGGGCCGGACGACGCCGAGGTCGGCGCCGCCGACGCAGATGGCGGTGTTCGAGCGATGAGGATCGACCTCCCCGATCCCAGCCTCGTCGTGCTGATCGGGCCGAGCGGCTCGCGGCAAGAGCTCGTTCGCGGCGCGCCACTTCAAGCCGACCGAGGTCCTGTCCTCGGACTTCTGCCGCGGCCTCGTGGCCGACGACGAGAACGACCAGGCGGCGACCAAGGACGCGTTCGCGGTCCTGCACGCATCGCCGGCGTGCGGCTGGCGCGCGGCCGCCTCACGGTCGTCGACGCCACCAACGTGCAGCGCGAGGCACGCAAGCCGCTGCTCGCTCTCGCGCGCGAGCACGACCTGTTCGCCGTCGCGATCGTGCTCGACCTGCCCGAGGCGGTCTGCCAGGAGCGCAACCGCGGCCGGCCCGACCGCGACTTCGGCGCCGCATGTCGATCAAGCCAGCAGCGCGCCCAGCTGCGCCGCTCGCTGCAAGGGCCTGCAGCGCGAGGGCTTCCGGCGCGTCTGGGTGCTGCGCAGCCCCGAGGAGGTCGAGGCCGCCGAGCTCAGCCGCGCGCCGCTGTGGACCGACCGCCGCGCACGAGCACGGCCCGTTCGACGTCATCGGCGACGTCCACGGCTGCTACGAGGAGCTGGCCGAGCTGCTCGGCGAGCTCGGCTACGAGGTCGCGCGACGGACGGTGTCACGCCGCCGCCCGGACGGCGGGCCGTGTTCGTCGGCGACTACGTCGACCGCGGGCCGGACACGCCGCGCGTCCTGCGGCTCGTGATGGGCATGGCGGCGGCCGGGACGGCGATCTGCGTCCCCGGCAACCACGACAACAAGCTCGTCCGCAAGCTCAAGGGCCGCGACGTGCGGATCACCCACGGCCTGGCCGAGACGCTCGCGCAGCTCGAGCGCGAGCCGCCCGAGTTCCGCGAGCAGGTGCGCGACTTCCTCGACGGCCTCGTGAGCCACGCGGTGCTCGACGGCGGCAGGCTGGTGGTCGCCCACGCGGGCATGAAGGAGCGCTACCAGGGCCGCGCGTCCGGCCGCGTGCGCGACTTCGCGCTGTACGGCGAGACCACCGGCGAGACGGACGAGTTCGGGCTGCCGGTCGCGGCTCGACTGGGCCGCCGACTATCGCGGCGCCGCCACGGTCGTCTACGGCCACACGCCGGTCGCCGAGCCGGAGTGGGTGAACAACACGATCAACATCGACACCGGCTGCGTGTTCGGCGGGCGCCTGACCGCCCTGCGCTGGCCCGAGCGCGAGCTCGTGTCCGTCCCCGCCGCGCGGACCTACTACGAGCCGGCGTCCGCCACCGCGCGGCCGCGGCGACGAGCCGCCCGGCGCACCTGCTCGACGTCGAGGACGTCGCCGGCAAGCGCATCGTCCAGACGCGGCTCGCGCGCACGGTCACCGTGCGCGAGGAGAACGCGACCGCCGCGCTCGAGGTGATGAGCCGCTTCGCGACCGACCCGCGCTGGCTCGTCTACCTCCCGCCGACCATGTCGCCGACCGCGACCTCGCAGCGCCCCGACCTGCTCGAGCACCCTGAGCAGGCGTTCGCCGAGTACCGCGCAGCCGGCGTGCCGGTGGTGGTCTGCGAGGAGAAGCACATGGGCTCGCGCGCGATCGCCGTCGTCTGCCGCGACGCCGGCGTGGCCGCGCGAGCGCTTCGGCGTCCGCGGCGGCGAGACCGGCGCCGTCTACACGCGCACCGGCCGCCCGTTCTTCGACGACGCCGAGCGGACCGAGGCCGTGCTCGCCCGCATCCGCGACGCCGCCGGCCGCGCCGGACTGTGGGACGCGCTCGGGACCGGCTGGCTCGTGCTCGACTGCGAGCTGCTGCCGTGGTCGGCGAAGGCGATGGAGCTGATCCGCCGCCAGTACGCGCCGGTCGGCGCCGGCGCGAGCGCCGGCGCTCGACGCCGCCGTGGCGACGCTCGAGCGCGCCGCCGGCCGCGGGCTGGAGCTCGACGGCCTGCTCGACCGCCAGCGCCGCCGTGCCGAGCACGTCGCCCGCTACACGGACGCCTACCGCCGCTACGTCTGGCCGGTCGACGGCGTCGAGGACCTGCGGCTGGCGCCGTTCCACGTGCTGGCGAGCGAGACCGGCGTGCACGTCGACCGCGACCACCGCTGGCACCTCGACCGCTGCGACGAGCTGGTGGCCGCCGACCCGGAGTGGATCCAGCGCACCGACCGCCGCGTGGTCGACGTCACCGACGCCGCGAGCCAGGAGGAGGCCGCCGCCTGGTGGGAGGAGATGACCGCCGCCGGCGGCGAGGGCATGGTGGTCAAGCCCGCCGACGTTCGTCGCCCGCGGCCGCACGGGCCTGCGTCCAGCCGGGCGTCAAGTGCCGCGGTCGCGAGTACCTGCGGATCATCTACGGGCCCGAGTACGCCGACCCGACGCAGATCGACCGGCTGCGGTCGCGCAGCCTCGGGCGCAAGCGCTCGCTCGCCGTGCGCGAGTTCGGCCTCGGCGTCGAGGCGCTCGAGCGCTTCGTGCGGCGCGAGCCGCTGTACCGCGTCCACGAGTGCGTGTTCGCGGTGCTGGCGCTCGAGAGCGAGCCGGTGGACCCGCGGCTCTAGTTTTCTAGACTGCTCGACTCATGCGCACGAAGCTGATCACCCTGACGCTCGCCCTCGTCCTCTCGGCGGGGATCGCCGCTTGCGGCGAGGAAGACGAGCCGGCCTCGGGCGGCGACGAGGCCGCCGCCACCCCGACGCCCACCGAGACCGCCTCGGAGGACGGCGTGGAGGCGATCGTCCAGGCGATCGGCAAGGACACGAAGAGCAAGCCCGAGATCCCGGCGCCGCAGGGCGATCCGCCGCCCGAGCTGGTGATCCGCGACATCGTGCCCGGCAAGGGGCCGAAGGCGAAGGCGGGCGACGAGATGAGCATGCAGTACGTCGGCACCTCGTGGTCGACCGGTCAGCAGTTCGACGCCTCGTGGGACCGCGGCGCGCAGCCGTTCGCGTTCCAGCTCGGTGGCGGCATGGTCATCCCGGGCTGGGACCAGGGCCTGGTCGGCATGCGCAAGGGCGGCCGCCGGCTGCTCATCATCCCGCCCGACATGGGCTACGGCCCCAACGGCACCCCCGACGGCACGATCGCGCCGAACGAGACGCTCGTCTTCGTCGTCGACCGCTTGTAAACGCACGGGGGCCCGCCCAACGGGCCATTCCGAGTCGGCGGTCTGACGCCCGAGCGATGTCCCGTTGGGCACCCTAGGACTCTTCAGCCCGCCTGAGCGGGTACGTGGCGAGTCATGACCCGCCACCGCACCGCTTTCCTGGCCGCCACGACGGCGGCCGCGCTCCTGACCGCCGCGCCGCCCGCGGACGCCGACGACGCGAGCCTGTTCAACGCCTACGTCGCCCGCCAGGCGAGCGAGATCGACCCGGCGGCCGACGCCTACTCGCGCGCGGTCAGGAGAACCCACCGCGCGAAGACGGTCAGAGCCTGGGTCCGAGCGATGCGAGCCGTCATCCGCGCCGACCGCCGCATCAACGCCGTCCTCACCGTCGTCGAGGGCGAGCTGACGGCCCAGGCCGCGTCAACGGCCAACGGCTCGCGCGCGCGGCGGCAGGCGCTCCGCGAGGTGCGGGCCTGGAGGCGGGCGAACCGCTACGAGATCAAGGCGGTCAAGCACGCGATCGCCGGCCGCCCCGCGCGCTACCGCAGCTGGAACCGCCGCGCCAACCGGGTGATGGTGCGGTGCGGCCGCTACGCCCGCCGCGCCGTCAAGCGGTTCAGGATGGCCGGCTACACGTCGCCCGAGGGCGCGATCGCGTACGAGCGCTAAGCGGTGGCCTGCTCGGCCCAGTCGCGGTAGAGCCGCCAGTAGGCGCCCTCGGCGGCCAGCAGCTCGTCGTGCGTACCCTGCTCGGCGATCCGGCCGTGGTCGAGCACGACGATGCGGCCGGCCGTGCGGATGGTCGACAGGCGGTGGGCGATGACGATCGCGGTGCGGCCGGCCAGCAGGCGCCGCAGCCCGGCCTCGATCAGGCCCTCGGTATGGATGTCCACGTTCGCGGTCGCCTCGTCGAGCACGAGGATCCGCGGGTCGGCGATCAGGGCGCGCGCGAAGGCCACGAGCTGGCGCTGGCCGGCCGAGAGCTGGATGCCGCGCTCGCCGATCTGCGTGTCGTAGCCATCCGCCAGCCGGCTGATGAAGTCATGCGCGTGGACCGCGCGCGCCGCCGCCTCGATCTCCGCCGGGGTGGCGTCCGGCCTCCCGAACGCGATGTTCTCGCCGATCGTGCCGCTGAACAGGAACGCCTCCTGCGGCACGACGCCCATCTGTGAGCGCAGCGACCGCACGGCGACGTCGCGCAGGTCGTGCCCGTCGACCAGCACGCGTCCCTCGGTCGGGTCGTAGAAGCGCGCGACGAGCTTGGCGAACGTCGACTTGCCGGCGCCCGTGGCGCCGACCAGCGCCACCGTCTGGCCGGGCGGGACGTGCAGGTCGACGTCGCCCAGCGCCGGCGCGGCGTCGCCGTACGCGAACGTCACATGCTCGAAGTCGATCTCGCCGCGGATCCGGTCGAGCTGCACGGCGTCCGGCCGGTCGCTCAGCTCCGGCTCCTCGTCGAGCAGCTCGAAGATCTTGTCGAGCGCGGCCATCCCCGCCTGGTAGGTCGTGTAGAACTGCGACAGCGACTGGATCGGGTCGAAGAAGTTGTTCAGCGCCGCGATGAACGCGACGAGCACGCCGATCGTCACCTCGCCGTCGATCGCCTGCATTCCGCCGTAGATCAGGATGCCTGCGGTAGCCAATGCCGAGAGCAGCTCGACCGCGGGGAAGTACGCCGCGTTGAGGTGGACGGTCTTCATGTTCGCGTCGTAGTTCTCGTCGTTGAGCTCGTCGAAGCGCGTGAGGTGGCGCGGCTCCTGCGCGAAGGTGCGCACGACGCGGATGCCCGACAGCGTCTCCTGGAGGTACGCGGTGATGGCGGCGACCTTCTCGCGCGTGGCGCGGTAGGCGTTGGCGGAGACGATCCGGAAGGCCAGCGAGCCGAGCGCCAGAACCGGGAAGACGAGGAACGTGAGCAGCGCCAGCTCGGCGTCGAGCAACAGCAGGATCACCGCGGTGCCGATCAGCGTCAGCGTCGAGCCGAACAGCGTCGCCACGCCGTCGGAGACGAGCTGGTCGAGCGCCTGGACGTCGTTGGTCAGCCGCGAGATCAACACGCCCGCCTGGCGGCGCGAGTAGAAGCTGATCGACAGCGTCTGGAGGTGCGCGAACAGCTGGATCCGCAGGTCCTGGAGCACGCGCTGGCCGACCCAGCCGACGAGGTAGGTCTGCACGTACGTGGCGGCCCAGTAGACGAGCGCGCTGACGAGGAAGGCGACGACGACCCAGGTCAGCACCTCCAGGTCGCCCGGCACGATGCCGTTGTCGATCGCCAGCTTGGCCAGCGGCGGGGGCGCCAGTGCGGCCGCGGTGCTCGCCAGCAGGGCAGCGAACATGAGGATCGTGCGCCCGCGGTACGGCCGCAGCAGCACGAGCAGGCCGCGGAGCTTGCGCCCGCGGCCGCTCGTCGCCCGCCAGCGGGCGATGATCTCGTCACGCCGCGCGCGCGACCGCCCCGAGTCGGCGCTACCCGGATCGAGCGGCGCGGTCAAAGCCCGGCCGCCGCCTCCTGCGGCTTGCGGTTGAGGAACACCTGGTCCGGCAGCCCCTTCTCGGCGATCTCGGCGTACAGCGCGCTCTCCCGCAGCAGCTCCTCATGCGTGCCGCGCGCCGCGACTTCTCCGTCCTCGAGCACGACGATGTCGTCGGCGAGCGCGATAGTCGACAGCCGGTGGGCGATCACGAACGTCGTGCGGCCGGCCATCACCTCGCGCAGCGCCTGCTTGATCGCCTGCTCGGTCGTGGCGTCGACCGAGCTGGTGGCGTCGTCGAGCACGAGGATGCGGGGATCGGCCAGCAGCGCGCGGGCGATCGCGACCCGCTGGCGCTGGCCGCCCGACAGCGTCAGCCCGCGCTCGCCGACGCGCGTGTCGTAGCCGTCCGGCAAGGCCTCGATGAACGCCGCCGCCTGCGCGCGCTCGGCCGCCCGCTCGACCTCCTCGCGCGTTACCCGTCCCCACCCACCCCGCCCGTAGGCGATGTTCTCGTGCACGCTGGCCGAGAACAGGAACGGGTCGTCGTCGACCACCGCGATCTCCGATCGCAGCGAGCGCAGGTCGACGTCGCGCACGTCGGCGCCGTCGATCCGCACCGACCCGGAGGTGGGGTCGTAGAGCCGTCCCAGCAGCTGCACGAGCGTCGACTTGCCCGAGCCCGTGGCGCCGACCAGCGCGACGGTGGTGCCGGCCTCGACGACGAGGTCGACATCGCGCAGCGCCGGAGCGGCGCCATCGTAGGCGAACGACACGTGGTCGAGCTCGACGCGGCCGGCGCCCGGCGGCAGCGGTGGCGCGTCCGGTGCCGCCATCAGGCGCGGCTCGCGATCGAGCAGCTCGAAGATGCGCGTGCCGGAGGCGGTCGCGCGCTGGGCGAGCCCGAGCGCGATGCCGAGCTGGCGCATCGGCCCGATCAGCATCAGCAGGTAGGCGTAGAAGGCGGTGAAGTCGCCCAGCGTGAGCGATCCGTTGACCACCTGGCGGCCGCCGACCAGCAGCACGACTGCGAGCCCGAGGTTGGGCAGGAAGCCGATGAACGGGTTGTAGAAGGCGCGCAGCCGCGTGGTCAGCATCGACTGGTCGAACACGCGCGTGACGCTGTCGCGGAACCGGTCGAGCTGGCGCTCCTCGGCCGCGAACGCCTTCACCACGCGCACGCCGGACACGTTCTCCTCGACGTCGGCGGTCAGCTCGGCGATCCGCTGCTGGACCTCGGTCAGTGCGGGCCGCGAGACGCGCCCGTAGCGCGCCGCGATCAGCACCACGAAGGGCACCGGGATCAGCGACAGCGCGGCCAGGCCGGGCTGGAGGGCGAACATCGCGGCCGACGCCAGCAGGATCGTCAGCGCGCTCTGGGCGATGAAGACGAGCCCGTAGCCGAGGAAGAAGCGCACGCTCGCGAGGTCGACCGTCGCGCGCGACATCAGCTGACCGGTCTGCTGGCCCGCGAAGAAGCCGAGCTCGAGCGTCTGGAGGTGGGCGTAGAGGCGGTTGCGCAGGTCGAGCTCGACGCCGAGCGACACGCGGCCGGACACCAGCCGGCGCGCGACCGACAGGGCGACCCGCGCCAGCGCCGCCAGAACGACGATTCCCGCGTAGAGCTTCACGTCGCCCTCGTCGCCGCGCGTCACCGCGTCGATGCCGCGGCCGGTCAGGAATGGGATCGCGACCGTGGCGGCCATCGCGAGCGCGGCCAGCACGAGCGACCAGGTGGCGCCGGCGCGATATGGCCGCAGGAAGCCGAGTAGACGGAGGAAGGTGCTCACTGGAACGGGACACATTACGTGGGCCCGCTGGTCCGCCAGCGAGTGTGCGAGACTCGCGGCCCGCAATGGCAGACGACGCGATCTCCCTCCGCAACCGGTTCGCGATGGTCAAGGGCGCATGGGACGAGAACCTGCCGCGGGGTGGCGTTCCCGTCGCTCGGCGAGGGCACAGCCGAGCAGAAGATCGAGCGGCTCGAGATCGCGCTGGTCGACGAGATGCGCGCCCGCGCGACGCCCGAAAGCGCCGAGCAGGTGGCCGACGCGATGTGGAGCCTCGTCCACAACCGCGAGGACGGCGACCCGGTCAAGCAGCGCGTGACCGAGCACCACGAGGAGCTCGCGCGGCTCGGGCACCGCGGCCTGCGGTGAAGGCCGGCCTCTGCGACAGCTGCGCGCACCAGAAGCTCGTGCGCACCGGCCGCGGCTCGACGTTCTCGATGTGCCTGCGCCACCGGACCGAGCCGGAGCGCTACCCCAAGTACCCGCGGCTGCCCGTGCGCGAGTGCGCCGGCTACTCGATCGTGTCCGGCTCCACCAGCACCAGGTAGCTCTGGTCGGCCTCGAGCGGCTGGACCGAGGCCAGGAACAGGTTGCGCAGGGTCAGCGAGTCCACGCGCTTGGCCTCGGCCGGGGCCATCGTCGCGGGCGTCGGAGTCCTCGCGGACAACGTCGCGTCGAGCGGGACCTGGAGCTCGCCGAGCAGGTCGCCGGGGCGGTAGAACACCGCGCGCCGCTGGCTGGCGGCCTGCGCGGCCTGCGCCGTCGATGAGGTCTCCGGCGGCGTCTGCGGCAGCAGCACGGCGACCATCGTCACGTCGTCGAGGTAGCGGAACGAGTACAGCGCGAGCTCCAGCGCCTCGCGCAGCAGCAGCCGCCCGCGCTTCTTGGTCGGCGTGCCCGTGGCCACGGTGCCGTTCGGCCCGAGGCCGTTGAGGATGTAGAGCAGCCCGTCGCCCTCGAGCAGCTCGAGCGCGCTGCCCTGCGGCCGGACCGCGACGCCGATCTCCTCGCCCTGGAGCTCGAGCGGCGAGCTCGAGACCTGCACGAGCTGCTCGCCGCCCTCGAGCTTGTACTGGAGCCCGACGTGCTCGGCGATGTCCTGCGCGCCCTCGGTCATGCGGGACGTCTCCGGCTCCCACGGCGACCAGTTCTGCGCCAGCGCGGGCCCGGTGTCGGGCGAGGAGCCGATGAGCAGCAGCGAGCGCGCCGGCCGCGCAGATGGCGAGCCCGGCGAGGACGCCGAACGCGAAGCCGAAGCGGCTGCGGAACGGCGCCGGTCCCTGGCTCGCGGGCCCGGCCGCCGCCTCGGCGGCGAGCTGGACGGCCTCCTCGAGCTGCGGCCGACGCCTTCGGGTCGGCCTCCGGGTCGGTCCGCCGCGCCGGCGAGGCGGGTGGGATCAGATCGCCGGCCACGTCGCCTCGTCGAGGACGTCGATGTCGGGCTTGCGCAGGCCGACCCCGTCGAGCAGCGACGTGACCTCGTCGCCGTACAGCTCGCCGTGCTGGACCAGCTCGTCGGCCACGCGCGACGTGGCCTCCCGGTTCTGGAGCACGGTGTTGTAGGCGACCACGAACGCCTGGCCGAGCAGGCCGGCGACCAGCGGGCGCTTGTTGGCGTCGGCCAGCGTGGCCCCGAACGGGTTGAGCTCCTCGCCGCCGGGCGAGCGGTTCATGATCTGGAAGCCGATCCTCTGGAAGCGCTCGTCGATCTGCTTCTCGGCCTCCGCGCGATCGTCCTCGTGCTCGATCCGGTCGCCGAGGTCCACCGGCGTCGGGCCCATGGCGCGGAAGCCGACCATCATCGCCGCGCGGCTGGTGACCGAGTTGACGTCTCCGGTCACGCCCGTGGTGTTCTGGCCGTAGAAGACGTGCTCGGCGGCCATCGCGCCGAGGCCCCAGATCAGGTCGCCGACCTCCTCCGAGCGCCAGTGGCCGAAGCGGTCCTCGATCTCGGCCACCCAGTGGTGGCCGCCGGACGAGCCGCGTTTCTTGATCGACAGCCGCGTCGACAGGCGGTTCTCCATGAACAGGTGGCCGCAGATCGCGTGCCCGGCCTCGTGGATCGCCGTCGCGCGCTCCTCGTGCTTCGGGTAGGGCTGACCGATCGCCACGCCGGCCTCGACGGTGGTCATCGCCTCGACGAGGTCGCGGCGGCTGAAGAACTCGCGCCCGTCCGCGTGCGCGTAGGTGAGCGCCAGCGAGCAGACCTGGTCGATCATCGCCGGCGAGTAGCCGTTGGTGATGCGCGCCAGCTCGTCGCGCTTGGCCGGCGTGTCGAGCTCCTCGTCGTGCGTGACCTTGCCCAGGTAGAGGTCGAAGATGTCGCGCCGGTCCTCCCACGTCGGCGTGCGGAAGTAGATGTGGCGGCCCATCCGGCCGGGGCGGGTGAGCGCCGGGTCGAGCTGCTCGAGCGCCACGTTGCACGCCCCGATGAAGTAGATCTGCTCCGGTCGCGGCTTCGGCGGCTTGCGCCGCATCCGCAGCTTCCACAGCTTCTGCGGGATCACGTACAGCGCGTCGAGGAACGTGTTCTGCTTGCGCGTCATCCACTTCTTCATCAGCGGCGGCTCGTCGATGCCGTCCATGACCACGAGCAGCTGGTTGAGCGCCAGCCCGCCGCCCCCGCCCATGCCGCCGGGGATCATGAAGTTCTGGCTGATCCGGTTGATCCGGTCGTAGAAGGCGGGGTAGATCTGGCGCGGCTCGGGCGGCGCGCATCTCGAACATCCGCTCGCGCCAGGCGGCCGTCTCGCAGCACGAGGTCGCCGTCCGGCGTCAGCGCGCCGGTGGGGCCGTAGAAGAGGTGGTCGTGGACGGTCGGGACCGCCTGTGGCGCGTAGCCCGTCCCGAGCGCGGCGCGGCGGCGGCCGACGGCGTCGATCTCGTCGATGAACACGATGCACTGGCCGCCCCACTTGGCGGCCAGCCGCTTGGCCTTGAAGGCCAGGAAGCGCACGAGCACCGCATCCATGCCGATGAAGGTCTGCGCGAAGCCGGAGCCCGGGATCGTCACGAACGGGCAGTTGAACGAGGTCGCGATGCCCTTGGAGAGCATCGTCTTGCCGGTGCCCGGCGGGCCGAGGAAGAGCACGCCGCGCTCGCGCTTGCCGCCCGCCTTCTCGAACTCCTCGCCCGACTGCCAGAGCGAGACCACGCGCGTGATCTCCTCCTTGGCCTCGGCCTGGCCGCGGACGTCGGCGAGCTTGACGCCCCAGTCCGCGTCGCCCGGCTCGTACGCCTTGATCTGCTGGATGCCGAGCAGCAGCATCGGCCCGAAGAGGATCAGGAAGTTGGCGAAGAAGAGGATCGTGACGATCGGCAGGTACATCGCGGCGACCGGCAGGAAGGCGAGCAGCAGCTCGCCGAGCGTCGTGAGGCCGCCCATGACCGAGGCGTCGCCGCCCGTGAAGGCGTTGAAGGCCATGGCGATCAGCGTGAGGCTGCCCACCACGACGAAGATCCGCCACAGGTTCCGGTACTTCTTCGCCAGTACCAGAGCCGCCGCCGCGTGATGACGTCCTCGTCGCGCAGCTCGCGCTCGGCGCCGTACAGCGAGGGCGCCGGGATCAGCTTGTGGGCGAGCACGTCGATCAGCCCGCGGAAGGCCGCGATCGCCGAGCAGGGTGAACACCAGCGCCCAGAACAGCGGCCATTCGAAGCGCTCGTAGAGCACGATGAAGAGCGCCGGGGAGGTGAGGACGGCGACGAACGTCGCTGCGCGCCCGAGCCGCCGCCACTCGCGCGCCAGGGCGATGCTGTGCTCGTTGACCCGGCGAGCTCACAGCGCGATTCTACGCAGCGATTCGTCAAGCTCGCCGCCATTTGACCGTGCAACCACGCGCCTGCGTCTCGGCGCGTTCGACCTCCTCGCCGGCCAGCACGGCGTCGAGCGCGGCGCGCAGCCAGGCGGCATCCTGCGACGGGTCCTGGTGGTCGCCGTCGGGCGCTCCGTGGTAGGCGAGCCGCTGCTCGCCGTCGAGCACGAAGACCTCCGGCGTGCGCTGCGCGCCGAGCGCGCGGGCGACGTCCTGCGTGGCGTCGAAGGCGTACGGGATCGGCCAGTCCTGGTCGCGCACGAACTGCGCCATCCGCTCGGGCGAGTCGGCCGGGTGGCTCGTGGGATCGTTGGAGCTGACGGCCAGGAAGCGCACGCCGCGCGGGGCGTAGTCCTCGGCCACCTTGCGCAGCGCGCGGGTTCCACGCGATCACGTACGGGCAGTGGTTGCAGGTCTGCACGATCACGGTGGCGGGCGGGGCGTCGGCGGCCGGCAGCGCGTGCTCGGCGCCCTCGGTGTCGGTCAGCGAGAAGGCGGGGACCGGATCGCCGATCCCGAAGGTCGCTCGTCTAGCGATCCACGATCGAGGCCATGCCGATGGATCGATTGCGCGGCGAGCACGCGGGCGGCCGACGCGCGCACCCGCTCGCGGAACGCCGGGTCGCGGCGGGCCTCGGCCAGCAGCGCCTCGGTAGACGCGGCGTGTAGGAGCCGCGGCCGGTGGTCAGGATCATGTCGATCCCCGCGCGGACCGACGCCACGGCGGCCTCCTCGACGTCGGCGACCGCCTGCACGGCGCCGGCCTCCAGCGAGTCGGTCATCGCCACGCCCTCGAAGCCGAGCTCGCGCCGCAGCAGGCCGTCGACGATCGCCGGCGACTGCGAGGCGATGTTCTCCTCGTCGAGCGCCGGATACGAGGCGTGGCCGACCATCACGAACTCGGTCTCCATGTTCACGGCGATCACGAACGGCTGGAGGTCGTCCTGGAGCTGGTCGCGCGTGCGCTCGATCACCGACGGCCCGTCGTCGGTGTTGACGGTCGCCCCGCCGAGCCCGGGGAAGTGCTTGACCGTGGTCGCCACCCCGGCCTCGTGCCAGCCGCCGATCGACTCGGCGACGGCGGCGGTCGCGGCGTCGGCGTCGGTCGTGAAGGCGCGGTCGGCCATCGCCGCGCCCTCCACGGTCGGGACGTCCGCCACGGGGGCGAGCGTGACGTCGATCCCGGCGGCCCGCAGGTCGCGGCCGGCGGCCTCGGAGTCCTCGCGCACGGCGCCCCAGGCCTGCTGCTCGGGGGCCGCCCGCTCGGGCTCCGCCCACGGCAGGATGCGGATCTGGCCGCCCTCCTGGTCGACGCAGATCAGCGCCTCCGGTGAGGCCGCGCGCAGGGCGCGCGTCAGGCGGCGCAGCTGCCCGGGGTCGGCGACGTTGTCGCGGAACAGGATCGCGCCCGCGGCGCGGCCGCTCGCCGAGCGCGCGCCGCACGTAGCCGGGCGGCGCGGTGCCGGCGAAGCGCAGGATCACCATGCCGGCCGACCTGCTGCTCGAGCGTGAGCCGGTCGACCGGCGGCGGCGCCGGCGTCTCGCCCGGCGCGGTCGCGCCGCGGGCCGGGCGCGGGTTGCGACTGCTCGTCGCCGCCCGCGCCGACGGCCAGCCCGCCGAGGAAGGCGAGCGCGGCGGCGACGGCCAGCGCCAGGCGCCGGCGCCGGACCTGCTCCCGCCGGCGCCTCCGGTGCGCGTGCGAACGGTCCACGGCTCCTGATCATGGCGCAGCCGCCGATAACTCTCGGGATGGAGCGCACCGCCTATGAGGTCGAGCCCGTGCTGCAGCGCCGTTGCGCGCACGATGCAGGCATGCCTGGGCTTCGGCACCGTCGTGGTCAACCTGCACCGCCCCGCGTGGGACGACTTCGAGACCGTCGTCGTGGTCGGCAGCGACGACGCGCGCGAGGTGCTCCTCGGCCAGACCTCGAGCGTCTCCGACTGGTCGCTGCTGCTGGACCCGCGCTTCGAGCGCCGTGGCGCCTACCACGTCAAGGACGGGGAGTACGACTGGAGCCAGGACCCTCTGACGACGTGGGTCCCGCCCGGCAGCTCGTCCGCCGACCCGGACGCCTGGAGCCCCGAGGACGCCCTGTTCGTCCCGCTCCGCTCGGCCGCCGGCGACATCCTCGGCATCCTGTCCGTCGACGAGCCCGCCGACGGCCGCCGGCCCGACGACGACAAGCTCGACCTGGTCGTCGGCGTCGCCCAGCACGCCGCCCTGGCGCTCGAACATGCTCAGGACGCGGCCGCCGCCGAGCGCCAGCGCGTCTCCGTCGGCCACCTGCTTCGCCTGACCGCCTCGCTCGCCGAGCGGCGAACGATCGGCGAGATGCTCGACGCCGTCTGCCACGGCATCCGCGACGCGCTCGGCTTCGAGAAGGTCGCCGTGGCGCTGGAGGGCGAGCAGCGCATGCTCGAGCTGCGGTCCACCGTCGGCATGACCGACGACGAGCTCGCCCGCCTGAGCCGCGTCCCGCTCGACGCGGTGGCCCCGCTGCTCGATCCGGCGCTCGAGCGCGACGGCGTCGTCCTGCTCGAGCGCGGCGACGCGCAGGCGCGCGTCGATCCGTCGCTCCGCGGCGCCTCCTTCGGCCGGCTCAACGGCCGCGGCGCGCGCGCGTGGGACAACCACGTCCTGATCGTGCCGCTGCGCGACCGCGAGGGCGCCCTGGAGGGTGCGGTGTGGGTCGACGACCCGCGCGACCGCCTGCTGCCCAGCAGCGAGACGCTCCAGGCGCTGCGGGCGTTCGCCAACCATGCGATGAGCGCCGTCGAGTCGGCGCGCCAGCTCGAGCTGATGCGACACCTGGCCGAGCACGATCCGCTGACCGGCCTGCGCAACCGCCGCGGGCTCCAGGAGCACATCGACGCCGAGATCGCCCGCGCGGGCACCGTCGCGGTGATGGTGTGCGACCTCGACAACTTCAAGCGCGTCAACGACACGCTCGGCTACGTCCAGGGCGACGAGGCGCTGCGCCGCTTCGCCGGCGTGCTGGCCGCCGCCGGCGGGCTCGCCGCCCGGCTCGGCGGCGAGGAGTTCGCCGTCGTCCTGCCCGGCTGCGACGAGAACGCCGCGCTGGCGGCCGGCGAGCGCGTGCGGTCCGAGGTGGCGGCGACGTTCCACGACTTCCCGTGGCCGGTCACCACCTCGGTCGGCGTCGCGGTGACGGGGCCCGGCTGCGACGACGCCTCGCAGCTGCTGCGCGCCGCCACGCGCGCCGTGTTCGGCGCCAAGCGGCTCGGGCGCGACCGCTGCGTCGCCTACCACGCCGAGGCGCTCGAGGCGCTGCTCGGCACGCTCGACGAGACCGGCGAGACGCGCGAGCAGCTCGCCGCCGCGATGCTGCTGGCCGAGACGCTCGACATGCGCGACGTCGGCACGGCGCGCCACTCGCAGACCGTCGGCCGCTACGCCGAGGAGATCGCGCGTGCGCTCGGGCTGCCGGAGGCACACGTCGAGCGCGTCCGCGCCGCGGGCGTGCTGCACGACATCGGCAAGCTCGGCGTCGCCGACGCCGTGCTCAAGAAGCCCGGCAAGCTCACCGACGAGGAGTGGGCCGAGATGCGCCGCCATCCCGAGCTGGGAGCGCGGATCCTCGACCACGCCAACCTGCGCGACATCAGCGCGTGGGTGCTCGCGCACCACGAGCGGATCGACGGCCGCGGCTACCCGCACGGCCTGGCCGGCGACGTGATCCCGCTCGAGGCGCGGATCCTGGCCGTCGCCGACGCCTACGAGGCGATGACCGCCGACCGCGCCTACCGGGCCGCGATCGGGCACGACGCGGCCCAGCGGGAGCTGCGCGACGGCGCCGGGACGCAGTTCGATCCGAAGGTCGTGGAAGCCTTCCTTGCGGTGCTCACGCGGGGCAGGCGAACCCGTCGCCGGCAATTTGGCGTTCGGGTGGCCTAAACTCGCGACGAGCGGGTAACGGGTCAGCACACGGACAAGGAGGGCAGATGCGGGGCTTCGGCCTGACCATCGAGCCACTCGCGGGCGGCGCGGTGTGCGTGGCACTCCGCGGCGAGTTGGATCTCGAGCACGCATACACGTTCGACGAGGAGCTGCGCCGGGTCGAGGGGGACCGGCCGCACTGCCTGGTGCTCGATCTTCGCGGCCTGTCGTTCCTGGATTCCTGCGGTCTCGCGCGGCTGCTGGCGGCGCGCCGGCGGGCGCGGCGTGAGAAGCGGCGGCTGCTGCTCGTGCGCGGCAGCGCGCCCGTGCAGCGGCTGATGGCGATCACCGCGGTCGGGGACCACTTCGAGACCGTGTCGGACGTGCCCGACGAGCTACGAGCGACCGCCGGCCTGGCGGGCCAGCTTCAGTAGCGAGCGCACCGGCGCCGGCACGTCGGGCTCGAAGAACGCGGCCGTGCGGCGCCCGCTGGCGTCGTCGACCAGCACGTCGTAGCGCATCAGGTCCGCCCCGCGGCCCGGCGGGCCGCCGGCGGGGAGGCTCGCCGCAAGCTCTTCGAGCTCGCGCGCGAGGGCGGGCTCGAGGTCCTCGGTCTCGACCACGAGCGCAGGGCGCCGGAGCCCCGCGAAGCCGCCCTGCTGGCGGACCTCGATCCTCATTCCCAGCGCACGCCGACTTCCGCCCACGCCTCGCGCACCGCGCGCGTCTCGTCCGAGCCGGGGCCGAAGCGCTGGCGCGCGGCGCGGAACGTCAGGCGGGCGAACAGGCGGAACGTCGCGTTGGGGGTGAGCAGCGGGCTGCGCAGGGCGTCGTACCAGATGTGGCCGGGCGCGTCCCAGGACCGGCCGCCGAGGTTGGTGGCGAGCAGGTAGAAGGCGCGGTTGGCGATGCCGGAGTTGATGTGGACGCCGCCGTTGTCCTCGAACGTGCGCACGTAGTCGCGCCAGTGGGCGGGCTGCGGGTCCTTGCCGAGCGTGTCGTCGTCGTAGGCGGTCCCGGGGGCCTTCATCGAGCGCAGGGCCTCGCCCTCGAGCTCGGGGCCGAGCAGGTCGGCGCCGATCAGCCAGTCGGCCTGCTCGGCGGTCTGGCCGAGCTTGTGCTGCTTGACCATCGCCCCGGCGACGTCGGCGAAGTGCTCGTTCAGCGCGCCGGACTGGCCGTTGTACTCGAGCGCGCCCTCGTCCTCGACCACGCCGTGCCCGAGCTCGTGGGCGATGACGTCGAGCGACTTCGTGAAGCGCGCGAACAGCTCGCCGTCGCCGTCGCCGAACGCCATCCGGCGGCCGTCCCAGAACGCGTTCGGGTACTCCTCGCCGAAGTGCACGACGCCGCGCAGCGGCATGTTCTCGTCGTCGATCGAGTCGCGGCTGAAGACGTCCTGCCAGAAGTCCCAGGTCGCGCCGAATCCGTCGAACGCCTCGTCGACGGCGGGGTCGCCGGTCAGGCCGTCGTCCTCGTTCCGGACGCGTTTGATGTTGGTCACGTCCCAGCGGTGCTCGGCGTCCCAGATGATCCGGTTGCGGCGGGTGGGGGCCGCGGCGGCGAGCGCGTCATAGCCCTCCCGGGCGCCCTTGCGCCCGCGCGCCTTGGCGTTCACCGAGCGGGCCTGGCGGATCGTGTTGTCGGCGTTGAGGGTGCGCAGCGCCCACTCGCGCTGGCGCTCGCTGCCGCGGTTCGCGACCCGGCTGAGGACGAACGGCGGGACGACGCAGTGCAGCGGGTTGCGGCACACGCCGCGTTTGTATCAGGCCGCCACGGCCACCCGGCGCGGCCACTGGGCGATCAGCAGCCCGCTGGCCACGAGCAGCGCCCCGCCGATCGCCGCGAGCGTGACGTGCTCGTCGTAGAGCGCGGCACCGAACGCGAGCGCCCCGAAGGGGAGGAGGAGCGTGATGTAGCTGACCGTGACCGCCGGCAATTCGCGCAGCAGGATCGTCAGCGTCACGAACGGCACGGCGCTGCCGATGACCGCCAGGTAGGCGATCGAGCCGACGGATTGCGCGGTCCAGGCGGCGGTTGCCCAGTCCTCGGTGGGAGCGGAGGTCGCCAGCAGCAGCGCGCCGCCACCGAGCATCGCCCAGCCGTTGAGCACGATCGGATCGAGCTTCTGGCCGCGCCGCTTGATCGAGACGTTCCCGATCGCGGCGCACAGCGGTGCGATCGCGCACGCGGTGGCGGCGAGCAGCGCCCACTCGGCGTCGCCGAGCGCCAGGCTCTCGCCGAACGCGATCGCCAGTCCACCGATCGCCACAGCGATGCCGGCGACGAGGCGCGCTCTTAGTGGCTCATCGGCGAGGGCGATCGAGGCGATCGTCGCGCTGTACAGCGGCATCACGCCGAACAGCACCGCGGCGAGCCCCGACGGCACGTACTGCTCGCCCCAGTAGATCAGCCCGTACGCGCCGGCGAAGGGGAGCAGCGCGAGGATCCCGGCCAGGACGGCATCGGTGCTCAGTTTGCGCCCGAGCACGCGCGCCAGCAGCAGCAGCCCAGCCCCGGCTATCGCGAACCGAACGCCCGCGCCCAGCAGCGGAGGCACGTCCTCGAGCCCGATCTTGATCGCGACCCACGTCGACGACCAGATCAGGACGTTGAGGGCGTACAGCGACCAGACGAGCGAGCGGGACACGGCGGGGGAGGGTACGAGCCGCGCGGACGGCCGTCAGTACGGGTGCCCTGAGTTGATACGGATGGGTAGGGGAACCCGTTGTGGGGCGCCGCTGTGGGTGGCAGCATGGGTGGCGCATGGATGCCTCTGAAGACCTTCTGGCCACCGGCACCTTCGTCGAGTGCGTGTTCTCCTGCCCGTCGTGCGGGCTGGCGGGGACGAGCCTGGTGCGGCCGAAGCACCTGATCGGGAAGACGTGCTACGGCTGTGGCGAGCTGGTCGTGCTGACCGTGTTCGAGCGGTTCAGGCCTTCTCGATCACGTACATCGGATTCGGGAGCTTGAAGCGCCGCAGTGCGTGACCTCCGTCGAGGTCGCTGCGCTGGTCGCCGACGTTGACGACGATCCGGTAGCCCCGGCGCTCGATCGCGCGGCGGACCCGGGCCTTCCAGCCGTCCTTCCGGCTAAGGGGCTGCTCGTCGGGGCGCATGCGCAGGCCCTTCCAGCGCGTATAGCCCTCGGCCTTGAGGTTGTCGATCGTGTGCTCACGCGCCCGCCCGCGGCGGCCGGTGACGAAGAACACCGCCACGTCGTGCCGCCGCGCCAGCCGGTACAGGCTCAGGATCTGCGGGATGGCCGGGAGCGTGCGCTCCACACCGCAACTCGCTTCGGCGCGATCGAAGCCGGCCGCCTTCATGCACCTGTAGGTGGAGAGCGCCGTGTCGTCGACGTCGAGCACGATCGCCGGGTGCGGGTCGTCGAGGTGGCGGCGGAGCAGGCGCCGGGCGCTACGGGCGGCGCGGCGCGTGTCGGCGACCCACTCGCCGGACTCTCGGTAGGAGACGATCTCGTCCGGTGGCGCCGGTGCCTTGGGCTCGTCGGCGATCGCCGTGGCGCCCGCGAGTGCGGGCGCCAGGCAGACGATGATCGGCAGTAGCCGGCGCACCCTTCTAGAGGGTGACAGGCACACCCAGGACCTGATCCGGCACAGGCGACTCCGGAAGCTGCAGCCGGAGGGTCGCGTTTACGCCGGACTTGCCCTCCAGCGCGCGGCGGGCCTCACGGCTGAGTCGCACCGCCGCGGGGCGCGCGACGTTCGCGCTCAACCGGCCCTGGAGCCGTCCGATCACCCGGCTCTCGAGCCCGAGCGTGCGCGCGGTGCTCTTGGAGACGCGTAGCTGGATCGCCATCTCGACCGCGCGGGCGGCCGACACGCTCAGCCGCAGGCCGCGCGAACGGACGCTGTCGACCGTCTGGCCGGCGACGACCTCCATCGTCACGCCGTCGCCTTCGATGCTGCCGTCGGAGAGGCGGAGCTCGTAGTCGCCGTAGCCGGGTGCCGCGCAGTCGACGGACGCGTGGTAGATCCGCCCGCGGCGCAGGCGGTATCCGCTCGTGCGACGCGGCTCCACGGCGCGCATCTCGTCGACGCTGCCGCCGCTGAACAGCTTGGCCGTCGCGCAGGTCCCCGTGGCCTCGAGCCAGTGGCTGCCGGTGCGTCGCGCCCGGAAGCGGTACCAGACCGAGCGCGTGGCGTCGTCCTCGCCGAGCTCGGCGGTCGCGTCGGCCAGGTTGCCGGCGTGGACGAACGGCACCCGCATCGTCCGCGCATCGTCGAAGGCGTCATTGTCCGGCAGCGGCATCGGGCGGATCCGCAGCTTGAACGGGCCGGTCTCGTACGTGCGCGCGACGGAGATCCGGTACGTCTCGCCCGCCACGGCGTCGAACGCCACCCGCGCCTCGACGCCCTGCGAGCTGCCGACGGGCTGGAGCAGCGTCACGGCAGCTCCGCTGTAGACGTTCAGGACCCGCTCGCTGAACGCGTCCGTGGCCACCTCGACGGCGACGCGGCGGCTGGTGGCCGGCTGGAACGCGTACCAGACCGTCTGCACGCCGTTGAGCGGCTCGCCGCTCTCGCGGCTGGCGCCGAAGTTCGTCCCGGACGTCTCGAGCGGCGCGTCGCCGAGCGGGGCCGCGGCGTCGAAGGCGTCGTTCGGGGGCGGCGCAGCGAAGGCCGGCGCGGCGACCGCGGCCATCCAGGTGGCCACCGCGATTGTTCCCAGCCGGAAGCGGTCCATCATCACTGCCCTCCTGGTCGTGGCGCCGCGAAGATCGGGCGCCGGTAGGAGGGTTATCCCGGCCGCGGTGCCCGCTGCCGAGCCCCCAACGGGGGGAGCGTCATCCCCCTGGAGCGTCGTGGCGCCGGAGGCCAGCCGTCCAGAGGCGCCGGTGCCGCTGAAGCCTCCGGGCCTGCCGCGGAGCGTGATCAGGGATCGTGGCGAGCCGGGCGCCGTGACGAGCAGCTCCGGGCGGCGGCCGTCGCCGTCGGGGTCGAGCAGCGCGAGCGCGGCGCCGAACCGGTTCCCGGGCGTGACGCTCCCGGGCACGCCCGGCGTGCCCTGCGAGTAGAGCGGGCCGGCGAACGGCGGCAGGCCGGTCGCGCCGCCGCGGAGAACCGATACGCGCCCCGCCGCCTCGTCCTCGCCCGGCGTGCCGACCACGATGTCGGCGAACGAGTCGCGATCGAGGTCGGCGACCACGACGGCCGCTCCGAACTCGTCGCCCGGCTGGTCGTTGCCGCGCACGTTCTCGGTCTGCTGCGTGATGGTCACGGCATCCACAGCCGGGCCGCGGCGGGTGCCCGGCCACAGCAGCACTGCCCCCGCGGGCGCAGGCAGGATCGGGTCGAGGTAGGTATTGACCGGCACCCCTGCGGCGATGTCGCCGAGCCCGTCGCCGGTGACGTCGCCGACCGCGAGGGCGGTGGGGCCACCTGGGAGGTCCGCGATGACCCGGCAGCGGATCGGTCCTTCGTCGCCGCCGGCGCAGTAGGTGGCGTGGCCCGGGATCGATGCCGCGGGGACGCCGGCCGCGGCCTCGACGACGTCGAGGCGGTCGTCGCCGTCGACGTCGCCGACGGCGACCACGCTGCCGAAGCGGCCGAGCCTCGTCCGCGGGCGGCGCAGCATCCGCCCGTCGCCGAGTCCTCCGTCGCTGCCGAACAGGAGCCGCAGATCACCCGAGGCGCGGTCTTCGTCGGGCAGCGCGTCGCTGCCCGGCACGCCGACCACCAGGTCGCCGTAGCCGTCGCCGTCGAGGTCGCCCGCCGCCAGTGCGGTGCCGAAGCGCGCCGAGCTGTACAGGTCGCGATTGCCCGGACCCGTCACGGTGTTGCGCCGCGCAAGGCCCGACCGCGAGCCGTAGATCACGGTCACGGCGCCCTCCAGCCGGGTGCGGCGGCCCGCGTTGTGGCGGGGCGCTCCGATTGCGAGGTCGGCGTAGCCGTCGTGGTCGAAGTCCGCGCTGGCGAGCGCGGCGCCGAAGCGCTCGCCGCGCTGCGGCGCGGCCGGCGTCACGCGGCGTGAGCCGACCACGACGGCGCCTCCGCGCCCCGCTCCGGGGCGGCCGGCCGAGAGCGTCGGCGTGCCGTCGCCGTCGAAGTCGAACGGGAGCGCTGCGTCGGTCGCTGCTCGTGTCGGCGCAGTCGCCCCGCCGCCGTTGGATCCAGAAGGCGGTGGTGGGTCCCGGCCCGTGAGAGCCACGGCGGCGGCGACGGCGACGCCCGCCGCGACCACGCCGGCGGCGGCCGCGATGCGACCCGCGCCCGACCGGTGTGGCGGCGGCTGCACCTCGGTGGGCTCGGGCGGCGTCGCCTCGTCGGTGGTCGCGCCGGCCTGTGGCTGCGGCGTCCACGGGACCGTGCGAGGTGTCGTCGAGTCGCCCGGTAGCCCTGCGTCGCGGCGCCAGTACGGGCCGTACGTGTCGACCACGATCTCCTCGAGCGCATTCCACGCGTCGGCGGCCCCCGCCGGTCGCGCGTCCGGCGCCTTCTCGAGCAGGCCGGCCACCCAGGCGCCGATCTCTTGGTCGACGCCGGTCAGCGGCGGCGGCGTCTCGTTCACGTGGCGGTACATGACCGTCATCGCCGGCGCGTCGCCGCTGTCGAACGGTGGCACGCCGCTCAGCAGCTCGTAGGCGACGACGCCGACGGCGTAGAGGTCGGTGCAGGGGCCGAGCTCGCGGGCCAGCACCTGCTCGGGCGCCATATACACCGGCGTGCCGACCGCCGTGCCGTCGGCGGTGAAGCGCTCCGTGACACGCTTGTACGCCTTGGCGATCCCGAAGTCGGCGAGCTTGACGGCACCGGCCTGCGTCACCAGCACGTTCTCCGGCTTGAGGTCGCGATGAGCGACGCCGTGCTCTTCCGCGTGCTCGAGTCCGGCGAGCATGCCTTCGAGCACGCCGAAGACCTGCGGCTCGGCGAGTCTGCCGATGAACGGCCGCAGCGACCCGCGCGGCAGGTACTCCATCGCGATGTACGGCACGCCGTCGGCCTCGAAGAAGTCGAACACCGTGACGATGTTCGGGTGGTCGAACGCGGCCCCGATCTGGGATTCGCGGATGAAACGGTCGACGAGCGTCGGGTCATCCGTGCGCAGATCGAGCCGCTTCAGCGCCACCAGGCGCCCGAGCGCCGGCTGGCGCGCCTCATAGACCGTCGCCATCCCGCCCCGTGCGATGAGCCGGACGATCTCGTACGCCCCGATGCGCTCGCCGATGAGCGCCATGTGAGCGACATTAACCGTTCCGGGCTACTGCGTGGCCTCGGCCAGCGCTCGCCGGATCCGCTTGGCGGAGATCTGGCCGCGCGTGCCGAGCGACTGCGCGAACTGGGACACGCGGAGCTCCTCGAGCATCCACGGCACTTCGCGCAGCGCCGGCGCCCCCGGGACCTCGGCAAGCCGCTCGCGGTAGGCGCGCTCGAGCTCGTGGATGGCGTTCATGCGGTCGCGGTCGACGGCGGTGGTGTCCGGCAACCGCTCGAGCCGGCGGGCCGCGGCGCGGAGGTAGCGCTCGACGTCAGTCAGGCGGTCGACTCCGGTGGCGGCGATGAACCCGGGGTGGACGAGTCGGGCGAGCTGGGCGCGGACGTCGGCGCGGGCCGGCTGGAGCGGCACTGCAGTCAGGGGCTCCAACAGCCGCGAGACCTCGCGGGCAGCGTCGAGCACGCCGACCACGCGCGACACGACCCCCGCGGTCGTCTCGGCGAGCGCCCCGGCGACGTGGTCGCGCAGCCGCGCGAAGCCCGCCTCGTCCCACGCCGGGCCGCCGCCGGAGGCGATCAGCGAGTCCGCGGCCGCCACCATGGCGTCGTCGATCACCGCGGCGAGGCTCCCGTGCGGCGCCGCCGACAGCGCGAGCCGGTCGGCGTTGGAGAGCCGGTCGTGGACGTACTTCGCGACCGACGGCGTCGCGACGCAGCAGCAGGCGACGGGTGCCCGCCCACATCGACGCCCGCTGCGCCCCCGGTGTCTCCAGGACCGAAACGCCGACCGAAGATCCCTCGTCGACCAGCGCCGGGTACGCGCGCACCGCCTGGCCGGTCCCGCGCAGCGTCACCTCGCGCGGCAGCGAGCCGATCTCCCAGGCGGTCAGGCCGGTCCGCTCGAGCTTCGAAGACGCGGCGGTGAGCTCGGCCCGCAGCAGCGGCCGCACCCGCGCCCGCACGTCGCTCAGCGACTTGCCGGAGGCAAGCACGCCACGACGATCGTCGACCACCCGGAACGTCGGCCGCAGGTGTGGCGGGAGCGTCGAGAAGTCCCACGTCCCGGGCGGGATGCTGAAGACGTCGATCGCCCGCGAGAGATCCTCGGCCAGCGGCCGTCGCCGCGGCTCCAGGCGCGCCAGCGCCCGGGCCGCCGTCTCCGGCACCGGCACGAGCCTGCGACGCAGATCCTTCGGCAGCCCGCGGATCAGCGCCGTCACCAGCTCCTCACGCAGGCCCGGGACGAGCCACTCGAAGCGGTCCGCGCGCACCGCGCCGAGCGCCTGGAGCGGCACCATGACCGTCATGCCGTCGTCCTCGGCGCCGGGCTCGAAGCGGTAGTCGAGATCCAGGGTGAGCTCGCCCTGGCGCCAGGTCGCCGGCCACGCCCGGTCGTCGACCGCCTCGACGTCGCGCACGAGCGCGTCCCGCGTGTACGTGAGCAGATCCGGAGGCTGGTCCCGCCACCAGCGATCGAAGCCCGCCGCCGAGACCACGTCCTCCGGCACCCGCGCGTCGAAGAACCCGAACAGCGCCTCGTCGTCGACCAGGATGTCGCGCCGCCGCGCCCGGTGCTCGAGCGCCTCGACCTCCTCGACCAGCCGCCGGTTCTCCGCCACGAACGCATGCCGCGTCTCCCACTCACCCTCGACCAGCGCGCGCCGGATGAACAGCTCGCGCGACAGCACCGGGTCGATCCGTCCGTACTGCACCTTGCGGTCGGTGACGATCGGAAGCCCGTACAGAGTCACCCGCTCGGTCGCCACCACCGACCCGCGGCGCGGGTCCCAGCGCGGCTCGCTGTACGTCCGCTTGACCAGATGCCCGGCCAGCGGCTCCACATCGGCCGGATCCACACGAGCCGCGACTCGCCCCCACAGCCGCGTCGTCTCCACCAGCTCGGCGACCATCACCCAGCTCGGCGGCTTCTTGAACAGCCCCGAGCCCGGGAAGACCGCGAACCGCGCTCCGCGGGCGCCGGTGTAGTCGCGCGACGACGCGTCCTTCATCCCCACGTGCGAGAGCAGGCCGGAGAGCAGCGCCCGGTGCACCTCGACCGCCTCCGCCGGCGTGCGGTTGAAGCGCACCCCGACACCCTTGGCCGCCTCGCGCAGCTGCGCCACCAGGTCCTGCCACTCGCGCACGCGCAGGTGGTGCAGGTGCTCGGCGAGGCAGCGCTTGCGGAACTGGTTGCTGGACAGCGACCGCTGCAACTCGCGCAGGTACTGCCACAGGTTCAGGAACGAGATGAAATCCGAGTCGGGGTCGGTGAAGCGGGCGTGCAGCTGGTCGGCCTGCGCCGTCTGGTCGGACGGCCGCTCGCGAACGTCCTGGATCGACAGCGCGGCGGCGATCACGATCACCTCCTCGGAGCAGCCCAGCCGGTCGGCCTCCAGCACCATGCGGCCCATCCGCGGGTCGACCGGCAGCTCCGCCAGCCGCCGGCCGATCTTCGTCAGCCGACCCACCGCATCCAGCGCGCCGAGCTCCTCCAGCAGCCGGATCCCGTCGCGGATCTGGCGCTGGTCGGGCGGGTCCAGGAACGGGAAGTCCTCCACCTTGCCGAGCCCGATCGCCGCCATCTGGAGGATCACCGAGGCGAGGTTGGTGCGCAGGATCTCCGGGTCGGTGAACCGCGGCCGCTCGTCGAAGTCCTCCTCCGAGTACAGCCGGATGCAGATGCCGTCCGATGTGCGCCCGCAGCGGCCCTTGCGCTGGTCGGCCGACGCCTGCGAGATCGGCTCGATCGGCAGCCGCTGCACCTTCAGCCGCGCGCTGTAGCGGCTGATCCGCGCCGTCCCGGGATCGACGACGTAGCGGATGCCCGGCACGGTCAGGGAGGTCTCGGCCACGTTGGTGGCCAGCACCACCCGCCGCTTGGCGTGCGGCTTGAAGACCCGCTGCTGCTCGGACGCCGACAGCCGCGCGTACAGCGGCAGCACCTCCACGTCCAGCCGCCCGCGCAGCACGTCCGCCGTGTCGCGGATCTCGCGCTCGCCGCGAGAGGAACACCAGCACGTCGCCCGGTGGGCGGCCTCGCGCAGCAGCTCGTCGCAGGCGTCGGCGATCGCGTCCTCCTGGTCGCGATCGGGATCCTCGACCGGCTGGTAGCGCGTCTCGACCGGGTACGTGCGGCCGCTCACCTCGACCACGGGCGCGTCGCCGAAGTGGCGGCTGAAGCGCTCCGGGTCGATCGTCGCCGAGGTGATGATGACCTTCAGGTCCGGCCGCCGAGGCAGTACGCGGACCAGGTAGCCGAGCAGGAAGTCGATGTTCAGCGACCGCTCGTGCGCCTCGTCGACGATGATCGTGTCGTAGCGCTTGAGCAGCTTGTCGCGCCGGATCTCGGCCAGCAGCAGGCCGTCGGTCATCAGCCGCACCTGCGTGTCGCGCGACGAGCGGTCGCGGAAGCGGACCGCGTAGCCGACCGTCTCGCCGAGCGGGACCTTCATCTCCTCGGCGATCCGCGCCGCCACCGTGCGCGCCGCCAGCCGCCGCGGCTGCGTGTGGGCGATCCGACCCCGCCCCAGCTCGAGGCAGAGCTTCGGGAGCTGCGTGGTCTTGCCCGAGCCCGTCTCGCCCGCGACCACCACCACCTGGTGCGAGCGGATCGCCTCCAGCAGCTCCTCCCGGTGCGCGCTGACCGGGAGCTCGGGCGGGTACGCGATCAGCGCCAGGTCGCGATGCCCTCGCCGCCGACGGGATCCTGGTCCGGCGCCGGCAGGCTCGCGATGCGCGAGCGCGCCGCGTCGTCGGCGCGCCGCAGCAGGTCGTAGTCCTCCTGCCCGGCCGGGTAGGCGCCGGTCACGGTGAAGCCGTCGCGGGCGCTGGCGCGGCGGTGGCCGGTGCCCGCCGGGAGGACGATCACGTCGCCCTCGGCGACCTCGAACGACTGCCCCCGCGGCCCGCCGAGCTCCAGCGTCGCCGATCCGGCCAGCACGCCCAGCACCTCATGGGAGGTCGAGTGGAAGTGGTGGAAGTCGAACACGCCGTTCACCCACGAGCCGCCCCAGCCGTGCGAGCCGAACGCGACGCGGTGGCTTCGGGAACGACGGTGGTCGGGATTCGCCCGGCGGCGCCTGCCAGGTCTCGAGCCTCATAGCGCCGGGACCGGCGCTCGCAACGCGTTCTGCTCGATCGCGTCGAGCATCTGCGGCCACGCGCCGCGTGGGATGTCGTGCCCCATGCCCTCGATCAGCAGCAGGCGCGCGCCCGGGATCGCGCGCGCCGTCGCGCGCCCGCCCGAGGTCGGCACGAGCTTGTCCTTCGTGCCGTGGATGACGAGCGTCGGCGCCGTGATCGTCCGGAGCAGCGGCGTGCGGTCGCCCGAGGCGATGATCGCCGCGAGCTGGCGGCTGGTGCCGCCCGGGTTGATGCCGCGGTCATAGCTCATGCCCGCGATCCGCCGCAGGTCCTCGTCGTCGCGCGCGAAGCCGGGCGAGCCGATCTTCGAGAACACCCACACCGCGTGCTCCTTGTACTGCTCACGGTCGCGCGGCGGCGGCTTGAGCAGCACGTGGTAGAGCCTGGGGGAGGGCTGGCCGCTCCAGCGCGCGCCGGTGTTGGACATCATCGAGGCCAGCGACAGCACGCGGTCCGGGTGCCGGGCGGCCATCGTCTGGGCGATCATGCCGCCCATCGACGCGCCGACCACGTGCGCGGCCTCGATCCCCAGGTGGTCGAGCAGCCCGACGCCGTCGCCGGCCATGTCGTCGAGCGTGTAGCTGGCGGCGCGCCTGTCGCGCCGCAGCAGCTGGAAGACCGACGGCACGACGCCGTTCATCCGCTGCGAGCGGCCGCAGTCGCGGTTGTCGAAGCGGATGACGTGGAAGCCGCGGTCGGCCAGCTGCGGCGCAGAAGTCCTCGTGCCAGCCGAGCATCTGCGTCGCCAGGCCCATCGTCAGCAGCATCGCGGGCGCTTCGGGGTCGCCGAAGCGTCTCGTAGCAGAGCTCGACGCCGTCGTTGAGCGTGCACAGCTGTTCAGGCATGGACCCGAAGACGTTACAGCGGCTTCTCGAGCCAGAACTCGGTTCGAGCGCCCTCGAGGGGATGCGAGGAGCGCACCGTGTAGCCCTCGCTGGCGTAGAGCGCCATCGCCTCCGGCAGCATGTCGGTGGTGAACAGCCGCATCTCGCGCTGGCCGGCGTCGCGCGCGATCTGTTCGAGCTCGGCCAGCAGCCGCCGCGCGTGGCCGCGCCCCGCGCGCGCGGCGTCACGAACATGCGCTTGATCTCGGCGACCCCGGGCTCGAGCTCGCGCAGCCCGGCGCACGCCACCGGCACGCCGTCGTCGTAGAGCACGATCCAGGCCGCCCGGGCCCGCGGAAGACGTCGCTCGTGCCGAAGATGCGCTCGGTCGGCTCGAACTCGGGCCCGGCGCGCTCGCTGATGAGCGCCATGTACTCGCTCCACAGCGTCTGTGCCGCCGGGCCGTCCGGCGGCTCGTGCCGGGTCTCGATCACGGGCGCCGCCGCAGGGCGAGGACGACGACGTCGTCGTCGAGCGCGGGCGCCCACGCCTCGCGCCTCGCGGTAGAGCAGCTGCACGAGGCTCTTCGGCGTCGAGCTCGCGCGCGTGCTCGGCGAGCAGGTCGGGGAGCCGCTCGTCGCCGAACTGGCGGCCCTCGCGCCGCGCCTCGGTGAGCCCGTCGGTGCAGGCGAAGACGAGGTCGCCGGGGCCGAGCGGCGCCTCCTCGGCGGTGTACTGCCTCGCCCTCCTCGAGCCCCAGCGGCAGGCCGGTGCCGCGCAGCTCGAGCTCGCCGCCGTCCGCGAGGAGCAGCCGCGGCGGCGTGTGCCCCGCGTTGCACCAGCGGATCCGATGCTCGTCGATCACCATCATCACGGCCGGCACGAACGTGATGCCGGGCAGCCGCCCGCGCAGCAGGGCGTTGGTCTGGCTCATCACCTCGGCCGGATCGGCGGCATCGTACGTACGCGCCTCGACGAAGAAGCGCACCATCGAGCTGATCGCGGCGACCTCGATGCCCTTGCCGCTGACACGTCGCCCACGAGCAGCGCCACCGAGCCGTTCGGCAGCCGCCAGATGCCGAAGAAGTCGCCGCCGCCGGCCGCGTGGCCCGAGGGCTCGAACACGAGCCCGGCGTCGAACCCTTCGAGCTCGGGCAGCGGGCCGGGCACGAACCCGCGCGTGAGCGCGAGCGCCACTCGCCGCTCGCGCGCGAAGTCGAGCGCGTTGGCGATCGCGCCCGCGGCCGCCAGCCCGAACGCCTCCATCCGCGCCAGCAGCGCGTCGTCGCACAGCCTCGGGCCGCTCGTCGGCCGACGGTGAGCACGCCGAACAGCCGCGCGCCGATCGAGAGCGGCACGTGCGCGAACGAGCCGAGGTTCTCCTCCTCGACCACCCACGGCAGGAACTTGGCCCGGTCGATCTCGCGGCTGACGTACGGCTCGCCGGTCTGCGGCGACGCGGCCGATCATCCCCTCGCCGACCACGAA
This sequence comes from uncultured Solirubrobacteraceae bacterium, assembly GCA_963800905.1. Lineage (GTDB taxonomy): Bacteria > Actinomycetota > Thermoleophilia > Solirubrobacterales > Solirubrobacteraceae > DASSUW01. Next base: position 271,548 of record CAWDCT010000012.1, read on the forward strand.
GCGCGCCTGCGGACGCGCTCGGAGAAGCCGACCGAGTGCAGCACCCGCAGGTCGCGGCTGGCCGGCTCCTGGCGGGTGAGCATGACCTTCGACGCGCCGCTCAGATGCGCCGCCTGGCGCACGATCGCGCCGTACACGTCGTCGAGCTCGAGCGAGACGCCGAGCTCGTGCACGGCGCGGTTGAGCATCAGCTCCTCGCGCGTGCGGCGCTCCTCGCGTCCGAGCAGGTCCGAGCGGTCGAGCGCGATGGCGGCCAGGTCGGCGAACACCCCGGCGCTGCGGACCTCCTCCTCGCTGAACGAGTCCGCCGACAGCGCGAGCACGCCGAGCATGCGCCCGTCCGGCGTCCGCACCGGGCAGGCGAGCAGCGCCGACGACGCGTAGAACTCCCAGGTCAGCCGCGCCTGCTCGGCCGGGAGTTGCTCGTTCAGCCGCCGGCGCAGCGCGTCCGCGCCCGGCCACTGCGTGATGTCGTCCATCAGCAGCGGCGCGCGACGCTCGATCGCCGCCTCGGTGATGCCCGGGCGCTCGGTGTCGTACGGGCGGCTCAGCACCGTCCCGAGCGCCTCACGCACCTCGGCCGAGGAGAACCACGCCGTCACGGGCCGGATGTACTGCTCCTCCCAGTCGACGACCAGGAACGCGCAGCCGTTGAGCTCGAACAGCCGCCGCAGCTGGGCGACGATCTCCTCGAGGGTCTGGCGCAGCCAGGGACCCTCGGTCGTGATGTCAGCCGGCGAGTGGATCGTCGTCGTCGGAGATCTGCTCGAGCAACTCGAGCGCGGCGGCCTGGGCCGGGGTGGCGCCCACCTGGCCGCCGCCGAGATCCTCGAGCTGCGGGAAGAAGCTCGCGTGGATCGCGATCTCCTCGGGACCGGAGTCCTCGAGCACGATCACGGCCCGGCCCGGCCGCTCGTCGCCGTTGAGCGCCGCGTCCTCCTGGAGCGCGGCGCCGGCCGCGGTCAGGACGGCGACGGCGAGCTGGCGCCAGTGCGCGATCGCGTCGTCGCGCTCGGCGGGGCTCATCTGGGCAAGGTGGTGGTGGTTGCGCTCCGCCAGTGCGGCGACCGCGGCCTCGAGCGGCGCCTCGGCGAGCAGGTCCTCGGGAGTCGGCACAAGGTTCAGTATGCCGTTATGAAGCCCGTCACCGTCACCATCACGATCGAACGGCCTCGCGAGGAGATCCACGCGTTCCTCGACGACCTCATGAACCACGAGTCGTTCACCGACCACTTCCTGACCGACTTCCAGCGCACCGAGACCGGCATCCGCGTCAAGGGCAAGAGCGGCGGGGGCTGGATGGAGATCACGCCCGTCGAGTCCACGCCGGAGCGGATCGTCGAGGACGGCCGCAGCGGCCGCGGCATGCGCCGCCGCACGAAGGGCATCTACGAGCTGAAGCCGCAGAACGGCGGCACCGTCGTCAGCTTCACGAACGAGATCGAGCCGGCCGGCATCGGCGACCGGCTCGCGGCGCCGCTCATTCGCGCCTACCTGCGCAAGCAGAACGGCCGCGCGCTGGAGCGGCTCAAGGAGCAGATGGAGGCGCGCTGAGCGCCTCGAGAGCCGATCTGATGCCGCGCGGGATCTCCGCCGGCCGCCGCGTCTCGCGGTCCACGAACACGTGCACGAACCAGCCGGTGGCGGCCGGCTCCGTCGTCGCCTCGCCGTAGAGGGCGATCTCGTAGCGCACGCTCGAGCTGCCGAGATGGCCGACGCGCAGGCCGGCCGTGACCGTCTCCGGGAAGGCGAGCTCGTGCTTGAACTCGCAGTGCGACTCGGCGCACAGCCCGATCACGTCGCCGCCGAGGATGTCGAGCCCGCCCTCGCGGATCAGGTACGCGTTGATCACGGTGTCGAAGAACGCGTAGTACTCGACGTTGTTGACGTGCCCGTAGACGTCGTTGTCGTGCCAGCGCGTCGGGATCGCGAGCCGGTGGGGGTACTCGCTCACGCGGCGACGGTGCGGGCTGCCACCACTCCGGCGAAGCCGCCGAACAGCGCATCCGAGAGCGCGCGCTGGGCGGGCAGATGGCGGGCGTCGGCCGCGCGCGCCTGCTCCTCGGTGAGGCCGGCCGCGGTCAGCTCCGCGTAGCCGGACTCGTACCAGCTGTCGACGCCCTCGTCGTGGACCTCGGGGTGGAACTGCACGCCCCACGCGCATTCGCCGAAGCGGAACGCCTCGGCGGTCGTCCCCGGCCGACGCAGCAGCTCGACGGAGCCGGGCGGGGGCTCGAAGCCGTCCTCGTTCCAGTGCAGGGCGACGGCGCCCTCGGGCAGCGAGCCGACCACCGGGTCCCGCGCCGCTCCCGGCAGCGCCTCGATCGGGATCCACTCGATCAGCAGCCGCGGCAGGCGGAGGACGCGGCCGCCCAGCGCATGCGCGAGCAGCTGCGCGCCGAGGCACACGCCGAGCACGGGGATCCCGCGCTCGACGGCCTCGCGCAGGAACACGGCCTCGGCCGTCAGCATCGGGTCGGCGTCGATGTCCAGGACCGACTGCTCGCCGCCGAGCGAGAGCACGCCGTCGACGTCGTCGAGGTCGGGCAGCGCCTCGCCGTCGCGCAGGTGGACCTCGCGCAGCTCGACGCCGGCGGCCCGCAGCGCATCGCCCGCGTGGCCGGTGAAGGCGTCCTCGAGGTTGTGCAGGACCGCAATGACCGGGGCGCTCACGGCAGCGAGGGTACCGGGGGGTTCGGTTTCCCGCACCTGGATTGACAGGAGGACCGTATCGAGCGGGGCATCCCCCATTGGGAGTATTCACCTCGTTCCCCCCAACATACGAGGCGCGGCCCATGGATGGGCCATGGTGCCTTGGACACGCTCCGACCCCGGCTTGCTCCCTCTCTCCTCCCCGGCGGTCGCTCGGTCGGAAGCAACGTGAATTCAGGGCGTCGTCGCGGTCCCCCAGCCGCGGCGGCGCACCTCACGTTTCCTCTACGAGACGGTGAACGTCAACTGCGGCAAGGTGGGGAAGCGAGGGTTTCGGCCGTGACGGCGGTCCCTGGCGCCTTGACGTCGCATAGCGACGCAAAAGCGCCAGCGGCTCTCGCCGCCGCCCGATCTCACCGCCTCCCTACCCTGCGGTGTTGACGTTCGTCACGCAGCGACCGCCGACATCGGCGCCGCGCGCTTGTACTCCTCCGCGGCATCGCGCAGGCAGTCGATCATCACTGCGACCGGTCCCACCGGATCGGGAGCGAAGACCGCGCCGATCCGCCGGTAGGGCGGCCGCCCGCGCAACGGGCGCACCGCGACGTCGTCGCGCGTCGAAGCCAGCGCCAGGCCGGGCACCAGCGCGACGCCCATCCCGCTCGCCACCAGCCCCTGGATCGCGAAGTAGTCGTCCGACGACGTACGCCACGCGCGGCTCGAAGCCCGGCGTCCTGGCAGGCGCGGAGCACGATGTTGGAGTCGGCGCACGTGCCGCGCAGGCCGACCAGCATCCACTCCTCCTCGCACAGGTCGGTCAGCGCGATCGCCCGCCGGGTCGCCAGCGGGTGCTCGGCGGGCAGCGACGCGTACAGCACGTCGTCCATCAGCCGCTCGACGCCGAGGCCATCGAGCGAGATGTCGCTCTCGAAGCCGCCCTCCTCGGTGATGACGATGTCGAACTCGCCGCGCCGCAGGGCGGGGATCGACTGCGGCGGGTCCATGAGCGAGAGCTCGACGTGCACGCCGGGCCGCAGGTGGCGGAACTCCGACACCGCGCGCGGCACGATCGTGCCGGCGGCGGTGGCGAAGGAGGCGAGCCGCAGCTTGCCGCGGGCGTCCGACGCGATCTCGGTCAGCTCGGCCTGTGCGTGCGCGAGCTGGGCGAGGATCTGCTCGGTGTGGCGCACCAGCGCCTCGCCGGCGGGCGTGAGCTTGATGCCCTTGGGCTGGCGCTCGATCAGCTTCACGCCGGTCTGCGCCTCCAGGCGCGCGATCTGCTGGGAGACGGCGGGCTGCGAATAGGAGAGCGACTCGGCGGCGGCGGAGAACGAGCCGCGCAGCGCCACCTCGCGCAGAACCTTCAGCAGGCGGAGATCGTCCATAAGACGACTTTATCACATGGATCAGTAACGATCATTTGAGATTATGGCTGCGGCCTCCGACAATGTGTTCAGTCGCCGCCAAAGGAGCCCCCCGATGACCGCCACCTCCCTCGTTCTCCGCCCCGCCACTTCTGCCGACACCGCCGACCTCGAGCGCCTCGCGGCACTCGACAGCGCCCGGCCGCTGGACGGCGAGGTGATGCTCGCCCACGCCGACGGCGACGTCCGCGCCGCCCTCTCGCTGGAGACCGGCCGCGCGGTCGCCGACCCGTTCTACCCCAGCCTCGAGCTCGTGCCGCTGCTGCGCGCCGCCGCCGGCGACGGAGCCTCGCGCCGCCGCTCGTGGCGCCGCCCCGCGCGCGCCGCTCGCGCCGCGCTCGCGTAGCGACCTGACCTTCCGTCGCGCCGGCCTCCGGCGCGGCGCAGGGGGTGCCCAACGAGACATCGCTCTGGACGGAATGGCTCGTTGGGCGGGGCCCCCTCCGTATACGGTAATTGCGATGAGCGTCACGGAGGATGCGCCCGCGCCGCCTCTGGCGCGCCGCTCACCGCTGCACATGCCGGGCCGCGCCCGGAGGGCGTCGCCATGGTGGTGGCTGGTCCTCGTCTCCTCGGCGCTGCTGCTCACCGCGCTCGCCGTGCTGGCCGTGTGGTGGGCGGCCTCGCGCGAGACCCGCGTCGCGCAGTACCGCGTCCTCGGCACGGTGTCGGCCATCGAGCTCGACGTCGGCGACCGCCGACGTCGAGATCGTCGGCGGCGCGCCGACGGCCGTCGAGGTCCGCCGGACCGCGGAGTTCGCGTTCGGCCACCCGCCCGACCAGACCCGCCGGCTCGCCGGCGACGTGCTCCAGATCACGTCGCGCTGCCCGGACACGGTGATCGGGACCTGCGAGGCGGCGTACCGGATCGCGGTGCGCGACAACGTGCAGGTCAACGTGCTCACGACCAGCGGCCGCGTGCGCGTCAGCGGGCTCAACGGCTCGGCGCGGATCCAGACCGGCTCGGGCGCGATCACGGTCGACGGCTTCTGCGGCTTCCAGCTCATCGCCACGTCGGCGTCGGGCGACGTCGGCGCCGGCGCCGCCTGCTCGCCCGACCGGATGGAGCTGCGCTCCTCGAGCGGCGACGTCCTTGCCATCGTGCCGGCCGGCCGCTACCGCGTCGACGCCAGCAGCTCGCGCGGCGGCGTCCAGGTACGCAACCTGACCGAGACCGACGACGCCCCGTTCGCCGTCCAGGCCATCAGCGGCACCGGCGACGTGCTCGTGGAGGGGCGCGGATGACCGCGATCCGCGCGAGCCGCGGGCTCGAGCTCCCGCGCCACCTGCGTGCGGCCGGCCGCACGCTGCTGTACCTGCTGCTCGGCCTGCCCTACGGCATCACGTACCTCGTGGTGGTCGGCGGCGGCCTGCTGCTCGGCGCCGTGCTCAGCATCGCCTGGATCGGGCTGCCCCTGCTGGCCGCGGTCGCGCGGCTCGTCTGGCAGCTCGCGGAGGGCGAGCGGCGGACCGCCAACCGCTGGCTGGACGCCCATCTGCCGCCGGTGCCGCGCGCGCCCCGCGGCGACTGGCGCAACGTGCTGGAGGCGACCGGGCACCGGCCGTTCTGGCGCGCGCTCGCGATGCTGCTGCTCCGGCTCCCGGTCGCGCTCGTCGGCCTGCTCGTGGTCATCGCTCCGGTCGCGCTCGCCGTCGGGATGCTCGTGCTCGCCGTCGACGGCTTCGAGTCGGGCGGCGACCGCTTCGTCGGCCCGTGGGCGCTCGGTCCCGGCGTCGCGCTCGCGCTGATCGTGCTGGCGGCGGCCGCCGCCGTCGTCTCGGTCGGCGTCGAGGAGGGGGCCGGGCGGGCTGCTGCGCGCGCTCGCGCAGGCGCTGCTGCGGTCCGAGCGGGCCGGCGCGGGGCCGGTGCGCGAGATGCTGGCCGAGCGGCTCGGCGACCGCTCGCTGAACATCGCCTACTGGCTGCCCGACCGCGAGATCTTCGTCGACGAGCGCGGCCACCCGGTCGACCTGCCCGCCTCCGGCTCGGGCCGCGCGTGGACGGCGGTCGAGCGCGAGGGCAACCGCGTGGCGGCGATCGTCCACGACGCCGAGCTCGACGCCACGCCCGAGCTCGTCCACGCCGCCGCCTCGGCCGCCGCGCTGGCGATCGACAACGAGCGCCTGAAGGCCGACCTGCGCGCACGGCTCGAGGAGCTGCGCCACTCGCGCCGCCGCATCGTCGAGGCCGCCGACGACGCGCGGCGCCAGATCGAGCGCGACCTGCACGACGGCGCCCAGCAGCAGCTCGTCTCGCTCGCGCTCGACCTGCGGCTGCTGCGCGCGCGGCTCAAGCACGAGCCGGAGGTGGCGGAGACCGTCGAGGAGCTGGCCGACAAGCTCGCCGTCGCGCTCGCCGAGCTGCGCGAGCTCGCGCGCGGCATCCATCCCGCCGTGCTGTCCGACCACGGGCTCGGCCCGGCCATCCACGTGCTCGTCGAGCGCTCGCCGCTCACCGTCGAGTGCGACCTCGCGTTCGAGGACCGGCTGCCCGCGCCGGTCGAGGCGGCGGCCTACTTCGTCGTCGCCGAGGGGCTGACCAACGTGATCAAGTACGCCAACGCCACGAAGGCGACGGTGAGCGTGCGGCGCGGCGGCGGCATGGTCGAGGTCGTCGTCGGCGACGACGGCATCGGCGGCGCGCGGATCGACGCCGGCTCGGGCCTGCGCGGCCTCAGCGACCGGCTCGCGGCGCTCGAGGGCGAGCTCGAGCTCGACAGCCCGCTCGGCGAGGGGACGCGGCTGGCCGCCCACATCCCGCTGGCGGGCGCGCGCTGATGCGGCGCCTGCTCTTCCTCGCGCTCGTGCTCGCCGCGCTCGCCGGCTGCGGCGGGACCTCGAACGTGCGCGAGACCGACCTCGAGGTCGAGGGCGAGCAGGTCGCGCGCGAGCGGCCGACGCCGGCGGCGACGCCCGAGCGCGGCCGCGGGCTGCGCGTGGCCGCGGCGCGGATCGCCGCCATCAGCCACGGCCAGGCCTCCGACCCGTTCTGGGCGATCGTCAAGAAGGGGCTCGACGACGCCGCGCGCCAGACCGGCGTCGCCGTCTCCTACCGCGCGCCCGACAGCTACGACATCGCCCGCATGCGGCGGCTGATCGACGAGGCGATCGAGGCCAACCTCGACGGGCTGATCGTCTCGCTGCCCGACGTGCAGGGCCTGCGCGCTCCGATCCGGCGCGCCCGGCGCGCCGGGATCCCCGTCATCTCGATCAACTCGGGCAGCGATCGCTTCCGCGACCTCGGGATCCCCGTCCACGTCGGCCAGCCCGAGTACCGCGCCGGCTTCGAGGCCGGCCGCCGGATGGCGGCGGCCGGGGTCACGAAGCGGCCTGTGCGTCAACCAGGAGGTGGGCAACGCCGGCCTCGACGAGCGCTGCCGCGGCTTCGGCGCCGCCCTGCGCCGCCGGGCGACGTCGGCCGTGCTCGGCATCGACCTCCAGAACCAGGACCAGGCGCAGCAGCGGATCGCGCAGGCGGTCCGCGACAGCGATGCCGACGGCATCCTCACGCTCGGCACGGCCGGCGCCATGCCGGCGCTCGCCGCCCTGCGCGCCGGCTTCGGCCGCCGCGTCCAGCTCGCCACGTTCGACCTCTCGCCGGACGTGCTCGAGGCCGTGCGGATCAAGCGGATGCTGTTCGCCGTCGACCAGCAGCCGTACCTGCAGGGCTATCTGCCGGTCGTGCTGCTGGCCGAGCGCTCGCGCCACATGCTGTTCCCGGCGCGCGGCGAGCTGATCCCGACCGGGCCCGACTTCGTCACCTCGGCGAACGCCGACGAGGTGCTCGAGCTCACCCGACTGGGCTTCCGGTGATCTCAGCGGCGCTCGCGAGCGCGCCCATCGCGCGCAGCCGCGCGGCGGTCGCTTCAGCGGCGGCGGGGTCGGGGATCCGCAGCAGCGCGTCGGCCATCAGCCGCGCCGCCGTGTAGCGCTCGCCGTAGGCGTCGAGCGCGTCGGTGGCGGCGACCACGCCGGCCAGCGACCCGGCGCGCAGCGCCTCGGCCCAGTCGGCGATCCAGCCGAGCGGCGGCGCGCACGCCTCGCGCGCGACGCGGCGGGCCTTGGCGACCAGCGGCGCGACGTCGCCGTCCTCGAGCGCGACGAGCTGGACCGCACGCGCAGGTGGTGGACGCCGTCGACCAGGCCGCGCACCGGCTCGCCGTACTCGAGCCGGGCGCGCGTGCGCTCGAGCCCGACGAACGGCCGCAGGACCTCGATCCCGCGGTAGCGGAAGGACGAGTCGCTGCGATGCAGGCCGACCGCCTCGACGTCGGCGGCGGCGCGCACGCCGGCGGCCGTGTCGAGCGCCTCGAACTTGCACGACCGCGTGCCCGGCGAGCGCGAGCGAGCCCATCGCGCAGGTCCGGCTGCCCTCGTGCTCGACGAGCTCGGGCGCCTCGCGCGGTGGCCTCCGCCAGCTCGTCGAAGCGCCCGGCGCCGAGCAGGCAGACCGTCTGCGCCGACGCGGCGTGCATGCGCCGGTGCGGGCTCAGGTGGCGCGCCGACGCCGCCGCCTCGCGGCCGGCCGCGAACGCGTCGTCGAAGCGACCGCCGCGCGCGAGGCAGATCGCGGCGATGACCAGCGACTCGGCCGCCTCGACGCGGTCGGGCATCCGGCGCACGACCTCGAGCATCCGGTCGGCGGTCGCGCTGGCGTCGCAGAAGCCGTGGTCGGCGTCGCGCCAGCCGAGCGCCTCGAGCCCGTGTGAGAGCAGCTGCGTGGAGCCGATCCGCTCGGCGATCTCGATCGCCCGCTCGGCGGCGCGGCGCGCCTTCACCAGCTCCTCGCCGTCGAGCACGAACCAGCGGACCATCGATGCGCGGCCGATCAGCAGGGCGCCGACCTCGAACGTGTCGTGCTGGTCGGCGTCGCCGGCCAGGCCCTGCTCGATCTGGGCGATCGCCCACTCGCGCCACTCCGGCCGGGTGAAGGCGCCCGGGTAGCGCGCGCACAGCAGCGTGGCGTGCGCGCGCAGGCGCTCGGCGTCCGCGCCGCGCGCGAGGTCGAGCGCCGCCTGATACGCGGCGAGGCTCTCGTCCGCCCGCACGGCGGCGTGCAGCGCGCGCGCCTTGAGCTCGAGCGCGGCCAGGCACTCGGAAGCCTGACGGGCGAGCGCCAGGGCGCGGTCCGCGAACTGCACGGCGTCGTCGGTCGCGGCCCGGCGGCGGGCGCCGTGGCCGGCCTCGGCCAGCGCGGCGACCGCCTTCGCGCGCATCTCCTCGGGGCCGACCGCGCGCTCGTAGTGGTGCGCGAGCAGGTCGACGAACTCCTCGCGGCGGTCGCCGGTGAGCGCGGCGATCCACTCGCCGACGCCGGCGTGGACGGCGCGCCGCTGCTCGTCCGGGATCGACTGGTAGGCGACCTCGCGGATCAGCGCGTGGCGGATCCACAGCTCGGTCTGGCCGGGCAGCGACGACGTCGGCCGCGTGGTCACGAGCCCGCGCTCCTCGAGCGCGCGCAGCGCCGCCGGGTCGGCGCCGGTCGCCTCCAGGCTGGAGGCCCAGAAGGAGCGGCCGACGACCGCGGCGTCCTGGAGCGCGCGCTTCTCGGCCGCCGGCAGCGCGTCGACGCGCGCGGCCAGCACGGCACGCACCGTGGTGGGGAGCGGCTCGTCGCGCACGCCGCGGTCGCGCAGGTGGTGGGCGATCTCCTCGGCGAAGAACGGGTTGCCCTCGGCCTTCTCCACGACGCGCCGTGCAGCTCCGGTGACGCACCGGGCAGCAGCTCGGCGACCAGGCGGCGCGACTCGTCGGCGGTCAGCGGCTCGAGCGTGAGCTGCGACGCCGCGCGCCGCCCGCCCCAGCCGGGGCGCGCCTCCAGCAGCTCGGGCCGCGCGGTGACGACGACCAGCAGCGGCCCCTCCGAGCGCGCGACGAGCTGCTCGAGCATGTCGAGCAGCGCCGACTCGGCCCAGTGGAGGTCCTCGACCACCATCACGGCGCCGCCGTGGGCGGCGAGGCCGGTGGCGAGGCGCGGCCAGGCGAGGCCGACCTCGGCGGCGACCGACTCGGGCTCCATGGCGTCGAGCGGGTTGCCGGGCAGGGAGATGCCGGCGGTGACCGCCAGCGCCGACACGGTCCGCTCGGGCTCGGCGGAGACGCGCTCGACCAGGCGGCGCAGCTTCTCGCCGGCTGCGGCGGCGCTGTCCTGGAGCAGGATGCCGGCGGCCGCCCACAGCAGCTCGCGCAGCGGCCAGTAGGTGAGGCCGTCGCCGTAGGCGAGGCAGCGGCCGATGTGCACGACGGCCTCGGGGACCGACTCGCGGGCGCCGCGCAGGAACTCGTCGACGAGCCGCGACTTGCCGGCGCCGGCCTCGCCGACCACCACGACCAGCCGCGGCCGGCACTCCTCCAGCACGGTCCGGTGCACGGCCTCCAGCAGCGAGAGCTCGTGCTCGCGGCCGACGAACGAGGTCCGCGGCGCGTGCCGGGCGGTGCGCGAAGGTCCGCGCCTCGCCGGCCTGCGAGCCCTCGTAGCGCACGACGTGCTGCGTCAGGCGGGCGGTCAGCTCGTCGGCCAGCACGGTGCGCATCGGCGTGACGCGCAGCAGCGCCGGCGCGCGCTCGAGCACCTCGCCGGCCGGCTCGCCGTCGCGCACCAGCACGTCGCCGGTGGCCAGGGCGGCCCGGCCGCCCATCCGCAGCGCGACCTCGACCGCGCGCTCGGCGTCGTCCTCGTGCGCGCGCGGGATGCCGAACACGCCGATCACGTCGTCGCCGGGCAGGACGCTGGCCTCGAGCCGCGCGAGCTCCTCGCGCGCCCGCTCGGGCTCGTCGCAGGCCAGCGCCACCACGGTGACGAGCTTGCGCTCGTCGCGCGGCGGGGCGGGCGGGGCCGGCGGGCGCTCGCCCTCGGAGAGCAGCCGCTCGTGCAGCGCGCGCAGGTCGGCGCCGGGGATCGCGCCCAGCTCGTCGCGCAGGCGCACGCGCAGGTCCTCGTAGGCGCGCAGCGCCTCGGCGACGTCGCCGCGCGCGGCCAGCGCCTCCATCAGCAGCAGGTGGCCGCTCTCGCGGAACGGTGCGGACTCCACGATCGCGCGCCCCGAGCGCTCGGCGGCGCCGATGCCGGACCCGCCGAGCTCGAGCGCCGCGCTGCCGACCCGCTCGAGCGTGCGCAGTCGCAGCTCGTCCAGCTCGCGGCGGCGGTGCTCGACCCACGGGTGGTCGTGCGCGAGCAGGAACGGCGCCGCCGTGACGTCGAGCACGTCGTGGCCGGCGCGGCACACCTCGGCCCAGTCGGAGGACTGGAAGGCGGCCTCGGCGCGATCGAGGTCGGCGTGCGCGGCCTCGACGTCGATCCAGGCGCCCTCCGGCAGCGTCAGCGCGAGCTCGCGCCGGCCCTCGAGCGTGCCCGGCCCGAGCGCGGCGCGGATCTTGGACAGCAGCGCGGTGAGGACGTCGTCGGGGCTGGCCGGCGCCTCGCGCGGCCACAGCAGCTCGATCAGCTCGTCGCGCGACACGGGCCGCGCGCGGTTCCAGGCCAGGTAGGCGACGACGAGCCGGGCCTGGCGGCCGCGCAGCTCGACCTCGCGGCCGCCGATCTCGACCGCCATCCGCCCGCACAGGCGGATCGACAGGGTTTCGGCAGGGTCGGTGGCGGACGATCCGGTCATCGATGGCCGAGCTATGCGAAAGAAGTCCTCGTGGAGACATGGTGGGTGGAGGAGCGCATCGGCGATCCCGCGATCCGGATCGTCGAGGTCGACGAGAACCCGCGCCTCTACGCCGAGGCGCACATCCCCGGCGCGATCGGATTCGACTGGCGGACCGATCTCCAGGACCAGGTCAGGCGCGACTTCCTGGGGGCCGACGCCTTCTCGGAGCTCTTCGGCTCGCACGGGATCTCCAGCGATCACACGGTCGTGCTCTACGGCGATCGCAACAACTGGTTCGCGGCATACACGTACTGGTACCTGAACTACTACGGCCATCGCAACGTGAAGTTGATCAATGGCCCGCGCGAGAAGTGGATCGCCGAGGCCCGGCCGACGACGGCCGAGCTGCCGTCGTACCCGCCGGCCGCCTTTCACGCCGCCCACGCCGACGACCGGATCCGCGCCAAGCGCCACGAGGTGCTCGCGGCGCTCGACGACGGGGCCAAGCTCGTCGACGTGCGCTCGCCGCAGGAGTTCAAGGGCGAGCTGATCGTCATGCCGGGCTACGAGCTCGAGGGCGCTCAGCGGGCCGGGCACATCCCGGGCGCGGCCTCGATCCCGTGGTCACGCGCGGTCCGCGAGGACGGGACCTTCAAGCCGGCGGACGAGCTGCGGCTGCTCTATGCCTGCGTGCTCGACGGCGACCCGATCATCTCCTACTGCCGGATCGGCGAGCGCTCGGCGCACACCTGGTTCGTGCTGCACGAGCTGCTCGGCCGCTGCGACGTCAAGAACTACGACGGCTCGTGGACCGAGTGGGGCAACCTCGTCAACGTTCCGATCGAGAGGGGCTGAGCAGCACCGCGTGGTGCACCGGCGGGCGCGTCGTGTACCAGAGCGTGAACCGCGACACGATCGGCTCGCCGCCGAGCAGCGCCAGCGCCACCTCGACACGCGCCGCGAGCGAGTCCTCGTCGGCGTCCACGAGACGCATGATCTCCTGCATAGGGGCATGATCGGCCCGGCCTGCGGCCGACACCACCGACCGGCGGGCAGAGATCGCGTCGACTACCGGTCGAGGTCGAAGGACATGCTGACCAGCGTCCCCCCGCCCGCCTGGGGGGTGATGTCGACGCGCTCCGCCACGCGGCCCACCAGCGGCAGGCCGAGTCCGAGGCCGGGGCTGTCGTGCCGCGGCGCCATGCCGGCGCCGCTGTCCGCCACCGACAGGAGCAGCCGGTCGCCGTTGCGCCGCGCCTCGAGGTCGACCTTGCCGCCCGGCTGCTCGCGGTAGGCGTGGACGACGCAGTTCGTGACGACCTCGGAGACGGCGAGCAGGACGTCCGAAAGCGCTCCCGGATCGACGCCGACTCCGCGCAGGAAGTCCTTGACCGCTTTGCGCGCGACGCTCGGGGCGCCGGTATCTGCCGGGATTGAGCGACGGAGGCTCGCTGCGTGCTCGCTCAAACCCCGGGAGCGTAGCGTCAGTCCCCGAGAAGCAGCGTGGCCAACCCGCGAACTACCCCTACCGAGGTAGGCGCGGCGCGCGCGGCCAGCAGCGTGCCGGCCACGTACGGGGCGGCGGAGGAGCCGGCGTCGTGGCGGATCGAGAGCCGCTCGTCGGGCATGCCGAACACGACCTCGGTCGAGACGGTGAAGCTCGGGAGCCGCAGCGAGTGCACCTGCGTGCCGCCGATCGACCCGCCGCGCGCCTCGCGCACGCCGGACGTCTCCTCGACCGTGCGCTCGACCTGCGCGGCGCCGAGCTTCTCGGCGAGCTCGCGGGCGGTGCCGCTCGGCGCGTCGGCCTTGCCGGCGCTCGCGTAGTCGATCACCTCCCACGACGGGATGTGGCGCGCGGCGAGCAGCGCAGCGGCCTGCGCCATCGCCGCGGTGACCGAGAAGTTCCCGGACGAGATCACGCCGACGCCGCGCGCCCGCGCGGCCTCGTCGATGTCGCCGAAGTCGTCGGCCGTGAGCCCGGAGGTGCCGATCACCACCGCGACGCCGCGCTCGATCGCGGTCAGCGCGTTGGCCTTCACGGCGTCGTGCGACGTGTAGTCGATCAGCACGTCGACGCCCTCGAGCGCCTCCTCGACGCTCGCGTAGACGGGCGCTCCGTGCGCCTCGCCGCCCGCCGCCGAGCGGCTCACGCCGGCGCGCAGCTCGAGGTCGTCGGCGGCCGCGACCGCCTCGGCGACGGCGCCGCCGGTCCAGCCGGTGATCCCGGCCACGCAGATGCTCAGGGTCATGCGCCCGAATGATCGCGGGTACGGTTGGCCCGTGCTGACCGCCGGCTTCTACGACGAGATGCTCGACGAGGGCGGCGAGCCGCGCGCGCACGCGCGCACGCTGGTCGACGCGCTCCATGCGCTCGGGCCCGAGGCGCTGGCCGCCGCCGGCCGGCGGCGCGACGCGATCTTCATGCAGCAGGGCATCACCTTCGACTCCGCCGGTCCGGACGCCGAAGGTCCGGTGCGCGACCGCCCGTTCCCGCTCGACCTCGTGCCGCGCATCCTCCCCGCCGTCGAGTGGACGACGATCAAGCGCGGCCTGGCCCAGCGCATCCGCGCGCTGAACCAGTTCATCGACGACGTCTACCACGGGCGCGAGATCGTCCACGACGGGCTCGTGCCGTGGGACCTGATCGTGTCTCGCTCCGGGTTCGCGCGCGCCGCGCACGGCATCCGGCCGCCCGGCGGCGTCTACACGCACGTCTCGGGCTGCGACCTCGTGCGCGACGGCGACGGCTCGTGGAAGGTGCTCGAGGACAACGTCCGCACGCCGAGCGGGATCTCGTACGTGCTCGAGAACCGGGTGGCGATGACGCGGCTGCTGCCGGGGCTGTTCTCGCACTACCGCGTGCGGCCGGTCGACCACTACCCGGCGCTGCTGCGCACCGCGCTCTCGCAGGTGGCGCCGACGGGCGGGGAGGAGGAGGCGACGGTCGTCGTGTGGACGCCCGGCCCGTTCAACTCCGCCTACTTCGAGCACGCGTTCCTGGCGCGCCAGATGGGCGTCGAGCTGGTCGAGGCGTCGGACCTCGTGGTGCGCGACGCGGTCTGCCACATGCGCACCACGCGCGGGCTCCAGCGCGTGCACGCGATCTACCGCCGGATCGACGACGACTTCATGGACCCGCTCGAGTTCCGGCCGGACTCGATGCTCGGCGTGCCGGGCCTGATGCGCGCCTACCGCGCCGGCAGCGTGGCGATCGTCAACGCGGTCGGCACCGGCGTGGCCGACGACAAGGCGATCTACCACTACGTGCCGGAGATGGTCCGCTACTACCTCGGCGAGGACCCGATCCTCGACAACGTGCCGACCTACCTGATGACCGACCCCGAGCAGCGCGCATGGGTGCTGGAGCGGCTGGGGGAGATGGTGGTCAAGCCGACCAGCGAGTCGGGCGGCAAGGGCGTCTTCATCGGCCCGACCGCGAGCGAGAAGGAGATCGAGCGCCAGGCCGAGGAGGTGCTCCGCCAGCCGGAGCGCTGGATCGCCCAGGAGCTGGTGCGGCTCTCGACGGTGCCGACGGCGGGGCCGGACGGAGCGCTGGCGCCGCGCCACGTCGACCTGCGCCCGTTCGCCGTGTTCGGCGACGACATCCGGATCGTCCCGGGCGGGCTGACGCGCGTGGCGCTGCGCGAGGGCTCGATGATCGTCAACTCCTCGCAGGGCGGCGGCTCGAAGGACACCTGGGTGCTCGACGACGGGCCGCTGACGGAGTCGGACGCCCCCGTCGCGCGCTGGGAGCCGCCGCGCATGCCGGAGCTCAGCCAGGGCGAGTGGTCGGGCCAGCAGCAACAGCAGCAGCAGCAATGCTCGCCCGGATAGCGCACGAGCTGTACTGGATCGGGCGTCAGCTCGCGCGCGCCGAGCACACCGCCCGCATGCTCGACGGCATCTTCCACGCCGACGTGCAGGCGCGGCCCGACGACCCGGCCGGCGTGCTGCTGTCGTGGGACCACCTGCTGACGATCGTGTCGGGCGAGCCGCCCGAGAGCCCGGCCTCGCGCGACGAGGTGCTGCGGGCGCTGACGCTCGACCCCGAGCACCCGACGTCGGTGCTCAACTGCGTCAACCGCGCGCGCGAGGGGGCGCGCACGGTGCGCGACGTCTTCTCGGCCGAGATGTGGGAGGCGATCAACACGTTCCACCTCGGGCTGCTGCGGCGCGACATGTCGCGCCGCGCTGCGGTCCGGCCCGTACTCGGTCTACGCGTACGTGCGCGAGCGCTGCGGGCTGTTCTGGGGCGTGACCAGCCGCACGATGCTGCGCGACGAGGCGCACGCGTTCCTCCAGGCGGGCGCCGCGATCGAGTCCGGCGACATGGTGCTGCGGATGCTGCGGGTCGCGCTGCCGGTGGCCGCCGAGGAGCACGCGGCCGACGGGCAGGCGCTGGCGCTGCTCCAGGCGGTCGGCGGCTTCCAGGCCTACCGGCGCGCCGTCCCGGCGCCGCCCAACGCCGCCCCCGTCGCGCGCTTCCTGCTCTACGAGCGCGACTACCCGGACTCGGTCGCCTTCTCGGTCGAGGCGCTGCACGCGGCGCTGACCGCCGCCGACGCCAGCTACCGCAGCTCGCCCGCCGTCCTGCGCGTGGGGCGGCTGATGGCCGACCTCGACTTCCGGGCGCGCACGGTCGAGAACGACGGCGCGATGGCCGCCACGCTCGAGTCCGTCCAGCGCGAGCTGGCGCAGGTCGATGCCGACATCGGCCAGCGGTACTTTGGGGGCACGGCGCCGGTGGCCGGCCGCCTGGTGACCGCATGAACTTCGCCATCCGCTACCTGACCGAGTACCGCTACGACGCGGAGGTCAGCGACAACCTCAACTCCCTGCGCGTGAAGCCGGCGACGACGCCGACCCAGCGGGTGGAGGACTTCGTCGTGCGGATCGATCCCGAGTCGCGCCTGCACCAGCACTACGACTACTTCGGCACCACGGTGATCGAGTTCGGGATCTCGCGGCCGCACGACCACCTGTCGATCGACGTCCGCGCGCGCGTGAAGACGGCCGCGCCGGAGGACCCGCCGGAGGAGGCGTGGGCGTCGTTGGAGGAGGCGTCCTACCGGGCGGCGGCGGGCGAGTTCCTGCTCACCGACGGCGAGCCGGACGCGCTCGCGCTCGACGAGCTGGTCGGGCTCTCGCGGGCCGAGAGTCCGCTGGCCACGGTGCGGCGGCTGGTCGAGGTCATCCCCGACAAGTTCGAGTACCGCACCGGGGTCACGTTCGTGGGCTCGACGGTCGCCGACCTGCTGGAGACGGGCGCCGGCGTGTGCCAGGACTTCGCGCACCTCGCGCTGCTGCTCCTGCGCCGCCACGGGATCGCCGCCCGCTACGTCTCCGGCTACCTGTGGGTGCCGCCCAACGGCGACGAGGGGGCCGAGTCGGCCGAGGTGGAGACGCACGCGTGGATCGAGGCGCTGCTGCCGGCCGGCGGCGAGCCGGTCTGGGTGTCGGCCGATCCCACGAACCGGACGCTGGGCGGCGAGACGCACGTGAAGATCGGGCACGGCCGGCGCTACGCCGACGTGCCGCCGATCAAGGGCGTGTTCCGAGGCTCCGCAGACGCCGAGCTGTCCGCGTCCGTGAAGATGACTCGCACGGACGCTTCCTCGCCGGCGCGGGCCTGACGCGTTCGAACGCGAGCTTCGCGCCGGCGGCCGCGGCCAGCGCCGCCGCGCGCGCCCACCACGAGGCCGGCGCGCGGGCCGGCGACCTCGGCGATCCAGCCCGACCAGCGGGGCGCCGATCGGCGTCGAGCCGAGGAAGACGACCGAGTAGAGCGCCATCACGCGGCCGCGCATCGACGGCTCGACCGCGAGCTGGAGCGACGAGTTGATCCCGGCCGCGAAGGTCACGCTGACGGCGCCGAGCGGGATGAGGGCGAGCAGCTGGAGCTCGACGCGTGGGGGCGAGGGCGACGAGCAGCTCGGCGACGCCGAACGCGGCGGCGGCGGCGACCAGCAGCCGCGGGCCGACCCGCCCGCGCGCGCCGGCGGCCAGCGCGCCGGCCACCGAGCCGACGCCCATGGCGACCGCGAGCGCGGTGTAGGTCGCGGCGGTTCCGTGCCAGGTGAAGCTCGCCAGCAGCGGCAGCAGGATCTGGAAGTTGAAGGAGAGCGTGCCGACCACGGCCATCATGGCCAGCGGGATCAGCAGGCTCGGCGTCGCGGCGACGTAGCGCAGCGCGCCGCGCAGCTGGCCGCGGGCGCGGACCGCGACCTCCGGCGTGTGCAGGCGCTCGGGGTCCATGCCCCTGAGCGCGAGCAGCATCGCCGCGAACGAGATCGCGTTGACCAGGAAGCACGGGCCGACGCCGAACAGCGCGATCACGCCGCCGGCCGCGGCCGGGCCGAGGATGCGCGCCGTGTGGACGATCACGGAGTTGAGCGCGACGGCGTTGACCACGCGGTCGGCGCCGACCATCTCGATCGCGAAGCTCTGGCGCGCCGGGTTGTCGATCGCGTTGACGGTGCCGCGCGCGAACACGAGCGCGTAGACCATCCAGATCTCGACGCTGCCGCTCGTGGTGAGCGCCCACAGGGTCAGCGCGGGGATCGCCATCAGCGACTGGGTGATCATCAGCAGCCGCCGCTTGGGCATGCGGTCGGCGAGCAGGCCGCCCCAGGCGCCGAACAGCAGGATCGGCAGGAACTGGAGCCCGGCGGTCAGGCCGACCGAGACGCCGCTGCCGGTGAGCTGGAGGACCAGCCACATCTCGGCCACGGTCTGCATCCAGTTGCCCGTGATGGAGACGACCTGGCCGGTGAAGTACCGGCGGTAGTTGCGAACGCTGAGGGAGGCGAACGTGCGCTGCACGCCCGCGCTCACCGGCGAGACATCCCCTCCAGGATGTCCGCGGCACGCTCGAGCGTCGCGCGGTCCTCTTGACTCAGCTCCTCGATGCGGGAGGCGAGGAAGGCGGTCTTGCGCGTGCGCAGCTCGGCGAGCAGCGCCCGGCCCGCCGCGGTCGCCGTCACGAGGCTCGACCGGCCGTCGCGCGGGTCCGGCAGTGCGCTCGATGAGGCCCTGCTCCTCGAGCCGGGCGAGCACGCGCGTGGCCGTGGGCCGCTGGATCCCCTCGCGCGCGGCGAGCTCGCTGGGGATCAGCGGGCCGTGCCGCTCCACCGTCGACAACGCAGCCGTCAACGACGGCGACAGCTCAGTCGCCGGCCTCCTGCCGCAGCCGCCGGGCCGTGCGCACGATGGTCAGCCGCAGATGGCCGGCGAGATCGGGAGTTCGAGATCGTTCGCACAGCTAATTAGCCTAGCAAATCAGGGGTCAGACCCCTAGTTCGCTTGGCAAATCAGGGGTCAGACCCCCAGTTCGCTTGGCTGACCAGTGTTTACGGCGTCTTGAACACTGGTATGCAAGTATTCAAGGTCCATGGAGGCGCTCCTGACACCTGCGCGCGCCCGCCCGCGCGGCCAGATCTACGCCGTTCTGCGCGACGCGATCGTGTCGGCCGAGCTGGCCCCCGGCCGCCAGCTCTCCGAGAACGAGCTGGCGGCGCTGCTCGGCGTCAGCCGCACGCCGATCCGCGAGGCGCTCCAGCGCCTGCGCGACGACCGGCTGGTCGAGATCGTGCCGCAGCTCGGCACCTTCGTGACCCGGATCAGCGAGGACGCCGTCGCTGACGCGCAGTTCGTGCGCGAGGCGCTCGAGTGTGCCGCCGTCCGCCAGGCGGCGCTGCGCGTCCGCGCCCCGGACCTCGCCGGCCTCGAGGTGATCATCCGCGGCCAGGAGGCCGCCCGCGAGGCCAACGACTACGACCGCTTCTACGTCCTCGACGACGATCTCCACCGCGCGCTCTGCGACCTCAGCGGCCACGAGATCGCGTGGTCGCTCAGCCAGCGCGCCAAGGGCCACCTCAACCGCGTCCGGCGGCTGAGCCTGCCCGAGCCCGGCTACCTGATGGAGATGATCTCCGAGCACCGCGCCGTCGTCGCCGCGGTCGCCCAGCGCGACCCCGACGCGGCCGAGCACGCCCTCCGCCACCACCTGCGGATGGTGCTCTCGACGCTGCCCGCGATCCGGGCCCAGCACCCCGACTACTTCGAAGCATCCGAGGAGGAGAGCGCGTGACCACGATCGAATCCGCGGCGACCCTGTCGCCCACCGACCTGCGCCGCCTGTACGAGCAGATGGTGCTGATCCGCGTGTTCGAGACGGAGTCCGAGCGCCAGTACAAGGCCGCCAAGATCGGCGGCTACTGCCACCTCTCGTCCGGCCAGGAGGCCGCCACCGTCGGCGTCGTCCACACGATGCAGGAGGACGACGTGCTGGTCACGGGTTATCGCTGCCACGGCTTCGCGCTCGCCCGCGGCGTATCCCCCGAGGCGGTGATGGCCGAGCTGTTCGGCCGCGCCGACGGCTGCGCTCACGGCCGCGGCGGCTCGATGCACCTGCTCGACGTCGAGAAGGGCTTCTACGGCGGCTGGGGCATCGTCGGCGGCCAGCTCCCGATCGCCACCGGCCTCGCGCTCGCGCTCGTACGCCGCGCCAAGTCGCAGGCCGTCGTCTGCGAGCTCGGCGACGGCGCCATCAACATGGGCGCCTGGCACGAGTCGCTCAACCTCGCCGCGCTCTGGAACCTGCCCGTCGTCTTCCTCGTCGTCAACAACGGCTACGGCATGGGCACGAGCGTCCAGCGCGCGTCGGCCGAGCCTGACCTCTACCGCCGCGCCTCGGCCTTCCGCATGCACGGCGAGCGCGTCGACGGCGACGACCTCGAGGCCGTCGTCGAGGCCTCCGACCGGCTGCTCAAGCGCGCCCGCGAGTCGCGCGAGCCGGCCGTCCTGGAGGTCGTCACCTACCGCTATCGCGGCCACTCGGTGGCCGACGCCGGGCTCGCCTACCGGACCAAGGACGAGATCGCGGCGAAGCAGGCCCACGACCCGATCGCCCGCCTGCGCACCACGCTGCGCGAGCACGGCATGACCGACGAGGAGCTCGACAACGTCGACCGCGAGGTCGACGCGCGGGTGGAGGCCGCCGTCGCCTTCGCCGACGCCAGCCCCGAGCCCGAGGTGAGCGAGCTGGCCCGCAGCGTCTACGCGCCCGGCAGCGGCGGGCAGTTCGCGCGCATGCGCCCGGGGAGCCCGTTCGGCGAGGAGGAGCTCGTGTTCGACGGAGGGCTCGGCTCATGAGCGCCGTCGCAGAGACAACCGGTACGCAGCGGATGACCTACCGCGAGGCGCTGCGCCTCGCGATGCGCGAGGAGCTCGCGCGCGACGAGCGCGTCTTCATCATGGGCGAGGAGGTCGGCGTCTTCGAGGGCTCCTACAAGGTCACCGCCGGCCTGATGGACGAGTTCGGGCCCGAGCGCGTCCGCGACACGCCGATCTCCGAGGAGGGCTTCGTCGGCGCCGCGGTCGGCGCCGCGATGGGCGGCGAGCGCCCGATCGTCGAGATCATGACGATCAACTTCCTGCTCGTCGCGATCGACCAGGTCGTCAACCACGCCGCCAAGGTGCGCACGATGTTCGGCGGCGAGGTCGGCTGCCCGATGGTCATCCGGACGCCGAACGGCGCCGGCAACCAGCTCACGGCGCAGCACTCGCAGTCGCTCGAGGTGTGGTTCGCGCACACGCCCGGCATGAAGGTCGTCGCGCCGTCCAACCCGGCCGAGGCCAAGGGCCTGCTGAAGGCGGCGGTCCGCGACGACGACCCCGTGCTCGTGGTCGAGAACCTGCCGATCTACAAGGAGAAGGGCGAGGTCCCGCTCGACCCCGAGTTCATCACGCCGATCGGCCTCGCCAACGTCGCCCGCGAGGGCTCGGACATCACGCTCGTGTCGCACTCGTTCGCGACCGTGCGGGCGCTGCACGTCGCCGAGAAGCTGGCGTCCGAGCACGGCGTCGACGCCGAGGTGGTCGACCTGCGCTCGCTGCGCCCGCTCGACGTCGAGACCGTCGCCGCGTCGGTCACCAAGACCAACCGCGTCGTGTGCGTCGAGGAGGGCTGGCCGTCGTACGGCGTCACCGCCGAGCTGGCGGCGCGGATCCAGAAGGCCTGCTTCGACGACCTCGACGCGCCGGTCGAGCGCGTCGGCATGGCCGAGGTGCCGCTGCCGTACGCCAAGAACCTGGAGACCGCGGCGCTGCCGGGCGAGGAGCGGATCGAGGCCGCGGTGCTGAGCACGCTCGGCCTGTCGCGGCTGAGCGCCACGTGGACTCCTCGACGCTAGCACGTCGGGGCGCTCGTCACCGCCGCGGCCGTCGCCGCGGCGACGCGCGTGCGCTCGGTCGCCGGTCTCGCGCGCGCTCGCGGTGCTCATCGGCGCTCACCTACCTCGTCGAGCACGCGTACGTTCATCGCGCGCGGCACCTGGTCGCTCGACTTCAACCTGCCGCTGCACCTGACCGACGTCGTCACGATCGTCGTCGGTGCTGGCGCTGTGGACGGCGCGGCCCGCTGCTGGTGGAGCTGACGTGGTTCTGGGCGCTCACCGCGTCGCTGCAGGCCGTGCTCACGCCCGACCTCGGCAGCGCCGACTTCCCCGAGCTCTGTGGTGGACGTTCTTCATCACGCACTCGGGCGCGGTCGTCGCGGCGATGGTGCTCGTGGTCGGCCGCGGGATCGTGCCGCGGCCCGGGCGCGGTGTGGCGCGTGTTCGGGGCGACGCTGGTGGTCGCGGCCGCGGCGGGCGCGGCGAACCTGCTGACCGGCGGCAACTACATGTGGCTGCGCGAGAAGCCGACGAGGCGTCGCTGCTCGACGTCATGGGCCCGTGGCCGTGGTACATCCTCAGCGCCGCCGTGCTCGCGCTCGCGCTGTTCACGCTGCTCGACCTGCCGTTCCGACGCCGGCGCGCCGAGCGGCAGCTCGAGGACGGCCAGGCCCTCGAACAGGTGGACCTCGGCGCCCGCGCGGCGGGCGAGCCCGCGCGGCCAGCTCGCCGTCGAAGCCGGCGAGCGCCGCCGAGCCCTCGTCGCGGACCTCGACGCGGCCGGTGGTGACCGCGACGCTGACGTGCGCCCTGGGCGGCCGCCCGCCGCACCAGCGCGCGGATGGCGCCGTCGAGGCCGGCGACGGTCGCGTCCTCGTCGACGGCCAGCGCCGACCGGCACGCCGGCCGAGCGGGTGGCGGCGGCGACCTCGCGCGCGATCGCGGCGACCGAGCGCGGCGGCCCCAGCGGGCCGCCGGTCAGGACGTCGAGCGCGACGGCCAGCTCGTGGTCGCCGACCGCCGTGCGCAGCCGCGAGCGGCGCCTCGGCGATGAGCGCCGCATGGCTCGCCTCGCCCGCCGCCGCGCGCGGTGCCGCCAGGCGATGCCCCGCACCCAGATGGCGCCGACCACGGCGGCCGTCCCGACCGCGAACGTGGCCAGCGCGTTGCGGAGCGGGCCGCCGCCGGCGAACAGCAGGAGCCCGAGCGCGACGACGCCGCCGCCGCGGGCCAGGTGTCGGGCACCTCGAGGGCGCGGAAGCGAAGGAGCGGCGCCTGGAGGCGGTGGCGAACATGACCGAGCGTGACAGCTTCGCGTGGACGCCTGCGCAGGATGTTGACGCACTGGACAGCGGGTGCGGCCGAGGACGTCCAAGAGCTGCTGGCTTAGCTTGTCAGCCCTCGATCCGCTCCCCGCTGACGTCCCGCGCGCGGTGAACACGATGGCGCCCGCGTTGTCGCGGATGTTCGACTCGAAGGTGCCCGTGAAGCGGTCGCCGCCGCGGTCGAGGCGCAGCTTGAGGCGGACGTTGTCGGTCCCGATCGGCGCGCCCGCCGACGGAGGCGCCTGCTGGAGCAGGAAGCGGAAGAAGTTGGCCCGGCGACTCTCTCAGGGACGGGCGCTCGCGGTCAAGGCTCCAGCCGGGCGCGCGGGATCAGGCGGTCGAGCCAGCGCGGCAGCCACCAGCTGCGGTCGCCGAGGATCTGCATCACCGCCGGCACCAGCACCATCCGCACGATCGTCGCGTCGATGGCGATCGCGCTCGCCATCCCGACGCCGATCAGCACCAGGAACACCTGGTCGCTGAGGGCGAAGGCGCCGAAGACGGCGACCATGATCGCCGCCGCGGCGGTGATCACCCGCGCCGTCCGGCTCACGCCCTCGGTCACCGCCGCCGCCGTCGACGCGGCCGCCGTCGAACGCCTCGCGCACGCGCGAGAGCAGGAAGACCTCGTAGTCCATCGAGAGGCCGAAGAGGACCGCGAACATGATGATCGGGATGAAGGGCGGGACCGGGGTCGGCGTGTCGATGCCGACGAGCTGCCCCGCCCAGCCGCCCTCGGCGACCAGCGCCACGATCCCGTAGGAGGTCGCCACCGACAGCAGGTTCAGGACGCCCGCCTTCAGGGCGACGGCCAGCGAGCGGAACGCGACGAGCAGCAGCACCAGCGAGAGGCCCACGACGACGCCGATGAACAGCGGCAGCCGCGCCGCGCTGGCCGCGCTCTGGTCGATGCCCTGGGCGGTGGCGCCGCCGACCAGGAAGTCGGTGTCGGCCCGCAGCCGGTCGACGAGCTGCTCGGTCGCCGGGTCCTGCGGCGAGGTCGTCGGCGTGACGGTGAGCACCGCGACGCCGTCGTTGACCGCCGGCTCGCTCACCGCCGCCACGCCCGGCACCGACGCCAGGCCGGCGGGCACGCGATCGGCGATCGCCGACCAGCACCAGCGGGCCGGCCGCGCCCTCGCCGAACCCGCGCGTGATCAGGTCGTAGGCCGCCCGGGTGGTCGTGCCGGCGGGTCGTTGCCCTGGTCCGGATAGGCGATCTGGAGCCCGGTGACCGGCGCGGCGAGCGCGAGCAGGACGGCGACGCCGGCGGCCAGCGACAGCCACGGGCGCCGCTGCACGGCGCGGCTCCAGCGGGCGGCCGCCCGGCCGCCGTCGCCTCGCGCCGCGAGCGGGACGCGCAGCCGGTCCACGCGCTCGCGCGCGAAGCCGAGCAGCGCCGGCAGCAGCGTGACCGCCGCCGCCATCACCACGAGCACGGCGATGATCGCCGCCAGCGCGACGCCGTAGAGGTAGGGGAGGCCGACGACGAACAGCCCGAGCAGCGAGATCACCACCGTCCCGCCCGCGACCAGCACGCTGCGGCCCGGCGGTCGAGACCGCCTCGACCGTCGCCGCCCGCGGGTCGAGCCCGCGCGCGAGCCCGCCGCGGAAGCGCGTGAGGATCAGCAGCGCGTAGTCGATCCCGACGCCGATGCCGATCATCGCCGCCACCGACGACGCCCAGTCCGGCGTGTCGACCACCGCGGCGAGCACGCCGATCAGCGCGGAGGAGATGCCGAGCCCGAACAGCGCGGTGGCGATCGGCAGCCCGGAGGCGACGACGCTGCCGAACGTGAACAGCAGCACGAGGGCGGCGATCGCGAAGCCGACGGTCTCGGAGGAGATCTCGCCGCGCTGGGCGTTGCCGATCGCCAGCCCGCCGAGCTCCACGCGCACGCCGTCGCCGCTGCGCTCGGAGGCCATGTCGATCAGCCGCTCGCCCGTCTCCAGCGGCACCGCGCCCGGCGTGACCGTGAGCGGCAGCCGCGCGACGGCGATCGTCCCGTCGCGCGAGAACTCGGCCGAGCTCGCGCGGCACCGCGTCGCCGACGCCCTCGAGCGCCGCGGCGTCGCGCAGGAAGGCGTCCATCCGCTCGCGCACCGCCGGCGCCTGCGCGCTGCGCGCCTGCCAGACCACGTCGACCGTGTCGGCCGAGCGCTCGGGGAAGCGGTCGTTCAGCAGCTCGACCGCGGCGCGCGACTCCGAGCCCGGCGTCGAGTAGTCGGCCGACCAGTCGCCGCGCAGCGCGCCGCCGAGCGCGACGATCGCGATCAGCGCGGCGACCCAGCCCGCAAGGACGAGCCGGCGGCGGCGGAATGTGAAGTCTGCGAGACGGCCGAGCACTGGTGACCCTCCTGTGTTGCGTCCGCAAGGATTGATTCAGCAATGATTGCGGACGGAACCCTGGCACAGGACAGTTGACGTGTCAACCCTTCCGTCTACAATCGCCCCGCGATGGTCGGAGACACCCGCTGGCTCGCCTGGTATGCGCAGGCGAAGATGAACGCCCGCCTGATGGAGCGCCTGTCCGATGAGATGGAGCGCCAGACGGGCCTGCCCGCCGCGTGGTTCGACGTGCTCGCCAACCTGAAGGCCGGCGGCCCCACCCGGATGAACGAGCTGGCCGACGAGCTGATCCTCTCGCGCGGCGGCGCGACCCGGCTCGTGGCGCGGATGGAGGAGGCCGGCTTCGTCGAGCGCGAGACGCCGCCGACCGACCGCCGCGCCACCTTCGCCGTCATCACCGCCAAGGGAGTGAAGGCGCTCGAGCGCGCCGTGCCGGTCCATCTCGAGCTCGTCGAGCAGGCGTTCAGCCGCCACCTCGAGCCCGACGAGGCCGAGATCGTGCTGCGCGTGGCGGCGCGGGTGTGCGAGGCTCACGGCTGGCCGGCCAAGACGCCCGGCTGAGCGCATGGCCACCGATCTCGTCATCGACATCGAGAACAGCCCGGGAGCGCTGGCAGAGGTCGCGGCCGCGATCAGCGACGCCGGCGTGAACATCGCCGCCGCGACCTGCATCGGCACGGGCGACCGGGCCGAGCTCCACATCCTCGTCAAGCACGCCGAGGCCGCGCGCCACTCGCTGGCGATCTCGCACGTCGCGGTCACGCGCGAGCGCGAGGTCGTGGTGGTCGACGTCGAGGACCGCCCCGGCGTGCTCGCGGACCTGACCCGCAAGATCGCCCGGGCCGGCGTGGATCTCGATCTCGTCTACGTCGCGACGCAGAACCGTGTCGTCTTCGGGGCGCCGGACCTCGACTCGCTGAGGGCAGCGATCGCGTGAGACGCGCCCTCGGCACGGTGGCCGGGGTCGTCGCGAGTCTCGTTCTGGTCGCGCCCGCGGTGGCAGCCCCGCCCGAGCTGTTCGTGCGCACGCAGAAGTGGGACACGCACGAGGAGACGGGGGAGTGGCTGCCGCTCGCGTCGGCGCCCGCGCTGAACTACCTCGGCGGCTACGAGATCGGCTACCGGCGTCAGAGCGCGGGCTTCGAGCGCGTCGCCCTGACGATCGTCGGCGTGCCCGACGGCACGCCGACCCAGCCGTCGAACGACTCGCCGTTCTGCGTCGGCAGCTTCCCGGGCGAGATCGTGCCGGCCGGCCCCGAGCTCCAGTTCGAGGGCAGCGGCACGTACACCGTCAAGGTCTCGGTCGCGGCGACGGGCGACTGCCTGACCACGGGGGAGTCCAACACCGGCTCGTTCTCCGTCGACGCTCCCGTCGCGCCGACGCTGGCCGGCACGCCGCTCATCTTCCGCTTGCGCCCGCTCTCACGTTTCGTCGGCGTCCAGGCCGCCCCGCCGCCCGGCGGCCAGGCCGAGATCACGTGCACCCTGGGCGGCGACGTCGTCGGCCCCTGGTGGACGCTGCGCGAGGACGCGTTCACGCGTCCGGGCACGTGGGCGTGCGCGGCACGCGGAACGGCCGAGGGCCGCGACGAGAACTTCGAGACGGTCCAGTTCGGCACGCCGTGGTCGGCGCCCCTCAACGTCGAGGTGCGCAGCGACTTCCGCCGCAAGCTCGGTCAGATCACGCGCCTGCGCAAGAAGCGTCCGCGCTTCACCTTCACCGCCGAGTTCCCCGAGGCGGCCGCCGGAGGCGCCGTCCGCGTCACGCTGTTCCGCGCCAACACCTGCAAGCTGCGCAAGGTCGCCACCTATCGCGGCCGGTTCGGGCCAAAGCGCGCGCGATTCACGATGCGCCGGCCGCGCCCGGGCCTCTACCTCGGGCGCTTCTCGTTCGCGGGCACTCCGCTGCTGAACGCGAGCACCGACCCGAACCCGATCCGGCTGCTCGCCCGCCGCAACCGCATGGAGTTCGCCCCGGCCGGCGTCTACCCGCGCTGCTAGTCCGCCGGGTCGACGATGCCCTCCTCGATCCAGGTGAAGCGCCCGCCGAGCACGCCCTGGGCGAGCTTGTAGGCGTCGGTGTCGTCGTTGTCGAACAGGTTGTCGAACAGCGCGTCCACGCGGCGGCGCGCCTGGCGGCAGAACAGGTCGGCGAGCTCGGTCGCCTCGGCCGCGCGGGCGGGCTGCTCGCGCCGCAGCGTGTCGGCGTAGACCACGGCCGAGGAGATCGCGAACAGCTCGGCGCCGACGTCGACGATCCGGCCCAGCACGGCCTGGCGCTTCTCGAGCTTCGCCTGCCAGCGGCCCATCGCGTAGAACGTCGAGCGGGCGAGCCGCCGCGACGACCGCTCGACGAAGCGCAGGTGCCCGGCCAGCTCGCCGAACTCGCCGAAGGCGCCCGGCTTGACGCCCTCGCCGACCGCCAGCTTCGGCAGCCAGCGCGCGTAGAAGGCGCCGGCCTCCACCGCCGAGCGCGCCTTCGCGCGCAGGTCGCCGTCGCCCTCCAGCAGCTCGCCGGCCACCTGGAGGTGCTGGTCGACCGCCTCGCGCGCGATCAGCAGGTGCATGATCTCGGTCGAGCCCTCGAAGATGCGGTTGATGCGCATGTCGCGCATCGCCTGCTCGACCGGCACCGGCCGCTCGCCGCGCGCCTTCAGCGACTCGGCGGTCTCGTAGCCGCGGCCGCCGCGGACCTGCATCAGCTCGTCGACCACCTGCCAGCCCAGCTCGGACGCGTAGAGCTTGGCGATCGCGGCCTCGATCCGGATGTCGTTGCGCTTGTCGTCGGCCATCCGCGAGGCGACGTCGAGCATCGCCTCGAGCCCGAACGCGCTGGCGGCGATGAAGGCGATCTTCTGCGCGACGGCGTCGTGCTTGCCGACCGGCTGGCCCCACTGCTCGCGCTCGGCCGCCCACTCGCGCGCCACCTTGGTCGCCCACTTCGACGTCCCGACGCAGATCGCCGGCAGCGCCAGGCGGCCGGTGTTCAGCGTGGTGAGGGCGACCTTCAGCCCCTTGCCCTCGCCCGCGATGACGTTCTCGCCCGGCACGAAGACGTCCTCGAGCCGCGTGACCGAGTTCTCGATCCCGCGCAGGCCCATGAACGCGTTGCGCTGCTCGACGCTCACGCCCTCGCGTGTCGTACGGCAGCACGAACGCGGTGATCCCCTTCTTCGGCACCTTGGCCATGACCACGACGATGTCGGCGATCGCGCCGTTCGTCGCCCACAGCTTCACCCCGTTCAGCCGGTAGCCGCCGTCGACGGGCTCGGCGGTGGTGCCGAGCCGCGCCGGGTCCGAGCCGACGTCGGGCTCGGTCAGCAGGAACGCCGAGATGTGGTCGCGCGCCACCAGCGGCAGCCACTTCTGCTTCTGCTCCTCGGTGCCGAACAGCAGCAGCGGCTCGGCGACGCCGATCGACTGGTGGGCGGACAGCAGCGTCGACAGCGAGGCGTGCATCGAGCCCGCCAGCGCCAGCGCGCGGTTGTAGTAGACCTGCGAGAGGCCGAGCCCGCCGTACTTCTCCGGCACCTTCATGCCGAGCGCGCCGAGCTCCTTGAGCCCGTCGATCACGGCGTCGGGGATGCGGGCGTCGCGCTCGATCGCCAGCGGGTCGACGCGCTCGACCAGGAACGCGCGCAGGCGCTCGAGGAACCGCTCGCCGCGCTCGACGGCCTCGGCGTCGAGCCGCGGCTGGGGATGGATCAGGTCGAGCCGCAGGCGGCCGAGGAAGAGGTCCTTGCCGAAGCTCGGCAGCTTCCACTCGCCCTCGCGGGCCTCCTCGGCGACCTGACGGGCTTCACGTTCGGTGACTTGCGTGGCCATGCACGCCTGTTACCCACGGTGGCCGAGCTGAAGTAGACGGTCGGGTCGCCCTGCTTGAGCCAGATCTGCGGGTGGTCGAGCGGGACGAACGACCGGTCGCCGCCCGGCTCGCGCGTGTCGGGCACCGAATCGCCGCTCGGCAGGTGCATGATGAAGTTCACCGGCTTCGTGTCGTCCTCGAGCGGGATCTCGTAGACGGCGCCGAAGGCGTCCATGCCGGTCCGCTGGAACGGCCGCTCCCAGGCGATCGTCGCGAGCACCGCCGGGTCGACGGCGTCGCCCCACAGGTGCAGGCCCCACTGCGGCGTAGTCGCCGGCCGGGCGGCTGTAGTGGACGGTCGCGGTGGTCACCGGCGTCTGCACGACGGTCACCGTGCGCGAGGCGCTGGTCACCGTCTTCCCGGGCGCGTAGGTGAGCACCGCGCGGTAGCGTCACTCGCGCCTCGTCCGGCAGGCGCCGACGTGTCGTCGAACGCCGTGTAGACCGGCGACGAGCTGTCGGTCCCGATGTTCGTGAACGGCGCCGCCGTCGACCGAGCGCTGGAACGTCACGACGTACGTGCGCGTGGTCGGGCGTGGCGACCGCGCGGACCTCGACGCGTCCCGCGCACGCGGCCGTTGTCGGGCGGCGCCTCGAGCGCGATGGCCGGCGGCGCGACGGTCAGCGACCGCTCGCGGCTCGTGCGCTTGTGGCCGGCGTTGTCGAGGACGACGGCCTTGTACTCGATCCGCGTGCCCGGCTTCTCGTCGGCGACGTCGTGGAACACGCGGTACGGCGCGTTGTCGTCGGTCCCGATCGCGTTCCAGCGCTTGCCGTCGCGGGCGTAGGAACGTGACCTCGTAGAACGAGCTGCCGCTCGACGTCGGCGGCGATCTCGACGCGGTCGCGACCCGACGCCGGCAGCGCGCAGCGAGATGTCCGGCGCCTTCTTGCTGCGCGGCACGTGGTCCTCGGCGCGGTAGACCACCGCCGACAGCGCCGGCACCGTCACGCTCGAGCCGGCCGGCGGAGTCCGACTTCAGCGCAGCGCGCGCCGCGAGCCGTACACGCGGTCGAACCAGCCGCGCGCCATGTAGGTCGGCACGGCCGCGGTCTGCGTGCTCTCGGAGTTGTTGAGCGCCACCACGTACTCGTGCGGGTGCCCGCGGTCGAGCCGCGAGAAGGCGTAGACGCCGGGCGACGGCGAGACCGGTGGATCTGTGCGCCGTCGCGCAGGGCGTCGTGGCGCTGGGTCAGCCGCGCGAGGTCGCCGATCGCGCGGTACAGCGGGTGCGCCGGGTTGAAGTTGTCGTCCTCGCGTGCGTGCGGTCGGTGCCGAGCAGGTCGTCGTCCCAGTACGTCGCGGCGTCAGGCTCGCGAACATGTCCTGCCGCGCGACCTGGTCGCCGCCGCGCGCCCGTGAAGCCCTGCTCGTCGCCGTAGTAGATGACCGGGTTGCCGCGCGAGAGGTACATGAGCTCGTGCGCGAGGCGGTCGCGCGCCACCAGCTCGGCGTCGGTCGCGCCCGGGTTGGCCTGCGGTCACGAACATGCCGATCCGGCCCATGTCGTGGTTCCCGAGGAAGGTCGGCAGCTGGTAGACGTTCGAGTCGGCGTCCGTGTACCAGTCGTCGCCGGCGAAGAAGTC
Organism: uncultured Solirubrobacteraceae bacterium; assembly: GCA_963800905.1. Classification (GTDB taxonomy): domain Bacteria; phylum Actinomycetota; class Thermoleophilia; order Solirubrobacterales; family Solirubrobacteraceae; genus DASSUW01. The sequence continues at coordinate 302,524 of CAWDCT010000012.1, forward strand.
GCGCAGCTCGTTCGCGGCGGTCGACCGCGCGGCGAAGTTCTCGGCGGCGGCCTGGAACGGGAAGTCGATGACCGCCTGCACCTCGTCGTGCGTCGTGAAGTGCGACGTGAACGACTTCGTGGTGTCGAACACCTCGCCGAACATGAAGAACTCGCGCTTGCCCTGGCGGCGCGCGTACTCGCAGGACCTCGGGCGCGAAGGCCTGCCAGAACTCGTCGTTGACGTGCTTCATGGTGTCGATCCGGAAGCCGTCGATGCCCATGTCCCGGATCCACGTCTTGTAGATGTCGATCATGCCCGCGCACCACGCGCGGGTGCTCGGTGAACAGGTCGTCGAGCCCGAAGAAGTCGCCGTAGTACGAGTTCTCGCCGACGAACGTCGTGTTGCCGCGGTTGTGGTAGAGCGTGACGTCGTTGAGCCAGGCGCGGGAACTTGCGCGGCTCGGCCGGCGGCGCCGACGGGCGGTAGGGGAAGCTCGTCGCGCGGGTCGAGCGGCGGGAAGGTGCCGCTGCCGGCGTAGTCGCGGTCGTCGAACGGGCGTGCCGAAGGCGGTGCGGTAGGGCGACAGCGTCCTTCGAGACGTACGGCCGGCCGCTCGCCCTCCTCGTAGCCGATGACGTCGGCGGTGTGGTTGGTGATGATGTCGAAGAAGACCTTCATCCCGCGCGCGTGCGCGCGCGTCGACCAGCGCGCGCAGATCGGCGTTGGTCCCGAGGTGCGGGTCGATCTGCGTGAAGTCGGTGATCCAGTAGCCGTGGTAGCCGGCCGACGGGCCGTCCGTCGCAGCTGGACCGCCTTGTTCTTGAAGCTCGGCGTCAGCCAGATCGCGGTGGTGCCGAGGCCCTTGATGTAGTCGATCCGGTCGAGCAGGCCCTTCAGGTCGCCGCCGTGGTAGAAGCCGCGTGCCGGTCGGGTCGAAGCCGTGCTCGAGCCGGCTCGCCCGGGATGCGGCCCGGTGTCGTTGTCCGTGCCGGCCGTTCTCGAACCGGTCGGCCATGACGAAGTAGAAGCTCTCGCCCGTGACGGGCGCCCGCAGGCTGTGGCGGGCGTCGCCGCCGGCCCACGCCGGAGCGGCCACGACGGCGGCGAGCAAGGCCGCAAGAACGGCGATGGCGCGCGGACCGGACATCGAATCCCTCCCCCTTCGATTGCGCGAGCGGCGCCGACTATACGCCGCTCGCGCGGGCCGGGAGCGCGTCCAGTCACTTCAGCTCGGTGCGGCGCAGCCGGATCAGCCCGATGACGAGCACGAGCCCGACCCAGACGGCGCTCGCCGTGGCCAGCTGCGCCCAGTCGGTGCCGGTCATCGTGGCCGTGTTGTCCGCCAGCGTCGAGATCGGCCGGCCCAGGTCGAGCCACTCGGCGGGCTTGTCGAGCGCCGAGATGGTCTCGCCGAGGATCGACCAGCCGATCGGGATCACGAAGTACATGACGATCGCCAGCGCGGAGTTCATGAACGCGAGGCCGAAGGCGACGCCGCCCAGCATCGTGATCAGCTCGAACAGCGTGTAGCGGCCGAGCTCGCCGAGACCGAGGTTCCACTCACCGCTCGCGATCGCGGTGCCGAGGACCGCCACCACGAGGCAGGCGGCCACGGCGACGAGCGTGAGGATCGTGGCCCCGAAGGCCTTGGCCACGATGATGCGCTCGCGCTGCGGCACGAGCGCGAACGTGGTGAGCCCGGTCCGCTGCGACCACTCGCTGGTCACGAGCAGGATGCCCAGCACCGGCACGATGAGCGAGATGACCTGCACCGCGTCCGAGACGAGCGTCGACAGGTTCTTGTCGGACTGCTCGCCGACGGCGAGCGTGAGGACGACGATCGCCGTCGCGAGCAGGGCGATGACGAGCAGCAGCCAGAAGCCGGCGCGCGTGTCGGCCGACTTGCGCAGCTCGACGGCGGTGAGGCGGGGGAGGCCGGGGCGGGCCAGGGCAGTGGTGCTCATGAGATCAGGGCCTCCTCGCGGCCGCTGGAGGTCAGGGACAGGAACAGCTCCTCGAGCCCGCCGGTGTCGGCGGGCCGCAGCTCGAGCAGGACGACGCCGGCCGCGGCGGCGGCGCGGCCGACCGCCTCGGCCTCGGCCTCGACGAGCAGCGCGCCGTCGGAGCCGGGGGTGGCGGTCAGGCCCGCGCCGGCGAGCGCCTCGTGCAGCGCCTCCGGGTCGAGCCCGCGCACGATCACGCCGGTCGCCGCGAGCAGCTCCTCCTTGCGGCCCTGGGCGACGATCTTCCCGTTGCCGATCACGATCAGCTGGTCGGCGACGGCCTCGACCTCGCGCAGCAGGTGCGAGGAGAGCAGGACGGTGCCGGCGCGGTCGGCGAAGTCGCGCAGCAGCCGGCGCATCCAGGCGATGCCCTCGGGATCGAGGCCGTTGGCCGGCTCGTCGAGGATCAGCACGCGCGGGTCGCCGATCAGCGCCTGCGCGATCCCGAGCCGCTGGCGCATGCCGAGCGAGTAGGTGCCGACGCGCTTCTTGGCCGCGCGCGGGGAGAGGCCGACGTACTCCATCAGCTCGTCGACGCGGCGGCGGTCGGCGCCGAGCACCTGCGCGGTGAGGGTGAGCGCCTCACGGCCGCTGCGGCCCGAGTGCTGGGCCGAGGCGTCGAGCAGGACGCCGACCTCGCGGCCGGGGTTGGGCAGGCTGCGGTAGCTGGTGCCCAGCACGCTGGCGGTGCCCGCGTTCGGGTTCGTGAGCCCGCAGATCATGCGCAGCGTGGTCGACTTGCCGGCGCCGTTGGGGCCGAGGAAGCCGGTCACGGTGCCGGGCTCGCATGAGAAGGAGATGTCATCGACCGCCGATTGGCGGCCGTAGCGCTTGCTGAGATGCTCGACGGCGATCATGGCCTTGAGCGTCGTCACGAACCGCGGCGCCGTCCATCCCCCCTAGGGTGAGACCGCACCGACCTTGGTCGATGCCGGGAGCGACTTCGGTAGCTGTGCGGAGTCCGGGGGCCGCCCTACGCTTGTCGGCGATGGAGCTCGAGCATCCGCGGCTGCTGCCCGGCGTCCTCGTCCCCGACCCGGACCGCGACCCGAGCCGGCGGTCCACGCGCGACTGGATCGTCGACTTCGCCTGCTTCCTGATCGCCGTCGTCGGCGGCTTCCTGGTCTTCGCCGAGGCGGCGGACCGGATGTCCGACGAGCTCCAGTTCTACGACCTGCTCGGCGGGGCGTTCGCGTCGTTCGCGCTGTGGTGGCGGCGTCGCTGGCCGATCGGCGTCGCGCTCTTCGTGCTGGCGATGAACACGTTCTCGTCTTCGGCGTCGATCGCCGGCGCGGTCGCGCTGTTCACCGTCGCGGTCCATCGCCGCGCGGTCGTCGCGATCGCGTTCGGGCTGGTCTCGATCGCCATCCTGCCGATCCTCCTGTCGATCCAGCCCGACGATCCGGACACGCCGTTGTGGTTCGGCGTGGCGTTCGGCGTGCTGGCCACCGCCGGCGTGATCGCCTGGGGCATGTTCGTGCGCGCGCGCCGTCAGCTCGTGCTCTCGCTGCGCGACCGCGCCGAGCGCGCCGAGGCCGAGCAGCAGCTCCGGGTGGAGCAGGCGCGCCAGCAGGAGCGGGCGCGGATCGCGCGCGAGATGCACGACGTGCTCGCGCACCGGATCTCGCTGCTCAGCCTGCACGCGGGCGCGCTCGAGTTCCGGCCCGACGCGCCGCCGGACGAGGTCGCCCGCGCGGCCGGCGTGATCCGGGCCAGCGCGCACGACGCGCTCCAGGACCTGCGCACCGTGATCGGCGTCCTGCGCGCCGACGCCGGCGACGGCGACCCCGAGCCGCCGCAGCCGACGCTCGCCGACGTGCCCGCGCTGATCGAGGAATCGCGCGAGGCCGGCATGCACGTGCGCTTCGAATGCGAGCTCGACGGACGCCGGCGAGGTCCCCGCGGCGACCGGGCGCAGCGCGTACCGGATCGTGCAGGAGGGCCTCACCAACGCGCGCAAGCACGCACAGGGCGCGGCCGTCGAGGTCACCGTCGAGGGCACGGCGGGCACCGGGCTGACGATCGAGGTCCGCAACCGGCTGCCGGTCGGCGTCGCGGCGGCGTCCGAGATCCCCGGCACCGGCACCGGGATCGTCGGCCTCGCCGAGCGCGCGAGCCTGGCCGGCGGGAAGCTCGAGCACGGCCGCACCGCAGGCGGCGACTTCCGGCTCTGGGTGTGGCTGCCGTGGCCGCCGTGATCCGCGTCCTGATCGTCGACGACGACGCGCTCGTGCGCGCCGGCCTGTCGATGATGCTGGCGGGCACCGAGGACATCCGCGTGGTCGCCGAGGCGTCGGACGGCGGCGAGGTCGGCTCGGCGGTCGACGCCTACCGGCCCGACGTCGTGCTGATGGACATCCGCATGCCGGGCGTCGACGGCCTGGCCGCCACCGAGACCCTGCGAGCGCGCGAGGAGGCGCCGCAGGTGATCGTGCTCACGACCTTCGACGCCGACGACTACGTGCTGCGCGCGCTGCGGGCCGGCGCCGCGGGGTTCCTGATGAAGGACACGCCGCCGCCGGAGATCATGCGCGCGATCCGGCTGGTCGTCGCGGGCGAGGCGATGCTGTCGCCCACCGTCACGCGGCGGTTGATCGAGCACGTCGCCGACGACGGGCTCGCCGCCCGCCGCGCCCGCGCCCGCGAGCTGCTGGACCGGCTGACCGACCGCGAGCGCGAGGTCGCGGTCGCGATCGGCCAGGGCAAGTCGAACGCCGACATCGCGGCCGAGCTGTACATGAGCGTCGCGACCGTCAAGGCGCACGTCTCACGGCTGCTGGCCAAGCTCGAGGCCGGCAACCGCGTCCAGATCGCGCTGCTGGCGCACGACGCCGGCGTGGCCTGAACTTCGGCAATGAGGGAGGCGGGGTCGGCCGATTCCGTGGCCGCGGCGAGACGCTTGGCGCCTTGACGTCGCGGATATCGGGGTCAAAGCGCCATCGACCTCCGATCGCGAGCGCCCAAGGACCGCCGGTGCGGGCGGCTCCCTCGCCGCCCCACCCAGCCGAAGTTCGTCCCTAGACCGGCACGCCGCCCAGCTCGCGCAGCCGCCCGGCGGCCTCCACGGCCTCCTCGCGCGAGCGGACCTCGAGCTTGCGGTACAGGTTCTTGAGGTGCGTGCGGACGGTCTCGTTCGAGAGCACGAGCAGGCGGGCGATGTCGTCGGTCGTGGCGCCGCCGGTGAGCAGGTCCAGGACCTCCCACTCGCGGTCGGTCAGCTTGCTGCGCACGGGCCGCAGGCCCATCCCGCCGGTCGGCGCCGAGCGGTAGTGCTGCACGAGCTGCATGGCCAGCCGGCGTGAGATCGCGGCCTCGCCGTCGAGCGAGCCGCGCAGCGCGCGCGGCAGCGAGGTGAGCTCCATGTCCTTGGAGAGGAACCCGGCGGCGCCGGCCCGCAGGCCGCGCATGCCGAGCGCCTCGTCCGCGTTGCCGGTCAGCAGGACCACGCGGATCGAGGAGTCCTGCTCGTGGATCCGGCGCGTCGCCTCGATGCCGTCCATCTCGGGCATCATGTAGTCCATCACCACCACGTCGGGGCGATAGAAGAGCGCCAGCTCGACCGCCTCGCGGCCGGTGGTGGCCTCGGCGATGACCGTCATGTTGTCGGCCTGGAGCGTGTCGCGGATCAGCCGGCGGACGAGTGGGTCGTCGTCGGTGATCAGGGCGCGGATGCGCGGAGTCTCGTCGTCCGTGACCAGCTGCATGTCAGGAGATCCGCGACCGGGAGGCGCCTTGGCCGTGCCGGTGGGCGGAGACGCCGCCGTCCGGGGCGAGCAGGAGCGACATCAGGACCGTCGAGCGCATCGTGCGTGGGCGCTCGGCCCGGGGGGTGGGACGCAGGACGGCGCGGGCGCGGTTCGAGTGGGGATTCGGTGTAGGGGCCGGCTTCATGGGAGAGAGACTCCGTGGTGGCGGTTGGCGCCCGCTTACCGTCCCCTTGTGGCCTTCTTGTGATGATTTCCAGGAGTCCTGATCGTCATACGGGCATGACCACCATGCAGATCGACGACCGCACCGCCTTCGAGGCCCACGCCACGCGCCACCGGCGCGAGCTCCAGCTCCACTGCTACCGGATGCTGGGCTCGCTCGAGGAGTCCGAGGACATGGTCCAGGAGACGTTCCTGCGCGCCTGGCGGCGGCGCGAGACCTACGCGGGCCGCTCCACGGTGCGGGCGTGGCTGTACCGGATCGCCACCAACGCGTGCCTGGACGCGCTCCAGCGCCGTCCGCGCCGGCCGCAGGGCGGCGAGGTCCCGTGGCTCCAGCCGTATCCGGACGAGTTGCTCGCCGAGCCCGAGGCGGAGCCCGAAGCCGTCGTGGTCGCCAAGGAGACGGTCGAGCTGGCGTTCATGGTGGCGATCCAGTATCTGCCGCCGAAGACGCGGGCGGTGCTGATCCTGCGCGACGTGCTCGACTGGCCCGCGAAGGACACGGCGGCGCTGCTCGAGACGAGCGTGGCGGCGGTCAACAGCGCGCTCCAACGGGCGCGCGCGGGCCTCAAGGAGCACCTGCCCGAGCGCCGCTCCGAATGGGCGCCGGGCGCCGATCCGACCGAGGCCGAGCGCGAGCTGCTCGACCGCTACGTCGAGGCCAGCGAGCGCGCCGACCCGCACGCGATCGCCGCCCTCATGCGCGAGGACTCGACGTGGTCGATGCCGCCGGAGCCCGGCCATTGGCGCGGGCGCGACGCGATCGTGGCGGCGTGGGTCGCGGGCGGCATGGGCACGGCGGAGTTCGGCGACTTCCGCTGCCGGGTGACCTCGGCCAACCTCCAGCGTGCGGTCGCCTGCTACCTGCGGAGTCCCGGCGAGGCCGAGTACGTGGCGCTCGCGCTCGACGTGCTGCGCATCGAGGAGGGCGAGATCGCCGACATCACGAGCTTCACCAGCGTCGTCTTCCCGGCGTTCGGACTGCCCCCGAAGCTCTGATGCGCTTCGAGCACAGAGTCGTCTCCGTGCCGCCGGGCGGCGCAATCGACTACGACGAGGCGGACTGGCGCGACGCGCTGGTCCTCGTCGTGCGAGGCGAGATCGAACTCGGTCGCGAGCGGTTCGGCCGCGGCTCGGTGCTCAGCCTCGCCGGCCTGCCGCTGCGCGCCCTCCACAACCAGGGCGCGGAGCCGGCCGAGCTGGTCGCCGTCAGGCGTCGGCGAGCAGCGCGCGCGGGACCAGCAGGCAGGTGATCGGCCCGATCGCGACGCGCTCCGAGCGGCCGGGCAGCAGGTCGCCGGCGGTCGCGCGGTCGTCGCGCGGCGGCGCCGGCAGGCCGAACAGCCGGTGCCCGAACTCGGAGGCGCTGTGGCGCAGGGCGCGGCCGGCATGGGGACGGCTGAGCCGCCAGCCGGCCGCCACCAGGGTGGTGCCGTGCCAGAGCTCCCAGCGCCAGCGCCGGAAGGGCAGGCGGCCCGGAGGGAGCTCGTGGAGCGAGTATCCGAACTGGAGGCCTTCGACGGTGGGCACGGGGCGATCAGGCTAGCGCCGGATCAAGCGTTCGTATCGCCCTCGCTGTGCGACGGCGCATGGCCGGCAGTAGGATCGCGCCAAGGAGACAAGAAGGAGCGGGACATGCGGAGCAGGGCGACGCTTGCGGCGACGATCGTGGCGGCGGTGATCTTCGGCGCGCCGGCGGTCGCGGGAGCGGCCGGCGACGGGCTCGAGCCGGGCGGGCTCACGGACTTCGACGAGCGGGTGACGGTCAACGTGGTGTTCGTCGGCTTCGACGAGGGCGACGTGCCGTGGAACCGCCTGCGCTCGCAGCTGCCCTCGGGTGGGGAGCCGATCGTGCGCTCGCGCGCGTTCTACGGGATCGACGAGCGGCTGGGGCTCGACTACGCCTACGACTACCGGCCGTACTACACGAGCCGGTCGTGGGAGGACGCGTTCTTCGCCCACCTGTCCTCGCTCGCGGTCTCCAAGCCGCTGACCGAGTGGCAGCAGCTCTACAACGCCCAGGTGCGGAACGTCCTCAACGTCACCGACAACCGCTGGATCGACGCGCCGGCGGTCGAGAAGCGCCTGATCGACACCGCGCCGGCCGGCGTCGACACGCGGCAGCCGACGATCTTCTTCATCAACTGGTACGGCCGCAGCGACTTCAAGTTCCACGTCTACTCGAAGACCGGCGAGCCCGACCCCGACACCGGCTACGACTTCGGCGCCAACCGCGACACGCGCAAGATCGTGGCCTGGGGCGGCACGACGCCCGACGACGAGGAGACCGGCCTCGGCCGCCGCGGCGTGCGCCGCGTGTGGTTCTACGACCTCTCGGCCGGCCCCGAGAACTGGGGCGGCAACTGGAACGTCGACGACGCCGACCTCGACGGCGACGACGTCGCCGACTACCGCATCCCCGTGTCGTGGGAGTACGGGAGCTACCGGCCGAAGTCGGCGCTGGCGGGCGACCTCGGCAAGGTGGTCCGCTACGTCGGGCTCGACCTGCTGTTCACGAGCTCGCCGCTCTACCCGCCGTACTTCACGGCCGACCGGCTGCCGGACCACGTCGACCTCGACGTCAACACCATCGAGGGCCAGCCCGGCGTCGACGCGTCGCGCGAGTTCATCAAGCGCGACCTGTTCTTCCAGGAGGAGCGCGAGCTGCCGGCCGGCTTCGCGCTCAGCCAGGACTACCAGGACCTGCCGTTCTCGGGCGACTTCAAGCGCTGCTTCGAGGGCGAGTTCCCGTTCGACCCGGAGGCGGAGCAGTCCTCGTGCTTCCCGAAGGCGGGGCTCCCGGCGGACGCGAACCTGTTCCTGGCCGGCGCGTTCAACCAGGACCGCTTCCTCGGCGGCGACGGCGACTACGAGGCGGGGCTGATCAACTACTCGACGCCCGACGCGCCGACGCCGCTCGGCTACGCCGACGACAACTGGCTCGACGGGACGCAGAGCGGCGTGTTCAGCTTCGTGTCGCCGGGCATCGTCGAGGCCGGCTACGGCCTCACGACGACGATGATCCACGAGTACGGCCATCACTCGTCGATGAGCCATCCGCACGACGGCTACGACCCGAAGTCGGGCGTCGACTTCGAGCCGACCGGCGAGTTCTTCTTCGCCTGGCTCGGCGACGAGTCGAACTCGATGATGAGCTACATCGACGTCAACTGGGACTTCAGCCAGTTCGACCGCGACAACTCGGCTCGTCACCACGCCGGCGGCTACGCGCTGGTCGCCAACCGCGTGGCGGCGGACATCCTGCGCGACCGCGACCGGCGCAAGGCCGAGCGGGACCTCGAGGCCGCCGATCGCTCGCTCGAGCGCGCGCAGGACGCGCTCGAGGCGCACGACTACAACGGCATGCTCGCCCACGCCGCGAGCGCCTTCCGGTCCGTCCGGGCGGGCGCGGCGAAGGCGGGCGTGAAGATCCGCGTGCGGCAGCCGAGCACGTGGACCGTGGTCGGCGCGCCGCGCTCGCGGATGGAGGCGAGCACGATCGACCTCGAGCCGGTGGCGAACCGCAAGCGGTTCGGCGGGTGACCCACGAGGAGATGCTCGAAGTGGCCCTCGCCGAGGCGAGGGCCGGCTTCGAGGAGGGAGGGGTCCCGATCGGGGGCGCGCTGTTCGATGCCTCGGGCGAGCTGCTCGGCCGAGGCCACAACCAGCGCGTGCAGCGCGACGACCCGTCGGCGCACGGTGAGACGGAGGCGTTCCGCAACGCGGGACGCCGCCGCTCCTACCGCGACACGATCATGGTCACGACGCTGGCCCCGTGCTGGTACTGCTCGGGCCTGATCCGGCAGTTCGGGATCGGGACCGTCGTGGTGGGGGAGTCGCGCACGTTCCAGGGCGGGATCGACTGGCTGCGCGAGGCCGGCGTGCAGGTCGTCGACCTCGACTCTTCCGAGTGCGCCGACCTGCTCGCCGCGTTCATCGAGCGTCATCCGGAAGTCTGGGACGAGGACATCGGCGAATGAGGAAGCCGTCGGCCGCGGCCGGCAGCGCGCTGTTCTTCGCGCTCGCCCCCGGCGTCGTCGCGGGCCTGATCCCGTACCTGCTGACCGGGTGGGAGACCGGCGAGGAGTGGTGGCTGCCGCTGCGCGTGCTCGGCGGCGTGCTCACCGCGGCGGCCGCGGCGGTGCTCGTGCACGCGTTCGCGCGCTTCGTGAGCGAGGGGCTCGGCACCCCGGCGCCGGTGGCGCCGACGGAGCATCTCGTCGTGGGCGGGCTCTACCGGTACGTGCGGAACGTGATGTACATCGCGGTCACCACGGCGATCCTGGGGCAGGCGCTGCTGCTCGGGCAGTCGGTCCTGCTCGCCTACGGAGCGCTGATGTGGGCCTTCATGGCCGCGTTCGTGAAGCTCTACGAGGAGCCGACGCTGGCCGACCGGTACGGCGCGCAGTACGAGGAGTACCGGCGCGCCGTCCCGGCGTGGTGGCCGCGGCTCAGCGGAGGACGATCGCCCAGCTCGTCACCTTCGCGTCGAGGCCCTTCCCGACGCCGTCGGTGATGCGGACGACGACCTTGCGCGAGCCCTTCTTCGCGTAGGTGTGCTTGCCCTTGACGGCGAACGACCCGTCCGCCCGCCTCTGCACGGTCCCGTGCGAGCGGTCGCCGTCGCCCCAGCTGATCAGGGCGTCGTAGTCGCGCGCGCGGGCGTTCGGGTCGGCGTCGGTGAACGTCGCCACGGTGGCGTTGACGCTCTTGCCGGCGCGCGCCTCGAAGGTCGTGCCCTCGGCGGTGACCGGGTAGTCGAGGCCGATGTCCAGGCGCGAGACCTTGCCGTCGCTGCCCTGGGCGACCCACAGCGCGCCGTCGGGCGCCGAGATCACGCGGTCGTTGAAGCCGCCGGGGATCCGGTGGGCCTTGGTGAACGTGCCGTCGAAGGTCATGCGCGACACGACGCCGCTCATGAACTCGGAGATGTAGAGCGCGCCGTCGACGCCCTTGACCATCGAGAGCGGGTCGGCGTTCTCGCGCGGCAGCTCGTACTCGGTCGTGAACTCGCCGGCGGTGGTCATGCGGGAGATGACGTTGTCGTTGCGCTCGGCGACGTAGAGGGCGCCGTCGGGGCCGGGGACGATCGCGCCGGGGAGCGGGTCGTCGCCGGGGACGTCGTACTCGGTGACCGCGCCGCCGGTCGTGATGCGGCCGACCTTGCCGGTCACCGCCTCGCTGAAGTAGAGCGCGCCGTCGGGGCCGGCCGTGATGTCGCCGGCGAAGGCGCCCGCGGTGGGCAGCGGGTACTCGGTGATGTCGCCGTCGGGCGTGATGCGGCCGATCTCGTCGTCACGGCCCTCGGTGAACCAGACGGCGCCGTCGGGGCCGGCGGTGATGGAGATCGGGAAGGAGTCGGCGTCGAGCGCGTAGCGCTGCGAGGAGCCGTCGGTCTCGACGCGGTGGATCGCGTCGCCGCCGGCGTCGGCGACCCACATCGAGCCGTCCGCGACGGCGATCGCGCCGGGCTGCTGGCCGAGGTCGTAGGACTTGATGCGGCCGCTCTGGGCGATCCGCCAGATCCGGCCGAGCGAGCTGTCGGTGACCCACGTGGCGCCGTCGGGACCGACGACCATGTCGTTGGGGAGGGCGAACTCGGCGGGGAGCGTGTAGGTCGTCAGCCGCTGCGACGCGTTGGCGGCGGTCGCGGACAGGCCCGCGATGACCACCATCGCGACGACGGCCGCGACCCGGGGGAGGAAGGGGAGGTTGCGCATGCAAGGAGTCTCCGCGCGGCCGCCCGCCGCCCGCATCAGGGATTCTCCTGGTCTGTATGGAAGCCATCGTCCTCTGCGGGGTGCAGGGCAGCGGCAAGACGACGCTGTACCGCGATCGCTTCGCCACCACCCACGAGCACGTGAGCCTCGACGTGCTGGGCAGCCGCGCGCGCGAGGCGGCGCTGATCGAGTCGTGCCTGGAGGAGGGACGGCCGTTCGTGGTCGACAACACGAACCCCACGGTTGCCGACCGCGCCCGCTACGTCGAGCGGCGCGGGAGGCCGGCTTCAAGGTGATCGGCTACCTGGTGGAGGGCGACGGGCGGTCGCGTGCACGTCGGGCCCGGGACCGCCGCGCCGCGACGGCCCGCCGCTTCGTGCGGCCGGCGCCCGAGGAGGGATTCGACGAGCTGTGGCACGCGACGTCACGCCCGGACGGCGGTTGGCGCGTCGAGCCGCTCGTCACCACGCCGCCGCTGTTCTAGCAGGGCGAGCACGGGCCAGCCGGCGGCGAGGCCGAGTCCCGAAGTCGGTCGCGACGGTGATCGCCCAGCCGGCGAGCAGCACGAGGCCGGCTCCGCGCGGGGTAACGCGGCCGCGTGCGTCCTGGATCGCCGCGACGAGTAGGCCGAGCGTGATGGCGAGGACGCCGATGGGGAAGACGGGGTCGAGCGATTCCTGACCGCGGACGAACGTCGCGCCGGCGGCGAGCACCAGCGTGCCGTAGCCGAAAGCGGCAGCGGTCCAGGCGAGCCGGCCGCCGCGGCCGCGGAGCTGCCAGAGCGTTGCGGCGCCGGCCGCCAGCGCGGCGACGAAGGCGCCTTCGATCAGGTAGTCGAGCGCCGACGCGAACGGGCTCACCTGCTCGTGGGCGAGCTCGAGGGCGCCGGTGAGCGCGAACAGCGCGGCCGCCGCCAGTGGGAGGGTGATGCGGGTGGAGTTCATGGCGGCGAAGCTACGGCCGCGAGGCCGCGCCGTCGTCGGACCGCGGGCGGAACTTCAGATGCGACCGTGGTCCGATGCCGGGTTCCGTCGCCCGGTCTAGGGTGCACTCGTGTCGCGCGCCCGCCCGCCGCTGCTCGATATCGCGATCGCGCTGATTCTCTTCGCGGTCGGCGTCGCCGAGGTGCTCGGCGCCACGATCGCGGAGGACGTCGTCGAGGGATCGGCGGCGCTGAACCTCGCGGCGGTCGCGCTCACCACGCTGCCGCTGGCGTTCCGGCGGGAGGCGCCGTTCGTCGTCGCGGTGGTCGTGCTGGGGGCGTTCGCGGGCCGCGCGCTCGCCGGGCCGCCGCTGGAGATCTATCCGCCGGCTGTGGCGAGCCTGGTCGCGATCTACTCGGTCGCCGCCTACGGGACGCTGCGCGACGCGCTGGCCTCGTTCGCGCTGCTCGCGCTCGCGCTGGCCGTGGCCGCCGACCGCGGCTCTGGCGGGGATGCCGCGCCGGAGCTCGTCCCGTCGCTGATCCTCGCCGCCGGCGTGCTCGCCGTCGGCCGCGTGGCGCGGATCCGGCACGATCGCGCGCTCGCCGTCGAGCGCGGGGCGGAGCGGCGCGCGGCCGAGGAGCGCGAGCGTCTCGCGCGCGAGCTGCACGACGCCGTCTCGCACAGCCTGGCGTCGATCGTCATGCAGGCCGGCGGTGCGCAGGACGTGCTCGACCGGGACCCGGGCCGCGCGGCGGTCGCGCTCGGCGCGATCGAGCGCACCGCTCGCGAGGGCCTGGGGGAGATGCGCCGGCTGCTCGGGCTGCTCGACGACGACTCGGCGCCGCGCGAGCCGCAACCGGGCCTGTCGCGGCTCGACGAGCTCGTCGCAGGCGCCCGCGAGGCAGGGCTCGACGTGCGGGCGGCCGTCGAGGGACCGCCGCGCCATCTGCCTCCAGGCGTCGATCTGTCGGCTTACCGCATCGTGCAGGAGGCACTCACCAACGCGATGAAGCATGCCGGGCCGTGCAGCGCCGAGGTCGTCGTGCGCTACCGCGCCGATGCGCTCGAGCTCGAGATCAGCGACGACGGCGACGGGGCGGCGGTCGCTCCGGGCTCCGGGCGCGGCCTGGCCGGCATGCGCGAGCGCGCCGGCGTCCTCGGCGGTCAGCTCACGGCGGGACCCGGGGCGGACGGGCGAGGCTTCCGTGTGCACGCGAGGCTGCCGGCGGAGCCATGACCACGCGAGTGCTGGTGGCCGACGACCAGGAGCTCGTTCGCGCGGGGCTGGAGATGATCATCGACGCGGCCGCCGACCTGGACATCGCGGGCCTTGCAGTCGACGGCCTCGAGGCGGTGGAGCTCGTGACCGCCGAGTCCCCGGACGTGGTGCTGATGGACATCCGCATGCCGCGCCTGGACGGGATCGAGGCCACGCGCCGCATCACCGCGTCCGGATCGGGCGCACGCGTCGTGATGCTCACGACGTTCGACCTCGACGAGTACGTCTTCGCCGCCTTCCGCGCAGGCGCCAGCGGCTTCCTGCTCAAGGACGCGCCGCGCGCCGACATCGTCGCCGCGATACGCGCGGCGGCGGCCGGCGACGCGCTGGTTGCGCCGTCGGTGACCCGCCGCCTGATCGAGCACTTCGCGAACGCCGGCGGCACGCCGCCCGCCCGCCCGCAAGCGCTGGACGAGCTGACCCCGCGCGAGCTCGAGGTCCTCGAGCTGATCGGCCGTGGGCTCAACAACGGCGAGCTGGCGGAGCGGCTCGTCCTGAGCGAGAAGACGGTCAAGACCCACGTCGGCCGGATCCTGTTCAAGCTCGGGCTGCGCGACCGGGTGCAGGCCGTGATCCTCGCCTACGAGGCGGGCATCGTCCGCCCGGGCCAGTCCGCCTAGCGGACGGCGACGGGCTCGAGCGCGTCGTCGATCGCGCGCAGGGTGTCGTCGGACAGCGTCACGCCGGCGGCGGCGACGTTCTCGCGCACCTGCTCGGGCCGGGTGGCGCCGACGATCGCCGCCGCCACGTTGTCCTGCCGCAGGACCCACGCGAGCGCGAGCTGGGACAGCGTGATCCCGGCTCCCTCGGCCACGGGACGCAGGCGGTCGACGGCCTCGAGGATGTCGTCGGACAGCCACTGCTTGATGAAGCGGTTCATCTTGCTGTTCTTCGCGCGCGAGTCGGCCGGCGGCGCCTCGCCGGGCCGGTACTTGCCGGTCAGCACGCCCTGGGCGAGCGGCGACCAGACGACCTGCGAGATCCCGTTGCGCTCGCACAGCGGGATCACCTCGGCCTCCGGCCCGCGCCACAGCGCCGAGTACTGCGGCTGGCTGGAGACAAACCTCGTCCACGCCGGGCAGGTCGAGCGCCTCCTGGATGCGCTCCGGCGGCCACTCGCTGAAGCCGATGTAGCGCGCCTTGCCGGCGCGCACCACCTCGGTGAGCGCCTCCATCGTCTCCTCGAGCGGCACGTCGTCGTCGTAGCGGTGGCACTGGTAGAGGTCGACGTGGTCGACCTGGAGGCGCTCGAGCGACGCGTCGATCTGCTTGAGGATCTGCCCGCGCGAGAGCCCGCGGTCGCGCGCCGACATCGGGAAGTAGACCTTCGTGGCCAGCACGTACGAGTCGCGCGCGTAGCCGGCGAGGATCTCGCCCCACGCCGACTCGGCGGCGCCACGGCCGTAGACGTTCGCGGTGTCGAAGAACGTGATGCCGGCGTCGAACGCCGCGCGCGTGCAGGCCTCGGTGTGATCGCGCTCGACGCCGACCCCGTAGGTCAGCCACGAGCCAAGCGCGATGGCCGACACCTGCAGGTCCGAGTCTCCGAGTCGCCGCTGCTCCATATGGGGGCCGCATCCTATGCAGGGCCCGCCGGTTTGCGCCGACGACACCTTCGTGATCGCACGCAAATTCAAACTGGCGGCCTGTGCTGCCATTCTCTCATTCGCCGCCCTGCCCGCGACCGCCGGAAGCCGACGTCAACGTCTGCAACGAGGCCGAGAACTCCTGGCACGGCGGCTACGTGGTGACGGACGGCCCGGTCGACCCGAACCCGCCGGCGTTCCTGCGCGGCTCGCAGACCTCCTGACTGCCTCGGCGGCGCGCCCTACCCGGGCGCGCGCCGCCGGCGGCTAACCGCCGCGGCAGCGGCGGCAACCGCACCGCCGACATGCCTGGCTGCCGCCTGTCCGCGGTCGAGTGGCGCCCGTACCTTCGTCAATCCCCCCAGACGAAGAGAGCCACGGCATGAAGAAGGCACTACTGATCATCGGAGCGTCGCTGCTCGGGCTGCTCGCCCTCGGCGGCATCGCCTACGGCGCGAACCAGGCGTTCTCGACCACCGAGACCGAGACGACGCGGGTATCCGAGCCCGTGCGGGCGATCGCGCTCGACGTCGACACCGGCGACGTTGAGCTCGTACGCGGGTCGCAGGTAACGGTCGAGCAGACGACCGAGTACCTCATCAGCGAGCCGGAGGTCGAGCGCAACGTCGAGAACGGCGTGCTGACCATCGAGAGCAAGTGCGGCGGGATGTTCCTGCTCGACTGCACCACGGACTTCCGCATCGAGGTCCCCGCGGGCGTCGCGGTCGACGTCCGGACGGACGTCGGCAACGTGACGGGCGCTGCGCTCGCGTCGAGCGACGTGCGCGTGAAGACCGACGTCGGTGACGTCGACGTCGACCTGACCACCGCGCCGGACCGCCTCGAGGCGCTCACCGACGTGGGCGATGTCGAGCTGCGGCTGCCGGACGCCGCCTACGCCGTCGACACCGACACCGACGTCGGCGAGATCGACGTCAACGGCGTCGTGCAGGACGATCGCGCGCCGCGGTCGGTCACGGCCAAGACGGACGTCGGCGACATCACGATGCAGGGCCGCTGACCCGGTAGCGCTCGAGGTTCCCGCGGGCCTGCTTGCGGACGGCCCGGCCGAGCAGGCCGACCGTCGCGAGCGCGGTCCCGCGGGGCCCGAGCGCCTGCGCTCCCCAGCGCCGCAGCGAGAACGTGTCGACCTGGTCGCGGATCAGCTCGCCGTCGAACCGGAAACGCGAGCGGATGTCATTGACGACCGGCCGCCCGGTGGCGGTGAACGTGTACGTGGCGGACCAGTGAGCCCAGCCCTCGCCGGCGCCGGCGCCGTGCTCGATCAGCACGACCTCGAGGTCGTCCGACCGCTCGCACAGCATCCGCCACATGTTCTTGACCGCGCCGTCCTCGAGCCGCCCGAACGCCGGGTCCTCGAACACGGCGTCGCCGGCGTAGCACGCGGCGGCGCCGTCTCCGTCCCGGCGCCCGAGCGCGTCGTAGAGGCGCTGGATCGTCTCAGCGGGCATGCGGTCATCATGCCCCGCTTACCGGCGTCCCCATGTCGCCCTGGATCTCGGCGGCGGTCAGCGCCCGGTTGTAGATGCGCACGTCGTCCATCGTGCCGGCGAACCACTCGCCCCAGATCGCGTTGCCGCCGAGCTTCAGCGGCCCCGTGGAGACGGCCATCGGCCCGCCCGCGGCGAGCGCGCGGACCTCGGCGCCGTTGACGAAGAGCCTCACGGTGGCGCCGTCGTAGGTCGCGGCCAGGTGCGTCCACGCGCCGGTGGGGATCGCGGACGGGCCGCGCGCGTCGCGCTCGCCGCCGACGTAGGCCTGCCCGGTCGGCCGCCCGTTGTCGGTGTTCGCGTAGAGCGCGTAGGTCATGTGCCCGGCCTGCTCCTTGAAGATCACGGTCCGCCAGGCGCCGCCGAGCGCGGTCGGGCTCACCCACGCCTCGATCGTCATCGCCGTCGTCAGGTCGAGCTCGGCGTGGTCGTTGATCCGCACGCTGTCGTTGGTGCCGTCGAACGACAGCGCGCCGCCGTTGCGACCGGCCGCCGTCCAGGTCGGGCCGGTCAGCGTGCCGGTGTGGCCGTGCCCCGTGCGGTCGACCAGCGTGGTGCCGCTGCCCTCGTTGAAGCTGTAGGCGGCCACGAGCCCGGGCGGGGCGCTGCTGTCGGGCTGGAACGTGGCGGTGAGGGTCAGGCCGCCGGCCGGAACCGTGACGGTGTGGGCCTTGGCGCCGCCGTCGGACCACGAGGCGAACGCGTAGCGGGCTGGTGCCCACGAACTGCGGCGTGGGCGCGTCGACGCCGTAGCGGAAGCCGACCACCTCGTCCTGCGCGATCGGCGCCGTCCGGCTGATCCCGTCGAGCAGCAGGCCCAGGCCGCCGGGCGAGGTGGTCACCGACACCGGCGCCTTCTCGGGCTGGACCGTCACCGAGGCCGTCGTCTGGATGCCGTCGCCGTCGGTCGCCGTGAGCACGATCTCGTAGCTCGTCGAGCCGCTGAAGCTGTGCCCGCTGGTCGGCACCGTGAGCGTCCCGGAGGCGCCGGTGACGCCGTCGAGCACGGGGTGGATGTGGCTGTCGTGGTGGAAGACGACCTTCCACGACAGCGAGCTGCCCGGCAGCGGCCCGTCGTCGGGGTCGCTGCCCTGGCCGCTGAACGTGATGACGTCGCCGGCGCGGAAGCGTCTGGCCGGCCGTCGGCGCAGTGATCGTGGCGGCCGGCGGCGAGCCGACGGTGATCGTCACGGGGCCGGAGACCGTGTCGCTCGTGCCGTCCGAGGTGGTCAGCCGCGCCGTGTAGCGGCCGCTCTCGGCGTAGGTGTGCGACGGGTTCGCCGCGGTCGAGCTCGCGCCGTCGCCGAACTCCCAGCGGTAGGTCAGCGGCTGGCCCTCGGGGTCGGCCGAGCCGGAGCTCGAGAAGCTGACGGCGAGCGGCGCCGGACCGCTGGTCGGGGTCGCGGCGGCGCGCGCGGTCGGCGGCTGGTTGGCGTTGAGGTTGCGGATCCGGCGCACCGAGCCGGCGTTGCCCAGCTCGAACGGGCCGGCGTCGACGTACCAGAGCGAGCCGTCGGGCCCCTCGGCGAGCGAGACGGGCTCGCCGTATGGGCCGTCGACGCTGCCGTCGAGCGGCTCGAAGTTGCGCACGGCGGTCACGTTGCCGGCGCCGTCGAGCTCGAGCCGCTTGATCCAGTTCATGCTGTAGTCGGCGAAGAAGTAGTCGCCCCGGTACTCCTCCGGGAACTGCGTGCCGCGGTAGACGAACCCGCCGATCACGGCGGCGTCGTGGTTGACGTGCCCGTAGCTGTGGATCGGGCTGGTCATGCCCGCCACGCCGCACGTTCCCTCGCACTGCGGCCAGCCGTAGTTGCCGCCGCGCACGCCGACGTTGATCTCCTCGGTCGTGCCCTGGCCGACGTCGCCGATCAGCATCCGGCCGGTCGGCGCGTCGATCGAGAAGCGGAACGGGTTGCGCAGGCCGCGGATCCAGATCGCGTCGAGGTTCGGGCCGGCGCCGTCGTGGAACGGGTTGTCGGCCGGCACCGACCCGTCGGCCGCCACGCGCAGGATCTTGCCGTTGTAGGAGTCCAGCTCCTGGACGGTGTGGCCGCGCAGGTGGTCGCCGACCGAGATGTAAAGGAAGCCGTCGGGCCCGAACGCGAGGTCGCCGCCCTGGTGCCAGACGTCGGCGGTCTCCGGGTTCTGCCACACGACCTGCTCGCTCGCCGGCGCGGCGGTGCCGCCGCTCACCACGAAGCGCGAGACGCGGTTGCGCAGCGAGCCGTGGGTGAAGAAGAGGTAGACGAAGCCGTTCTGGGCGAAGGCGGGGTGGACGGCGATGCCGAGCAGGCCGCGCTCGTTGTCGTGGGCCACGCTCGGGAGCTGGATCAAGGGGACGGGGTCGACGCTCGAGGCCCCCGGCTGCACGACCCACACGGTGCCGTCGCGCTCGGTGATCAGCATCCGCCCGTCGGGCGTCCACGTGAGGTCGGTCGGCTCGTCGAGGCCGATCACGACGCGGTCGTTGACAAAGTTGGGCGCCGTGTTGGTCACCGTGACCTGCACCGGCGCCGACGTGGTGACGTTGCCCGCGGCGTCGCGGGCGACGGCGGTCAGCGTGTGGTTGCCGGACGGGCTCTGCGTCGTGTCCCACTGGACCGAGTACGGCGCGCTCGTGTCCTCGCCGCCCAGGTCGGCGCCGTCGACGCGGAAGCGCACGCCCGCCACGCCGCGGTCGTCGGAGGCGGTGGCCGCGACGGTGACGGTCCCGCCGACCGGGCCGGCCGCCGGGCTGGTGAGCTGGACCGCGGGCGGCGCGGTGTCGCAGGCGGCGGCGGTGACGGTGAGCGTGGCCTGGGGTGAGCGGTTCCCGGCCGCGTCGTAGGCGTCGACGCCGACGAGCCGGCCGGCTCCGCAGGTGAGGCCGCCGAAGGTCGCCGTCGTCGCGCTCGTCGAGCCGCCGGGGTAGAGCCCGTAGCCGGCGACGGCCACGTTGTCGGTCGAGGCCGTCCACGTGACCGTGGCGGAGGTCTCGGTGGCGGCGGTCTGCGTCAGGCCGGTCGGGGTCGTCGGCGGCTGCGTGTCGGCCACCGGCGGCGACACCGGCGCGGTCATGTCGGACTGGATCTCGGTCGCGGCGAGCGCGCGGTCATAGATCCGCACCTCGTCGATCAGGCCGCGGAAGGGCTCGCTCCAGATCGAGTTGCGCCCGATCCGCAGCACGGCGTTGGAGACCGCGGCGCTGCCGGTCTGCGGCTTGCTCGCGACCTGCGCGCCGTTGACGAACAGGCGCAGGGTGGCGCCGTCATAGGTGGTCGCCACGTGGGTCCAGGCGTTGAGCGGGAGCGCGGCCGGCCCGGTCGCGTTCTGCTCGGCTCCGATCTGCACCTGTCCGACCGGGCGGTTGCCGCCGTTGGCGGCGAACAGCGCGTACGCCATCCCGCTCGTGGTCTGCTTGAAGATCACCGTGCGCCAGCTCCCGGAGAGCTGGATCGGGTTCACCCACGCCTCGAGCGTGAGACCGGTCGTGAGGTCGAGCGAGTTGCTGTCGGGCACCGTGACCTGGCTCGTGCTGCCGTTGAACGACAGCGCGCTGCCGAAGCGGCCCATCGCCGCCCATGTGGTGCTCGTGGTCGTGCCGTGGTTGCCGGTCCCCGAGGCGTCGCTGACCGCTGTCCCGGTCCCCTCGTTGAAGCCGAACGCGGCGACGGGATTCGGCGCTGCCTGCGCGGGTGCGGCCACCAGCATGAGGATGCTCAGAACGACCCACAGCGCTCGCCCCATGGACGCTCCCTGCCCCGGAGGATCGGATGACCGGCGGCGGCAGGATGCCACTTCGCGAGGCGGGCCGTCAACCCCCATTGACACTCAGTCAAATGGAGTTTTCGCATAACCGACCATAGAGGTGGAGGCTTGACAACTTTCTTTGTCAATGCTGGAGTGTGCACATGCTCGACGTCGAGGTGATCGAGGACCCGGCCGCCGCGGCCATCGCGCTCGACCCCGTGCGCGCGCGCCTGCTGGCCGAGCTGACCGAGCCGGCGTCGGCGGCCGCCCTGGCCGAGCGCGTCGGGCTCGCGCGCCAGAAGGTCAACTACCACCTCCGCACGCTCGAGGCGCACGGGCTCGTCGAGCCCGCCGGCGAGCGGCGGTGGGGCGGCCTGACCGAGCGCCTGCTGGTCGCCACGGCGGCGTCCTACCTCGTGTCGCCGGCCGCGCTGGGACGGGTGGAGGCGGATCGCCTGTCGGCCCGCTACCTGATCGCGCTCGGCGCGCGCATGGTGCGTGAGATCGCCGGCCTGGCGCGCAGCGCCGAGCGCACCGGCAAGCGCCTGGCCACGCTGTCGCTCGACACCGAGATCCGCTTCGCCAGCGCCGCCGACCGCGCCGCCTTCGCCGACGAGCTGACCGGCGCGGTGACCGTCCTGGTCTCCCGCTACCACGACCCCGGCGGCCGGCCGCACCGGCTCGTCGTCGCCGCTCATCCGCTACCAAGGGAGGCGCCATGACCGCCCGCCTCGTCCGCACCGAGATCGGCCCGCCGGTGAGCGGCGTGGTCGAGCGCGTGCTGGACGAGATGGTCCTGCTGCGCGACGACGCCGGGATCGTCGAGATCTACGCTCATCCCGGCGACGGCAGGACGCATCTCGCCGTGCGCGCGTACCGGTACGGCGACGACGCGGCCGCCCTCGCCGCCCGCGAGGAGCCGGCCTGGCGCGCCTGGATGGACGAGCACGTGTCGGCGGCCGTGTGAGCGCCGACGCCGACGCGATCGTCATCGGCGCCGGCCACAACGGCCTGGTGGCCGCCAACCGGCTCGCCGAGCGCGGCTGGAGCGTGCTCGTGCTGGAGGCGCAGCCCGAGCCGGGCGGGGCGGTCAAGAGCGGCGAGCTGTGCGAGCCCGGCTTCACCAGCGACCGGTTCAGCTCGTTCCACCCGCTGGCAGCGGCGTCGCCGGCGATCCGCTCGCTCGAGCTCGAGCGCTACGGGCTGCGCTGGCGGCGGTCGCCGCTCGCGCTCGCGCATCCGCAGGCCGACGGCGCCTGCGCGGCGATTTCCACCGACCTGGACGAGACGGCGGCCCTGCTCGGCGGCGACGGCGACGCGTGGCGCGAGCTGTACGCCTACTGGCAGCGCCTGCCGGTCCTGGACGCGCTGCTGCGGCCGTTCCCGCCGGTGCGCGCGGGCCTGCGGCTCGCGTTTGCTTTGGGACCCGGTGGGCTGCTGCGGTTCGCGCGCTTCGGGCTGCTGCCGGTCCGCCGGCTGGCGTCGGAGCGGTTCAGCGGCGAGCCCGCGGCGTGGCTGCTGGCCGGCAGCGCGATGCACGCCGACTTCGCTCCCGAGTCGGCGGGCAGCGGGCTGTTCGGCTGGGTGCTGTGCGGACTCGCGCAGCAGGTCGGCTACCCGGCGCCCGAGGGCGGCGCCGGCCGGCTCACGGCGGCGCTCGCCGGCCGCCTGCGCGCCCACGGCGGCCGGATCGAGTGCGGAGCGCGGGTGGAGCGCGTGCTCGTCCGCCGCGGCGCGGCGGTCGGGGTGCGGACGGCGGACGGCCGCGAGATCACGGCGCGGCGCGCGGTGCTCGCCACGACCGTGGCGCCTGCCCTGTTCCTCGACCTGGTCGGCGCCCAGCACCTGCCGGCCGCGTTCGTCGACGACCTCGGCCGGTTCGAGCGCGACGCCGCGACCGTGAAGGTCGACTGGTCGCTCGACGGCCCGATCCCGTGGACGGCGGCCGAGGCGCGGCGCGCCGGCACGGTGCACGTCGCCGACGGGCTCGACGCGCTCACACGCACCGCCTCCCAGCTCGCGCGCGGCCTGATCCCCGACCGTCCGTTCCTGGTCATGGGCCAGTTCTCGATGGTCGACGACACGCGCCAGCCGCCCGGGCGCGAGACCGCCTGGGCATACGCGCACGTGCCCCAGCGGGTGCGCGGCGACGCGGGCGGCGAGCTGGCGGGCCGCTGGGACGAGCGCGAGGCGGCCGCGTTCGCCGAGCGGGTCGAGGCCGAGGTCGAGCGGCGGGCGCCCGGCTTCCGCGCGCTGATCCGCGCCCGCCACGTGCTCACGCCGCCGGCGCTGGAGGCCGCGTTGGTCGGAGGCAGCGTCAACCACGGCACGGCGCAGATCCACCAGCAGCTCGTGTTCCGGCCGGTTCCCGGCCTGGGCCGCGCCGAGACCCCGATCGCCCGGCTGTTCCTGGCCGGCGCCTCGGCGCACCCGGGCGGCGGCGTGCACGGCGCCGCGGGGGCGAACGCCGCTTTGGCTGCGCTGCGGCCGGGGCGGCGGGCGCGGGCGGCGGTGGTCCGTACGCTAGGGCGCGATTGACGTTCTGATGAACCTCCCCGTCATGCCCCCCGTGCAGCCGATGCTCGCCAAGGCCACGAGCGAGATCCCCGAGGGCATGTTCTACGAGCCCAAGTGGGACGGCTTTCGCTCGATCGTGTTCCGCGACGGCGACGAGGTCGAGATCGGCAGCCGCAACGAGCGGCCGATGACGCGCTACTTCCCCGAGGTGGCGGAGGCGATCAGGGCGAGCCTGCCGGAGCGCTGCGTGGTCGACGGCGAGATCGTGGTGCCGGGCGGCGACGCGCTCGACTTCTGGTCGCTCCAGCAGCGGCTGCACCCGGCGGCCAGCCGAGTGAACATGCTCGCGGAGGCCACGCCCGCGAGCTTCATCGCCTTCGACCTGCTCGCGCTCGGCGACGACGACTACACGCCGCTGCCGTTCCACGAGCGCCGCACGGCGCTGGAGACGGTGCTCGCCGGCGCCGCGCCGCCGATCCACCTGACGCCGGTCACGCGCGACCGCGAGCTGGCGCGCCGGTGGTTCGAGCTGTTCGAGGGCGCCGGCCTCGACGGCCTGATCGCCAAGCGCCCCGACAGCACGTACCAGCCCAACAAGCGGGTGATGGTCAAGGTCAAGCACGTGCGGACCGCCGACTGCGTGGTGGCGGGCTACCGCGTGCACAAGTCCGGCCCGGGCACGATCGGATCGCTGCTGCTCGGCCTCTACCGCGACGAGGCGGCGCCGCCGGCCGAGTGGGGGCCGATTTCAAGCGGCCTCGCCCCGGTCGGCGTCGTGGCCGCGTTCCCGATGGCCCGCCGGCGCGAGCTGTTCGAGGAGCTCCAGCCGCTGGTCACCGACTTCGAGGGCCATCCGTGGCACTGGGCGGGTGGGATGGAGCTCCGCGGAGGCCCGGGCAGCCGTTGGAACCCCGACAAGGATCTCTCGTTCGTGCCGCTGCGGCCCGAGCGCGTGGTCGAGGTCCGCTACGACCACATGGAGGGCTCGCGCTTCCGCCACCCGCCGCAGTTCGTGCGCTGGCGGCCCGACCGCGACCCCGCGTCGTGCGGCTACGCCCAGCTCGAGGTGCCGGTGCGCTTCGACCTGGCCGACGTACTGCGCGGCGAGGTCAGCCCGTCGAAGTAGCGGGATCGCCGTCAGCGGCGGCGGCCAGCTTGGGCACCAGCTCGTCGACCAGCAGCGGAATGCTGAGCACGCTGATGAACGACGTCGCCTCGTACAGCTCGCCGTCCTCGGGCAGGAAGATGTCGCGTCCCTCGGTGCGCACGTTCAGCCGCCGGTAGACCTTGTTCTCGCGCACCTTCTCGGCCGGACCGGGGTTGGCGAACCACACCAGCGCGCCGACGTCGAGCAGGTCGAGCTTCTCGCCCGAGAGCTGGCCGCCGAAGTCGTCGCCGCCGACGTCGCGCAGCGCGTCCGGGAACGTGAAGCCGAGGTCGGTGAGCAGGCGCGAGCGCGCGTCCTGCGGCCCGTAGACCCAGATCCCCTGGTACGGGGTGGCGACCGCGGCGGTCTGCTCCTCGAACTCGGGGTGCTGCTCGGCCGCGTCGGCGAGCTGCGCCTCGGCCTCGGCGCGCAGCTTCTCGGCCTGCTCCGGCCGGCCGACGGCGCGGCCGACGGTGAGGATCTCGTCCTGCCACGACGAGCCCCAGTCGACCTGGCCGGGCGGCTGCGCGATCGTCGGCGCGATCTTCGACAGCGTGTCGTAGTCCTTCTGCGTCAGCCCGGAGTAGACGGCGAGGATGAGATCCGGCCGCAGGCCCGCGATCCGCTCGAACTCGAGGCCGTCGGTGAAGGCGAGCACCTCGGGCTTCGGCGCGTCGCCGAGCGCCTCCTCGGCCCACGGGAAGATCGCGCCGGGATGCTCGCCGTACCACTCGGTGGTGGCGACGGGCACGATTCCGAGCGCCAGCAGCGCGTCCTGCTCGCGCAGGCCGGCCACCACGATCCGCTTCGGCGCCTCCTTCACCGCGGTCGAGCCGAACTTGTGCTCGATCGTGACCGGGAGCGCGCCGGCCTCCACGCCGGCGGCGGCTCCCTCGGCGGCCGGTGGATCGGCTTCCTCGTCAGACCCGCAGGCGGTGAATAGAAGGGCGAGGAGGGCGATGACGAGGAGGCGAGGGTGCATGGTTAGGGCACCCTAATGGATTAGGGTGCCCTAAGGCCAAGCGGCTCGGGGCGACGCGCCGGCCCGCGCTCGAACAGGTACGCGAGCGCGAACCCGGCCGCCAGGCCGCCGAGGTGCCCGCCGATGCTCACGCCCGGCACGAGGAACGTGTAGATCACGCCCGCCGGCACCGTGACCCACGCCATCACGCCCAGCATGCGAGTGCGATGGACGTCGCGCAGCAGCGCCCAGGCGGCGATCGCGTAGACGACGCCCGAGACGCCGACGACGCCCGCGCCGAGCTGGAGCAGGACGCCGAGGCTCGTCGAGGCCACGCCGGCCACGAGGCACAGCAGGCCGAAGCGCTGCCAGCCGATCTCGCGCTCGAGCAGCACGCCGAGGATCAGCAGGCCGATCATGTTCAGCACGAGGTGCCAGGGCGTCGTGTGCAGCACGTTGGCGCTCAGCAGCGTCCACCAGTCGCCCTCGGCGAGCGCGTCGCGCGAGGCGCCGCCCGCGGCGCGCAGCTCGGCCGTGTCGGGGAGCAGGCCGTACGCGCTCACCTCCATCACGAACGCGACGACGCACACGACGGCCAGCGCGACCGTGACGACCGGGATGCGGTCGCGCCGCACCGCCGCCGCCTGCCGCTGGAGCTCGAGGTCGGCGAGCAGCGACGGGCTCGGCCCGTGCTCGGTGGCGTAGCGTTCACGTGCCGCGTTGAGCAGGTCCGCCAGCTCCTGGTGGCGCATGCCGTAGGTGTCGGGCAGCGAGCCGTCGACGCCGGTCATCCCGCGCGTCAGCGTCTGGAAGAAGCTCTGCCGCGCCGGCGTGAGGTCGCGCCGGTCGAAGCCGACCAGCTTCGTCGAGCCGTACCGGTGGTGGATCTCGTACGGCGTGAAGCTCTCCAGGTCGTTCCAGCTCCAGCGCGTGGTGCGGGCCGTGTTGCGGAGCACGAGCCCGTCGGGCGCGATCCGCAGGTGCGACCACCGCGGCACGAACTGGATCGCGCACATGACCGTGCCGGCGCCGAACAGCAGCACGCCGGCCGCCGGCAGCACGTGCGGCCGGGCGGCGAACATGACGAGCGAGACGGCGAGCAGCCCGCCCGCGAGCACGATCAGGATCGCCCAGCGCCAGCGGCGCGGATGGAGCACGATCGCCTCGCCGCGCAGCAGTTGCTCGTACGCGCGCGCGGCCGCACGCGTGGGCTCCGGCGGGCCGGCGGGCTCCTTCGACCGCTCCGGCAGGCCGCGCACGCCGCCGACGATCATCGCCGTGGCGATCACGAACAGGAACGCCGCGATGATCCGCACGCCGTCCTCGTCCTCGAGGATCAGCATGAGGAGGAACATCAGCCACGCCGGCCCGCCGGCCGCGATCAGCAGTCCGCAGCCGAGGTGGCGGGCGATCCGCAGGGCCATGGCGGCCTCGTACCCGGCCTGAGCCCTCCTGCATCCGGACGGATCGGGCAGCGGCCGTGGCCGGCCGCTGCCCGGGTCCGTCTAGAACAGGTGCGTGTACGACAGCGCGGAGTACGCCCAGGCGAGGCAGTCATTGCCGCTCGCCAGGGTGTTCGTGCGCGACGTCGTGCCGGCGGGGAACAGCGTGTTCGGGACGCTGAACCGGTCGTCGTCCCACAGCGGCCCGTCGGAGCCGTCGTAGGCGTTGGCCGGCGAGACCGGCTGGCCCTGGACGGTCATCGGGCCCTCCGTGAACGGCGCCTGCCCGTCGGCCACCGCGGCGTTGAGCGACGCGAACAGCGGCTGCACCGGGACGCTGAGGTTCGTGAACACGTTGCTCATCGTCGTGCCGATGCCGGTCACCGCGCCGTGGCGGATCGTGATGTGGCCGGTCCGGGCCAGCGGGCTGTTGGTCCGGTAGATCAGCACCAGCGAGGCGCCCTGGCCGTCGGCGCCGCCGATGCCGCCGACGCCGCCGACCGTGAAGGTCCCATTGCCGGTGATGACGCCGGTCGGGAACACGTGCCGGTAGACGCGGTTCGGCCCGAGCTGGTTGATGTTCCAGCAGCTGTCCTTCGATGCGCCGACCAGCGTGCCGGCGCGGTTGACGCCGTTGAACAGCGCCTGGCTGTCAGGGCCGCCGATCGTCATCC
Source organism: uncultured Solirubrobacteraceae bacterium (assembly GCA_963800905.1). Classification (GTDB taxonomy): domain Bacteria; phylum Actinomycetota; class Thermoleophilia; order Solirubrobacterales; family Solirubrobacteraceae; genus DASSUW01. The sequence continues at coordinate 329,931 of CAWDCT010000012.1, forward strand.
AGTAGAGGGCGGCGTGCTGGACGATCGCCCCGTTCGGGAGGCCGTTGATGGTGATCGTGCCCGTGCTCGGCGCGCCGGCGCGGGTGGCGAGGCTGACGCCGTTGGATGTCACGCCGCCGCCCTGCAGCTCGAACTGCGCGCCGGGCGCGCATGCCGGTGTCGGCGAGACGGGTCGAGGCGCTCAGCAGCCGGATGCGCGGCTTGCTGATGCCGTTGTCGGCGTCGGTGATCGGCTTGCCCGTCGACTGCAGGTGGCCGAGCAGCGTGGCGACCGAGGCCGTGGGAGCGACCTGGCGCAGGACCGCCCACGCGCCGGCCACGTGCGGCGCGGCCATCGAGGTGCCGCTCTTGCTGCCGAAGCCGCCGCCGGGGACCGACGAGTTGATGCTGACGCCCGGGGCCAGCAGCTCGACCAGCGACGACGAGTTCGAGTTGCTCGCGACGCTGTCGGTCTTCGTCGTCGAGCCGACGGTGACGGCCGTCGAGATGCAGGCGGGGGCGCCGACGGCGTCGTTGAACCCGCTGTTGCCGGACGAGATCACCGTGGCGATCCCGGTCGAGCGCAGGTTGTCGATCGCCGCCTTGCGCGGGTCGCCGTCGCAGTTGGCGGTGTGCCTGCCGCTGCCGAGGCTCATGTTCACGGCCGCGATGCGCATGCTCGACCGCAGGGCGATGACGCGCTCGAGGCCCTTGATCTGGTCGCTCACGCGGCTCAGCGCGCACGGGCTCGGATTGTCGCCGCAGTCGCTGCCCGTGCGGTGCGAGAAGACGTTGATCGCGATCACGTTCGCGAACGGGGCCACGCCGTCGAACGACGCCCCGCTGCCCGCGGCGATGCCCGCCACGTGCGTGCCGTGCTGGCAGTCGCCCGGGGCGAAGGTGCAGGGCACGCCGGAGCCGGCCGCGGTCGAGCTGCTCACGCCGCCCGGGCAGTCGCCGTCGGAGAAGCACGCCTCGGACACGACCCTGCCGGCGAGGAAGCCGTGCGCCTTGTCGACGCCGGTGTCGAGCACCGCGACGTGCTGGTTGGCGCCGTGGCGGCCGAGCGAGTTCGCCTCGGTCGACTCGACGATGGACGTGCTCTGGGCGAGGTGCGGCTCGTCCAGCGCGTCCTCCTGGATGCTCGCGGCCAGGCCGGAGCGCTCGAGCGCGATGAGCGCCTCGGGCGACAGCTCGAGCGCGACCGACGGGATCGTCTCGAACGTGTTGACGACCCGGTGCTTCGTGCCGGCGAGGGCGCCGACGAGCCGCTCGCGCGCGCCGTCGATCTCGGCGCGCTGGTCCTTCAAGCGCGCCTCGTCGAGCTCGCCTTCGGGCGTGAACCGCGTCTGCAGGCCGACGATCACGCTCACCGTGTCCTTGTGCTCGAGCCGCTCGAACGCCTCCGCCGGGGCGCGGGTGTCGGTGCGATCGACCGTCGGGAAGCGGTCCGGGACCGCGATCTGCGGCGGCCCGGCCGCGCCGGGTTCGGCGGCCGGGGCGACCGCCGGGAGCAGGGCGAGGGCGAGGACGGCGACCGTCCACGCGATGCCCGCCGTGAGCCGTGGCGACATATGACTCTCCTCGAGTCGGAGATTTGGGTTGGCCGCGGCAGGCTCGGGCCTGTGGCTTGGGGCGAGCTTGGGGTTACCTAGAGGACCGGAAGGTGCGCTTGTGCAGGAATTTCCGGGTTGTCCGGGCGTCTGTGCGCGCGCGTGGCGAACGTCAACTTCGGCTGGGTGGGGAGGTGGGGACGCCGACGGGACGGGTCGTCCGCGAATCGCTTGGCGCTTTGACGTCGATATACGACGCAAAAGCGCCAGGGACCGCCAGAGCGGCCGAAATTCGCGGTTCCCCCACCCAGCCGCCGTTGACGTTCGTCAGGACTTCTTGCCGGCGATCGCGCGCTGGAGCTGGGACTTGTTCATCGACGACCGGCCCTCGATCCCGAGGCTCTTCGCCTCGGCGTAGAGCTGATCGCGCGTGCGGCCCTTCTGGCGGTTGGTGCCCGACCGCTGCCCGCCGCGGCGCGAGGACGACATGTCGTCCGTCGACGTGCGCGACCGGGTGCGGGACTCGCCGGACCGTGCGCGCTCCTTGTTGACCGTCCGCGCGGCGATCTCCTCGGCGCGCGACTCGGAGGCGCCCTGATCCTTCTGGCTGTCCTTGATGTGCTCGTACTGCCGGGCCCGCTTGGTGCCCTTCTTCACTCCGCGAGGTGGCATGCCATGGCCCTACCCGGCAGCCCAGGTGGCTGGAACATCGGCGCCGCCCTCCTCGGCAACGCGCGCGCCGAACCGCAGCAGCGCCGGGTGCGAGGCGATCTTGCCCGCCACCAGCGCCTCGCCCAGCCGGAAGGTGGCCGACCGCGCGACCAGCTCGGGCGGCACGAAGGAGAAGACCGCCTGCGCGAAGGCGGCGTCGGCCGCCGAGTTGAGCCGCATCAGCACGAGGTTGTCGGCCTGCGAGATCACGTTCTCGTGCACCTTCTGCGGCCGCTGGGTCGACACGAGCAGGTAGAGGCCGAACTTGCGGCCCTCGGCGGCGATCCGCACGACCGCGTCGGCGGCCAGCGCGGACAGTTGATCCTCGGGCCGCCCTGCGCAGATGTTGTGGGCCTCGTCGATCACGATCAGCATCGGCACGCGCCGCGCGCGCAGTTCCCACAGGCGCTCGAGCACGGCGGCGGCCGTCAGCGACTGCTCCTCGCGCGTCGGGAGCGAGCCGAGGTCCACCACCAGACAGCGCGGCCCGTCCTCGCCGAGCGCGTCGAGCACCGAGCCCGGCTCGCCGCGCGCCCAGATCCCGTACTCGTGCACGCCGAGGTTCCGGATGCGCGTGCCGAGGCGGCGCGCCTCGGGCCGCTCGGAGTCGAGCAGCGCGTCGAGCGTCGGCGGCTGCTCATCCGCGAGCAGCACGGCCAGCTCGGCGTACTCGTCGCGGTCGGCGACCGGGTCGAGGCGAAGCGCCGCCGCCTGCGCGTCGGTTTCGATCTCCCGCAGCGCGAGCCGCAGCCGCTGGTCGGCGCCCGCGGCCGCGGAGTGGACCTCGACGTCGCCGGCGACCGCACGGTAGCGCGCGGCCAGCTCCGGATCGGCTCCGGCACGCACGGTCCCGAGCCGAACGTAGTCAGAGTTCGGGTCCAGGATCACCAGCCGCAGCTCGGTCTCGGCCAGCAGGCGCTCGACGATCAGCCCCAGCGCGTACGTCTTGCCGGAGCCCGACTGGCCGCACAGGAACGTGTGGCGGTCGAACCCGCCCGCGTCGAGCGCCAGCTCCACGCCCGGCGCCAGCGTGAGCTCGCCGATCGCGAGCTGCGCCCGCGGCTTGGCGGTCCGCTGCGCCCACGCGCGCACCTCGTCGGGCGTCGCCGCCCGCAGCGTCGCGTCGTGGAACGGGCGGTCGGAGCCGTCGAGGATCGTGCCGTCACCCCGCGCGTGCCGGATCGGGATCTCCATGTCGACCCCGGCCGCGCGCTGCACGTCGAGCCGCAGGCCGGTGATCTGGCCGAGCCGTGCCGAGCCGTTGGACTCGAGCATCACGTAGCCGCCCGCCTGGAGGTCGAGCTCGTGCAGCGAGGCCTGGAAGGAGAACTGGCGCCCGTCGAGCGACGTGGCGAGCGGCAGGATCGACCGCTCGAGCTCCTCGCGCTGGGCGCGGTAGGCCTGGAGCCGGTCGCTGACCGTCGTCATACGGCCGACGCGTCGCGCTGCGCGCGATCTACGGCACTGACCACGGTGGCCGGGTTGGCGATGCCGACGAAGCGGAACTCGCTGTCGTCGGTCCCGGCGGTGTCGAAGTCGACGGTGCCGACCCGCAGCAGGCGGTCGCGCAGCGACTGGGCGGTGTTGACGTTCTGCACCCGGTCGATGCGGGTCTGCTGCATGTGCTTGGAGACCAGCCCGCGCCGGATGTAGAGGCGCTGCGTGCTGACCATGTACGTGGTCGACATCCGCCTGACGAAGCCCACGACGAGGAGGAGCGCCAGGAGCGCCACGCCGACGACGAGGCCGAGCCAGAATCCCCAGATCAGGCCGGCGATGACGCCCACGGCGGCCACGGCGGCGACGCCGCCGATGTAGAACGACAGCAGGCCGCGCCAGGACGGGTGGCCCTCGAACACGACCTGTTCACCGGGGTGCAGATCCATCGTCGTCACGACCTCGCCGCGATCGGGTGAGCGGCAGCCGCCGGACTTCTACCAGCTCGAGCCCGAGCGTCTTGATCCGGTCGAGCAGCCCGTGCAGCTCGGCCTGGTCGCGCACCGGGCCATAGAGGACGGTCTCGACGCCGCCCGGCCCGCCCTGCAACCCCTCGAGCCGCTCGAGCGCCGCGCTGCTGATCCGGCCGCGCACACGGATCTCGTAGGTCGCCTCACGCACTGGTGGCTCCGCGCCCGGTACTCGCGATCGCCGCGATCACGGCCACCGCTCCGGCCACGAGGGCAGCGGTGATCAGCACCACGCCGGCCGTCGGCGGATCCCACGAGAACAGCACGAGCGCGCCGAGCGCCACCGCCGCGCCCTGGAGCAGCCCGCGGTGCTTGGCGACCCAGGTCACCTGGCGGCCGCCGGCCAGGCTGCGCAGCGCGGTCCGCGAGCGCGCCGTGATTGCCTCGGTCCGGCCGAGCACGAGCGCGAGCAGCGCAATGACCACGGCGACCACGACGATCAGACGCACGCCGGTGCGCAGCAGCTCGATCAGAGCGTCGAAGATGGCGGCCGCCGCGTCGCGCGGCAGCACGTTCTGGTCGATCGCGCTCAGGTAGGCCGAGCGCCCGAGCCCCGCGGCCGCGATCAGGAGCAGCGCGGTGACGATCAGCCCGAGCCCCACGCGCAGCAGCCCGCGGCGCCGCGGGCGCGACAGGACGACGTGGCCGGCCAGGCACAGCAGCGCAAGGATCGGCAACACGATCGTCAGGCTCTCGATCAGGTCGACGCCCTCGCGGGCCTTGACCAGCCCCTCGGACTGGAGCAGCGTCACGCGGCCGTCGACCGACGGCGGGATCGCTGCCGCCAGCCGTTCGAGGCCACGCTCCTGGAGCGCCTGCCGGACGCGGTCGACGACCGCGCCGAGGTCGAGGTAGACGGTGTCGCCGTCCAGCAGCAGCCGGCCCGACTCGCCCGTCGTGAGGAGCGCGACCACGCGCGCGTGCGCGCGGCGATTGGCCTCCTCCCACAGGCGCTGGAAGTTGTCGGAGGCGACGAACGTGTCGAGCCGCCTGCGGATCGCCTGCTCGAGTCCGGCGGCCAGCGCGGGGGCCAGCGGATCGGCCGAGGCGGGCAGCGCCTCGCGCATCAGCGAGTCGAAGTCGACCCTGCTCGTGATCGCGGTGTTGAGCTTGTCGGCCACCGCCTGCTGGACGGCGGGGCTCTCGGCGATCGGCGCCATGGTCGCCACATAGCGGTCGGTGTCCAGGACGGTCTCGCGGACGTAGAACGCGACCAGCGACAGTGCGACGAGGCCGCAGCCGAGCACGAGCAGGAACGACAGCCCGGCCCTGCGGAGGCCCGTCCGGATCGCGGCGCGGCGATCGAGCTTCTTGCGCGCCGACTCGAGCTCCTGCTTGAGCCGCGCGACCTCGTCGTCGGGGACGGTGTCGGTCACGCCGGGGAGCATCGCGCCACGCCGGGTGGCTGGGTATCACCCCGGTTGGGTGATCTCGGCCTCGCGGACCTCCGGGGGTGGCTCGACGACCGAGCGCATCGAATCCATCCGCTCGCGCCGCGGCCGGCCCGCCTCACCCGCGACGGTCTTGATCACGGCGGCGAACGGCAGGGCGAGGATCGCGCCGACGACCCCGAGGATCGAGGACGCGATCAGCACCGCGACGATCGTCGTGAAGGGGGAGATCTCGATCGCCTGGCGATAGACGATCGGGTAGACGATGTAGTTCTCGACCTGCTGGTAGATCAGCTGGATGATCAGCATGATCACCGCCGCCTCGGTGCTGACCGTCAGCGCGACCGCGACGAGGATGATCGAGGCGATCGTCGCGCCCACCTGAGGGATGAGGTCGAGGAAGCCGGCGATGACGGCGAGCACGATCGGGAACGGCAGGCCGAGCAGCCAGGACGACACGAACGCGACGGTCCCCGCCACGACCGAGATCGCCACGTTGCCGAGCAGCGACTGGGAGACGGCGAAGATCGATCGCTCGACCACCGGGCTCCAGCGCTGCTCGACCTCGGGCGGGGTGAACCCGAACAGCCACTCCGTGATCGTGGGCCGCTCCATCAGCAGGAACAGCGCCAGGAAGGTCAACGTCACCAGCGAGAGGATCGAGCCGAAGACGCCGCCGGCGATGCCGAGCAGGGCGCTCGCCGCGTCGGGCAGTCCGGCGGCGAGCTCCTTCAGCGCGTTGGCGACCTTGTCATCGATGCCCGCGGTGTTGACGATGTCCTCGAACCACTCCTTGCTCTTGAGCTCCTCCCAGTACGCGGGCAGCGACGCCACGAAATCCTGGATCTCCTCCCACAGCGGGCCGGCGGTGACGAGCACGATCGCAAAGACGGCGGCGAACAGCCCGGCGAACACGGTGAGCGCGGCCTTCCCGCGCTTCCAGCCGCGCTTCACCAGCGCGCCCACCACCGGGTCGAGCCCGAGGGCGATGACGGCGGCGACGAAGATCGACAGCAGCGTCCCAAGCGACACGATGGCCAGTGCGACGAGCGCGGCGAACGCCAGCACCGTCATCAGCGTGCTGAACGGGACGGCGATCTCGACGCGCTGCGGCGAGCGGTCCATCGACGGGACGCTAACCCGCGCTGCGGGCGGTTGGCTCACCCACGGCGGGTGATCCGTTTCAACGGCTGCCCGCGGCGGCGAGCGCGTCGGCGAGGTGTTGCTCCTGCTCGTCGCCCAGTGACGTCTGGATGATCCGGCCCTCGATCTTGATGTTGGGCAGGATCTTGTCCGGCGACGCCTGGCGGACGAGCAGCAGCACCGCGGCGCTGCCCGGCTCGAGCCCTTCGCCCAGCTCCTTCATGAACTTGTCGTCGACCCCGTAGTCGCTGACGGCTCCGGCCGCCGCGCCCGATGCGGCGCCGATCGCCATGCCGAACAGCGGCATCAGGAAGATCAGGCCGATCAGCCCGCCCCACAGCGCGCCGGAGGCGGCGCCCGCGCCGGCCAGCGACGGCTGGTGGAGCTTGACCTTGCCGTCCTCACGCCGCTCGATGACGACCATGTCGTCCAGCTCGAGCAGGTGCGCCTGCTGCGCCCGGGCCGCGTTGGCGGTGACCTCCTGGGCGGTGGCGAGGTCCGGGTACGCGATGGCTACCAGGTCGCTCATGGAAGGTCCTCCCGTTTTCGGCCGAGCGCCGATCCTTCCGAGCGGCCGGGTGAGTTGCCCTCACTCCCTGCGGGTGACTGCGCCGTCAGGTAGGTTCTTGACCACGTCAACTCCCACCGCTGAGGGATGAGTGGCGAGAACGGCCCCCACCAGATATGCCGGCACACTGCCGGCGACGAAGTTCGCGCTGCCTCCCGAGCAGCCGGCGATCATCGTCCGCGAGCGCCTCATGCAGGCGCTCGATGCCGGCATCCGCCATCCGCTGACGCTGATCTCGGGGCCGCCCGGCGCGGGCAAGACGGCGCTGCTCGGGAGCTGGATCGGCGCCGGGCGCGCGCCCGGCACCGTCGCCTGGCTCTCGCTCGACGCCGCCGACGCCGAACGGCGGCGCTTCTGGCGCGCCGTGCTGGAGGCGCTGACCCGGGCCGGGGCCGGCGGGGCGATCGCCGAGCTCGCCGCCCATCCGCGCGCGCGGCCCGAGGTGCTCGTCTCGGCCCTCACCGCCGCCCTGGCCGAGCGCGACGACGTGGTGGTGCTCGTGCTCGACGACTTCCACGAGGTCGCCGAGGCGGTCCATTCCGACGTCGACCAGCTGCTTCACCACGCGCCGTCCGCGCTGCGGCTGGTGATCGCCACGCGCGCCGACCCGCCGATGCGGCTCGGCCGCCTGCGCGTGCAGGACCAGCTCACGGAGCTGCGCGAGCCGGATCTCGCCATGACGCTCGACGAGACCGCGCAGATGCTCACGACCGCCGGCGTGTCGATGAGCGCCGACCACGTGCGCCGCCTGTGGGAGCACACCGAGGGCTGGGCGGGGGCCCTCCGGCTCGCCGCGCTGCCGCTGCGCGACCACCCCGATCCCGGCGCCTTCGTCGAGCACTTCGCGGGCGACGACCGGGCGATCAGCGACTACCTGATCTCCGAGGTGATGTCGCGCATGTCGCCGGGCGATCGCGACTTCCTGCTCCGCACCTCGATTGTCACTGTGCTGACAGGCGAGCTCGCCGACGCGCTGACCGGGCGCGCAGACGGTCACCGGCACCTGGCCGAGCTGGCGCGCGGCGGCGTGCTGCTGGCGCCGCTGGACCGGCGCGGCGAGTGGTACCGGTATCACGCGCTGTTCCGGGAGCTGCTCCAGGCCGAGCTGCGCAGCGACGCGGCGGCGCTTCAGCCGGAGCTGCACCAGCGCGCCGCGGTCTGGCTGGCCGCCAACGGCGACGATGCCGGCGGCCTGCTCCACGCGGTCGAGGCCGAGGCCTGGGACCTCGCCGCGCGCCTGGCCGGCGAGCGCTGGGTCGACCTGCTGCTGCGCGGCGAGGTCGGGGCGCTGCGTCCGCTGATCGAGCGGCTGCCGAGCGAGTGGACCGTCAAGGATCCGGAGGTCGCGCTGGCCGTCGCCAGCGCCCTGCTCGATCGCGGTGACCACGCCGAGGCGGCGAAGCTGCTCGCCACCGCCGAGGCCGCCGCCGAGCTCGTCGCCGCCGAGCGCCGGCGCCGCTTCGACGTCTCGTTCGGCGCTCTCCAGCTGCACCTCGCCCGCCTGCGCGGCGATCTCGAGGCGGCGCTGGAGACCGGCCACGAGCTGTCCCGCCGCGGCGACCTGGAGGTGGGCGTGGTCGACGCCGACCTGCGCGCGCTCGCGCTCGTGAACCTCGGGATCGCCGAGGTGTGGACCGGCGCGCTCGACGGCGCCGAGCACCACCTCGAGCGGGCGCGCGGCGCCGCCGCCGAGGCCGGGCACGACTGGGTGGTGCTGATCGCGGTCGCCCACCTCGCCGTGCTGGCCGGCGCGCGGCACGACTACCCGCGCTCGGCGCGGCACGCGCGCGAGGCGATCGCCATGGCCGAGCGGCGCGGCTGGCAGCGGACGTGGCCGGCGGGCGCGGCGTACCTCGCGCTCGGCGGCGCGCAGTTCCTGTGGGATCGCGGCGAGGACGCGGCGGAGACGATCGAGCTCGCGCGCGAGGCGCTCGCCGGCACGCACGAGCGGCCGCTGCGCGCCGGGCTCGCGCTGCTGCGCTCCGGCGTCCTCGGCGACCGGGGCGAGACCGAGGCGGCGCTCGCGGTGATCGAGGCCGGCGCCGAGGAGCTCGGGGACTTCCCGCTGCTGCCGGTCATTCGCGACCACTTCATGATCCGCGAGGCGATGCTGCGCGCCCAGCTCGGCGACCGGGAGCAGGCGGCACGCCTGATGGGGCGCGGCAGCCGGAACGGTCCCTCGACGCTCCGCAACGCCGTGGTGGTCGCGCAGTTCCAGCTCGCCGACGGCGACGCCGCGGACGCGCGCGAGACGGTCGCGCCGTGGTCGGGCGAGCTCGACGAGTCGCCCGAAGGCGTGCAGGCCCGCGTGGTCGAGGCGCTGGCGCTCGACGCCGCCTCCGACCCCGACGGGGCCGCCGCCGCGCTCGAGCGCGCGCTCGACCTCGCCGAGCCCGCCGGGCTGCGCTGGGCGCTGATGCAGTTCGGCCGGCCGCTCCAGCCGCTGCTCGCGCGCCAGCTGCGCCGCGGCACCGCGCACCGCGCGCTCGTCGGCGAGCTGCTGGAGTCGCTCGACGGCAGCAACGGCCGCAGCCGGGCCAAGGCGCCGCTCATGGTCGAGCCGCTCAGCCCGCGCGAGCAGGCGGTGCTCCGCTACCTGCCGACGATGATGTCCAACCAGGAGATCGCCTCCGAGCTGTTCGTCTCCGTCAACACGGTCAAGACGCACCTGAAGGCGATCTACCGCAAGCTCGACGTGGCCGACCGCCGCGAGGCGATCCGTCGCGCCCGCATGCTCGAGCTGTTGGCTCCCTAGCTGGGGAGGCGCCGGACTTCGATGAGCTCGAGGCCGAGCGCCTGGATGCGGTCGAGCAGCCCGTGCAGCTCGGCCTGGTCGCGGACCGGGCCGTGCAGCACGGTCTCGACCGGCTCGAGCTCGCTCGACATGCCCTCGAAGCTGTCGAGCAGCGCGCGGCTTACGCGGCCGCGGATGCGGATCTCGTAGCTCGCGTCGCGTATGGCTCGCGCCATAAGGGCACCCTGACGATCGGCCGGGTGATCGTGCTTCACCCTCGGCGGGTGATGCCGATTCACCCCTCGGGGCGGGACGGTGACGGATCGACATCCGACCGTGGAGGGCACGTTGACCGGGCCAGTCTCGTTCATGGCCGTTGGGTTCGGGCCGGAGGCGACCTTCGAGGGGCGCATCGTGGCCGAGCTCCAGCGGTTCGAGGACAGCGGCATGTTGCGAGTGCTCGACCTCCTGTTCGTCCGGCGCGACGAGTCGGGTGAGCTCGAGACGCGGCCCGGGATCCCCGGCCGCCCGACGCTCGTCTCGCAGGCCGACGTCGACGAGGTCGCCGGCTCGCTCGAGCCCGGCCAGGCCGCCGGTCTCGTGCTGCTCGAGCACGTGTGGGAGCGCGAGCTCGAGGAAGCGATCGCGGCGACCGGCGGGGTCATCCTCCAGCAGGGCCTCCTCGACGCCGAGCAGACCCAGGCGCTGGCGAGGTGACCATGTCCGTGACGTCCGAAGTCCCGCAGATCGGCCGCAACTGGTGGCTGTTCCTCATCGTCGGCGTGGTGTCGATCCTGGCCGGCATCCTCGCCCTCGTCTGGCCCGACATCACGCTGCTCGCGCTCGGCCTGTTCGTCGGCATCGGCCTGCTGTTCATCGGCGGGCTCGACATCGCCGAGGCGATCGGCGGATCGCCGGACTCGCGGGCGCTGACCGCGATCGTCGGCGTCCTGTCGATCATCGCCGGCATCGTCTGTCTCCGGCGGCCGGGCGAGAGCCTGCTGGCGCTGGTGATCGTGCTCGGCGTCTACCTGATCGTCGCCGGCATCGTCCGCTTCATCCGCTCGTTCCAGGAGCTCGAGGACCGGGCGGCGATGATGGGCCTGGGGATCATCGACGCGATCCTCGGCATCCTCATCCTCTCGCTGCCCGAGCTGAGCCTCGTCACGCTGGCGATCCTGTTCGCGCTGTCGCTGCTGATCCGCGGCGCGTTCATGGTCTTCGTGGCGTTCAAGCTGCGAGCCGTGAAGGACGACGCTCCGCAGGCGGTGGTGCCGGCATGAGCACGATCGTCGGTGACGAGCTGCGCGAGCTGCTCGCACTCGCCCGCGGCAGCGACTCCGTCGAGCTGAAGCTCACGATTCCCGAGAACCAGCAGCGCTCGACGATATTCGGCCTCGGGATGGACCCGCTGGAAGCGCAGATCCGGCTGGTGCACTTCTTCGACACGCCCGACCTCACACTGAACCGCAAGGGCGTTGTGGTGCGCGCGCGGCGCGTCCAGGGCCGCGGCGACGACACGGTGATCAAGCTGCGTCCTGTCGTGCCGGCCGACCTGCCCGAGGACATCCGCCACTCGGCGAGCATGTTCGTCGAGGTCGACGCGATGCCCGGCGGCTTCGTGTGCTCGGCGTCGATGAAGGGCCGGCTCGGCGAGGGCGAGGTCAAGCGCGCCGTGGCCGGCGAGCGCGCGGTCCGCAAGCTGTTCTCGAAGGAGCAGCGCGCGTTCTACGCCACCCATGCGCCGGAGGGGATCGGGCTCGACGACCTGACGCTGCTCGGCCCGATCTTCGTGCTCAAGCTGAAGTTCACACCGGAGGAGCTGCCGCGCAAGATGGTCGCCGAGATGTGGCTGTACCCCGACGGCGAGCGCATCCTCGAGCTGTCGACCAAGTGCGCGCCGGGGGAGATGTTCCAGGTCGCGGCCGAGACGCGCGCGTACCTCGAAGCGGCGGGGTGTCGAGCTCGGCGGCGAACAGCAGACCAAGACGGCGACTGCGCTGAAGTTCTTCGCCGAGCAGCTTCAGGCGGGCTGAATGCGGTACTCGGGCGAGGTCGCGCTGGGGCTTGTCGTCGCCGGCGGCCGCGCCGGCCGCGTGGCGCTCGCGCCGCTGCGGCTCGCTGCGCGTGCGCCACTCGTCGGAGAGCCGCTGCGGATGGCGGGCGACGCGCTCGCCGCCGACGGGCGCGCGACGTGGGTCTGGCTCGAGGAGATCGTCATCGAGCAGCTGGCGAGGCCCGAGCTCGAGTGGACGATCGACCGCGTGGTGGCCGCCGTGCTCGACGACGAGCGGACCGAGCGCGTGATGGAGCGCGCGCTCGCCAGCCCCGGGCTCGAGCGCCTGATCGTCCGGATCCTCGACAGCACGCTGGTCGACGAGCTCACCGAGCGCGTGCTGGCCAGTCCGGAGCTCCAGCGCATCGTCGGCCACGTGGCCTCGAGCCCCGAGGTGATGGACGCGCTCAGCCACCAGACGGAGACGCTGGCCGACGAGATCGTCACCGACGTGCGACAGCGCGCGCAGCGCGTCGACGACCTCGCGGAGCGGACGGTGCGCGGGTGGCTGCGGCGGCCGCGCACGCGGCCGGCATGAGCACGCCGACGCTGCTCGAAGCTCCGTCGGCGCAGTACGCAGGACTCGCCACGCGGGCCGTCGGGCTCGCTATCGATGTGGCGATCGCCCAGGCGATCGTGTTCGCGGGCGGCGCCGTGTTCGCGCTCGTCTTCTCGCTGGTTGGGGACCTGAAGCTCGACACGACGATCGAGCGGCTCCTCGCAGCCGCTGCGTGGGGCCTCGTCGTCGGCTTCTACTTCGTCCTGTTCTGGTCGACCGTGGGCCAGACGCCTGGCATGCGGCTGATGGGGCTGCGGGTCATGGACGAGGCCGGTGGGCATCCGGGCGTGTGGCGCTCGACTGTGCGCCTGATCGGGCTCGTGCTCTGCATCATCCCGCTGTGCGCCGGCTTCATCCCGGTGCTATTCGACGACCGGCGCCGCGGGGTGCTTGACATGCTCGCGCGAACCGTCGTGGTGTACGTCGCGGAATGACCCAGGTCGGCGACCGGGTCGAGCGTGCGATCGAGGAGCTCGCGGACACCGAGCACGAGATCGAGCGTGGGGAGGCCGAGGCTCCGCCGCGACGGCGGCTCGTCCGCACCGCGTTCTGGCTCGGGGTCACCGGCATCTCGCTCTATCTCGTGGCCCCGAGCCTGGTGGACGTGCTCGGCTCGTGGAACGACCTCGACGAGCTGTCGCCCGGCTGGCTCGGCCTGATGGCGGTGCTCCAGGCCGGCATGCTGGCGTGCATCTGGGCGCTCCAGTACCTGGCGATGCGCGGGCCGTCGTTCCACGCCGTTGCCACGTCGCAGCTCGCGGGCAACGCGCTGTCGAAGATCGCGCCCGGCGGCGGCGCCGTAGGCGGGGCGCTGCAATACAAGATGCTCGTCCAGGCCGGGCTGCCGGGCCCGCGCGCCGTGGCCGGCCTGACGGCGACGAACCTGCTCAGCTTCGCCGCCGTGCTGGCCATGCCCGTGCTCGCCGTGCCGGCGATCCTGCGTGGTGGCGTGAACCGCGACCTGCTCGAGGCGGCGGCGGTCGGCCTCGTGGTCTTCGTCGCGCTGTTCGCGATCGGCGCCGTGCTGATCGCCTATGACGGCGCGCTCGCGTGGGTGGGGCGGACGGTCCAGCGCGTCCGTAACCGGCTGCGGCGGAAGAGCGCGCCGCTGACCGAGCTGCCGGACCGCCTGCTGCGCGAGCGCAACCGGATCATCGGGACGCTCGGCCCGCGCTGGAAGCGCGCGCTGGCGGCCACCAGCGGCCGCTGGGCGCTCGACTACGCGACGCTGCTGGCCGCGCTGGCGGCCGTCGGCTCGCAGCCGCGCCCGTCGCTCGTCCTGCTGGCCTTCTGCGCCGCCCAGATCCTCCAGCAGATCCCGATCACGCCCGGCGGGCTCGGATTCGTCGAGGCGGGCCTGACGGCGATGCTCACGCTGGCCGGCGTCTCGGCCGGCGCCGCGGTGCTCGCAACCTTCACCTACCGGCTGTTCTCGTACTGGCTGCCGATGCCGGTCGGGCTCGGCGCGTACGGATGGCACGCGCGCCGGTATCAGCGAGCCTGATTCCGGTTTCAGTACGAGTGGAACGTGGCGATTACCCCGGGTATGCGATGGACACCTGCACTCGAGCTGTGCGAGACCGGCGACGGCTGCCGGCTGTCGCTCGGCGGCTGGGCGCACGGTGAGGGGGAGACCCTCCAGCAGGCCGCGGACCGGCTGGTCGCCCGGCTGCTCGACATCGCGCTGCGCTTCCGCACCTCCGGCTACAAGTTCGCGCGCACGGTCGGCGGCCCCAGCCTGGACGAGCTGAGCTTCGTCTGGGAGCTCGGCGAGATCGCCGCGGGCGGGGGCGACATCCGCCCCCGCGTCCTCGGGTTGGACTAGATCAGGTCTCGATCGCGCCCGGCCTGGTCAGGGCCCAGATGACCCAGACGGCGAGGCCGATCACGACCAGCGACCAGATCGGGTAGTAGGGGATGAAGAAGAAGTTCGTGAGCGCGCTCAGCATCGCGAGCATGATCCCCGCAACACCGGCCCACGTCTTGCGCGCGAACAGGCCCATGCCGGTCGCCAGGACCGCCAGGCCGACCAGCAGGTGGATCCAGCCCCACGCGCTGACGTCGAGATCGAACGTGTAGTTCTGCGCCACGACGTAGAACTCGTCGTTGAAGATCGCCACCAGTCCGGCGAGCGTCTGGAACACGCCCATCAGGACCAGCATCGTGGCGGCGAAGGCGATCGCGCCGATCGCCCACCCCGATACCTGCTGCTCCGACCGATCGGTCGGCTGCTGCATGGTCGACATACGTCGCCTCCTTGGTTGTTACGGCAAGCGAATGGTCCGGCGCTGGCGGGTGAACGGGCATCACCCGCCACGGGTGAACGATCGTTACCGCAGCAGGCCCAGCCGCAGCGCCTGGGCGCCGGCCTCGCCGCGCGTGCGGGCGCCGAGCTTGGCGCGGATCGACGCCACGTGGTGCTCGACCGTCTTGGTCGACAGGAACAGGCGCGCGGCGATGTCGCGGTTGCGCAGGCCGTCGGCGACCAGGGCGAGCACCTCCAGCTCGCGCGCCGTGAGCTGCGACGGGCCGCGCGGCAGGTTGGTGGCGCCGCCGCGGCGCAGCTCGCGCGCGACGACGGTCGCCGCGGCCCTGGCGCCGAGGGCCTGGAGCTGCTCGAGCGCCCGCCGCTGCGCCGACTCGTCGTGCGAGCCGGCGAGCGCCAGCGCCGCCTCGTACGGGCAGCCGAGCGCCGTCCAGCACTCGGCCGCCGGCTCGTGGGCGCCGGCCAGCTCGAGCGCGTACGGCTCGGTGATCTCGGCCTCCGGGTCGACATCGGCGCCGGCGCGGCGGCGCCAGACCGCGATCTCGCCGCTCACCCAGCGCGCGCCGCGCTGCCGCGCCAGCGCGGCGATGCGGTCGGTCTCGGCGATCACGCGCTCGTCGTCGCCGCTCAGCCACGCCGCCTCCGCGCGCGCGATCGCGACCGGCTCGACGCGCTGGAGCTCGGGCCCGGCGAGCGACAGCGCCTCGTCGAGCGGTGTCCATGGGTCGGGGTCGCCGCGCCGGGCGCGCAGGCGACCGGCGACGGCGAGCCCGAGCATGATCGGCAGGTTCGAGGCGCGGCGGCCGCGCGCGACCATCGCGGCGGTCTCGGCGGCCTCGTCCCAGCGGCCCTGGTCGAGCTCGGCGCGGGCGCGGTAGCCGAGCAGGTAGATCCACCACAGGTCGTCGAGCCCGGGATCGCTCGCATAGGCCGTCGCGGCGCGCAGGTAGCGCTCGGCCAGCGGGTAGTCGCGGTGGCGGAGCGCCGCCCAGGTGAGGTTGGCGTACGCGCGCAGGGCGTCCTCGACGAGCCCGCCGCGCAGCGCCAGCTCGAGGCTGCGCTCGGCCGTCGCGCGGGCGGCCGGGCCGCCGATCAGGAATTCGATCGTCCCGATCGAGTTCAGCGCGTGGACCTCGATCGCCTCGGCGTGCTGGTCGCGCGCGAGCTCGAGCGCCCGCGCGCCCCAGGCGGCGGTCTCGCCCGCATCCTCGTCGTTCATGCCGAGCGAGGCCATGTTCGCGTAGGCCATGGCCAGCTCGCGGCCGGGCCCGAGCGGCTCGAGCACGGCCACCGCCTCGCGCCCGGCGCGGTCGGCCTCGTCGGACCGGCCCGGGCACCAGAGGATGCGCGAGAGCGCGCGCAGCGCGTCGCCCTCGCTGCGGCGGTCGCCCAGGCTGCGGTGGCAGTCGAGCGCGTGCCCGAGCCCGGCGATCGCCTCGCCCGGCTGGTCGGCGATGTAGCACTCGTGCGAGCGGCGCTCGAGCAGGGCGGCGCGCGCCGCGGGCTCCAGCTCGGTCCCGTAGCGCAGGGCGCGCGCGTACTGGGCGGCGGCCTCGCGGTGGGCGCCGGCCACCGCAGCGCGCGCGGCGGCGGCGGGCGCGAAGCGCAGCACGGCGCCGGCGTCGTCCGCGCCTTCGGCGTGGTAGGCGAGGCGCGCCGGGTCGGCGCCGGCGAGCGCGGCGAGCGCCCGGCGGTGCAGCGCCAGCCGGTGGTCGGGGGCGAGCGCCTCCTCGACGGCGACGCGGGCGAGATCGTGCCGGAACGCCAACGCGGGGCCGGCCGAGCCGAGCACGCCGCACGACAGGCACTCCTCGAGATGGCGCGCGGCCTCTCCGGCCAGCGCCTCGAGCAGCGGCAGCTCGACCGGTCCGGGCACGATCGCGGCGGCGTCGAGCAGCCGCCGCGCAGGCGGGCTGAGCGGCGCGACGCGGGCGAGCACGGCGTCTCGCACCGTCGCCGGCAGCTCGACGCCGCCGGCGGCGAGCGCCTCGGTCACGAAGAACGGGTTGCCCGCCGTCCTGCGGTGCAGCTCGGCGGCGTCGACCCCGTACGGGGCCGCCAGCTCGGCGACGGCCTGCATCGACAGCGGGACCAGCTGCAGGCGGCCGGTCACCTCGCGGCGCGCGAGCTCGCCGAGCGCGACCCGCAGCGGATGCCCGCGGTCGAGCTCGTCGTCGCGGTAGGTGGCCGACGAGCAGCGCCGGCACGGTCGAGACGCGGCGGCTCAGGAGCCGCAGCACGTCGAGCGTCGCGGCGTCGGCCCAGTGCACGTCCTCGAACACGACGATCGCCGGGACGTGCCCGGCGAGGTCGCGCAGGAGCGCGGCGGCGACCGCGTGGGCCGGACCGCCGTCGGCGACCACGTCCGCGAGCTCGCCGCCCGCGACCTCGGCGATGTCCACCAGCGGGCCGAGCGGGGACAGCGTGAAAAGGCCGTCGCACTCGCCCCAGAGGATGCGGACCGCGCCGGCGTGGCGCTCGCAGAAGCGGCGCAGGAGCACCGTCTTGCCGACCCCGGCCTCGCCGGCCACCAGCAGCAGCCGGCCGCCGGACTCGCAGGCCGCGTCGAGCGCGGCGTCGAGCGCGTCGAGGTCGGCGGACCGTTCGAGCAGCGGCGTTCCACGGTCGGGGAGGACGAGAGCCATCGCAGCCATTCTCTCCCGACTCCCGCGCTCACGGCAAGTTAGTCTGATATCGTACTAAATGTTGCAGCGCGCTCCCGGCACCGCGAACCTCGGGTTCCTGCTCGCGAAGGCGTCGCAGCGCTGGAACGAGCGACTGGCGGGCGCCTTCGCCGAGCGCGGGCATCCCGAAGTGCGGCCGAGCTACGGCTCGGTGCTGCTGCCGCTGTGGGAGTCCGACGGGCTCCGGATCGGCCGGCTGGCGGAGCGCGCGCGGCTGTCCAAGCAGACGATGACCACGCTGGTGCGGCTGTGCGAGCGCGACGGCCTGGTCACCACCCGGCGCGACCCGGCCGACGGGAGGGCGACGCTCGTGTCGCTGACCGAGCGCGCGCGCGGCCTCGGCGCGGTCGCCGCACAGGTGGTCGCGGAGCTCGAACGGGAAGTCGAACGCCGCCTGGCGCCTGCGGGTCGCCGCGCGCTGGAGGCGGCCCTACAGGAGGTCATGGAGATATGAGGCCCAACGACGTCATCGAGGCCCTGTCCGCGCGGCTCGCCGAGGGCGATCTCGACGGCGCGCTCGCGCTCTACGAGCCGCGCGCCACGTTCGCGCCGCAGCCCGGGGAGCAGGTCAGCGGGATCGACGCGATCCGCCCGGCGCTCGAGCGGTTCATCGCGCTGAAGCCGACGATGACGGGCACGATCGAGAAGGTGCTGGAGGCCGACGGCGTCGCGCTCGTGGTCAACCGCTGGGCCCTCCGGGACGCGGCCGCCGACGGCGCGCCGGTCGAGCTGGCCGGCGTCAGCTCGGACGTGGTGCGGCGCCAGAGGGACGGGAGCTGGCGGATCCTCGTCGACGATCCCTGGGGCGCCTGACCTCACATCGCACAGCGCCCGGCCGTCTTAACGACATGACGAGCATCCCCAAGCGCGTCGACGCCCTCGACTGGCCGGGCCTCCGCGAGCAGCTCGACCTCCAGGGTCACGCGATCACGCCCCCGCTGCTGGATCCCGGCGAGACCGAGGAGCTCGACGACCTGTTCGATCGCGGGCGCTTCCGCAGCACGATCGACATGGCCCGTCACCGCTTCGGCGATGGCCGGTACCGCTACTTCGACCATCCGCTGCCGGAGGCGATCGCCGACCTGCGCGGCGCGTTCTACCGGCACCTGGCGCCGATCGCCAACGACTGGTCCGGGCTCCTGCGCGGCGACGGGCGCACGTTCCCGCTCGAGCACGAGGAGCTGCTCGAGCAGTGCCGCGCGGCCGGCCAGGAGCGGCCGACGCCGCTGATCCTGCGCTACGGCGAGGGCGACTGGAACGCCCTGCATCAGGACCTCTACGGCGACGTGTACTTCCCGTTCCAGATCCTCACCGTCCTGTCCGAGCCGGGCGTCGACTTCGAGGGCGGCGAGTTCGTGCTGATGGAGCAGCGCCCGCGGGCGCAGAGCCGCGCGCACGTGCTCAAGCCGCCGCGCGGGGCGTTCGTGATCTTCCCGACGCAGCAGCGCCCGAACCGCGGCCGCAACGGCTACCACCGCGTCGGGATGCGGCACGGCGTCTCCACCGTCACGCGCGGGCGGCGCACCGCGCTCGGCGTCATCTTCCACGACGCCCGGTGATCGACTCGGTGCCCTCGTCCCAGCGCCATGGGACGTCGGTGCCGGTGAGGTGCACGCCCCCGATCCAGCGGTCGACGCCGTTGAGGGCGACGTGGTCCCGGCGGCCGGCGAGCACCTCGCGGCCGGCGTCGGTGATCCGCAGCGGCGTGTCGTGGTCGACGTGTGGCGCGCCCTCGACGAGCGGGGTGGGGGAGGCGGCGAGCGCGGCAATCCGGTCGTACGCCCAGGTGTCGCCGAGGAACGGCCGCGCCTCGCGGGCGCCGAAACGGACGAACGCGGCGCCGGCGTTCGGCGCGCCGTCGGCGACGGCAGCCAGGAGGCGCCGCTCGGTCAGCGACAGCCCGTCGCGGGTGGAGGGGTACTCGCGGCTGAGCCGGTCGATAGGCCTCGGCGACGAACCGCAGCTCGCGCGACGGGGTGGCGACGATGCCGCCGAGGCCGCCCGGCTCGGGCGCGCGCAGAGCGGCCCAGGCGCGCGTAGCGTGCTCGAGCGCGGCTTGCGTGAGCGTCGTCGCCGCGGTGGCGGGCAGGCGGGCGAGCTGCTCGGAGGTCAGCTCGCCGAGCCCGCCGAAGTGGGCGATGCCGAGGTGCTCGCCGACGCAGATCAGCGTGATCCGCTCCGGCGGCACGTCGAGCGCGTGGAGCCGGGCGAGGATCTGGACGACCTGGAGCTGGTCGTAGAGGTCGGCCTCGAACCACAGCGCGTAGTCGCCGCGGCGGTGCTCGTCGAGCAGCCGGTCGCGCTCCTCGAACACGGCGGCGGGGACGCCCAGGAAGCCGGCGCGGATGGCGCGCAGCTCGGCGTCGGGCACGTCGGGCACCGGACCCTCGTGCAGGCCGTCGCGCCACGGCATGATGCGTTCGGCAAGCCCGGTGCCCTTGATGCGCGGGCACGGTCATGTCGCCGTTGGTCACGTGCAGCGCCGGCAGCGGCCGGCTCGCGAGCAGGTGGGCGCGCGCTGTCGCGTACGACTCGCCGGTCCGGGCCATGCGCGCGCGCACGCGCGCCTTGAAGTCGGCCTGCTTGGTCATGCTCGTCTCCTCCGACCCATCCTCGCGGACCCCCAGCGACCGGCGAAGGCGGGTGCGATCGACGATCATGACCTCCGTCCGAGAGGTGGGCCTCCCTTTGCCTCCGTCGATCGAGCCCGGCTGGGGCGGGCTGCTGGAGGTTCGGCGCGGACGGCCGCCGCGCGGATCGTCTCACGAACGTCGCTGTGCGGGCCGTTCCAGCACCATGAGCCTGCGTCTGGTCGACTACCCCGCCTCCGCCAACTGCTACAAGGTCCGCCTGCTGCTCGCGCAGCTCGGCCGGCCCTACGAGCGCATCCTGATCGACATCTTCGGCGGCGAGACGCTCAACGACGAGTACGCGGCCGTCAACCCGGCGCGCGAGACGCCGGTCCTCCAGTTGGCCGACGGCTCGTACCTGCCGGAGTCGGGCGCGATCCTCGCCTACCTCGCCGAGGGCACGGCGTTCATGCCGGCGGATCCGGTCGAGCGCGCGCAGGTCCTGCGATGGCTGCTGTTCGAGCAGACCGGCGTGATGACGCCGATCGGCGGCCTGCGCTTCCGGCTGCTGACCGGGCGCATCTCCGCCGAGGCCGCGGAGCGGCGCCGCCCGCTCGCGCTCGCCGGGCTCGCGGTGCTCGAGCGCGCACCTCGACCGCCACGACTTCTTCGTCGGCGACCGCTACGGCGTCGCCGACATCGCGATCTACGGCTACGCGCACGTGGCGGGGGAGGCGGGAGTCGACCTCGCGGACTTCCCGGCGGTGCAGGCATGGTGCGAGCGGGTGGCCGCCCAGGACGGGCATATGAACGACCTCGAGCCGTATCCGGCCAACGCCATGGCCGGCGCCGGGCGGTCGATCTACGGCAGTTGACGTTCTACGGATCCGGCGGGAGCGGCATCTCGCGCGGGAGCGGCCCGAGCGGCACGTCGATCTGCTCGCCGGAGGGCAGCCGCACGGTCAGGACGAACCGGTCGTCCTCGCGCATGGCCAGCGCCTCGAACTTCGGTTGGTGCTCGAACTGCGCGTCCACGAGCCGAACTCTACGCTTCCTGCGATGGGCAGCGAGAACGTCGAGGACGTGCTCGGCCACGAGGCCGGGCGGTCGTGGTGCCCGCACCTGGCGATGCTGCTCGAGTCGATCGACCAGCTCCACGGCTCGCTGGCGTCGTTCTACCGGCTGGGAGTCGGGCGGAACGGCTGGGTCTTCCACCGCTCGCTGCCCGAGCACGAGGCGCGCGACCGCGCCGGCCTCGAGGCCTCCGGGCTCGACGTCGTCGCGCTCGAGGCGGAGGGTCGCTTCGCGGTGAGCGAGGCGCCGGTCGACGACCCGCCCGAGACGTGGGCCGAGCCGTGGCTGCCGGTGATCGACGAGCGGCTGGGGGAGGGCTTCGACGCCGTCTGGTGGTCGCGCTTCCCGGTCGGCGTGACCGATCCCGCGTTCGACCTCGCGGTCCGCTACGACGAGGCATGGGACGCCGCGATGCGCGGGCGTCGCGCGGTGTCGCTGTGCGTCTACATCGTCGGCGGGGAGACCGGCGCCGCGGGCCGGCTCGCCGACATCCACGACGGGCTCGCTGCACGTCTCCGGCGACGGCGTCGCGCTCGAGCGGACGGAGCGGCGCTGATGCGGGTCGCGCGGCTGCACGGAGTCGCGGGACGTCCGCCTGAGCGACGAGCCGCCGCCCGAGCCGCAGCCGGGCGAGAGCCTGGTCCGGGTGGAGGCCGTCGGCATCTGCGGCTCCGACCTGCACTGGTTCGAGGAGGGCGGGATCGGCGACAGCCGGCTCGCCGCGCCGCTCGTGGCCGGGCACGAGTTCGCGGGCGTCGTCGAGGCCGGGCCGCTGGAAGGCCGCCGGGTCGCGGTCGACCCGGCGATCCCGTGCGAGCGCTGCGACCTCTGCCGTGAGGGCCATTCGAACCTCTGCACCGAGGTGCGGTTCGCCGGCCATGGGGGCTGGGACGGCGCGCTGCGCCAGTACCTGGCCTGGCCCGCGCACCGCCTGCACCCGCTCCCCGACTCGCTCGACGGCGTCGACGGCGCGCTGCTCGAGCCGCTCGGCGTGGCCATCCACGCCGTCGACCTCGGCCACGTCGACGTCGGAGACCGGGTCGCGATCGTGGGCTGCGGCCCGATCGGCCTCCTGCTCGCCCAGGTGTGCGCGGCGGCCGGCGCGACCGTCGCGCTCGCCGTCGACCCGCTCGCGCACCGGCGCGCCGCCGCCACCCGCGCCGGCGCCGAGGTGGCGATCGGACCGGACGAGCCGTGGGACGGGCCGGAGGTCGACGTCGCGTTCGAGGCGGCGGGCACCGACGAGGCCGTCGACCTCGCGCTGCGCGCCGCGCGGCCGGGAGCCCGCGTCGTGCTCGCCGGGATCCCGTCGGGCGATCAGACCACGTTCTCGGCGTCGATCGCGCGGCGCAAGGGCGTCACGCTCGTGCTCGTCCGCCGCATGAAGGAGGTCTACCCGCGCGCGCTGCGGCTCGTCGCGGCCGGCGGGATCGACCTCCAGTCGCTCGTCACCCACCGCTTCCCGCTGGACCGCGTGGCCGAGGCGTTCGCGGTCGCGGCGGAGCGGGAGGGACTGAAGGTCGTCGTCGAGCCGTAGCGCCGTTCACCCGATGGGAACGCCCGGGTGTCCGATGGGATAACACTGGCGCGGCGGGGCGTTCCTAGCGTCCGGCGCCATGTCCACCACATCGCGTAGGAGCCTGCTCGCCGCGGGCGCCCTCGCCGCGGCCCTCCTGGTCCCGGCGGCCGCCGCGGCGGGTCACGACCACGGCTCGAAGGCCAAGCTGAACATGGTCTTCGTGCTCGACGGCCTCCGGCCCGACTCGATCAACCCGATCGACACCCCCAACCTGTACCGCCTGCGCAGCGAGGGCGTGAGCTGGACCAACAGCCACTCGGCCGTGCCCACCGTGACGCGCGTGAACTCGACCGTGCTCGGCTCGGGCGCGTATCCGGGGAGCAGCGGCGTCGTCGGCAACTCGATGTACGTGCCTGAGGTCGCCGCCACGCCGTTCAGCACCGGCAACGCCGAGAACATGATCCGGCTCGACGAGGTGAGCGGCGGCCGGATGCTCTTCGTCAAGACGCTCGCCGAGCGTCTCGCCGCCGCCGGTCGCAAGGTCGTGGCGATCGGGTCCGGCTCCTCCGGCGGGACGCTGTTGCTCAACCCGCGCGCTCCCCGCGTAGCCGGCGTGATGATCAACGCCGGCGACGTGAGCGCGGTGCGGCCGTTCGCGTACCCGGCCTCGGTCGGCGACCAGATCTTCGCTCGCTTCGGACCGCCGCCGACCGCGACCGAGCCCGACGCCTCGGCGAAGGTCGACTACACCGAGCGCGTGCTGCGCGAGTACGTGCTGAGCGACCTGCGCCCCGACGTGGTCCTGAACTGGTTCACCGAGCCGGACGGCTCCCAGCACGAGCACGCCGCGGGCTCGCCCGAGGCGCTGGCGACGATCTGCAACGACGACCGCCAGATCGGCCTCATCCTCGATCGCCTGCGCCAGCTCGGGCTGCACAGGCGGACCAACCTGTTCGTCGTCTCCGACCACGGGTTCTCGTGGCACACGTTCAACATCAACCTCGACCAGGAGCTCATCGCCGCCGGGCTGAAGGCCGGGCCCGGATCGCAGGACGTGGTGGTGGCCAACAGCGGCACGTCGCTGGTCCACGTGCAGGACCGCGACCCCGCGAAGATCGAGGCGATCGTGGAGTTCCTCGAGGCCCAGCCGTGGGCCGGCGCGCTCTACACCGCCGCCAACCGCCCGCGCGGCGGCCGCCACGTCGCCGAGCACGGCGGCCGCGCGCCGTCGGACGGCTGGGTCGACGGCACCTTCTCGCTCGAGCTCATCCACCAGGCCAACCCCGAGCGCGGGGCCGACATCGTGGTGACGTATCCGTGGTCGAGCGAGCGCAACCCGTTCGGCGTGCCCGGCACCTCGGGCAACGCGGGCGGCGGCGCCACCGGCCCGGGCAGCGGGCACGGGAGCTTCAGCCCGTGGGACATCCGGAACACGTTCATCGCGTGGGGCGCGGACATCAAGGACCGGCTCGTGCTGCGCGAGGCGCCGGCCGGCAACGTCGACATCGCGCCGACGCTGCTCGCGCTCGAGGGCCTCGACCCGCGGGTGCCCGACGGCCGCGTGCTGGCCGAGGCGTTCGACGGCGGCCCCTCGGAGCGGCGGATGGACGTCCAGACCCGCACGTTCACCACCCGGGCGGGCGGCTACCGGGCCGCCGTCCAGATCTCGGAGGTCGACGGCAGGCGCTACCGCTACGTCGATCTCAGCCGGCGGCTGCCGTAGGCCACCGCTGCCCGCCGGACCGCGATGTGCTCGCGGTCCGGCGGGACGGCGGTCGCTCGCCTACTCGTACGTGGGGCGGTTGAGGATGAAGCCCCAGCGCTGCCAGATCTGCTCGACCGGCAGCACCTTGTCGAACATCATGACCTGGTCGAGGTCGCCGCTGAACAGCAGGTCGCAGCTGCCGCGGTAGCCGCCGAACGAGGTGGTGCCGTCCGGCTGCGAGTCGTAGGGGATCTCGGTCGGGCGCGGCGGGGTCTCGCCGAGGCTCTTGCCGTCGAGGTAGAGCCGTGCGTTGCTCCCGTCCCAGGTCGCCGTGACGTTGTGCCAGCGCCCGTCCCAGATCCCGTTCGTGGTGCCCGCGGCGCGCACCAGGTCGCCGCCGTTCCAGACGTAGAAGTCGATGCCGCCGTTGTTGCCGGTCCAGATCCCGTACGAGGCGGCCACGCAGTTGAGGCTGCCCTTGGCGATCAGGTAGTTGAACGGGCCCGGCGACTGCGGGGCGCGGGTCCACAGCGAGAGCGTGAACTGCTGCGGCTCGAGCGCGTTCGAGTCGGGGATCGCGACGAAGTCGTCGCCACCGAAGTTGAGGCCGGAGCCCCAGAAGATGCCCTTGATCCAGGCGGGGTCATTGGCGTCGGCGCCCGGCGTGGAGCCGAGCGTGCCGTGGTTGCGGTAGCTGGACCAGTCGTAGACGGTCTGGCCGCGGCCCTCGTTGAGGGGCCACCAGCCACGGACCTTTCCGAAGTCGACAGCAGACGCGGCGGACGGGACGGCCAGCAGACCCAGCATGGCCACGACGGGAGCGAGCACCTTGAAGGTGCGGCGAACGGACGGATGCATCGGTCCAGCATCGGTGCTGAGCGCCCGGACCACCACTGGCTGGTGGTTTAGTTTGGAGGCCGGACATTCGTCCGCGGGCGGCGGTTCGGCTAGGCGTCCAGCGGGCTCGGCGAACTGCGAGCTTGAGTGGGGGGCGAGGGAGCCGATGGCGCTTTGACGTCGTCGATATCGACGTCCAAGGCGCCAGAGACCACCGACGCGGCGGAAACCCTCGCCGCCCCACCCAGCCGCAGTTGACGTTCTAGGCGACGGCGTCGAGCTCGACCAGCCGGTTCCACTCCGGCTTGTCCTCGCGCCAGCCCTCCTCGGTCCGGTCGCGCTTCCAGTAGCCGGAGATCGAGAGCGCATCCCGCGGGAGCCCGCGGTCGACCAGCAGGTGGCGGCGGATCGCGCGCACCGTGCTCGCCTCGCCGTGGACGAACGCGTGCACGCTTCCGGCCGGGAAGTCGAGTGCCTCGACCGCCGCCGGGAGCAGGTCGCGCCCGTGCAGCCACACCAGGCGCAACTCGCCCGGCGTCTCGAGCGGCTGCTCCTCCTCGGGGCCGTCGACCTCGATCAGCGCGTGCACGGGCGCGCCCGCGGGCACGCGCGCGAGCGAGGCGGCGATGGCGGGGATGACGGCTCGCGTCGCCCGCCATCAGGTGCCAGCCGGCCTCCGGGTCGGGCGTGTACGCGCCGCCCGGGCCGAGCAGCAGGAGCTCGTCGCCGGGCCGGGCGGCGACCGCCCACGGCCCGGCCACGCCGCTGTCGCCGTGGTGCACGAAGTCGATCGTCAGCTGTCCGCGGTCGGCATCCCAGTCGCGCACCGTGTAGGTGCGCGTGCGCGGCTCGGAGGCGCCGGGCGGCGTGATCCGGAGCTTGACGTATTGGTCGGTGAACGCGCCGGCGCCGAAGCCCTCGAGCTCCGGACCGCCGAGCACAACCCGGATCATCTGCGGCGTGAGCGGGCGCGTCTCGAGGACGCGAGCCCGCCGCGGCGTGCGGTCGGCCATTCGAGTTAGGGTAGCCTAACTCGGTCTCGGCTCCACCGGCCCGCACTGGTAGCTTTGCCGCGAGGTCGCAATGGAGCTACGGGTCCTGGGCCCGCTCGAGGCCATCGACGGCACCACGGCGCTGCCGCTCGGCGGCCGCAAGCCGCGTGCCCTGCTCGCCCGCCTCGCGCTCGACGCCAACCGCACGGTCGCCGTCCAGCGGCTGGTCGACGACCTGTGGGGCGACGAGGTCCCCGACTCGGCGGCCAAGATGGTGCAGATCTACGTCTCGCAGCTGCGCAAGGTGCTGCCCGCGGGCGTCCTGCAAACGCGCCCGCCGGGCTACCTGATCGAGATCGAGCCCGAGGCCGTCGACGCTACGCGCTTCGCCCAACTGCGCGCGGATGGCCGCGCCGCGCTCGCCGCCGGCGATCCCGAGACAGCGTCGGCGCGCCTGCGCGAGGCGCTGGCGCTGTGGCGCGGCCCCGCGCTGGCCGAGTTCACGGAGCCGTTCGCGGGCGCCGAGGCGGCCCACCTCGAGGAGCTGCGGCTCGCCTGCCTCGAGGAGCGCATCGAGGCCGACGTCGCTCGCGGGCTGCACGCGGACGTGGTCGGCGAGCTCGAGCTGCTCGTCGCCCGCCACCCGCTGCGCGAGTCGCTGCACCGGCAGCTCACGCTGGCGCTGTACCGGGCGGGCCGTCAGGCCGAGGCGCTGGCGGCGTACGCGCGCTTCCGCAGCCAGCTCGACGACGAGCTCGGCATCGAGCCGTCGGCCGCGCTGAAGGCGCTCCAGCGGCAGATCCTCAACCAGGACCCGCGACTCGAGCTCGATGGCGCCGCGCCAACGCCGCGGGCGCGCGGCCCGCGGCGGGACGGCTTCGTCGGCCGCGCCGGCGAGCTCGCCCGGCTCGAGGCCGCGCTCGACGCCGCCGCCTCGGGCGCCGGGGCGTCGGTGTTCGTGGCCGGGCGCGCCGGGCTCGGGAAGACGCGCCTGACGGCCGAGCTGGCCGCGCGCGCGAGCGCCCGCGGCGCGACGGTGCTGTCCGGCCGCTGCATCCAGCTCGTCGGCACCGGCGTCTCGTACCTGCCGCTCGTCGACGCGCTGCGGCCGCTGGGCGGCTCGCCGGCGCTCGCCGGCATCGCGCCGAAGCTGCGCGAGCTGCCGCGGCTCGTGCCCGACCTGGCGAACGGCGACGCCGGCGCGCCCGCCGCGTCGCGGCTGGCGCTGTTCGAGGAGGTGCTCGCGGTGCTCGGGCACCTCGGCGCCGCCGAGCCGGTGCTGCTCGTGCTCGAGGACCTCCAGTGGGCCGACGAGTCGACGCTCGACCTCGTCGCCTTCCTCGGGCACGCGATCCAGCAGCGGCGGGTCCTGCTCGTCGCGACCTACCGCAGCGACGAGGTGCGCCCGGGCGATCACCTGTACCGCCTCGCGACCGGGCTCGTGTCCGCCGGCGCTGCGCAGACGCTGGCGCTCGAGCCGCTCCACCGCACGAGATCGAGGCGCTGGTCGCGGCGAGCAGCGCCGCGCCGCTGCCGCCCGATCTGGTGGCGGGGATCGCCGTCGCGGTCGGAGGGGAACCCGTTCTTCGCGCGCGAGCTGCTGGCCGCCGCGGCGCGCGGCGAGACCGCGCTGCCGCCGGTCCTGCGCGACGCGCTGCTCGGCCACATCGCGGTCCTGGGCCGCGACGCCGCCTCCGTCCTGCGGGTGGCCGCCGCGGCCGGCCGCGACGTCTCCTACGGGCTGCTCGCCGCGGTGACGCCGCTCGGCGAGCTCGAGCTGGCGGGCGCGCTGCGCGACGCCGTCGAGCACGACGTGCTCGTCGCCGACCAGGCCGCGAGCACCTTCCGCTTCCGCCACGCGCTGTTCGCCGAGGCGGTCTACGGGACGCTGCTGCCGGGCGAGCGCGAGGTGGTGCACGAGCGGCTTGCGCGCACGCTCACCGAGGCGCCGGGCGGAGCGGCCGCCGCCGAGGCGGCGCAGCACTGGGCCGCCGCCGGGCGGCCGGTCGAGGCGCTCGGCGCGTCGCTGCGGGCCGCGCGCGAGGCCGAGGCCGTGTCCGGCCTGACCGAGGCGCTGCGGCACGTCGAGCGCGTGCTCGAGCTGTGGGACCAGGTGCCGACGGCCGAGCAGCTGTCGGGCGTCGCGCTGCCGTCGGTGCTGGCCTGGGCCGCCGAGCTCGCCGGCCAGTCGGGGCAGCGCGAGCACGAGCTCCACGCCCGCGTGCTGGTCGGCGTCCTCGGTCCCGGCGAGGCGCGCGACGTCGAGGCGGTGGCCGCGCGGCTCGGCGTCGCGATCGAGGCGGCTGCGGCCACGCTGGCCGCGCTCGAGAGCGAGGGCCTCGTCGAGCGTGACGCCGACGGCTCGTTCCGCGCCGCGCCGCTGGCAGTCGCCGAGGCGCGCCGCCTCTACCCGACCGTCGTCGTGCTCGAGAGCCTGGCGGTCCGGCAGATGCCGCCGCTCGACGGCACGGCGCTCGATGCGCTGCGGTCCGCCAACGAGCGGCTCCGCGCCGCCGTCGGCGACCCGTCGGCGGCGATCACGGCCGACGACGACTTCCACCGCACGCTCACCGCGGGCTGCGCCAACGAGCACCTGCTGGCGGCGCTCGACCCGGTGCGGCGCGCGCTGCTGCGCTACGAGCGCGTCTACATGCGCGAGCCGGTGCGGATCGAGCGCTCCGTCGCCCAGCACGACGGGCATCATCGAGGCGCTCGAGCGCGGCGACCACGCCGACGCCGCCCAGCGCGTGCGCGAGAACCTCTCGGGCGGCCTGCCGGACCTGCGCGAGGCGTTGGAGCAGTGATCAGGCTCCAGCTACTGGGGATTTACCGAACGTCAACCGGGTGGCGATCTGCTCCCTCGTGCACTTCCCCCTCCCCGAAGGAGCCCCCCAAATGACGAAGGTCCTCGACCGCGTCCGCAACGGCGTCGACAGCGAGCAGATGTACGGCACGCTCGACGCCATCAAGGCCAACCCCGAGCTCGGCATCTTCCAGTTCCGCGCCCGCAACCACTGGATCGACGGCTCCCACAACCGCTCGACGATCCACGGCTTCTACGGCGCCGGCCAGGAGGACGTCACACGCGAGGAGCCGTTCGAGATCGACGCCGGCGAGCCGGCGATCCTGCTCGGCACCGACACCGGCGCGAACCCCGCCGAGTACCTGCTGCACGCGCTCGCCGCCTGCCTGACCACGACGCTCGTCTACGTCGCCGCGGCGCGCGGCGTGCGGCTGATCGAGGTCGAGTCGGCGCTCGAGGGCGACATGGACGTGCGCGGCTGCCTCGGCCTCTCCGACGAGGTCCGCAACGGCTTCGACCGCATCCGCGTGACGTTCCGCGTGCGCGGCGACGCGCCGGCGGAGAAGCTGCGCGAGGTCGTCGAGCGGGCCAAGGCGCGGTCGGCGGTGTTCGACATGATCAGCCACGGCGTCCCGGTCGAAGTCGGCGTAGTCACCGCCTGAACGTGTTCGAGCTCACTGCCAAGACCGACGCCGGCGCGCGCCTGGTCGGCCTCGCCGAGACGCTGTCGGAGGACCTCGCGAGCCGCGCCGCCGCCCACGACCGCGACGGGTCGTTCCCCCACGAGAGCCTCGGCGCGCTCATGCGCGCCGGGTACTTCACCGCGCCGATCCCCGTCGAGCACGGCGGCCTCGGCGTCGCGTCCGTGCACGACCTCGTGGTGGCGGCGAGCCGCCTGGCGCGCGGCGACGCGTCGGTCGCGATCGGCGTCAACATGCACCTCGTCCTGCTGCTCAACATCGTGCGGCGGCGGCAGATCGCCGTCGCCGCCGGTGACGAGCGGCGCGCGCGCCGGTTCGGCGCCTGGCTGGAGGACGTCGTCCGCGACGGCGTGGTCATGGCCGCGGCGATCAGCGAGCGCAGCCAGGACCTCACGCGCCCGCAGACGACGGCGACGCGCACGCCCGACGGCTGGCGCATCGACGGCCATAAGGCGTTCTGCACGATGTCGCCGGCCGCCACGGTGCTGCTCACCGCCGTCACCTACGTCGACGAGGCCGGCGACGAGCGCTACGGCTACGCGCAGATCCCCGCCGACACGCCGGGCGTCGAGATCCTCGACGACTGGGACGCGCTCGGCATGCGCGCCTCCGGCAGCCACTCCGTCAGCTTCGACGGCGTCGAGCTGCCGCCGGCCGCGCTGCGCGGCGGCTTCGCGGTCGGCGACGCGGCGGCGTTCATGGACCGCAACCTGAGCGCCGGGCTGTTCCACGCGTCGGCCTCGCTCGGGATCGCCGAGGCGGCGGTGGCCACGGCCACCGCCGGGCTGACCCGGCGCGGCGAGCCCGACGCGCGGGCGCGGATGCTGATCGCCGGGAACGTGATCGAGCTCGGCGCGTGCCGCGCGACGATCGCGCGCGGGGCGTCGCTGATCGACGAGCTGTACGAGGCCAACCCGGCCGCCGACGCCTCCGACGAGGACCTGATCGCGGTGTTCGCCGAGGCGCAGGCGGCGAAGACGTTCGTCAACGAGACCGCCACGCGGGTCGTCGACCGCGCGCTCGCCCTCACCGGCGGCGCGGGCTACCTCAACGGCAGCCCGCTCGCACGCGCGTACCGGGACGTGCGGGCCGGGAGCTTCATGCACCCGCTCGGCGCCAACCGGGCCTACGACCTGCTCGGCGACGTCGCGCTCGGCCGTCCGCCCGTGTTGCGCTGAAGGTCCGTCGAATACGTCATCTGACAGATGTGGCCCCCGCGGGGCGTCCGTAGCTTCGCGGCCATGGCCTACGAAGACCTCAAGCAGCGACAGAGCGTGATGTGGGGCACCGGCCCCTATCAGCGCGTCACCGAGACCATCGCGGACATCCACGCGCGCGGCGCCGACGTGACCGGCATCGACCTCGCTCCCGCCCTGATCGCGACGGCGGCCGATCGCGCGGCGGGGCTCGGCCACGAGATCGACTACCGCGTCGGCGACTGCGAGCGCCTCGACGTCCCCGACGGGCGCTCTGGACGCCGACCGGCGGCCTGGCGCGGATGTTCAAGATGATGGCGCCGTTCCAGCCGGCGCCGCCGCCGAGCAACCCGTTCGACCATGGAGCGGAGGCGCACGTCCGCGAGCTGCTCGGCGAGTGGTTCGAGCTGGACTGCCACGAGTACACCTCGACGCTGGCGGTGCCGTCCGGCGACCGTCGCGAGGAGCTGCACCGCGCCTGGGTCGACTTCTTCGAGACCAACTACCGCCGCAACGGCGAGATCGCGCACACGCGCGAGTACCTACTCGTTGCCGGCGTCCGCCGCTGACAGCCCTCGCCGGGCCAGCATGTCCTCGGCCTCGGCGACCGCCGCCTGCACCATCGCGGTCTCGAGCAGTCCCGAGACGGTCAGCGCGTCGATCGCGCCGGCCGCCTCGGGCTCGTGGATGAAGCCCTTGTCGACCAGCGTCTTCACGACCTGCGTCGCCGCACGCGTGCGCTCCTCGATCGAGCCGCCGCCGCGCGACGCGAACGTCTCGAGCGCCTCGACGAGCGCGGCACCGCGCGCCGCCTCCGCGAGCTCGATCGCGGCCTCTGCCTCGGCGCGGGCCTGGATCTCGGCGCCGACGATCATCACCACCTCGGGCGTCAGGTAGCCCTGCCCGAGCAGCCGGCCGCCCGCGTCGAGCACGGCGTCGCGCAGCCGCGCCGCCCACACGTGCTCGATCAGCACGACCGCCGCGTGATCGCCGGGACCGATCTCGTCGGTCAGCCGGCGCAGGTCCTCGAGCGCGAAGCCGACGGTCCCGGCGAACGCCTCCGACGGCGTCCGCGTGCCGCCGTTTCCGCCCGCGCCGTTGGCGCCGAGCAGATGCGCGATCGCCCGGTCCGGCTTGGCCGGCGGGTCGGCCAGCACCGGGTTGAGGTCGACCTCGGTGAGCTGTCCCGACTCGGCACGGTTGAACAGCCGCGCGTCGAGCACCCTGATCATCCCGCGGCCGCGCAGGTCCGCCAGCTCGCGGGCGATCTCGCCGCGGAAGCGATCGGTCGTCTCGAACCCCACGAGCACGATCTGGATCGGGCCGACGCTCACAGTGCGGCAAACATCCCACGCCGCCGCGCGTGCCCACAACACCCCGCGCGGGTGATCTTCAGGCCCAACGCTGCCCCAGATCCCGGTGTACGATCGCGGCGTGGCCCCGTCCGACGATCCCCGCGCGGTCGCGGCGGTCGAGGCCATCCACGCCGGCGACGTCCCCGCGCTCGAGCGCCTCCTGACCGAGCATCCGCAGCTTGCGACCGTCAGGCTGACCGACGAGTCCGGGCACGAGCGCACGCTGCTGCACGTGGTGACGGACTGGCCCGGGCACTTTCCGAACGGGCCGGCGACCGTGGCGGCGCTCGTGGCGGCGGGCGCCGACACCGACGCGGCCTTCGGCGGCCCGCACGCCGAGACGCCGCTGCACTGGGCGGCCAGCAGCGACGACGTCGAGGTGCTCGACGCACTGATCGCGGCCGGCGCCGACGTCGACGCGCCGGGCTCGGTGATCGACGGCGGCGGCCCGCTGTCCGACGCCGTCGCGTTCGGCCAGTGGCGCGCGGCGCGCCGCCTGATCGAGCACGGCGCCGGCGCCGGCCTCTGGCAGGCCGCCGGGCTCGGTTTGACGGAGCGGCTCGAGCAGCTGCTCGCGGACGGTCCGTCGCGCAGCGACATCACGAACGCGTTCTGGTGGGCGTGCCACGGCGGCCGACGCGAGGCCGCCGAGCGCATGCTCGACGCCGGCGCCGACCTCGGCTGGGTCGGGCACGACGACCTCACGCCGCTCGGCGCCGCCGAGCGCTCCGGCGCGCACGAGCTCGCCGGCTGGCTCCGCGAGCAGGGCGCCGGCTAGCTGTAAGTACCGAGCACGTTGTTCAGTCGGCGAACTGCGGCTGGGTGGGGAGGCCGGGGAACCGGCCGCGCGGCTGAGCTTCGGCGTCGAATCCTGGCTAGGGGTCGCTATACGACCCCTAGGCAGGATTCGTTCTGGATAGGCGGGGTCAGACCCCACCAGGACAGGATGCTTCGAGGAATACCGGCGCGGCCGCTGCCTCGCCGCCCCACCCAGCCGCAGTTGACGTTCGCTAGTCGGCCACGGCGGCCGGAGGAACAACGTGCCCAGGAACTACAGCTAGCGATCGACGGCGGCCAGACGCACGCCGAGCGCGACCAGCGCCGTGCCGGTCACCGCGTCGATCGCCCGCCGCACGCGCGGGCGGCGCAGCACGTCGCCCGCGCGGGCGAGCGCGAACGCGTAGGCGGTCAGCCACGTCAGCGTGAGCGCGCAGAACAGCAGGCCGAGGCCGAGCAGCGCCGCGAACGAGTCGCCGAACTGGGGCAGCAGGCTGCTGAAGAACACCGCCATCTTCGGGTTGCCGAGGTTGCTCAGCAGGCCCTGTCGCAGCTCGTGCCCGCCGGCCTCGGCGCTCGCCTCGTGCGCGGGCAGCGGGCGCCGCCGGACGGCGGCGAGCAGCGCCTGCGCGCCGAGGTAGACCAGGTACGCGGCACCGGCCAGCTTGAGCGCCACGAAGGCGGGCTCGGAGGCCACGAGCAGCGCGGCGACGCCGGCGCTGGCGGCGAGCGCCCACACCGCCTGGCCGGTCACGACGCCGATCGCCGTCCGGACCCCGGCACGGCGGCCGCCGGCGAGCGTGTTGCGGACCGTCAGCGCGGTGTCCTGCCCGGGCGTCACGATCACCACGACGGCGACGCCGAGGAATGCGAGCAGCCCGGCCATCGGCCGAGCCTACAGCGCGATGACGATCCTGCCGCGCGCCTGTCCCGACTCGAGGTGGCGGATCGCCGCCGGGACCTCGCCGAGCGCGAACGTGCGGTCGACGACCGGCGTGATGGCGCCCGACTCGATCAGCTCGGCGAGCGCGTCGATCGTCTCGCGCTTGCTCGGCGTCGTGAAGTCGAACGCCAGGTGGCGCGAGAACGGCGTCCGGGCGACGAGGCCGAGGAAGCGCGGCAGGCTCCCGAGCCAGCGCGCGCCCGCCGAAGCCGTCGTGGCCGATCAGGACATACGTGCCCGCCGGGGTGAGCGCGCGCCGGCAGGCCGAGAACGGGTGGTTGCCGGGGACGTCGAAGATGAGGTCGTAGCGATCGCCCGCGCGCGTGAAGTCCTCGCGTGCGTCGAGCGCGCGGTCGGCGCCCAGCGACAGCACGAGGTCGAGCTTGTCGGCGTGGTCGACGCCGGTGACGTCCGCCCCGCGGGCCTTCGCGATCTGGACGGCGAGCATGCCGACGCCGCCGCCGGCGCCGTTGACCAGCACCCTCCGGCCCGGCTGCACGCTCGCCCGTCCGCGCAGGTTCGTCAGCGCGATGAAGCCGGCCGTCGGCACGGCGGCCGCCTGCACGAACGTGACGTTGGCCGGCTTGCGGGCCAGCACCTCCTCGGGGACCGCCACGTACTCGGCGTAGGCGCCGCCGTTGCGCCACTGGTAGCCGCGGAACGTCTCGCCGAACACCTCGTCGCCCGGCCGGAAGCGCGTCACGCCCGCGCCCACCGTCTCGACCACACCCGCGATGTCGGTGCCGGGCACCGGGTTCCGCGGCCTGCGCAGGCCGTTGCCCATCAGGCGCAGCGCGTACGGCCGGCCCGTGACGACGTGCCAGACGTCCGGGTGGACGGACGCGGCGCGGACGCGCACCAGCACCTCGTCATCGGCGACGGCCGGCGGCTCGACGTCCCGCAGCTCGAGCTCGTCGGGCGACCCGTACCGCTGCTGGACGACCGCCTTCATGGCGGCGAGACGCTACGCGATCGCGCGCCGCCTCAGCGAGCGGATGACGCGCGCTCGTACCCGCGGGGGCACCCGCCGCTTGTAGTGGACGGGCACGCGCCGGATCAGCCACGTCGCCGGGCCGGGGAGCTGCCCGTTCCGGGCGGGCGAGGCCGCGCGCGAGGCGGCGATCGACGAGTGCGCGAACGCCTCGGCCTCGGCGTAGAGGTCGATGTAGGCGCCGCGCAGCGCGTCGAGCTCCGCGCAGATCTCGCGCACGTCGCCGTCGTGGCCGCCGGCGAGGCGGGACACGAGCTGCCACGTCTCGTCGGCCTGGCTGCGCAGCCGGTCGGGCAGCGCGAGCCGGTCCCAGTCGCCGCGCGAGCGCCGCAGCCCCTGGTCGACGAAATCGTGCACCGTGCGCATCGTCTGCGGCGAGGCGGTCCGGACCAGCTCGAGGTCGAGCGTCTCGGCGGCGAGGCTGACCGCGTGAGTCCAGTCGTCGAGCAGGTCGTCGTAGCGGATGAACGCCCGCGGCGACTCGCGCGTGGCGCGCTCGGTGAACAGCGTCTGGTTCAGCCAGCCGGCCGCGCGCGAGATGTCGCCCTGGCGGCCGCCGTACGAGCGCTGCTTGGACTCGATCACCGCCGCCGGGTGGCGCAGCATCGTCACGAACCGCGGCTCGGCGCCGAGCTCGCCGGCACATCGCCGCCACAGCGGCGCGAACCACGAGATGCGCGGGTCCTTGACGATCAGGTGACCGGAGGCCGCGAACTGGCCCGCGAGCCAGTCGCGCAGCTCGGCCGCGACGGCGGCGTCGAGCCCGACGCGGGCGGTCTGGCCCCACGCCGACGGCCGCGCGTCGGCGACCTGGACGCCGGCGCGCCGCAGCAGCCGCGTGTGGAAGTCGACCACCCACTGCGACTCGCCGAAGCCGCGCGGGTTCGTCTCGTCGGCCGGCACCTCGGGCCCTGGGACCGCGTATCCGAGCCGCTTCATGATCCCCGAGAACAGGCTCGTCCCGCTGCGACCGGATCCCGCCACCAGCACCAGTGATCTATCGAGCATGCGCGGCAGTCTGGTACGGCGCGCGACCGAGATCGTGACGATCACGAGAAATTTTCATCTCGGTGGCCCGGTGTGCCTAACGTCCCCGCGGCGTGCTCGCATTCGCTGCCCACGTGCGGTCGCATACTGTCGTCCTGCCGCAGCAGCGCGTGTTGTTCCTTCCGATGCCGAAGGCGGCGTGCACGAGCGTGCTGTGGGCGCTGGCCGAGCTGGCCGGCATGACGCCGGAGGACTTCGACGGCTCGACGCTGCCCGAGCCGACGGCCGCACTGACGGTCCACGACATGAACGCGTGGGCGCCCGACCACCGGTTCGCGCAGTACGAGGGCGAGGAACGGCGGCGGATCCTGGAGGACAACTGGCTGCGCTTCACCGTCGTGCGCGACCCCTGGCACCGGCTGTGGTCGGCCTGGGTGTCGAAGCTGCTGCTGCGCGAGCCGCGGTTCGTCGCGCAGTACGGCGAGCAGCCGTGGTTCCCGCGCGCGCCCGAGGACGCCGGGGCGATCGTGGAGGACTTCCGGCGCTTCGTCGCCGCCGTGGGGGCGGGGGAGGCGGAGGACGTCCACTGGGCCGTCCAGCACGACCTCAGCTCGCAGCTGCCGCTCACGCACGTGGGCCGCGCCGAGTCGATGGGCGACACCATGCGGCTGCTCTACGAGCACGTGGGCGCCGAGCCGGCGCCGGCCGCGCGGCGCAACGCGAGCCCTCTGAAGCTGCCTCCGGACGCCTACGACGCGGAGGCGGCCGACACGGTGCGGCGTTCCTTCGCCGCCGACTTCGAGGCGTTCGGCTATGACGAGCGGCCGCCGCGCGGCGGATCGCCGACGTCGTGGGACGTCGTGCTGCCGCTGCTGCGCGGGACGATCGACCAGCACGTGCGGCTGGGGCAGCTGCACCGCCTCTCGCAGCGGCGCGCCGAGCGCATGCAGAACGCCGAGGCACAGCTCGCGGCGCGCGCGAAGGCGGCGAGCACGCCGGTCAACGGCAACCTCGAAGGGCACGGCGACTTCAACGTGCGCTGGGGCTGGGACGAGGGCCCGCTGCGCCCGGGGCTGACCGCGATCGTGCGCGTCAAGGACGAGGCGCGCGCGCTGCCGTGGACGCTGCCGCCGCTCCTGCGCGCGGCCGACCGCGTGGTCGTGATCGACAACGGCTCGACCGACGGCACGGCGCGCGTGGCGCGTGAGATCGGCGGCGCCGAGCTGGACATCGTGAGCTACCCGTTTGCGGTGGCGCGCTGCGGCGCCGAGCACCTGGCGACGCCCGAGAGCTCCGTCCACAGCCTGGCCTACTTCTACAACTGGTCGTTCGCGCACGTGCGCACGACCTACGCGCTCAAGTGGGACGGCGACATGGTGCTGTCCGACCTCGCCGTCGCCGCCCTGCGCGACCTGGCGTGGCAGCTCGAGGCGGCGGAGCTGATCGTGCGCGTGCCGCGGCTCGGGCTCTACGTGGCCTCCGATCGCCTCGCGTACGTCGACACGGCGCTGCGCAACTGCGAGCCGTGGGCGTGGCCGAACGGGCCCGGCTACCGCTTCGTCAAGGCGCTCGAGTGGGAGCTGCCGATGTTCCCGCCCGGGATCGAGAGCGTGACGCTGCCCGAGTTCTCGTGCGTCGAGCTGAAGTTCCTCGACGGCGACGAGTTCGGCCACTGGTCGCCGACCGACTTCGACGCCTCGCCGCGCACCGCGCGCAAGCGGCGCGAGCAGGCCGTCTTCCGCGCGCTGGCGGCGGGCGAGCCGCCGCCCGACGGCGTCGTCGCCGTCGAGGCGCCGGAGGGCACGCACGTGATCGAGCACGTGCGGCGCGTGTGGCTACCGGCAGCCGCCGCCGGCGCAGACCCGGAGCTGATCGAGCGCCCGCGCGAGCCGCGCCCGCACGCCGCGCAGCGCGGGTGACCGCGCGAGGTTGTCGAGCTCGTCCGGGTCGCCCCACAGGTCGTACAGCTCGGTCGCGCCGCGGACGTACTCGACGTACTTCCAGCGCGCCGTGCGGATGCCCGTGAACAGCGGCATCCCGTTGGTGCCGCGCACGGGCGGGCCCTCGAGCAGGATCGCGCGACCTGAGGGCAGCGGGCGCAGCAGCGAGTCGCCGTCGAGCGCGAACGGCGCGCCGGCTCCGGCGGCGTCGAGGATCGTGGGGGCGAGGTCGCCGTTCCACACGAGCTCGTCGCGCCTCCCGCCGGGTGGGATGCCGGGCCCCCGCATCATCAGCGGCACGCGGATCGAGGGCTCGTAGGGCAGGACCTTGCCCTTCGCGACGCGGTGCTCGCCGAGCATGAACCCGTTGTCGGAGGTGAAGATCAGCAGCGTGTCGCCGAGCTCGCCGGTCTGGTGCAGGGCGTCCACGATCCGCCCGACGCCCTCGTCGACGGCGAGCAGCGACGCGAGTCGCTGCCGGTGGGCCTCGGCCAGCGCCGCGATCCGCCACTGCTTCAGCGGCATCCGGCGCCGGATGGGCGGCGGCTTGTCGGAGACGTCGGCCTCGTCGAACGAGGGCGTGCGCGGCAGCGGCGCGCCGAGGAACGCCCCGGCGTGGCGGAGGGCGGGCACGGTCGACGACACGACCCGCGGATCGGAGAGATCGTGCGGACGGCCGATGTGCGGCGCGACGTAGTTGACCCACAGGAAGAACGGCTCCGAGCTCGTGCGGATGAACGCGAGCGAGCGCTCGGTGATGTCGTCGGTCTGGTAGCCGGGCGGCGACTCGAGCGTGCCGTTCGCGTTCAGCGTGTAGTCGTAGAAGCGGTAGGTGAAGCGGCCGAGCAGGCCTTCGAAGTCGGTCCAGCCCGGCGGGACGGCGCGGCCGCGGTAGCCGTTGAGGTACTTGCCGACCATCCCGGTCGTGTAGCCCGCCCGCCGCAGCCAGACGGCGAGCGTCTCCGAGCCGTCGAGCCGTTTCAAGCCGCCGAACGGCGGCACGGTCGACCGGACACCGTGGTTGTGCGCGTACTGGCCGGTGAGGAACGTCGCGCGGGAGGGGCAGCACTCGGAGTGCGAGACGAACGAGTTCGCGAACTTCACGCCCTGGCCGCCGATCAGCGCGTTCGTGCGCGGCATCGCGACCATGTCGTCCGCACGCTGGTCGTCGGTCTCGATGACGACGACGTTCGGCGCGGCCGCCGCGGGGGCCGCGAAGAGCAGCGTGAGCAAGAGGGTCGTGAGCGCAGACCGCATCGCGACGAGAGGATGGGCGTCGCGGGTGCCCGACTTGTTAACGGGGCGTGGCGATTGTTCACAACGTTGCGCGCGCTGTCGTAGCCTCGATGGCTTGAGCGCCTCTCGCCGCGAGAGCCTTGCCGCCCTCGGGGCGTGCGTGCTTGCCGCTCTGCTCGCCAACTGGCGGCTGCTGCGTCCCGAGTTCCTGTCCGCGGACGCGCTCGTCCATCAGTACTGGATGCGGCAGTGGCGCGATCCGGCGTTGTTCAACGATCCGCTGACCGCGGAGCTGCGGCACTCGTCGCGCTATCCGGAGGGCTACGAGGCGCTGTTCCGGGTGGCGAGCGAGGTGATCGATCCGATCGCCTTCGGCGAGTTCGTCGGTGTCGCCCTCATGGCGCTGTCGGGCTGGCTGATCTTCCTGATCGTGCGCGAGCACACGGCGTGGCGGCCGGCGCCGTGGCTCGGCGCCGGGCTGTTCCTGGTGCTGCTCGAGATCCACCGCTTCTACGGCGGCTTCCCGCGCGCCTTCGTGCACCCGGTGGTCCTGCTCACGGTGCTGCTGGCGCTGCGCAACCAGCAGCTCGCGGCCGCGCTGGTCGCGGCCGCCGGCGCGCTGTTCTATCCGCCGGCGGCCCTGCTCGCCGTCGGCGTGCTGTGCGTGTCGGCGATCGGCCGGCGGGGGATCGACGTCCGCCGCGCGGGCTACGCGGCGCTGTCGCTCGGCCTCGCGGCCGTCGCCGTGCTCGGCCCACGGCTCCTCTCCGGCGGGGCGCCACGCGTGCATGACGGCGGGCGAGGCGCGCGCGTTCCCGGAGTTCGGCGCCGACGGGTCGCTGCACTTCTTCACGCCGTCGGTCGTCGAGTACCTGAGCCAGAACCGCAGCGGCTTCGACCTTCGCACGTCGGGCAGCATCCTCGTCGTCGCCGCCCTGACGCTGCTGCTGGTCCGCCCCGGAAACTGGCGGCTGCTGCGGCGCGAGGTGCTCGCGCTGCCCGTGGTGGCGCTCGGCGCCTGGGCGGTCGCGCAGGCGGTGCTGTTCAAGCTCTACCTCCCGCACCGCTACACGTATCCGCTGCTCGCGTTCTTCGCGATCGTGGTGGCGGTCACGCTCGAGCCGACGTGGCGGGCGCTCGCTGCCAGGCGCGGCCCGGTGCGCGCGTTCGCCCTGCTGGCCTCACCGGTCGCGATCTGCGCGTTCGCCGTCTACGTGTTCCCGCTGGCGCCGGTCGAGCCTTCGAGACCGGTCGCGACGATGGCGCTGATCGGCGCGATCGCCCTCGTGCTGGCGGCGGCCGCGGTCCCGTTCGCGCTGAGGTCGGCGGCGGCCGGCGCGGCGGTGACCGGCGTGCTGCTCGTCGGCCTCGTGCTCGTGCTGCCCGACCGGCTGCCGCTGGGGAACGCGTGCCCGGACCGGCCCGCGACCACGTACATGCTGAAGCGCCTGCCCAAGGACGCGATCATCGCCGGCGACCCGCGCGATCTGATGTGCGTGCCCGCGACTGCGCGGCGGCCGGTGGTCATCTCCACCCAGCTCGCGCCGGCCTATGAGGCCGACTACTTCCGCCGCGGCCGCGAGCGCATGTTCGCGACGCTGCGGGCCTACTACGGCAATTCGAGCGCGGCGATCGCCGACCTGGGCACGCGCTACGGGGCGGACTACCTGTGGGTCCGGCGCGACGCCGTGGAGCGCGAGCAGGCCGGCGGCGGCGTCCGCTGGCGGTCCGGCGAGCTGCCCTACGGCCGCTATGTGCGCCGGCTCCTGGACGGGGGAGAGCCGGCCGTGCTGCGCCTGCCGGTCGCGTGCCGTCGCTGGCGGCTCGGGCCGGCCGAGGTCTACGACATCCGCTGCATCGCGGGCTCTTACCGCCCGGCTACCGCCCGCTAGCGGCGGCCGGGGCCGGGACCGCCAATCGGCGGTCCCGGCCGTGACAGGGCGCGTCAGGGACGGGTTAGCGCCCTGCCGCCGCGGCCGCCTGCGGGCTTGTTGGTACGAGCGCGAGCAGCGCGTTGAGCACGGCCGCCAGGTTGTTCCCCAGCAGCCCTTGCGGGTTCAGGAGGTTGGACAGCCCGCACAGGAGGTCGCCGAGCAGACCGCTGCCCGGCAGCGGGCTCGGGATGGCCGTGATGCGCAGGTTGACCTGGTTGAGCTGGATTCGCAGACCGAGCAGATTCAGGTCGAGCGGCCCGAGCGTGAGCGTCAAGACGGGGCACACGACCTGGGCGCTCTGAGCTGCGGCGCCCTGGTTGGTGAAGCCCGTGACAGGCATGCGCACACCGCGACGGCTGACGCGGCGATTCTTGAGCCGCCCCGTGAGCTTGCCGACTGCCAGCACCTGATCGCCGCGTGAGATGAAGCGGTTGATCGTGTACGTGCCCTTGAACTGCTTTCCGTTCTTGGCGGTGCCGGTGACATCGATTCGCTTGGTCAGATCCTGCGTGGCGGTCTGCGCGCCGGCGGTGGACGTGACGCCCAGCATCAGAACGCACGAGAGCGTGGCCGCCGCGGCGGCCAGACGGATACGTGACAAGAGGTTCCCCTTCCTCGGTGGTTGACTGCCGCGGGCCTTCCCGCGTCTCGCGGCCGGCGAAACGACCCACCGGGGAGAGCGGCTCGGCGTCAACTGCACCTGACGTTCCGACCTTGGCCGCGCTCGCGCGTTGTCTGTCTTGATGGAGGGATCCACGAAGCTCGCAGAGCTCGCGGCCGAGGTCGCGGGCGCGGCGACTCCGAGGGCGGCGCTGCGCCGGCTGGGCGCGCTCCAGCGCGAGCTCGACGACTTCCAGCGCCGCCAGGTTGCGCAGGCGCTCGCCGAGGGGACGTCCTATCGCGGCGATCGCCCGCGACCTCGGCCTGTCGCGCCAGGCGGTCCACCGGCGCTTCCGCGGGCTCGCGCCGGCCGAGCCGGCGCTGCTGACCGCGCCCGATGTCGGGCGGATCATCCAGTACGCCCGCGATGAGGCGGCTGCCCTCGGTGCGAGCGTAGTGGGGAGCGAGCACATCGTGCTCGCCGTCCTGCGCGCCGACGACCTGCCGGCGGCCGGCCTGCTCCGGTCCGCCGGCGTCACGCTCGACGCGGGCGCGCACCCAGGTCGACGCGGCGTCGCCGCGCGCCAAGCTCTTCCGCCGCGCGCCCGAGACGGGCGACCTGCTGACGTTCCTCGAGACGGCGGCGCGCGAGGTCCGGGCGCGCGGCGGGCGCGGAGTCGAGGTCGAGGACGTGCTGGGCAGCGCGCTCGAGGATCCCGACGGTGGCGCCGCGCGGACCCTGCGCGCGCTCGGCGCCGATCTGGAGCAAGTCCGCGACGGGCTCGCTGCGCGGCTGTCGCCAACCTGAGCAACGCTCGTCAGGCCAGGACCGTCCGTCCGTACTGCGCGAGTGCCCAGGCGAGGCAGCCGAACGCGGTCGTGGAGAGCACGACCCGGACCACGTTCCAGGCCACCCAGCGCGCCTCGTGGAACCGCTCGCGGACCGCCGCCACGTCCGGGTCCGTCGCTGCCTTGAGCGCGTCGTTGAGCGGCAGGTGGACGGCGACCGTGATCACGACCACGGCCAGGTAGAGCACGAACGCGGCCGCGATCCACGGCAGCACCGAGCCCTCGCCGCCGAGCAGCGCCGCCGCGGCGCCGGCGAGCACCAGCGCGCCGAAGAACCACAGCATGAACAGCGGGTTGATGATCGCCCGGTCGATCGCCTGGAACGCGACGACGAACGTGCGGTCGTCCGTGCCGCGCAGGCCGGGCATGATCGTGTGGGCGTAGAGGCCGAAGACGCCCGCCATCAGCCCCATGGTCATCGTGGCCGCGACGAGCGCGATGCCCTGGAGGACGGCCATGATCAAGCCGCCAGCGGCGCCAGCAGCAGGCGCTGAACGCCGGCGCTCAGCAGCGGCGCGTGCGCCTCGCGGTCGTACTTGCGCGCCAGGCGGGCGAGGTCGCGCAGATTGCGCGGCAGGCCGCGCCGCGTCATCCGGCCGGCCTCCGCCATCGCGACGACCTCGGCCAGCATCTGCTCCATCGCGAGCGCCGGGCGGACCTCGACGAGCACGCGGGCCTCCTCGTCGCCGGCGTTGGCGAACGAGTGGATGACGCGGGGGGCGACCTCGACGACGTCGCCGGGACCGGCGATGCGCGTGCGCAGGCCGACGCGGAAGCGCATGCGGCCGGCGACGACCTCGAAGCGCTCGGTCTGGATCGGGTGGACGTGCGGGATCGGGACGGCGCCGCCGGGGCGCAGGCCGAGCTCGAACGCGAGCAGCTCGCCGCCGGTGGTGGCCGCGGTGTCGGTGAAGG
Source organism: uncultured Solirubrobacteraceae bacterium (assembly GCA_963800905.1). Classification (GTDB taxonomy): domain Bacteria; phylum Actinomycetota; class Thermoleophilia; order Solirubrobacterales; family Solirubrobacteraceae; genus DASSUW01. The sequence continues at coordinate 373,466 of CAWDCT010000012.1, forward strand.
TGAAGCGCTCGCCCGTGACCGGGTTCTCGAGCGTCTGGCCGGGGGAGATCATGCCCGACAGTCAACCGCTGATTCTTGAGACTGTCCATGGGCAGAACGCGCAAATGCATACGCGATCGTCTAAGCTGTCGGCATGGACGCACTGGCCGGCCTGCTCGACGGACCTCGCGCCCACGAGGCGTTCCTGCTGCGCTCGAGCATGAACCCGCCGTGGTCGCTGCGGATCCGGGACGAGGCGCCGCTCACCGTGATCGCGATCGTCCGCGGCGAGGCGTGGCTGGTCCCCGAGGCCGGCGACGCCGTGTGCCTGCGCAGCGGCGACGTCGCCGTCATGCGCGGCCCGGATCCGTACACGGTCGCCGACGACCCGTCGACGGCGCCGCAGGCGATCATCGAGCCGGGCCAGCGCTGCACGACGCCGGACGGCGTGGAGCTGAAGCTGATGCGCGACCTCGGCGTGCGCACCTGGGGCAACGCGGATGACGGCGAGACGGTCATGCTGACCGGCACCTACGAGCTGCACAGCGAGGTCAGCGGGCGCCTGCTGCGGCTGTTGCCGGCATCGCTCGCGCTGCGCGAGGACGAGTGGGACTGCCCGGTGATCCCGCTGCTGTCCGACGAGATCGTCAAGGACGAGCCCGGGCAGGAGGCCGTGCTCGACCGGCTGCTCGACCTGCTGCTGATCGCGGTCCTGCGCGCCTGGTTCGCGCGCCCTGAGTCGCAGGCTCCGGGCTGGTACCGGGCGTCGGGCGACCCCGTGGTCGGCCACGCGCTGCGGCTGCTCCACCACGACCCCGCGCGGCCGTGGACGGTCGCCGAGCTGGCGCGCGAGAGCGGCGTCTCGCGGGCCGCGCTGGCCCGCCGCTTCCACGCGCTGGTCGGCGAGCCGCCGATGACGTTCCTGACCGGCTGGCGGATCGCGCTCGCCGCCGACCTGCTGCGCGAGCCGGGCGCCACGATCGCCTCCGTCGCCGACCAGGTCGGCTACGGCACGCCGTTCGCGCTCAGCGCCGCGTTCAAGCGCGTGCGCGGCGTCAGCCCGAAGCGCTATCGCGAGGTTGCGGCCGGGCCGGAGAACGTCAACTGCTTGCTGGGTAGGGCGGCTGGGGTGCCGGCGGGTGCGCGGGGAATAACGTGCAATTGAACGCGGGCGTACAACGCCGATTGCACGAAATGCTCCGTCTAGGGACATAACGTGCAATTCGCGGTGTACGGCGGTGTTCAATTGCACGAAACTCCCCGTCCTGACGTTCGCCCGCGCTGCTGCTCGGTCAGTCGTCGAGCCCGAGCTCGCGGGCGCGGGCACGCGCCGGTGCCGGGTCGTAAGCGGCGAGCCGCCAGGTCGCGGTGCGCGCGCCGAGGTCGAGCTCGAGCCAGTAGGCGGCCGCCTGCGCGTCGAGCGCGTTCCACCAGCCGAGCCGCGACGGCGCGGGCGCGCCGACGGCACCTGGGTTGAGCAGCCACTTGCCGGCGGAGATGTCGAGCGGCTCATCCGGCACGATCCGGGCCGCCCGCGCGCCGCGCGGCGTCTGCTGGAAGGCGGCCGCGACGTGCGTGTGGGCGACGAGGCCGAGCTCGGCGCGCTGGACGGCCAGACAGGCCGCCGCGTTGGACGGCCCGACGTACTCGTGGACGGGGTTGCGCGGGCCGCCGTGCCAGCACTGCACGCCGTCGCGGCGCGCGGCCGGCCGGCGCGATCGCATCCACGCGAGGTCGTCGGCGGGGAGCCGCTCGGCGGCCAGCTCGATCGAGCGGACCGCGGCGGAGCCCGGCTCGCCGAAGCGCAGCGGGTCGGCGGAGCCGGTCGCGCCGTAGTCGTGGTTGCCCATCAGCGCGACGGCGCACCGCTCGCGGGTGCGCGCCACGACGCGCTCCGGGTCCGGCCCGCGCGCCGATCATGTCCCCGAGCGACCAGAGCTGCTCGGCGCCGCTCTGCTCCGCGGCGCCGACGACGGCGTCGAGCGCCTCGCCGTGGGCGTGGGCGTCACCGAAGACGGCGACGAGCATGGGCGGACAGTAGCCGCGCGACCGTCAACTGCGGCTGGGTGGGGAGGCGAGGGAGCCTGCCGCGCCCGCGGTCCCTGGCGCTTTGACGTCGATATCCGCGACGTCAAGGCGCCATCGGGCCGGTGGATGGCGCCTTGACCGGAATATTTCCGGTGAAGGCGCCAGGACCCCCACGCCGCCTCCGGCGCCCCGCTCGCCTCGTCCGAGGATCTCCGCCTCGGTCATGCCGGAATCGTCTCCCAGCCGGTCAGCTCGCCGAGCGGCCGCGAGCCCTTGACCGCGGCCGTCACCGCCTGTGCCTGCTCCGGATGGCCGAGCAGGATCGCGCCGATCGCGCGGTCGTCGTCGTCGAGCACGAGCTTGCGGTAGCGCAGCGACTCCGGGTCGGCGTCCACCAGCTCGCGCGGGCCGTCGATGGCGCCGATCGAGAGCAGCTCGACGCCGACCACCTTGAGCATCGTCACCGGGACCGTGCCCGCATACTGCCGCGACCCGCCGACCGCGTTCTCGGCCGCCACCTCGGCCTGGTCGACGGCCACCGGCCACAGGCCGAGGATCGAGCCGCGCCACTCGACGATGTCGCCGGCGGCCAGGATCCGCGGGTCCGACGTGCGCAGCTCGTCGTCCACCAGCACGCCGCGCGACACGTCGAGCCCGGCCCGCCGCGCGACCTCGACCGACGGCGCGATCCCGGCCGCGAGCAGGAACGCGTCGGCGGTCAGGCGGCGGCCGTCGGTGAGCTCGACGGCGCGCCCGTCGAGCGCGGCGGTCTCGGCTTCGAGCAGCACCTCGATCCCGAGGTTCGCCAGGTAGGAGCGCAGCAGCTCGCCGGCGCGCTCGTCGAGCTGGCGCCGGAGCAGCCAGCCGCCGCGCTCGAGCACGGTCGGGCTGACGCCGAGCTTGTGCAGCGCGTAGGCGGCCTCGAGCCCGAGCAGCCCGCCGCCCGCCACCACCGCGGTCCGCGCGCCCGCCCGCTGGACGTACTCGCGGATCCCGAGCGCGTCCGACGCCGTGCGCAGCACGAACGTGCCCTCGCCGCCGAAGCCGGGGATGTCCGGCACGTGCGCCTCGGAGCCGATGGCGAGGATCAGCCGGTCGAACGGCAGCCGCTCGCCGGTCCCGAGCAGCACCTCGCCGGCCTCGCGGTCGATCTCCTGCGCGCGCGTGTTGAGCCAGCAGGTGATGCGGTTGTCGTCGTACCAGGCGTCGGGCAGCAGGTGCAGGCCGACCATCGCCGAGCGGCCGTAGATCAGCCGCGAGATGCCCATGCGGTTGTAGAGCGGGTGCGGCTCGGCGGCGACGACGTCGATCGCGCAGTCCGGATGGCGGCGGCGCACGTGGTCGGCGGCGGTCACGCCCGCGATCCCGTTGCCGAGCACCACCACGCGCTCGACGGCCGGGTCGAACGGGAAGTCGATCGACACGACGACGTTGGAGTCGCGGCGCGGGGTCATCGAGACCTTCACCGGGCCCTGGACGCGCGCGCAGCAGGCCATCCGGTTGTGCGCGGGATCGAGGCCGAGCCGCTCGAGCGTCGCCTTCTCGTCGCCGCCGACGGGGGAGAGGTTCTCCATCCCGCCGACGATGCAGACCGGATCGGCGCCGCAGACCCCCATCCGGCAGCCCGCCTCGATCGGCTGGTCGTCGGTCTCCGCCAGGTCCAGCAGCGGCATGCCGGGCCTGGCGACGATCCGCGGCCCGTCGTCGAAGGTCACCTCGATCTCCTGGGCGGCGCGCAGCGCGGCGCGCATCCCGAGACCGAGCCGCGCGGCCATCCGCGGCGGCGCCGGCAGACCCTGGCGCTCGAGGAAGACCCGCTCCTTGGCGAACGTGCGCCGGAGCCAGACGACGGTGAGGGCGAGCACGGCGGCGCGCAGCGGCCACGCGATCCAGTCCGGGCCGGGGGCGGCCCACCAGTAGAAGAGGTTGATCGCCGCGGCGCCGTAGAGGGCGGCGAGCTTCGGCGTGCTGGCCGGCAGGAGCGCCTCGAGCGCGACGAACGATCCCGCGCTGGCCGCGACGGCGAGCGCCATCACCGCGGCGTCCTGCTCCGTGAAGAAGGCGATCACCAGACCCGGGAAGGCGGCGGTGAAGAGCTTGCGCGTCGTGCTCCACTGGCGGTCGCCGTCGTGCACGTCGGCGAGGAACGCGACCTTCGGGTTGAAGTCGAAGCAGTTCTTCGTGCAGCCCAGGCACGGCCGGCAGTGCGAGTTCGGCACGTTGGCGAACGGCGTCTGGCCGTACATGCGCTGCACCGGCAGCATCGGGCACAGCGAGGAGCACCAGCCGCTCTTGCCCTTGAGGACGAAGCCGCCGGCGAAGGCGGCGACCAGCGCGCCGCCGATCAGGGCGGCGGTCGCGGCGCCGCTGTCCTCGAAGACGGACGGGCGCAGGAAGACGGAAGCGAGGAAGATCGCGATGCCGGCCAGCGGCGCGTACGTGCGGAACCACGCCGCTGCCGTGCGGCCGCGCGTGAAGCCGAGCACGCGCGGGATCTGGTTCGTGGCGGCGAGCGGGCAGACGTTGCGCCACAGCCCGGGCGCGACGAACCAGACGAGCGGCAGCAGCGGCACCAGCAGCTCCCACCACAGGTCCAGCCCGGTGTCGGGGTCGGCGACGAGCAGCGCGCAGACGCCGAGCGTGGCGAGGACCGAGGCGACCCGCGCGGCGCGCCAGACCGGCTGGGGGACGGGGTCTCGGACCTGGGTGAAGTTGGGGAACGGGTCGACGGCTCGGCCCGCGCCCATCAGCTCACTCCGTCCTCGATCAGCTCGGTCAGGAAGCGCAGGCGCAGCGAGACGATCTTCCCGAGGTCGAACAGCATCGCGCGGGCGAGCTCGGGGTGGCGCCCGGCCAGCGCCTCGAACGAGTCGAGGCTCAGGCGGCGCAGCTCGCCGTCGGTCGTTGCGACGAGCGTGAGCGAGCGCCTGCCGCCGTCGAGGAACGCGACCTCGCCGACGACCGACGGCGCGTCGATCGTGCGGAACGCGGCGCCGGACGCGACCGCGAGGCTGCCGGCCGTCAGCAGGTACAGCGCGCGGTCGTCGTCGCCCGCGCGGATCACCTCCTCGCCGGCCGAGAAGCGCCGCGTCTCGGTGTGGCCGAGCACGACCGCCCAGTCGGCCTCGCCGCGCTCGGCCAGGAACGTCGGATCGCCGTCGGGCGCGTCGTCGGTCGGATAGTCGAAGTACGAGCTCACGCAACGTGGATTCTGCCGGTTTGTGGCAGCGGAGCCGCGGGCAGGGAGTCCAGCGATGCGTTGGAGCGCCGTCCCGCTGCTCGTGCTCGCCCTGCTGCTGCCCGCGGCGGCGGCGGCGGACGAGCGCAAGCCGCGCTGGAAGCCGGTGCCGACCGGCTCGGACCAGCAGTACCGCGGACTCGACGCCGTCGACAAGCGCATCGCGTGGGTCGGCGGCAGCGACGGCGAGGTCCTCCGCACCACCGACGGCGGCCGCACGTGGAAGGACGTCTCGCCGCCGGACACCGCTGGGCTGCTGTTCCGCGACGTCGAGGCGCAGGACGAGCGGCGCGCCAGCGTGCTGGCGATCGGCGTTGGCGACGCGTCGCGGATCTACACCACGACCGACGGCGGCCGCAGCTGGAAGCTCGCCTTCGTCAACGACGACCCGAACGCGTTCTACGACTGCATGGACTTCTACGACGGCGGCCGCCGCGGCCTCGCGCTCAGCGACCCCGTCGACGGGAGGTTCCGGATCGCCGCGACGGATGACGGCGGCCGCAGCTGGCACGTGCTGCCGAACGACGGCATGCCCGACGCCATCGCCGGCGAGTTCGCGTTCGCCGCCAGCGGCACCTGCCTGGTCATCAGCGGGCACGACGCCTGGTTCGCGAGCGGCGGCGGCGCCTCGCGCGTCTTCCGCTCGCACGACGGCGGCCTCACCTGGAAGGTCGTCACCGCGCCGATCCCCGCCTCCGACGCCGGCGGCGTGTTCTCGCTCGCGTTCCGCAACCCGCGTGAGGGCGTGATGGTGGGCGGCGACTTCCTGGCGCCCGAGAACGGCGCCGATGCGTCGGGCTTCAGCCGCGACGGCGGGCGCACCTGGCGCGGCGGGGGAGACCTCTCCGGCTACCGCTCCGGCGTCGACTGGCTCGGCGACACCCTGATCGCCGTGGGTCCGACGGGCTCCGACGTCAGCTTCGACGGCGCGCGGCGCTGGACGGCGTTCGACACCGCGCCCTACGACGCGGTGGACTGCGTGCACGGCACGTGCTGGGCCAGCGGCCCGGGCGGCGCCGTGGCCGTGCTCGCCCGCTAGGGATCGAACTGCGGCTGGGTGGGGAGGCTGGGGAGGCCAGCGGGGCTGGATATCTCGCGACCCGTCCTGCCCTAGGTACCTATACGGTCACCTAACCAGGACGGTTGCCGAAATCCCCGCCGCGGCTGGCTCCCCAGCTCCCCACCCAGCCGCAGTTGACGTTCGCCCGTATCACGGCCCGCGCAGGAGGTCGGCGGCTGCGGCGTGGCCGCCGTGCTCGGCCCAGTTGGCCGGCGTGCCGTCGTACAGGCCGTCGCGCAGCGTCGGATCGGCGCCGAGCTCGAGCAGCGCGCGGATCACCTCGAGGTCGCCGTTCTGGGCCGCGAGGTGGAGCGCGGTGACGCCCTCGCCGTGGCCGGGCCCGCCGAACGTCGCGCGCCCGCTGGGGTCGGCGCCGAGCGCCACGAGGCAGCGGACCGCGGCGACGCGGCCGCACGCGGCGGCCCAGCTCAGGGCGGTGCCGCGGTAGACGTCGGCGTCGACCGCGGCGCCGCGGGCGACGAGCAGCTCGATCGCCTCGACGCGATCGTTGCGGGCCGCCCATGAGAGCGCCTCGTCGCGGACCTCGCCGGGGTCGTCGGACGGCTGCCAGGCCGGGAAGCCGCTGTGCGGCCGGTAGAAGCCGCGCTGCGCGCCGGCGTCCGGCGTGTCGATCAGCTCGTCGAGCAGGTCGAGCCGGCCGAGCCCGGCCGCCGCGCGCAGGTTGCGCGGACATACGCCATGCTCGGCGAGCAGCTCGGCGGTCTCGCGGTTGCCCCAGAACAGAGCGACGACGAGCGGCGTGCCTCCGTCGCCGCGCGCCGACACGTCGACGCGCGCGCCGGCGTCGAGCAGCATGCGCGCCAGCTTCGGCAGGTCGCTGTACGCGGCCTGGTGCAGCGGCGTCCAGCCGTGCGCGTTGGCGCGCGTGACGTCGGCGCCGCGCTCGAGCAGGATCGCCACGAGGCGCTCGTCGCAGGTCGCGCCGGCCATCCCGAGCAGGTCGTTGCCGTTCGTGCCGCGTGCGCCGACCAGCTCGGGGAAGCGGTCGAGCAGCGCCGGCAGCCGTTCGATGTCATGCGCCTCGATCGCGCGGTAGGCGCGCGCGAACGGCTCGCCGCTCTCGCGCAGGCCCGCGACGTGGCGGCGCAGCGCCGGCCACGACGGGAAGCCGTGCTCGCGCGCGATGACCGTCCGCGCTCCCGCCTGGGTGAGCGGCGCGCCGTGGCGCTCGAAGGCGGTGACCGCGCCGTCCGTACCGTCCTCGGCCGAGGCCAGCAGCCCGTAGGCGCGACCGTCGTAGTACTCGAGGTCCTCGTGGTAGGCGTGCTGGAGGCCGGGGCCATGGGCGGCCAGGCGCTCGACGTAGGCGCGCAGCCGCGGCCAGCTCGGGAACCCGTGCTCGCGCGCGATCACGAGCTGGGCGCCGCTGAGCTTGAGCGGCTCCTGCGGCCGGGGATGCACCGCGGCGACGCGGGCGCGCGCGGCCTCGTCGCCGGCACGGTGGGCGCGCAGCAGGTCCTTGGCCTGCCTACGCAGCTGCTCCAGGCTCGGGCTGGCCGGAAGCGATGTGGACATGAGGGCCTCCTCTCCAAAGTGCCCGCGGTCCGCATGGTCGGGCGGAAAGAAGGTCGCGTCTGGCACTACGACTCACGTCAGGGTGGGCTCGGCCCTTTCCGCGGACTGGGCGCGGCCCTGGCCGCGCGGGGCGAAGCCTACGTCATGCGGGCGGTAGTGTCGTCTCACGATGCGCATGCTCGCGGCCGTGGGCGTCGCTGCGATCGCCGTGGCCCCCACGGCGACTCCCACGCCAGAGCCCGAGAGGCCGGTCCGGCTGACCATCGGCGTGAGCGGCGACCTGCTCCCGCACCTGCCGGTCGTCGGGCGCGCTCACGCGCACGCGGGCGGGCGCGGCTACGACTTCCGGCCCATGCTGCGGCCGATCCGGCGCTGGGTGCGACGCAACTCGCTCGCGTTCTGCCACATCGAGACGCCGCTCACTCCGGCGCCGCCGGTGGGCTACCCGCGCTTCAACTCACCACCGGCGCTCGCGCGCGCGGTCAAGGCGACCGGCTTCGACGCGTGCAGCACCGCCTCGAACCACTCGGTCGACCGCGGCCAGGCGGGGATCGACGCCACGCGGCGGGCGCTGCGACGGGCCGGAGTCGGGCACACCGGGTCGTTCTCCAGGCGCGGGCAGCGGCGGCGGCCGGTCATGCTGCGCGCGCGCGGCGTGGAGGTCGCGTTCCTCTCCTACACGCAGATGACGAACGGGATCCCGTTGCCGCATCCGTGGTCGGTCAACCTGGCCCGCGCCGGGCGGATCCTGCGCGATGCCCGTCGCGCGCGCCGGGCCGGGGCGCGCGTGGTGATCGTCAACCTGCACTGGGGGACCGAGTTCCGGCATGCGCCGGACGCGTTCCAGACGGCGCTCGCCCGGCGGCTGGGCCGCTCGCGAGCGATCACTGCGGTGGTCGGCCAGCACGCCCACGTCGTGCAGCCGATCCGGCGCGTCGGCCACACGTGGGTCGTGTTCGGCACCGGCAACCTGCTCTCCAACCAGAGCGCCGCCTGCTGCCCAGCCGCGACCCAGGACGGCGTCCTCGTGCGCCTGCACCTCGTCGTCGGGCCACGGCGCGCGCGCGTCGATCGCGTGACGTACGTGCCCACGTGGGTGCGGCATCCCGACTACACGGTCCTGCGCGCCGCTCGGCGTGGCGCGCCGTGGCGGCGCACGGTGGCCGTGGTCGGGCGCAGCCGCCGCGTCAGGCCGCAGCGCTGAGGTCGCTGCGCTCGAGCGTGGCGATGAACGCGCGGACGACCCGGGGATCGAACTGCGTGCCCGCGCAGCGGCGCAGCTCGGCGAGGGCGGCCACGTGCGACAGCGCGCGCCGGTACGGGCGGTCGGAGATCATGGCGTCATACGCGTCGCAGACCGCGATGATGCGGGCGCCGAGCGGGATCTCCTCGCCGGCGAGCGCGTCCGGGTAGCCGGTCCCGTCGAAGCTCTCGTGCGACGACCGCACGAGCGGCGCCGCCGCCGCGAGCGCGGGAGCGGCCTGCATGATGCGCTCGCCGATGATCGTGTGGCGGCGCATGAACGCCCACTCGTCCTCGTCGAGCGGTCCGGGCTTGTCGAGGATCGCGTCCGGCACGGCGGCCTTGCCGACGTCGTGCAGCGTGGCCGCCTGCCGCACCGCGGTCCGCTGCTCGGCGCTCATCCCCAGCTCCGCGGCGGTCTGCTCGGCGAGCAGGGCGACGCCGTCGACGTGCTCGCCGAGGTCCGGGTGGCGCTCGGTGATGACGCGCAGCAGGACGGCGGTGCTCTGGCCGCCCGCCGAGGCGCGGCGACCGTTCTTCTCGGCGTACATGCGGCGGTCGGCGACGCGCAGGGCGTCGGCCGGATCGCTGTCGGGCCGGTCGAGCACGGCGGTGCCCAGCGCGGCCGTGATGTGGAAGCCGTCACCGTGCTCGCTGAGCGCGGCCCGGCTCGTCTCCGCGATCTCGTCGTGGCGGCCGGTTGCGAGCACGCAGAACTCGTCGCCGCCCATGCGGTAGGCGCTGCCGTGGCCTTCGACGGCGTCGGCCAGGGCCGTGCCGAGGCGGGCGAGCAACCCGTCGCCCGCCGGGTGACCGTAGATGTCGTTGTACGCCTTGAAGCCGTTGAGATCGAAGAGCATCAGCAGCAGCGGCCTCTCGGGAGTCACGCCCCGCACGCCGGCGGCGAGATCGTTGACCAGGCGGCGCCGGTTGCCGAGGCCGGTCAGCTCGTCGGTGTTCGCCTCGCCGCGGCTCGTCCCGAGCATGCTCATGTGCTCGCCGAGCGTGAGCCAGAGCCGCACGCCGGCGACGGCCAGCGTCGCGAAGGCGAGCACCGCCGCCACGTCGCTCGCGCGCGCGAAGTGGTCGACCAGCAGCAGCGCGAGCGCTGCCGCCATCGCGCCGAACGGCAGGACCAGCAGGCGGCGGCCCTCGAGGCGGATCGCGGGGGCACGATCCACGGGCTGCCAGGCGCCGATCGCCGTGGCCAGCGCCGACGCCGGCCACAGCCACGCCGCCCAGGCCGGACCGTCGACCTGCCCGCCGGCGATCGCGCTCAGGTAGATGATGTCGGCCGCGCCGCTGAGCAGCAGCCCGGCGCCGACCAGCGCCAACGACCGGTCAGGCCGCCAGCCGGTGAGCGCCAGCGCGCCGACCAGCAGCACCAGCAGCAGCACGTCGCCGACCGGATAGGCGAGATTGACGGCCACTGCCGACGCCTCGCCCTCCAGGCTCATGGAGAGGATCGGCGGCAGCACCAGCGCGGCGGTGACGGCGGCCACGCCGAGCGCGGCCACGATCCCGTCGAGCCAGAGGCTCGGGTGGAACTCGCGGATCCGCCGTCGCATGAGCAGGACGACGGCGCTCCAGCAGGCGGGGTAGAAGACGAGCCAGCCGGCGTCACTGATCGACGGATAGGGCGGCGCCTCGAGCTTCGAGAGGACGAGCGTGTAGTACAGGTCGGCGGCGCTCCAGGCGGCGAGCGCGAACGCGATCAGCGCCCACGCGGCCCGCTCCTCTCGCACCCGGATCGCGCGCACGACGCAGACCACGGCGGCGCCGATGAGGACGCCGTTGTAGAGCCAGTCCTCGATCAGCCGCGTCAGGACGTCGCCGCTCGCCACGCCCAGCACGTCGTGTGCGACCTGGATCGCCAGCGCGGCGGCCAGTACGTAGAGACCGGCCCGGATGAGGCGCGGTGCGCGTTTCATCAAGACATTGATCGGCGGATCTCGCGCGTCGTTTAGCGCGACAGGGTTTCGACAGGGTGCGGAGCCGATGATCGCCGCATGACTCTCACCCTCGGCGACACCGCGCCCGACTTCGAAGCCCTGACGACTCAGGGCAGGATCCGCTTCCACGAATGGATCGGCGACTCGTGGGCCGTCCTGTTCTCGCACCCGCGGGACTTCACCCCGGTCTGCACGACCGAGCTGGGCTACATGGCCCGCATCAAGCCCGAGTTCGACAAGCGCAACACGAAGATCATCGGGCTCTCAGTCGACCCGGTCGGCAACCACGCCGCCTGGTCGCAGGACATCGAGGAGACCCAGGGGCATGCGCCCAACTACCCGATGATCGGCGACGCCGACTTCGCCGTCTCGAAGCTCTACGGGATGCTGCCGGCCGACGTCGAGGGGGACCCGACCCAGCGCACGCCGGCGATGAACCAGACCGTCCGGAACGTGTTCGTGATCGGGCCGGACAAGAAGATCAAGCTGATCCTGGTCTATCCGATGACGACCGGCCGCAACTTCGACGAGGTGCTGCGGGTGGTCGACTCGCTCCAGCTCACGGCGAACCACAAGGTGGCGACACCGGTGAACTGGCAGGACGGCGATGACGTGATCATCGCGGGCTCGGTCAGCGACGATCAGGCGCGTGAGATCTTCGGCGACTGGGACTCGCCGAAGCCCTACATCCGCATCGTCCCGCAGCCGGGACCCGGCGTGGTCGTCAGGTGAGCGGACGGGCGGGGCGGAGGTTGCTCACGATCAGGGAGACGACGGTCACGAGGTAGATCTGGCCGAGGAGGGCCTCGAAGACCGCCAGCGTGTGCCCGAGGTCCGAGCGGGCGGTGAAGTCGCCGTAGCCGACGGTCGTGAGCGTGGTGAAGCTGAAGTACAGGCAGTGCGAAGCGGTCGCCTCCTGGCCGCCGGCGAAGAACGGATCGCCGCCGAGCCGGTCGACGGCGCCGAAGGTGAAGGCGAAGAGCATCCCCGCCAGCAGGTAGAAGGCGAGCACGCCCATGACGGCCTGCACGCGGACCTGCTGGCTCGCGCGCAGGTCGCGCACGATGCCGACGGCGATGGCGGGCGGGCCGAGCGCCACCAGCGCAGCGTTCATCGCCAGCGCGGCGCCCTCGCCGATGTCGCCGCCGAGCGCGCGCACCACGCTGGTGGCCAGCACGACGCCGGCGAGCGCCTCGGCCACCCTGATCAGCCTCGGCGTCAGGCCTGCGGCGCGAAACGCGAGCACGACGCTGACCGCCGCGAGGGCGCTCACGACGACCTGTTGGAGCGAGCCGGGAGGGGCGATGCCCTCGACGGCGAGCAGCAGGAGGACCGAGAACAGCAGGAAGCCGTAGCGCTGCCGTTCGACGGTCACGCCGGGGAGCATCGCCCGTGGCCCGGACGGCACGCCACCCGGCTCGCCTGTGCACCGAACGCATGCCCGCATCCGTAGCCGGACACCGGCGCGTGTCATTGCCCGCGCGCCCGCGAGGGCGAAGGATCATGGCGTGGGGACCGCTCGACCTGCCCCTGCCTGGCTCCCGATCGCCGTCCTCGCGTCGGCGCAGTTCGTGATGGTGCTCGACAGCAGCGTCATGAACGTGTCGATCTCGCAGATCGTCGAGGACCTCGACACGACGATCCAGGGCGTGCAGCTCGCGATCACGGCGTACACGCTCGTGATGGCGGCGTTGATGCTGGCGGGCGCCAAGCTCGGCGACATCCTGGGGCGCGACCGGGCGTTCGCGCTCGGGCTGGCGATCTACGGGGCCGGCTCGCTGACCACCGCGCTGAGCCCCAACCTGACCGTGCTGCTGATCGGCTGGTCCTTCGTCGAGGGCCTCGGCGCCGCGCTCGTGATCCCCGCGATCGTGTCGCTGATCGCCGGCACCTACAGCGGCTCGCAGCGGGCGCTGGCGTTCGGGATCGTGGGCGGGGTGGCGGGCGCGGCGATCGCCGCCGGGCCGCTGATCGGCGGCTGGGTGACGACCGAGTTCAGCTGGCGCTACGTGTTCGCCGGGGAGGTCGTGATCGTCGCCGCGATCCTGCTCGTGCGACGCCGGATCCCGCCGTCGCCGGCGGTCGGCGAGCGCCCGTCGCTCGACGGCGTCGGCGTGGCGCTCTCGGCTTTCGGGCTCGGCCTCGCCGTCTACGGCATCCTCAAGAGCAGCTCGTGGGGCTGGATCCAGCCGCTCGGCGCGCTGACCATCGGCGGCACCGAGATCACCCCGTTCGGCTTCTCCGCCGTGCCGTTCCTCATCCTCGCCGGGCTCGGCTGCCTGGCGGGGTTCGTGATCTGGGAGGACCGGCGCGAACGGTTGGGGCGCGACGTGCTGCTCGACCGCTCGCTGCTGAAGATCGCTCCGCTTCGCGCCGGCCTGCTGACGCTGATGATGCAGCAGCTGATCCTGCTCGGCACGTTCTTCGTCCTGCCCGTGTACCTCCAGGTCGTGCTCGGGCTCGACGCGTTCGAGACCGGCAAGCGGCTGTTCCCGATGTCGGTGACGATGTTCATTGCCGCGATGCTCGGGCCGAAGCTCGCGGCCGGCCTGGCGCCGAAGCGCGTCGCCCAGATCGGGCTGATCGCGCTCGTCGTGGCCTCGGTCGTCCTGCTCGGGACGATCAACGTCGAGCTCAACAAGCCCGAGTTCGGGATCGCGCTTGCGCTGTTCGGCGTCGGCGCGGGCCTGCTGCTCTCACAGCTCGGCAACGTGATCATGTCGTCGGTCGACCCGAGCAAGACGAACGAGGCGGGCGGCCTCCAGGGCACGGCCCAGAACCTCGGCGCGTCGCTCGGCACGGCGCTGATCGGATCGGTGCTGATCCTGTCGCTGACGAGCGGGGTGCTCGACCGCCTCGAGCAGAACCCCGCAGTGCCGGAGGCGGTCCGCGAGCAGGTCGCCCAGATCGCCGAGACGGGGATCCCGATCGTGCCCGTCGAGGACGTCGAGCGCGCCGCGATCGAAGCGGGCACGACGCCCGAGGCGGCGCAGGCGCTGGCCGACGACTACGGCGACGCGCAGCTCTTCGGGCTCAAGCAGTCGATCGGCGCCGTCGCGATCTTCGCGCTGCTCTCGCTGTGGTTCACCCGGCGCCTCCCAGGTTCTCCAAACAGGAAGCGTTGAGCGCCTCGATGTCGCTCATCGCCTGGCTCACGCCTTCCGACAATGACGACGCGTCATGGCGTTCATCGTCAGCCCGCCGCCGCGCGGGGCAATGGGGCCTGCGGGCGTCCCGGAGGGGAGGCGGGCACGACCGCCGTCGGCATGCGCACCCGGTGGCGCACACGCGCGCAAGACGGGACGCTGGCACGTATCCCTTTGACGACGGAGGCAGCCGTGGAACGCGAGCAGCTCGAGGAAATGGGCCCGGTCGACTATGTCGTGCTCGAGTGGCCCCACCAGCAGCCGACCGGTGAGGCGATACCGCTGATCCTCGACCTGGTGGACAGGGGCCTCATCCGCATCCTTGACATCGCCGTTCTCGCCAAGGACAGCGACGGGACCGTCTCGTCGCTCGAGCTCGGCTCGCTGGGCGACAGCGGCTTCTCGGAGTTCGAGGGCGCGCAGACCGGCCTGATCGGCGAGGACGATCTCGAGGACGCAGCCGGCGTGCTCGAGCCCGGCACGATGGCGGCCGTGCTCGTCTGGGAGAACCGCTGGGCGGCGCCCGTCGCGGTCGCGCTGCGGCGCTCCGGCGGCCAGCTCGTGGCCAGCGGCCGCATCCCGATCCAGGCCGTCCTTGCGGCGCTCGACGCGCTCGAGGGCGCGACCAACTGACGAGAAGGAGACAACGATGCCAGGACTGCTTCGCGGCGTTGCACGCACCGCCGTCATCGCCGGGACGGCGACATCCGTCAGCAACCGCGTCTCGCGCCGCCAGGCTCGCCGGTGGGCTGGGGACGAGCCCCAGCAAGAGGCCTACGCCGAGCCGGCGCCCGCGCCGGTCGCGGCCGCGCCGGCAGTGGACCCGATCGAGCAGCTCAAGCAGCTCGCTGAGCTGAAGAACCAGGGCATCCTCACCGAGGAGGAGTTCGCCGCGCAGAAGGCGAAGATCCTCGGCATGTGACCATCCGCGCGTTCGTCGCCGCGCACCTCGAGTCGCGCCAGGTCTCGCGCGTCGTCTACGGGTCGATCATCGGCCTGGCGCTGGTCGTGGTGCTCGAGGCGCACCCGCCGCCGACCCGGTCGGTGATCGTCTCGCTGCTCGCCACGGCGGTCGCCGTCGCGCTCGCCGAGCTCTACAGCGAGCTCGTCGGCTTCGAGACCTTGCGCGGCCGCAAGGCGAACCGCGCGGAGCTGCGGCACCTGGGAGGGGACATCGCCGCGGTCGCGTTCGGGATCGCGTTTCCCGTGGTGTTCTTCCTGCTCGCGATTCTCAAGGTGCTCGAGGACGACACGGCGTTCACGCTCGCCAAGTGGACGGGGGTCGGCCTCATCGGCGTCTATGGCTTCGCCGGGGCTCGCCTGTCCGGCAGCGGTCTGGTGAAGTCGCTCGTGCAGGGCATGGCCGTGGCGCTGATCGGCGCCTTCCTGATCTTGCTCAAGTCACTTGTCCATTGACGTCGACCGCGAACGCGTCCTGCGGACGCTCACCTTCTGGCTGCGGCCGGAGTTCGTGCTCCGCGTCGTCAACCGCTTCCAGAAGATCGCGGGCTTCGACCGCGCGATCGCCCTGGCCTCGAGCACGCTGACGGCGATCATCCCGCTGGCGCTGATCGCCACCGCCATCGCCCCGCAGCTCGGCGGCGACGACACGGCAGAGCGCATCATCGAGCGCTACGAGCTGACTGGCGGGGGCGCCGAGGCGGTCAGGGACATCTTCGCCGACCCGACGGCCACCGACACCAGCCTCGGCCTGATCGGCCTCTTCTTCCTCATGGTCGCGATCCTCAGCTTCACGCGGGCGGTGCAGCGGCTGTTCGAGCAGACGTGGGAGCTCAAGCCGCTGAGCGTTCGCAACACGCTCAACGGGCTGCTGTGGGTTCTCGGTCTCGTCCTCTACACCGCGCTCAGCGGCTTCCTCCGCGGCGTGCTTCCCGAGGGTGAGCTCGAGCTCACGGCGTCGGTCGTCATCGCGCCGCTGACGGCGATCTTCCTGCTCTGGAGCGGCTCGATCCTGAGTGCGAAGCGGATCCTGCGCCGCGACCTGCTCCCGTTCGCCGTCGTCGCCGCGGTCGCCACGGCGGCGTACTCCGTCGGCGCGCAGGTGTACCTCCCGCATCTGTTCAGCACCTACGCCACCCGCTACGGAGTGATCGGCGCAGTGTTCGCCATGATCTCGGCGCTCTTCTGCATCATGGTGATCATGGTCGCCTCGGCCGCGCTCGGCCGCGAGGTCTCCGACGAGCTCGCCCGCATCCGGCGCGGCGAGCGGCCGGCGGAGGACGAGGTCCGGCACCAGTGGGACGAGATCACCGGTGAGGCGCGCGAACGCTGGAGGCTGCTGCGCGAGCGGACGCGGCGCAGCCGGAGAGCGTCGTGAGCCCTGCACCTTTCACGTCCGACGACTTCGCGGCGCGCATGGCGCGATCGGCCGACCAAGCCGAGGCGGCCGGCCTGACCGGAATCCTCGTGGCGCCGGGCCCGGATCTCATGTACCTCGCGGGCTACATGCCGATCGCTATCACCGAGCGGCTGACGCTGCTGGTGGTGCAGAAGCAGCGCGACCCGGCGATGATCCTGCCGGTGCTCGAGCGGCCCGACGCCGAGCACGCGCCGAGCGCGGGCACGATCGCGCTGACCGACTGGACGGACGGCAGCGACCCGTACGCGCTCGCCGCTCCGCTGCTCGAGCCGGACGGCCGGTACGCGATCTCCGACTCGGCGTGGGCGCTGCAGCTGCTCGGGCTCCAGGCGGCGCTGCCCGGCACCCGCTACGTGTCGATGACCTCGGCGCTGCCGATGCTGCGCGGCGTCAAGGACGCCGACGAGCTCGAGCGCCTGGCCGGGGCGGGGGCCGCCGCCGACGCGTGCTACGAGGAGCTCAGCAGGCTGCCGTTCGCGGGCCGCACGGAGCACCAGGTCGCGGCCGACCTGGCGGCGCTGCTGATCTCGCACGGCCACTCGCAGGTCGACTTCACCATCGTCGGCTCGGGGCCGAACGGCGCCAACCCGCACCACGAGGCGAGCGATCGCACGATCGAGGATGGCGACATGGTCGTCCTCGACTTCGGCGGCCTCAAGGACGGCTACGGCTCCGACACCACCCGCACCCTGCACGTCGGCGAGCCGACCGACGAGGAGCGCGAGGTGCACGAGATCGTCCGCCGCGCCCAGCAGGCGGGCTTCGAGGCGGTGCGGCCCGGCGTCGAGTGCCAGGAGATCGACCGCGCCTGCCGGCGCGTGATCACCGAGGCCGGCTACGGCGAGCAGTTCATCCATCGCACCGGCCACGGCATCGGGCTGACCACGCACGAGCCGCCGTACATGGTCGAGGGCGAGACGCACCCGCTGGAGCCGGGCATGTGCTTCTCGATCGAGCCCGGCATCTATCTGAGCGGGCGCTTCGGCGTCCGCATCGAGGACATCGTGACCGTCACCGAGGATGGCGGCCGACGCCTCAACAACACTCCGCACGAGATGCGCATCGTGCAGTGACGCGCGCGCACCACCGCGGTTCTCATGCCGACACCCTTGGCAGTACGCCGCCGCTGGGGGAGCCTCGTCAGACCGCCGTTCGAACCGATGGAGGCCTACGGTGCTGTTCGCAGCCGACTACCCGTTCCTGGACGTCTTCTGGACGATGTTGATCTTCTTCTTCTGGGTGATCTGGATCTGGATCCTGGTCACCGTGCTGATCGACGTCTTCCGCCGCCACGACATCGGCGGGTGGGCGAAGGCAGGTTGGTGCGTCTTCATGATCGTCCTCCCGTACCTGGGCGTCTTCGTCTATCTGATCAGCCAGGGCAAGGGCATGGCCGAGCGCAGGGCATCCGAGATCCAGGCCAGCCAAGCCTCGTTCGACAGCTACGTCCGGGACGTCGCGACGGCCGAGAGCACCCCGAGCGACCAGATCGCGAAGGCCAAGGAGCTGCTCGACAGCGGGGCGATCGACCAGGCCGAGTTCGACGCGCTCAAGCGCAAGGCGCTGGCCTAGACATCACCCGCGGCGGGTGATTCGACCCGCGGCGGCTCAATTCGTGTGGCGGCGCGGCTAGTGTCGGCCGCATGGACAGCGCTGTCTCGGTCACCGAGCCGGTTCCGGCTGGCCGTGACCTCCGCTACGCCGGCCTGGTCGCCCTGGCGCTGGCCGGCGTCGTGGCGACCGCTGCCGCAGCGCAGCTCGGGTACGCCGGGGCGGACCACCGCCCCGGCCTGACGGCCTTCGCTCGCGCCGTCTGCGTGGGCGTGCCGATCGCCGTCGGTCTCCACGCCTGGTATCGCGGCGAGAACCGGCGGTTCGGGCTCGTGCTCATGGCCGCCGGCGCGGGCTGGTTCGTCACCACGCTCGCCGAGTCGGACGGCGCAGTCGCCTACACGGTCGGCCGAACGGCCGGCTGGCTGGTCGAGCTGCTGATCGTCTACCTCGTGCTCGCGTTCCCGTCGGGCCGGCTGCGCGAGCCGATCGACCGGCGGCTGGCGGGAGCCATGGCGGTGGTGGTGGCCGTGCTGTTCCTGCCCCAGCTCCTGCTCGCCGAGACGTTCAGCGTCCCGAGCCCGTTCACGAGCTGCGTCCGCGACTGCCCGGACAACGCGCTGTTCGCGTTCGACAGCGAGCCGGGCTTCGTGCAGGGCGTGATGCGCCCGCTCGGAGCCGTGCTCGTCCTCGCCGTGATGGTCGGCGTGCTGCTGCGCCTGTGGGGCCGGATGCGGAACAGCACGCCGATGACCCGCATGATGCTGGCGCCGGTCTTCGCGATCGCGATGGCGCGCGCCGGGGCGCTGGGCGCCGCGATCGTCGGGCGCGAGCTCGAGCCCGACGCGTTGCCGATCGAGCTGGCCGCCTGGTTCCTCGCCCTGACGGTGCCGGCGCTCGCGGTCGCGTTCCTGGTCGGCCTCCTGCGCTGGCGGCTCTACGGGGAGCTGACGCTCCGCCGCCTGGCGGTGTGCCTGCGCTCGGTGCCCGACGCCCTGACGCTGCGTCGCGCGTTCGCCGAGGCGTTCGGCGACTCGACGATCGAGATCGTCTATCCCGCGGGCGACCGCTGGATGGACTGCTGGGGACGCGCGGTCGCGCTGCCGCCCACCCAGCGCGGGCGCGCCGTGAGCGAGGTCCTCGAGAACGGAGTCGTGGTGGCGGCGATCGTGCACGACGAGGGTCTCCGGCAGCGCCCGGAGCTCGTGGCCGCAGGCGTCTCGATGGCCGCCGTCGTGCTCGAGAACCAGCGCCTGGTCACAGAGGCGGAGGCTTCGCTGCGCGAGCTCCAGGAATCGCGGGCACGCATCGCCACGGGCGCCGAGCAGGAGCGCCGCCGGATCGAGCGCGACCTGCACGACGGTGCCCAGCAACGGCTGGTGGCGCTCAGGATCGAGCTCGAGCTCGCCGAGGACGCGGTGCGGGCCGGCCCCGAGCTGGGCGTCGCGCGGCTGCGCAAGCTCGAGCACGAGGTCGAGGAGGCGCTCGAGGAGCTGCGGGACCTGGCGCACGGTGTGTATCCGCCGGTGCTCGCCGACCGCGGGCTCGCGGAGGCGCTGCGCTCGGTCGCGCTGCGCTCCACCGTCCGCGTCGATCTCGTCGCGCACGACGTCGGGCGCTTCTCCACCGAGGTCGAGGGCGCGGTCTACTTCTGCATCCGCGAGGCGCTCCAGAACGTCCAGAAGCACGCGGCCGGAGCGCGCCGCGTCGTCATCACGCTCGACGCCGGCACGCACGGCGAGCTGCGTTTCAGCGTGCGCGACGACGGCGCCGGGACGGCCGCCATCGAGCCGGGCGCCGGCGTGACGAACATGCGCGATCGCCTGGCCGCGCTCGGCGGCTACGTCGATGTGAAGTCGAAGCCCGGCGTCGGCACCGTCGTGCGTGGCCGCGTCCCGACGACTTAGTGCCCGTGCGTGGCCCAGAGCTCCCGCAGCGTGCGGGTCGAGAGGTCCTGCTTGCGCACGTGGGCGGCGACGCCGCCCGCCACGGCCGAGAGCGCCTCGGGTACCTCGTTGAGCGAGATCAGCACCACGACGGCGCCGGACTCGGCCGCCAGCAGCTCCCGCGCGGTCTGGATCCCGTCCATGTCGTCCATGCGCACGTCGAGCAGCACCAGGTCGGGCCGCAGCGCGGCGGCCAGCTCGAGCGCCTCGGATCCCGAGGCGGCCTGGCCGACCTCCTCGAAGCCCGGGGTCGCGGCGATCAGTTCGCCGACGGCCCGGCGGAAGACGGGCTGGTCGTCCACCGTGAGCACGGTGACGTTGGGCACGTTTCCAACCCTGCTCCCGTCGGTGCCGTGCGGCAAGGTGATGCTCCCCCGGATCGACACCGTGCCCGCACGAGGGTTCGCCGTCGGTTGACGCCCCACAACGCTGCGTGGATAGTTCCGCCATGGCGGTGATTCGGGTCGTGCTCGCGGACGACAGCTACCTCGTTCGCGAGGCGCTCGACCACGTCCTGGACGCGGCAGAGGGGATCGAGGTCGTCGCCACCTGCCGCGACCGCGGGTCGCTGGTGCAGGCGATCGAGACCGAGCGGCCCGACGTCGTCGTGACCGACATCCGCATGCCGCCGTCGGATACCGACGAGGGGCTCCAGGTGGCGGCCGAGCTTCGCCGCACCAACCCCGAGATCGGCGTCGTCGTCCTGAGTCAGTACGCGGACCCGAGCTACGGCCTGGCGCTGCTGGACGGCGGCTCGGACCGCCGCGCCTACCTGCTCAAGGAGCGCATCCAGCACGGCGGGCAGCTCGTGAACGCGATCGAGACGGTCGCCGACGGCGGCTCGGTGATGGACGCCAAGGTGGTCGAGAGCCTGATCAGCGCCCGCTCGCGCGTCGAGCGCTCGCCACTCGGGGAGCTGACCCCGCGCGAGCTGGAGATCCTCGCGTTCGTCGCCCGCGGCCACAGCAACCAGGCGATCGCCGACGAGCTGGTGCTCACCAAGCGCGCTGTCGAGAAGCACATCAACGCGATCTTCCTCAAGCTCGACCTCACCGAGGCGCTCGACGTCAGCCGCCGCGTGAAGGCGGCGCTGATCTACCTCGCCGAGGCCGACGGGCGGGTGATGCGCACCCCACCGGGCGGACGCTGGCGTGCCAGCTTGCGGACGCGCCGCCCGCGCGGGAGAGTCGGGCCGTGACTGCTCAGCTCGTGTGGCAGCCCGAGCGCCCACGGCTGCGCCCGCTCAGGCTGCTGGTCGCGTGGCTGATCTCGGCGCTCGGCATCCTGGTCGCGGCGAGTCTCGTGCCGGGGGCCGACGTGCGCGGCTTCGGCGGCGCCGTCATCGTGGCCGCGCTCGTGGCGGTGCTCAACGCCGTGCTGCCGCCGGTGATCGCCGCGTTGCGACTGCCGTTCACGGTGGCGTTGGGCTTCGTGCTC
Source organism: uncultured Solirubrobacteraceae bacterium (assembly GCA_963800905.1). Lineage (GTDB taxonomy): Bacteria > Actinomycetota > Thermoleophilia > Solirubrobacterales > Solirubrobacteraceae > DASSUW01. The sequence goes on from CAWDCT010000012.1 coordinate 394,961, forward strand.
GTGCTCGTGCTCGACGCCGCGATCCTGCTGATCGCCGCCGACCTCGTGTCCGACGACCTCCAGGTGGACGACTTCTGGGCGGCCCTGGGCGTCTCCATCATCGCCGCGGCGCTCAGCATGGCGCTCGGCGTGCTCGCCGGGATCGACGACGACGAGGGGTACTCGCTGCGCGTCGCCCGCCGCGTCGCCCGCCGGATCGGACGGCCGATCGAGACCGACCAACCGGGGATCCTGTTCCTCGAGATCGACGGGCTCGGGCTGCCGATCCTGCGCCGCGCGATCCGCGACGGCACGACGCCCTACATGGCCCGCTGGCTGGCCGAGGGCACCCACCGGCTCGTCGAGTGGGAGACCGACCTGTCGTCGCAGACCGGCGCCAGCCAGGCCGGGATCCTGCTGGGGGACAACGAGGACATCCCCGCCTTCCGCTGGGTCGACAAGGCGTCGGGGCAGCTCGTCACCTGCTCGAACCCCGACGACTGCGCCGCGATCGAGCGCGACCGCTCGAGCACCCCCGGCCTGCTCGCCGACGGCGGCACGAGCCGCGGGAACCTGCTCTCGGGTGGAGCCGACGAGGCGATCCTCACCGTCAGCCGGCTGTCGGCCGAGAAGTCCGCCAACCGGGGCTACCGGGCGTTCCTGGCCAACGGCTCCAACGTCACGCGCACGCTGGTGCTCTTCCTGTGGGAGCTGTACCTCGAGCTGGTCGCCGCCGCGCGCCAGCGCCGCCGCGACATCGTCCCGCGCGGCCACCGCGGCGGCAGCTACCCGTTCGTCCGCGCCGGCATGTGCGTGTTCGTGCGCGACCTGATCGTCTTCTCGGTGCTCCAGGACATGTTCCGCGGCGTGCCCGCGGTGTACGCGACGTTCTCGAGCTACGACGAGGTGGCGCACCACTCCGGGCTCGAGCGGCCCGACACCGTCGAGGCGCTGCGCAAGCTCGATCAGCGGATCGGGATGATCGAGCGGTCGCGCCGCTACGCGCCGCGCCCGTACGAGATCGTCGTGCTGTCCGACCACGGCCAGACGCAGGGGGCGACGTTCCGGCAGCGCAACGGCTACGGGCTCGACGAGCTGGTGCAGCGCTCGCTCAAGCAGGGTCGCGTGGAGGCCGTCGACGCGGGCGACGAGAACGCGGGCGGCGTGGGCCGTGCGCTCGACGAGGCGACCGGCCGCAAGGATGCCGAGCACCCAGAGCTCTCAGGCCGCGAGGTGATCGTGCTCGGCTCCGGGAACCTCGGCCTCGTGTACCTGATGGAGGCCGAGCACCGGCTCACGCGCGAGGAGATCGACGAGCGGCACCCCGCGCTGATCCCGGCGCTCTGCGAGCACCCCCACGTCGGCTTCGTGCTCGTGCGCTCCTCCGAGGACGGGCCGATCGTGATCGGCGGCGGCGGCTCGCGCCGGCTCGCCGACGGCCAGGTCATCGGCGAGGACCCGCTCGCCGGCTTCTCGCCCAACGCCGGCCAGCACCTGCGCCGCACCGACGGCTTCCCGCACGTCGCCGACATCGTCGTCAACAGCTTCTACGACCCGGTGACCGAGGAGGGCTGCGCGTTCGAGGAGCTCATCTCCTTCCACGGCGGGATGGGCGGCCCGCAGACGCAGCCGTTCGTCCTGCATCCGGAGAAGCTGGCGGCGCCGGCCGAGCCGCTCGTCGGCGCCGAGGCCGTCCACCGGCTGCTGCGGACGTGGCGGGCGGAGCTCAACGGGACGCCGGCCCTCGTGCAGCAGACCGGGGCCGGCGAGTCCGCGCGGGTCTGATGGCCCAGCCGCTTCCGAGCGGTGGCTGGTCCGGCCTGTTCGAGGCCGCCTTCCGGCAGTCGAAGAACGCCATGGCGCTGGTCGAGGAGGACCGGACGATCGTCGACGTGAACGGCAGCCTGCTGGCGCTGATCGGGTATTCGCGCTCGGCGCTGGTGGGCCACCCGGTCTGGGAGTTCGTCCTGGGCGGGCCGATCGCGACGCCGGCCGAGTGGTCGGCGTGGCTGGAGGAGGGGCGGTTCTCCGGCGAGGCGGGGATGGTGTGCGCGGACGGCGGGATCGTCTCGGTGCAGTGGGGGGCGAGCACCGAGGTCGCGACCGGCCGCCGGCTCGTGCTGTTCGTGGCGCTGAGCACGTCGCGCTGGGGCCGGCACTTTCGACGGGCGGACGAGCCTTTAGGCGAGTCCGCCCCGCTGTCGGACCGCCAGCGCGAGATCGTGCAGCTCGTCGCGCTCGGCCTCAGCGGTCCCGAGATCGCGGACGAGCTCCAGATCGGCCACGAGACCGTCCGCACGCACGTCCGAACCGCGAAGGAGCGGCTCGGAGCGCGCTCGCGCGCGCACCTCGTCGCCAAGGCGCTCGGCGAGGGCCACGTCTGACCGGAGTTGGCGCGTTGCCGCTGTCGCTCTGGCGCGGCTCGCTCGTCACCTTCATGATCCGCGACCAGGAGGTGTGGCGATGAAGGTGCTGCTGACCCTGTACGGCGACGAGACGACGTGGGAGACCGAGCCGGAGGAGATCGCGCGCGCGATGGCCGGCTGGCAGGCGTTCGACGACGCGGCTCGCGAGGCGGGCGTGCTGATCGCCTGCGACGGCCTCGAGCCCGGGCACACGGCGACGACGATCCGCGTCGAGGGCGGCCGGCGGCACGTCACCGACGGGCCGTTCATGGAGACCAAGGAGCAGCTCGGCGGCTACGTGCTGCTCGAGGTGGCCGACCTCGACGAGGCGATGAAGTGGGCCGAGCGGCTGCCGTGGGACACCGACGGCTGCTACACGGAGATCCGCCCGGTCATGGACTACGACGCGTACGCCGCGCGCGCCGCCACCGCGGGGGAGACCGCCGCCTCCTGAGCGTCGAGCGCGTCTTCCGCGAGCACTTCGGCCGCGCGGTCGCGGCGCTGATCCGCGCGGTCGGCGACTGGGATCTCGCCGAGGAGGTCGTGCAGGACGCCTTCGCGACGGCGCTCGAGCGCTGGCCCGAGGAGGGCGTGCCGCGCGACCCGCTCGCGTGGATCGTGACGGTGGCGCGCAACCGGGCGATCGACCGGCTGCGGCGCGAGCGCGCGCTGCGCGCCCGCGCGCCGCAGCTCGCCGCGCTCGTTCACGAGCCGAGCAGCGAGGAACCGGTGGTCACGAGCGTCTCCGACGAGCGCCTGCGCCTGATCTTCGCGTGCTGCCATCCGGCGCTCGCGACCGAGGCGCAGGTCGCGCTCACCCTGCGCCTGCTCGGCGGGCTCACGACCGCCGAGGTGGCGAGCGCCTTCCTGGTGCCCGAGCCGACGATGCGGCAGCGGCTCGCGCGCGCCAAGTCGAAGATCCGGGCGGCCGCGATCCCGTTCCGCGTCCCGCCCGACGAGGCGCTGCCCGAGCGGCTCGACGCGGTGCTCGACGTCGTCTGCCTGATCTTCAACGAGGGCTACGCGGCGAGCGCGGGCGACGCACACATCCGCCGGTCGCTGTGCGCGGAGGCGATCCGCCTGGCCGGCGTCGTCGCCGAGCTGATGCCCGACGAGCCCGAGACGCTGGGCCTGGAGGCGCTGCTGATCGCGCACGACGCGCGGCGCGAGGCGCGCGTGGACGCCGCGGGCGCGATCGTCCTGCTCGAGGAACAGGACCGGCGGCTGTGGGACGCCGACGCGATCGCCCGCGCGACCGAGCTGGCCACGCGCGCGCTGCGCCTCGGGCCGCCGCGGCGCTACGTCCTCCTGGCGGCGATCGCCGTCGAGCACGCGAACGCGCTGAGCGCGGCCGCCACGCGCTGGGACCGCATCGCCGCGCTCTACGACCGCCTGGCCGCGCTGACGGCGGATCCGGTGGTCGAGCTCAACCGCGCGGTGGCGGTGGCGATGGCGGGCGACGTCGCCGGCGCGCTCGCGCGGATCGACGCACTGGCTCCGGCGCTCGACGGCTACCGCTACTTCCACGCCGCCCGCGCGGACCTGCTGCGCCGGCGCGGCGCCCATGACGCCGCTGCGCAGGCCTACGCCCGCGCGCTCGAGTTGGCCGGCAACGCCGCCGAGCGGGACTTCCTCGAGCGCCGGCTCGATCTAACGAAAGACAACAGGATCTAACACGCGAACTCCACGCCCGCGGCGCGGAACTCGTCCGCGACGGCGTCCGGCAGCCCGTCGTCGGTGACGATCAGGTCGAGGTCGCGGGCGGCGGCGATCGAGACCAGCGACGCGCGGCCGAACTTCGTCGAGTCGACGAGCCCGACGGTCCGGGCGGCCGAGTCGCGGGCGGCGTTGAGCACGTCGGCGATCGGCGCGCGCGACGTGGTCAGCCCCGCCTCGAGCGTGATCCCGGCCGCCGAGACGAACGCGGTGTCGAAGTTCAGCCGGCGGATGAAGTCGACCGTCCAGCGGCCGGTCAGCGCGCGCGTCTGCTGGTCGAGCTCGCCCGGGCAGACGACGACGTGGATCGTGTCGGCGCGGATGCACGCCGCGATGATCGGCGAGTTCGTGACCAGCGTGAGCTCGTACGGCGGCGCGCCGGCCAGCGCCGATGCGAGCGCGTACGCCGTCGACGACGCGTCGAGGAAGATCGTCGAGCCGCTGGTGACGAGCTCGGCCGCGCGCGCGGCGATCGCCGCCTTGGCCGCCTGCGCCTGCGCGATCCGGTGCTCCCACGCCGTGGGGTGCAGGCCCGGGCGCGTCAGCGCCCGCGCCCCGCCGCGCACGCGCTCGACCAGCCCCTCGCGCGCGAGCTGCTCGAGGTCGCGGTGCGCGGTCATGCTCGAGATGTCGTGCAGCCGCGCGAGCTGGCCGATCGTCACCGCGCCGTCCTCCTGGATCCGCTGGAGGATCTGGGCCCGGCGCATCGCTGCCGGCACCGCGGGCACGGCTCACATGTGCGCGCGCAGCGTCTTGATCGACTCCTCGACCAGCCACGAGTAGAACTCCTCGGACAGCACGCCGGAGCCGTGGTCCTCGATGAACTTGAGCTGCTCGGGCGTCAGCGAGTCGTCGGCCGCCGCCATCGCGTTCTTGTACGGGTTGGCCGGCGTGCGGTCGAGCGGCGGGACGAACTCGACCGTGAGCGAGCCGTCGTAGCCGATGTCCTTCAGCGTGCCGACGATCCCCGCCCAGGCGAGCTGGCCCTGGCCGCAGGCCATGCGGTTGTTGTCGGCCACGTGGACGTCGAACAGCTGGTCGCCGGCGTTGCGGAAGGCCTGCAGGACGTCGGCCTCCTCCTGGTTCATGTGGTAGACGTCGAGGCAGACGCCGACGTCGTCGCCGACCTCCTGCGCGAGCAGCAGCACCTGGTCGTGGCGGTTGACGAAGTTGGTCTCGAAGCGGTTGAGCGCCTCGATCGCGATCCGCACGCCCTCGGCCTTCGCGTGCTCGTTGACCTCCTTGAGCCCCTCGACCGCCCACGCCCACTCCTCCTCGGGCGAGGCCATCTCCTTCACCTTGCCGACCTCGGAGGGGACGATGCTCATCGTGCCGCCGCCGTCGCCGTCGCGCAGCTCCTTGATCATCGTGATGCCCTTGCAGGTAGTCGACCGAGCTCTCGCGCACGGCCGGATCGGCGTGGATCAGGTCGCGGCCGGCGAACATCAGCGAGATCGACCCGACGCACTCGATGCCGTTCTCGACCAGGCAGTCGCGGATCGCGGCGGTCCCGGAGGCGCCCGGCGACAGCGCGACCGAGTCGTAGGAGATCTCGATGCCGTCGTAGCCGAACTTGGCGAGCCGCCGGATCGTCGTCTCGACCGGCTCGGCCCGCATCCAGTTGTGCATCGCGACCTTCATGCGCTCTCCCGTCTCTCCCTCGTTGGCTGTCAGGCGAGCGCGCGCCACTCGCGCGTGTGGACCTCGACTCGAGCTTCTCGAACTCTGCGAGCGCGGCCGCGAGGTGCTCGGCGTAGCGCTCGTAGGTGCGGTCGCCCTTCTCCGCGGTCGAGCGGAACGGGTTGCCGATCACGCCCGACGGCGTGAACTCCTGGTGGTCCGTGGCGAACAGGAAGAACTCGTGGCCCTGGAAGGCGACGTCGGGCGCGCCGTCCTTCTTGACGAACGCGTCCGGGATCGAATCGGGCCGCGTCGGGACCTGCGCGACCGCGCGGTCCATCCGCACCAGCGACTCGTCGTGCGCCATCACCTGGGAGGTCTCGAGCTCGCAGGAATGCCAGCCCGGCGTCTCCTCGGGCGGGTTCTCCATGATGTCGTCGATCAGCGCCAGGTAGCGCTCGCCGTACAGGCGCGACATGGCGACCATCGCGCCCGTGTCGTAGCGCAGGCGGCGCAGCAGCGGCTCGATGATCTTCGCGTTCGAGCCGTGGTTGTTGACGAACACGATCTTGTTGAAGCCGTGGTGGATCAGCGAGCGGCCGACGTCGTACCAGAGCTCGAGCAGCAGGTTCGGGCGGATCGTGATCGTGCCGGTGCCCTGTCCGGGCTCGTACATGTGCTGCGGCGAGTAGCCCATCCAGACCGTCGGCGTGTAGAGCACCTGGGCGCGCTGCGCCGCGCGCCGCGTGATCTCCTCGGCCTGGATCGTGTCGGTCAGCAGCGGCAGGTGCGGGCCGTGCTGCTCGAGGCTCGCGATCGGGACCATCACGACGTCCTTCTCGTCGAGGTACGCGCGGATGTCGACCGGCGACAGCTCGCCGAGGTTGTATGTCGGAAGCTCCACTCTCGCCCTCTCCTCTGTCGGACAGCGCATTTCTAACATGTTCTTCCAGAATCTGACACCCTTCTTTCAGTGTCCTCCTTCATCGATGAGCTCGGCGCGGTCGCCGACGTCTCGACGGAGCCCGCCGAGCGGGCGCGCTGCGCGAAGGACTGGTCGTGGCCGGCGCTGTTCGCCGAGCAGCAGGGCGCTCCGGCGCTGCCGGACGCCGTCGTGCGGCCGGCGAGCGACGAGGACGTCGCGGCGACGCTGCGGCTCGCCACCGCGCACGGCGTGCCCGTCGTCCCGCGCGGCGGCGGCTCCGGCGTGATGGGCGCCGCGGTGCCCCGCGCCGGCGGCATCGTGATCGACCTCAGCGGGATGGACCGGATCGTCGAGATCGACGAGCTGGCGCTGACCGCCACCGTCGAGGCCGGCCACAACGGCCGCGCCTTCGAGCGCGCGCTCAACGAGCGCGGGCTCTCGTTCCCGCACTTCCCCGCCTCGGCCGAGTGGGCCTCGGTCGGCGGCTACGTCGCCGCGCGCGGCTCCGGCGTGCTCTCCTCGCGCTACGGGAAGATCGAGGACCGCGTGGTGGCGCTGCGCGTCGTCACGCCGACCGGCGAGGTCATCGACACGATCCCGGTGCCGCGGCACGCCGTCGGGCCCGAGCTGACGCAGCTCTTCGTCGGCTCGGAGGGCACGCTCGGCGTGATCACGCGCGTGACCGTCGAGCTCGTCCCGCTGCCCGCGCACCGGCGCTTCGAGGCGGTGGCGCTGCCGTCGCTCGAGGGCGGGATGGAGGCGCTGCGGACGGTCATGCAGCGCGGGCTGAGGCCGGCGGTCATCCGCTTCTACGACGCGGAGGCGAGCCGCGGCAGCCTCTCGCCCGTCGTCGGCGCACCGCTCGAGGGGCCGACCGCGCTGCTGATGTTCGAGGGCGAGCCGGAGGTCGCCGAGGCCGAGGCGGAGACCGCTCTCGGCTTCCTGCGCATGCACGGCGGCTCGGCGCTGCCGGGCGAGCTCTGCCGCACCTGGTGGGAGCGCCGCTACGACTTCTACCACCCGCCCCACTACCCGACGCTGCCCGCCATGTGGGGCACGATCGACGCCGTCGCGCCGTACGGCCGCATCCTCGACGTCTACCACGCGATCCGCGCCGCGCTCGCGCCGTTCGCCGAGCACGGCCTGCGCCTGCGCACCCACTTCAGCCACTGGTACGAGTGGGGCACGATGGTCTACCCGCGCTTCGTGATCGACGACATCTCGTCGCATCCGGACCCGCTCGGCGCTCTACACGAGCATCTGGGGGGCGGGGGTGAAGGCGATCTTCGAGGCCGGCGGCGTGATCAACGACCACCACGGCGTCGGCTCGACGCTCGCGCCCTACCTGGCGCGCCAGTGGGGCCCGGCGCACGGCACGCTGCGCCAGATCAAGCGCGCGCTCGATCCCGGCGGGGATCATGAACCCGGGGAAGCTCGGCTTCGCCGACTAGCTTGAGCGCGTGGCGCTTTTGCGTCGCATAGCGACGGAAAGGCGCCAGGGACCGCCGGCGCGGCCGGTTCCCTCACCGCCCTACCCAGCCGCAGTTGACGTTCGTCCCGGCACGGGGATCTCGGCGCGCAGCGAGGTGCCGCCGCCGGCGGGGCTGGTGACCGCGAGCGTCCCGCCGAGCGCCTCGACCCGGTCGGCCAGGCCGCGCAGGCCGGACCCGCCCGCCGGGTCGGCGCCGCCGACGCCGTCGTCGGACACCTCGACGACGACGCGCTCGCCGGTGGCGGTGACCCGCACGCGCACCGTCGAGGCCCGCGCGTACTTGGCGACGTTGGTCAGCGCCTCGGCGATCAGGTAGTAGGCGGCGGCCTCGACCGGCTCGGGCAGCCGCTCGTCGGGGACGCCGGCGATCTCGACCGGGACCGGCGAGCGGCCGGCGAGCATCTCGACGGCGGCGCGCAGCCCGCGATCGGTGAGCACCGCCGGGTGCAGGCCGCGGGCGAGCTCGCGCAGCTCGGCGAGCGCGAGGCCGAGCTCGTCGCCGGCGCCGGTCAGCATGTCGCGCGCGCCCGCCGGATCGGAGTCGAGCTTCGACAGCGCGATCCGCAGCGCCAGCGAGAGCGCCACCAGCCGCTGCTGGGCGCCGTCGTGGAGGTTGCGCTCGAGCCGGCGCCGCTCGGTGTCGCCGGCGGTGACGATCCGGGCCCGCGAGGCGGCGAGGTCGTCGATCAGGCGATGGACCTCCGCCTCCTGCGCCTTGCGCTCGGTGATGTCGGTGTAGGCGACCATGTTGCTCACGATCCGGCCGGACCCGTCGCGGACCGGCGCGGCGGCGATCGAGACGGGGACGAGCGTCCCGTCCTTGCGCAGGCGCACGGTCTCCAGGTCGTTGATCGACTCGCCGGCGAGCACGCGCTCGAACAGGTCCTCGCTGTCCGCGCGGTCGTCCGGCGGCGCCATCGGCAGCCCGCCGCGGCCGAGCATCTCGTCGCGCGTCCAGCCGAAGATGCGCTCGGCGGCCGGGTTCCACAGCCGGATCCGGGTGTCGAGCCCGAACTCGACCAGCGCCACCGGCGAGGAGTCGATCAGCGCCTGGAGCCGCTCCTCCTGCGCCTTGCGCTCGGTGATGTCGGTGTAGGCGACCATGTTCCCGACCACGCGGCCGGAGCCGTCCCGGACCGGCGCGGCGGCGATCGAGACGGCCACGAGCGTGCCGTCCTTGCGCAGCCGGACGGTCTCGTAGTCGTTGATCGACTCGCCGGCCCGCACGCGCTCGAACAGGTCCTCGCTCTCGGCGCGCCGCGACGGGGGCGCCATCGGCAGGCCGCCGCGGCCGAGCATCTCGGCGGCCGTCCAGCCGAAGATGCGCTCGGCGGCCGGGTTCCACAGCCGGATCCGGGTGTCGAGCCCGAACTCGACCAGCGCGAGCGGCGAGGAGTCGATCAGCGCCTGCTGCTCGCCCGCGGCGATGTCGTCGGCCGACATGGTCGTCACGCTCCCGCGCACGCGCCGGCGGCCACCATCGAGACCACGCGCTCGATGAACTCGGGCTCCGGCGGCTCGGCCGTCACGAGCAGGCGGAAGTAGATCGGCCCGAGCACGGCCTCGATGACCGTACGCGGATCCGTGCCGGCCGGGACCTCGCCGCGCGCGATCGCGCGCTCGACGATCTCGCCGTCGAGCGCCAGCCGCTCGGTCCAGAAGCGGTGGCTCGCGTCCGCCAGCGGCGCGTCGTGGGATCCGGCCGCGACGACGGCGCGCACGACGGCCTGGCCCTGCGGGCTGCCGACGGTGCCGGCCGACGTGGTGGCGAGCGCCATCAGGTCGCCCGCCAGCGAGCCGGTGTCGGCGATCTGGATGCGCTCGCCGGCGAGGGCGAGCATCGCGTCGAGCACGAGCGCCTCGCGCGTTCCCCAGCGCCGGTACAGGGTCGTCTTGTGCACGCCCGCGCGGGTCGCCACGGCATCGAGCGTGAGCGCGGCGTAGCCGGACTCGGCGAGCTCGTCGATGGTGGCCGCGAGCGTCGAAGCGCGCACTCGCGCGCTGCGTCCCCCGGGCCGTCGGCTGGGTCTGGCTCCCACGGCGATCACGAACCTATCGCAACCACTCGTGGCGTTTGATACGGTTCCACTATTGCGATGATGAGTTGCGTTTATCGAGATGCGGGTGTACTGCAAAGGACGGTGAGGTGGACCGCCGCGACCCGCCCGCTCGCATGGCTCTACGCACGGATCCAGCAACCGCTCGACACCCTGGTGTACCGGCTCAGCCGGCGCCGGACGACGCTCTCGTCGTGGATGGCCGGCGTCCAGCTCGTGATGCTCACCACCACGGGCGCCAGGAGCGGGCGGCGGCGCACGGTGCCCGTGCTCGCGATCCGCGACGGCGAGACGTTCGTCGTGATCGCGTCCAACTTCGGGCGGCGGCGCAACCCGGGCTGGTACCACAATCTCCGCGCCGATCCGCGGGCGTGGGCCGAGGTCGAAGGCAGGGGCGGCCCGTACCGGGCGCGTGAGCTATCTGGCGGCGAGCGCGACCGCTGCTTCCGGCTCGGCGCGGAGATCTACCCGGGCTTCGACCACTACGTGCGCTGGGCGGGGCGGCGGATCCCCGTCCTGCGGCTCGAGCCGGCGCCATGACCGGCTGGCGGCTCGAGGGCGACGCCGCCGAGGCGTACGAGCGCTACCTCGTGCCCGCGTTCTTCGGGCCGTTCGCCGACCGCCTCGTCGAGCTCGCGGCGCCGCGCGCGTCCGACCGCGCGCTCGACGTCGCCTGCGGCACGGGGATCGTCGCGCGCCGGATCGCCCCGCGCGTCGCCGGAACGGCCGGAGTCGACTCCAACCCCGGCATGATCGCCGTCGCGCGCGCGGTCGAGCCGTCGATCGACTGGAGGACCGCCGAGGCCGGCGCGCTGCCGCTGCCGGACGCGTCGTTCGACCTCGTGCTGTGCCAGCAGGGCCTCCAGTTCTTCCCCGACCGCGCGGCCGCGCTGCGGGAGATGCGGCGCGTGCTCGCGCCGGGCGGCCGGCTCGCGGTCAGCGCCTGGCGGGCGGCCGAGCACAACCCCGGCTGGCTGCGCCTCGCCGAGGTGCTCGATCGCCACGCGGGCGCCGAGGCCGGCGCGCTCATGCGCCGCCCGTTCGCGCTCGGCGCCGGCGACCTGCGGGGCCTGATCCGCGACGCCGGCTTCCGCGACGTCGCGGCCCGGATCCGGATCGTGCCAGTGCGCTTCCCGTCGGCGCAGGACCTGCTGCTGCGCCAGCAGGTCGCGTCGCCGCTGGGCGGGCCGCTGTCGGCGCTCGACGAGCCGACGCACGCAGCGCTCGTCCGCGACTTCAGCGCGGCGCTGGCGCCCTACGCCGACGACGACGGCGTCGTGTTCCCGATGGAGACGACCATCGTCACGGCTTGCGGGCGCGGATGATCGCCGAGCCGTCGTGCGGCACGACGACAGCGGGTCCGACATCGGGGTAGAGCATGCGGACGGCCGAGTAGGCGATCGCCCCGCCGGCGAGCTGGGCGGCGACGAACGCCGGTGACCGAGGCGGGGGCGATGCCGGCGAAGGTGTCGGAGAACATGCGGCCGACGGTGATCGCGGGGTTGGCGAAGCTGGTCGAGCTGGTGAACCAGTAGGCGGCGCCGATGTAGGCGCCGACGGCGGCGGCGGCGCTCGCGGCGCGCCCGCTGCGGACCAGCGCGAAGATGAGCAGCAGCAGGCCGAAGGTGGCGATGACCTCGGCGAACACGTGCGCAGGGCTCGCGCGGTGGTGTGGTGGCGATGCTCACCGCGGACAGGGCGAACATCGCGTTGGCGACGATCGCGCCGCTGATGCAGCCGGCGATCTGGACGGGATGTAGGCGAAGCGCGTCGCGCCGGGAGAGGCCGCCGAAGGCGGCGTCGACGAGCGAGACGACGGGGTTGAAGTGCCCGCCGGACACCGGCCCGAACATGAGGATGATCGCGAACAGCCCCGCGGCGGTGGCGGCGGCGTTCTCGAGCAGTTGGAGGCCGGTGTCGTCGGAGAGTTGCTGGGCGGCGATGCCGGAGCCGATGACCACCGCGGCGAGGAACGCGCTGCCGAGGTACTCGGCCAGCAACCGCCGGGTCAGAGGGTGCGTCACGGCTAGGCGGCGGCCAGGAGCTTGTCGGCGTACTCGCCGGGCAGGCCCGACGGCGGCGACCTCGCGCGCGACGGCCTCGGCGTCGTAGGCGACGCGCTCGATCGCGCGCGCACCTGGCCGGTGTCGTCGAGGTCGAGGATGGCGAACGCGCCGCGCGGGTCGCCGTCCTTGGGCTTGCCGACCGAGCCGCAGTTGACGAACAGCACGCCGCCGAACTCGTGGATCCACGGCTTGTGCGTGTGGCCGAACACGAGCACGTCGGCGTCCTCGGCGGCGGCGAGGCGCTCGTAGAGCCGGGCGGGCTTGTCCTCGAAGAGGTACTCGTTGACCTTGCGCGGCGAGCCGTGCACGAGATGGACCTCGCGCTCGCCGAGCTCGAAGCGCAGGTCGAACGGCAGCTCGCGCATGAAGTCCTTGGCGCGCCTGGTCGGTGTGCTCGAGCGTCCAGGCCACGGACTGCTGGCCGAGCTCGCGGTCGTGCGTGGTCGATGTACGCGCAGCCGCAGTCGTCGAGGTCGCGCGCGATCGCGTAGTCGTAGTTGCCGTAGATCGTCGGGATCTCGCGCTCGGCGATCAGCGCGCAGACCTCGTTCGGCTGCGGGCCGTAGCCGACGAGGTCGCCGCCGCAGATAGACGCGCGCGATCCCGAGCTCCTCGATCCGCGTCGAGCGCCGCCTGCGAGCGCGGGCAGGTTGCCGTGGATGTCGGTGATGACGGCCGCCCGATGTCAACGAGCTGGCGAGGCCGGTGTCCGGCTGACGCTCGGCGAGCAGCGTGCGCACGCGGTCGCCGATGTCGTCGCGGATCCGCCGGACGCCCTCGAGGTCGGCCTCGGCGGGGTCGTCGACCTCCCAGTCCTCGTAGCGCTTGCCGGGGTAGATCGGGCACGCGTCGCCGCAGCCCATCGTGATCACGGCGTCGGCGGCCTGGACGACCTCGTCGGTCATCGGCTTGGGGAACTCCTTGCTGACGTCGATCCCGAGCTCGGACATCGCGGCGACCACGTCGGGGTTGATCTCGTCGGCCGGCGCGCTGCCCGCCGAGCGCACATGGACGCGGCCTTCGGCGTAGTGGTCGAGCAGCGCGGCGGCCATCTGGCTGCGCCCGGCGTTCTGCACGCACACGAACAGCACCTCGGGCACCGTCTTGGCGATCTTGCCCTCGACCTGGCCGAGCGCGCGCAGCCGCTCGCGCGCGAAGCGGTGCACGAACAGCGGCACGAAGTTCTTCAGCCGCGCGCCGCCGAGCGCCTCCAGCGACTCGGCCATGAAGCGCTCGACCGTCTCCGCGGAGAACGTCCCGGCGAACTCATCGCGCAGCCTTTCGAGCCCCTTCTCGAGGTGCCCGCGGGTGATCAGGTCGACGTCGAGTTCCCGCAGTGTGGTGGCCATCGCTCCGCTCCTCTACTTCGCCGGTCTGCGGCCGCCGCGCATGCTACCCATTGACAGTTGTCGCTTCAATCGATAGATGTATATCGATGGCGATCGATCTGGAACTGGCGCCCAAGACCAAGCGCCCCGCCGGCGAGCCGTGCTGCGAGCCGGTCGTCTACCCCGACGTCGAGCGCGAGCACGCGGTCCGCATGGCCGAGGTGGCCAAGGCGCTCGGCGACCCCGTGCGCCTCCAGCTCGTCGACGTGCTGCGCAAGCACGCCGGCAAGGTCTGCGTGTGCGAGCTGGTGCCGCTGTTCGACATCTCCCAGCCCACGCTCTCGCACCACCTCAAGAAGCTGCGCGAAGCCGGCATCGTCGACTCCGAGCGCCGCGGCCTGTGGGCCTACTACTACGTGATCCCCGACGCGCTGGAGGAACTGACCGCATGGCTGAGCTGACCGCCCCTGACAGCACGGACGCTGAGACGGCTGCTTCCGGCTGTTGCTCGCCCGCCGCCCAGGCCACCTGCTGTGAGCCGAGCGAGAAGGCCGCATGCTGTGAGACCAGCGCCGCCGGCGGCAGTTGCGGCTGCGCCGCCGGCCAGACGAACATCGCGACCGACGCGGACGCCCTGCGCGAGACGGTACGGGAGCGCTACGCCGCCGCCGCGCTCGCGACGGTTGACCCGACGGCCGTCGCCGGCTGCTGCGACAACCCTGCGGCGATCAGCGACGAGCAGGCTGAGCTGTTCGGCGCCGGCCTCTACGCCGACGGCGAGCGCGACGAGCTGCCCGACACCGCCGTGCTCGCCTCCCTCGGCTGCGGCAACCCGACCGCCATGGCCGAACTGCACGAGGGCATGACGGTGCTGGATCTCGGCTCGGGCGGCGGGATCGACGTCCTGCTCTCCGCCCGGCGCGTCGGCCCGACCGGCACCGCCTACGGCCTGGACATGACCGACGAGATGCTCGAGCTCGCCAAGGCGAACCAGGCCAAGGCCGGCATCGAGAACGTCCACTGGCTCAAAGGCCACATCGAAGCCATCCCGCTGCCCTCCGACACCGTCGACGTCGTGCTCTCCAACTGCGTCATCAACCTCTCCACCGACAAGCCGCAAGTCCTGCGCGAGACCGCCCGAGTCCTCAAGCCGGGCGGACGCTTCGCCGTCTCCGACGTCATCGCCGACCCCGGCATGGACGAAGCCACCCGCTCCGACCTCGCCCAATACGTCGGCTGCGTCGCGGGCGCGCTCACGGCCGACGACTACACGCGCCACCTCACCGACGCCGGCCTGACCGACATCGAGATCACCGAGACCCACCGCGTCCACGAGCACGCCGGCTCGGCGATCATCCGCGCCCGCAAGCCCGCTAACATTTCGTAAGCATTGGCACGGATCTGGGTACTCGACACGGAGACCAAGGGCACCGGCGCGCAGATGGTGCCGCTCGACAGCGTGCTCGAGAAGCCGGCCCCGGCCGCCGAGCCGCTCTTCGTACCGCCCAAGCCGGCGCCGCGGGAGCCCCAGCCGGCCGAGCCGCGCGCGCCGCGGCGGTTCCGGATCGTCGACGTCGTCTCGCAGGCGGTGCTGGCCGACGACGCGCCCGCCCGCGAGGCGGTCGAGGCCCTCGGGGCCGTCCGCAGCAGCGTCGACGTGCACGTGTCCGTGTGGGAGCCGAAGGCCGAGCGCTGGCGGCTGCTCACGCTCGACGAGCAGCGGCTGCTCTGGGACCGTCGTCCCTGAGCGTGGCCGCGACGTTGGCGAGGTGATCGCGCATCGCCTGCTCGGCTCCGGCGCGGTCGCCTGCCTCGATCGCCGCCACGATCCGGCGGTGCTCGGCCAGCGACCGCTGCGGGCGGCCGGGCGCGAGCACGGTGCGGAACTGGAAGCGGACGAGCTGAGAGTGTGCAGGCGCGCGCAGATGTCGCTCGCCACGCGGTGGCCGGACAGCTCGATGATGCGCCGGTAGGACGCCGTTGCGATCGGAGATCGCCAGCAGCTCGCCGGCCTCGTCGAGCCGCTCCATGTCGTCGACGATCGCCTCGAGCTCGCGCGCCCCGGCGTCCGTGCGCCGTAGCGCGAGCTTCCACACCTAACGGCACCCGCCGCTGGAATAACCCCGGCTGCCGCCCGTTGATGAGTGGGACACACGCGGATAGCGTTGTGCTTCACCGCACAACTACCTACAGGAGGCGAAGGGACGTGCGAGTACTCAGGCTTCTGCCGGTCGCGGTCGCGGCGGCGCTCGTGACGGCGGCTCCGGCGAGTGCCACGCATTCGCGGATCGACGTCGACGTGATCGCGCGCGGGCTCGACAACCCGCGCCACGTCGCGGTGGCGGCGGACGGCGACGTGTACGTCGCCGAGTCCGGCCGCGGCGGCGATCACGACACCTCGAAGTCGTGCTTCAACAGCGCCGAGGGCTTCGCGTGCACCGGCGCCACGGGCGCGGTCACGAAGATCTCCCGTTGGGGCCAGTTCCGCGTCGTGCGCGGCCTCGCGTCGTTCGCGCCGGACAACGGCGGCAGCGCGATCGGCCCGCACGGCATCTACGTCGACGGCCACGACCTGTACGTGACGAACGGCGGACCGACGGCGCCGTGGCGCGGCGACGACGACACGCAGACCGTGCTGCGCCATCCGACGCTGGTCGCCGAGGAGCCGATCTCGCGGCTCTACGGAACGCTGCTGAAGTTCCCGAAGCACGGGCACCCGCGCCTGGTCGCCGACCTGTGGCGCTTCGAGCGCGACGTGAACCCGGACGCGCAGCTCGGCAACCCGCTGATCGACAGCAACCCGGTCGACGTGTTCGCCGATCACAAGCGGCTGCTCGTGGCCGACGCGGGCGGCAACACCGTCCTGAGCGTCGCCGACCGCGTGCGGGCCGTGAAGGTGTTCCCGAACATCCCGATGCCGCACCCGTTCGTCCCTGGTGCGATCGTGCCGATGCAGGCGGTGCCGACCGGCGTCGTGGTCGGGCCGGACGGCGCGACCTACGTGAGCCAGCTCACCGGCTTCCCGTTCCCGATCGGCGGGGCGAAGGTGTTCCGCATCGATCCGCGCAGCGGCGCGGTCACGACCTACGCGTCCGGCTTCACGATGGCGATGGACCTCGCGTTCGGGCGCGACGGGACGCTGTACGTGCTCGAGATCGACAGCAACTCGCTGCTCCAGGACGGCACCGACGGGGCGATCTGGGCCGTGCCGAAGCGCGGCGCTCCGCGCAAGCTCGCGCTGCCGGCGGGCACGCTGACCGAGCCGGGCGGCATCGCGGTCGGCCATCGGGGCGACCTGTACGTGTCCAACCACTCCCGCGAGGCGGGCAACGGCCAGGTGCTGAGGATCGACCTGGACTAGGTCGCCAGGATCCCGGACACGAAGGCGAGCACCTCGGGCGAGGCGGGATCGATCATGTGGCCGCCGCTCACCCGCGCCAGTCGGGCGTTGGGCAGGGCGGCGGCCCGCGCCTCGGTCGGCTCGCGCAGCTCGTCCGGGATCGCCGCCCGGTCCAGGCGGTCGGCCAGCGAGTCGCCGCAAGTCTACGCTTCCGGTCAGGGCGGCCCGTCAGGCCGCGACGTAGGCTCGGCGGGGATGGATGGAGTCCTGCCACGGCCCCGCTGGCTGCGCCTTCGCGCCGAGGGCGACGAGATCCGCCACCTCCTGGGCACGGGCGCCGGGCGCCTGCTCGTCGGCGCCGTCGCCGCCATCGCGGCGCTCGCCCTCGTCGGCCTGCTCGCCCTGTGGCCGTACGGCTGGGATCCGCCCGGCGGGCCGGTCTCGGGCACGGTGCCCGGGACCGTGAAGCAGGTGGTCGACGCGCCGTGCTCGGGCGGATCGGACACCGCATGCCGCACGATCGTGGTCCGGGCCGAAGGCCGCGACGTGCCGCTCAACCTCCAGCGGGTCACCAACGCGCCGGCCGTCGGGGTCGGCGACTCGGTCCGCCTGATCCGGTCCGGTGAGCCGTCCGCCGACGGGTTCGTCCACTACGAGTTCGCCGAGGTCGACCGGCGCGGCTCGCTCCTGTGGCTCGGCGTGCTCCTGGCCGTCGTGGCGGCGGCGTTCCTGCGCTGGCGAGGTGTGCTCGCCCTGGTCGGCGTCGCAATCTCGCTCGCGGTGGTGGTCGAGTTCCTGGTACCGGCGATCCTGGCCGGCCGGCCCGCCCTGCTGGTCGCGCTCGCGGCCTCGCTCGTGGTGACCTTCGTGACGATCGTGCTCACCAACGGGCTCGGCACGCAGAGCCTCGCCGGCATCCTCGGCGTCACGGCGACGCTCGCGCTCACGTGCGCGCTCGGATGGCTCGCCGTGCGCTTCGCCGACCTCGACGGCACCACGGAGCTCGACATGCTCGCCGTGCGGGCGGGCAGCGACGTCATCTCGCTCCAGGGCGTGATCCTCGCGGGGATGATCATCGGCGCGCTCGGCGTGCTGGCCGACACGGCCGTGACGCAGGCCTCCGCGGTGATGGGCCTGCGCCGGGCAAACCCCCGCTACGGCCCCAGGACCCTTTACCGCGAGGCGTTCGTCATCGGGCGCGACCACCTGTCCGCCACGATCCACACGCTCGTCCTGGCCTACTCGGGAGCGGTGCTCCCGCTGCTGCTCGTCACCCAGCTCGGTCACGTCAGCGGGCTCGACGCCGTCAACGGGCAGTCGCTCGCCGTCCCGATCGTCGCCACCGTCGTCGGCTGCCTCGCCCTGATCGCCGCCGTCCCGACCACCACCGCGCTCGCCGCGCTGCTGCTGTCACGGATCCCCGCCGACGCGCTGCCCGAGCACGGGCATCATCACCACTGATCACAGACGGCCGACCGCGTCCGCCATGTGGCGGTGGCCGAGCGTCTCGTAGCCGACGATGGTCACCACCGGCGCGAGGGCGACGACGAGCAGGCAGATCGGGACGCCGACCCCGGCGGCCGCGAGCACGACGGCCGCCGCAAGCAGCAGGGACATGCCGGCGAGCAGCCACAGGTGGAACGGGTCGCGCGCGCGGAACAGCGCCGAGTACAGCCCGTAGAACACCAGCGCGAAGATGGCGACCGGGATCACGACGCTGAGGACCGTGCCGGTCGCGCTGATCTTCGACTCGCCCTCCAGGTCGAGGGCGGCGACATGGAGGCCCGCGCCCATCGCCGCCAGCGGCGCGAAGATCGCCAGGTGGCCGTAGCCGAAGATGAAGCCGCGCGAGCGATTGCGGACCAGCGGCTCGGCCCAGGGCACCGCGAAGTACATCCACCAGCAGCCGAACGTGAGCCCGACGCCGGCGACCGCGAGCAGCGCGGCGTCGACGGTCCACCCGGCCTCGCCGTGCACGAGCGCGTTCAGCGCGGCGACGGTGCCGAGGATGACCTCGCCGAGCGTGATGATCACCAGCAGCCCATAGCGCTCGGCGATGTGGTGTGGGTGCCACGGCGTGCGCACCTTGCGGTCGGCGACGAACGGGCCGGCGAGCTCGAGCGCGAACAGCGGGATCATCAGCGCGAAGGTCGTCCTGATCGGAAGGTCGGCGATCGCCAGCGCGACCCAGCCCAGCTGAGCGGTTCCGATGGTCCAGATGTACGTGTACGCCGTCCGCGCCCGCTCGGGATCGTGGCGCGCCACCTGCGTCCACAGGAACACCAGCGCGACGCGCATGACGACGTACCCGGCCACCATGACGCCGATGTCGAGCGTGTCGCCGTGGTCGATCGACTCGAACATCTGCGGCAGGCCGAGCGCGACGATGATCACGCCGACCATCTGCACCATCGTGGCCAGCCGGAAGACCCAGTCGTCGGTGTCATAGGCCGACGCGAACCACGAGTAGTTGATCCACGCCCAGCTGACGTTGAAGGCGGCGAACGCGAAGCCGGCCATGCCGGAGGCGACATGGTCGTCGGCCACGAAGTGCGCGAGCTCGTCCGCGGCGACGCCGAACGCGACGACGAGCGTCAGGTCGTAGAGCAGCTCGAGCGGCGTGGCGCTGCGGTGTCCCTCCGACGGGTCGCGGCCGCTGAACCGCCTGCGGTGGTGGACCGACGTCACCGGCCGAGCGCGTAGCCCGCGGTGGCGGCCAGGATGCCGCCGACCACCGAGGCCACGACGTAGAGGAACGCGCGGACGGGCTCTCCGCCGTCGACCTCGAGCACGACCTGGACCGAGAAGGTCGAGAACGTCGTGAAGCCGCCGAGGAAGCCGACGCCGAGGCCTTCGCGCAGATCGCGGTCGAACCACTGGCCGGCCACGAGCAGGCCGAGCAGGAACGAGCCGGCGATGTTGATGGCGACCGTCGACCAGAGCAGCGTCTCGTGGTTGAGCGTCAGGCGCCCGATGCCGAAGCGCGCCAGGACGCCGAGCACGCCCCCGAGCGCGACGTAGAGGGTGGTCACGGCGTCTCCTACGCGATGTAGCGACTGAGTCCTTCGCGGATCCAGTCCAGCTCATCGCGGATTCAGGGCGGCGCGTGCGCCGGCGGCGCGAACAGCGGCCCCCAGCGCCCCGATGTCGTACGCGCCGTAGTGCCGGTGGCCGTTGACGAAGAACGTCGGGGTGCCGGTGACGCCGCTGAGGTCGGCGCCCTCGACGTCCTCGGCGATCCGGCGCGCCGCGCCGTGCTCGCGCAGGTCGTCGGTGAAGCGCTCGACGTCGAGCCCGAGCTGCGCGGCGTAGCCGACGAGGTCGGCGGGCTGGAGCGCGTCCTGGTGGGAGAGCAGGAGGTCGTGCATGGGCCAGAACGCGCCCTGCGCGGCGGCGGCCTCGGACGCCTCGGCCGCGAGCTCGGCGTTGGGGTGCACATCGGAGAGGGGGAGGTGCCGCCACACGTAGCGCACGTCGGCGAAGTCGCGCAGCAGCTCGCGCACGTGAGGCTCGGCGCGCCCGCAGTACGGGCACTCGAAGTCGCCGTACTCCACGACGGTCACCGGCGCGTCGAGCGGCCCGCGGATGTGGTCGCGCTCGGGATCGACGTCGTCGGCGAGATCGACCAGCGGCTCGTCGCCTCCCAGCAGCGCCGCGATCCGTCGCTGCCAGGGCAGCAGCGCGGTGAGGCGGAACACGAGCCAGGTCAGCGCGGCCGCGCCGGCGGCCGCCCCAGGATGCCGACCTTCGCCTCCTCCAGGCGCGGCCCGTCGAACGCGAGCGCCGCGACGAGCAGCGAGACGGTGAAGCCGATGCCGGCGAGCGTGCCGGCGCCCAGGACGGACGCCCAGCCGACCGGCGGGCGCAGGCGGCCGCCGGACAGACGCGTCACGAGCACGGACACGCCGACGATGCCGAGCGGCTTGCCGAGCACGTAGCCGAGCATGATGCCGAGCGTCACCGGCGAGCCGGCGGCTCGCTCCAGCAGCTCGGAGTCGATCGCGATCCCCGCGTTGGCGAACGCGAACAGCGGCACGATCGCGTAGCTCGTCCACGGGTGATAGAGCGCGAGCAGCCGCTCGTTGGGCGGGATCGCCGCGCGCAGCCCCTCGCGCGCCGAGCGCGCGAGCTCCGGCGTCGGTTGCTCGCGGAAGCGCCGGAAGCGCTCGCCGGCCAGCTCGAGCTCCGACCGCGCGACCGGCGTCGCCCACACCAGGACCCCCATCGCGAGCCCCAGCACCACGGGCTCGACGCCCGACTCGAGCAGCGCGAACCACGTCACGAGCCCGAACCCGAAGTACACCCAGCCGCGGCGCACGCCCGCCGCGCGGACGGCGAGCATGGCCGCGAACAGCCCGGCCGCCCATATCAGGGCATCCAGCTGCACGCCGTGCGTGTAGACGGTCGCGATCACCACGAGCGCGAGCACATCGTCGACGACGACGAGCGTGAGGATGAACGCACGCAGGCGCGCGGGCGCGCGACGCCCGGCGATGGCGAGCAGGCCGATCGCCAGCGCGGTGTCGGTGGACATCGCGATGCCCCAGCCCTGCGCGGCCGGGCCGCCGAGGTTGAACGCGAGGTAGATCGCCACCGCGGCGGCCATGCCGCCGATCGCGGCGAGCATCGGCAGCGCCAGGCGCCGCCGGTCGCGCAGCTCGCCGAGGTCGAACTCGCGCCGAGCCTCGAGCCCGAGCACGAAGAAGAAGAACGTCATCAGCCCGCTGTTGACCCACTCACGCAGCGACAGGCCGATCCCCGCGTCTCCGAGCGCGAGCGACAGCTCGGTGTCCCAAAGCCGCTCGTAGGACGACGCGTCGACGTTCGCCCACACCAGCGCGGCGAGCGCCGCCGCGACCAGCACCGCGGCTCCGGACGCCTCGGTCCGCAGGAACTCGCGCACCGGCGTCCGCAACCGCCGGGCCAGCGTCGTGCGGTCGGTTGCCGCGCTCACCCGCCGGCCGCGCGGTCCTCGCGCGCCAGCACGCGAGGGCTGTCCGTCACCAGCCGCCGGCGGCGGAGGCCGGCGAGCCCCAGGCCGGGCGCACCGAGGGTGACCAGCGTGGCCACGTCCGGCTCGAGCGTGAGCCGGAAGGTGTGCGCCTCCGGCATGCTGCGGTGGCCGTCGATCTCGACCACGAACCCGGAGAAGCCGGGCCGCGCCTCGACGGTCAGCGCGGCGTCGGCCGGGAGCACCAGCGGCGGAGCGCTGCCGCCGTGCATGGCCAGCGGCGTGCACACGAACGCCGGCGTGCCGGCCGCGAGCACCGGCCCGCCGGCCGCCATCGAGTACGCGCTCGAGCCCAGCGCGGTGGCGACGATCAGCCCGTCTCCGCTGAGACGCACGTACGGCTCGTCGTCGGCGCTGACGTCGACGGCGAGCTGACCGGCTCCGCGGCGGACCACGACGAAGTCGTTGATCGCCCGGTCGCGGTCGCCGCCGTCCGCGGCGACTGCGAGCGCGGGCAGCCGCCGCGGCGTCCAGTCGCCGGCCCAGACGCGGTCGAGCACTCCGGCCAGCTCGCCGGCGCCGACGGCGCTCAAGACTCCGAGGCTTCCGCAGGCGACGCCGAGGACCGGCGCGTTCACCGCCGCCGCGGCGCGCAGCGCGCTCAGCACGGTGCCGTCGCCGCCCAGCGCCAGCACGAGGTCGTCGGGCTCGACGTCCGCCTGCTCGGCGACGCGCCGGACGGTGTCGCCGCGGTTGGCGAGCTGCACCATCGCCGGCCCCCGCTCGCGCGTCCAGCGCGTGAGCGTGGCGACCGCGCCCTCGACCGGCCGCGTGGGATGGACCATCAGAGCCAGGCGCCCGAACACGCCCGCGACCATAGCCGCACTCAGGGTCGGATCTCGGGGTCGAACGGGGGTCATTCCCGATAGGCGGCGCGCCGTCCACGCAGGACGCTTGCGCGCATGCCACCGACCAACCTCGCCGCCCGCATGGGCCGTTGGAGCGCCAGCCATCGCCGGACCGCGATCGCCGGGTGGGTCGCATTCGTCGTCCTCACCGCCGTCGCCGGCGGCCTGCTCGGCACGAAGACACGCGATCCCGACCGGGTCGGCGTGGGCGAGTCCCAGCGCGCCGAGGAGATCATCGAGGCCGGGGCGTTCGCCGACGACGCCGACGAGAGCGTGCTCGTCGCGAGCGATTCACACCGGGCGGGCGACCCGCGCTTCCGGGCCGTGCTCGCCGACGTGACCGAGGCCGTCGCGGCGCAGCCGGGCGTGTCGGACGTCGCCGCGCCGCGTCATCTCGGACGATCGCCACGCGGCGCTGGTGCGCTTCGAGGTCTCCGACGTCGACGAGCAGGCGACGAAGCTGGTCGAGCCCGTGCTCGACGCCGTCGCGCAGGTCCAGGCGCGCAGCCCGGGCTTCCGCGTCGAGGAGTTCGGCGCCGCGAGCGCGCAGCGGGCGCTCGACCAGACGATCACCAAGGACTTCATGCGCGCCGAGTACACGGCGATCCCGATCACCCTCGCGATCCTCCTCGTCGTCTTCGGCACGCTCGTGGCGGCCGGGATCCCGCTGCTGATCGGCCTCTCGTCGGTGATCGCGGCGATCGGCCTGCTCTCCGTGATCAGCCACGTCTCGGCCATCGACCAGGCGACGGCCTCCGTCGTTCTGCTCGTCGGCCTCGCCGTCGGCGTCGACTACTCGCTCTTCTACCTCACGCGCGAGCGCGAGGAGCGCGCCGCCGGGAAGGGCAACCAGGCCGCGCTCGAGGCCGCCGCGGCGACGTCCGGGCGCGCGGTGCTCGTCTCGGGCCTCACCGTGATCGCGGCGCTCGCGGGCATGTTCTTCGGCGGCTCGGGAGGCTGGACGGGGATCGCGGTCGGCGCGATGCTCGTCGTCGCCATCGCGGTCGCGGGCTCGCTCACCGTGCTGCCTGCGCTGCTGGCGTCGCTCGGCGACCGCGTCGAGCGCGGGCGCGTGCCGCTGCTCGGGAGGCGACGCGGACAGCCGCGCGTCTGGGCCGCGATCGTCGACCGCGTGCTGCGCCGGCCCGGCCTCTCGGCGGCGCTCGCCGCGAGCCTGCTGCTCCTGCTCGCCGCGCCCGCGCTCGTGATGAAGCAGACCGACGGCGGCATCGGCGACGCGCCCCGCTCGCTGGCGATCATGCAGACCTACGATCGCGTCCAGGCCGCGTTCCCCGGCGGGCCGCTCCCGGCGGTGGTCGCCGTCGAGGGGCCCGCCGCGGCCGTGCGCGACGGCGTCGCGCGGCTGCGCGAGCAGGCGGTCGCCACGGGCGAGATGTCCGAGCCGATCACCGTCCGGTCGAGCGCCGACGGGCGCATCGCGCTCGTCTCGATCCCGCTCGCGGGGGCCGGCACCGACGACGAGTCGGTCCACGCCCTCGAGACCCTGCGCGACGAGGTGATCCCGAGCGCGCTGCCGGGCGTCGAGGCGGCGGTGACCGGCCAGACCGCCGTTTCCGAGGACGCGAGCGCGATGATGGCGGAGCGGATGCCGCTGGCGATCGGCTTCGTGCTCGCGCTGGCGTTCGCGCTGCTGCTGGTGGCGTTCCGGTCCGTCGTGATCGCGACCACGGCGGTACTGCTCAACCTGCTCTCGGTCGGCGCCGCCTACGGGATGCTCGTCGCCGTCTTCCAGTGGGGGTGGGGCGAGGAGCTGCTCGGCTTCGAGTCGGCCGGGGCGATCACGGCGGGACTGCCGCTGTTCATGTTCGTCGTCCTCTTCGGCCTCTCGATGGACTACCACGTGCTCATCCTGAGCCGGATCCGGGAGGCACACGACCGCGGGCTGCCGACCCCGGACGCCGTGGCGCACGGGATCCGGGCCACGGCGGGCGTCGTGTCGGCGGCGGCGCTGGTGATGGTCGCCGTCTTCGGCATCTTCATCACCCTCTCGCTGCCGGTCATGAAGCAGCTCGGCTTCGGGCTCGCCGCGGCCATCCTCGTCGATGCCACGATCGTGCGGGCGGTGCTGCTCCCCGCCACGATGAAGCTGCTCGGCGGCTGGAACTGGTACGCGCCGCGGCTCGCCAAGCAGGCGGCATAGCTCATCCTTCGGCCATGGGCACGGAGACGAGGCTGCTGCGCCGCAGTCGCACGGACCGCACGCTGGCGGGCGTCTGCGGCGGGCTGGGCGAGTACTTCGAGCTCCACGCGGCGATCTTCCGCGTCGCGTTCGTGGCCCTCACCCTGCTGGGCGGCGCCGGCGTCCTGATCTACCTCGCGGCGATCCTGGTGATGCCCGACGCCGGCCGGGAGGACTCGATCGCGACCGCCTTCCTGCGCCGGCGACGGGGCCGCCCGCTGTCGCTGATCCTCCTCGTCGTCGCCGCCCTCATCATCGGATCGGCGCTCGACACCACCACGCTGCCGCGCGGCGACGCCTGGCTCGTGCTGCTCGTCGCCGCCGGCGTGGTCCTGTGGATCGCCTCGGGGCTCAAGAAGCGGCGCGGGCTCGGGATCGTCGTGGCCTCGATCGTGGCGCTGGGGCTGGTCATGGCCGCCATCTTCGCGGCGGTGATCGACGTCCACGTCCACTACGGCCTCGAGGATCGCCGCTACGTCGTCGCGAACCCGCAGGACCTGCTCGACGACTACCGGCTCGGCGGCGGCGACCTGGTCATCGACCTGCGCTCGATCCGCCTGCCGCCGGGCGAGACGCGGGTCACCGCCCGGGTCGACGCCGGCAGCATTCGCGTGACGGTCCCCGCCGACGTCGCCGTGCGCGTGCGCGCCGAGGCGACGGCCGGCCGGCTCGACGTGCTCGGGCACGTGGAGGAGGGCTGGCATATCGAGGAGCGGCGCCCCGCGCGTGGCGTCCGGGTGCTCGTGCTCGACACGCACGTGGGGATTGGAACCGTGCAGATCCGGGCCGTAGGATGAGCCGCGATGGCGCTGCCCGGGTTCGCGCTCAGCTCTGACGGGCGCGTGCTCGCCGGGGTGTGCTCGGGGATCGCGCGGTCGCTCGGGGTCGACGCCACGCTGGTCCGCCTGGTCTTCGCCGTGCTCGGGCTGGCCGGCGGCGCGGGCGTGTTCCTCTATCTGATGCTGTGGGCGCTCGGCAACGCCCGCCGCCGCTGGCTGGCGATCGTCCTCGCCTTCATCAGCGTCGCCGTGGTGGTGGCCGCCCTCGGCTTCACGAGCGACGCCGTCTGGGGGGTCATCCTCGTGGTCGCAGGCCTCGCGCTCGCCCTGCGCCGCGGCGGCAGCTTCCGTCCCGGCGCGCCGCTCTCCTACGGCGGTCTCGCGCTGGCGGCATGGGGGCTGCTGTTGCTGCCGGGCAGCGATCCGAGGACGGTGGTGGCGCCGGCCGCCATCGGCGGGGCCCTGCTGCTGATCCTCGGTCCGCTGGTGTGGCGTCTCGCGCTCGATCGCGACGCGGAGCGGGCGGCCCGCGTGCGCAGCGAGGAGCGCAGCGAGATGGCGGCCCGGGTGCACGACTCCGTGCTCCAGACGCTCGCGCTCATCCAGCGCCGCGCGCAGGACCCGCAGCGCGTGGCCACGCTCGCGCGCCGGCAGGAGCGCGAGCTGCGCAGCTGGCTGTACGGGGACCGGCCGCTCGTCGACGACGGAGCGTCGCTCGAGTCGGCGCTGGCTGCGGCCGCGGTCGACATCGAGGAGATCTACGACGTCCGCGTCGAGCTGGCGAGCGTCGGCGACTGCCCCGTCGACGACTCCGTGCGCGCGGTCGTGCTCGCCGCGCGCGAGGCGGTGACCAACGCGGCGAAGTTCGCCGGCGAGGATGAGATCGCCGTCTACGCGGAGGTCACCGACGACGCCGTCGCCGTCTTCGTCCGCGATCGCGGCGCCGGCTTCGACCGCGCCGCCGTGCCGGAGGGGCGCCGCGGCCTGGCCGAGTCGATCGAGGGCCGGCTCGAGCGCGCCGGCGGGCGGGCGACGATCACCAGCGCTCCCTCCGAGGGCACCGAGGTCGAGCTCTATCTTCCACGGAGGGCGACGTGAAGCCGCGCGTCGTGCTCGTCGACGACCACGAGCTGTTCGTCGCCGGCGTGCGCGCGGAGCTCGCCGGCGCCGTCGAGGTGGTCGGCGAGGCCGGCACGGTGGCGGCCGCGGTGCCGCTGATCAAGCAGCTCGACCCTGACGTCGTCCTGCTCGACGTGCACCTGCCGGACGGGAGCGGCGACGCCGTGATCAACGCCGTCGCGCCCGACCGGCCTGGCGTCCGCTTCCTCGCGCTCTCGGTGTCCGACGCGGCCGAGGACGTGATCGCCGTGATCCGCGCCGGCGCGCGGGGCTACGTGACCAAGACGATCTCCGCAGCCGAGCTCGCCTCCGCGATCGAGCGCGTCGCCGCCGGCGACGCGGTGTTCTCGCCGCGGCTGGCGACCTTCGTGCTCGACGCCTTCCGGGGCAGCGAGCCCGCCGCCGCCGACCCGGAGCTCAACCAGCTCACCCCGCGCGAGCGCGAGGTCCTCCAGCTGATCGCGCGCGGCTACATGTACAAGGAGGTCGCGTTGCGGCTGCACCTGTCGGTGAAGACGGTCGAGAGCCACGTCTCCAACGTGCTGCGCAAGCTCCAGCTCTCGACCCGCCACGAGCTCGCCCGCTGGGCGAGCCAGCACCGCCTGATCTGACTCGCGTGTAAACGCCCACGTTCAGGGGCATTAGGGCCCAGCGCGGGATTTCGAGCGGGAGGGGACAGGGTGCTGGGGTCGGTAGGACGTCGGTTGTCGCTTGTCGCCGGGTGTTGCCTGGCGATGATGTTCCCTGCGGGCGCCGCCGCGCCAGCAGGATCCGCCGCACGTGCTGGTCTTCGGCGCGACGTACGGCTTCCATCACTCGTCGATCGAGTACGGCAACGCCGTGCTCGCGCAGCTCGCGAGCGAGAGCGGCGAGTTCACGGTCGAGTTCAGCGCGAGCCCGCTGGACATCAGCGCCGCCAAGCTGGCGCAGGCCGATCTCGTCCTGTTCAACTCGACGACCGGCCGGATGCCGCTGACCGCGCAGCAGCGCGGCGAGTTCGAGCAGTGGCTCGGCTGCGGTGGCGGCTTCATGGGCGTGCACGCGTCGGCGGACGCCAACTACGGCTGGCCGCTGTACGCCGAGCTCGTCGGGGCGCAGTTCGAGGCGCATCCGCAGATGGCCAACGACCCGCCCGTCCGGATGCTCGTCGAGAACCGGGACCACCCGATCACGGCGCCGTGGCACGACGACTTCCTGATCCGGGACGAGCTGTACCGCTGGCGCCGCGATCCGCGCGCGACGCAGGACGTCGACGTGCTGCTCGCGCTCGACGAGACGACGGTTCACGCAGGCCCCTACGTCCACCATCAGCCGATCGCGTGGACGAAGACGTTCCGCGGAGCGAGCCGGGTCTTCTACACGAACCTCGGGCACAACGAAGCCACCTGGGACCTGCCCGAGTTCAGGCAGTCGCTGGTCGCGGGGATCGGGTGGGTCGGCGGCATCCGGCCCGACGGGACGTGCACGACCGAGACGCCCTCGTTCCGCTATCCGGACGCGCCGCGCGTCCCGCCGCGGACCCGCTGCCCGGCGGTGCCGGCGCGGGCCTGCTGCGTGCGGGCAGCACCAACCTGCCGGTCGCGCCGCCGGTGGCGCCGCTGTACTTCGGGGCGACCCGGCCACAACCTGGTTCTGGACCTATCGGACCGGCGTGCCAGGACGGCGTCACTGACGTCCACGCTGAGCTGGCTCACGCCGACTGACGACTACGACCTGTCGCTGAGCACGCCGGCGGGCTTCGGTGGGGCGGACGGCGCTGCGGGGACGCAGCGAGACGGCGACGATCCGCGGGCTGCGGCACTGCGATCTGCTGCACGTCGACGTCTACAACCACACGGCGACCAGCGGCCTCGGCTTGCGGCTCCAGCTCGATGTCGCGACGACGCGCCTCGTCCTCGCGCTGGCGCTCGCGCTGCTGATCGCCCCGACAGCGCACGCCCAGCTCCCGCCGCTGCCGATCGGCGGCGAGTTCGAGCAGGTCACGCTCGCGATGGGCGCCGAGACGGCCGGCGAGCCGATCGGGCTCGCCGTGCTGCCGAACGGCGACGCGATCCACACGTCGCGCGACGGCCGCGTCTTCTACACCACCGTCGAGGGCGACACGACCGTGGCGGCCCGCGTCCCGGTGTACACGCACGACGAGGACGGCCTCCAGGCGGTCGCCGTCGATCCGGACTTCGAGCAGACCGGCTGGATCTACCTCTACTACGCGCCGAGGCTCGACACGCCCGCCGACAACCCGGCACGCCCGGCATCAACGAGGGCGACGCGCCGACGGACGGCACCGACGCGAGCTTCGCGCCGTACCAGGGCCGCCAGCACCTGTCGCGCTTCAAGCTCAACGGCAGCACGCTCGACCTCGCGAGCGAGCAGGTGATCCTCGAGGTGCCGTCAGACCGCGGCATCTGCTGCCACGTCGGCGGCGACCTCGCGTTCGACGCCGAGGGGAACCTCTACCTGTCGACCGGCGACGACACGAACCCGTTCGCGTCGGACAACTACACGCCGATCGACGAGCGGCCGACGCGCAACCCGGCCTACGACGCGCAGCGCACGGCCGCCAACACCAACGACCTGCGCGGCAAGGTGCTGCGCATCCGCCCGCAGGCCGACGGCTCGTACTCGATCCCGGAGGGCAACCTGTTCGCGCCCGGAGAGCCGGACACGCGGCCCGAGATCTACGCGATGGGCTTCCGCAACCCGTTCCGCATCGGCATCGACCCCGAGACCGGCTGGCTGTACCTGGGCGAGTACGGGCCGGACGCCCAGACGGCGGACCCGGATCGCGGTCCCCAGGGCGTGGTCGAGTTCAACCAGATCCGCGGCCCGGGCAACTACGGCTGGCCCTACTGCACCGGCCCCAACCTCGCGTACAACGACTACGACTTCGCGGCCGGTGCCTCCGGGCCGGAGTTCGACTGCGACGCGCCGGTCAACGAGTCGCCGCGCAACACCGGGCGGCGCGAGCTGCCGCCCGCGCAGCCGGCCTGGATCCACTACGACGGCGGCACCGTCTACTACGACGGCAAGGCCACCGACGAGTTCGGCAACGGCGGCGAGGCGCCGATGGGCGGGCCGGTGTACGGCTACGACCCGGACCTGGTCTCCGACGTCAAGTTCCCCGAGTCATTCGACGGCAGCCTGTTCGTGGGCGACTGGTCGCGCGGCTGGATCAAGACGATCGACATCGGCGCTCAGGGCGAGCCGGCCGCCATCCACCCGTTCTTCGACACGGCCACGATCGCCGCGCCGATGGACATGCAGTTCGGCCCCGACGGGTCGCTGTACGTGCTCGACTACGGCAGCGGCAGCTACGCGGCGGCGCGCCGGACTCGGCGCTCTACAAGATCAACCACGTCTCGGGCTCGCGGGCGCCGGTCGCCGCGTCCAGCGCCACGCCCGACTCCGGCAGCGCGCCGCTGACCGTGCGGTTCTCGAGCCAGGGCTCGCGCGACCCCGACGGCGAGCCGCTCAGCTACGCGTGGGACTTCGACGGCGACGGCACGGTCGACTCGACCGAGCCCGAGCCGACGCACGTCTACACGCAGAACGGCGACCACGAGGCGCGCCTCACCGTCACCGACCTGTCGGGGAAGACCGGCACGTCGGCGGAGGCGATCACCGTGGGCAACACGCGCCCGACCGTGCGGCTCGAGCTCCCGGAGACCGGCCGGATCTTCGACCACGGCGAGACGGTGCCCTACCGGGTCACGGTCACGGATCCCGAGGACGGCCCGATCGACTGCGCCAAGGTGGTCGTGCAGACCGCCCTCGGCCACAACGAGCACGCCCACGGCGACCAGAGCTCCACCGGCTGCGAGGGCAGCTTCACGATCCCGGCGCCGTGGGAGCCCGACAGCCAGTTCATCTTCTACGTCGTCACCGCGACGTACACCGACGGGGGCGGCGCCGGCGTCGCGGCGCTGACCGGCAAGGCCGAGGCGCTGCTCCAGCCGCGGGTCCGCCAGGCCGAGCACTTCACCACGAGCAGCGGCGTCGCCGTCCAGGAGGCATCGGATCCGGCCGGCGGCGGCGGACGCGCGATCGGCCGGCTCGAGCACGGCGACTTCGTGTCCTACGCCCCGATCGACCTGCGCGGCGTGAGCCGCCTCGACCTGCGCGTCGCGCCGGGGGCGCTCGGCGGCACGGTCGAGGCGCGCATCGACTCGCCGCAGGGCGCGGTCGTCGGCTCGGTCCGGATCGCGGGCAGCGGCACCGCGCAGGCCTGGACGACGGCGCCGATGCCGGTGACCGATCCGGGCGGGCCGCACGAGCTGTTCCTGGTGTTCGAGAACGTGCTCGTGCCCCAGAATCCGGTGCTGCCGGGCAGCATGCTCAGCCTCAACTTCATCGCGTTCCGTCGGTAGATTTCGTGACGTGAGCGCGTGCACGCACCTCGACCGGATCGAGATCGTCGAGCTGCCCGCGGCGATCGAGGGCTGCGAGGAGTGCCTGGCGACGGGCGGCCGCTGGGTCCATCTCAGGATGTGCCATACGTGCGGGCACATCGGCTGCTGTGACAGCTCCCCGAACAAGCACGCGACCGCGCACTTCGAGTCGAGCGGCCATCCGATCGTCCGCTCCGCCGAGCCCGGTGAGGACTGGAGCTGGTGCTATGCCGACCAGCTGATGTTCCGCATTACGGGCCCGTGAGCACTACTCGGGCGGTGGCTCGACCGGCGCGACGACGGCCGGCTCGGCCGCGGCGCGTCGCCGCTCGGCCTTCTTGGCCGCCTTGATCTCGCGGCGCTCGCGCAGCACGCGCTCGCGCTGGAGCTTGGCCATCGTGGTCTTCTGCTTGCTGGTCGACGCCATTTGACTCCCGTCCGTAGTTCGATGTCAGTGAGGGCGCTTCGCGAGAGCGGCACGCTCGCGCCGCTCGGCTTCCACCTCGCGTTTGCGCTGCTGCTCGTACTTCTCGTGCCGCCGTGCCTGCGCCAGCCGGCTGGCGCGTTCGTTACGGCCGGCGATCTCGTCTCGGTGTGCGCGCCACGCCGC
The DNA here is from genome assembly GCA_963800905.1 of uncultured Solirubrobacteraceae bacterium. GTDB lineage: Bacteria > Actinomycetota > Thermoleophilia > Solirubrobacterales > Solirubrobacteraceae > DASSUW01. The sequence continues at coordinate 426,844 of CAWDCT010000012.1, forward strand.
CTCGCCGCGCTTGGGCAGTGCGTCTCCCATGGCTTCTCACTCTCTGCGCTCTCGGGAGCGGTCACTCGTCAGGAGAGCGGAGGAGCCTGGCGGGCGCGGTCACGGCCGTCCGCCGTGACAAACCCACCCTAGCGCGCGCGCTTGGGAGGCGCCGGGCGTGGCGGGTAGCGCGCCCGCTCGGCGTCGGTCATCTTGCGGACGACGAGCGAACCGCTGCGGACCTGCTCCTCGACGGCCTCGAGCTTCTGGCGGCGCCGTTCCTGCTCGCGCTCCTTCGGGGTCTTCATCGCGTGACTTCGATCGCGGGCTGGACGGGGACCAGCGGCAGGGACGGCGTCGGCGGGCGCCGGCGGACCATCCACAGCCGGTCCAGGCCCGCCCAGCCGGCATACGCGAGCGCGCCGAGCGTGCCCGTCGCCGTCAGCAGGACTCCGGCCGCCGCGGCCAGAGCGGGGCCGTCGACGCCGAGGATGAGGACCACGGCGGCGGCACCGACGCTGGGGCCGACCGGGAGCGTGCTGAGCGTCACCATCGCGATCAGGACGGCCGTCGCGTCGAACACCGACGCCTCGACGCCGACGGCGTCGAGCATCAGCCAGTTGCGCGCGATCTGCGCGAAGACCGCGACGAGCACGAGTGCGACGATCCGGGCGCGTCCCTGCGCGCTTCGCAGCACCGCCAGCCCGCTCCAGAAGCCCTCACGCCATCGGCGGGCCACGTCGCGCAGCCCGGCGACGAGAAGCACGGCGACGCCCAGCAACAGGAGCGGGAGCCACCACGGCAGCCCGAGCGGCCCGACCAGCGTGAACGACGCCAGCGCCGCGAGTGCCGCCTCGATCGCGAGGATCGGCACCTCCGCCGCGATCAGCGCGGGCACGCGCGGGCACTCCTCGGGCGCGGCACGCCGGAGGGCGCCGATGCGGGCCGCCGTGCCGATCTGGCTGTTCAGCTGGCTGCCGACGTAGCCGAAGCTCGCCGCCCGGTAGAGGCAGCGGCGCCCCACGGTGCCGCCGGCGGCGGCGACGCAGACCCGCCACGACTCGGTCCTGGAGACGAGCGCGAGCAGCTGAAGCGCCGTGGCCGCGAGCAGGATCCACAGCGGAGCGCTCGCCAGCGCCGTGCCGAACTCCTCCCGGCGATCGGCGAGCACGTATGCCAGCACCGCGCACACCGCGATCGCTCCGGCCAGCGTCGTGAGCACGCTGCGGCGCCCGCGGCGCCTCGGCGTGCATTCCGGTTCCGGCAGGACCTCTCCTCGCTACTCGCGGGCTCCCCGTTACAGACAAAGGTACTCGGGCACGCTAGTGTGCTGCGTGAAAAGGCCGGATCCGCACGGGATCCGGCGACGTAGTGCCCAGCGCCCGCAGTTGTCGCGTCATCGCTCTTCCGCGTACGCCAGTGCACATGAACGCCGTGGAGGAACAACATGGCAACCGGAACCGTCAAGTGGTTCAGCGACGACAAGGGCTTCGGCTTCATCACGCCCGACGAGGGCACGAAGGACCTCTTCGTCCATCACAGCGCCATCAACGGCGAGGGCTTCAAGACCCTCGCTGAGGGCGCCAAGGTGTCCTTCGACACCGAGTCCGGGCCCAAGGGCCCGAGCGCCGCGAACGTCACCACGATCTAGCGGTTCGAGTACGGACGAGGGGCCCCATTCGTGGGGCCCCAAACCGTCAACCTGCCGGCCGCCTACTCGTAGAGGACGGCCTGGATCTCCGGGTCGTCGATGTTGGTCTTGCCGGCGCCGTTCTCGCCCACGAGCGCGAGCACCTCGCCCGCGCGGAGGTCGAGCTGCATGTCCTCGAGCGCCTTGACGCCGGGGAAGCTCTCGCTCACCCCTGGACGTGGAGTAGGAGCTCAGGCATGCGCGGCGACCACGCCCTTACGGAGGATCACGTTGCCGTACGTGCGCGTCTCGCCGGTGCGCACGATCAGATACGCCTCGGCGGCGACGTCGTAGAAGTCGTGCCGGTCGAGGAACCGCACGTCGGGCTCGGCCGCGCCGGCCGCCGCGATGAGCTGCTCCTGGACCGGGAGCCGCGTGCCGTCGGCGGAGGTCATGAGGTCGAGGGCCGGCGGGTCGTCGAGCGGGATCACGGTGCGGACGGCGGCGAGGACGTCGGGCGTCGGCAGCCCGGGGAACGTGAGTAGCCGGTCGGCGAGGCGCTGCGCGGGGAAGTGGGCGTCCGCGAGCACGACCGCATCCGAGTGCCCCATCGCGTCGAGGTGCGCCAGCAGCTCCCCGGTGAGGATCGGATGGATTGAAGTCAGCACTCCGACGTGGCCCGTACGCGCGTCCGTCTCGCCCGCCACCGTTTCCCGCGTCCTCAACGGCGACCCGCGCGTCGGCGAGGCGTACCGGGCGCGTGTCGTGCGCGCAGTCGAGGAGCTCGACTACCGCCCCAATGTCCTCGCGCGGAACCTCCGCCGCCAGCGCACGGCGATGATCGGCGTCGTCGTCCCGGACATCGAGAACCCGCACTTCGGCGAGCTGGTGCGCTCCGTCGAGGACCAGGCGTTCGCCGCCGGCTACCGCGTGCTCGTCTGCAACACCGACGAGACCGCGGAGAAGCAGCGCGCGTACCTCGAGGCGCTGATCGACGAGCGCGTCCTCGGCGTGATCATCTCCCCGTCGGACCCGGGCGGCGAGCAGATCTCGCACCTGCTCGATCTCGGCATCCCCGTCGTCGCCTGCGACCGCGAGGTCGCCGACGCGCGCGCCGACGCGGTGCTGGCCGACAACGTCAAGGCCGTCCGGATCGGCACCGAGCTGCTGGTCGCCGAGGGCCACCGGCGGATCGCGTTCATCGGCGGGCGCACCGACGTCGAGACCGGCGCCGAGCGCCTGGCCGGCTACGAGATGGCGATGCGCGCCGCGGGGCTCGAGCCGCTCGTCGTCGACGGCGACTTCCGGCTCGAGCTCGCCGAGGCGGCTGTCGCCGGCCTGCTCGGGCGCGTGCCCCGTCCGACCGCGCTGATCGTCGCGAACAACCTGATGACGCTGGGCGCCCTGCGCGCGGTTCGCGACGCCGGGCTGCGCGTTCCCGCCGACCTCGCGCTGGTCGGCGTCGACGATCCGCCGTGGTCCGCGTTGGTGGACCCGCCGCTCACGACGCTCGCGCAGCCGGTGCGCGCGATGGCGGCGGACGCGATGGAGCTGCTGCTCCAGCGCGTCGGCGGGGAGCGCGACAAGCCCCGCCGCATCGTGCACCCGTTCGAGCTGCGAACCCGCGCGTCGACATGTCAGCCGAGCCCGTAGACCGACGTCGCCGTGCCCGACAGGACCCGCGCCTGCTCGTCGGGCGTCAGCTCGGCGATCAGCGCCGACATCACCTCCCAGGCGTGGCCGTAGCCGCCGGTCAGCACGGTCAGCGGCCAGTCGCTGCCCCACATCAGCCGCTCGGCGCCGAACAGCTCGAGCGCCGTCTCCCAGGCGGGGCGCACCTCGTCGACGGTGAAGGGCCGGCCCGGCACCTGGAGGCCGGAGACCTTGGCCACCGTGTTCGGGCGCGCGGCGACCTCGGCGAGCGTGGCGCGCCAGCGCGCCCAGCCGTCGCCGCCGAACGGCGGCTTGCCGAGGTGGTCGACGACGATCCGCAGCTCCGGGATCGCGGCCGCCAGGTCGGCGGTCGCGGCGAGGTGGCGCGGCCAGGCGTCGGGCACGTCGAACGGGAGGCCGCGCTCGGCGAGCAGCCGGAGCGAGTGGCGCACGGGCGGCAGGGCGAGGAAGTCGTCACGCGGGTCGTCGTGCACGAGGTGGCGGACGCCGGCCAGGTCGCGCCCGAGCTGCCGCTCGGCCGCCGCGGGGTCGTCGAGCCGCACCCAGCCGACCACGCCGGCGATCCACGGATGCCGGCCGGCGGCCTCGAGCATGAGGTCGGTGTCGCGCTCGGAGTCCTCGGCCTGGACCAGCACCGCCGACGCGATCCCCGCGGCCTCGAGCTCGGCCTGCGCCTGCTCGGGGGTGAAGGTCGCGTACAGCGGGCCCAGCTCGGGCGTGAGCCATGAGTACTCGCTGCGTTCGAGGTCCCAGATGTGCAGGTGGGCGTCGACTACAGCTCGTCCCACAGCGCCTCCGGTATCTCGACCTCCATCCGCCGCGCGTTCTCGCGCACCTGCTCCGGGTTCGCGGCGCCCACCACGACGCTGCGCACGGCCGGCTCGCGGAGCGGGAACTGGAGCGCCGCCTCCGGCAGCGTCACGCCGTGCCGCTCGCAGACCTGCGCCATGTGCTCGGCGCGCGCGAGCAGCTCGGCGGGCACCGCGCCGTACTCGTACCGGCCGCCGGGGCGCGGCTTCGCCAGCAATCCCGAGTTGAAGACCGCCGCCGCGACGATCCCGACCCCGGCCTCGCGGCACGCCGCGACCAGCTCGTCCGCCTGCTCGAGCAGCGTGTAGCGCCCGGCGACCATGGCGAGGTCGAGCGCGCCCGTCCGCGCCGCGGCCGTCAGCGCCTCGGTCGACTTCGAGCCGATCCCCACCGCTTTGACCAGCCCTTCTTCGCGCAGCGCCGCGACCGCGGGGATGCCGGTCGCCAGGTCGGCCTCCAGGTCGTGCTCGTCGGGGTCGTGCAGGTACACGACGTCGACGCGTTCGAGGCCGAGCCGCTCGAGCGACTCCTCGAGGCTCGTGCGGATACCGTCGGCGCTGAAGTCCCACACCCGGCGCGTGGAGGCCGGGACGGCGAACTGGTTCTCGTCGTCGAGCCGGCCGGCCGTCTCGGGGCTGGGCCGCAGCAGCCGGCCAACCTTGGTCGATATGACGTAGTCCTCGCGCGGCTTGGTGGCGAGGAAGGCGCCGAGCCGGCGCTCCGACAGCCCGAGGCCGTAGTGCGGCGCGGTGTCGTAGTGGCGGATGCCGCTCTCCCAGGCCGCCTCGAGCACCGCGCGGGCGTCCTCGTCACTCATCGCCCGGTACAGGTTGCCGACGTTCGCGGCGCCGAGACCGAGCTCACCCACGGGTCGTCATCTCGGTCCCCGCGCCGGGGGCCGTGGGCGCCATGTAGCGACCGCCGCGAACCTCGACGGGCGTGACGAAGTGCTCATGCAGGTGATCGACGAACTCGATGACGCGGCCGTCCATCGTCCCCGAGACGGCCACGAAATCGAACATCGCCAGGTGCTGGACCGCCTCGCACAGGCCGACGCCGCCCGCGTGCGGGCACACTGGCACGCCGAAGGCGGCCGCCAGCAGCAGGATCGCCACATTCTCGTTCACGCCGGCCACCCGCGTCGCGTCGATCTGGAGGACCTGAAGCGCCTCCGCCTGGAGGAACTGCTTGAACATGACGCGGTTGGCCATGTGCTCGCCGGTGGCGACGGGGATCGGCGCCACGCCGCGGGCGATCGCCGCGTGGCCGAGCACGTCGTCGGGGTTGGTCGGCTCCTCGATCCAGGCCAGGTCGTAGGGCTCCAGGGCGCGCATCCAGTCGATCGCCTCGGCGACCTCCCAGCGCTGGTTGGCGTCGACGGCGATGCGGACGTCCGGCCCCACGACGTCGCGGGCGATCTCGAGCCGGCGGACGTCGTCGGCGAGGTCGCCGCCCACCTTGAGCTTGATCAGCTCGAAGCCCTCCTCGACGGCCTCGCGGCAGAGGCGCGCGAGCTTCTCGTCGTCGTAGCCGAGCCAGCCGGGCGTCGTGGTGTAGGCGGGGTAGCCGGACGCCAGCAGCTGCTCGCGGCGCGCGGCGCGCCCCGGCTCCGCGGCCCGGAGGATGTCGAGCGCCTGCTCGCGGGTGAGCGCGTCGCTCAGGTAGCGGAAGTCGACGAGTCGAGATCAGCTCCTCGGGGCTCATCGTGGCGAGCAGCTCCCACAGCGGCAGGCCGGCGCGCTTGGCCTTGACGTCCCACAGCGCGTTGACCACGGCGCCGATGGCCATGTGCATCACGCCCTTCTCGGGGCCGAGCCAGCGCAGCTGCGAGTCGTGGACGAGCTCCCGCCACATCGCGCCCATGTCGGCGAGCAGCTGCTCGGCGTCGCGGCCGACGAACCGCTCGCGGAGCGCTTCGATGGCGGCCACCTGGACGTCGTTGCCGCGCCCGATCGTGAAGACGAAGCCGTGCCCGGAGTCGCCGGCGTCCGTCGAGATCCGCACGTAGGCCGCGGAGTAGTCGGGGTCCGGGTTCATGGCGTCCGATCCGTCGAGCGACAGCGACGTCGGAAACCGGATGTCGGCGGTCTCGAAGTCGGTGATCACGGCTGATCGATCCTCCGACCCCGAGCATAGATGGTGATCGGCGTCGACATCGGAACGTCGAGCAGCAAGGGCGTGCTCGTCGACCTCGAGGGCCGGGTGGTCGCCTCGCACGTGGTCGAGCACGCCGTCCAGCGCCCGGGCCCGGGGATGTTCGAGATGGACGGGGCCGTGTGGTGGGACGAGTTCGTCGACGACTCGCGCGGCGGCTGGCCGACGCCGAGGTCGAGGCGGTCGGCGTCAGCGGCATGGGCCCGTGCGTGCTGCTCGCCGACGAGCACGACGAGCTGCTGCGCCCGGCCATCCTCTACGGCGTCGACACGCGATCCGGCCGCCAGATCGAGCGGTTGAACGAGCGCTACGGCGCGGACGAGATCCTGCGTCGCTGCGGCTCGGCGCTGTCCTCGCAGGCGGCGGGCGCCAAGGTCGCCTGGGTGGCCGACGAGGAGCCCGAGCTGTTCGCGCGGGCGCGGCGGCTGTACATGGCGAGCTCGTACCTCGCGCGCCGGCTGACCGGGGAGTACGTCCTCGACCACCACTCGGCCAGCCAGTGCACACCGCTCTACGACACGCTGGAGCAGGCGTGGTGGGCGGACGAGATCGCCGGCCCGATCGAGCTCCCGCCGCTCCGGTGGCCGGGGGACGCGGCCGGGACCGTCACCGCTTCGGCGGCAGCGGCGACGGGGCTGCCCGAGGGCATCCCGGTCATCACCGGCACGATCGACGCCTGGTCGGAGGCGCTCAGCGTCGGCGCCCAGGGCGCCGGCGACCTGATGCTGATGTACGGCACGACGATGTTCCTCATCCACACCGTGCCGGAGCCGCTTTCCAGCCCGGCGTTGTGGGGGACGGTCGGCGCGCTGCCGGGGACGCGCAACCTCGCCGCCGGGATGGCCACGTCCGGCGCGATCACGAGCTGGCTGCGCGAGCTGTTCGGCTCGGGCTACGGCGAGCTGCTCGAGCTGGCCGCCCGGTCCGGCGTGGGCGCCAACGGGCTGCTGATGCTCCCGTACTTCGCCGGCGAGCGGACCCCGATCATGGATCCGTTGGCGCGCGGCGTGATCGCCGGGCTCACGCTCTCCCACACCCGCGGCGACCTCTACCGCGCGGCGCTGGAGGCGACCGGCTACGGCGTCCGCCACAACATCGAGGCGATCGAGGACGCGGGCGGCGACATCCGGCGGATCGTCGCGGTCGGCGGCGGGACGCAGGGCGGGCTGTGGACGCAGATCGTCTCGGACGTCACCGGCCGCGAGCAGGAGATCCGGGCGCAGTCGATCGGCGCCAGCTACGGCGCCGCCTTCCTCGCCGCCGGGCTGGTCGAGGACGTGTCGATCGACGATTGGAATCCCGTCGCCGGCACCGTGACGCCGCGTACCGACGCGTACGAGGACCTGTACCGCCTCTACCGCGACCTCTATCCCCGCACCGCCGACACCGTCCACGCACTCGCAGAAAGGCAGGAGCGATGACCCGCGTCCTCTACACGGTCGCGAGCGGCGATCTGCGCGAGGCGGCCAACCTGACGTGCTGGCCGACGCAGGCCAAGCTGGAGGAGGACTTCGCCGCCGCCGTCGCCGACCTCGGCTGGTCCGTCCAGCGTGGCCATCCCGTCGCAGAGCACGGGTTCATCGACAGCCAGCGGGCGGGCATCGAGGTCTTCAAGCGGCTGCCGCCCGACGCCCCGCTGGTCGTCGTCGAGGCCGTCTGGCAGTACAGCCACCACGTCCTGCCCGGGCTGCGCACGCACCGCGGCCCGATCCTGCTGGTCGCCAACTGGAGCGGCGAGTACCCCGGGCTGGTCGGCCTGCTCAACCTGACCGCGAGCCTGACCAAGGCGGGCGTGCCGCACTCGATCCTGTGGAGCGAGGACTTCACCGACGGCTGGGCGCGCGAGGGCCTGCGCACCTGGCTCGAGACCGGCGACCTCACCCACGACACGAGCCACGTGCGCGAGTGGCAGGGCAGCGGACCCGACGTGGATCTGGGGCGGACGCTCGCCGCCGAGCTCCAGCGCGAGAAGGCGATCATCGGCGTCTTCGACGAGGGCTGCATGGGGATGTACAACGCGATCATCGACGACGAGCTGCTCAACCCGCTCGGGATCTACAAGGAGCGGCTGTCCCAGAGCGCGCTCGTCGCCGAGATGGGCCGCGTGCCCGACGACGAGGCTGTGGCGGTGCGCGCGTGGCTCGACGCCGCCGGGATGACGTTCCACACCGGCACCGACGACGCGACCGAGCTCACCGACGGGCAGCTGCTCAGCCAGTTCAGGATGTACATCGCCGCCCTGCGCATCGCCGACGACTTCGGCGTCGACGCGGTCGGCATCCAGTATCAGCAGGGGCTCAAGGACGTGGTGCCGGCCAGCGATCTCGTCGAGGGCCTGCTCAACGACGGCGAGCGCCCGCCGGTGCGCTCGCGTGACGGCTCGCGCGAGCTCTACCCGGGCGTGCCGCTGCCGCACTTCAACGAGGTCGACGAGGGCGCGGCGGTCGACGCGCTGGTCACCAACCGCGTCTGGACGGCGCTGGGGCTCGACCCCGCCACCACGCTTCACGACGTCCGCTGGGGCGCCGACCACGATGGCGACTTCGTGTGGGTCTTCGAGATCTCCGGCTCCGTGCCGGCCGCGCACAACGGCGGCTACGACCGGTCGTACAGCATGCGGCAGCCGCCGATGTACTTCCCGCTCGGCGGCGGGACGCTGAGCGGGGTGTCCAAGCCCGGAGCGGTGGTCTGGTCGCGCGTCTTCATCATGGACGGCGTGTTGCACGCCGACATCGGCCGCGCGACCGCCGTCGCCCTGCCCGAGGGGGAGACCCGCCGGCGCCTCGAGGCGACGACGCCGCAGTGGCCGATCATGCACGCGGTGCTGCACGGGATCACGCGCGACCAGTTCATGGCCCGCCACAAGGCGAACCACCTCCAGGTCGCCTACGCGCCCGACGACGACACCGCCGACCGGGCGCTGCACGCCAAGGCCGCGATGTTCGCCGCGCTCGGCGTCGAGGTGCACCTGTGCGGAGACGTCCGCTGACCCCCGCCGCCGTCATCTTCGACCTCGACGGGGTCCTGGTGGACTCCGAGCGGCGCTGGAACGGCGCCAAGGAGGCGCTGGTGCGCGAGACCGGCGGCCGCTGGCGCGAGGAGGCGCCGCGGCGGATGATGGGCATGAGCGCGCCGGAGTGGGCCGCGTACCTGCGCGACGAGCTCGCCGTCCCGATGGACGCCCGCGCCATCGACCGCGAGGTCGTGCAGCGGATGGAGGACGGCTATCGCGAGTCGCTTCCGCTGCTGCCCGGCGCCGCGGAGGCGGTGCGCTCGCTGGCGGCGCGCTGGCCGCTCGGGCTGGCCTCGTCGGCGAACCGCGAGATCATCGACCTCGTGCTCGAGCTGGCCGGGTTCGGCGACGCCTTCCGCGCGACGGTCTCCTCCGAGGAGGTCGAGCGCGGGAAGCCGGCGCCGGACGTCTACCTCGAGGCGGCGCGCCGCCTCGAGGTCACGCCCGCGGACTGCGTCGCGATCGAGGACTCCAGCAGCGGCCTGCGGGCCGCCGACGCGGCGGGGATGGCGGTCATCGCCGTCCCCAATCCGCACTATCCGCCCGATCCGGACGCGCTCGCGCTCGCGGCCGCCTCCGTCGCCGTCGTGGGGGAGGTCACACCCGAGCTGGTCGAGGCGGTCAGCCGATGAACTCGAGCCCGTAGCGCGGGGCGGCGGCGACGTAGCGCGCCGCCACCTCGTCGAGGTTGTCGGGCGGCGCCTGGTCGAGCGACAGCGCGCGCTCGAGCGTCTCCTCGAAGAAGCCCTCGATGCCGGCCGGCGTGAAGGTGAGGATCATGCGCGCCGCGGTCGTGCCGGCGTTGTGGAAGCGGTGTACGACGCCGCGCGGCATGTTGACGAAGTCGCCCTCGCCGCCGGTGACCATCTCGTCGCCGAGCAGGAACTCGATCTCGCCCTCGACGATGTAGGACGTCTCGTCCTCGTTGCGGTGGATGTGCGGCGGCGGGCCGCCGCCGGGCGGCACGTACGCCTCCATCGCAAAGTACGCGCCGCCGGACTCGGCGCCGGTGACGAGGAAGCGGTACAGGTCGCCCGGGCCGAGGAAGACGGCGCCGGCGCCGGCCGGCCGGAAGAGGGGCGAATCGGTGAGCGGGGTGGCGGTCATGGCGGCGATGTTCGCCCCGGCACCGCCCGCCGGCATCGGGGGAATCCCTAGTGTGGTTGCGTGCGCAACCAGGTGGCGATGCGGTCGGCGAACGCGTCGACTGCCTGCCAGTCCCGGAAGTCACCCTCCGGCGCCCGGACCGCCACCACGAGCGCCTTCTCCGGGAGCGACAGCAGCCTGCGGTCGAGCCGGCCGGCGAAGACGCGGTGCTCGACGGCGTCGGTGGCGTCGATCAGCGCATCGACGTCGACCGGGTCGCCTTCCGGCTTGAGGTTCTCGGGCGTTCCGAGCGGCCCGGAGCTGAACAGCCACACGGGACGGCTCGCCAGCGGCGCGGCGTGCGCCTCGACCAGCTCGCGCGCCCGATCGAGCCAGCGGCCGATGTAGACGGCGCTGCCGATCAGACGCGTAGCCGTCGAGCGTCGTCAGATCCTCTGCGCGCCGCACCTGCGCGTCGATGTCGCGGCGCGCGAGGCCCGCCGCGATCGCCTCGGCGATCTCGTGGGTGGCGCCGTGGCGGCTCGCGGCCGTGACCAGGACGCGCACCGCGTCAGTGCTCCTCGGGGCCGATCAGGCGGCCGAGCAGCACGGCGATGCCGGCGGCGAACCCGATCACGGTGGCCAGCGCCAAGATCAGCGCGATCACGCTGGGGGCGGCCATGACAGGCTCCTCTCGGGCAGGGTGGTTTCGGCGCGACACCCTCAGCATCGTTCGCGGCGAGGCCTACGTCGTCCGCAGCGCTCCGCGGAGGCGGCGACTACCGAGTCACAGCTCCACCAGGTCGTGCTCGAGCGCGTAGCGCACGAGCTCCGCCCGCGACGAGCGGCGGGTCTTCTGCTGGATGTGCGCCCGGTGCGACTCCACGGTGCGCACGCTGAGGTGCAGCGTCGCCGCGATCTCGCTGTTGGTGTGGCCGAGCGCGATCAGCCGCAGGACGGACAGCTCGCGCTCGGACAGGTCGTCGGGCGGCCCGGCCGGCTCCGGCGGTGCCGCCGCGAGCCGCGCTCCGAGCGTGGGGTTCAGGTAGGTGCCGCCCGAGGCGGCCTGGCGGATCGCCTCCAGCAGCTCGTCGTCGGCCGCTTCCTTGAGCACGAAGCCGGCCGCGCCCGACTGGAGCGCCTGGCGCGCGAACGCCGGGTCGTTCTGCATGGTGAGCACGACGATCGCCGTCGTGGACGCCTCCTCGCGGATCTGCGGGATCGCCTCGAGGCTCGAGCCGCCGGGCATGTTGAGGTCGAGGACGAGCACGCCCGGTCGCAGGGCGCGCGTCTTCATCACCGCGTCGGGCACCGTCCCGGCCTCGGCGAGCACCTTCAGCCCCGGCTCGGCGTCGATCAGCAGCCGCAGGCCCTTGCGGACGACCGCATGGTCGTCCGCAATGATCACGCTGGTCTCGGGGGCTTCGTCGCTCATGCGGACCGTAGTGTCCCGCACGGCCTAGCTCGGCGTGGCCACAGCCGCGGATCGCGGGCTGCGATCGCCGGCCGTGACCGGCAGCAGCACGCGGACGGTGAGGACGAGGAAGCCGACGCCGGTGAGCAGGAGCGCGATGCCCATGACGATCGCGAAGGTGGCGACGCTCTCGGCGAAGTAGGCGGTGTTCAGCGCGGTGCTCAGCGCGGTCGACGTGACCCACATGTTGCGCAGGCCGTTCTCCACCGGCTTGCCGGTCTCAGGGTCCTTGGCGGCGGCCGCCTCGTCGGAGGTCGGGTTGCCGTTCTCGTCGAGGAACCGGCCCATCTGCGCGTAGGTCTGGCCGCCGGTGGCCTCCAGCGTGTGCTTGCGGATGACCGCGGCAAACGCCTCGGCCTCCTTGCCGGTGTCGACCTTCTGGCCTGGGATCGTCGAGTCCGGCGTGCCGACGATCTGCTCGCGCGCGAGGTCTCCGCGGACCTGGTCACGACCGTCGAAGCCCATGTACAGAGAGGCCGCGCCGAAGGCGATGAGGATGACACTGGCTGCGATGCCTGCGTATGTGTAGAGCTTGGTCATGGCGCCATTGCAACGCCTGTCGCATCGCCGTCCATCCGCTGCGACTGCGCTATGCGATCCGTGGAATCCCGCAGCGCGGATGCTTGAATCCCTCTCGCCGTGGAGCTGCGGAGCCTCGACGAGACGCGCCTGGCGGCGCTGCTGGACGCTGGGCGCGGCCTGGTCGCGCAGCTGGAGGTCGACGCGGTCCTCGAGGAGCTGCTGCGCGTCGCGTGCGAGCTGACCGGCGCGCGCTACGCGGCGATCGGCGTGCTCGACGAGGACCGCCGCCGGCTCGAGCGGTTCATCACGCGCGGAATCGGAGACGCCGAGCGCGATGCGATCGGCGAGCTGCCGCGCGGGCACGGGATCCTCGGCGAGCTGATCCGGCACCCGGAGCCGCTGCGCCTGGACGACGTCAGCGAGCATCCCCGCTCGTACGGCTTTCCCGCCCACCATCCGCCGATGCACACGTTCCTCGGCGTTCCGGTGCTCATCCGCGGCGAGCCGTGGGGCAACCTCTACCTGACCGAGAAGGACAGCGGCCCGTTCGACGAGGCCGACGAGGCGGCCACGGTGATCCTCGCCGACTGGGCGGCGCTGGCGGTCGAGAACGCGCGGCTGTATCAGGATGCGGCGCGGCGCCGGGCCGAGGCGGAGCGGGCGGTGCGCCGGCTCGAGGCCACGGCCGCTATCGCGCGCGCGGTCGGCAGCGAGGCGGACCTCGACCGCGTGCTCGAGCTGATCGTCAAGCGCGGGCGCGCGCTGCTCGACGCCCGCTCGGTCGTCCTGCTGCTGCTCGACGGCGACCAGCTCCACCTGGCGGCGGGGGCAGGCCAGATCACCACATCGGCGCTCGGAGGCAGGTTCCCGGTCATGGGCTCGGTGGCCGGCAACGTGCTGTTCTCCGGCCGGCCGGAGCGGATCGAGCGGATCTCCGACCGGAACCTCGGCGTCAGCGGCGACGCCACCGCGCTGCTCGTGCCGCTCGTGTACCGGAACACGCCGCTCGGCCTGCTCGCGGCCTTCGACCGCGTCACCGGCGACCCCGCGTTCGGCGACGAGGAGGAGCGACTGTTCCTCGCCTTCGCGGCCAGTGCCGCGACCGCCGTGGCCACCGCTCGGTCCGTGGCCGAGGAACGGCTGCGTCACTCGATCGCATCGGCCGAGCAGGAGCGCCGGCGCTGGGCGCGCGAGTTGCACGACGAGACGCTCCAGGGCCTCGGCGGCCTCCAGGTGTTGCTGTCGACGGCGCTGCGGCGCGGCGACCAGGAGTCGCTCGAAGCGTCGGTGCGCGAGGCGATCGGCTACATCGGCACGGAGATCGAGAGCCTGCGGACGCTGATCACCGAGCTTCGGCCGGCCGCGCTGGACGAGATCGGCCTGGCGCCGGCGATCCAGAGCCTGGGGGAGCGGCTCGCAGCCGTCGAAGGCCTCGAGGTGGAGATCGACGTCGAGGTCGCGGGCCGCCTGGACCCGGAGGTGGAGACCACCGCCTACCGGATCGTGCAGGAGGCGCTGACCAACATCGCCAAGCACGCAAGGGCCGAGCGCGTGCGGATCCAGGTCGCGCTCGACGACGACGTCGTGCGCGTCGAGGTGGAGGACGACGGGCGCGGCTTCGACCCGCAGGCGCGGGCGGAGGGCTACGGGCTGGTCGGCATGCACGAGCGCGTGGCGCTCGCCCACGGTCAGCTCGAGATCGACTCCGCGCCCGGGCGCACCGTCGTCCGGGCGACGCTGCCCGTCGGGGTGTAGCTGCGACGATGCGCGCGTGACGACGCAGGTCCCGCTCGAGTCGTGGCAGGTCGGCCCCTGGAACCGCTGGGCGTACGTGAATGTCGACGAGGTCGTCGACACGGTTCGCGTGCCGCGCGGCGACGGTCCGGTCGCGCCGCTGGAGCACGCGGAGGCCGGCCTCGACGACCTCGTCGAGCCGCTGCTCGAGGCGGCGTACGCCGACGGGCTGGCCGTCGTGCACCGCGGGCGGCTCGTCGCCGAGCGCTACGGCGGCGAGATGACGGAGCGCTCGCTGCACCTCTCGCAGTCGGTCGGCAAGTCGGTCCTCGGACTGCTCGTCGGCGTCCTCGGACTCGACACCGAGGAGCCGGTGACGAAGCGCGTGCCGGAGGTGGCCGGCAGCGGCTACGAGGGCGCGACCGTCCAGCACCTGCTCGACATGACGGCGGCGATCGACTTCCTCGAGGACTACGCCGCGTTCGTGCGCTACGACTTCGCGTGCGGCTGGCATCCGGAGGTGCCGGGCGCTGCGCGGAGCATCCTCGAGTTCCTGCCGACGATCGGTCCCGCCGGCTGGCGGCACGGCGAGCGGTTCCACTACGCCACCCCCAACACCGACCTGCTCGGGCTCGTCGCCGAGCGCGCGGGCGGCGCGCCGCTGTCCGAGCTCATCGCCCGCGAGCTGTGGGCGCCGATGGGCGCCGAGCAGGACGCCGGGCTGGCGGTCGATCCGGCCGGGACGGCGGCGATCGGCGGCGGCTTCTGCGCGACGCTGCGCGACTACGCGAGGCTCGGCGCGCTCGTGGCCGACGGCGGCCGGGACATCGTCCCCGCGGCCTGGATCGAGCGGCTCGGCGTCGGGGACGTGGTCGCGTTCGCGCGCCGCACGGTCCCCGACATCGGCGGCGACGGCTATCGCAACCAGTGGTGGCACCGCGACGGCTTCACGATGGCGCGCGGGATCCACGGCCAGCTGATCGCCGTCGGCGACGAGACCGTCGTGACGATCCTGTCGTCGTGGCCGGACGCGCTCGATCCGGCGCTCGAGGCGGCGCAGCTGGCGGCGGTCGCGCGGGTGGGCGACCGGCTGGGGCGCGGACGAACGTCAACGGCGGCTGGGTAGGGGAGCGGGTGTTTCGACGCGGTTCGCGGTCCCTGGCGCCTTTCCGTCGCTATACGACGCAAAAGCGCCATGCGCCCTCGCCGCGGCGCGATTCGCGGCCGCCCTACCCAGCCGTAGTTGACGTTCGCGCCGTCTCGTCCTCGTCGCCGGTGTACCTCGCGCGCACCGTCACCGGCACAGCCTCCAGCCCGCCACCGCGATGCCCTGCGCGCAGGCGACCAGGTCGTCGATCGGCACGTACTCGCCGACCGTGTGCGCCCAGTCGATCGAGCTCGGCCCGTACATGAGCGCCGGGGTGCCCGTCTCGAGCGCGAAGGTCGCGCCGTCGTACCAGCTGCCGAGCCCGCCCGGCTTCACGGGCAGGCCGAGCGCGGCGTTGACGGCGAGCAGTGCGCGCACGCTCGGTGTGTCGACCGGCGTGTCTGACGGGTTGACCTCGGTGTGCCAGCGGAAGGTCGGCGGGTGGGCGGCCAGCCACGAGTCGGTCACGCACCAGCGCCGCAGGAACCCCTCCACCTCGGCCTGCCCGTCGGACGTCCAGCCCTGCGCGTCCGCCTGCTGGGGCAGGATGAGCGCCGACATCTCGATGGGTCGGCGCGGGTGCCGGAGGTCCTTGCGCGCGTGCCAGTCACGACGCAGCCGGTCGACGCCGTCGAGCAGGAAGCGGCCCTTGTCGATCGCGTTGACCGCGCGGCCGTCGCGCCAGTGCGGGTGCTCCTGCTCGGAATGGCCGGCGCGGCCGGGCACCTCGATCGTGCAGTAGACGGTCCCGCGGCACGCGGGCCAGACCTCGAGCGAGCTCGGCTCGGTGACGATCGTGTAGTCGCCGGTGACGCCGTGGCGCGCGCAGGCCAGCCCGCCGATCCCGCTCGACTCCTCGTCGGTGTTGGTGCAGACCACGAGGTCGCCGCGCAGCGCGCCGGTCTCGGCCAGCACCTCGGCGGCGAGCACCATGGCGGCGATGCCGCCCTTCATGTCGCACGCGCCGCGGCCGACGATGCGGCCGTCGGCGATCTGCGGATCGAACGGGTCGTGCTCCCAGCCGTCCTCGCGGCTCGCGGGCACGACGTCGATGTGGCCGTTGAGCAGCAGCGACTTCCCGCTGCCGCGGCCGCGCAGGCGGGCGGCGAGCTGCGGGCGGCCCGCGAAGCCGAGGCCGGGGACCGACAGCGGGTGGCCGGCGACGTCGCGGGGTCGGGCTCCCACAGGTCGATCTCGGCGCCGCGGTCGACGAGCTCCTGCTCGACACTGTCGAGCGCCCCCGCGGACATCGGCGCGCAGCCTAGTCCCGCTGCCCGGCCGGGCGTTGCAACCGGCTGTGCCAGTCGATGTCGCCGCTCGCCCGGACTCGGTCTGCCTGCGGCGCCGCGCGTTACACGCGGCGATGGCGGAACGCGGCGAGAACGGTGTCGCGAGCTGGTCCGGCAGTCGGCGTCCTCGATCTGGCCGACCGTGGCGATGGTGATCCGCATCTGGTCGAGGTATAGCTGGCAGCCGTCGCAGAGCGCGAGGTGGCTTCGAAGAGCGCGACGTCCGCCGGGGAGAGCCCGCCCTCGAGGTAGTCGGTGACGAGCTCGACGACCTCCTGGCAGCTGATCTCGGTCCGTCAGCCATCGATATGCATCTCGAGCGCGGAGCGGACGCGCGAGCGCGCGCGATGCAGGAGGACGCGCTGGTTGGCCTCGGAGACGTCGATGACCGCGCACACCTCCTCGGACGAGTAGCCCTCGACGTCGCGCATGCGGATCACGGTCTGCTGCGTGAGCGGCAGCTCGGCGATGGCGCGCATCGCGACGCGGAGCGTCTCGCGATCCTGCGGCGAGCTCGGTCGGACGCCCTTCCAGCTCGCGGGGAAGGCGCGCCAGCCGCCGGGTACTGGTCGTGCGGGCCGCGGAAGCGCTCGGGGTCGACGGCGGGCGCGTGGTCCTCGGGGGCGAGCGAGGCGAAGGGCACGCTGCGCGCCTCCCGCGTGCCGCGGGTCTTGGCCTGGTTGACGAGGATCGAGAGGATCCAGGTCTTCAGCGACGAGCGGCCCTCGAAGCGGTCGAGCCCGTTGATGACGCCGAGCCAAGTCTCCTGCACGACCTCCTCGGCGACGGCGCGGCCCTTCACGTAGCTCGGGCGACGTGAGCATGGTGCCGTAGAGGCGGGCGACGAGCGCCTCGAACGCGGCTCGTCGCCCGCGCGCAGGCGCATGAGGAGTTCGGTCTCGCCGGTCGTCGTCTCGCGTCGTCACAGTGGTGCCGAACCTACCGGCGCGGGCCGGTTCTGGTCCAGGGCCTGGAGCAGCGCGAGCCCGGCGGCGGGGAACAGCAGGACGGAGAGCAGGCCGGCGCCGACGAGCGCCGCGGCCTCGCCGGCGCCGATGAGGCCGAGCTCCGGCCGATCGCCGTCGCCGCGACGAGGAACGGCAGCGACGTCGCCTGCAGCAGGCCGGCCACGAGCGTCTCGCGCCGGTCCAGGCCGTAGACGACGGCGGGCACGCCGCGCACGAGGAGCAGCGCGGCGAGGAAGAGCGGGACCATCGCGGCGCTGCCGCCGAGCGCGCCGAGGTCGAAGCGGATGCCGCTGGTGACGAAGAAGATGGGATGAAGACGCCGAAGCCGATCGCCTCGAGCTTGCGGCGGAAGTCGGGATGGGTCATCGAGCGGTCGGGATCGGCAAGCGAGAGGACGCGCCCGCGGCGAAGGCGCCGAGGATGACCTCGAGCCCGAGCTGCTGCGCGGCGGCGGCGAAGCCGACGAGCAGGACCATCGCCCCGCGGACGCGGATCTGCGCGGTCGTGTCCTGAAGCCGCACAGGTCGGCGCGGATGCGCATCGAGCGCTGGGCGCCGCGCACGACCGCGAAGACGGCAAGGGCGAGCCCGAACAGCGCGCCGAGGAGCACGAGCGTCGCGCCCGGGCCGCCCTCGCCGGCGAAGAACAGCGAGAGCAGGATGATCGCCGCGAAGTCGGCGATCGAGGCGCCGGCGATGACGAGCTGGCCGAGCGAGGACTCGATCCGCCCGGTGTCCTTGAGCACGGGGATAAGGACGCCGAGCGACGTCGAGCCGAGCGCGATCGCGACCAGCAGCGGCGTCTCGACCGCGCCGGCCGCGCCGAGCGCGAGGCGACCGCGACGGCGATCGCGAGCGAGAGCGCGTAGCCGCGCACGGTGAGGCGCAGCAGGGGGCCGCGCAGCCGTCCGAAGTCGACCTCGAGCCCGCCGAGGAAGAGCAGGAAGCCGAGCCCGATGGTGGCCAGGACCTCGATCGTGCGCGTCGACCTCGACCCAGCCGAGGACCGACGGACCGACCACGATCCCGGCGACGATCTCGAGCACGACCGCGGGGATCCGCAGCCCCGGGGCGAGGCCGAGCAGGAACGGCGCCGCGAAGGCGACGGCGACCACGATGAGGAGACCGTCGAGCGAGGGCATGGCGGTGCAGTCAGCGCGACGGCTCCGAACGTTACGTGTAACGCCCGCGGCGCTGCCGCGACCAAAGCGGCGTCCATCTCCTGTACGACCCCTGGAGGTCCACATGCCGGTCCCTCTCCCGCGCTCACGCGCGGTCCTGCTCCTGCTCGCCTTCGCGGCCGGGCTGCTGCTGTTCTCGTCGAGCGCGATGGCGTCGGCCCGCGACGGCGTGCTGTACACGCAGACCAACGACCCCGCCGGCAACTCCGTCCAGCGCTTCGACCGCGCCGGCGACGGCTCGCTCTCGCCCGCCGGCACGTTCGCCACCGGCGGCGTCGGCCTCGCCGGGCTCGGCGGCCGGCAGGGCGCCGTCGAGCTGAGCGGCGACGGCCGCTACCTGTACGCGGTCAACGCGGGCTCCGACAGCGTCTCGGTGTTCCGCGACAGGCCACCACCGCACGACGCTGGTCGACACGGTCGCCTCGGGCGGCGTCGCGCCCGCGAGCATCGCCGAGCACGACGGCCGCGTCTACGTCCTGAACTCCGGCGGCACCCCGAGCGTACCGGCGTTCGAGCGCGGTCCCCGGCGGGTCGCTCGGGCCGATCGGGACGCGCGAGCTCGCCCCGGGCGCGCTGGGCGCCGCGCAGGTGTCGGTGACGCCCGACGGCCGCTCGCTGGTCGTCACCGAGCGCGTCGCCAACCGGCTCGAGACGCTGCCGCTCGACGCCCTCGGGCGGCCCGGCGCGCCGGTCGTGACCGCCTCGAACGGCGCCGTGCCGTTCGGGTTCGGCATCGCCTCGCAGGGCACGATCGTCGTGTCCGAGGCCGGCGCGAGCACGGTCTCCTCGTACCGGGTCGCCGGCGCCGGTGCACTCTCGGCGGTCACCGCCTCGCTGCCCGTCGGCCAGGGCGCCGCGTGCTGGGTCGCCGTGTCGCCGAACGGCCGCTTCGCCTACACGGGCAACGCGGCCGGTGGCATCAGCGGCTTCGCGATCGGCCGTGACGGGTCGCTGACGCGGCTCGGCACGACGGGCCTGCTGCCGTCCCCGCGTGACCTCGACTTCGACGCGAGCGGCCGCTTCCTCCAGGCCGTCAGCCCGGGCGGTCAGGTCACCTCCTACCGCGTCGGGCTCGGACGGGTCGCTGACGCTCGCCGACACCGCTCCCGCGGCCGCGGGCATCACCGGCGCCGCGGCGCTGTAACGGACCGGGGGCGGTCATGCGACGAACGTCGCATGACCACCCCCTGGGACTTCTCCGACCTGCGTGCCGTCTACATCAACTGCACGCTCAAGCGCTCGCCGGAGGTGTCCAACACGCAGGGCCTCGCCGACCGCTCGATCGCGATCATGGAGCGCAACGGCGTCACGGTGGAGCAGTTCCGCGCGATCGACCACGAGATCGCGACCGGCGTCTGGCCGGACATGACCGAACACGGCTGGGACCGTGACGACTGGCCCGCGATCTTCGAGCACGTCATCGCCGCCGACATCCTCGTGCTCATGACGCCGATCTGGCTGGGCGAGAAGTCGTCGGTCTGCACGCGGGTGATCGAGCGGCTGTACGGCAACAGCCACCTGCTCAACGAGAACGGCCAGTACGCGTACTACGGACGCACCGCCGGCTGCCTCGTGACCGGCAACGAGGACGGCGATCAAGCACTGCGCGATGAACGTCCTCTACTCGCTCCAGCACCTCGGCTACACGATCCCGCCGCAGGCCGACGCCGGCTGGATCGGCGAGGCCGGGCCCGGCCCGAGCTACCTCGACGAGGGCTCCGGCGGCCCGGACAACGACTTCACCAACCGCAACACGACGTTCATGACGTGGAACCTGCTCCACATGGCGCGGATGCTCAAGGACGCCGGCGGGATCCCGGCGCACGGCAACCAGCGCTCGGAGTGGGACGCCGGCTGCCGCTTCGACTACCCGAACCCCGAGTACCGCTGAAATTGAGCTAGCGTGCGGCCATGGTCACGGTTGCCGATGTCACTCATTCCCGCTTCAAGGCGCTGCCGGCGAGCGCGACGGTCGGCGAGGTGCGGGAGTGGTTCGAGGCGAGCGACAGCCGCCAGATGGCGCTGCTCGCCGAGGAGGACCGCTACGCAGGCTGCCTGTTGCGAGGCGACCTGGACGCGGCCGACCCGACCGAGGCCGCCGCCGCGTACGCGGAGCGCGGAGCGACGGTCACGCCTGACGAACCGGCGGCGCGCGCTGAGGAGCTCGCGCTGGCCACGCCGGCGCACCGCGTCCCGGTCGTCGACGGCGAGGGGCGGCTGGTCGGGATCGTCGCCCTGACCACCGATCTGCAGGGCTTCTGCGGCACCTGAGACTCAGCGCGCGCAACCAACTGACCGGGACCGTGAAGAGCGTTATCCCGCACGGACGGTCAGCCAGGAATGCCAGGTGATGCGCAGGATCACGGCCGTGATGGCGAGGCCGATCAGCGGATCGGCGGTCTCGAGCCCGAGTGCCACGACCGCGGCGCTGGCCACGACGGCCAGGCTGACGTAGGCGTCCGCGCGGGCGTGGTCGCCGTCGGCGACCAGCGCGGCGCTGTGGAGCCGGCGGCCGGCGCGCGTGCGGATCCCCGCCGCGATCCAGTTGCCCGTGAAGCCCAGCACCCCGGCCGCTGCCAGGGCGAGCAGGTACTCGGGCTCGTGCGGCTCGATCAGGCGCAGGATCGACTCGTAGCCCGCCACGCAGGCGCTGACGAAGATCGCTAAGACCACAGCGAGTCCGGCCCACCTCTCGGCGCGGGCACTGTGCAGGGCGAACGCGATGGCCAGCGGGAAGGCGGTGGCGGCGTCCCCGAAGTTGTGGATTAGATCGGCGAGTAGCGCGACGCTCCCCGAGGTGACGAAGACGACCGTCTGCGCGACGGCGGTGAGGCCCAGCACGAGCAGCGACCACCCGACCGCGGCCAGCCCAGCGCGCGACCGCTTGATTGTGGGGTCGACGAGCCCGTGGCTGTGCCCGTGCTCATGCGCGTGTGCGTGGTGTGTCACGCGCGCGCCGTCTTCGACGGGGCGTGAGCCGTCCAGCCGAGCATCGCGTGGTCGAGGTGGTTGCGCACCTCGTCGAGCAGCGCGACGACGTGGTCGTCGTGCAGCCGGTACAGGACGGCGCGCCCGTCGCGGCGTGTCGCCACGAACCGCAGGTGACGCAGGATCCGCAGCTGCTGCGACGCCGCCGACGGCGTCACGCCGGCGCGCTCGGCGAGCTCGTTCACGCCGGCCTCGCTCTCGCGCAGCGCGAACAGCAGCCGGACCCGCGACGGCGTGGCGAGCGCCTGCATGAGCTCGGCGATCGCGACCGACTCGGTTTCGCCGACCGGGCCGTCGGAGCGGAGGTGTACGTGCTGCGCTGGTTCGGGCACTTCCTTACGCACTATACCCGCTCATATATGCGGATATATCTAGTGGTAGACCGCACGTTTGCCTCGCCTGGCTCGGAATGGTTACCGCTGGCCGCCGCGCCAGGCGCGGAACGCGCTCAGGAGCTCGTCCTGCAGGCCCGGCGGCAGGCCCTCGGCCTCGACGCGGCCGCTGAGCGCGATCGTCTGCTCGAACTGCGCGACGTAGTCGCGGCAGGCGTCGCACTCGGCCAGGTGCGCCTCGAAGCGCGCGCGGTCGTCGCGGGGGAGAGCGTCCTCGAGGTAGTCGGTGATGACCTCGACCAGCTCGCGGCAGGGCATCTCGGGTAGATCAGTCATCGGCGAAGTAGGACTCGAGTTCGGCGCGCACTCGGGAGCGAGCGCGATGGAGGAGGACCCTCTGGTTGGTCTCCGTGACGTCCAGAGCGTTACAGACCTCACCAGCTTCGCAGCCGTACATGTCGCGCAGCGTGATGACGACGCGCTGCGCGGGCGGCAGCCGCTCGATCGCCTCGCGCACGCGTGCGAGCGTCTCCGCCGACTCCGCGTGCCGCTCCGGCGACTCGTCCCACCGCCGCGGCGGCGTGGCCCAGTGGTGAGGCCAGCGGTCGTGATCCGCGCCGAGGAAGCGCTCCGGATCGACGGCCGGCCCGTCGCCGGCGAGCTCGCGGTCGGCGAGCGAGGCGAAGGGGATCGTCCGCCGCTCGCGCTCGCCGCGCGTGCGGGCCTGGTTGAGGGCGATCTGGAAGACCCAGGTGCGGAAGCTCGAACGGCCCTCGAAGCGCTCCAGCCCTCGCAGGACGCCCAGCCAGGTCTCCTGCACGACCTCCTCGGCGACGGCCCTGCTCGGCACATAGACACGCGCCAACCGCATGACCGCCCCGGAGTAGCGCTCGACGAGCTCGGCGAAGGCTGCCTGCTCGCCGGCATGCAGCCGCTCGACGAGCGTCGCGTCGGGGTCGGCGCCTACCAGACTCACCGCGGCGGACCCTACCCAGAGGGGCGCCGGCTCGCGCCGGCGCCCCCCAGCGGCCTACGGCTGTGTCGTGGACAGGGTGAAGGTCAGCGTCTTGCTGTACGTGCCCGTCCGGAGCGGGTCGTTCGCGTTGACCCGCTGGCTGAACTCCAGCGTCAGCGCATCGTTGGAGATCGGCCCGTCCCACACCAGCAGGTTCAGCGGCGACGCCGAGGAGCCGACGTTGTTGTACGCCGTGCCCGTGTTGGCCGCGTTGCGCGCCCGTGCCTGGAGCGGCTGCGGCAGCGAGAACGTGCCGTTGACCAGGTGGCCGGTCGCCGTCGCGCTCGGGTCGGCGACGCTCAGCAGCGCGTCGCCGGCGGTGGAGATCACGTTGGCGGTCGTGGCCGTCAGGTACGTGCGCGCGACGCCCGGCGTGAAGGCGCCGAACGTCGCGGGCGGGCCGAGCGCCAGCGACAGCGTCGCCGGCACCGATGCCGCTGACCGGGGTCTCGACCTCCACCGGGCCGAGCGCGCAGCCGCTGTAGCTGCCGCGGATCGTGTTCGGCGCGCCGAAGTCCTTCACTTCGGCGCTGTTGCCGGCGCACGACGAGCGCCGTTGACGGTGCTGCCCGCGAGGATCGGCCCGTAGGCGCCCGGCCAGCCGGCTGTAGCGCTCGTTCGCCGACGACCTGCGTGTTGCCGGTCAGGGCGAGCCCGCCGTTGAACGTGCTGCCCGCGATCGTCACGTCACGCGTGGTGTTCCGTGACCTGCGCGGCGCCGTTGACCGTCGTGCCGAACAGCTGCACCGCCTCGGCACCGGTCGCGGTCAGCGTGCCGTTGATCGTGCTGTCCGTGGCGACCAGCGAGGCGCCGGAGCCGACCGTCACGCCGCCGCTCACCTGCGCGCCCGTCGAGGCACGTCACGCCGCTGGCGACCGTCGACGGCGGACTGCGATGCCGGTGAGCGTGCGTGGTGCAGGCGGGCGACGCGCCCGGCAGCACCGTGGCGCGGTAGGACTCCGGCGTGCCGTAGTTGCCGGCCGGGTCGATCGCCCGGTGCTCGACGAGGTGCGTGCCGAAGCCCGGGATGAACCCGCCGCTCGGGTGGTCGTCGGGCAGCGTCTGCTCGAACGTCGCCCGCGACAGGCCGCCGGTGCCGAGGTTGCCGTAGGTCAGCGCCTTGACGTTGCGTGCCGGAGTGGCGGAACTGGAACGGCGACTCCGGCATCGGCTGCTCCGGGAAGCCGAAGTAGTTGAACCAGCCGTCCGCGATCGAGGCGGAGCTGGCCGACGACCGCGGGCTCGCCCTCGTAGCCGGTCCGGTCGTCCTGCGGGTCGAGCAACATGTCCCAGCCGTCGAAGTAGACCGGGTGCTCGAGCTCGCCGTCCAGCGTGGTCAGCGGCTCGGACAGCGTCGCGCGGCGCGGTCGGCGCCACCGTTGTCGATCTTCCACTCGACCGTGTCCGGACAGCGCGCCGTCGGTCACCGTCGCCGTCAGCGTGTGGGTGCCGGGCGCGAGGCCCAGCGCGCCGAGGTCGAGGTTGCGGCTGTTGTGCGGGTTGGGGACCGCGGCGCCGTTGATCGACCACGTGACCGGCAGGACCCGGTCGGTCGGATGGTTGGTCTCGACGAAGACGACCTCGTCGCCCGCGACCGGGTGGGTGGTCGCCGAGGACGCGGTGATGTTCGGCCGCCGGCGGCGACGGCGTCACGGTCGTGTCGCCGACCGTCCACTCGCGCGTCTGCACGAAGCGCGGCCCGTTGTAGCCGGAGTTCGTCGCGGCGTTGCTCGGTCGACGGGTTGCGCACCCAGTCGATGCCGTCCGGCCCGACCGGGTCGCGCACCTCGGCGTGCACGACGGTGCCCGGCGCGAGGTTCAGCGGCTCGAGGTCGAGGTTGCGGCTGTTGCCGGTGGCGAGCACCGACCGTCGGCCGCCGGTCCGCCAGGTGACGTCGAGCTCGTGGAACCGCGGGTGCCCGGTCTCGAGCCACAGCACCGAGTCGCGCGGCACCGTGCCCGCCGGCGTGCTGCGCACGTTCATCTGGCCGGCGTTCCGCATGCCGGTGATGCCGCGCGACCATGTGCTCGCGGCCGACCTGGTCCCAGTCGAACCCGATCCAGCGCATCATCGAGTGCTCGCTCGGCCGGCGCTGGCCGCACGGGAACGTGCCGCCGCCCTCGTGCAGGCCGATCGTGCCGCCGGACAGGCTCTCCTCGCCGAGCCAGCGCCACCACTTGTGCTGCGCGGCGATCATCTGCGCCGCGCTGGTCATGATCGTGTGGTGGAAGCTGCCCGGCTCGCCGCCGGTGTAGCAGGGGCGGATCACGTCGCGCGAGGAGTACGGGTACTCGTCGGCCATGCGTGCCGAGCGAGTGGCCGAGCTCGTGCAGCGAGATCAGCGGACCCTGCGGCGAGCCGCCGGAGGTCGTCGCCTGCGTGCCGCCGATGCCGCCA
The DNA here is from genome assembly GCA_963800905.1 of uncultured Solirubrobacteraceae bacterium. GTDB lineage: Bacteria > Actinomycetota > Thermoleophilia > Solirubrobacterales > Solirubrobacteraceae > DASSUW01. The sequence goes on from CAWDCT010000012.1 coordinate 452,238, forward strand.
TAGGTGAACGTGTTGAAGATCGCCAGCGTCTGGAGGTTCTGTGACGTGCGCGGGATCCCGAGCACCGGCGCCACGTAGGTGTCGAGGATCCGGTTGTGCGCCTGGTTGCCGGTCTCGCACGGGTTCACGCCGGGCGGGTAGTACTGCGCGAAGCTCTGGCAGTTGACGCGGCGCGCCGCCGTAGACGGTGCCGCGGGCGAGCGGGTCGGCGCAGCCGTTCTGGAAGATCATCCGCAGCGCCGTGTTCTTGCCGTCGATCGGGCCCTCGCGCACGCCGGTGTCGCGGATCGTGCCGTCGGCGTGCCGGACGCGGCCGTCCGGGTCGCAGCGGACGCCGTAGTCGATCGAGGCGATCTCGACCGCGTAGACGTTCATGTAGTTGCGGTAGCTCCGGAACGGCTCGGTCGCCCACATGACCGACGAGGTTCCGGTCCACGTCGGCGAGGAAGATGCTCTGCTGGTCCCACTGGTAGCCGTCGCCGAGGATGATCAGGTTCAGGCGCTCCGTCGGCCGGACCGGTGACCTGGATCGGGTGCACCTTCGGCTCGGGCAGCGGCAGCGGCGGCGGCGGGCCCTGCGCGGTCGCCGTCGCGGCCTGGATGCCGAGCAGCAGCACGGCGGACACCAGCGTCTTCAGGCATCGACTCATCGAACCGCCCTCCCCTTGCAGACACCGTCGCCGCGAGCTAACCGAAAATCGCGGTCAACCGCAACGGACCGCTTAGGGAATTCCACGCCGGCGCCGAGCTCGCGATCCACCGCCGGCGTGGATCGTGATCGAGTCGAAGACGCGATCCGCGAGCGAGCAGCGCTCGACCGACTCACATGACACACGCACGGTGAGCGTGCGGCCCGGGTCGACGCCGACCTGAACGATCCGGGCCCAGGCGAACGGCTCGTCCTCCGGCGCGAACGCGAGCTCGATGCCCGGCCGGCCCGCGATGGCGCGTGGCCGCGTCCGGGCGGGATCGAGGCGCTCCCCGAAACGGCCGAGGTCGTAGGTGATCCGGTACCCATCGCCGTCGACGACACCGGCCGCCGAGTCGATCGGCGTCCCGCCGGCGTGCCGCGCGTCCGGCGGGACCGAGAGCTCGATGCCCGGCTCGAGCTCGATCCGGATCACGAGTGCTTCGGCGTCCGGGCCTCCCTGACGAGAGCCGCCGACTTCGCCGTCTCGACCTCGGCGACGCCGGCCCGCACTCGGGCGCTGATCGCCACGGCCGCCAGGCCGGGGTGGTTTCGCGCCCGGAGATCGAGCACGCCGTCGGGCGCGACCATGCCCGTGTAGAGGATCGTCCCCGAGTCCGCGCGATGCACCGTCAGGCGGACACCGCTGCGCGTCGGCGTTCCCAGCCCGATAGCCGAGAGCGAATACGCGTTCTCGAGCCGGCGCCTGCGGAACAGCACGCCGGCCACGCCCTTCCGCTCGGCGAGCGCGGAGAACCCGCGCGCGGCAGCGTCCGGCGTCCAGAGCCACACGAACGTGTTCGGCTCGCAGACGATCCGGATCCCGCGCTCCGTCGTCAGCTCGATCTCCAGCGGTTCGTCGGCCAGCGCCTCGAGCGCCCGCGCGGCGACATCGGTTCGCGCCTTCGCGCTCGCGATCGGCGTCGAGCGCTTGCGCCCGAGCTCTTGAAGCGCGTTCCCGCCGGGCGGCCGGACGTCATGGCCGTCGAGGCGGTGGCGGTAGGCCAGCAGCGTCGCACCGAATGCCGCCCGCGCCTTTGCATGGCGAGCGGCGACGCCTTCGAGCTTCTCGACAACGGGGAGGCGGTCGGCAGCCGCGACGCGACCGAGGGCCATCGCGATCGTCGGCGCTGACAGCTCGTCGGCGTTCCTCGACGCGGCCGTCAGCGCCTCGTCGGCGCGGCTCGCGCCCATCTTGTACAGGCCGACGACGGCCATGTGGCGGAAGCGCGGCGCCTCCTGCCGGTCCGCGACCACCTCCAGCAGGACGTCGCCGACATCCTTCCGCCGGCGGGTCTGGAGCGTCGCCAGCGCCCGCATCTTCCCGACGCCCTTGATGTCCTCGCCGGTGCGCACGACGTTGATCAGCTGCGCGCGCGTCAGGCCGGCGTCACCTGTCGTAGTCGTCGTCATCTCAGCACCCGGACTTCGTGAAGCAGTGGTCACGCATATCCGCGCCCTGGCTGGACGTCAGGTTCCCGCCGTTCGGCACCGTCCCGAACATCAGGTTGGACGAGCTCGAGCTGTGGTCCAGCGCCAGGTAGTGACCGGCTTCGTGGGCGAGCACGAACCCCGTCGTGTTCACGGACCCCTCGATGGCCACGACCGAGCCGTCCATGCCCTTCGCGTTCTTGTTGCAAGGCCCGTCGACCCGCGACAGCCCGATGGTCGAGCCCGAGTAGGTCAGGACCCAGAAGATGTCCAGGGCGGAGTTGGGCACGGTCCAGTCGTTCGTGAGCTCCTCGGCCTCGTCGTCGTTGTTGATGTTCTCGGCTCCGCCGGCCTGGGCCGTGGTGATGACGAAGTGCTCGATGCGGCCGACGCCGAGGCTCACCGTCGCGTACGTGTCGCGTGTGAACTGGAGCGCCGAATCCATCTCCGCGAGGTCGTTGTCGGTGAACTGATCGCTCCCGACGCGGATGAAGTTCATGTGCACATGCCGGCCCTTGAGCCGGGCGATCTGGGTCGCAACGGAGACGTCGCTCGGCGCGCCGCGGAGGAAGCCGAAGAAGTCCCGCTCGACCGAGAAGCTGCCGGTGACGCCGATGCACGTGGCGATGCTTCGCAGCGAGTCCATCGCCTACACCTCGCCGGCCCGCTCCAGCGCTTCGAGCCGGAGCCGGAGCGCGGCGTTCTCCGCGGCGAGGTCCTTGAACGCCTCGACCAGCGTGCCCAGCATCCCGCCGACGTCGACGCCCCGGTAGCCGTCACCGCGCACCAGCTCGGGCGCGACCGACTCCACCTCCTGGGCGACCACCCCCGCGCCGGGGCCCGCTGCGGACGCGTCCGAGTCCTTCCACTCGAACTCGACGCCGCGCAGCCGCTCGAGCTTGCGCCTGGCATCGCGCAGCGGGCGGATGCCCGTCTTCAGGCGAGCGTCCGACGTGATGATCACGTCGTTGGCTCTGACGTTCCCGACGACGTGGAGCTTGTCGGTCGGGGCTCCGGTGCCGATCCCGACGTTCCCCTCGTTCCCGAACGGATTGATGATGACGTGGTTCCTGCCCTGCGGGCCCGCGCTGTGGAGGAAGAGGTTGTGGGTGTCGGATTGGACGTCGACGGCGCCGCCGTCGGCTCGCAGGTCCAATCGCTTGCCCGCGGATTCCAGGCGGATCCGGTTCCCCGTGACGTGCACCTTCACCGCGGGGTCGCTGGTGCCGATGCCCATGGCGCCGTTCTGCGTCAGCGTCATGAGCTCGTGGCTGCCGGGGTTGACTCCGTGCGAGATCCGCAGCCGGCCGATCGGCCGTCCACCGGCCGGCCCGTTGTCGATGTGGAACCACGCAAAGCCGTCCGGCGGGAAGAACGTGATCGATCCAGCGGAGCTGAAGTCCAGACCGGTGGAGATGCCGGCCAGGACGTGGAGTTGCGTGCGCGGCTCGGCGTGCCCGATGCCGATCTTGCCGTCGGGCTGCACGCGGAGGCGCTCGGCGCCGGAGGTGCGAATCGACAGCGGCTCCGAGTTCGTCGTCCCGAGAAAGTCGGTCGTCGCGACGGAGTTGCCGCTCAGGCTCCATCCGTTACTCATGACACCTCCCAGCGTCACGGTCGGTGGCGGAGAACCAACGACACTACGCCCGGGTGCCGCGGAGCGTCAAGGACGCTTGGAGGAGCCGCGGGGCGAACGTGACAAGAGGCCCGCACATGCGGGCCTCTTGCCGTGTGACGCCGGGCTCGCGTCAGCTGCTCGCGCGGACCCGCCGCCGCAACGCGGCCGCCGGTGCAGCCAGGTAGCCAGGGCGGAGCCGCGACTTGCGCGAGGACTCGGCCCTGCGCTCGCGGAGCGCTCGGACTCCCCGCATGAGGAGGAACGGTGACGCGACGACCGCCGTCACGAGAAGGGCCACGATCGCCATCGCGACGATCGGGATGAGGATCAGGACGGTGACGAAGATGAGGCCGGGGATGGCCAGCGTGAAGCCGGGGAAGATCGTCGCCGACACGACGAGCGCGATCGGGTAGAAGAGGACGCCTTCCACCAGCTCGGACGTGGATGGGGTGGCTGTCGGGCTCATGCGGCGGCCAGGAGAGCGTCGATCCGGTCGCGGTCGCTCTGGAGGCGATGATGCGTACGGAGGGTGGTCAGGAGGAACAGAAGGCGCGGGCTCATCAGGAGGTCTCCTCAGGAGGTGGGGGTGGCGGTGGCGGTGGCGAGCCAGTCCTCGAACCGGGTCTCGCCGAGCTGGGCGTTCTCGCCGGGCAGCAGGCTGCCGTTGGTCAGCGTGGTCCCGAAGTACTGCGCGTCGGGGTCGGCGACCACCTGGCGCGGGTCGTCGTGCGCGCTCAGGCCGTAGCGGATGAGCTCGTCGAAGCGGTACGGCTTGGGGCCGGCGACCTCGACGATGCCGTTCACGGGCTGCCCACGGCGATCCTGCCGACGGCGCGGGCGGCGTCCTCGGCCGCGATGGGCTGGATGCTCGCCGACGGCACGCGAACCGTGTCGCCCTCGGTGGCGGCCGCGGCGATCGACTCGACGAACTCGTAGAACTGCGTCGAGCGGACGATCGTGTACGGGATCGACGAGGCCTCGATCAGCTCCTCCTGGGCGACCTTGGCCCGGAGGTAGCCGCTGTCGGGGAGGCGATCGCTGCCGACGACCGACATCGCGACGTGGTGTCCGACGCGGGCCGCCTGCTCGGCGGTCAGGATGTTGCGGGTCGACGTCTGGAAGAAGTCCATCACCGCGTCGTCCTCGAAGGACGGCGAGTTGGACACGTCGACCACCACGTCCGCGCCGTCGAACGCCTCGGCGAGGCCCTCGCCGGTGAGCGTGTTGACGCCGGTGCTGAGGTCGGCGGCGACGGCGTCGTGCCCGTGCTCGCCGAGCTTCTCGACGATCTTGGAGCCGATGCGGCCGTGGCCGCCGATGACGACGATCTTCATGTCTTGCCTTTCGGTTCAGTAGAGGGCGAGGAGGTCACGCGGCGACGGGCACCGGCGAGACGGCTTCGAGGATCAGGCGCGCGGTGGCGTCGGGGTGCGAGACGGCCGCGGCGTGCGAGGCGCTGGGGAGCTCGACCGTCCGGCGGGCGCCGGCGCGGTGGGCCATGAAGTGCTGGAGCTCGGCCGGGATGTTGCGGTCCTGCGCGGCGACCAGGAACCACGAGGGGATCTCCTTCCACAGCGGGCGGTCCCCGGAGGGCGCCTGCAGGGCCTCGAGCGTGGCCGGCCGCTGCGTGGCGGCCATGCGGGCGGCCTCGGGCGCCGGGACGTCGGCGCAGAACTGCTCGTGGAAGATCTCGCGATCGATGTACAGGTCGGTCGTGCCGTTGCTCCGGTGCACGGGCCGCAGCGCGTCGCCGAGCGTGCTGCCGGGGAAGCGCTGGGCGAGCGAGAAGGCGCTCTCGCCGGGCTCCGGCGCGAATGCGGCGACGTAGACGAGCCCGGTGATCTGGCCGGCGTTGGCGTCGACGTTCGTGATCACCATGCCGCCGTAGGAGTGGCCGACGAGCACGACCGGGCCGTCGATCGTGCTGACGAGGTCGGTGACCGACTGGGCGTCGGCGGCGAGGCCGCGCAGCGGGTTGGCGGCGGCGATCACGTCGTGACCGGCGTCCTCCAGCTCGCGGATGACGCGGTCCCAGCTCGCGGACTCGGCGAAGGCGCCGTGGACGAGCACGATCGTGGGGGGCATGAAGGGGCTCCTTTCGGGTGGAAGCGGGGCACGCGACAACGGTGCCGTCTTCCGCCCGCTGGTCGCCCCCGGGTACCCCCTGGGCCAGGGATGGCCCAGGGGCATCCCTTGGGGATGTCCCTGGGGCATACCCCGGGCGCGGTTCAGGCGGACGCGATCGCCGACGGCTCGTCGGGGAGCGCGTCGTGGAGCTCGCGGCGGGAGCGGATGCCGAGCTTGGTGAAGACGTTGCGCAGGTGCCACTCGACCGTGCGCGGGCTGATGTACAGCTGCGCCCCGATCTCGGGGTTCGTGCGCCCGTCACGCGCCAGCCGAGCGATCTGCGCCTCTTGCGCGGTGAGCTCGTCGCGCGTCTCCACCGTGCGCTTGCGCACGGTCTCACCCGTGGCCAGCAGCTCGACGCGAGCACGCTCGGCGAACCCTTCGGCGCCCATCGCGGTGAACATCTCGTGCGCGGCGCGCAACTGCTCGCGTGCGTCGACCCGGCGCTGCTCGCGGCGCAGCCACTCCCCGTAGAGCAGACGGGCGCGGGCGAGCTCGACGCGGATCCGGGTGCGCTCGAGCCGCTCGATCGCCTCGCGGTAGAGCGCGTCGGCGCCGTCGCCCTCGCTCAGCAGCGCCCGTGACCGTGCCAGGATCCCGAGCGCCCAGTCGGTGCCGCTCGCCTGCGTGCGCTCGCTCAGGCGATCGAGCGCGGCGGAGGTCGCGTCCGTCGCGCCGCTGCGGACGCCCGCCTCGATCAGCTCCGCCAGGGCCCACGCGGAGTTCGCGACGACGTCGTCCGCGCACGCCCGCTCGGCTGCGGCGTGCGCGTCCTGGTAGCGGCCGAGACCGTTGAAGAGCAGCGCCAGTGATCCACTCGCTGACGCTCAGCCCCAGGCCTTCGCCCCTGGCCGTCGCCTCGATCCTGCCGGCCTCGATCATGGCGAGGGCGTCGGCCTCGTGGCCGCGCCACGCGGCCAGCATGAACGTCGCGTACTTCAGCGGCGCCATCTCGGTCGCCTGCGTGATCGCGTCGGCCTCCTCGATCAGCGACGAAGCGGCGCCGAAGGCTCCCGCGTGCACGTAGAGGGCCGCGCGATGCGTGACCGCGTTCGGGAGCACGCTGAGCATGCCCGTCTCGCGCGCGACGCGCACCCCGCGCGTCGCGAGCACGTACCAGAGCTCGTCGTCCCAGAGATCCTGGGCCAGGCGACACGCCAGCCAGAACCAGCGCTGGTCGCGTGCCGTCGATCCGTTCACGTCCCGGAACGCCGCGAGCGCCTTCCGCAGCGGCGGCACGCCGGCCGCGTAGCCCTCGGCGAACCTCGTCGCCAGGCCGTCGACGAGCAGGTCGACGGCGCGCGGCGGCTGCGGCGCCGCCGGTCCGGCCCGCGCGGCCTCGGCCGCCTCGCGGACGCCCGGTCCGTCGCCGAGGCGACCGGCGAACATCGCCGCCACCATCGCCTCGAGATAGGTCTCGCGAGCCATCGCCGCGTCGAGCGGATCGAGGCGCCGGGCGGCATCGAGCAGCAGCGCCGGAGCGTCGCGGCCGCGCGTGCGGGCGAACACGATCTCCGCGCGCAACCGCTCCAGCCGCGCGCGCTCGAGCTCCTCCAGCGGGCACAGCTCCGCCAGCGCCAGGAGCTCGAGCGCGGCGTCCGGGGCCGCCGACTCGAACTTGGCCTGGGCGGCGGCCAGCGCCCGCGCGCCGCGGGAAGCCGGATCCGGGGTCAGCTCCGCCGCTCGCTCGAGGAAGGCGGCCGCCGCCGCGATGCCGCCACGGGCCGCCGCCCGGGACGCCGAGCGCTCGAGCTCCGCGGCGACGTCCTCGTCCGGCCTGTCCGTCGCGTGCGCGCGATGCCACGCCCTGCGGTCGGGGTCGCGTTCCGGGTCGGTCGCGTCGGCCAGCGCCCGGTGGACCTCCTGCCGCTCGGGCGGGGCCGACGCGCGGTAGGCCGCCGAGCGCACGAGCGGATGCCGGAACCGGACGCGCCCGTCGATCTCGAGCAATCCCGCTTCCGAGGCGGCCGCCGCCGCCTCGACCCCGATGCCGAGCCGCTCGGCGGCGCGCCACACGAGCGTCGCGTCGCCGACGGGTTCGGCCGCGGCCGTGAGCAGGAGCCGCCGGGTCTGCGGCGGAAGGGACTCGAGCCGCCGCCGGAAGCCCTGTTCGATGCGGCTCGCCATGGGCATGGCCTCGGGCACCCCGTATCCGCCGGCGAGCTCCGCCGGCGTCATCGCGCGCGGCAGCTCCAGCAGCGCCAGCGGGTTGCCGCGCGTCTCGGCGACGATGCGGCTCCGCACCCGCTCATCGAGGTGCGACGTGGATCGCGGACTCGAGCAGCGCGCGCGCATCGGCATCGGTCAAGCCCCGCACCGTCATGTCCGGCAGGCCCGGCAGCTCGCTCTCGTCGCCGATCTCGCGGATCGCGAGGACGAGGGCGACCGACTCGGCATCCAGGCGGCGCGCGACGAACGCCAGCGCCTGCGCCGACGCACGGTCGAGCCACTGCGCATCGTCCACGACGCACAGCAACGGCCTGTCCCGCGCCGCCTCGGCGCACAGGCTGAGCACCGCGAGGCCGACGAAGAATCGATCCGGCGGGTCGCCGGCGCTGAGGCCGAAGGCGGTGCTCAGCGCCTCGCGCTGGGGGCCGGGCAGCGCGTCCAGGTGGTCCAGCAACGGCGCGCAGAGCTGCTGCAGCCCGGCGTATGCGAGCTCCATCTCGGCCTCCGCGCCCGCCGCTCGGACGATGCGGCATCCGGATGCCTCGTCCACCAGATACTCCAGCAACGCGGTCTTGCCGACCCCTGCCTCTCCGCGCAGCACGAGCACCGGGCTTCGGCCCGTGCGCAAGCGAGCCAACAGCTGATCCAGCGCCTCGCACTCGCCACGCCGCCCGAGCAGACGGCCGCGCGGATCACCGTGTGTCATGAGCGCGCCAGAGCCTAGAGACGGCCCGGCGGCTTGGCAACGTTCTCTCTACGCGTGACTGCGCCGGTCGCGCGCCACTGACGATCCGATCGGGCTCGATGCGTTCGTCCTGCGGGTCGAGCAGGACGACGCCGTCTCGCACGTCGGCGTACGTCGATCCGATGAACGTGATCCCCTCCGGCCTCCAGGCTCGCCGGCGGTTCGGGCTCCGGCGTGACGAACCAGTACGTGGCGGCCGGGATCCCGAGCTGCCAACCGCGCCGGGCGGTCGTGATCGCCAGGTCGTACAGCGGCGACGTGCGTCGCGCGTCGCTCGGGACCACGAACGCGACAGAGTGGATGCGGCCGGTCTGGAGCTCGGCGATGAGGTGCTGTGCGATGACGACGATGAGCGGCAACATCGCGCAGCCCGCATGGCGTTCGCCTCCGGGAAACCACGGGGTTCGCCCACGGGGATAGGTTCCGTACATGACCCCCGACCTCCAGAGCCGGTGCGACCTGCTGCGGTCGCTGCACCGCCCCGGCGCCCCCCTCCTGCTGCCGAACGCCTGGGACGTGGCCACGGCGCGAGCCGTGGTCGCGGCCGGGTTCCCCGTGGTCGCGACCACCAGCGGCGGCGTGGCCGGCGCGCTCGGCTACGAGGACCACGAGCGTGCGCCGGCCGACGAGATGCTCGCCGCGGCCGCGCGGATCGCAAGGGGCGTCGAGGTGCCCGTGACGGTCGACGCCGAGGCCGGATACGGGATGGAGCCGGCCGAGCTGGTGGCTGCGCTGCGGAGCGCCGGGGCCGCCGGCTGCAACCTCGAGGACACCGACTACGCCGCCGGCGGCCTCCGCGATCCCGACCGGCACGCGGAGTGGCTCAGGGCGGTTCGCCAGGCCGCGTCGGAGGACGGCTACGGGCTCGTGATCAACGCCCGGATCGACGTCTTCCTCGGTCCCCTACTCGCCGGTGCGGGCCCCGGGACCCAGGAGGAGCTCGTTCCCGAGGCGCTGCGGCGCGCGAATGCCTACGTCGAGGCCGGCGTCGACTGCGTGTACCCGATCGTCCTGTGGGAGACGGACGCCGCTGCGCCGCTTCATGTCGGAGGTCCGCGGCCCGGTGAACGTCGTACGCCTGCCGCAGGCGCCGTCGCTCGCCGAGCTTGCCGCGCTGGGCGTGGCCCGGGTGAGCTGGGGACACTTCCTGTACCACGACGCGATGGCTCGCTTCGGGGACCAGCTCGCTTCGCTTCAGGAGTGAGAAGGCGCCAGGATGTCGGCCAGGCCGAAGGCGCCGTCGCGCCGGCCCGGCAGCGTGGGCGACCAGCCGGGGTCGACCGACCGGAAGGACTCGGGGTCGCCGTCGATGATGCCGACCATGACCTCACCGACGATCCGCCCGCCGACCGGTCCCAACCGGTCGCCGTCGTGCAGGACCTCGGCCTCCTTGAGGATGTAGAACCACAGCGGCGTCTCGCCGGCCCAGCCGTACTCGGCGAGTCCGACCTGCGCGGCGCTCAGCGCGGGCGCCCCGAGGCGGTGCGCGACTCCTTCGCCCGACGGGAGCCCGACGGCGTGACCACGCTCGAGATCGCGGTTGGCCAGCGATGCGTAGTCGGTCCCCGGCGCGGAGCCGGAGATCTGGGTGGGGAGCGCGATCAGCGAGGCAGGGAGCCGCGCGTCGATGCGCTTCGCGCGTTGATCGAACTGAAGGGCCCAGTCGACTGTGTGCTCGGGCGGGACCGGACCGAAGCCCATCAGGTCGGGGAACAGCGGGCACGGGCCGAAGCGCTCGTTGACCTGGTAGCGATCGCGGATCTGGGCGTGGCCGTAGCGGTAGGCGGCGTCTGCGAACTCGAACGGGATGTAGGGCTCCCCGTCCACGCGATACAGCTGCGGGCCGTCGTCGAGCAGCTCGGTGGTCAGCTGCGCGCCGATGAGAGCGGGCAGGAACTCGCGCACGATCACGTGCTGGTAGTGCCAGGTGGCGGCCCGCCGCGCCTCCTCGAAGACCTCCTGCTCGGCAACGCCGTCGTCGCGCAGACGATCGGCCAGCCGGTTGTGCAGGTTGATGAAGGCCACCAGCATCTGGCTGGCGTACAGATGCACGTCGTTGCGCGGATCACCGATCAGGGCGATGCCCTCGTGATTTCGCGGCACGTCGCAGCCCGAGGGCGAGAGCAGGAGCTTGGCCGGGTCGTCCCTGCTGTACAGGTACGGCGAGCCCACCGGACCGCCCCGTAGACGCCCTCGAGGTTGGCCTTGGGGACGCGGAAGTTGCGAATCCGAGCGGGGTCGCCGCGATGCACCAGCGGCGAGCGGTCGGCAGTGATGTCGTGGGCGATGAACTGCCCGAAGAAGGGCCACACCGCGGCGACCTCGGAGTCCGTGTCGTCGGCCCGCCGTAGATCGGCGCGTCGACCCGTTCGGGCGCGAGGCAGTGATCTCTGGCGCTGCGCCTAGCCGGCGATCGCGGGCTGGTTGAGCCGTCCTCGAACCGGGTCTCGCCGAGCGGGGCGGTCTCGCCCGGGAGCAGACCGGCGTCGTCCAGCGCGGCGCCGAAGTAGCGGGCGTCGGGGTCGACGACCACGTTCGCGGGTCGCCGTGCGCGCGCAGGTCCAGCGCCGATGCACTCGTCGAAGCGATACGCCGGGCTGGCGATCTCGACGATGCCGTTCCGGGTGTGCCGATGGCGGTTCTGCCCACGGCGCGGAGCGACGTCGTCGGCCGCGATGGGCTGGATGCGCGCCGACGGCAGACGAACGGTGTCGCCCTCCGTGGCGACGTAGGCGATCGTCTGGACGAACTGGTAGAACTGCGTCGAGCGCACGATCGTGTACGGGATCGACGCGCCCTCGATCAGCTCCTCTTGGACGACCTTCGCTCGCATGTAGCCGCTGTCGGGGAGGCGATCGCTGCCGACGACCGACACCGCGACGTGGTGTCCGACGCCGGCGACCTGCTCGGCGGCCACGAGGTTGCCGGTCGACGTCCGGAAGAACTCCACCACCGCGTCGTCCTCGAACGACGGCGAGTTGGTCACGTCCACCACCACGTCCGCGCCGTCGAGCGCCTCGGCGAGCCCCTCGCGGGTGAGCGTGTCGACACCGGTCCTGCGGCTGGCGGCGACGGCGTCGTGACCATGGTCACCGAGCTTGGCGACGAGGTTGGATCCGATGAGGCCGAGTCCGCCGACGACGACGATCTTCATGTCAGTCCTTTCCGTCGGCGGATCGTAGACGACACCAGCCGCGCGACGTGGATCGGAAACGCGGGTATAGGATCGGCTCCGGGAGAGAGAGCATGTCGGCCAGCTCCTACGCCGCATCGATCGAGAAGGCGGGACCCGACCAGACCGCGCTCCAGACGCGACCGGAGCACTGCTCGGCGGACCCGGACCTGCTCGCGACGATCGGGCGCGCGCTCGGACACCAGGTGCGGATCGTTCGGAATCCCACCGAGCGCGCGCTCTACACCGTCAGCGCCGCCGAGGGTGCTCCCGGAACGTTCGAGCCGATCGTGCGCATGGGCGACCGTGGCCTCGCGCGGCTGGGCGCCACCGAGGGATTCCCGGGAACCGTCGATGCGCGCGTCCCCGATGCGTCACTCAGCGACGAACGGGCCGAGGCCGAAGGGGAGTTCGTCGAGCGGCTTTACGACAACGGGATCAATCGCGCCTTCATCGTCATCGCCCCCCACGGAGGGGACGTCGAGCGACGGACGGACGACCAGGCGGTCTGCGTACTCGCGGGCCTGCACGACAGGGCGGTCAGCGGCTGGCTCTGCCGCGGGTGGTCCGTGGGCGGAGGAGCGTTCCGCCATTGGCACATCACCTCGACCGACCTCCACGAGGCGAGCTTCCCGAAGCTCGCGCGCGTCATCGGTCGCCGGTTCCGGTTCGCGGTCGCGTTCCACGGATTCGACGACGATGACATCCCGCACGATGTCCTCCTCGGCGGCATCGCGCCCGATCCCTTGAAGCTCGAGATCAAGGCGGCAATCGAGGCCGCCGTCCCGTCGCTCGCGGTTCACATCGCGCGGCCGGACGAGAAGTTCGGCGGCGACAGCAAGCGCAACATCGTCAACCGCCTCGCTGCCGGCGGCGCCGGGATCCAGATCGAGCAGAAGCCCCACGTCCGCACCGACCACGGCCGCGCCGTCGCCGAGGCGGTCGCGGGCGTGTACCGCTCCAAGCTGCCGCGGTTCGAGGGTTGCCGGGGCCGCGGGATCGTGCGCTACCTGCGGTGCGCTCTGCGCACGACTCGGCGAGACGCTCCTCCCTGCCCGCTCGCCTAGCTCTTGTGGATGTCCTCGATCCCCGTGCTCAGGCCGAAGGCCTTGCCCCACTCGACCGAGGTCGGCGCGTCGCGCCAGTTGTGCATCGCGTCGCCGGTGACGGGGTCCAGGCGCGGGATCGGCTGGCTCATGATCCGCTTGATCGCCGCCCGCAGGTCGGCGTCGGAGAGCTCGCCGTCGCGCAGCAGGTCCCAGTCCCGGCCGTCGGGATAGCCGCCCACCATCAGCACGTCGTCGCTGCCGCCGAGCTCGACGTGCTGCTCGTCCGGGAACGCCGTGTGCGAGACGCCGGCCGGTACGACGATCACGTCGCCGGCCGAGAAGAGCATCGGCTCCTGCGCGGCGCCGCCGAGCCGCAGCGGCATCGATCCGCTGACCACGCCGAGCACCTCGTGGGCGGTCGAGTGGAAGTGGGGGTACGGATACACGCCCCGCTCGGTCCAGTTGTTCAGCCAGTCGTTGCGCCGGAACGTCTGCTTCATGGCCGCCTCGAGATCGCCGTCCGGGCCGGCCTGCACCGCGTTCCGGTACACCAGCAACGGCAGCCGGCTGTTGATCACCGTGCCGTCGGGCGCGTAGTGATGCTCCTCCGCCTGGATCGCGACGTCACTCATCTGCCTGCGGTCTCCTCTCGTTCGGCGTACAAGCCTTCCACAGCGTTCGCGGGTTCTGTGATCAGCCGCGTTCCGCGGCCGCGCGTCACGAAGCCGATGGACCAGCGGATGACGACGAGGAGCCGGTTCTGGAAGCCCACCAGGTAGAAGAGATGGACGGTCAGCCAGGTCAGCCAGGCGAGGAAGCCGCTGAGCTTGATGCCCTTGATGTCCGCGACGGCGGCGGCGCGGCCGATGGTGGCCAGGTTGCCCTTGTCGCGGTAGCGGAACGGCCGGGCGGCGCGGCCCTCCAGGCGGGCGCGGACGGCCTTGGCCGCGTAGCGGCCCTGCTGCATGGCGACCGGCGCCACGCCGGGCAGGGTGACCGCCGCGCCGTCGCGGTCGCGCACGCGGACCATGTCGCCGAGCGCGAAGACCTCGGGATGCCCGGGCAGCGTGAGGTCCGCCTCGACGGTCACGCGGCCGGCGCGGTCCTGCTCTGCGCCGGTGAGCTCGGCCAGCTGCGACGCGAGGCCGGACGCGGTCACTCCCGCCGCCCAGACGACGGTTCGCGCCGGGATGCGCTCGCGTGGCGCCGTCCGCGTCCTCGATCGTCATGCCGGTGTCGTCGACGTCGACGACGGTGCTGTCGAGCACCGGCGTGACGCCGAGCCGGCGCAGCGAGCGCTCGGCCTTCGCCGACAGCGACGGCGGGAACCCGGTGAGGACGCGGTCGGCGGCCTCGATAAGCAGGATGCGGCCGCTGCCGGGATCCGCGTTGCGGAAGTCGCCGTTCAGGGTGTCGCGGGCGACCTCGGCGATCTGGCCGGCCATCTCGACGCCGGTAGGACCGGCGCCGACGACCGCGAACGTCAGCCACTCGTCGCGCCGCTCGGGGTCTTGCTCGAGCTCGGCGGCCTCGAAGGCGGACAGGATCTGGCCGCGGACGGTCAGTGCGCTCTCGAGCGACTTGACCTCGGCCGCGTGCTCGCTCCACTCGTCGTGGCCGAAGTAGGAGTAGTGCGAGCCGCCCGCGACGATCAGCGTGTCGTAGGGCACCGGTTCCGGTGTCGGCAGATCGCCGACCGACCGCAGGACCACCTCGCGCCGCTCGAGGTCGAAGCGCTCGACCTCGGCGAGCATGACGCGCACGTTGTCGTTGCGCTTGAACACCGCCCGCAGCGGATACGCGACCTCGCCCGGCGACAGCGCGCCGGTCGCGACCTGGTAGCTGAGCGGCTGGAACAGATGGAAGTTGCGGCGGTCGATCAGCGTGATCTCCACGTCTGCGCCGCGCAAGCCGCGCGCGGCTTGGAGTCCGCCGAAGCCGCCGCCGACGATGACGACCCGATGGGAGGATTGGTTTCCGCGGTTGTAGTCGTTGTTGGTCATGGTCTACTGTCCCGCAACGGCGCCTCGATCGCGCCCGTGGTCACCCCGGTCTCGATGCCCGGGACTACGCGGTGACGGGCTCGGCGGCCGGCAACGCGTCAGACAGCTCTCCACGGTACGAGGGCTGAGGAACAGTCGTGCGCCAGGGCCACGCGCTCGACGCGGTCGGGGTGGTCGGTGGCGAGCGCGTACCTGATCGCGAACCCGGTGTCATGGCCGACCACGGCGAAGCGCTCGTGCCCGAGGGCGTCCATCAGCCCGATCAGCCGAATGTCGGCCATTCCCCCCACGAACGAGGAGCAAGTCATGACCGATGCAAACGCGGTGGACCCCGATGCGAGCGAGCACTGAGTCCCGTAGGGTCGACACATGAACGCTGAGGCGACATGAGCACGCCTGCCGTCGGGGGCGAGCGCAGACCCCGGACGGCGAGGGGAACGATCCCCTGCGCGTCGTGATCGCCGACGACTCCGTGCTGCTGCGTTCAGGGATCGCGCAGCTGCTGGAGGACTCGGGCTTCGAGGTCGTCGGTCAGGCCGGCGACGGCGAGGATCTGCTCCGCAAGGTCGGCGCGCACAAGCCCGACATCGCGGTGGTCGACGTGCGCATGCCGCCGACTCACACCGACGAGGGCCTGCGCGCCGCCCACCGCATCCGGGCCGAGCACCCTGACACCGCCGTGCTCGTTCTCTCCCAGTACGTCGACGAGGCCTACGCCTTCGAGCTGCTGTCCGACTCGACGGAGCGGACCGGCTACCTGCTCAAGGACCGCATCGCCGACGTCGAGAGCTTCACCGACGCCGTGCGGCGCGTGGCCAACGGCGGGTCGGCGCTCGATCCCGAGGTCGTGTCGACGCTCCTCGGCCGCCGGCGCCGCGACGACCCGTTCGCGGCGCTCACGCCGCGCGAGCGCGAGGTGCTGGGGCTGATGGCCGAAGGGCGCACGAATGCCGCGATGGCAGCGGCGCTCGGGGTCAGCGAGCGTGCCGTGGAGAAGCACGTGACCGCGATCTTCTCCAAGCTCGACCTGCCACCCGACGTGGCGGATCACCGGCGCGTGCTGGCCGTCCTGGCGTTCCTGCGGTCCGAGTAGTCCATCTCGAACCACACGGCGGGCGGCGGCCGCTCGACCTCGGATAGAATCCAGAGCTCGCCGTTGGGTACTCCTACGTTTCTCTCCGCCTCGCGCGCGACACACCACTGAGGGGAGCGAGAAACTGGGGCGTTGTGCCCGCAAGATCCACCGACGGCTCCTCACGCGACGGTCCCGCTGATTCTGGCCAGGTCGCCGCCGCCATCTCCACCGGCGTGGTCCACGTCTTCTCAGAGCACACGGGAAGGGGCCCGACAAAGGCTCGCACGACGCTCGATGCCGAGATGGTCGTCGTACTCCTGCACGACAGCCTGACCAAGGCCGAGCGCGCGCTGGTCAAAGCCGGCAGGGACGCCGACGTCCTGCACCTCCGGCGGACCTTGCAGGAGACCATGCGCCACGACCTGATCGCCGTCGTCGAGGGAGCGACCGGCGGCGCCGTGCAGGCATACATGAGCGCGAACCACATCGCCCCCGACACCGCCGCCGAGATCTTCCTGATGGACCGCGACGTCGGGCACCGGGCCGTCAGCCGACTGCGTGCGTGACTGCCGGCTCGTCGGGCTCGCGCCCGACGAGCCGCAACCTCGCCGGCGGCTGGTCTTCGGACGCCCATCGTGTGCCGCACTTCCAGCACGTGTCCTCCTGGCGCGCCATCGGGGACTGGCATGCGTGGCACACGCGTGGGAAATGTCGTTCGCGCATGTGGCGACCTTCCTGAGCGTGGACAGCCGAGCCAGGCTCGATGGTGGGGCGGCTCTTCGGTCGCTAGGGACGCTGGAGTCCGCGAGGTCGTCGTTCGGCGTGTGGCCCGGCCGGTGATCGACGCGAAGTCGCTTCGCAGAAGCGGTGAAGTGGCCTTCGCATCACTCTACCTCACCGACCGGGCTCTCTCGATGTGGTCAGGCGGCGGCCGCGATCGGGCGCGGCGCCGCGGCGATCCGGTCGGCCTTGGCCGCGCGGTCGCTCGGGAGCCGCCAGATGACCAGCAGGGCGCCGGCGAGGGACACCGCGGCGGCGGCCGTGAGGCCGAGCCCGAGCGCGTCGGTGAACGCGCGGCCCGCCGTGGCGGCCAACTCCTGGCCGGCCGGGCCGCCGACGCGCTCGGCGATCGCGTGGGCGGCGCCGATCGACTCGCCGGCGGCCTCCGGGGCGCCCGACATGTCACGCGAGTACGCGCTCGCGATGATCGAGCCGATGACGGCGACGCCGAGCGCGCCGCCGACCTGGCGCGTGACGTCGCTCATGGCCGACCCGACTCCCGCCTTCGCCTCGGGCACCGCGCTCATGACCGAGTCGGTGGCCGGCGCCATGGCGGAGCCCATCGACAGGGCCAGGCCGAAGGCGACCAGGCCGAGCAGCACGGGAGCCATCTCCGGGGTCCAGGCGAGGCTCGTGGCGAGCACGGTGGCGACGCCGATCAGGCCACCCGCGATGACGCGGGTGCGACCGAGGCGCTGCGCGAGGCGGTTGGACGCGCCCGAGCCGATGACGAGCCCGAGCGCGAGCGGCAGCATGGCGGCGCCCGCCTCCAGCGCGCTGTAGCCGTGAGCGAACTGGAGGAACTGCGTGAAGGCGAAGATGGATCCCATCATCGCGAAGAAGACGAGCCCGACTCCGACCGACGCGACCGTGAAGCGCGGGTCGCGGAAGAACCCGAGCGGCAGCATCGGCGAGGCGACGCGACGCTCCCACATGACGAACACCGCGCCCAGGATCGCGGCGGCCGCGAAGCAGCCGAGGACGACGGGGTCGGTCCAGCCGCGCGGACCCGCTTCGATGATGCCGTAGACGAGCGTGACGAGCGTCGCGATCGACAGCGCCGCCCCGCGGAGGTCGAACGCGCCGGGGCGCGGATCGCGGCTCTCGGGGACCAGGACGAAGCCGGCGATCAGCGCGACGGCGACGATCGGGACGTTGAGCCAGAACACGGAGCTCCAGGAGAACCACTCGAGCAGGAGGCCGCCGACGAACGGGCCGAGGCCGATCCCGACGCCCGCGATGGCCGACCAGATGCCGATCGCCTTGCGGCGCTCCTCGCGCGGGAAGACGTCGATGATCACCGACAGCGTGGCGGGCATGATCATCGCCCCGCCGACGCCCATCGCCGCTCTCAGGACGATGAGCTGCGTCGCATCCTGCGCGAACGCGGCGAGCACGCTGGAGACGCCGAAGAGCACGAGCCCGGCTTGCAGGGCCCGCTTGCGGCCGAAGCGGTCGCCGAGCGTCCCCATCGTCAGCAGGACGCCGGCGAAGGCGAGCAGATAAGAGTCGACGATCCACTGGAGCGTGGAGCCCGACGCCGAGAAGTGGGTCTGGAGCGTCGGCAGCGCGACGTTCAGCACGGTGTTGTCGAGCCCGATGATGAGCAGGCTGAGGGCGAGGACGCCGAGCGTCTTCCAGCGTCGCTCGTACGTCCTCGGGTCGGTCGTTGCGGGATGCATGGGGGAGCCTCCGCTCAGGGGATCTGGACCCGACGCACGGGGATCGCGCGAGTCCGGGGGGAGAGGTACGGCGGTAGCAGCGCGAGCGCCGCGTGCCGGTCGGCCGCCTCCACGCGCCACCACAGGTCGTGGCCGCCGGCGAGGCACGTGCAGTCGGCGAGCCGGTGGCGCAACGGGCTCTTGAAGCCCTGCCAGGCCGCGAAGACGGTGTCGCAGTCCGGCGCATCGTGGCGGTGGTGGAGGAGGAAGAACGGCACTGCGCCGAGGCTGCCGCAGACTCCGGGAGCGGACATCAGGGACGCCCCCTGAACCGGTCCCCTGATCAGGCGTATGCTCGCCTCACGTCCTCCGCCACCGGTCCGCTCGTCGGCCGCGGCCCCGCACTCGAGCAGCTCGACGCCGGGCTCGACGCCGTGGCGGCCGGGGCGGCGAGCTGCCTCGCCGTCGAGGGCGAGCCGGGCATCGGCAAGAGCCGGCTGCTGGCCGAGCTGCGCTCCCGCGCCGAGGCGCGCGGCCATCTCGTGCTCTCGGGCTCGGGCGCGGAGTTCGAGAGCGACCTGCCCTACGGCGTGTGGGTCGAGGCGCTCGACGCCTTCATCGCCTCGCGCCGGCTCGACGACCCCGAGCTGGCCGCGGACCTCGCGCCCGTCCTGCCCTCGTCGCGTGACGGGCAGGAGCGTCCGCGAGGCGACGTGCGCCACCGGACCCACCGGGCGGTCCGCCGGCTGCTGGGCGACGTCGCCGCGCGCGAGCCGCTCGTCCTCGTCCTCGACGACCTCCACTGGAGCGACGCCGCTTCGGTCGAGCTGATCGCCGCGCTCCTGCGCCGGGGCATGGCCCCGCGCGTGCTGCTCGCGCTGGGCTACCGCAGCGGACGCGCACCGCCGGGCCTGCCGATGGCGCTGGCGACGGTGATCGAGCTCGGGCCGCTCGACGAGGAGGAGTGCCGGTCACTGGCCGGCCAGCTCAGCGCTCGCCGGCAGGCGACGATCTTCCGCGAGAGCGGCGGCAACCCGTTCTACGCGCTCCAGCTCGCCGGCGCCGCGCGGCGGCCGGGGCCCAGCACCTCGGCGGATCGGATGGCCGCGGACGTCGACGTCCCGCGCACCGTCGCCGCGGCGCTCGTCGAGGAGCTCGACGCCCTGAGCGGCGACGCGCGGCGGCTGCTCGAAGCCGGCTCGATCGCGGGCGATCCGTTCGAGCCCGAGCTGGCCTTCGCGATCGCCGAGCTGCCGGCGGACGCCGGGATGGCGGCGCTGGACGAGCTCCTCGACGCCCGCCTCCTGCAACCGACCGCCGTACCTCGCCGCTTCGCCTTCCGCCACCCACTGGTGCGGCGCGCCGTCTACGAGTCGACCGGCGGCGGCTGGCGGCTCGTCGCGCACGCGCGCGCGGCGCGCGCCCAAGCCGCGCACGGGGCGTCGGCGGCCTCGCGCGCCCACCACGTCGAGCAGTCCGCGAGCCGCGGCGACGCGGCGGCGATCGAGCTGCTGCTCGAAGCCGGCGCGGCGACCGCGCCGCGCGCGCCCGCCGTCGCCGCGCGCTGGTTCGCCGCCGCCCTCCGGCTGCTTCCCGACGCCGACGATGCCGCGCGGCTGAGGACGCAGATCGCGCTGGCCCATGCCCTTCGCTCGACCGGGGAGCTGGATCGCTGCGTGGCGACCCTGCTCGAGGCGCTCGAGCTCGTGCCTGCGGAAGACACCGGCCGGCGCGTCTCCCTCACCGCGGCCTGCGCGGCGGCCGAGCACTTCCTCGGCCGGCACGGGCAGGCCGAGCGACGGCTCGTCGCCGAGCTCGACTCGCTGCCCGATCCCGGCTCGCGGGATGCCGTCGCCGTCCTGCTGGCGCTCGCCGCCGGCGGCATCCTGACGCTCGACCACGACCGCGGCCGCTCCTTCGCCCGCCGCGCGCTGACGGCGGCGCACGCGCTCGAGGACGACGACCTCATCGGGGCCGCGGCGTCCGCGCTCGCGCACGCCTGCGCCAACGCCGGAGTCGTCCCGGAGCTGCGAGCCAGCGTCGACGAGGCCGCACGGAGGCTGGACGCGGTGGACGACGAGACGCTCGCGCGCTCGCTCGACGCGGTCAACCGCCTCACGTGGGCGGAGTTCCTCGTCGAGCGATACGAGGACGCCGACCGCCACGGCGCGCGCGGCGTCGCCGTCGCGAGGGCGACCGGCCAGGATCAGTTCGTCCCGATGATCGCGGGCGCCCACGCGCTCAGCGCCATGCGGCGCGGCGACCTCACGGCCGCCTGGGAGCTCCAGGACGACGCGCTCGAGACGGCCGAAGTGGCGGGCAACGACTACATCACCAGCTGGGTGCTCACCATCGTCGCCCACGTCTGCATGGCGACGGGCGACCTCGAGAGCGCGCGCCGCGCCGCCGAGCGCGCGGTCACGCTCGTCGGCGGCCTGGCGGACAGCCGCATCACGGCGATCGCGCAGATGCGCCTCGCCGCCACGCGCCACGAGATGGGCGACGAGCCGGATGGCGTGGCGGGGCTCATCCGGACGGCGGGCGGCTGGGACTTCCCGCGGGTGACTGCATGCTGGACCGTGTTCTACGCGGAGTCGGCGGCGCGGCTGGAGCTCGCGGCCGGCCGGCTCGACGACGGTGAGCGGCTCGCGGCACGCGCCGAGGCGACGGCCCGCGACCTGGGGATGCCGCTCGCCAAGGCGGTCGCGGAGCGCGCGCGGGCCGCCGTGCATCTCGCCCGCGGCGAGCCGGCCCCGGCCGCGCGCCTGGCGCTGGTCTCGGCGGACGCCGCCGGCGCCGCCGGGGCCCCGATCGAGGCGGCGTGCTCGCAGGCGCTCGCGGGGCGCGCGCTCGCGGTGGCCGGCGAGCGGTCGCAGGCCGTGAAGCTCCTGCGCTCGGCGGAGCGCGTCTTCGACTCCCGCGGCGCGGCGCGCCAGCGCGGGCAGACCCGCCACGAGCTGCGGCGGCTCGGTGCGCGAGCCGAGCCGCGCGGCCCGTCCGGCGCCGACGGCGGCGGGCTCGACTCGCTGTCACGGCGCGAGCGCGAGGTCGCCGACCTGATCACCGCCCGCAAGACCAACCGCGAGGTGGCCGCCGACCTCTTCCTCAGCGAGAAGACCGTCGAATCGCACGTCCGGAACATCTTCGCCAAGCTCGGCGCGTCGTCCCGCGTCGAGGTGGCGCGCACCGTCGAACGCGCTGGGTCGTGATCTCATCGACTCCGTCGATCGCATGCTGGAGCCTCAGTCCGAGGTACCCGAACGCGTTGTGACCGGGAGTCGCTGCTAGACCTCTCCCCGTGAGCGCGCGACCGACCTTCACCGTCGAGTACCTGGAGCCGGTCGAGATCGAAGCCGAGCCGCTTCCTGACGAGTTCTCGCCGTCACGGCTGCGGCGCTCGCTGCTGGCCTTCGCCGTGGTCGTGCTCGTGGTCGTCGCCGCGGTCGTGCTGGTTCCCGGTCTGGGCTCCTTGCGTAGCAGCTTCATGGGCGCGCAGCCGGGCTGGCTGGCGCTCGCCGCCGTCCTCCAGCTCGGGTCGTGCGCGGCCTACGTGCTCGTGTTCCGGGGCGTGTTCTGCCGGCGCATGAGCTGGCGCACGAGCACCGAGATCGGGCTCTCCGAGCTCGCGGCGAACTCGGTCTTCTCGATCGGCGGAGCGGGCGGCCTTGCGCTCGGGGCATGGATCCTGCGCCGCGGCGGCCTCGCCGCCGACTTCATCGTCCACCGCACGGTGGCGTTCTTCCTGCTGACGAGCCTCGCCAACGTCAGCTTCCTCGCGCTCGGAGGCATAGCGCTGGCCACCGGCATCCTGGCCGGATCGCCGAGCTTCCTGCTCGGCCTGATCCCCGCGGTGGCCGCCGCGGTGGCGATCACGCTCGCGCTCGGAGCGCGCCGGCTGGCGGGAGCCCTCGCACGGCGCTCGATGCGAGCCCGGCTGGTCGCCGGCGCAACCGCGCTCGGTGACGGCGTGGACGAGGCGATGCGGCTGTTGCGGACCGGTGATCCGGCGATCCTGGCCGGCGCCGCGGGCTACATGCTCTTCGACGTCGCGATGCTCGGCGTCTGCTTCGCCGCCTTCGGCAACGACGTCCCGCCGGTCGGCGTGCTGCTCGTCGCCTACATCATCGGCCAGCTCGGAAGCCTGATCCCGATCCCCGGCGGGATCGGCGGCACCGACGCCGGCCTCATCGGCACGCTCGTGCTCTACGGCACCGACGCGACCGATGCCGCGGTCGCCGTGATCGCCTACCGCGGGCTGCTGCTGTTCATCCCGGCGGCCCTCGGCCTACCGGCGCTCGCCGTCCTGCGCCGCCGGCTGCGCGCCGAGACGCACGACATCGCCGCCTGCGCGCCCGGGGAGTCCGTGGAGGTGCTCGGCCGCGGCCTCATGCAGCGACCCGAGCCCGTCGTGCGCCCGGTCGCCGCCCCGTAGGCTCCAGCCATGTCGACCATCAGCCCGATCCTCTCCGCTGCGCAGCTCGAGACGCTTGCGGCGCTGGGGGAGGAGCGGACGGCCGAGGCCGGCGAGGTGCTCTTCCGGATCGGCGACGAGCGCTATCCGTTCATCGCGATCCTCGAGGGCGAGGCCGCGATCCTCGACACGGCGGGCGACGAGATCGCGCGCCACGGCGCCTCCGGCTTCCTCGGGGAGCTCAACCTGATGACCGGGCAGACGGTGTACCTCACCGCGGTGGCGCGGCAGCCGATGCGCTACATCGCCGTCGACCGCGACGAGCTGCGGCCGCTGCTCTTCGAGGACGGCCCGCTCGGCAACGTGCTGCTCTCGGCCTTCATCGCGCGCCGGGAGGCGCTCCAGACGCACCAGGGCATCGGGGTCGAGATCGTCGGGCCGCGGTCGTCCGCCGCGACGCGCGCGATCGTCGAGTACGTGCGCCGCGCGCGCCTGCCGTACATGTGGCGCGACCCCGAGCACGACGCCGATCCCGCGCTGGCCGAGCTGGTCACGGGAGTCCCGCCGGAGGAGCTGCCGCTCGTGCGGCTGCCGGGCGGCACCGAGCTGCGGCGGCCCAGTGGGGGAGAGGTGTGGCGGGCGCTGGGCATCGGCGCCGAGCTCGCTGCCCGCGAGGAGGTCGACCTCGTCGTGGTGGGAGGCGGACCGGCGGGCCTCGGCGCGGCGGTCTACGGCGCCTCCGAGGGCCTGAGCACCCTCGTGGTGGAGAGCACGGTGCTCGGCGGCCAGGCGGGCGTGTCGCGCCGGATCGAGAACTACCTCGGCTTCCCGGCCGGCATCAGCGGGACCGAGCTGACCGCGCGCGCCGTGACGCAGGCGCGCAAGTTCGGCGCGCGGATGGCCACGCCGTACCGTGCCGTCGCGCTGGAGCCGGGCACCGACCGGCACGTGGTGCGCCTCGACGGCGACGTGGAGATCGCCGCTCGTGCGGTCGTCCTCGCCACCGGCGCCGACTATCGCCGCCTGCCGGTGGACGACCTCGAGACCTACGAGGGCATCAGCGTCTTCTACGCAGCCGGGCCCCCTGAGGCACAGCGCTGCGGCGCGCGCCGGGTCGCGGTGGTCGGGGGCGGCAACTCCGCCGCCCAGGCGGCCATCTGGCTGGCCCGGGGCGGGGCGCTGGTGACGCTGCTGCACCGGCGCGCGGACCTGCGCGAGACGATGTCCGACTATCTCATCGGCGACCTCGAGCGCCACCACGTCGCGATCCGGGACCGATCCGAGATCGCCGCCGTCCACGGTGACGACGGACAGCTCGAGGCGGTGACCCTGCACAGCGGCGAGCGGATCCCGCTGTCGTACCTCTTCCTCTTCCTGGGCGCGTCGCCGTGCACGGACTGGCTCGGCTCCACCGTCGCCCGCGACGAGCACGGCTTCATCCTCACCGGCGCCGACGCCGGCGCGACCGAGGCGCTCGAGAGCTCGGTGCCGGGCGTTTACGCCGCCGGCGACGCGCGCTCGGGCTCGCTCAAGCGCTGCGCGACCGCCGTCGGCGAGGGAGCAGCGGTCGTGCGGCTCGTGCACGACCGGCTCACGCGCGTGACCGCCTGACGCGAGCAGCCCTGGGAGGAAGTTCGATCAGGTTGCGGAGTGCGGCGTGTGGCCTGGGGTGATCAGCCCCCACTCGTAGGCCACGATGACGACCTCGATGCGGTTGCGCGCTCCGAGCTTGGTGAGGATGCGCTGGACGTGCGACTTGATCGTGGTGCGTTCCAGGGTCAGCGCTTCGGCGATCTCGGCGTTCGAGAGACCCTGGGCGACGAGCTCGAGCACTTCCCGCTCGCGCGTGGTGAGCTCGGCGAGGCGCGGATCGAGCTCGCGGCTGAGAATCGGGTGTGCGGCCACCCGCTCGATCAGCCGTCGCGTGACCGAGGGGGAGAGGAGCGCTTCGCCGTCGGCGACGGTGTGGATGGCGGCGATCAGCTGCTCGGGCGAGCTGCGCTTGAGGAGGAAGCCGCTGGCGCCGGCGCGGAGCGCGCCGAGGATGTACTCGTCGATCTCGAAGGTGGTCAGGATGATCACCTTCGTGGCCGGCGTCGCCTTGAGCAGCTCGGCGGTCGCGGCGATGCCGTCGAGGTCGGGCATGCGGACGTCCATGAGCACGACGTCGGGACGGTGGTGTCGCGCACGCTGGACCGCGAGCCGGCCGTTCTCCGCTTCCTCGACGACCTCGATCGAGTCGTCGCTCGAGAGGATCGCGCGGAGTCCGCTGCGCAGCAGGTGGTCGTCGTCGACGAGCATCACGCGGACACGCTCGGTCATCGCTGTGCCCGACTGTACGGAAGCTGCGCGTGCAGCTCGAAGCGCGACCCGTGGCGCCCTGCCTGGAGGGAGCCGCCGAGGAGCTTCGCGCGTTCGCGCATTCCGGCGATCCCGCGTCCGCCGCCCGGCCGCGGCTCGCCGACGGGGTTGGCGACGCTGAGCGTGAGCGCGTCCGGGCCGAGCCGGATCGCGATCGCGGCTGAGCCCGCGCCGTGGCGGCTGGCGTTGGTGAGCGACTCCTGCGCGATCCGGTAGACGGCTCGCGAGACCGGGGTGGGCGGCGGCCGGTCGGGCTCCCCGTCGATCGTGAGCTGGACGTCCAGACCGCCGGCGCGCTGCCGCTCGACCAGGGCGGGGATCTGGTCGATGCCGGGCAAGGGCGAGCGGTCCATCTCCCGGTCCTCGCGGAGGAGGCCGACGATGCGATCGATCTCCTCGATCGTCTCGCGAGCGAGGTCCTCGATCGTCGCGACGGCCTGCGCCGAGCGCTCGCTGTCGCGCTCGCGCAGTACGCGCGCGGCGCCCGCCTGCACCAGGATGGTGTTGAGGGCATGCCCGGCGGAGTCGTGGAGCTCGCGGGCGATCCGGGCGCGCTCTTCGGCGACGACGAGCTCGTGCTCGCGTCGAGCATGGTCGACCTGATCGGCGACGCGGGCACGGATGAACCGGCGCCGGTCGCCGATCAGCCATGCGCCCGCCCAGATGAGCCCCGGAAGCAGGTAGTCGGCGACCGCGTACGGGGTGACGGCGATCTCGATGAGCACCAGCGCCGCCCATGCTGCGATCGCGGCGGCGAGCACCGGCCACGTCCGCCCCCGCCGCGGGCGGACCGCGAACGCGTAGAGCGCGACCGCCGGCGCCACCGGCGCGTGCACTCCGTAGCCGAGGGCCGCAAGGGCGAGGCTCAACGTCAGCGTGGCCAGCACCACCGCGCGGGGGTGCTCGTTCCGCCACAGCAACGCGAGCGCGCTCAGCAGCACGAGCGCGAACGACAGGCCGTCGGGCTCGGCGGTGACGTCTGCGAAGTCCCCGAACCCACCGCCGAGCGCGAGCTGAACGACCGAGAGCACCAGCACGCCCAGGACCACGAGGAACGTCGACATGGTCAGAGCGTACGGCCGCCTTCACGCATCGAAAACCTCCCGCGGGAGGACCCGGCTCCTCCCCGGGGAGGAGCCCGCAGACCGTCCCCGGGGCGGTCGTCGCGCGCCGCGATGAGACCTACCGTCGCCGTCATGGACCAACTGACCCGCACCGTGCTCGCGCACAAGAAGCTTGTCGTCCTCGCCTGGGTCGTGCTGACCCTGATCGGGCTCGCGATGTCCGGCGCCGCGGTCAGCGCGCTCGACCAGCGGTTCAGCGTCCCCGGCCGCGAGGGCTGGGACACCAACGTCGAGATCGTGGAGAAGTACGGCAACGGCGGCGACCAGCTTCCCCTCCTCACCGTCGTCGAGCTGCCGCAAGGCGCCGGCACCGTCCGCGACGACCTCCGACGGATGGAACGCGAGATGCAGGCCGCGGTCCCCGGCGCCCGGGTCGCCGGCTTCGGTTCGACCGGCGACGCCGCCTTCAACTCCGACGACGGCCGGGTCACCTTCGCCTACGCCTTTCCCGAGCCGAGCGACGACCCGTTCGGAGGCAACAAGGCCGCCGTCAAGCGGCTCGAACAGCGCATGGAGGCCGTCGAGGTCGCCGGCGCCGAGGTGCGGGTCACGGGGGTCGACGCTCTGAGCGCGGACAGCGGCGAGGAGGGCGGCGCCACCGTGATCGTCGAGCTCCTGATCGCCGCCGCCGCCGCGCTGGTCGTCCTCGTCGTCGTGTTCGGGTCCTTCCTCGCCCTCGCGCCCCTGCTGATGGCCATCTGCGCGATCCCGGTCTCGTTCCTGCTGCTGTACGGCCTCTCCGCCGTCACCGACCTGTCCCCGATCCTCCAGTTCCTCGTGCCCCTGATCGGGCTCGGGATATCGATCGACTACGCGCTGCTGATCGTCGTCCGGTGGCGGGAGGAGCGCGAGAACGGACTCGACAACGAAGCGGCGGTCGGGGTCGCGATGAGGACCGCGGGGAGCGCCGTCGTGTTCAGCGGCACGACCGTCGCGATCGGCCTGCTCGCACTCGTCGTCACGCCCCTGCCGTTCCTGCGTTCGATGGGCTTCGGCGGCCTGCTGATCCCGCTCGTCGCGACGGCGGTCGCGGTCACCCTGCTCCCGGTCGTCCTGGCCACGATCGGCCCCGCGATGGACAAGCGACGCGTTCACCGCGGCGCGAAGGGGGACCAGCGTTGGGAGCGCTGGTCCAGATGGGTCGTCAAGCGCCGCGTCTTCGCCGCCGTCCTCGCCGTCGGGATACTCGCCGCGCTCATCATCCCGGCGACCAACCTGCATCTCGGCAACGCCGACCCGGCGACGCTGGCCAGGTCAGGCCCGGCGAAGACCGCGCTCAACCAGCTCGACGCCTCCGGCATCGGCGCCGGCGCGCTCGCACCCACCGAGACGCTCGTGCGCCAGGCCGATGCCGAGGAGGTCCGCGCCGCGCAGGCCGAGGTCGGCGACGTGCACGGCGTCGTCGCACCGGACGGGCCGGACTGGCGCCGGGGCGGCGACGCCCTCGTCGTCGCCATCCCTGAGCAGGGCGACGAGTCGGACGTCGGACGCAGCACCGTCGGGCACCTGGTCGACGCCGCGCACGACGCATCCGATGACGCCCGGGTCGGAGGCGTCGGACCGCTCAACCGCGACTTCGTCTCTGCCCTTTATGGATCGGCCCCGGTGCTGCTCGGCTTCCTGGGGCTCCTGACCTTCGTCCTCCTCGCCCGTGCCTTCCGCTCGCTGCTGCTCCCCGCCAAGGCGGTGGTCCTCAACATCCTCTCCGTCGGCGCGGCCTGGGGCATCATGGCGCTGATCTGGCAGCAGGGCCACGGGTCCGACGAGATCTGGGGGATCGCCGCGACGGGCTCGATCGCCGCTTGGATCCCGTTCATGGTGTTCGCGTTCCTCTACGGCCTGTCGATGGACTACGAGGTGTTCATCCTCTCGCGCATCCGCGAGGAGTACGACGCCATCGGCGACACCGACGAGGCCGTGGTCGGAGGCCTCGCCCGCACCGGCCGGCTCGTGACCAGCGCGTCGCTGATCCTCTTCTTCGCCTTCGGCGCACTCGCAGCCGGCCCGGAGGTCGACGTCAAGATCCTCGCCACCGGCCTCGCAGCCGGAATCCTGCTCGACGCCACGGTCATCCGAGCGCTGCTCGTGCCGGCCGTCGTGTCGCTCTTCGGCCGATGGAACTGGTACCTGCCCGACACCACGGCGAAGCTCCTCCGCGTCAAGCCGTCGCGCGCAAGACCCCTGCACAGCGAATCATGATTCCGGTGAACGAGCAGGTCGTGGAAGAAGCCCGGGCCGGCAGGCGTCCTGGCGGGTGGAGGCTCGTCAGTCAAAGGGGAGGTCTGTCTCATGTTCGCCCGCATCGCTCTGCTCGTCGCGACGGCGTTGGCCGCGTTGGCGGGGTACTCGGCGCTGCATCCGGGATCCGCGCACGCGATCGTCCCGCTCGGTCAATTCGGAGAAGGCCCGGGCGATCAGGCCGGCCTTCTCAGTCCGGCGCTCGGGGTCGCGATCGACGGCACCGGCCGGGTCTACGTGTCCGAGCTCAACCGGATCTCGGTGTTCTCGCCCCGTGGGGCGTTCCTGCGCGCGTTCGGCAAGGACGTCGTGCCCAACAACGCCAACGGAGACTTCGAGCAGTGCACCACCGTGTGCAAGGACGGCGAGCCTGGCGGTGAAGCGGGCGCCCTCGCCGGCGCCGCGGGCATCGCCACCGATGCCGAAGGGCTGCTGTACGTGGCCGAGGCCTCCAACCGCCGGATCTCGGTCTTCGATCAGCAGGGCAGCTTCGTGCGCGCGTTCGGCAGGGACGTGGATCCGGCGAATCCCAGGACGGGCCCCGAGGTCTGCACCGATCGCTGCCAGGCGGGGCGGCTGGGATCGGGGCCGGGCGAGCTCGGCACGCCGCAGTCGGTCACCGTCGCCGCCGGAGTCCTCTGGGTCCCCGACGCCGCGCTGAGCCGCATCTCGGTCTTCAGGCGCGACGGGACCTTCCTGCGCTCATTCGGCAAGGACGTCAACCGGTTCTCCGGCGGCCGCCCGGACGTCTGCACCAGCCTGTGCCGCGTCGGCGTCAGGAGCGGCGACGCGGGCGCGCTCTCGTCACCGGCGGCCGTCGCCCGCGACGCGAGCGGGAACCTCTACGTCACCGACCGCGGCAACCGGCGGGTGTCGGTCTTCGGCGTGAACCACGCATTCCGGCACGCCTTCGGCGCCGACGTCGTCCCCACCAACGGCCAGACCGGGTTCGAGGTATGCACGCTCGCGACCGGCTGCAAGTCGGGGAGCACCGGCGCGGTCTTCGGGGGCGGCAGCGGCGGGGGTCCGCGGCCGCGCGCCAACGGCCCCGGAGTGCTCAACCAGCCGGGCGGCCTCGCCATCGCGCCTGACGGGCGGATCCACGTGTCGGAGATCCCCAACCAGCGCGTGTCGGTGTTCTCACCCGCGCCGGGGTTCCTGGGCGCCTTCGGCAAGGACGTCGTGCCCGACAACGCCGTGACCGGGTTCGAGGAATGCGCCGCGAGCTGCAAGGCCGGCACTGCCGGCGCGGGGCCGGGCGAGCTGAGCAATCCCGAGCTCATCGCCTTCGACTGCCGCGGCGCGCTTTACGTCGCCGAGGACGCCAGCGGCCGCGTGCAGCGCTTCGGCGAGCCTGGTACCGAGGAGCCGCCCTGCGCCGCGCCCGAGGCGCTCGCCCGGCCGTTCGGCATCACGAACGTCGACCGGGACCCGCGTCGCGGCAGCGCGACCCTGACCCTCAGCATCCCGTGGTCGGCCGGCGTGCGGGTCGGGGGCCGCGGCATCCTGCCCGTCGCGACGCAGGTCGAGTTCCGGCGCCGGATCGAGCTGGCCGTCCGACCGACCGGCGCCACGCTGCGACAGCTCCGCCGGCACGGGACCGCGCGAGTCCGAGCCGAGGTGACGTACTGGCCCTGGGGAGGAACCCAGCGGGTGAGGTCACGACCGATCGTGCTCCGGCTGGCCGGCGCCGCCGACCGTGAGTGATCGCCCACGGGCGCGCGTGCGCGAATGGGGAGCGCGACCCATTCACCTAGCGCTACGGGGCCGCGAGGATTCCCGGGAGTGAGAGCACGGCGATGTCGGCGCCCTCGTGTGGGAGCTCGAGGGCTCCACCCGCGGCCGTCGATCGCACCCGATGAGCACGAACCTGCAACGCGGCGAGTTTCGGGTCCTCGGCCAGGATCATCCGCTCACGCGCGCGACGTCGCGGCTCTCCGTCGCGGTCGAGCAATGCTTCACCGTCTCGGGGTTGCTGGCGGTCGGCGTGTACGGGCTCATCGACGGGCTCTCGATCGGCTTGCCGCTGGCTGTCGCCGCCGCGACGGTGCTGATCGCGCTGCTCGGGCGCGTCGGCGCGCTCAGCGAGTCGCGCAAGCACCGGGCGGTCGATCTGATCGCGGAGGGCCGAGGATCGCTTCCGGTTGAAGCCGTCGTGCGTGAACGGCGTCGGCTGCTCGACCCTTCCGATCGCGAGCGCATGGCGCGGACGCTCGACGTGATCCGCACCGAGGTCGCCCTTCCGGGAGCCGCGCGCCGTCGAGTGCAGCCTCTGTACAACGTGTCGGTGGTCCGGGGCGTTGCATCAGAGCTCGGCGAGCTGGCGATCCTCGTACGGGAAGGCGGCGGGTTGCGCGGTCTCGCCCGCGCGGAGCAGTTGGTCACCGACGGCCGGTCACCGCTGTACGGCGAGAGCGAGGTGGTCCTGCATCAGGAGCTCGGCCGAATTCGCTTCCTGCTCGCGAGCCCGGACGAACGCTCATCTGAATGGGGATCACTCCCCATTACGAGTCGGCCGCTGCGCCCGTAGCGTGACAGTCGTGCGAAGCCTCCGAAGGCTCCTCCGTCGAGAGCCGCCGCAGGAATCAGCGTGTCCGCGGTGCGGGGTGCCCGCGCCGCCGGGTGACGTCGTGTGCACCGCGTGCGGTTGGGACCTGCACGACGCGTACCACGATCCGCTCGTCGAAGCGGACAACGACACGGTCGCGGGCGACCGGGGCACGTAGCCGCGCTCCTCGACACCGCCCCGGCGGGCGGGCAACAGGGCTAGCATCCACGGCTGGAGCGGCCTTCGATGTCCCTGTTCCGCCGCGCAGTCCTGGTCAACGTCACCGTGCTGGTGGCGGCCGCGCTGCTTCTTGCCCTCTCGCCGGCGACGATCTCGGCGACCGTCACGCGGAGCGAGTGGATCGTCCTGGCGGCCGGGACGGCGGCGGTGATCGTCGTGAACCTGCTGCTGCTGCGACGCGTGTTCGGGCCGCTCGAGCGGCTGGAGCGGGTGATGAGTCGGATCGATCCGCACGAGCCGGGCCGCCGGATCCGCGAGGGCCGAGGCGACCGCGAGATCGCCAGCGTGAGCAAGGCGTTCAACTCGATGCTCGACCGTCTCGAGCGCGAACGGACTGACGGCAGGCGCCGCACGCTGCGAGCGCAGGAGGCAGAGCGGGGCCGCGTGGCCCGCGAGCTGCACGACGAGGTGGGGCAACTGCTCACCGGAGTCGTACTCCAGCTCGAAGGGCTCGCCACCGCCGTGCCCGCGTCACGCCGAAGTGATGTCGTCGGGATCCAGGACAACGTGCGGGAGGGCGTGCAGACGGTGCGCGAGATCGCGCGTGGCCTTCGCCCGCCCGCGCTCGAGGAGTTTGGGCTTCGTGCGTCGCTCGTGGCGCTGGGCGCCGGCTTCGGCGAGCGCGCCGGGCTGAAGGTGCGGCATCGCATCGATCCGGCGCTGCCGCCGCTCGACGCCGAGACGGAGCTGGCGCTCTACCGCGTCGCCCAGGAGGCAATGACCAACGTCGCGCGCCATGCGCGCGCCCACGAGGTGGAGCTGCTGCTGCGCGCCGAGAATCATGCGGTTGTGCTCACGGTCGCTGATGATGGATGCGGGATCTCGTCTGCCGACCTGAAGAGCTCGCATGGTGTAGCCGGGATGCGCGAGCGCGCCTTGCTCGTCGGCGGAAACCTCGAGATCCGGCGACGCGAGCCGCATGGCACCGATGTACGGCTGGTGGTGCCGCTGCGATGAGCGCGCCTCTGAGGACACGGATCCTGATAGCCGACGACCACACGCTCGTGCGCAGCGGTCTGCGGATGATCCTCGATGCGGCGCCCGACCTGAAAGTGGTCGCGGAGGCCGCGGACGGGGTCGAGGCGGTGGAGCGCGGTCTGCGCGAGGATGTGGATCTCGCTGTCCTCGACGTTGCGATGCCCGGGCGGACGGGGTTGCACGCGGCGCGCGAGCTCGCGAGCCAGCGACCCGGCCTGCGATTGCTGATGCTGTCGATGCACGACGAGGAGCTCTACTGCCTCCAGGCCCTGAAGGCGGGAGCCTCCGGGTACGTGCTCAAGAGCGCGGCAGAGCGCGATCTCGTCGAGGCGTGCCGCGCGGCGATGCGCGGGGACACGTTCCTCTATCCGCCCACGGTCCGGTCACTGCTGAGAGCATGGCTCGACGATCCGGCGCGGGCGCCGGCCAGCGAGTTGACCGCGCGCGAGGAGGAGGTCGTCAAGCTCGTCGCCGAGTCGCACACGAGCGAGGAGATCGCCGACCTGCTGCACATCAGCCGGCGGACCGTCGAGCGGCACCGCGAGAACATCCTGGCCAAGCTGGGCCTGACGGATCGCATCCAGCTCACGCGCTACGCGATCCGCCGCGGACTCATCGACCCCTAGCTTGGCTTCTTATGCTTGCGATGTGAGTGAAGCGGGCACGCGCGCTTCGCGCGAGGATGAGCTACCGGCGTTCCGCAACGCCGCACACGCGCTCGTGGAGGGTGTCGCCGACCACCTCGCCGCGCTGCCCTCGCGGCCGGTCTGGCAGCCGCTCCCCGACGCCCTGCGTACACAGCTGCTCGATCTGCCCCTGCCGGAGCACCCGGTAGCGCTGGACGACCTCGTCGCGACCGCGTTGGGCGATGTCCTGCCGCACGCCATGGGCAACGGCCACCCGGCCTTCTTCGGCTGGGTCAACCCGCCGCCTTGCCCCGCCGGCGTCATGGCTTCGCTGGCGGCGGCGGCGATGAACCCGAGCGTCGTCGCCGGCGATCACGCCGACGTCCACCTCGAGCGTGCTGTCGTGCGGTGGCTGGCCGAGCTCGTGGGCTTCCCGCACGCGCCGGGCGCCGGCCTGCTCACCAGTGGCGGGTCCGCCGCGACGATCGTGTGCCTCGCGGGCGCTCGCGGTCGCGCGCTGGCGGCGGCCGGCCATGACGTCCGTCGCGACGGCCTCGCCGGCGCCCCACAGCTGATCGCCTACGTGCCGGCTGAGGCCCATAGCTGCATGCGGCGCGCCCTGGAGCTCCTTGGCCTCGGCAGTAGCGCGATGCGCGAGGTGCCACTCGACGGGGGCCGGCTCGACGCGACCGAGCTGCGCGCGTCGATCGCCGCCGATCGCGCGAGCGGCGCTTGGCCGGCGCTGCTCGTCGGCTCGGCCGGCACCGTCAACGCCGGCGCCATCGATCCGCTCGACGCGCTCGCCGATGTCGCGACCGCGGAGGCCCTTTGGTTCCACGTCGACGGCGCCTACGGCGCGTTCGGCGTGCTCGACCCGGCGATCGCGGCGCGCTACCGCGGCATGGAACGCGCCGACTCGCTGGTCGTGGACCCCCACAAGTGGCTCGGCGTTCCCGTCGACTGCGGCTGCGCGCTCGTACGGCGCGGCGCTGACCTGCGCGATGCGTTCAGCCTGATCCCGCCATACCTACGTCAGGACACCGATGCGCCGGTCGGCACGTTCGCCGAATACGGGTTCGAGCAGACGAGACCCTTTCGCGCCCTCAAGACCTGGGCCACCATCGCCGCGCGCGGACGCGCCGGCATCGCCGCCCAAGTGGCGCGCGCGAACAGCCTCGCCCGCGAACTGGCGACGCTGATCCAACGCAACCCCGAGCTCGAGCTGGCCGTCGCGCCCGAGACCTCCATCGTCGCCTTCCGCGCGCGCCCGGCGGGCTGCCCGCCGGCCCGGCTCGACGAGCTCAACCGCGCACTGCCGGAGGCGGTTCAGGCGCGAGGCCGCGCCTTCCTCACCGGCACCGTCTTGGACGGCCGCGAGACGCTGCGCGCCTGCATCCTGCACCCCGATACAGACTCGGAGCACCTCGCGACCCTCGTCGCGGAAGTCGTCTCGACGGCCCGCACACTGGTCCACGCCGCATAGCGAGAGCCGCGCTGACCGCTGCGTCATTCGGTGTCAGCCAATTTGCGCCAGCCGTCAAGGCCGCATACGCGGACGCGGCGCGCTGGGCGAATGAAGGCGGGAGCCTCGTCGCCGAAGGGGCTCACCGCGACCGGTGAGCCGGCAAGTCAGCCGAACGTGCTGGCGGGGAGGATGAAGCGAGACGGGTTTCGCGCCTCCGACCCGCCACCGGCGTGGCGAAGCGCTCCGTGCAGGCCGTGGCGCCGTGAGGTCGCCTCGGCGGCTTCGGGGATCCCGCCGTGGGCGACGATCCACGTGATCACCGCCTGCGAGTCGGCTCCCTCCGCGATGATCGCGGCGCGTTCGATCACGTGGCCGCCGGAGGCATGCGCTCGAGCCAGCCGCGCGACGAGCTCTTGGATGGCGAAGTCGTCCATTGTTCAGGCACGTCCCATCTCGAGCCACACACTCGTGTTGTGGTCCCGGCTCACGCCCCAGCGAGTGGTCAGCAGCTCGACAAGCTCAAGGCCGTATCCACCGTAGCCTTCCCGCCGGCCTACGCTCCTTGACGTGACGGCGCCCGCGGTGCCGGCGTTCTCGACTTCGAGCCGCAGGGTCTTGGCGGTGAGGTCCATCCGAAGCACGATGGTGGTGCCGCTCTCGAGGTCGCCGTGGCGGACGCTGTTGGTGACGAGCTCGGTGGCCAGCAGCCTTGCGTCCTGCAGGATCCAGGGCGCGACGAGCCCGGTGAGGCAGTGGTCGATGACCATCCGCGCGGCTCCGGGCGCCAAGGAGCCGATCGGAAGCTCGATCTCGGCAAGCTGGCCGACTTCGGGGCCCGACACTCCGCCGGCATTGCGGCCATTTGCTTCCGGCCGCAAGGCCTCGATCTCGGCACGGAGGTGGTTGTTCTCGGCCTTGAGCGCGGCTGCGCCCCGGCGTAGCCGGCCGAACGCGACGGTCAACGCTTCGACGGTCTCCTCCCGACGGACAGAAGCGCCCGCCACAGGAGGGCCGGGACCCGGCACTTGAGCGCAGGGTTTTGACGGTGGTCCGCCGTTTGACGCGCTGTCTGCGGGCATGGCCGCCCTCCGTGGACCCCCCCTTGTGGCAACCGACCTGTTGCGGTCTGCTGCAGGAGTTTCCGCCGATTGCGGAGGATCAGAAGCGGCGCGTCGGGGTCAGCACTGTCGTCTCACCGGGCCGCGTCGGGGCTGAGGCTCCCTGCTGGCGGACACGGTATCACTGGTGGCCCCCGTCATTCTGCAGCGATAGACCGAAGCTCAATGTCACGTCCGCCACTAGTCGCGTAGCGAGAGGTCGACGGCGCGCGCGACCTGCTCGCGAGAGCGTGCTCGGACCGCGCTGCCCAGCGCGGCCTGCCATCGCTCGGCCGTCACAGCACCGTGGTCCAGACCCAGATCAGAGAGGATCGCGGCCCGGTCGACATGGGCCGCGATCTGCTCGGCCCGACGTGTCGCGGCGACGTGCTGGGCGCGCACGAGCGGCGTGCGCCCGCCCTCACTTGACATCGTCAGCAGGTCCTCGGTCACCTGCGCGACGGCCCGACGAGCGCATTTCTCCCACGGCGCATCGGTTGCCGAGTCCACGACGACCTGGCGCACGACCCGCCAGCCGGCGTGATGGGATTCGCAGCGGCCGACGAGAAAGCGGGCCAGCGCCTCGGCGACCACGGTCGCTCCGGGCTCGGAGCCGTGCACGTGCAGGTGGCGCAGCGCCTCGCCGACGCTGCGGCCGCTCTGCACCGCTCGGGCGAGCTGGGCCGGTGTCCGGCGGGGCCTGCGTAGTGTCCGCGCGCCTTCGATGCCGGAGCCTCAGGCGGCCGCGCCGGTACGGGCGTGAGTGCTCAGGCGGCGGAAGACCATGCACCTACTGTAGGCCTCGCGTGAAGTGAGCTACTTGCCGTCGGTCGATCCGCCGGCGAGCGGACGGTCCAGAGCGTCGGTCTGGGCGGCCTAGCGAGCCGTACTGCTCGCGGCGTAGCTGCTCCGCTCAACTACGGGACCGGCCCCGCAGTCGATCCCGTTTGCCTCAAGGGTGCGTTGCCTCGTCGCGCCAGGCGCGTGTCGGCGTAGAACCGCTCTCGGGCCGGGATTTTTGGCCGCAGGGCCAGCCTCGAACTCCACCCTACTCTCAATCGGGACGGCGCGAGCGAGTTTCGCTATCGCACATCTACTGATGCGGCTCGGCGAACTGCACGCTGATCGTGCGCGTGTGACCCGCCGCCGTGCCGGTTCCGACTACGCGGCGGGTGCGGCCAGGAGGGTGGTGTGGCGTCGGCGGCTCGGGCACTGGGCCCGGAGGTCTCCTACGTGGTGAGGCGAGCGACCTCGTCCTGCGGCTGGGCGATCGTTACCGCGGACTAGCGGTGTGCTTCATAAGGGCAGGCGCCTCGGTCGGCGACGACGATCTGGAGCTTGCCGCCCGGCTGGCGCGCGAGCGCGGGAACGCGTTCGACCTCGACGGCCGGCTCGGCGACTCCGACATCGCGGAGGCGCTGCTCGACCGCCGCTGCGGAGCCGGGTCTCGAGCGCCGGCGCGTCGCCGCGGGCGACGACGAGCAGCCGCAGCCGCGGGCCCGCCTGCACGACCTGGAACTCGACCACCTCGCGGTCGCGGGCGACGACGGCGAACTGGAGCGGGTGCACCGCCACGCTCGCTGCCTCCGGTGGCGGGCAGCTCGAGCACGTCATCGGTGCGCCCGTTGATCGCGCGGACGCGGATCAGCGTGCGCCCGCACGGGCACGGCTGCGGGTCGAGCGTCACCGCGTCGGCGACCTGGAGGCGGATCAGCGGCTGGGTGCGGTTCACGAGGCTCGTGATCAGCAGCCGCGCACCGGGCTCTCCGGAGGGCACGGGCCGCCCGTCCTCGTCGACGTTCTCCACGATCGTCATGTCCTCGAACAGGTGGATGCCCGTGCGCTGGTCGCACTCGGCGCCCCACAGGCCTTCGGTGGTGCCGTACAGGTCGAAGGGCCGCACGCCGAACGCCTCGTGGATGCGCGCTGTCATCGCCGGCGTGCGCAGCTCGCTGCTGGTGGACATGCGCTCCGGTGAGATCCGCAGCCGGCCCGCGAGCTGCTCCTCCGCGAGCAGCACCGCGACAGAGGGGTAGGCGTTGATGAACTGTGGCTGGAAGCCGTTGAGCTGCTCGACCAGCCGCGCGAGCGGGAGCGTGACCGGCAGCGAGAGCACGCGGTGCAGCCCGACGTCGACGGTCTGCGTGATGCGTCTGCTCATGTGCGACGGCGAGGCGGCGCCGAGGGCGGCCACGCGCAGCCGGCGCGGCAGCCGCGGGCGGACGCCGGCCATCGCGTTGTAGCGCAGGAACTGTGCGATCAGCGCGCGCCATGCCGGGCGGTCGTAGACGAACAGGCCCTTGCGGCCCGAGGACCCGCTGGTGGTCATCGCGCGATAGCGGCCCAGGTGCAAGGCGTCGCCGGTCAACGTCTCGACGTGCGCGAGCAGCTCGTCGCGGCGCAGGCGCGGGTCGGTCACGAGCTCGTCGAAGCGCTCCATCATCGTCGCCTTGTCGAGCGTCGGCAGCCGACCCAGCTCGACCGGGCCGGTCGGCCGGCCGATCCGCTCGCGGTAGAAGGCGGAGCGCTGCGACCGCATGGCGCACGAGCTCGTCGAGGCGCTCCTGCTGAAAGCTGCGCAAGGCGCTCGCGCGGCCAGCGCTCGCGCTCCGCGAGCTCGCGCGACAGCCGGGCGCCGGCGGCGAAGTCAGCCAGCCGCTTGCGCTGATAGGTGAGGGTCATCGGTGTCCCGTCGCTGTGCGCCCGGCTCGCGCGAAGTCATCGAGGAGCAGGCGGCCCATCCGCAGCCCGAGTCGCTCGTCGACGAGCTCGGGCAGGGTCAGGCGCTCGAGCGACAGCCCGAGCTGCATCGCGTAGACCGCCACGGTCAGCTTGCGCGGGTCGTCCGGGAGCACGTAGCCGTGCTCGCGCGCGTCGCTCTCGAGCGCCTCCACGAGCGGACCCTGCACGCGCAGGTGGATCTCCGCGAACCGCGCGCGCAGCGCCGGCCGACGCACGACGTGCGCCCAGAACTCGAAGAACACCGCGAGCCAGTCGTCGTCGTAGTGACCGCGCCGCCGCGCCGCCGCGAGCGCCAGGGCGTCGAGCCCTCGCCCGCCACCGCCGGCGGCCGCGAGCTCGCGCTTCATGTCGGCGATGCCGCGCTCCGCGCGCTGCTCGTAGACGGCGAAGAAGAGGTCCTCCTTCGACTCGAAGTTCGAGTACACGGCCCCCTTCGTGTAGCCCGCCTCATCCGCGATCGCGTCGAGCGAGGTGGCGTGAAAGCCGTTGCCCGTGAACAGCCGATCCGCTGCCGCGATCAGGTCCGCGCGCGTCCGCGCCTTCCGCTCTTCTCGTGTCGGCGCAGTTCGCATACCCTCAGTATATGCATACCCATGGTATCAATGCAAGTGGCCACGAATCCCAGCCCGCTGCTGACCGCAGACACGCGATTAGGCGGGCACGCCGGCCGCGAGGGCCTTGACGTCTTCGGTGCTCAGCGGCGTGCCGCCGACGCCCATGTCGCCGCTTGCGACCTCCTCGACGACGACCCAGGTCACCGCGCGCATGTTCTCGCCTTCGATCGAGACCATCGCGTCGGTGAGGCGCTCGATGATCTCGCGCTTCTGGGCGGGCGTGAAGACGTCCTCGATGAGCTTGACGTTGATGATTGGCATTGTTCCTCCTGGTGGTTGGATCGGCTCGCCGAGCGCTCAGGCAGGCGGCGCGACAAGTGGTTCTGCAGGGCCGTCGAGCTGGAGTCGCCGGGCGTCGTCGGCGGCGATCGAGTTTCGGGTCAGGAACTCCGCCATCGCCTGAGCGACCGGCTGGGGACGCTGGATCTGCAGGAGATGGCCGACCCTGTCGATCGTGCGTTCCTCGACGTGGGGGAGCGAGGAGCGCAGGAACTCGGCGATCTCTCGCCACAGCGGCTGGGTGTTCGCGCCGATCACGGATAGGACCGGCGTGCGAATGGCGGCAGCCTGCTCGGGCCCGAACGTCCACTCGGTCAGGGCGGGCAGCTCGACTCCGAAGAACGTGTCGGCGTCCTTGATCGACTGCGTGACCACACCTGGGATCCGCTCCTCGAGCAACGCTCGACACTCCTCCCAGTCGAGGCCGCTTGCGGCGGACACGAACATGGCAAACGCGCCCGAGTGGTCGCCGCTTCCGTATGCCTCGAACACCGGGCCGGCGGCCTCCAAGAACGCATTGCCGAGAGGCAACGACACCAGCGTCGGCTCCAGCAGAGTGAGCGTGTGCACCTTCTCGGGGTGGTCGAGAGCCAGTTGGGCTCCGATCGACGCGCCGGTGGAGTGGCCCGCGATGTGAGCGCGTCGCACACCGAGCTGCTCGAGCAACGCCGCGGCGTCGGCGGCGTGATCGGCGAAGCTCACCGGCGGCGGAGTGTGGGTGCTGCCGACCCAACCGCGCTTGTGGTAGCGGATCAGCTGATAGCGGTCGGCCAGTGCCGGCTCTTCAAGGAGCGGCACGAAGCAGTCGGCGATCAGCATGTCGATCAGCAGCACGGGCTCTCCTGCTCCGCGCACCTCGTATTCCAGTGTCTGCGCCGTTGGCGTTGATGCTGTCCATGGGTTCTCCTGGTCGGTGCTGGGCGTTGGCCCTCTACCGATGGGCGTGAGCGAGGCGGTTACGGCTGTAGCTCGCTCGGTTACGCTGGCGCTGCGATGTGCGATGAGGGCAGTGAGGCCGTCCTCCAGAGCGGGCGCGACGCGGCAGCGCGGGGCGATTGGCAGGAAGCCTTCGACCACCTGATGAAGGCGGACACGGGCGGTTTCGCCGGCCCCGCCGAGCTACCGCTGCTCGGCGAGGTGGCCTACGCGGCCGGACACCTCGATGTGGCGATCGAGGCGTGGGAGCGTGCTCACGCGGGCTGCGTGCAGGCGGGCGATCATGTCGCGGCAGCCGCGGCGGCGGTCCGAGTCGCGATGCACCTGCTTTTCGACACCACTCTCATGGCCCCGGTGCGGGGCTGGTTGGCACGCGCGGAGCAACTGCTCGACGGCCAGGATGAGACTCCCGCGCACGCGTGGCTTGCGGCAATCCGTGCCTACGAGCGGATGCTGACGGGCGACCTGACCGGTGCTCGCCCGTGGGCCCGGCGCGCCATCGATGTGGGGGCGAAGTGCGAGCCGGCGGCGTGTGCAATCGGGCGGGTCGCAGAAGCACGGCTGCTGATCCTGGACGGCGACGTGCGGGAAGGCCTGGCGCTGCTCGACGCCGTGGGAGTGGCGACGGTCTCCGGGGACCTCGACGCGCTCTCGACGGGAGTCGTCTACTGCGAGCTCGTCTGCGCGTTGCAGGGCCTCGCGCAGTACGACGTAGCCGAGGAATGGACCGAAGTGATGGAGCGGTGGTGCAAGACGAGTGCGATCGGGAGCCTTCACGGGCGCTGCCGGGTCCACCGCGCCGAGATCCTCAGGCTGCGCGGATCATGTGCCGAGGCGGAGCATGAGGCGCTCGAGGCGTGTGACGAGCTTCGTCCATACCTACGACGCGAGATGGGCTGGCCTTTGAGCGAGCTCGGACGGATTCGCCTTCGTACAGGCGACATCGAAGGCGCAGAGCGAGCGCTGCTCGCAGCTCATGGCGCAGGATGGGATCCCGAACCCGGCCTCGCTCTGGTGCGCCTGGCCCAAGGAGATGTAGCCGCTGCGGTCGACTGCATACGGGACGCGCTGGAGCGGCCCCTGCGCGTGCCCTCGAAGGAGCTGCCGCCGGACACCGAGCTGCGGCGGGCGCCGTTGCTCGAGGCACAGGTCGAGATCGAGGTCGCGGCCGGCAACGTCGACCGAGCCGGTTCAGCCGCCGATGAGCTCGAACTCGTGGCCGCTCGCTTCCAGAGCAAGGCACTGGTGGCCGGCGCGACGCTTGCTCAAGGCAGAGTGTGCCTCGCCAAGGGTGACGCCGCGGGCGCGGAGCGGCTCTGCTCCGAGGCTGCGCGAATCTGGAACGAGGTCGGCGCCCCCTATGAGGCGGCGCACGCTCGCCTAGGTCTCGCCGAGGCGCTGCGCGCCGGCGGCAGCGCAGACCGGGCCGCGCTGGAGCACCAAACGGCTCGTGCGCTTCTCGACCGCATCGAAGACGGCCACGATCAGCTCGACGAACCGGCTGCCGTGAACAGCTTTCGTCGCGAGGGCGACTACTGGTCGATCGTGTTCGAGGAGCGCACGGTGCGCGTGCGAGACCTGAAAGGCATGCGGTACCTCGCGCGGCTCCTCGCCCACCCCGGCCGGGAGTTTCACGTGCTCGACCTCGTCGCCGCCGAGCAAGGACAAACGGCCGGCCCGTCGCGCTCCTCACTCGGAGATGCCGGCGAGATGCTCGACGCGCGCGCGAAGGACGCGTACCGGCGACGCCTCGCCGAGATCGAGGAAGACATCGAGCAGGCGCGCGCCCTCGGCGACGCCGAGCGAGCCGCACAGGCGGACGCAGAACGCGATTTCCTGGTTCGAGAGCTGTCGCGCGCTGTCGGCCTGGGCGGCCGCGACCGACGAGCTGCATCCGCATCCGAGCGTGCCCGCGTCGGTGTGACCCGCGCGGTCCGCAAGGCGATAGGCCAGATCGGTGAGCACCATCCCCAACTCGGCGAACATCTCGACCGTGCGATCCGCACCGGCACGTCCTGCGCCTACCTGCCCGACCCTCGGGCCTCCGCTGGATGGAGGCTCTGACACACCGTCGACTTCGCCGCAACCGAGTAACCCACCCGGGCTGCTTGCCGGTCGGGCGATGCGCCGCCCGCGGCGTCTGTTCCCGGGTCCGCTCGGGCCGCGCGGGTCGAAGCTCAGAGGCGCGCGCTACGCTGGCAGGGTCAGACAGCGAGGGCAACCTGAGGGCGAGACCTTCAACTGAACGTCCCCTTCCCGCGTAAGCCGCCTGATCTTCTGATGGCCGAGAGTCCACCTACGGGTGGGCTTTCCGCGTTTAACAGGTCCTCAGTCGACCCGTATTGCGCGGCGCCCTCCAGGCCTATCAGGGCAGGATGTCGTCCAGCGTTGCCGTGAAGCGCTCGCCCGATTCCTCGAGCTCGCCCTCGATGTGCAGGCAGGCCGGGCCGGTCTCGGTCCACAGCTCGAGGAAGTAGGCCCAGCCCGGCGCCTCCGCGTCGTCGGACTTGGTGATCGCCTCGACCCGGTAGATCTCGCGCGGCGGCAGCACCAGCGCCTCGGGGCAGTCGTCCTCGACGCGGCGGCGCAAGTCCTCGACCTCCAGCCGATCGCCGGACACGGCGCGGAGCTCCTCGTAGTCGCCGTCCACGACGAGCTCGACGATGTCCTCGAGTGTGCGGTACATCGCGTCGGGCATCAGCTCGAGACTCTCCACGATCTCTTCCCGTCCGCCCAACGGGTGGCTCGGCGTCAGGCCGAGCCGGTTGAAGAAGTAGTCCTCGCACGCTGCGCGCGCCTGGCGGCGGATGCCCTTGGACAACCCCGCGGCGCCGAGCCCGAAGACTCCCGCCGCGATCGCTTCCTCCAGCGTCCCGTGGCGGCGCGTCAGCTGCGCGGTGACCGCCCGACCGTGCTCCGTGTCGTGCGCGATCGACGAGCCGTCCATCAGGATCGAGGGAGCGTCGTGGCGGCTGTAGCCCGCGCAGGCCCGCACGTCGGAATGAAAGACGATGAGGTGGTCGCCCATTACGCCCGCGCGGGTGGCGCGTGGCCGGGCGTCATCCGGATCGACCAGCTCGTCGAAGGCGTGGTAGTAGCGCCGCCACGACCCAGCATCCTACGAACGCAGATCGACCTCCGCCGCGTCTGACGAGCATTCGATAGCCGCAGCAGGCTTCATTCAGGCGACGACTCGTTGTTTCTCGGTGTTCGTTGGTCCGTCGAGTAGAACCCGGTGCCCGTGTAACGCGGCGAAAAACGGCTGCACAGCGCCCTCCCGCAGAAGGGTGCTACGGTCAGGGCAAGCGCTCAGACCCCCTGCCGACATCGACGGACCTGCGAGTTCCTCGATTGTCTCTCACGGGTCGGGCGCACCAGGAGGACTCAACCGAGGCCTCCACCCCTGCAGAAACGAGCATCCCATGCACGTCACCATTCGACGCTACGAGTCGATCGACCAGAGCCGCAAGGGAGAGGTCCTCAAGAAGGTCGACGAGAAGCTCCTCCCGGTACTGAGCGAGCTCCCGGGCTTCAGCGGCTACTCGCTCATCGACGCCGGCAACGGCGTCATGACCTCCGTCGGCTTCTTCGAGACCGCGGCGCAGGCCGACGAGTCCACCCGCGTCGCCGGCAGCTGGCTGCGCGAGCAAAAGCTCGAGACCGCACTCCCGAACCCGCCCAAGATCACCAGCGGCAACGTCGTCGTCCACAGGACCGGCGAGCTCGTCCAGGCCTAACAGCCCCAAGTTGGTCAGTGGCGCGGAGAAGGCCCGCACAGGCGGGCCTTCCCCGCGCTGACGGGGACAGCACAACCGCGCCCGCCTTCGATCGGGCGAGAAGGAGCGAGCGATGATGTCGAAGCCAGGACTCACAAAACGCACACGCACGGTCGGCCACATCTCACGTCCTGCCCAGGTGCGTATCGACCAGCGCGTCAAGGAAATCCTCGCGCGGGATCGCGCAGCTGGACGACACCCACTTCGCCGCACAGATGCTC
Source organism: uncultured Solirubrobacteraceae bacterium (assembly GCA_963800905.1). GTDB lineage: Bacteria > Actinomycetota > Thermoleophilia > Solirubrobacterales > Solirubrobacteraceae > DASSUW01. The sequence continues at coordinate 496,412 of CAWDCT010000012.1, forward strand.
TCGCAGCGATCCCCGAAGGTCGCTAGACGGGGTACAGGAAGGTGTAGACCGCGGACGGGCCAGCCTGAGCCCACTCAGCGAGGCAGTAGCGGCACGTGGTCCCGTCGTCGGCCTCGACGTCGATCGTCCTCGGCGGGCGGCCTTCGACGACCTCGGCCTCGAGGCGCCGACCCGCCAGGGGGCCGCCCTCGAGCAGGGCGATGATCGTCGGCCCGGGCTCCCGCACCGGGGCGGTCGCCTCGAGCGAGGGCACCGGAGCGGGCGGCGGCACCGCGGCGTACCGCACGAAGCGCTCGAGCGGTGGATGGAACTCGCTGGTGGTCATCGGCCGGCGGGCGAAGTGAGCGAGCGGCTCCTCGCCCTGGATGCCCTGTCCGGGCTGTCGCATGACGATGCGGACCTCGTCGGCGTCGATCTCGATCACGTTGTAGGACGGCGGCATGGTGCCGCGCACGCGCAACGTCGAGACGGTGCCCGAGTGCACCACGCGCACCCCGGAGATGCTCCACACATACGGCACGTGCCGGTGCCCGGACAGCACGAGGTCCACGTCGAGCTCGCGCAGGATCGCCATCACGTCACCGGCGTCACGGAGGTTGTTGACGTCGCGGCCGGTGCCGGGGACGGCCAGGATGTGATGGTGGATGACCACGATCCGAGGCCCCTGGTCCCAGCCGCGCAGTGCGGCGTCGAGCCAGCCGTAGTGCTCGCGCCCGACCTCGCCCTCGTCGACGTCGGGCTTGGTCGAGTCGATCGCCACCACCCTCGCGCGACCGTCCGCGAACTCCACGGTCGTGACCGAGTCACGAGACCCGAAGAAGTCCTCGAAGTGGCGGTAGCCGACGTTGCGGGCATCGTGATTACCCATCGTCACGACGACATGGCGGCACGTGAGCTCGTCCAGGAACCGCCTGCACCGCTCGAACTCGCCGCGGTACCCCTCCATCGTGAGATCGCCGGCGACCACCACGAGGTCCGGCGCGAGCTCATTGGTCTCCTCGATCGCGGCGCTCAACAGGTCGGGACGGAACAGTCCCTCGCCGACGTGCAGGTCGGACATCTGGACGATCCTCACGACTCGGAAGTATCTACCGGGCGATCAAGGCGAGCAGGTGATGATGCCGCCGAACCATTCGATCTTCCCGATGTAACCGGCGAGCCTCAGGTACTCGATCTTGTCCGAGTCCTTGCAGTAGTCGGGTTTGCTCGCGACCAGGCGGATCCGCTTCCCGTTCTGTGGGCAGTTGTCGTCAGGTCGGCAGTAGTCCTGACGCAGCCTGCCGTAGCCGATCGCCTTCCTGCCGCCGAAGCGCTTCCACTTGATGCCGGTCACGCGCTGTCCGGGAGCGGCGCCGGCGCGCGCATCGTGGACCGTCTTCGGCCGCATCTTCCATTTGGCGCCGTGCATGTAGCTCTCGTAATAGACACGGAGTGTCGCCTGCACGCGACGCTTGTACTCGGCGCGAAGGCGGTAGGAAGCCGTCCAGTACACGGTTGCGCCCGGCGGGTAGCCGGTCTGGGCGGGGTCGCAGATGGTCGCTCCGTCGGCCAGGACCGTGACCGTGATCTCCGTGCCGGTCACGGTCACCGCAGTCACCTGCGTGCCGCCCGTCTCGTCGCGGTCGCCGACCGCCGGTTCGCGGACCTTGATGCCGCTGGCCCCGGCCGGGAGCGACTTCGTGATCGAAGCGGTCGTCCCGCAATCAGCCCCGGAGAACACCTCCGTGCTGCTCGCGGCGAACGCGAAAGGGAACGAGTTCTTCGACGTCAACTTCGCCGCGGCCGTCGCTGCGCTCGCGACCAGGATCGTGGCGGCGAGTACAAGGACCATGACGCACGCCATCGGGTTGTGGGTCCAGGCCATCAAGCACCTCTGCGACCTTTGAAACGGTGAGAAGGTCGAGCTCGCCGCTGAGCGCGACCAGGGCGGTGCGACGGTGCGTTTGAGCTTCGACGGCGAACTGCTCTGCGACGAGCTGCTTGGCGACCGATCTGGCGGGTTCCTCTGAGGACACTGGGCCCCTCTCTCGCCCCTCTCAGGATGCTGCGCGTGGGGGCAGGAGGAGCGGAGAACCCGAAGCGCGGCGCCAGGACCCGACGCGCTACCCGTGCTCTATGTGGCGTCGTTTCATGGGGCTCGGCCGCTGGACCGCCATTCTTCCTCCGCCTCTTCGGCAGCTACGGCAAGAACGACTCGGTCGACGTGCAGTACGAGCTCGGCGGTCGCACGATGGTGGCGACCGGCTCGAGATCCTGGCGCCCTCGGAGTGAACCGAAGCGGCGGCTGGCGCGCAGTCCACAGCGGTAAGGGATCCCGCTCCTCCTCCCCGGGGGCATGACGAAAGGACGCAACGATGAAGCGCAAGCGCGCGACCCGAGCCGCTGCGTGGATCGCGGTCGCCGGGGTGCTCAGCGCACTCACGGCGGGCGCGGCGAGCGCCGCGGAGACTGCAGTCGGCCTGACCAACGCGAACCCGAGCACGCTCGTGACCTTCCCGGTGGGCAACCCGGGCGCGGCCACGCCGGCGACGATCAACTTCCCGAATGTCGACGGGGGCATCCTCGGGCCCGACACGAACCTCATCGGGCTCGACCACCGCCCGCGCGGCGGCGCTCTCTACGCCCAGGCGACCCGTGGCACGCTCTACGTGCTCACGCCGGCCGCGGCGGCGGGGCAGTTCAACGCCACCCCGGTCAACGTCACCCCGTTCGTCAGCCCCTTCTTCAGCAGCTTCCTCAACGACTTCGGCTTCGGCTTCAACCCCGTCGCGGACGCCATCCGCGTCGTCGAGGAGGAGAACCTGAACTTCCGCTTCAGCCCGAACAGCGGCAACTCGCTCGGGAAGGGACGGAAACCTCAACCCCGGGGACCCGCGCATCGTGGCCGCCGACTACACGAACTCGTTCGACGGCGCGACCAGCACCACGCTCTACGACATCGACTCGGGCTCCGACCGCCTGTTCACCCAGGGCTCGGTCGGCGGCGCGCCGGTGTCGCCGAACACGGGCAACCTGATCGACGTCGGCCCGCTCGGCGTCGACACCACGGACAACGCGGGCCTCGACATCGCGCAGGCGTCGGGCACGGCCTATGCCTCGTTCGAGCTGGCAGGAAGCCCGGGCAGCTCGGTGCTGCACAGGCTCAACCTGTCGACGGGCGCCGCCACCCCGGTGGGCACGATCGCCGGCGGCATGCCGCTCGAGAGCCTGTCCGTGGTCCCGGCCTCGGTGCTCCAGTTCCCCTCGTCCGCCACAGCGGTGAGGAAGAGCAGCGGCCAGGTGGAGATCCCGGTCGCGCGCACGGGACCGGCGAACCGCACGGCCAGCGTGGCGTACTCCCTCTCCACGGGCAGCGGCGGGATGCTGACGTTCGCGCCCGGCGACTACCAGGAGAACATCACGGTGCCGACGACCGGCAACGTCACGATCACGCTGAGCGGCGAGAGCGCGAACGCGATCCTCGGCCGCAGTCATCGACCAGCGTGGTCGTGGTGGACGACACCGCGCAGCCGCCGCAGCCTAGCCCTGGGCCCGGCAGCGACAACACCGCGCCCGCGCTGCTCGCCAAGGCCGGCGCGCTCAAGCGCGGCGTGCTGCGCGTGCGCTTCTCGTGCAACGAGGCGTGCTTCGTGCGCGCGTCCGTGCGGCTCGGCGGTCAGAGGGTCGGCACGGCGACCGACAGCATCGGCCGCGCCGGCGTCGGCAGGCTGCGGATCCGCGTGAACGGGACGGGCCGCACGGCCAGGCGCAGCAAGCTCACGCTGCGGCTGACGGCGCGCGACCGGGCCGGCAACACCCGCTCGCTGTCATTGCCGCTGGGCTGACGCAACGTGCCTGTGGTAGAGCCTCGACACGGTCGTGTCGAGGTTCTACCCGGCGCGCCATGCGCGTCGCCGTCAACCTCGACCAAGGGGAACCGATCACGGTCATCGGACTGACGGCCCGCTAGCGCGACGGGCTCGGTATACGGGGACTAACGCGGGCCTCGACGAACTTCGCGACCCGCGCGCGGTACGTCAGTTTCCTCAAGCGCCCTCGCCAGCGCGCCGATGCTCGGTTCATGGACCGCCGCGGCCTCACCACCGGCGTGCTCGTCTCACTCCCGTTCACCCTCAGCGTCGCGCTGCTCTGCACGACCACGGGTGCGGACGCGTTCTACGCGCCGCTGGCCGTCGCGACGATGCTTGTCGTCTTCATTGTGCCTATGGGGTTGCAGATCGCGTGCGGCGTGCGGGCGTTCCTTCGCGGCGGGCCGCTGCTGCGGCCGCTCGCGAGCGTCACGGCTTCCTACCTGACCGGCGCCTTCGCGGTCATGCTGGCGGCCGACGCGATCGTGCGCCTGTCGGGCGTCAAGGGCGCGGCGCTGCCCGCCGGGCTCGGCGGCGCGTTCGCCGAGTGGGTCGGCATCATGCTCTCGCTCGCGTCGGTGCCGGCACTGTCCGGACTGGTCGTCGTCGTGGGCGTCGCCGCCGGCCGCTCGCGTGCATGAAGTGGTGCGGCACGAGGTGCCCGGCCGCGCGATGATGCGCATCTGAGCCTCCCGGGCTGAGCAGAGCGCGAGCCGGCGACCAGAGCAACCGCTTTCGGCCAAGGCGAGTCGTAAGGCCCCTCGTTGGGCGTAACCACCTTGAACGAGGCACTTCCTGCGCTGTGGATTCGACGTCCGGACGGGGCTGGGACAACAGATCTCGGGGGACAGACCGGGGGACATGAATGGGTGTCGGCCGACATCGCGGCTGACGATCTGCGTCCTGTGTTCGCGCGGGCGGATGTCGTGATCCATCTCGCGTGGCTGATCCAGCCCAGCCGGGACGGCGCTGCGCTCGAGCGCGCCAACGTCCATCGGTCGCGGCGGGTGTTCGAGGCCGCGGCGGCGGCCGGGGTCGAGCGGCTGGTGCATGCGTCGTCCGTGGGCGTGTACTCGCGTTAGTTCCTCACCGGCGTCGGGCGCCGGACGTAGCTGTCTGGAAATCGGCCCGCGTCGTGAAATTGACAGGCCGGGCATCGGTTTCCGGGGGCTTCGGGAAGGGCGTGGTGACCGTCCCCACACAGGAGCGCGAACATGATCCTTCGCTACGACCGTCTCGGCCTCGAGTTGCCAACCGGCGATCCGGACCCCGCCGGCGCCATGGCCGTCCAGGAGTTGATGGGCGGCCGCTTCGGCGAGATGTCGACGCTGATGAACTACACGTTCCAGTCGTTCAACTTCCGCGGCCGCAAAGAGCTGCGGCCGTTCTACGACCTCATCGCCAACATCGCGGCCGAGGAGTACGGGCACATCGAGGCCGTCGGTGCCGCGATCGGCGCGATGCTCACTGACGCGGACGGTCAGCAGGTGCTCGCGGAGGGCAATCCGCATCACGTGCTCAAGGGCGGCAAGGGTGTGCTGCCGGTCGATTCCAACGGCGCTCCGTGGACGGGCGACTACGTGTTCTCGTCGGGCGACCTCGTCGAGGACCTCACGCACAACTACTTCCTCGAGACCGGCGCACGCAACGGCAAGCTCAAGGTCTACGAGCTGGTCGAGCATCCCACGGCACGCGCGCTGACCGGCTACCTGCTGGTGCGCGGCGGCGTGCACCAGGTCGCGTATGCGCGCGCGCTCGAGCTGCTCACCGGGATCGACCTGACGAAGGGGTTCCCGGCGCCGCGGATCCCGACCGAGAAGATTCCCGAGTGTCGCCCGCACCTCGAGAAGGGCCTGCACCTGACGCTCTACCGGTTCTCGCCTGAGGACTACAGGGAGGTCACCGCCGTCTTCAAGGGCAAGCACCCCGAGACCGGTGAGGAGCTCCAGGTCGAGGACGCCGCGCCCGACGGGTTCCCGTGGCCCGAAGCGCCCGCCCAGCCGGACGTGTTCGCCCCTGACTACGCGCCGGCCGAGATCGCGGAGATCGCCCAGAAGCTGCGCAAGGATGCCGGGTTCGATCGATGAAGGCCGTGGCCTGGCACGGCACCCACGACGTGCGCGTCGACACCGTCGACGACCCGGCGATCGAGCAGTCCACCGACGCGATCGTCCGCATCACGTCGACCGGCATCTGCGGCTCCGACCTGCACCTCTACGAGGTGCTCGGCGCGTTCATCGATCCCGGCGACATCCTCGGTCACGAGCCGATGGGCATCGTCGAGGAGGTCGGCGCGGACGTCACCCACATCAAGGCCGGCGACCGCGTGGTGATCCCGTTCAACATCTCCTGCGGTGACTGCTACACGTGCGGCAAGGGCCTGCAGTCGCAATGCGAGACGACGCAGGTGCGCGAGTACGGCACCGGCGCGGCGCTGCTCGGCTATACGAAGCTCTACGGCCAGGTCCCGGGAGGGCAGGCCGAGTTCCTGCGTGTGCCGCAGGCTCAGTACGGGCCCATCAAGGTGCCCGAGGGTCCGCCGGACGACCGTTTCATCTACCTGTCCGACGTGCTCCCGACCGCGTGGCAGGCGGTCGAGTATGCCGACCTTCCCGAAGGCGAGACGCTGCTTGTGCTCGGCCTGGGCCCGATCGGCGAGATGTGCACGCGGGTCGCGCAGCACCGCGGCGCCGG
>CAWDCT010000013.1:0-98671 GCA_963800905.1 uncultured Solirubrobacteraceae bacterium
GCTGGGGCCAGTCGATCCGCCACGCCAGCGATCACTACCGCCGGTACAACATGGAGATCGCGCGCGTCGCCGCCGCCCACGGCGACCGCTTCGCGGTGGTCAGGTACGAGGACCTCGTGCTCCAGCCCGAGCCGGTCCTGCGCGAGCTGCTCGACTGGCTCGGCGAGGAGTGGTCGCCGAGCGTGCTCGAGCACCACGCCGTCCAGGGCAGCCGCGGCGGCAAGCGCAAGGTCGAGGGGCGCAGCATGGTCGACGACCCGATCGACGTGTCGCGCATCAGCAAGTGGACGACGCGGATGGACGAGCGCCAGCGCGCCGTGCTCAAGCGGCGCCTCGAGCGGCTCGGCGCGGTTCTACGGCTACGACGTCGACGACCCGGCGGCGCTGACGCCGCTGCGCGAGGGGGCCTGATCGCCGGCGGCGAGGACCTCGCCGCCCGCGTCGACGAGTACCCCGATCTGGAGATCGCCGCCAGCGGTCGGTCCCGGTCGCGGACCGGTTCTTCGATCCGCGCAAGGTGAAGGTGCGGTCGGTCGAGGCGCTGGCCGAGCTGGAGCGCAAGCCGCCGCCGCATCCGTTGCGGCGGCTGTGCTGGCCGTGTGGCGGCGGGTGCCCTCGGGGGTGCAGGCGCGGGTGCGGCCTGTGGCTCGGCGCGTGTTGCGGCGCCGCTGAACGTCAACTGCGGCTGGGTGGGGGGCGGCGATTTCGAGCGGTTTCGAGGGAGCCATCCTGACTAGGGGCCCGTATGGGTACCTAGGGCAGGACGGTTCGGAGAAAACCGGCAACGCCGGCCTCGCCGCTCCCCTACCCAGCCGCAGTTGACGTTCGCCCGCGCAGCCGCCGCGCAAACCGCTGCACCACGCCGTTCTGCGGCACCGGCACGGCCACCCGCGCCGACCGCAGCTCGCGCAGCTCGCTCGCCAGCTCCTGAGCGCGCAGGCCGAGATCGTTGATCCGCTCCGAGCGCTCGATCAGCCGCCCGACCTCGGCGATCGAGGCCGCGGAGTAGGCGTCCGAGGGATCGAGGCCCCCCGGCATCGCGTCGCCGAACCCGAACGTCCGCGAAGTCGTCGGCGGTACAGCTCGCGCGACGCGTCGAGCACCTCGTCCGTGAACAGCGACGGGATCGGCTTCAGCGGCGTCTCGTTGGCCCGCGCCAGCGTCAGCGGCTCGCCCTCCCACCCCTGCGCGCGCAGGTGGCGCTCGAAGTCGGACAGCAGCGCGGGGATCTCGGCCGTCAGATAGATCCGCGTGTACGGCGTGTTCCCGACCGACAGCAATCCCTTCTGCGGCGCGAAGTGGCGGTTGCGGAACACGCGCAGCTCGGGGTTCTGGGCGATCGCGCGGACGAAGCGCGCGAAGTCCTCGACGACCTCGTCGCCGTTCGCCGGCACGCGCGGGAACCAGGTCTCCTCGCCGAACTCGTCGACCCACCACCACGGCTCGCGCAGCAGCAGCTTCGACTGCCAGGCCGAGAACAGCCGCGCCGTCGGATGGCGCACGACGCCGAACACGAACCAGCCGTCGTCGGGCGAGATGGCGGCGATCTCCTCGTCGGTCATCCACTTCGCCATCGGCGTGTTCTGCCACAGCGATCGCCGGTGGATCGTCATCGTGCGCGAGACCTCGCGGCGAGAGCGACCGGTGGAAGCGCTCGCGGCTCTCCTCCTGGATGTCCGCCACCAGCCACTTCAGGCTCGTGCACGCCGCCTTGTTGACGGACACGTACATCGCCTTCCAGCGCGGCATGACGTAACACGCGGTCTTGTGCGGCGGCAGCTGATCGCGTCGCATTCGGCGACTGCCACGCGAGTACCCTGCCGCCCGTGCCGACCGAGTCGCTGCGACGCCGCCTGCTCGGGCCGCTCGCGGTGACCGTCCACCGCGCGGCGCTCCGAGCCGCCGCCCTGCTCCCGCGCGGGCGCGCGACACGCAGCGACGGCCCGGTGCGCATCCTGCTCGCCCACGCCTGGGGCATGGGCGGGACGATCCGGACCACGCTGACCGTCGCCGGCCATCTCGCGCAGACCCGCGACGTCGAGCTGGTCAGCCTCGTGCGCCGCCGCAAGCGGCCGTTCTTCCCCTTCCCGTCCGGGGTGACCACGCGCGTGCTCGAGCGCAAGGGTCTGCTCGACCGCCTGCCGAGCCTGCTCGTCCACCCCGAGGACTACGTCTATCCGCTCTCCAGCCTGCGGACCGACGTCGCGCTTGCTCCGCTGGCTGCGCTCGCTCGACGGCGGCGTCCTGATCACGACGCGGCCCGCCTTCAACCTGCTGGCGGCGCGCCTCGCGCCGCGCGGCGTGATCACGGTCGGGCAGGAGCACCTGCACTTCGCGGCGCACCGCCCGCGGCTGGCGGCCGACATCGCCCGCCACTACGACCGGCTCGACGCGCTCACCGTGCTCACCGGCCACGACGAGCGCGACTACGGCGCGCTCGCTGCGCACGCGCGTGGAGCGGATCCCGAACCCGCTCTCGCCGCTCGGCGGCGGGACCGCCACGCTCGAGGCACCGATCGTCGTGGCCGCCGGCCGGCTGACCACGCAGAAGGGCTTCGACCTGCTGATCGACGCGTTCGCCAAGGTCGCCGAGCGGCAGCCGGCCTGGCGCCTGCGGATCTACGGCTCAGGCCCGGAGCGCAAGCGCCTGGAGGCCCAGATCGGCAGCGACAACGTCGAGCTGATGGGCCGCACCCGGGAGCTGGGCGAGGCGATGGCCGAGGCGTCGCTGTTCGCGCTCAGCTCGCGCTTCGAAGGATTCGGCATGGTGCTGGTGGAGGCGATGAGCAAGGGCCTGCCGGTGGTCAGCTTCGACTGCCCGCACGGCCCGGCCGACATCATCAGCGACGGAACCGACGGCCTGCTCGTCCCGCCGGAGGACGTCGACGCGCTCGCCGCCGCGCTGCTGGAGCTGATCGAGGACCCCGATCGCCGCCGCCGCTACGGCGAAGCCGCGGTCCAAAAGGCCCGGAAATACGCGATCGACGCGATCGGGCCGCGCTGGGACGCGCTGCTCGGGTCGCTAGGCTCCGACGGCTTTGACGAGCGGGTTGAGTGACAGACGCGCGGCCGCGCCGCCCCCCGCAGCAGCGCCGCCCGCCGTCCGCGGCGGGACGTCCGTCGACGCCGTCGTGCTGCTCGCGACGGCGCCGCTCCGCCGAGGGCGGCCCGGCCGCCCTGCTGCCGTGGCACGACGGCACGCTGCTCGGCCGGCTGGTCGACCAGCTCGCCGCGCTCGGAGTCCCGCGCGCGATCGTGCTGACCCGTCCCGCCTGGGAGGCGGACGTGCGCGCGCTCGGGCTGGCCGCCGAGGTTCGCGCCACCCCCACGCTGGCCACCGACCTCGAGGCGATCGCCGAGCTGGCCGAGAGCTCCGAGGGCCTGGTCGTCATGTACGGCGACATGGTCACCCACGGCGAGGCGCTCGCCGGCCTGCTGGCCGATCCGCGCGTGGTCACCGGCGTCCTCACCGGCGGCCGCGCCCGGCCGATGGTCTTCCGCATCCGCGCCCGCCGCGGCCGCCTGATCAGCGCCGGCTCGCCGTACCACTCGGTCCACCGGCCGACCGCCGCGTTCCTCGGCGCGCTCAAGGTGGCGCCCGGCGACCTGGCGACGCTCGCCCGCGTCGCGCGCGAGCTCGCTCCGCTCGCCGCCGCGCCGCCGGAGGCCTGGCTCCAGGAGCTGGCGCGCAAGGAGGACTCGTGGCGGGTCGGGCTGTCGCGCGCCGCCGCCGAGGACCAGGACCCGTCCGGCATCGACGACCTCGACGACCCGGTCGACGAGGAGGAGCCCGAGGACGAGGTGATCGTGCTCTCGGACGAGGACGAGGCGCGCCTGCGCCACCGGCTCGCCGCGGCGCCGGACGACGCCGCCGCCCTGCTGCTCGTCGGCATGGTCCGCGACGGCGCGACGCTCAGCGGCAGCCACGTCCGCAAGCTGTTCTGGACGCGCCCGCTGTCGGCGCCCGCAGCCGCCGAGGCGGAGCGGGACATCGAGCAGGTCGACGAGGACCGCGTGCTGCTCGACTCGGCGGTCAAGGGCGCCGACGGCTTCTTCACGACCTTCTTCGTCAGCCCGTACTCGAGGTACATCGCGCGCTGGTGCGCGCACCGCGGCTTCACGCCGAACCAGGTGACCACCGTCTCGGTGCTGATCGGCCTGCTGGCGGCGATCGCGTTCGCCACCGGCGAGCGCTGGGGCCTGGTGACGGGGGCGGTGCTGCTCTATCTCGCCTTCGTCACCGACTGCGTCGACGGCCAGCTCGCCCGGTACACGCGCCAGTTCTCGAAGCTCGGCGCGTGGCTGGACTCGGTGTTCGACCGCACCAAGGAGTACCTCGCCTTCGCGGGCCTGGCGATCGGCGCGAGCCGGATGGGCGATCCCGTGTGGCTGCTCGCCTGCGCGGCGATCACGCTCCAGACCGCGCGGCACATGTCCGACTTCTCGTTCGGCGGCTCCCAGCGCGACGCGCTCGGCCACACGCCGCAGCCGCCGGTCGCGCAGGCGGCCGACGCCGCCGGCCAGGCCGCCGAGGCGCGCCGCAACGACCGGCGCGATGCGGTCGAGCCGGTCCCGGTGCAGCGCTCGCTGCCCGACCGCATGCTCGGCGCCTGGCACCGCATCGACCGCGCGCCCGGCGTCCGCTGGATCAAGAAGATGATCGCCTTCCCGATCGGCGAGCGGTTCGCAGTGATCTCGATCACCGCCGCGCTGTTCACGCCGCGCGTCACCTTCATCACCGTCCTCGCCTGGGGGGCGGTCGGCACCGTCTACACCCTGGCCGGCCGGGTGCTCAGGTCCCTGCGATGAGCACTTCCCGGCAGGCTGACATGATCCCGTCCACCCTCGGCGTGCTCACCGAGCGATGAGCGCCGCCGCGGTCACCGCCTCCCCGACGGCGCTCGCGCCGCCGGATCCGATCGCCGTCTACCGCGACGACGGGCCGCTCGCGCGCGCGCTCGGGCGCGCTGCCCTCGCCGCTGCCGGGGGCCGGGCTGCTGCTCGTCGCGTTCCTGTCGCTGATCGCCGCGATCGCGATCGGCGGCGGCGACACCTCGCAGCCCGTGGCGGCCGCCGTGGTCGCTTGGGTCGTGCTGCTGGCCGGCGCCTCGAGCGGCGCACCGCCCCGTCCGAAGATCCGCTGGGCCGAGGTGCCGCTGCTGCGCGCGACCGAGTACGTCGCGCTGACCTGGATCGCGGCGCTCGACGGTCCCGACTCCTACCCGGCGGCGTTCGCGCTGCTCGCCGTGCTCACCTTCCGCCACTACGACCTGGTCTACCGCCTCCGCCACCGCGGCGTGACGCCCGCGCCCTGGCTGAACGCGCTGTCGGGCGGCTGGGACGGTCGCGTGGTGGTCGCCTTCCTGCTGCTCGTCGCCGGCGCGCTGCCCGGCCGGCTACTTCGTGGCCGCCGCGGTGCTCGGCGTCGCCTTCGTGGCCGAGGCCGTCTACGGGTGGCTGGCGGTCGGCCGCGTGCAGCGACCGTACGAGTACGACGACGAGGAGGACGAGGGCCAGTGATCGGGATGGTGCTCGCCGCCGGCGCCGGGACGCGCCTGGGCCCGGAGACCGCGGAGCTGCCGAAGACGCTGCTGGGCGTGGACGGCGACCGCACGATCCTCGACGTCGCGCTCGGCAACTTCCGCCACGTCGGACTCGAGCAGGCGGTCGTGGTCAGCGGCTACGCGCACGACCGGCTGGCCGAGCGCGTCCCCGAGCTGGAGCGCCGCCACGGGCTGAAGGTCGAGCTCGTCTACAACCCGAAGGCGCTCGAGTGGAACAACGCCTACTCGCTGTGGTGCGCACGCGACGCGTTCAGCGAGGGCGTGCTGCTGGCCAACGGCGACACCGTCCACCCCGCCTCGGTCGAGGAGACGCTGCTCGAGGCGCGCGGGCCGGAGCTGCTGATCGCCGTCGACGACTCCAAGCCGCTGGCCGAGGAGGAGATGAAGGTCCACGTCACGGCCGACGGCTACCTGGACCGCATCAACAAGGCGCTCGAGCCGTCGACGGCGCACGGCGAGTACATCGGCGTCACGCTGATCGAGCCGGCGGCGGCGCAGCCGCTGGCCGACGCGCTGGAGGCGACCTGGCGGCGCGACCCCTCGCTCTACTACGAGGACGGCTTCCAGGAGTTCGCCGACCGCGGCGGCCGCGTGGGCATCGCGCCGATCGGGGTCGTCGAGTGGGTCGAGGTCGACGACCACCGCGACCTCGCGCGTGCCCGGGAGGTCGCGTGCCGCTGCTGACCCGCATGGTCGGCACGCCGCTGACGATCGACATCGGACCGGGTGCGGTGGCGGGGCTGGCCCCGCTGCTGGCCGACCGCCGCATCTCGAGCGGCGGGCACGTGGCGGTGGTGGTGGGGCCCGGGCTCGGCGAGGAGATCGCCGCCACCCTGCGCCCGCAGCTCGCCAACGGCGAGATCTGGGACGTCGAGGGCGGCTCGGTGCAGGCCGGCGCCGAGCTCGCCGCGCGGCTGCGGCAGGGCTTCCACGACGCCGTGGTGGCGATCGGCGGCGGCCGCACGCTCGACGTCGCCAAGTACGCCGCCAGCCTGTCCGGACTGCCGGTCGTCGCGGTGGCCACCAGCCTCGCGCACGACGGCATCGCCTCGCCGGTCGCCTCGCTCGTCGACGACGAGGAGGGCCGCAAGTCCTCGATCGGCGTGCAGATGCCGATCGCCGTGGTCGTCGACCTCGACTACGTGCGCCGCAGCGAGCCGGCCATGCGGCGGTCGGGCATCGGCGACGCGATCAGCAACCTGTCGGCGATCGCCGACTGGCGGCTGGCCGAGCGCGAGCGCGGCGAGGCGGTCGACGGCGTCGCCGTCACCTTCGCGCGCATCGCCGCCACCTCGATCGTGCACCGCGAGGACGGGATCGAGGACGACGCGTTCCTGATCGCGCTCGCCGAGGCGCTCGTGCTGTCCGGCCTGGCGATGGCCACGGCGGGGTCGAGCCGGCCGTGCAGCGGCGGCGACCACGAGATCCTGCACGCGATCGACCACCTGTTCCCGGGCACCGCCAACCACGGCGAGCTGGCCGGCGCGGCGAGCCTCTTCACGGCGTTCCTCCAGGGGGACCGAGGGCCTGACGCGACGGGATCGACGCCTGCCTGCGGCGGCACGGCCTGCCGCGCACGCCGGGCGATCTCGGGCTGACCGAGGACCAGTTCGTCGAGGCCGTGGTGCGCGCCCCGAGCACGCGCCCCGACCGCTTCACGATCCTCGAGCACCTGGCGCTCGACGAGGCCGGCGTGCGGCGCTCCGTCGCGGGGTTCCTCGATGCCTACGATCGCTGAGCTGCGCGCGGCCACCCAGCCCGCCTCGATCTTCGAGCGCAACAGCGGCGAGCACTGGGCCGGGCGGCTGTACATCCGCCGCGCGTCTCCGTACCTGACGCGCGCGCTGCTGCCGACGCGGATCACGCCGAACGGCGTGACCTGGCTGATGATCCTCGCCGGTCTCGCGGCCGCCGCCGTGCTCGCGCTGCCCGGCGTGCTGCCCGCGGTCGCCGCCTTCCTGCTGATCCAGCTCCAGATCCTGCTCGACTGCTCCGACGGCGAGCTGGCGCGCTGGCGCGGCGTGAAGTCGGTCAAGGGCGTCTACCTCGACCGGATCGGCCACTGGCTGACCGAGGGCGCGCTGCCGATCGCGATCGGCATCCGCGCCGAGGAGCCGATCCTCGGGCTGGTGGCGGCCGTGCTCGTGCTGCTGATCAAGGGCGAGTCGGCGCTCGTGACGGTGGCGCGGGCGGAGGCCGGCCTGCCGGTGGCGGCCGACACGCAGGCGGTGGCGGCGCCGCGGCCGAGCGGCCTGCGGCGGATCCGGCGGGCGCTCGGCGCGCTGCCCTTCTACCGCGCGTTCGTGGCGATGGAGGCGACGATGCTCGCGCTGGCGGCGGCGATCGTCGACGCCGTGGCCGGCGACCTGATCGGCTCGCGCGTGCTGGTGATCGCGCTGGTGGTGATGACGGCGATCACCGCGCTCGGGCACCTGGTCGCGATCCTCACCTCGGATCGCCTCCGATGATCGGCTGCATCGTGCTGACCCAGGGCCGCCGGCCGGCCGAGCTGGCGGCGGCGCTCGACTCGCTGGCCGCCCAGACCGGCGTGGAGCTCGACGTCGTCGTCGTCGGCAACGGCTGGCAGCCCGAAGGGCTGAACGTGCGCGCGGTCGCGCTCGAGGAGGACCGCGGCATCCCGGCCGGGCGCAACGCCGGCGTCGGCGCGGTCGGCGGCGAGCTGCTGTTCTTCCTCGACGACGACGCCCGCCTCGCCTCGCCCGACGCGCTCGCCCGCGTGGCGGCGCGGTTCGAGGACCCCGGCCTCGGCATGCTCCAGCTGCGCGTGCGCGCCTCCGACGGCGGGCCGGCGCCACGCGACTGGGTGCCGCGGCTGCGCGTCGGCGATCCGGCGCGCTCGAGCGAGGTCACCGCGGTCTGGGAGGGCGCGGTGGCGGTCCGCCGCACCGTCTTCGAGCAGGCCGGCGGCTGGCCGGAGGAGTTCCGGCGCGGCCACGAGGGGGTCGACCTCGCCTGGCGCGTGATGGACACCGGTCGCCGCGTCGCGTACGCGGGCGACATCGAGGTCCTGCACCCGTCCTACCGCACCGCGCCGCACGACCACTCGGCGTACTACGGCGCCCGCAACCGCGTGTTCCTCGCCCGCCGCAACCTGCCGCTGCCGCTCGGCGTCCTCTACGTCGCCGGCTTCGTCGCTCCGCACGCTGCCGGTGCTGCGCACCCCGGCGCGCGCCCGCGCTGCACTGCGCGGCTACCGCGACGGCCTGCGCCAGCCGTGCGGGCAGCGCCGCCGCCTGCGTGTGAACACGTTGTTGCGGATGACCCGCGCCGGCCGCCCGCCGGTCCTCTAGCCCCTTCTAGACTCCGCGCGG
Source organism: uncultured Solirubrobacteraceae bacterium (assembly GCA_963800905.1). Lineage (GTDB taxonomy): Bacteria > Actinomycetota > Thermoleophilia > Solirubrobacterales > Solirubrobacteraceae > DASSUW01. Next base: position 8,897 of record CAWDCT010000013.1, read on the forward strand.
ATGCCGACGGCAGAATGGAATCAACGCTGGGCCAAGGGGCTGCGCCGCTTCAAGCGCAGCGAGGAGGAGGGCCACTACGGCGACCACTGGGGCGATCCGACGCTTTCCGGTGTGCGCTACCACTGGCACCGGCTGCGGCACGGCCGTACCCAGCCCGGCAATCTCTCCAAGATCGTCAAGCGCTACCTGCGGCCGTACGTCACGCCCGAGGCGGTGGTGATGGAGATCGGGCCGGGCGGCGGGCGCTGGACGCAGTTCCTGGTCGGCGCCCAGGAGGTGGTCCTGGTCGACCTCAACAAGCAGTTCTTCCGCTACCTCCGCAAGCGCTTCCGAAAGCAGAGGCGCAAGCTGCGCTTCTACGAGACGTCGGGCTACGAGCTCCACGACATCGACGACGGCTCGATCGACTTCGTGTTCTCGTTCGGGACCTTCGTCCACATCGAGGCCGAGGGCATCGACGAGTACCTCGGGGAGATCGCCCGGGTCCTGCGCTCCGGCGGGACCTGCACCATCCAGTACGCGGACCGCGACAAGCCGTACCTGCAGACGGTTCCCGACTACGCCGGGTTCTCGGACATGAACGTGCCGAAGATGGAGGGTCTCGTGGCGGGCCGCGGCTTCGAGATCGTCGAGCACGACCGGGCGCTGCTCGATCATTCCAACGTCGTCGTCATCCGCAAGCCGGCCGCTTGACCGCACCCGTCACCGATCCCGAGCAGCACCAGCGCACGGACGAGTTCACGTCCGTGCGGCACGTGTACGAGCCGCACCGCGTCGGCCTGCCGCCGCTGGGCTCCTACCTGCGCGAGCTGTGGCGGCGACGCGAGTTCGCGCTCGAGCTGTCGCGCACCGACCTGCGGGCGCAGCACTACAACACGCTGTTCGGGCAGCTCTGGCTGGTGCTCAACCCGCTGCTGCTGGCCTGCGTGTACTTCGTGCTGGTCGACATCCTGCGCGCGCGCACCGGCGGCGTGGCCTTCCTCGCGCACCTGATGGCGGCGCTGTTCGCGTACTACTTCGTGACCGACGCGATCCGGCAGGCGGTGCGGTCGGTGGTCGGCGGCGGCCGTCTGATCCTCAACACGGCGTTCCCGCGGCTGCTGCTGCCGGGCGCATCGGTGATCACGGCGTTCAAGCGCTTCCTGCCGACGATCGTGATCTTCCTGCCGTTCTTCTTCATCGCCGACCTGCCGGTCGGCTGGCATCTGCTGTGGCTGATCCCGGTCTTCGTGCTCTTCGCGGTGCTGGCGTGCGGGATGGCGGCGCTGGTCGCCGCCGGCCAGGTCTACTTCCGCGACCTCAAGAACTTCCTCACCTACGCGCTGCGGCTGTGGCTGTACGGGTCGCCGATCCTCTACTTCGCGTGCGGAGGTGCCGGACCGCTACCAGTTCCTGCTGACGCTGAACCCGCTCGCCCCGCTGCTCACCGCGTGGAGCGACATCATCGACTTCGGGCGCGCGCCCGACCCGGCGGACCTCGCCTTCGGCGCCGCCTGGGCGTTCGCGTTCTTCATCGTCGGCGCGCTGTTCTTCATCTCCCGGGAGCGTGAGTTCGCTGTCCGCCTCTAAGCCCGCGCGGATCCGCGTCGAGGACGTGTCGGTGACCTACCGCACGTCGCTCGACCGCAATCCGACGCTCAAGAGCACGCTGCGCAAGCTCGGCCGGCGCGAGCGGATCATCCGCGAGATCGAGGCGCTGAAGAACGTGTCGTTCGAGGTGCCGCACGGGAAGGTGCTCGGCGTGGTCGGCGCGAACGGGGCCGGCAAGTCGACGCTCATGCGCACGGTGGCCGGCATCCTGCCGCCGACCACCGGGCGGGTCGAGGTCCACGGCCGCGTGAGCACGCTGCTATCGCTCGGCGTCGGCTTCAACCGCAAGCTCAGCGGGCGCGAGAACGTGGTGCTGGGCGGCCTGGCGGCCGGCCTCACGCGCGCGCAACTGCGCGAGAAGTACGACGAGATCGTCGCCTTCGCCGAGCTCGAGGACTTCATGGACATGCCGATGCGGACCTACTCGTCGGGCATGTACGGCCGGCTCGCGTTCGCCGTCGCCGTGACCATGGAGCCCGACATCCTGATCATCGACGAGGCGCTGTCGGTCGGCGACGCGCGCTTCCGCCGCAAGTCGTTCAACCGGATGCGCAGGCTGTGCGCGCAGGACCGCACGATCCTGCTCGTCACCCACGCGCTCGGCAGCGTCGAGAAGCTGTGCGACGAGGCGATCTGGATGGACAAGGGCGAGATGCGGATGTGGGACGAGCCGCACGCCGTCGTCGAGGCCTACACCGACTTCCTCGGCGTCCGCGACGAGGAGGAGGACCCCGTGACGATGGAGGACGATCTAGCCGCGCGTGCGCGGCGGCACGCAGCCGAGCTGCGCGTACACGCGCCACGAGCGGTTGCGGTAGATGCGCACGAAGTTGTCCGGCGGCTCGACCTGCGGGAACGTCCGCCGGTTGTAGATCCGGCGGGTGGTGTTGCTGTGGCGCGGCAGGATCAGCATGCGGCCCATCGGGCTCGCCCCGCTGGCCACGGTGCCGACCGAGCCGGGATCGCCGCCGAGCCAGTAGCGCAGGAACGGGATCGGGCGATGGTCGCCGGTGGTGAGCGGAGCGCACTGCGCGAACGCGGCGCGCACGCGCGGCGCCTCGGCGGCGCGCTGGAGGTGGCGGTAGAGGACGCCGTCGAGCTGCACGCGGCGGTCGACCCTCTCGAGCTGCGACACGTGCCACGGCAGGTAGGCGATCGACAAGCGCCCCGGCGACGATGCCCGCCACCATCCACGTCGTGCGCGCGCGCCCGCGCGGGAGCATCGTCCAGCCGGCGACGGCGAGCCCGTAGAAGAGGCAGAGGAAGACGGCAGGCGTGTCGACGTAGCGGCGGATCAGCGGCAGGCCGAACACCGGGCCGACCGCGAACACCGCGAGCATCGCCACGATCCGCCACCAGCGGGCAGCGCCGCGCGGCGGCGGGCGTGCACCCAGGCGAAGGCGAACCCGATCGGCAGCGCGAGCAGCAGCGGCTCGCGCAGCAGGAAGCCGAAGTACTGCGCCGTCCAGTACGGGACGTCATCCGACGCTGCGACGGCGGTCGGCCTCCTCGGCGAGCGCGGCCGTGCCGTGGAGCGAGTGCAGCGGATCGCCGGTGACGATCCAGTCCGTGCCCGCCCAGATCAGCGGCGCCGAAACGGCCAGGGCGGCGGTGCGCACGCGGTCGCGGCTCGTCGCCGCCGGCCACAGATAGAGCCAGTAGAGGCCCGACAGGACCCACGCCTCGGGCCGCAGGAGCCCGGCCAGCGCGAGCAGGGCGAGGACGGCGATGCCGCGCCGGCGGCGTTGCGCCTCCAGCAGGGCGGCGCCGACCACGAGCGCGGCGAACGGCAGATCCTGGTAGCCGATCAGCGTGTCGCGCAGGAGCACCGGCCGGGAGAGCACGACCAGCGCGGCGACGGCGCCGACCCACGGCGTGAAGAGCTCGGCGCCGAGGCGGTAGGTGAGATAGACGAGCGCGCCGAACGACAGCAGCCGTCACGCACAGGATCGCGATGTCGGCCTCGCCGCCGAACGGCAGCGCGAGCGAGCTCACGGCCGTCGCCAGCGGATGCGGCGTGGGCGCGAAGTCGGCCGTGTACTCGGGCAGGAAGCCGTGCCACGCGTCGCGCGCCCATAGCAGCGCCCACTGCGCGTCGTAGTTGACGTACGTGGGCCAGAAGACGGCGAGGACGAGGACGGCGATGCCGACCGTGACGCCGATGCCGGCGAGCCAGCCGCTGAGCGGGTGCCGAGACGGCGCGTGAACCGGTTCGGGCGGGAGCGGAGATGCGGGAGCAGGCCTCGGGGGCGAGACGATGGCCATCGACCGCGCCACGATAGCGGCCGCAGCGGCCGAGCCAGCGCCGTACGTCACCTCTCGGCAACGCGATTCCGCAAGGTGGTTGGTCTAGGGTGATCCGCCATCTTGCCCGCCCTCGCCGTAGCGACGCCGATCCAGGTCGCAGCGCTGCTCGCCACCGCCGCGGCGGTGGCCGCGGCGCTCGTGCTGCCGGACCGCCGGCGGCGCGCGCTCGCGATGCTGGCCGCGCCGGCGCTGGCCGTCCTCACGCTCGCCACGCTGGCCAACAGCCTCGACCCGCTGGTCGAGCCCGTGATCCTGGGCGGCGCGGCCGCGGGCGGCATCGCGGTGCTGGCGCTCGCCTGGCTCGTCCACCGCCGGCCGATCGCGCTCGCGCTGCTCGTCGTCGCGGCGCTTCCGTTCCGTGTGCCGGTCTCGATCGGCGACTCGGCGGCGAACCTGCTGCTGCCGCTGTACGCCGTGATCGCGGCCGGCACGCTCTCGTACGCGTGGCGCGCGCTGCGCCGGGGCGGCCCGGACGCCGAGCGGGAGCCGTTGCTGCGGCGGCTCGCGTGGGCGTTCGCCGCCGTGCTGGCGCTGTACGGGCTCCAGGCCTCCTACTCGGCCGACGTCGAGCAGGCGATCAAGAACATCTGCCTGTTCTACGTGCCGTTCGCGCTGCTGTTCCTGCTGCTGCTCGAGGTGCGCGTGGAGCGCGCGGCTGTTGCGCTGGTCGCTGGCGGTGACCGTCGGCCTCGCGCTCGTGTTCGCCGCGATCGGCTGCGTCGAGTTCGCCACCGGCCACCTGCTGATCACCAACGCCAAGGTCGTCGAGGCCAACGACCTGCTGCCCTACTTCCGGGTCAACTCGCTGTTCTTCGACCCCAACATCTACGGCCGCTACCTGGCGCTGACCATGATCCTGCTGGCCGCCGTCCTGCTGTGGACGCGCCGGCGGCGCGACGCGATCCTGATCGCGCTCGCGCTCGGGCTGCTGTGGGCGGGGCTCGTGTTCTCGCTCTCGCAGTCGAGCTTCGCCGCGCTGCTGCTCGGCCTCGGCGTGCTGGCCGCGCTGCGCTGGAAGCCGTGGCCGGTGCTGGCCGGCGCCGGGCTCGCCGCGACTGGTCGCGATCGGGCTGGTGCTGTTCGCGCCCGCCACGCTCAACCTCGAGACCGGGAACGTGAAGGAGCTCGACCGGGCGACGAGCGGGCGCGCGAACCTGATCGGCGGCGGCCTGCGGATGGTGCGCGACCGGCCGATCTACGGCTACGGCTCGGGCTCGTACGCCGAGCGCTACCGCGAGCGCGAGCGCGTCAGCTCCGAGAAGGTCGCCGCGGCGTCGCACACGATCCCGCTGACCGTGACGGCCGAGCAGGGCGTGATCGGCCTGGCCGCGTACCTCGCGCTGGTCGCGCTCTCGCTCGCGCTGCTGTTCGACGGGCTGCGCCGCGTGACGACTGCCGCGCCGAGCGCCGCGACGATCGCGCGCGCGGGCCTCGCCGCCGCGTACTGCGCGCTGATCCTGCACACCCTCGTGTACGCCGCGTACCTGGAGGACCCGCTGTCGTGGGCGCTGCTGGCGATCGCGGCCGGCCTGCGCGCGCGCCCGCTCGGCGACGAAGCCACGACAGAGCCGGCGCCCGTGCTGGCGGCGACGCGGGTCATGAGCGCTCGTCCGCCCCGAGTTCGAGCCGACGCTGCCCGCGCTCGTGCGCCGGCGGCTCGGCGTGCGCGAGCGCACGACGGTCGCGCTGCTCCTGGTCGCGCTCGCCGTCGCTCGCCGTCGCGGTCGTGCTCGTGCGCCCGCGCGTGGACCGGATCGGCGAGGTCGTCCTACGACGACGAGCCGGCGTTCACGCTCCAGTACCGCAACGACCTCTTCCACTCCGAGCCGCCGGAGCCCGGCGAGCTCGCGCGGCTCGAGGGCCGGCGCGGCCGCCAGGCGGTCACGATCACGGTCCGGCCGCTCGAGCTGCCCGCCCCCGAGGGCGACGTCGCCCACGCGTTCCTGCCCATCTACGCGTCCAGCGCACATCGAGCGGCTGGCCTGCCGACCACGATCGCTTCCAGCTGCGCGCCGAGCACCGCGCGCGCGTGCACGACGCGCCCGGCTACGAGGTGCGGTTCCGGACCGGCCCGCCCGGTCGCTACACGTACGGCAGCGATCTCATGCTCCTGCCCGACCGAGGAGGAGCGAGCGGCGGCCTGCTGCTGAGCCTGCGGCGCGAGATCGTCGGTCGCGCGAAGCTCAGCGAGAGCGAGGAGGAGTTCGCCGACCTCGCGACCGAGGCGATGCGCTCGGTGCGTTTCGGCACGGGGCCCGGTGTGACCCGACCCGCGTCCGGCCGGCGCCCCGATCCTGGGCACCGGCCGTGTACGCGAGGCGCCCCCGGGTCCGTCCCCGTCCTTGCGTCTCTCTCCGTCCGTAGCCTCCGGACAGCCCGGCGCGCGTCCTCCGAGCCGTGTCCCGCCGCACGGCGTGTTGGGCTCCTACCCGCCCATTTCGCTCGTTAGCCGCGAGTGGACGAAATAAATGAGCGCTCTCAAGCGTCCAGAAAAGCCACCGCTCGGCAGAAGGCGGCCTCGCCGCCCTGGAAACGCCACGGGAAGCAGCCGAACGTGATCTTCTGGTCGAGCACCTGGTCGATCTCGCCGCCGAGGTTCTCGATGTGGATGACGTCGTGCGGGAACAGCAGCGTGTGCATGATCTGGTAGTCGGGCTTGGGGAAGATCTCGTCGAGCGAGCGGCCGAGCTTGGCCTCGGCGTCCTCCGCCTCGTCGGGCCGCATCTTCCGGATCACCGTGTTCATCGGGTGGTCGAGCGTGCCGGCGTCGATCGCGAACCAGCGGATCTTGCGGTCGAGCGTCCACTCGGCGAACGCGCGCGTCGGCCCGGGCTGGCGGATGAAGTACTTGGTCTCGTCGACCTCGCTGCGGTCCTTCCAGTTCTCGGGGTAGTGCTTGTGGTAGCCGGTGTGGATGATCACGATGTCGCCCGGCTCGATCGTGATCCCGGTGTCGCGCTCCCACTGCTCGAAGTGCTCGGGGCCGAAGAGGTCGAAGTCGCCGATCCCCATCTTCTCGAGGTCGACCACGCAGGCCGGGCCGATGAGGAAGTCGAGCGAGCAGGTCGCCGATGAACTTGCCGCCGGAGAGGAAGTGCGCGGGGGCGTCGAGGTGGGTGCCGACGTGCAGCGTGGAGGTGATCTCCTGCCCGCCCGCCTTGTCGAAGGCGAGCCGCTTGATCCACTTGACGGACGGGCCGTCGTAGCTGGCGAAGGCGGGGGTGTGGACGGAGAAGTCCTGTGAGAGGTCGAGGACGCGCATAGGCGCCGCAGACTATTCGCCGGACTCGGCCAGGCGCTTGATGGCGGCCAGCCGCGCGTCCCACTCGCCCGCGATCGCGTTGAGCTGCCGCGCCGTCGCGGTGAGCGGCTCGGGCCGCACCGTGTAGCGCACCTCGCGGCCCTGCGCGGCGGCTCTGCACGAGGCCGGCGCGGTCGAGCACGCCGAGGTGCTTGATGACCGCCACGCGGCTGACCGGCAGGTCGCCGGCCAGCGTCGTGGCGGTCGCCTCGCCGCGCTCGGCGAGCAGGGTCAGCACGCGCCAGCGCGTGGGGTCGGCGAGCGCGGCGAAGATCTCCATGTCAGGCGGTGACGCGCTCCGAGTACTTGGAGACGTTGCCGAGCTGGATCTCCCAGCCCTCGGTGTTGCCCTCGAACGCCTCGCGCCGCTGCTCGTCGGTGCCGTCGAGCTTCTCGAACCCGCTCTCGACCACGCGCAGCCGGGTGCCGTCGCCCTCGCGGTCGAGCGTGAACTCGACGAGCGTGGAGTTGCCGTCATCGGGCTCCTCGCCCCAGTGCTCGCGGATCGCGGCCCAGCGGTAGGAGAACCGCCGCGGCGGGTCGAGATCGACGATCCGGGCGCGGCCGACGCCATGCTCGGCCCACCGCATCACCATCTCCCCGCCCGGCCGGAGATCGACCTCGGCGCCGTCGTCGCAGAACCACTGCCCGACGTGCTCGGCCTCGGTGAGGAGCGACCACACCCGCTCGACGGGCGCGGCGATCAAGGTCTCGCGTTCGATCTGCATGGGAGCAACCTCCGATCGACGTGTCACCACAGGGTTACACATCACGCCGCGAAGTGCAACCCTACGGTTACACCACACGTCGTGGGGTTGTTTGTGGGTCGCATACGACGCACCAACAACCCCACGGCCGCGCCGCGGGCGATCGCACGCCCGGTCGAGTGGCCGAGCGCCTCGAGCCGCGCGAGCGCGCCGGCGTCGCCGGCCAACAGTGCCTGCAAGCGGCTCGGGCCCCATGCCGCGCCACAGCGAGCTCCAACAACGTCGCCGACAACGCGGTCGTGCGCGAGCGGAGATCGTGCCCGACCAGAGCCCCCAACCACGCCTCCCTCAATGCCCCACGGCCAGGGCGATGAGGCGACCACGGCAGCCACGCCCGCGACCAGATCGTCGCCCTCGGGGGTCAGACCCCCGCCCCGCCCGATGAGCCGACGCGCCAACGGCGGCGGCGAGCGACGGATCGCGCGAGACCGCACGGCCTCGACGAGATCGTCGGGACCGTCGGCGACTCGAGGTCGGCGCGCGACGATCCGCAACGTCGGGTCCCACACCTCGCCCGCCGGCACCACGAACTCCTCCCCCACCGAAGGCAGCCGCCCCACCTGCACGCCGTTCGGCAACACCGGCCGCCCAAGGCCGAACACGACGATGAAGCCGTCGTCATCGACGTAAGCGGCCTCGCGACCACGACCGACGACCCGGACCGCGACGGCCGACAGCCGGCGAGGCGATCACAGCCCCGCCAGCGCCCGCACCGCCTTCACGAACGCCTCCATCGGCGGCTCCACCAGCCCGGCCCCGATCTGCCCCACCCCCGGCTCGCGGTGCGCGATGCCGGTGTTCACGAACGGCAGCACGCGCGTGTGGACCACCTCACGGGCATCGATCCCGGTCGGCGTGCCGCGGAAGCCCAGCGAAGGGATCTGGTAGCTGCGGCTCTCGCCCCACGTGATGTCGTACATCCGGCGCGTCGCCTCGAGCGCGTCCTCGCTGCTGCCGCCCACCACGCGCACGATCGCCGGCGCCGCCGCCATCGCCAGCCCGCCCAGGCCGGCGGTCTCCGTGATCGTGCTGTCGCCGATGTCCGGGTTCGCGTCCTCGGGTCCGAAGCCCGGTAGATACAGGCCGTCGATCATGCCGCTCGGCCCCGTGAACCAGCGGTCGCCGGTGCCGCTCAGGCGCACGCCGAACTCGGTCCCGTTGCGGGCCATGGCGACGACGATCGAGGAGCGCTCCACCCCGGCCGCCGCGTCGGCGACCGCCTTCGAGGCCGGCATCGTCAGATTGAGGAAGAAGTGGTCGTTGCCGGCGATGAAGCGCGCGACCGCGGCGACATCTCCGGCCGGCTCGTCGAGCTCGATCAGCGCCGGCATCAGCTCGCGCAGCAGCAGCGAGGTGCCGGCGCGGTTGCGGTTGTGGCCCTCGTCGCCCATCTGGAGCGCCTGCGCGATCATCGCGCGCAGGTCGATCGGCTCGCGGAGCGCCCGTTCGAACACACGCGCCAGCACGTCGCGGATCCAGGCCAGGCGCTCGACCACCGAGGCGTCGTTGGCGCCGTAGCGCAGCACCTTGCCGAGCCCCTCGTTGAAGGTGCAGAACGCGCGGTTGCCGTGCCTCGCGTTCTCGATCACGCACATCGGCATCGAGGCGCTGACCACGCCCGCCATCGGCCCGACGGCGCCGCGCTCGTGACAGGGCCCGAACTCGAACGCGCCCGACGCGGCCAGCCGCTCGGCCTCGTCGAGGTCGCCGGCCAGCCCCTCGTAGACGGCCGCGCCGAGCACGGCGCCGCGCAGCGGGCCCGACATGTCGGCCCACTCGATCGGCGGGCCGGCGTGCAGGATCGTGCGCTCGCCCATGTCCGGCAGCAGGTCGCGCGCGACGCCGACCCCCACGAGCATCGGCTGGGCGTCCTCGAGCCGGGCGAACGCCTCGTCGTTGGCGCGCGCGATCGCCTCGGCCTCGCCCGCCAGCCGCGCCAGCGCCTCCTCGCTGCCGGGCTCGGGCGGGCGCCACTCGACCCGCTCGACGCGCACGTCCTGGCGCTCGAGCTCGTCGGCGAACAGGTCGACGCCCGCGTTGGCGACCGCCAGCGGGCGGCCGAGCAGGTCAGCCACCGCTCGCCTCCTTCGCCAGCGCCGCCGCCCGCGCGTTGCCGCGCGACGACGACCGCGCCCGCCGCCTCGAGCCGCGCGCGCTGGCCGTCGAGTCCCTGCGGGTCGCCGTCGGCGCCCACCAGCGCCACGATCACGTGCTTGTCGATGCCCTCGATCACCGGCGCCAGCTCCCCGCCGGATCCGGGTGGGCGCCGTAGCCGAGCACGACGTCGAGCAGCAGCACGGGATCGAGGGATCGCGCGCGCCCCGCTCGAGCGCCTCGATCCGCAGCGACGGGTCGATCATCGGGTGCGCGCGGCCCTCGCGTGTACTCGTCGTCGCCGAAGTCGGTGAACTCGCCGTCGCCGACGATCGCCGCCGCCTCGGTGCACAGCGTCCCGCCGGAGTACAGCCCGCGCACCCGGCCCGGCGCCGGCGGGCGGCGGAGCTCGCTCGCCCGGCGCGGCAGCGTCGCGCCGGCCTGCACGGCAGCCGTCGCTCAGGCTCGTCTCCCCGCCCAGCAGCGCCGAGCACCACCGGCTTGCCCGTCTCCGCGGCGGCCGCCTCGATCGCCTCGGCCACCCGCGGGTCGGGCGGCTTGGAGATCACCACGATCGCGTGCGTGTCCTCGTCGTCGGCCAGCAGCTTCAGGCCGCGCGCGCGTCATCAGCCCGCCGACCTCGGCCGACAGGTCGCGCCCGCCGACGCCGATCGCGTGCGACACGCCCACGCCGGCGGCGTCGAGCAGGCAGCTCACCTCCTGGATGCCGGTGCCCGACGCGCCGACGATGCCGACCGGCCCGCGCCGCACCGCGTTGGCGAACCCGAGCGCGACGCCGTCGATGATCGCCGTGCCGCAATCGGCGCCCATGAACAGCAGGCCGCGCTCGTCCGCCCGCCGCTTCAACGCGACCTCGTCGCCGAGGCTCACGCCGTCGGAGAAGCAGAACACGTGCAGGCCCGCCTCGAGCGCGGCGGACGCCTCGTAGGCGACGTGCTCGCCGGGGATCGACAGGAAGGCCAGGTTGAGCTCGTCCGTCGCGCCGCGCGGCGGCGGACGAGCGAGCGCGCCGCCGCCCGCTCGACGGCGCCCGCCGGCGCGCCCTTGGAGGCCAGCTCGCGCTCGACCGCCGCGACCGCCGCCTCGATCGCGTCGTCGTCGCGCGCGCGGACGGCGATCACCAGGTCGTTGGGCCCGGCGTCGACCGTGAAGCCCTGGTCGCGCAGCAGCTCGACATTGAGCGGCGTCGCCATGCCGACCGCGACCGCCTCGGCGCCCTCGGTGGCGCTCGCGGCGCGCGAGACGAGCATCAGCGTCACCGAGTCGTAGTAGGCGCCCGGGCGCACGATCACGCGCTCGCTCATACGCGCGTCCCCACGCTGCCCTCGACGCCCTCGCGCAGCCGCTCGAGGCTCGTGATGACCGACCGGCCGCCGTCGCGGGCGAAAGCTGAGCGCAGCCTGGACCTTCGGCCCCATGCTGCCGCCCGCGAACTCGCCCGCGTCCAGCAGCGCCTGGAGCCGGTCCGGCTCGACCTCGCCGAGCCACTCCTGGCGCTCGGTCCCGTAGCCGATCGCGGCGGCCTCGACGTCGGTGGCGATCAGCAGCACGTCGGCGCCGACGGTGCGGGCGAGCAGCGCCGCCGTCAGGTCCTTGTCGAGCACCGCCTCGACGCCGCGCAGCACGCCGTCCTCGCGCACCATCGGGATCCCGCCGCCACCGGCGGCCACCACGATCGCGCCCTCGGCGATCAGCGCGAGGATCGCTCGCGCGGTCGAGGATGTCCAGCGGCTGCGGCGACGGCACCATCCGCCGCCACCCCTTCTCGCCGCGCTCCTCCCACGCCTCGCCGGCGGCGATCCGCTCGGCCGCCTCGTCCTCGCTCACGTAGCGGCCGATCGGCTTCGTCGGCGTCCGCCAGCCGGGATCCCCGGCGTCGACCAGCACGCGCGTCACGACGGCGCCGACGAAGCGGCCGGGCAGCCGCGCCTCGAGCGCGGTGACGATCAGGAAGCCGAGCGTGGCCTGCGTCTGGGCGACGCACCAGTCGAGCGGCACGGGCGGCACGACGTGGCGCGCGAGGTCGTTCTTGAGCAGCAGGTTGCCGACCTGCGGGCCGTTGCCGTGCGTGATGACGACCTCGTGGCCGTGCTCGCACCAGCTCGGCGATCTGCACGCACGCGCCCTCCACCGCCTCCTGCTGCGAGGCCGGATCGGCGCCGCGCTCGCCGGCGATCGCGTTGCCGCCGAGGGCGACGACCAGACGCATGTGCGCAGGCTATTGGATCCTGCGCGCCGCCGCGTAGCGGGCCGGCGCGGTCCCGACCGTGGCCGTGAAGTCGCGCACGAGGTGCGCCTGGTCGTAGTAGCCGAGCTGCATGGCCAGGCGCGCCCAGTCGACGTCGCCGCCCTCGGTCGCCCGCGCGGCGGCCTCGTGCAGCCGGTAGCGCCGGATCACCCACGACGGGCCGAGGCCGACGTGGTCGGCGAACAGCCGCTGCACCGAGCGGACGCTGAGCGACAGCCGCTCGGCCAGCTCGGACACGCGCGTGAGTCGAGCGGTCCTGCTCGAGCAGCGACACGGCGCGGTCGGCGAGCTCGATCTCGGGACCGGGCTCGGCCGGCAGCAGCGGCTCGAGCGCGGCCTCCATCGCCGCCGACCGCCTGCTCGAGCTCGCCGGCGGCCTCGACCGCGCGGGTGAGCGCGTCGGCGTCGAGGCCGGGCAGCGTGGAGGCGGGCAGCCGGCGGTCGCGGATCGAGGAGACCGGCGCGCCGCAGCAGCGGCCGCAGGCCGCCGGGCCTGAAGCGCAGCCCGACGGCGCGCCCGCGGCCGGCCAGCGTGCGCTCGAAGCGCGCGAGCTGCGGTCCGTACAGCCACGCGCCGCCCTCCTCGACCACGAGGTGGGTGGACGGGTGCGGCAGCGTCGCCTGGTGGTGCGGCTCGCGGCCGCGCAGGTCCCAGGCCACGATCCAGTGCAGGACCGCGTAGGGCGCGAGCCGCGGGCCGGGCTCGAAGCGGTGCAGCGACCAGGCGTCGTCCGGGGGTGTGCGCAGGACCCCGCGGACGTCGCTCATCCGGCGGAGCGTACCCCCGCGCGGTCGTAGTTCAGGCGCATCAGCTCGATCACGTCGCGGATGTCGTCGTCGCTGGCGATCCGCCGCGCGCCCCAGGCGAGCTTGTCGGGGAAGACGGGGTGCGGCCCGATCCGCCCCTGCGCCCGCAGCTCGGCGCCGACCGTCTTGGGGAAGCCGAAGTGGGCGGTCCGGTCGCCGTGCAGGTGGCCGATCTCGCGCCGGCCGACCCGCAGCGACAGCTCGCCGCGGCTGCCCTCCACGGCGGTCACGTCCGGCCACGAGGTGACCTCGTCGACGATCTGCTGGCTGGCACTGCGTGTCTCGGTCATGCACGTCATGGTCCGCGCTCGGATCTCCGTTTCCACGGGTAATTGGTCCTAGGACCGGCGACCTACGAGTAGGGAGGGAGCTATGACGTCACCACGGAGGCTGCTGGCAGCCGGCCTGCTGGCGGGCGTGTTCGCGGCCGCGCCGTCGGCCGCGTCGGCGACCGAGGGGAAGCTGCGCTGGAGCCCGTGCGGCGAGAGCGGCGCCGAGTGCGCGACGGCCAGGGTGCCGCTCGACTACGACAAGCCGCACGGCCGGACGCTCGACGTCGCGGTCGCGCGCGTGAAGGCGACCGACCCGCAGCGGCGGATCGGCTCGCTGTTCTTCAACTTCGGCGGCCCGGGCGCGCCCGCCGCCGAATTCGTCGAGGCTGCCGGCGCAGACCTCTTCCCCACGCTCAGCGACCGGTTCGACATCGTGGGCGTCGACCCGCGCGGCACCGGCGACAGCGAGGGTGCGATCGACTGCCAGGTCGACCAGGAGACGCAGGGCGTCTACTCGCAGCCGTTCACGACGCCGCTCAACCTCGACGTCGGCGACCTGATCCGCACCGACCGGCGCTACATCGAGCGCTGCCTGCGGATGAGCGACACGTCGCTGCTGCCGCACTTCACGACCGCCGACACGGCGCGCGACTTCGACTTCGTGCGCCGCGCGCTCGGCGAGCGCAAGCTGAGCTACCTCGGGTTCTCGTACGGCACCTTCCTCGGCGCCACCTACGCGAGCCTGTTCCCGGATCGCTACCGGGCGCTCGTGCTCGACGGCGCGCTCGACGCCGACCGCTACATCAACCGCCCGCTGCTGTCGCTGCGCGAGCAGACCGCGGGCTTCGAGCGCGCGGCCGGCCGCTTCCTGCAGGCGTGCGCGGGGAACCAGGTCGCCTGCAGCGGGTTCGGCGGCGAAGACCCGTGGATGGCGCTCGACGAGCTGATCGAGCAGGCCGAGGTCGCGCCGCTGCCCGCGGCGCAGGGCCGCCCGGTCGACGGCGACGACGTGCGTGCGCGCGGTCACGACCGCGATCTACTCCAAGTTCAGCTGTGGCCCGTCCTCGGCGCGGCGCTGGCTGCCGGCGAGGCCGGTGACGGGACGATCCTGCGCGCGCTCGTCGACGGCTTCTACGGCCGCCTCGACGACGGCAGCCACGACCCGCTGCTCGGACCGTTACTTCAACCTCGGCGCGCTCGAGCAGCGCTATCCGCGCGACGTCGGCACCTACCTCGACGCCGGCGACCACTCGTGGGGCCTGTTCGACCACTTCTGGTGGAACCACGGCTACACCGAGCTGGCCTGGGGCCTGTACCCGCGTCGACCCCGAGGACGGGTACTACGGGCCGTTCAAGGCGTCGCGCAGCGGGCCGACCGTGCTGGTGGTCGGCACGACGTACGACCCGGCCACGCCGTACCGCGGCTCCGTGCGGCTGACCCGCGATCTCGGCAACGCTCGGTTGCTGACGATGCGCGGCGACGGCCACACCGCCTACGGAGGGAACTCGGAGTGCATCGACGAGGCGGTCGACGCCTACCTCGAGGACGGCGTCGTCCCCGCCCGGGGCACGACGTGCCGGCAGATGGTGCCGTTCGAGCCGCCGGTCGCCGTGAGTGCCCGGAGCCGCGCGCGCGAGCCAGTGCTCCGCCCGCATATGCGCCCGCTCCGCTGACCGTGCTCCGTCCGCGGCGGCTCCGGCCGTCGCGGACGGCCGTGACGGTCAGCGTCCGCGTGGCTCGGAGTTGCCCAACATGTAACGGTCTATTATCGTTTTGAGCGTGAGCCGTACCGACCCGAGGAGGGCGTCAATGCCGGTCTATGCCGTGTGGGAGTCGCACTTTCCGCCTGAGGCGGCCGACGAAGGTCGCGCGATCACCGAGGCAATCTGGTGCGACATGACCCAGTTCGACGGCTACGTCGCACACGAGCTGATCGAGGATCTGGACGACGCCGGCCATCTGCTCGTCGTCAGTCAGTGGACGACCCGCCAACGCCCGGATGAGGTCCTGCGCGAGTACGCCGACCACCCCAACGCGCGACGCGCGAACGAGCTCGTCTCGCGTCCGCGGACACGGTTCCTCGGCCACACCGTCTCTGGTCGGACATGACACCGGACACCCTGCTGAGGCTCGCGAACCTGACCGTTCCGCGAAAGCCCGGCCGCGGTCCCACGATCTACCCCGACGCTCTCGCCGGCACGCTACGCGAACTTCACAAGACGATCGCTGAGCTCGTGGACGGCCTTCTCAGCGGGCGCCCGGTGGCCCGGCCGGCCGCCCGGCTGAACAGGCTCGCCCAGCCGAGCGTCGCGACGGTGCGGCTCGACGTGGGCGAGAGTCAGACGTTGCGCGCGCGGTTGGACTGGAACGAACCCACGCCCACGGCCACGCTGGCTCGCCGGGTTGCCTTGGAGCTTGGAGAGATCGACGTGACGCGGCTCAAGCGCTGCGAGCGCCCTGCCTGCGATCTCGTTTTCTACGACACGACGCGATCCGGCACGAAGCGCTGGCATGCCGAATCGCCGTGCGGACTCCGCGAGCGACAACGACGCCACCGCGCGGCCGCAAGCACCGGCTCGCCCGCAGAGTGACGCTGACCCCCGCGGCGCCACAACGACGTCCGCGCGGGCGCCCAGTCTGTGTCAACGCATGAGGAGCAGCCGGACCCGGCCGACCGACGGCTCAGTGCCTGAGGGAGACGTACAACGGACTAGCGAGCAGCGCGCGCGTTGCGCCCCGCACCAACGCCTTGTCCGCCTCTGACATCCACGACTCTGGTGGAGGTTCGAGCGACTCGATGGCCATCGGAACCGCGAGAAAGGCCATCTTGGTCTCGGGAACGCTTCCGTGCAGGTCCGCGTAGGTGGCCGCGACGACAGCGGCCAGATGGTCGGACGGCAAGGGCGCTCCAGGCGGCAGCGGCTGCCCCGACCCGTCCACCAGCGGGCGCTCCAACGTCGGTGCTCCATCGACGCCGCCGAAGACGTGAGCCCTCAACTCGGCGATCAGGCCGGGCGTACTCGTGCTCGTCCATGACGGAGGCGGATCAGGAGGCGCGCTGACCAGATGCCGCCCCGAGCCGCCCATGACCAGCACGGTGTCATCGGTCCGCCCGGTGAAGAAGGCGAATCCTCCCTCGCGTCCACCGGTCCAGGAAAGCGGAAGCCGGCCTCGGAAGAACTCGACGTCCTCGTCCTCGCCCGCGGCATCGACATCGGCAACACCGCTCTCATGATCGAGGTACCGCTCAACGATCTGCGTCTTGGCGACCAGCGATTTCTCACCCTCGTCCACCCCGAACTCCGCTTTGACGATCTTCAAGTCGATCGTGAGCTTCTTGGCGAGCTTGTTGAGCTGCTTCTGCGGAATCTGGTCGTAGAGCGAATCCACCTTGGTCTTCGAGATGTACACGTATGACCGAAGTGGCACGTGTCGCATTGTTCTGCCTCACGACGGCAGACGCAAAGCGGACGGTGCACGACCAGGCGGACGGCAGATCAGGACGTGAGGCCGGTCGACGAGGTCACTGAGAAGGGCGCACTCACGGAGCGGCGTCCGGTCGCCCACACCGAATTAGCTCGGCCAGCAGTGACCGCACCGTGCGCTCGGTGTACTCGTCGGCCCTCCAGCCGCGCTCGCCGACCAGGTGCTGCCAGGTGGTGGGCTGGATCCGCGACCACGCCCAGTCGGCGGCCTCGTCCACCGTCCAGCCGGGCGCCAGTTCCACGCGGTCCAGGGCGACCGGAGCAGCGCCGCGCGCAGCTCCCCCATCCGCTGGCGCCAGGCGCTGCCGCCGTCGTCGCCGGTGGAGGCGCCTCGAGCGCGCGCGCGACGGACGCGATCGTGCGGCATGTAGTCGCACCAGGCGCGCAGCAGGTGCTCGAGCCCTTCGGCCGGCGGCATCGTCCGCGAGGCCGCGACCTCGTCGACGAAGCCGCTCGCCTCGTCGCGGTGCCGGGCCATCGCGGTCAGCAGCCCGGCGCGGTCGCCGAAGTGGAAGTAGACGAGCTGGCGCGAGACGCCGGCGGCGGCCGCGATCTCGCCCACGGTCACGTCGACCGTCTCGCGCTCGGTCACCAGCGTCCAGGCCGCCTCGAGGATGCGGGTCGGCGTGTCGGTCATCGCACCAGCCGCTGCTCGCGCTCGGTCTCGGCCACGACGCGGCCGCCGCGCAGGACCCAGCGGCGCGGCGCCTGCTCGCGCAGCGCGTCGCGCTGGGTCTCGGCGTCGAGCACGACGAGGTCGGCGCGGGCGCCGGGCTGCAGCCCGTAGTCGGGCAGCCGCAGTAGCCGCGCCGCGTCGTCGGTGACCATCCGCAGCGCGGCGGCGATCTCGTCGGGCGTGCCGAGCTGCGCGGCGTGGGCGGTGATGAGCGCGACCTGGAGCGGGTCGGCGCTGCCGAACGGATAGAAGGCGTCGTCGACGCAGTCCTGCCCGGCGGCCACCACGACGCCCGCGGCGACCAGCTGCTTGATGCGCGGGATGCCGCGCCGGCGCGGCTCGAA
This sequence comes from uncultured Solirubrobacteraceae bacterium, assembly GCA_963800905.1. Classification (GTDB taxonomy): domain Bacteria; phylum Actinomycetota; class Thermoleophilia; order Solirubrobacterales; family Solirubrobacteraceae; genus DASSUW01. The sequence continues at coordinate 26,810 of CAWDCT010000013.1, forward strand.
GTCGCCGCGCCCCTGGAGCATGAGGTTGGTCGGCGGGTTGGTGGCGACCATGACGCCGGCGCGGGCCGCGCGGTGGATCACGGACAGCGCGTAGTCGTCCTCCCATGCGGCCATCGCGCACACGTGGCCGGCGGTCGTGCGCGGCCCCCAGTCGCGCTCGCTCGGCCTCCTCGACGAGGATCTCGAACGAGCGCCAGTACGGGTCGTCGGTCTCGTCGACGTGCATGTCGACGTCGGCGTCGTGGCGGCGCGCGAGGTCGAGGCAGAACTCGATGTGGCGGCGCGCCTCGTCGAGCCCGTCCTCCCAGTGCGGCATGCCGCCGACGACGTCGGCGCCCTCGGTCATCGCCGCGGCCATCAGCTCGTCGGTCGGCGGATCGCGCCAGATGCCCTCCTGCGGGAAGGCGACGAGCTGGATCTCGCACAGGTCGGCGTGGTCGTCGCGCGCCGCGGCGACGCCGCGCAGGCCCTTCAGGCCGCCGATGGTGTCGACGTCGACGTGGCTGCGGATCGCCGTCGTGCCCGCGATCACCGCCGCGCGGATGACCTCGCCCGCGCGCGCCCGGACCTCCTCGACGCTCGCCGCGCGCTTGACGCGGTGCGAGATCGAGATCGCCTCGGCCAGCGTGCCCGACCGGTTCGGGCCGACCAGCGAACCGGTGCGCACCTTGTCGAGGTGGATGTGCGGCTGCACGAAGGCGGGCAAGACGAGGCGGCCGCCGACGTCGAGCGCGGGGCCCTGCATGCCGGTCCCGATCTCGGCGATGCGCTCGCCGGCGATCCCGATGTCCACCCGCGCGCCGTCGACGCGCGCGTCGTGGATGACGAGGTCGTAGGTCACCAGCCGGCGAGCGTCTCGACCGCCTCGTCGAACCGCTCCACGGAGTCGCAGGCGAGCAGCAGCATCAGCAGCAGCCGCGCCTTGGCGGCGCTCAGTGGGCCGGCGCCGGTCACGCCCAGCTCGCGCTGCGTCACCACGCCGCCGGGGCCGCCGTAGATCGCGTGCACGCCGCCGCTCGGCACACGCGTGGCGTTGACCACGGGCAGGCCGCGCTCGACCGCCGCGCGGATCCCGCGCTCGGCGCTGCCCGGCACGTTGCCGAGGCCGGTGCCCTCGAGCACGAGCCCGGCGGCGCCGGTCGCGTCGAGCACCGTCTCGATCAGGTGCTCCTCCATGCCCGTGTAGGTCTGCACGATCGGCACCGGCGGGAGGGCGTCGGGGATCGGGAGCAGCACGCGGCGCGGGGGCGGCATGGTGATCGTCACCGAGCCGGGTACCGCGATGCCGACCGGCCCGTGGCCGGGCGACTGGAGCGCGTGCACGCGCGAGGAGTCCTGCTTGCGCGCCCAGCGCGCGGCGTGGATCTCGTCGTTGAGCACGAGCACGGTGCCGAGGCCGCGCGGCTCGGCGGCGACCTGCGACGCGCACAGCAGGTTGCGCGGCCCGTCGGCCGAGACCTCCGAGCCGTTGCGCATCGCGCCCGCGAACACCACGTCGGACTCGACGGTGAGGTCGCAGAAGAACGCCGTCTCCTCGATCGTGTCGGTCCCGTGGGTGACGACCACGCCGCCGCCCGAGGCGCGACGCGCCACCTCGAGCATCGTCTCCGGCGTCACGTTCCAGCCGTTGACGTGCGCGACCGACTCGACCTCGACCGGGCCCAGCCCGGGCACGGTGGCGACGAGGTCCTCGGCGCTGACGGCCGGCCGCACCGCGCCGGTCTCGGGGTCGGCGAGCGAGGCGATCGTTCCGCCGGTGGCGACGAGCCGGATCATCGCTCGGCGGACGTGTTCGCTCCCGGTGGCAACGGCTCGACGTCGTCCGCCGCGTCCTCGATCGCCGCCGCGGCGCGCACCGCCTCGACGATGCCGACGTAGCCGGTGCAGCGGCAGAGCTGCCCGCCGAGCGCCTCGCGCAGCTCCGCGTCGCTCATCGACGGAGCCTCGCGGTAGATCGGCAGCGCGGTCATCAGGAAGCCGGGTGTGCAGAAGCCGCACTGGAGCCCGTGGTGGCGCCGGAACGCCTCCTGGAGCGGGTGCAGCTCGCCGTCCGGCCCCGCGAGCCCTTCGATCGTGCGGATCTCGGCGCCCTCGGCGGTGGCGGCGAGCATCAGGCACGAGCGGGCGGGCTCGCCGTCCACGAGCACCGTGCAGCAGCCGCAGACGCCGTGCTCGCAGCCGACGTGCGTGCCGGTCAGCCCGAGCTGGTGGCGCAGCACGTCCGAGAGCAGCCAGCGCGGCTCGACCTCGACCTGGTGCGCGGTGCCGTTGACGCGCAGGGTGATCTCCATCAGGCGGCCTCCCGGGCACGCTGGCGCGACCCGCTCGCCGAGCCGCTCGGCGAGGTGGCGGCGGTAGGCGGCGGTCGCGTGGATGTCGTCCTCGGGCTCGAGCTGCGCCACGGCGTCGCGGACGTCGCCCACGAAACGCGTCGGCGTGGCACCCATGCCGACGAAGGAGAGCGCGACGCCCGCGTCGGTGGCGAGCGCGGCGACGCCGCACAGCGCGTAGTCGCCGTGGCGGCGCGCGAACTCCTCGAAGGCACCGCCGGCTGCGGACCGGCAAGCGGACCTCCTCGATCCACTCGCCCGGCTTCAACGTCGTCTCCAGGTGGCTCGCGAACAGCTCGGACGCAGGGATCGTCCGCCGGTTCGCGCCGCGCACGCGCGCCTCGCCCTCCAGCAGCACGAACAGCACGGGCAGCTCGGCGGCCGGATCGGCGTGCGCGATGCTGCCGACCACGGTGCCGCGCGAGCGGATCGCCGGGTGCGCGACGTGCTGCGAGCACCTCGGCCATCAGCGGCAGCTGCTCGGCCACCAGCGGCGAGCGCTCGGCGGCGGCCTGGCGCACGAGCGGGCCGAAGACGAGCGCGCCGCCGTCGAGCACCGGCTCGGCCGGCTCGTCGCGCAGGAAGTTGAGGTCGATCAGGTGCTCCGGGGCGGCCAGGCGCATGTTGAGGATCGGGATCAGGCTCTGCCCGCCGGCCAGCAGCTTCGCGTCCGGGCCGAGCTCCGCGAGCAGGCCGTCGACCTCCTCGCGGGTGCCCGGCCGGTGATAGGAGAAGGAGGCGGGCTTCACGGCCTCCGCGGTCGGGCGCGGCCGCCAGCGGCTCGACGAGCGGGTCGCCGTACAGCGGTGTCGCGGATCCGCCAGCTCGGGCTGGAAGAACCGCAGCACCTGGTAGATGAGGATCGCGCCGATCGTGCCGAGCGCGATGCCGCCGAACGAGTAGTCGCCCCAGTTCAGCGTGTAGTTGGCCGTGCCGACGATCAGCGCGACGGCCGCCGTGACCAGGTTCACGGGGTCGCGGAAGTCCACGCCGGCCTCGATCCAGATGCGCGCGCCCAAGACCGCGATCATGCCGAACAGCACCGTCACGGCGCCGCCCAGCACGCCGATCGGGATCGCCGTGATGATCGCGCCGAACTTCGGCAGCAGGCCGAGCCCGATCGCGATCGCGCCCGCGATCAGGTACGCGAGCGTCGAGTAGATCCGCGTGTAGCCCATGACGCCGATGTTCTCGGCGTACGTCGTGGTGCCCGAGCCGCCGAACATGCCGGACAGCGTCGTGGCGGCGCCGTCGCCCATGAACGAGCGGCCGATCATCGGGTCGAGGTCGCGCTCGGTCATCGTGGCGACCGCCTTCACGTGGCCGGCGTTCTCGGCCATCAGCACCAGCAGCACGCCGGGCACGACGAGCAGGATCGCGCGCATGTTGAAGTCGGGCGTCATGAAGTCCGGGAACCCGAACCAGCTCGCGGCGTCCACGCCGTCCCAGTTGACGTCGCCGAGCAGCCCGGCGACCACGTAGCCGACGACCACGCCGAGGAACACGCTCATGCGCGACAGGAAGCTCTTCACCGCCACGCCGATGATCAGGATCGAGACGAGCGTGATCATGCCGAGACCCGCCTGCTGCTCGAACTGCTGCCACGCCACGGGCGCGAGGTTGAGGCCGATCAGCGCCACGATCGAGCCGGTCACGATCGGCGGGAACAGGAACTCGAACACGTTCCAGCCGACGCGGTCGACGATCAGGCCGACCAGGAAGAGCGCGATGCCGGCGGCCACGATGCCGGCCAGCGCCGCCTCGAGCCCCTCCGACTTGGCGGCCAGCACCGGCGCGATGAAGGCGAAGCTCGAGCCGGTGTAGGACGGCACCCGGTTGCGGGTGAGGAGGTTGAAGATGATCGTCCCGACGCCGGAGAAGAAGATCGTCGTCGTGACGGGGAAGCCGGTCAGCACCGGCACCAGCGCGGTGGCGCCGAACATGGCCAGGATGTGCTGGCCGCCCAGGCCCAGCATGTACGGCATGTTCAGCCGCTCGTCCGGCCGCACCACCTCGCCCGGCGCGACCGTCCGGCCATCGCCGTGGAGCTTCCACCCAACGCGCGTGCTCGCCATCGTCCCTCCTCTCAGCGGAACCGATGCGCGGATTCTGCCTGGTAGGGCGGCGGCCGTCAGCGGCGTGCGGTCCAGCGGCCGACCGCGACGCCGATCAGGGCGAGCGCGAAGCCAGCCGAGCGCGCTGCCGACGATGACCTTGGCGTCGGTCGGCGCCGGCGTGCGCGCCGGGCACGACCGCGGCGCCGGGCACCGCGGCCTCGGGAGCCGGAGCGCCGCTCACGATCCGCTCGTCCAGCGCGCTCAGGAACTGCTCCGTCGTGCGCCGCGCGGCGGCGCCCATCAGCCGCTGGCCGACCCCGGCCAGCGGGCCGGTGACGTTCGCGTCGGCCTCGTAGCTCATCCGGGCGCCCTGTCCGTCGTCGGCCAGGCGCATGCTGGCGACGGCGGTGACCGAGCCGGGCCGGCCGCTCGCGGTCGCCGTGACCGTGCAGCTCTCGCGCTCGCGCTTGTCGGTCAGGGCGAAGGTGCCCTCGTAGGTGCCCTTCACCGAGCCGACCCCGACGTCGACGCGTGAGGGCGTACTCGTCCGCCCCGGTCGGCTCCAGGCGGCGCGCGCCGGGCAGCGTCGCGGCCAGGATCGCGGGGTCGTTGAGCGCATCCCAGACCTGCGCGCGCGAGGCTCGGAACTCGTGCTCGCCGTTGACCTTCATGCCGTCAGCCTCTTCTTCTGGACCTTGCCCATCTCGTTGCGCGGCAGCTCGTCGAGGAAGTGGACCACGCGCGGGCGCTTGTGCGGGGTCAGCAGGTCGGCGACGTGGCCGGCCAGCTCGTCCTGCGAGGCCCGACTGCGCCCTCGCGCGTGACGATCCAGGCGACGATCCGCTCGCCGAGGTCGGGGTCGGGCTCGCCGGTCACCGCGGCCTCCTTGACGGCGGGGTGCTCGAGCAGCGCGCCCTCGATCTCGCCGGCGCCGATCTTGAAGCCGCCGCTCTTGATCAGGTCGGTGGCGCGGCGGCCGACGATGCGGATGTAGCCGTCGGGCGCGCGGGTGGCGAGGTCGCCGGTCTTGAACCAGCCGTCGGTCATCGCCTCGTCCGTGGCGTCGGGACGGTTGAGGTACTCGAGGAACAGGTTCGGGCCCTTGACCTGGATCTCGCCGATCGTCTCGTCGTCGGCCTTCTCGATCGGGTTGCCGTCGTCGTCGACGAGCCGTAGCTCGACGTCCTTCAGCGGCGGGCCGACGTAGCCCGGGCGCCGCTCGCCGGAGGCGCGCACGCCGGTGTTCATGAGCGTCTCGGTCATGCCGTAGCGCTCGGCGATCTGCTGGCCGGTCAGCCGCTCGATCCGCTCGTGCTCGATCGCGGGCAGCGCGGCGCTGCCGGAGACGAGCAGCCGGGCGCTCGCGAACGCGCGGCACAGCTCGTCGTCGCCCTCCGCCTCGGCGGCGAGCCGGTGGTACATGGTCGGCACCGCGAACAGCATCGTGGCGTCGCCCTCCAGCGCCTTGGCGGCCGCCTTCGGCGCTGAAGCGCCCGAGGTGGTGCACGCCGCCGCCGCGCCGGATCGGGCCGAGCGTGCCGAGGATCAGCCCGTGCACGTGGAACAGCGGCAGCCCGTGCGCGACCACGTCGTCGCCGGTCCACTCCCACGCCTCGGCGAGCGCGTCGAGGTTGCTCGCGATCGCGCGGCGCGGCAGCACCGCGCCCTTCGGCGGGCCGGTGGTGCCGGACGTGTAGACGACGATCGCCGGCGCCTCGTCGCCCGGCTCGGCCGGGATGTCGCCGCCCTTGGCGTCGAGGTCCACGTCGACGCGGTTCTCCACGGGTGCGTCGATCCCGGGCGGGCAGAGCACGATCTCGGGGTCCGAGTCGGACAGGATGTGCTTGAGCTCGCTGCTGCCCGCCTTCGGGTTGATCGGCGTGATCGGGACGCCGGCCAGCAGCGCGCCGACGACGGCGACGGCGATCTCCGGCTCGTTGACGGCCCACGCCGCCACGCGCTGCCTGCCCTCGAGCTGTTGCGCCACAGCGGTCGCGGCGTCGCGCAGCTGCCGGTAGGTCAGCGTGCGGTCGCCGAAGCGGAGCGCGACCTGGTCGGTGGGGTCCGAGAGTGCCGGGAACAGCACGCGCGGCAGACTAACAACTGCGGCATTGAGGGGGCGGGATCGAGGCCCGCGCGGGATCGATTGTCGACTTTGTCGGCCTCAGGTCGACAAACCCATCAATCGGCAGGCCAGGCGGCCGGCTCCCTCACCTCCCCACCCAGCCGAAGTTCGCGCCCTAACTGCCGCCCATCCGCACGCGCACCTGGACCAGGCAGTCCAGCGTGCCGTCCTTCGCCGACAGCGCCACGGCCTCCAGCGTCCCGTCCTGCCGCGCGCCGCCGGGTAGTCGAAGCTCGTGCTCCACATGCGCATGAACGCCGTCTCGGCCTTCTGGCGGTGGATGCGGCCGCCGCTGCGGCGCAGCCGGACGACCAGCGAGTGCTCGAACAGGTTGCGCTCGCGGCCCTCGGCGTTGACGTGGCGGCGGGTCACGGTGTGGTCGGTCAGCCGCAGGCAGCCGCCGCGGCCCGCGCAGGATCTCGGCGGCGTCGGTCGGCGGCCGCGCCTTGTAGAGGTCGAGCACGAGCCGTTCCGGCGTGTGCTGCGCGAAGTAGCCGACGTACTTGAAGCGCCGGTCGTCGCCGGTCAGGCGGATCGTGATCTTGCCCGAGCCCTGGGCGATCCGCGCGAAGACGCCCTCGTCGCGCACCGGGTCGGCGGTGGTCCGGACGCCCGCGCGCGTCAGCGGCAGCCGCACGAAGCCGTCCGGGAACGGGTTCGGGTCGGTGGCGACCACCTCGCCGGTCTCCACGCGGCCGCCCGTGAAGTCGATCACCACGCGCACGAAGCCGGGGTGATCGCCGATCCGGATCTCGCGCGCGGTCAGCACGGCCGAGGCGGGCGGCGCGAGCACGGCGCCGCCGACGAGGGTCGTGGCGAGTGCGACCAGGAGCCGGCGCATCGAGCGAGCCTACGCCCCGGCAGCGCGCCGCGCTGCAAGACTCCCGCCATGGACGGCCGGCACACGAAGATCGTGGCCACGCTCGGACCGGCGACCGACCCGCCCGGGAAGCTCGACGAGCTGATCGCCGCCGGCCTCGACTGCGCCCGGCTGAACTGCTCGCACGGCGACCACGAGGACCTGCGCCGGCGGGCGCGCGAGGTGCGCGAGGCGGCCACCCGCGCGCGCCGCCCGATCGGCCTGCTGTTCGACCTCCAGGGCCCGAAGCTGCGGCTCTCCGCCGGCACCGAGACGCGCGCGCTCGTGCTCGACGAGACCGTCGTGTTCTGCGGCGACGGCTCGGCCACCGACGACCGCGTGGTGGTCGACTTCCCAGACTTCGCCGGCCTCGTGACCGAGCGCTCGGAGATCGTCATCGGCGACGGCGTCCCCCGCCTGTCGGTCGACAGCGTCGGGCAGGGAGAGGTCGTCGCCCGCGTGCGCTCGGCCGGCCCGCTGTCCGCCCGCAAGGGCATCAACGTCACCTGGGCGCGGCCCGAGCTGCCCGCCATCACCGACAAGGACGTCGACGACCTCGCGCTCGCCGCCGAGCTCGACGCCGACTTCGTCGCCCTGTCGTTCGTGCGCTCGGCCGCCGACCTCCAGCAGCTCAGGGAGCGCCTCGAGGCCCACGGCTCGCAGGCCCGGATCGTGGCCAAGATCGAGAAGGTGGAGGCCTACGAGCAGCTCGACGGGATCATCGCCGTCACCGACGGCGTGATGGTCGCGCGCGGCGACTACGGCGTCGAGGCCGGCGTCGCCCACGTGCCGCTGATGCAGAAGGACACGATCTACCGCGCCACGCAGGCCGGCAAGCTGGTGATCACGGCGACGCAGATGCTCGAGTCGATGATCCACGCGCCGGAGCCGACGCGCGCCGAGGCGGCCGACGTCGCCAACGCGGTGATCGACGGCACGTCCGCGGTGATGCTGTCGGCCGAGACCAGCGTCGGCGACTACCCGGTCGAGGCGGTGCGCGCGATGGCCGAGATCGCCCACGCCGCCGAGCAGGCGCCGGAGATCCACGGCCGCGCCCGCGAGGTCCGCGCCGAGACGGCGGCCGCGGCGGTCATGCACGCGGCCGTCGAGCTCGCCGACGAGGTCGAGGCCGCCGCGCTCATCGTCCCCACCTCGACCGGCGGCGCCGCCCGCGCGTGCGCGAAGTACCGCCGCCGGCGGCCGATCATCGCGCTCGCCTACGAGCCGCGCGCCGCCAACCAGCTCACGCTCGAATGGGGCGTCCGGCCCGTGCGCGGTCGGCGTCGCCGAGACGGTCGACGAGATGATCGACAGCGCCCTCGTCGCCGCCCGCGACCACGCCGGGGCTGCCGAGCGGCGCACGCGTGGTCGTGACCGCCGGGCGGCAGACCGGCACGCCGGGCGGGACGAACCTGATCATGGTGCGCGAGATCCCCTGACGGCTGCGCGCCGCCGACGAACGTCAACCCCGGCCGCAGCGCCGGCCTCGCGGTCGCTGTCAAGCGCGTGGCGCTTTTGCGTCGCATAGCGACGGAAAGGCGCCAGGGACCATCGGCGACGGCCGGCTCCCTCGCCTCCCCACCCAGCCGCAGTTGACGTTCGCCGGCGCTACACCAACGCCATCATCGGCCGCGCCACCACGCGCGGATGCCCGGCCAGCAGCGCCAGCAGCTCGCCGGCCCGGTCCATCTCGGCGTCGTCCATCTCCGCGTGATGGAACATCACGCCCACCGGCGGCGCCGCAGCGGCGAAACGGCGAGCGAGCTCGTCCGGCTCCAGCCGGACGAAGTCGAGCGAGACCGGCAGCTCGCGCAGGCCCGCCACGCCGAGCGGCTCGGCGCGCGACTCGCGTGACAGCACGCTGAACCCCAGCTCGGCCAGGCACTCGCCCGTCTCGGCCGTGCAGCGGTTCCACGGCGGCGTGAAGATCGGCTCCAGCACGTCCCCAGCCGCTCACGCGAGCAGCTCGCGGCCGGCCTCGATGTCGCGCCGCTGCACCTCGCGCGAGCGGCTCGGTCCGAACTCGTACTTGCGCCCCTCCGGCTCGTGGTTGGCGTGCGCGAAACCGTGCTGGTGCACCGAGACGCCGCGGGCCGCGAGCTCGCGGGCGATCGCGGGGCCGAGCGCCCGCGGGATCGCGGCCACGTCGATCGGCAGCGCACGCGCCTCGAACCGGTCCAGCAGCGCGCAGAGCCGGTCGTCGCCCCAGCCTGCGTCGTCGTCGCGGAAGAAGACCGGCACCGGAGAGGGCGCGGCGTCGAGCGCCGCGGTCACGGGATCGAGCCATCGAACCATTCGTCAAGAGAAACGTAAGTCGTGAAGAAGATGTTCACGGAGGGGCGGCAGGCATCGATCGGCTACGTGTTGATGGGGTTCCCGCGGGTGTCGGAGACGTTCATCGCGAGCGAGCTCCACAGGGTCGAGCGGGCCGGCGTCAGCGTGCGGCTGTTCGTGCTCAAACCGGTCGAGGAGCGCGAGCGCGGGCTGCGCCATCCCGTGGTCGACGCGATCGCCGCCGAGCCGCAGTACCTGCCCGACACCGCGTCGCTCACCGCGCCGCTGCACCGCTGGCGCCCGCGCCACCTGAAGCCGTTCCTGCCCGCGCTGCGCCGCACGCTTCGCCGCCGTCCGCTCGGCGTCGCACGCGCGGTCGCTCGCGCCGGCCGCCAGGCGCTGCGTGACCGGCGGACGCCGCTTTCAGGCCCGCGCAAGATCTACATCAAGGAGCTCGTCCAGGCGATCGCGCTCGCCGACCGCGTGCTGCACCAGCCCGACGTGCGCCACCTGCACGCCCACTTCGCGCACGGGACCACGACCGTCACCTGGCACGCCGCGACGATCGCCGGCCTGCCGTTCAGCTTCACCGGCCACGCGCGCGACATCTACGCGCCCGAGCTCAACCCCAAGGGCTGGCTGCGCCGCAAGCTGCTCGCCGCGCGCTTCGCGGTCACCTGCACCAACGCGAACGTCGCGCACCTGAAGCGGATCGCGCCCGAGGCGCAGGTCCACCTCGTCTACCACGGCCTCAACGCCGACTTCGCCCGCCTCGTGCGCGAGGAGGAGCCGGCCGCGACGCCCAACGGCACGCTGCGCGTGCTCGGCGTCGGGCGCCTCGTGGCCAAGAAGGGCTTCGACGTCTTCGTCGACGCGTGCGCCGAGCTGCGCCGCCGCGACGTCCCCTTCGAGGCGCTGATCGTCGGCCAGGACGACAAGCACGGCGACGTCGTGCGCGAGCGGATCGAAGCCCACGATCTCGGCGACCGCATCTCGCTGCCCGGCCCGATGGGCCAGGACGAGCTGCTGCGCGAGTACCGCCGCGCCGGCGCGCTCGCCATGCCGTGCCGCGTGCTCGAGAACGACCGCGACGGGATCCCGAACGTGCTGGTCGAGGCGATGGCCGCCGGCGCGCCCGTGGTGGCCACCGGCGTCTCCGGCATCCCCGAGCTCGTCGAGGACGAGGTCAACGGGCTGCTGGTCGAGCCCGACGACCCGGCCGCGCTCGCCACTGCCCTCATCCGCCTGCACGAGGACCGCGCGCTGGCCGCGCGCGTGGCCGAGGCCGGCCGCCGCACCGTGCAGGAGCGGTTCGACGGCGACCGCCTCGCACGCCGTCTCGCCGAGCTGTTCGAGGCGGCGCTGTGAAGCCCGTCTTCAGCGTCATCGAGCACCTGCACCGCGACCGCGAGGTCGCCGAGGACGCCGCCGCCGGGCGCTTCACGTGCGCCGGCGAGACGCTCGAGCTGGGCACCGAGCCCGACTGGCTCGGCGCCGGCCTGCCCGCCGACGAGGAGTGGCGGATCGACTGGGTGAAGTTCTACTACGGGCTCGACCTCGCCCACGCCTACCGCACGACCGGCGACGCCCGCTACCGCGAGACGTGGGAGCGGCTGGTCCGCTCCTACCTGCACCAGGTCCCGCCGGACAGCGACCCGAGCGAGGTCACCGCCCGCCGGATCGTCAACTGGATCTACGCCTGGCAGGGCTTCGGCGGGCTGCCGAACGGGCTCGAGCCGGCGCTCGCCGAGCGGATCGCCGCCGAGGCGCGCCACGTGCGCGACACGCTGACCCCGGAGCGCAACCACCGCACGCTCGAGCTGTACGCGCTCGCGATCGTCGCGCTCGCCTTCGACGACGTCGAGCTCCGCGACCTTGCGGTCGAGGAGCTCGATCGCAACCTGGCCGAGGACTTCCTGCCCGACGGCGTGCACCGCGAGTGCTCGACGCACTACCACATGATCGCCCTGCGCTCGTTCGCCGGGCTGCGCGAGAACGCCCGCCGCCACGGCGTCGACCTCCCGCCCGGCTTCGACGACCGCCTCGCCCGCGCCGCCGAGTTCGCCCGCCACTGCTGCCGGCCCGACGGCACGATCCCGGCCCTCTCGGACGCCGACAACGGCGACTACACGGCGCTGCTCGAGCTGCTCGGCGTCGAGCCCGCGGACGAAGGCGCGGACTTCCCGGACGGCGGCTACTTCACGCAGCGCAGCGGCGACAGCTTCCTGATCTTCGACTGCGGCCCGCTCGGCGACGGCGGCCACGGCCACTACGACCTGCTCAGCTTCGAGGCCTGCGCCGGGCGGGCGGCCGCTGGTCGTCGACCCCGGCCGCTACACGTACGCCGAGGGCGAGCCCAACCTGCGCCACTGGTTCAAGGGCACGGCCGCGCACAACACCGTCTGCGTCGACGGGCTCGACCAGACGCCCGTACGCGCGCAAGGCGCCGAAGGGCCCGACCGCCGAGCCGCGCTTCCTCGGGCGCACGAACGACCAGCTCGCCGGCGAGGCGCACAGCCCGGCCTACGAGGCCGTCCACCGGCGCACGCATCACGCTTCGTCGACGGCCGCCACTGGGTGATCGAGGACACGCTCACCGGCGAAGCCGAGCACCGCTACGACCTGCGCTTCCACCTGCCGCCCGGCGATGCCTACACGTCCGGCTCGGCCGTGCTGGCGCCCGGCCTGGCGCTGGTGATCGACGGCGCCGACGAGATCGCGATCGAGCCCGGCTGGATCTCGCCCCGCTACGGCGTCAAGCACGCCGCGCCCGTGGTCAGCGCCGTCGCCCGCGGCCGCGACGCGGCATTCCGGACGGAGCTGCTGCCGCGATGATGCTCGCCCCCGACCCGGCCGTCCCGCACCGCGACGAGCTGCTCGACGGCCGGCGCGTCGCCGAGCTGCTGTCCGGCCGCCTGCTCGACGGCGAGCCCGTCGACGAATGCCGGCGCAAGTTCGCCAAGTACCGCGTCGGCGACGGCCTGCGCGTCGTCTACCGGGTCGTCGCCGGCGGCCGCGACCACCACATCGCCGCGCGCGGCTTCGCGCCCGGCGCCAGCGCGGTGGCCTACCACCGCGCGCTGTCGTCCGCCGTGCCCGCGCCTCCGCTGCGCCCCGTCGTCCACGTCCCCGAGCTCGACGCCGTCTTCTGGACGTTCCCGAACGACCGCCGGCTCACCACGCTGCCGCTGCTCGCCGGGCGATCGGGCACGCTCGACCGCCTGGTCGGCCGCCCGAGCGTGACGCCGCGGCTGGTCGCCTACTCGGCCGAGCGCTCGGCCAGCGCCGAGTGCACCGCCGAGGACGGACGCGTGCTCGCGTACGCCAAGGTCCACACCGGAGGCGTCGCCGAGCGCGAGCGGCGCCGGCTCGAGGACGCCCGCGCCGCCGAGAGCAACTGCCTGCACGTGCCGCGCGTGATCGGCACCTCGGCGCTCGACGGCGCGCTCGCCGTCGAGGCCGTCGACGGCCGCTCGCTCGAGGCGCTCGACGAGGCCGAGCTGCCGGAGGCGCTGCGCCGCCTCGGCGCCGCTCTCGCCACGCTGCACGAGCGCTCGCCGCTGCCGTGCGACCGCTTCGAGCGGCTCGACATCGAGCGCCTCGCCAAGGCCGTCAGCGTGATCGCGCGCGCCCGCCCCGACGCCGGCCCGCTCGCCGCCGAGCTGCTCGCGCGCCTGCTCGGCGACCTCGGCGACGCCGCCGGCCCGCCCGTCTACCTGCACGGCGACGCCAACCTGCGCAACGCGATCTTCGACGACGAGCGCGTCACGCTGATCGACTTCGAGGACGCCTCGGCCGGCCCGGCGGCCGCCGACCTCGGCCAGGTGCTGGCCCGCCTGCGCGTGGCGCGCGTGATCGACCGCCTGTCGCCGACCGCCGAGGAGCGCGCTCGCGGCGGCGCTGCTCGACGGCTACGCCGAGATCCGCCCCACGCCCACCGCCCGCTCGCTGCGCTGGCACACCGGCGCCTCGGTGCTGGCGCGCGCCGCGCTGCCCGCCGTCAGCCGCGTGCGGCCGTCGCTGCTGGTCTGCCTCCAACCGCTGCTGGAGTCGCGCATGAGGCCGCCGCTGCTCTTCTACTGCCAGCACTCGGTCGGCCTCGGCCACCTCACGCGCTCCTACGCGCTCTGCGCGCACCTGGCCGAGTGGTTCCGCGTCGTGCTCGTGTGCGGCGGCACGCTGCCGGAGGAGATCGACCCGCCCGCCGGAGTGGAGATCGTCGCGCTGCCGCCGCTCGGCGTCGGCGCCGGGTCGCGCTTCATCAGCCACGACCCGCGGTTCACGGTCGAGCGCGCATGGGCGGTGCGCGGGGAGCTGCTCCTGCGCACGCTGCGCACGCTCCAGCCCGGCGTCGTCTTCGTCGAGCTGTTCCCGTTCGGGCGCGCGAAGTTCGCGCGCGAGCTGGTGCCGCTGCTCGAGCTCGCGCGCGAGGGCGGCGCCATGACGGCATGCAGCCTGCGCGACATCCTCGTCACCGGCCGCGACGACCAGGCCGGCCACGACGAGCGCGCGTGCCGGCTCGCCAACGCGCACCTCGACGCGATCCTCGTCCACAGCGACCCGCGCTTCGCCCGGCTCGAGGAGACCTTCGGGGCCGGCCGACCGAGCTCACCGTCCCCGTCCGTTACACGGGCTTCGTCGTCGGCACGCACACGATCCCGGCCGCGGGAGCGGCGGGTCGTGGTCTCGGCCGGCGGCGGGCTCGTGGGCGAGCCGCTGCTGCGGGCGGCGATCGAGGCGCAGCGGATCGGCACCGGCCTGCCGATGCGCGCGATCGCCGGGCCGCTGATGCCGGACGACGCCTTCGAGCGCCTGCGCGCGCAGGCGGCCGGCGTCCCGGCGCTCGAGCTGCTGCGCTCGGTGCCCGACCTCGCGGCCGAGCTGGCCGGCGCCGCCGCGGCGGTCAGCCAGGCGGGCTACAACACGACGCTCGAGATCGTCCGCACCGGCGTCCCCGCGCTGGTCGTCCCGTATGCGACGCCGGAGGAGGACGAGCAGCTGCGGCGCGCCCGCCGGCTCGCGGACCTCGGCGTGCTGCGGGTGCTCGAGCGCCCGGGGGCGGCGACCCTCGCCCGCGAGATCCGGCGGCTCGAGGATTTCGTGCCGACCACGCCGGCGATCGACCTCGACGGCGGCCACGGCACCTGCCAGGAGCTGTGGCAGCTCATGCGCAGCGACCCCCGGCCGGCCGTGCTCTCGACGGTGGCGAGCCCATGAGCCCCGCCGCCCGCGCCCTCAAGCCGTACGTCCAGCGCCAGTGGAAGGCGCTCGCCGGCGCGGGCGCCGCCAGCGGCGTGCTGACCGCCGCCGATCTGGCCAAGCCGTGGCCGCTCGCGATCGTCGTCGATCAGCTGCTCGTCCGCCAGGCGCCGTTCGCGCTCGACGGCAGCGACTGGCGGATGCTGATCGGCGTCGCCGTCCTCGTGCTGCTGATCGCGCTGTCCGAGGCAGCCGCGACTTACTTCTCGAACCTGTGGCTGCAGACGGCGGGCGAGCGGATCAGCCACGAGCTGCGGATCGCCGTCTACGACCACCTCCAGCGGCTGTCGCTGGCCTTCCACCAGAAGCGCCAGAAGGGCGACCTGCTCACGCGCGTGACCGGCGACGTCAACGCGATGGGCGACCTGTTCGCGCAGCAGCTCGGCGCGATCACGCAGGCCGCGCTGCTGTCGCTCGGGATGACCGTCGTCCTGCTCGTGATCGACCCGGTGCTGGCGCTCATCTCGCTCGCCACCACGCCGGCGCTGCTCGGCATCAGCTGGATCTACCGCCGCCGCGTGCGCAGCACGGCGCGCGTGCGGCGCGCGCACGAGGGGCGGATCGCGTCGATGGCCGGCGAGGCGCTGTCGGCGATGGCCGTCGTCAAGGCGTTCGGCTCCGAGCGGCTCGAGGCGGACCGCGTGCGCGCCGGCAGCGAGCAGCGGATGGCGGTCGGGGTCGACATCGCCCGCCTCCAGGCCGGCTTCGACGGCCTGGTGGGCGCGCGTGCGCGCGATCGGGACGGCGCTCGTGATCGTCGTCGGCGTGATGCGGGTCGCGGCCGGCGCGCTCTCCCCCGGCGAGCTGCTCGTCTTCGTCAGCTACACGCGCAAGGCCTACAACCCGCTCAAGAGCCTCGCGCGCGAGAGCACCAAGGTCGCGGCGACGATGGCCAAGGCCGACCGGATCGCCGAGATCCTCGCCGCCGACGACGTGCTCGAGGAGCGGCCCGGCGCCTACCGCGGCGGGCGCGCGGCCGGCGACGTGGCGCTCGAGGGCGTGTCATTCGCCTACGACTCCGCGCGGCCTGTGCTGCACGACGTCTCGATGCGGGTCGAGGCCGGGGAGTGCGTCGCTCTCGTCGGCCCGTCGGGAGTCGGCAAGTCGACGCTCGGCGCCCTGGTGGCGCGCTTCCACGACCCCACCGAGGGCCGCGTGCTGATCGACGGCCGCGACGCGCGCGACTGCGCGCTGGAGTGGCTGCGCGGCCAGGTCACCATGCTGCTCCAGGAGACGGTGCTCTTCACGGGCAGCGTCCGCGACAACATCGCGTACGGCTCGGACGCGGGCGACGAGGAGATCGTCGCCGCCGCACGCACGGCCGCCGCGCACGACTTCATCTGCGAGCTGCCGGACGGCTACGACACCGAGCTCGGGCCGCAGGGCGCCGGGCTCTCCGGCGGCCAGCGCCAGCGCATCGGCGTCGCCCGGACGCTGCTGCGCGACCCGCCGATCCTGCTGCTGGACGAGCCCACCACCGGCCTCGACGCGGCCGCCGAGGCGAAGCTGCTCGGCGGGCTGAAGACGCTCATGCGCGGGCGCACGACGATCCTCGTCAGCCACTCGCCGCGGCTGACGCGGATGGCCGACCGCGTGGTGCGGCTCGAGCGCGGCCGCGTGGTCGACCGTGGCCGCACGCTCGACCCCGCGCTGCCGCAGCTCGAGCGGTTGCTCGACTCGGACACGATGGCCGAGGTCCTCGACGTGCCGCCCAGCGAGGTTGCCATCAGCCGGGTCGTCTACAAGCCCGGAGAGCTCGTCGCCGTCCACTACCGTGCCGGCACCGGAGACGCCGTCGCCACCAGCATCGCCGGCGTCGATCTCGCGGAGCGGGCCCGGCGGCCGCAGTACGCCGAGCGCGCGCGACGTGTCACCGGCCGCGTGCCGACCTACGACGACGAGCTCGAGACGCTCGTGACGTGGCTGCCGTTCGATCCGCGACTGCCGGCGCTCGGCGAGGAGCTCGCACGCCGGTTCGGCGTGGACGGCGAACCGAAGCTGATCGGCTACAAGCCGCGCGGCCGCGCGGTGCTCCGCCTCGACGGCCTCGTGCTGAAGGCCTATGGCCGCGAGCGCCAGTTCGAGGCCGCGCTCGCCGGCCTCCAGGCGTCACAGGACGGCCCGTTGCCGACCGCCGCCTTCGTCGGCGCCGTGCCGGAGCTGCGGCTCACGGCGCAGAAGCGAATCGAGGGCCGTACCGCCGGCGAGGCCGCCGACGTCGCGGCGGAGGCCGGCGCCATGGCGGCGACGCTCCAGCGCGCCGACCTCGCGCCCGCCCTCGCCTACCCGCCTGAGCGCGTGCTCGACTCGGCGGTGCGCAAGGCGGAGCTCGTCGAGACCGTGCTGCCGCAGCTCGGCGCTCGGCTCGACACACTCGTGCGCCGGCTCGGCGACGCCCTTCCGGCCGGGCTCCCGCTGGTGCCGGCGCACGGCGACTTCCACGTCGACCAGCTGCTGGTGCGCGACGACGACATCGCGGTCGTCGACTTCGACCAGCTGTGCGTGGCCGCGCCCGCGCTCGACCTCGCGACCTACGCGGCCGACGTCGTGCGCGGCCGGCCCGGCGACCTGGAGAAGCTGCACGCCGTGCTCGAGCCGCTGCTCGAGGGCTATGGCTCGCGGCCGGACGCGCTCGAGTGGCACCTGGCGGCGGCCGTGCTCGCGCGCGCCGCCCACCCGTTCCAGCGCCAGGTGCCGGGCTGGAGCGAGCGCGTGGAGGCGACCGTGGCGGTCGCGGAGGCGAGCCTTGGGTAGGGCGCTGGTCACCGGCTGCGCCGGCTTCATCGGCTCGCAGGTGGCCGAGGCGCTGCTCGCGACCGGCCACGAGGTGGTCGGCATCGACTGCTTCACCGACAACTACCCGCGCGAGCACAAGCAGGCCAACCTCGTCCGCGCGCGCGAGCACGACCGCTTCACGCTCGTCAGCGGCGACCTGGTGACGACCCGCGTCGAGGCGCTGCTGGACGGCTGCGACGCCGTCTTCCACCTCGCCGCCGAGCCGGGCGTGCGGTCGAGCTGGGGCCAGAAGTTCGATCGCTACCTGCGCAACAACATCCGCGCCACGCAGCGGCTGCTGGAGGCGTCGGCGGGCGAGCCCGGCCGGCGCATCGTCTACGCCTCCTCGTCGTCGATCTACGGCGAGTCGGAGGCGCTGCCGACGCCCGAGGACGCCACGCCGCAGCCGCTGTCGCCGTACGGCGTGACCAAGCTCGCGGCCGAGCAGCTGTGCCGGCTCTACCACGCCAACCACGGCGTCGACGCCGTCGCGCTGCGGTTCTTCTCCGTCTACGGCCCGCGTCAGCGACCCGACATGGCGTTCCGGCGCTTCTGCGAGGCGGCGGCGGCGGGCGCGCCGATCGAGATCTACGGCGACGGGCGCCAGACGCGCGACTTCACGTTCGTCGGCGACGTGGTGACGGCGGTGATGGCGGCGGCCGCCGCCGACGGGGTCGGCGGCGAGGCCTACAACATCGGCGGCGGCTCGCGCGTCAGCCTCGCCGGCGCGCTCGAGCTGCTCGCCGCGCTCGCCGGCCGGCCGCTCGACGTCCGCCGTCGCGAGCGCGAGTCCGGCGACGTGCAGGACACCGGCGCCGACATCGCCCGCGCGCGCGACGCACTCGGCTTCGAGCCCGCGACCGAGCTGCGCGACGGTCTCCAGGCCGAGTTCGAGTGGGTGCTCGAGCACTCGCAGACCCGCCGTCGCGGCGCGGTCGCGTCCGCGGGCTGAGAACCGGTGTGTTGAAGCGCCGGTTCTGCGGGTACGGTTCCGACGGGGGATGACCAGGACGGTCGACATCGAACGGGCACGCGCCGCTGCCGCACGCCCGTTCGCCGTCGTCGCCGCCGCGCCCGAACCCGCGCGCGCTGCTCCTCAAGCACGTCTTCGACCGGGTCGTCGCGATCGGCGGGCTGCTGGTCACGGCGCCCCTCATCGCCGGGGTGGCGCTCGTCCTCCGGCTCCGCGGGGGACCCGTGCTGCGCCGCGAGGAGCGGATCGGCCCTCGCGGGCGGCCGCTCGTGGTGCGCTCGTTCGCGATCGCCGGCGGCCCGCTCGCGCGCGCCGGCGTGCCGGCGCTGCCGCAGCTGTGGAGCGTCGCCTGCGGGGGCATGAGCATCGTCGGCCCGCGCCCGCGCGAGCCCGGCTTCGAGGCGCCGCCGGCGCGGCCCGGGCTGACCGGCCTCGCGCAGCTCGAGCAGCTCGAGCGCTGGCTGTCGGTCGCCGAGCAGCTCGAGCTCGACGACCGCTACGCGCGCACGTGGTCGCTCGGGCTCGACGCCCGCATCATGTGGCGGACGCTCACGAGCAGTGGCGGCGGCCGAGCACGGCCGCGACCGTGACGCCGCCGGGATACTGCTCGTACGGCGTGCCGAGCTGCATCCCCAGGCCGAGCTGGCCGTAGCGCTCCGAGACGAGGATCCGGCGGTGCGACGGGCTGCGCAGCCACGCCCTGACGGTGCCGCGCGCGGTGCTCCGCGATCCGACGCCCCAGGCCAGGACCTCGCCGACCGCCCACGAGCAGGTCCGCTTGGCGAAGCCGGACCGGCGAGCCCGGTCGGTGAGATCGCCGCCGCCGGGACTCACGTGCGAGAAGTACCTTCGCTGGAACATGTCGGCCGCATGGAGGCCGGCGGCGACGTCGAGCTCGGCGCTGGGACGCAATCCCCGCGCATCGCGCCGCTGGCGCAGCTCGGCGATCTCGCACACCATCGCCTCACGCACCACGGCCGGGTTGCTCTCATACGGGAGGTCGCGGTTGGCGCACGCCGCGGCCGCATCGTCCGCCGCGAGGGGGAAGGTG
Organism: uncultured Solirubrobacteraceae bacterium; assembly: GCA_963800905.1. Taxonomy (GTDB): domain Bacteria; phylum Actinomycetota; class Thermoleophilia; order Solirubrobacterales; family Solirubrobacteraceae; genus DASSUW01. The sequence continues at coordinate 46,513 of CAWDCT010000013.1, forward strand.
ACCGCCGCGACGGCGAGCGAGGCGGTCGCGCCGGAGGCGAGCCGCCCGCGGGCGTGCCGGTCGGCACGCCCCGCCGCGCGGCAGATGCTGAGGATGATCGCGGCAGCCAGAAGCCACAACGCCACTCCCCCTGCCAGGAAGAGCAACATGACGCCGTGTTATTACCCAAATGTTCAGCAGCATCGAACGCTAATCAGCCTGTCCTGACCGGAGGAGGCCAATGACCGAACACCGTGGCTTCGCCAGCGACAACCATGCCGGAGTCCACCCCGAGGTGATCGAGGCGATCGCCGCCGCCAACGAGGGCCACGCCGCCGCGTACGGCGGCGACCCGTGGACGGCGCGTGCGCAGCAGCGCTTCCGCGAGCACTTCGGGCCGTCGGCGCGCGCGTTCCCGGTCTTCAACGGCACCGGGGCCAACGTGCTGTGCCTGGAGGCGCTCACCCATGCCTGGCAGGGCGTCGTCTGCGCCCGCACCGCGCACATGAACGTCGACGAGTGCGGCGCGCCCGAGCGGGCCGGGCGCAAGTTGCTGGTCGTCGACACGCCCGACGGCCGGCTGACGCCGGAGCTGGTGGCGCCGCTGCTCGTGCGCATCGGCGACGAGCACGTCGTCCAGCCGCGACTGATCTCGATCACCCAGAGCAGCGAGCTGGGCACCGTCTACCAGCCGGAGGCGGTCGCCGCGCTGGCCGATTGGGCGCACGCGCACGGGATGCTCCTGCACGTCGACGGCGCCCGGCTCTGCAACGCCGCCGCCGCGCTCGGCGTCCCGCTGCGGGCCTTGACCACCGACGCCGGCGTCGACGCCGTCTCCTTCGGCGGCACCAAGAACGGCCTGATGGGCGCCGAGGCGGTCGTCCTGCTGCGCGACGACATCGGCGACGGCTTCAAGTACCGGCGCAAGCAGGCGATGCAGCTCGCGTCCAAGATGCGCTACATCTCGGCGCAGCTCGACGCGCTCCTGGAGGGCGACCTGTGGGAGCGCTCGGCCGCGCACGCCAACGCGATGGCGCGCCGGCTGGCCGCCGCCGTGCGCGACCTGCCGGGCGTGCGCGTCACCCAGCCGGTGGAGGCCAACGCGGTCTTCGCGGTGCTCGACCCGGCGGTCACCGAGCAGCTCCAGCAGAGCTGGCCGTTCTACGTCTGGGACGACGGCACCGGCGAGGTGCGCTGGATGGCCTCGTGGGACACGGCCGAGGAGGAGGTCGACGCCTTCGCGGCGGACGTCCGCGCGACCGTCAGATGAGGCCCTCGCGGACCGCGTGCGCCGCCGCGGCGGCGCGTGAGGGCTGGCGCAGCTTGGCGCGGATGTTGGCGACGTGGCGGTGGACGGTGTGCGGGCTGACGATCAGCCGCTCGGCGATGTCGGCGTCGCTGAGGCCGTCGGCGATCAGCCGCAGCACCTCCTGCTCGCGCGCGCTCAGCGGGCCGTCCACGGGCTCGCTCCGCTGGAGCGCCCCGAGCGCGACGAGCACCGATTCGCGGTCGCCCAGCCACGGCAGGTGGATGTCGCCGTCGAGCGCGATCAGCCGCGCGCCGGGGATCCGCGCGGCGAGGTCGCGGCCCATCTCGAACGGGATCGCGCGGTCGTCGCGGCGGTGGACGATGAGCGCCGGCGCCCGCACGTCGCCGAGCAGGTGGCGGATGTCCGTCGCGTAGATGGCCTCGAGCATGACGGCCGCCGTCTCGGCGTCGGCCGCAGCGCGCTGGAGGGCGGCGAAGGCGTCGCGGGCGGCGGCGCCGGCGCCCGGGATCCAGACGTCGGCGAGCATGCGCGACCCGGTTCCCCAGTGCGCGCGCACGGTGGCCAGGATCGCCTCGCGCAGCGGAGCCGGCGCGGCGTCGGCGCCGTTCGCGAATCCGCCGACGATCGCGAGCGTCTCCACCTGGCGCCGCGCGGCATGGGCGGCCGCCACGCAGGCGCCCCACGAGATGCCGAGCAGCGAGACCGGCTCGCGGTCGCCGATCACGGCCGCGAGCGTGCGGAGCTCGGCCTCGACGTCGGGGCGCTCGGGGCGCACGCGGTCGGACAGCCCGGTGCCGAGGCGGTCGTAGCGGATCACGGTGCGGTCCGCGGCGAGCGCGGAGATGAAGGCGCGGTACTCCGGGAAGGACCACTCCAGCTCCAGGTGGCTGCCCCAGTACGCCGGCAGCACGAGCGCCGGCCCCTCGCCCACCGTGGCGACCGCGACGCGGCGCCCGTCGACCTCGCAGAACCGGATCTGCTGGTCCATCGTCAGCCGAGCGCGACCGCCGTGCCCGTGACGTCGATCTCCGGCCGGTCGGCGTGCAGGTCGACGAGCAGCCGGCCCGGCCGCCCCATGTCCTCGCCCTGGAGCACCGTCACCGTGGCGGGCGGCTCGACGTGCCCGAGCTCGCGCAGGTACGTGCCGAGCGCGGCGGCGGCCGCGCCGGTGGCCGGGTCCTCGACCACGCCGCCGGGCGGGAACGGGTTGCGCGAGTGGAAGCGCAGCTCGTCCTCGCGCCAGACGAGCTGCACCGTCGTCCAGTCGCGCGCGGCCATGATCGCGCCGAGGCGGTCGAAGTCGTAGGCGAGGTCGGCGAGCCGCTCGCGCGTGCGCACCGGCAGGACGAGGTAGTAGCCGCCGACGAAGCCGATCGCGGGCGGCAGTGCCGGGTCGAGGTCGTCGCGGCGCCAGCGCAGGGCGGCGAGCACCTCGTCGACGTCGGCGGCGTCCACATCGGCGACGTGCGGCGTGACGCTGGTCAGCGTCGCGGTCAGGCGGTCCTGGTCGTCGCGCCGCGTGACGACCGGCACAGGGCCGCCGACGGTGCGCAGCACGCGCTCGCCCGGCCCGTCGCGCTCGGCGAGCGCCACGGCGGTGGCGATCGTGGCGTGGCCGCAGAACGGCACCTCGGCGAGCGGGCTGAAGTAGCGGATGTCGTCGCCGGCGAGGAAGGCGGTCTCGCTGTAGCCGACGTCGGCGGCGATCCTCAGCATCTGCTCGTCGGACAGGCCGGAGGCGTCGAGGACCACGCCGGCGGGGTTGCCGCCGTCGGGGCGATCGGAGAAGGCGACATAGCGCAGGACGTCCACGACCGGCATCATCGCCGACGTGATCGTCTTATGTGAAACGTGTGGAGCGCCTTTCGAGGGCCGGCCCGACCGCTGCCCGATCTGCGAGGACGCGCGGCAGTGGGTGCCCGAGGACGGGCAGCGCTGGGTGGCCGCGGACGAGCTCGACCGCAAGACCGTCGTGCGACCCGACGGCGCGTTCGAGGGCGTGGGGCTCGAGCCGAGCTTCGCCATCGGCCAGCGAGCGCTGCTCGTGCCGCACCGCGGCGGGCGCCTGATGTGGGACTGCCTGCCGTTCGCCGGCGACGCCGACCTCGGCGAGCTGACCGGCATCGCCATCTCGCACCCGCACTACTACACGGGCATGGTCGACTGGGCGCGCGCGTACGACTGCCCCGTCTACCTCCACGCCGACGACCGCGAGTGGATCACGCGCGACGACCCGGCGATCGATCTGTGGGAGGGCGAGACGCTCGACCTCGGCGACGGGCTGACGCTGATCCGCTGCGGCGGGCACTTCGCCGGCGGCACCGTGCTGCACGTCGGCGACGCGCTGCTCGTCGGCGACATCGTGCAGGTGATCCCAGACCGCGAGTGGGTCGGGTTCATGTACAGCTACCCCAACCTGATCCCGCTGCCGGAGTCGTCGGTACGCGCGATCGGCGCGGCCCTGGAGCCGTACTCGTTCGACACGATCTACGGCGCCTGGTGGGACCGGATCGTGCGCCGCGACGGGTCGGGCGTGGTGGCGCGCTCGGCCGAGCGCTACGCGCGGGCGCTGCGCGGCGAGCTGATCTGAAAGGTCCGCTCGCGGATCGTGGCGAGGCGCTCCACCGGCTCGGCGCTGAAGACCAGCCGAACGTGACGATCGGCCACCTCGCCGCCCCAGCCGGTCATCGGCGTCGCGGCGATGGCAGCGTCCTCGATCAGCGCGCGCGAGAGCTCGCTCGCCGTCATGCCCATCTCGACGGCGTCGATCAGCAGCGACCAGCCGCCGGCGGGCTTGATCAGCGGCCAGCCGTCGAGGGCGTCCATGATCGTGTCGCGCCGGCGCTCGAGCTCGTCGACGGCGTCGGCGACGTGGCCCTGGTCGCCGCGCAGGACCGCGGTGGCGGCGGTGCGCGCGACGCCGGTCGGCGTCGTCGTGTTGTAGACGTGCATCCAGCCGACCGACTCGACGAGGTCGGCCGGGCCGGCGACCCAACCGACGCGCCAGCCGATCATGCGGTGCTCCTTCGAGAGCGAGCCGGCGATCACCGTGCGATCGGCCATGCCGTCGAAGTGCAGCGGGTGGACGAGCTCGTGCCCGTCGAACAGCAGGCGCTCCATCGCGGCGTCGTAGAGCAGCGGCACCTCGTGCTCGCCGAGGATGTCGGCGACGGCCGCCCACTCGTCGCGCGTGAGGACTGCGCCGGAGGGCATGCTCGGGCTCATCAGCACCGCGAGGACCGGCTTCGTGGCAGCTGCGGCCGCGAAGGCGTCGAGGTCGAGCCGCCACTCGCCGTCGTCGACGCGGTACGGCGCGAGGAGCGGCCTGCCGCCGGCCAGCCGCACGCGGTTGACGATGCCGGCGTAGGTCGGATCGGTGAGCAGCACCTCGTCGCCGGGGTCGACGGTGGCGAGCATGACGTCGAGGATCGCCTCGGTGCCGCCGCTGGTGATGAGGATCTCGCGCTCGGGGTCATAGCGCCGGCCGGTGCGCTCGGCGAGGAAGTCGCTGACGGCGGCGCGCAGGTCGCGGTCGCCGGTGAACGGCAGCCAGCTGTTGGCCTCAGGCGTCTCGAGGCCCCTGATCGTCTCGGGGATCGCCTCGGGCGGGAGCGGCAGGTCGGTGTCGAGGTTCTCCATCCGGAGCACGGGCCAGCCGTCGTCGGGCCGGGCATCCGCGGCGTCGGCGAGGCGGTCGATCCCGAAGCCCTGAACGTCCCTCAGCCGCTGCGCTCGCTTGAATGTTTTACCGTCTGACATGCCGTTATATTAGACAGTATGGACGACTCGGTCAAGACGATCGCGGCCAACGTCCGCCGGCTGCGCGCCGAACGCGGTCTCTCGGCCGCCGGCCTCGCCCGCGCCTCCGGCGTGGCGCGCGCCACGCTCGCCGAGCTCGAGGCGGGGCGCGGGAACCCGACCGTGGAGACGCTCTACGGGCTCGCCTCGGTGCTCGGCGTCACGCTCGCGGAGCTGCTGGTCGAGGCCGAGGCGCCCGCCGTGCAGGTCGTGCGCGCCGGCGAGGGCCCGCACGTGTCAGGCCCGGTGCTCCAGGCCCGGCTGCTGCGGCAGGGGCAGGTCGATCGCGCGCGAATGGAGGTCTATGAGCTTCACGTGCTGCCTGGACGCGCCCGCCGCGCGGACCCGCACCAGGCGGGCGTGGTCGAGCAGCTGCTCGTCCATTCCGGGCGGCTGCGGGTGGGTCCGGAGCACGATCCCGTGGAGCTCGGGCCGGGCGACTTCGCGGCCTTCGACGGATCCGCGGCGCATGTCTACGAGGCGCTTGGGGAAGCAGTCACTGCGACGCTGGTGATGACCTCGCCGGCCTGAGAGCCAATGCGCGCCGTCTTCGTCCTCTACCTCGTCGTCATCGTGACCGGGATCGCGTTCTTCACGGTGATCGGGATCGTGAACCCTTGAAGACGCTGCGCGACCACAGCCTCTCGCTGTTCTTCTTCGCGATCTTCGTCGCCGCGCTGATCGGCCAGGCGATCGCGGGCAACGCCGAGTTCAACAACGAGGCGATCGCACACGGGAGCGAGACCAGGTCGCTGACGAGCTACGTCGTCTCGGCCGACTTCGGGCAGGCGGTGATGGAGAACTGGCAGTCGGAGTACCTCCAGTTCACGCTGTTCATCTTCGCCACGGTCTGGTTCGTCCAGAAGGGCTCGCCGGAGTCCAAGAAGGTCGACGAGGTCGGGACCCAGTCGGACGCGGAGCAGCTCGTCGAGGGCCGCGACCACGGGCTCAAGCTCTTCCTGTACTCGAACTCGCTGCTGATCGTGATGGGCACGATCTGGATCGGCTCGTGGCTCGCCCACTCCCTGACCGGCTGGCGCGTCTACAACGAGCAGGCGCTCGAGCACGACGAGTCGACGCTCGGCTGGGTGCAGTACGTCGGAACCGCCGACTTCTGGGAGACGACGCTCCAGAACTGGCAGTCCGAGTTCCTCGCCGTCGGCTCGATGGTGGTGCTGAGCATCTACCTGCGCCAGCGCGGCTCTCCGGAGTCCAAGCCCGTTGGGCTGCCGCATGAGTCGACGGGGATCGAGGCGTAAACCCCGCTTGCAGGGAGGGTGGGGTGGGCTCCGCGCGCCGGTGTTTCCGCGATGCGCAAGGAAAGGCGGCCAATCGAGTCCGACGAGCGCCGATCTCGGACGGTGGGGTTGTCTACGGTCGTATACCGACGGTTGTCAACGCCACCACGCCCGGCCGGAGCGACGGCTTCCACGATGCGCACATCCCGGCCGAGGCCACCCCCTCAATGCCGCAGTTCAGAACGCGCTCGTCAAGGCGAACGGATAGACAGCCGGAGCGCCGCGGCGGCGGAGCTGGCCGGCGAGCATCGCCAGCGTCCAGCCGCTGAAGCGCACGTCGTCGACCAGCAGGCACGGGCCCGGCGGCAGCTCGCCGCTCACCGCGAAGGCGCCGCGCACGTTGGCGACCTGCTGCGCCGAGTTGGCCATGTCGCGCTGCGGCGGGCGGGCGTCGACGCGCTCGAGGGCCGGCACGTACGGCAGCCCGAGCTTCTCGGCGAGGCGGCTCGCGAAGTCGGGCATCAGCGGCGACGGTACGGCGGTGACCCATGCGAGCGGCACGCCCCAGGCGCGGACGACCTCGGCGGCGGCATCGAGCAGCTCGCCGTCGTACGCGCCGCCGCGCTTTCCCGCCTGCACGACGGGGTCCCAGCCGCCGTCGCCGAGCCGCGCCAGCGCGCGACCCTCCTCGGCGCGGACGTCCTCGGGGATCTTGCGCATGGCGCCCGTCTCGTCGGGCGCCATCTTCTTGGTCTCCAGCACGATCGGTCGCGAGCGCAGCAGCAGCGCCGCCTCGCGCACGAGCTTGGGGTCGAGCTCACCGGCGTAGCGCGGGCCGGCGCAGACCGAGCAGCGGCCGCAGTCCTGCGGGTCCGGGTCGTCGAGCTCCTCCTGGAGCGCGCGCATCAGGCAGCGGCCGTCGGCGCCGAAGGCGGCCATCGCCTCCTGCTCTCGCCGGCGCAGCGCGGTGACGCGGGCGTAGCGCTCCGCGTCGTACGTCCAGCCCGAGTCGAGGCGCGTCCAGCGCGATCCGTCCCGAGCGACGGCCCCCTCGACGTCGAGCACCTTCAGCAGCGCGTCGATCCGCCCGCGCCCGAGGTTGACCTCGGCCATCAGCTCGCGCGCAGTCGCGCCGCCGTCCTCCAGCCTCGTCAGCACGCGGTCGACGAGCTCGCGCGCCGGGAACGCCTGCTGGATGAAGAAGTCCTGGATCCGGCGGTCCTCGGCGCCGCGCAGGAGCACGACCTCCGCGCGGTCGACCCCGCGGCCGGCGCGGCCGACCTGCTGGTAGTAGGAGATGACCGAGCCGGGCGCCTGGTAGTGCACGACGAAGCCGAGGTCAGGCTTGTCGTAGCCCATGCCCAGCGCGCTCGTGGCCACCACCGCCTTGAGGTCGTTGCGCAGCAGCCGCTCCTCGACCTCGATCCGCCGCTCGCTCTCGATCTCGCCGGAGTAGGCCTCGGCGGCGATCCCGCGGCCGTTCAGCCAGTCGGCGACGAGCTCGGCGTCGCGCTTGGTCAGGGTGTAGACGATGCCGGAGCCCGGCATCTGCGGCAGGTGGGTGGCGAGCCAGGCGAGCCGGTCCGCCTGGCCGGGCAGGTCGACGACCTCGAGCCGCAGGCTGGCGCGGCCGAGCGGGCCGCGGTAGGTGCGCGGCGTCCCGCCCAGCTGCTCCTCGACGTCGGCCACGACGCGGTCGTTGGCCGTCGCCGTCGTGCACAGCACGGCGACGCCCTCCGGCAGCCGCGCGAGCATCTCCTCCAGCCGCCGGTAGTCGGGCCGGAAGTCGTGCCCCCAGTCGCTGATGCAGTGCGCCTCGTCGATCACCAGCAGCCCGACGCGCTGCGCGAACAGCGGCAGGAAGTCGGCGCGGAACTGCGGGTTGTCGAGCCGCTCGGGGCTGATCAGCAGCAGGTCGACGGCGTCGGACTCCAGCAGCCCGCGCACCTCCTCCCACGCGTCCCGGTTCGTCGAGTTGATCGTGTGCGCGCGGATCCCGAGCCGCTCGGCCGCCGCGATCTGGTTGCGCATCAGCGCCAGCAGCGGCGAGACGATCAGCGCCGGCCCGGCGCCGCGCTCACGCAGCAGTGCGGCGGCGATGAAGTAGACCGCCGACTTCCCCCAACCGGTCCGCTGCACGCACAGCACGCGCGCCTGGTCGTCCACCAGGTCACGCACCGCCTCGAGCTGGTGCTTGCGGAACTCGGCGTCCGGCCCAGCGAGGTTCCGCAGCAGTTCCTGTGCACGAATCACCACGATGACACTAGGAACTGCGTCGGAAGTCTCGCCCCACAACACTGTTGAGGGTCAGACCCCTTGAGTCGGGGTGACTCAAGGGGTCAGACCCTCAACAAATGGATTGCGTCGCGTTTCTGCAGTGGGCGCTGCCTCGGATGGGGCGCCGGTGGGCCGGCTATCGCAAGGTGCGACGGCAGGTGTGCCGACGGGTTCGGCAGCGCGTCGTGGAGCTCGGGCTGGACGGGTTCGAGGCGTACCGGGAGCAGCTCGAGCGGCACCCGGAGGAGTGGACGGTGCTGGATGGGCTGATGAACGTGACGATCAGCCGGTTCAACCGCGACCGCGGGGTCTTCGAGTTCCTGCGCGACGAGGTGCTGCGGCCGGGCATGCGGGTGTGGAGCGCCGGCTGTGCGAGCGGCGAGGAGCCGTACACGCTGGCGCTCCTGTGCGACGGGCTCGACATCCTCGCCACCGACGTCGACCCGGCGATGCTCCGGCGAGCGGAGGCGGCACGGTATCCGAACTCGGCGCTGCGTGAGCTGCCGGACCGCGACGCGTTCGTGGACGGCGTGCTCGACGAGCGCTACCGGCACGTCGCGTTCGCGCTGCACGACGTCCGCGACGAGCCGCCCGCCGGCCCGTTCGACCTCGTCCTGTGCCGCAACGTCGCCTTCACCTACTTCGACGACGCGACCCAGCACGCGACGCTCCAACGGATCGCGAGCGTGACGGAGACGCTCGTGATCGGCGCGCACGAGGCGCTGCCCGACGGGCAGCGCCTCTTCGCACCCTCGGCGAGATGCGTCTTCAGACGCTCGCCTGATAGCTCCGGAACGCCCGCGTAGCGAGCACGCCGCACAGCGCCAGCAGCGCGGTCAGCAGCCCGGCGTCGAGCGCGATCAGGCCCCAGTCGGGGCTCGCGGCGGTCGCGCTGCGACCGGCCTCGATCGCCCAGTCGACCGGGTTGACGGCAGCGACCGTCTGCATCCAGCCCGGCATGAGCGACTCGCTCACGAGCGCCGTCGACAGGAACGTCAGCGGCAGCACCAGGAACGTGACGGCGCCGATCAGGGACTCCTCCTGGCGGGTCACGAGCGCGAGCGCGTTCGAAAGGGCGGCGAGCGCCGAGCCGAGCAGCGCGGCGAGCACGATCAGGACGACCACGCCCAGCACGCCGCCGGCGAAGCTCGCCCCCACGGCCAGGGCGATGAGCACCATGATCAGCGACTGGACGACGATCACGACCCCCGCCTGCGCGACGCGGCCGGCGATCAGCGCCCACCGCCGCACCGGCGACACCAGCAGCCGGTCTGTGACGCCGCGGTTGATGTCCTCGATCGTCGCCATCCCGCTCCAGCCGGACGAGAACAGCGCCGACATCACGACGATCCCGGGCGCCAGGTAGGCGATGTAGGACTCGTCGCCGAACCCGGGGAGGTCGGCCATGCTCTTGAACAGCTCGCCGAACAGCAGCAGCCAGATCAGCGGCTGCACGAGCGTGACCGCGACGAACCACGGCTGGCGCCAGAGCGCCCGCAGGTCGCGCAGCGCCAGGTAGAACGTGTGCCTCATTCGAAGCTCCTTCCCGCGTGGCGGAGGTAGACGTCGTCGAGCGAGGGGCGCGAGACGGTCACCGACGCGACGTCGATGCCGCCGGCCTCCAGGGCGCCGAGCACGGCGGGCACCGCGCGGGCCCCCTCGTCGGCCCGGGCGCGCAGCGACGAGCCCTCGACCACGAGCTCGCGGATGCCCGGCAGCGGATCGAGCGCGGCGTGCACGGCGCCGTTGGCCGCGAAGCCGAGCTCGACGTGGATCGAGTCGCCGCGCAGCTCGGCCTTCAGCCGCTCCGGCGACCCGCCGGCGACCACGCGGCCGCGGTCGACGATCGCCAGCTCGGAGGCGAGCCGGTCGGCCTCTTCGAGGTAGTGCGTGGTGAGCAGGATCGAGAGGCCCTCGTCGCGTGTAAGGCGGTCGATCTCGCGCCACATCTCGGCCCGCACCTCGGGGTCGAGGCCGGTGGTCGGCTCGTCGAGGAACAGCACCTGCGGCCGGTGCACCAGCGCCATCGCGATGTCCAGCCGCCGCTGCATGCCGCCCGAGTAGGTCTTCACGATCCGCCCGCCCGCCTCCGAGAGCCCGAACTGGTCGAGCAGCTCGGCCGCCCGCGCCGCGAGGTCGCGACCGCGCAGGCCGTGGATCTGGCCCTGGAGGATCAGGTTCTCGACACCCGTGGCCTCGACGTCGATGCCCGAGCGCTGGCCGACGCAGCCGATCGAGCGCCGCACGGCGGCGGGGTCGGCGAGCACGTCGTGGCCCGCCACCCGGCCCGACCCCGCGTCGGCTCGCGACAGCGTGGTGAGGATGCGCACGGTCGTCGACTTGCCCGCGCCATTCGGACCCAGCAGGCCGAAGATCGTGCCCGCCGGCACCGCGAGGCTCAGGCCGTCGAGCGCCCGCACGTCCCCGTACGTCTTGACCAGGGCTTCCGCCTCGATCGCATGTACACTTGTCTTCATAGGCAAGTATCTTAGAGATCAAGAGACTTAGGTGTCAAGAGAAGACCTCGAAGCCGCGTTCGGCAACGCGGTCCGCGCCTACCAGACCGGGGTCGACAACTTCGACCAGGCGATGGCCGACCACATCGGCATCAACCGCACCGACGCCCGCTGCGCCGACCTGATCGACCAGGCGGGCGGGATGACGGCCGGCGAGCTTGCGAAGGCGGCCGGGCTCACGACCGGCGCCGTGACCGCCGTGATCGACCGGCTCGAGAAGGCCGGGATCGCTCAGCGGGTGGCCGATCCGAGCGACCGGCGGCGCGTCCGCATCGAGGCCACGCCGAAGCTGTGGGAGGTCAGCGAGCCGCTGCTCGGCCCGCTGCTCGCAGAGTCGCAGGCGATCATCGACGACCTCTCAGACAGCGAGATCACGCGGTTCACCGAGTTCATGAACCGCGTGATCGAGCTCCAGGCCCGCCACACCGAGCGGGTCCGCGACACCTGCCTAAGCGCGACGTATTGATGGTGATCTTGGCGACGCCGATGACCAGGCCCTCGGTCAGCGCGTCGACGCCGAACGTCTGATTGAGCAGGTCGGCGGCCTCGGCCTTGAGCTTGACCGTCGTGCCCTCGAGCACGGCGGTGCCGTTGTCGTTGACCTCGAGCGGGTTCAGCGTGCGGCCGTCGAGGAAGAACAACGGCGCGGTCTCGGCCGCCACCTCGCCGTCGACGGTCACCTTGCCGGTCAGCACCGAGGCGCCGGGATCGACGACGAAGTCGGTCAGCTCGACGCGCTTGCCGCCGCCCTCGAGGCTGAGGCCGGCGCCGTCATGGTCGATCTCGCCCTGCACGTAGGGGCTCACCGAGCCGGGCTCGTAGTAGGTCACGTTGCCGCCCGTGATCGGGAACGAGGCCACCCCGGCCTTGCTGATCGACGCCGCGCCGAGCGGGCCCGGCGTGAGCTTGAGCGACGTCAGCGCCTCGACGAATCCTGCGTCGAGCGTGACCGCCGTGGCGCGGCCGGAGAGCTGGTCGACCTGAGCGACCGGGTCCGGGCTGGTGGGCGTCGACGACGACTCGTCGTCGCTGCCGCAGGCCGCCACGCCGATGGACAGCGCGGCAGCCGCAAGGAGAATCGTGAGTCTCATGCCGGTTAACTGCGTACCGGCGCCGCAACCGGATGAGAACTTGGCGCCCCGGCGGTCGCTACGCGTGTGCGGCGCGCAACAAGCGTTGCTGATCGCCGCCGTGAACGGCGCTCACGCGCCGTAGGGCATCCATCACGGCCAGCGTGCCGACCGACAGCACCTCGGCCGCCGGGCGCGCGGCCCGCAGCTCCCACTCGGGAGCGCCCGCCAGCGGCCGCAGCGCGAGGCCCGGCGGGAGCGGCTCGGCGGCCAGGGCGGGCACGGGCGCCCAGCCCTCGCCGGCCGCGACCAGCGCGAGCGCGGTGCGCAGGCTGTAGCCCGCGACCTGCGGGGTGGCGGCGAGCGCCTCGTCGTCGAGCTCGTCGAGCCGCGTCAGCGGATGGTCGGCGGGGATGGCCGCGCACAGCGGCTCCCGCCGCAGCACGGTCTCGACGAGCCGCGGGTCCTCCTCGGCGCCGACGGGCGACACCCAGACGCCGACCTCGAGCCGGCCGTCGAGCACCGCCTTGCGGCGTCTCCTCGCCGGCGGCCTCCTCGAGCAGGAGGTCCGCCGTCGGCAGCCGCCGGCGCAGAAGCCGCAACGCTCGAGGCAGCACCGCGCCGGCGGCCACCGGACAGGCTCCGAGCCGCAGGCGGCCGACCTGCTCGGCCTCGAGCGCCTCGAGCTGAGCCTGCGCGTGGCGCACGGCCTCGACGATCCCGATGGCGTGCTCGTGAAGCAGCCGGCCGGCCTCAGTGAGCCGAACGCCGCTCGCCTCGCGGACGAGCAGCGACGTGCCGGTCTCGGCCTCGAGCTTCGTCATCTGCTGGGACACCGCCGAGGGCGTGAACGAGAGCGCGTCGGCGGCCGCGGCGAATGTGCCGCACCGCACGACCTCGACGAACGTCTGTAGACGGGTCAGATTCATCGGCAGCCCTCGGCGGGAACATCGACCGCCGGTGTGAGAGGTCTCTAAGAAACAGCCGATAATCGTGGGGAGGTGTCCAATCGCTCGCACAAACTGCTCGTCGTGGACGACGACCCCGCGCTCTCGCGCACGCTTCGCCGCGCCCTCGGCATGGAGGGCTACGACGTCGACACCGCACCCGACGGCGCCGAGGCGCTCCAGCGGCTCGCGGCCGCCCACTACGACGCCGTGGTGCTCGACGTCAGCATGCCGCGCGTCGACGGCCTGGCCGTCTGCCGCAGCATGCGTTCGCGCCGTGACATGACTCCGGTTCTGATGCTGACCGCCCGCGACGCGGTCGGCGACCGCGTGTCCGGGCTCGACGCCGGCGCCGACGACTACCTGGTCAAGCCGTTCGCGCTCGACGAGCTCAACGCGCGCGTGCGCGCACTGCTGCGGCGCGCAAACGGCGACGACCACGAGCGCCTCAGCTACCTCGACCTCACGCTCGACCTCGCCAGCGCCCGCGCCTACCGCGGCGACCGCCCGCTCGAGCTCACGCGCACCGAGCAACGGCTGCTCGAGCTGCTGCTGCGCAACCCCGAGCAGGTGCTGCCGCGCGACATGATCTACGAGCGCGTGTGGGGTCATGACATCAGCGCCACCTCGAACTCGCTCGACGTCTACGTCGGCTACCTGCGGCGCAAGACCGAGGACGGCGGCGAGCCGCGCCTGATCCACACCGTCCGCGGCGTCGGCTTCCGGCTGGGGACATGAGCTACCGCCGCCGCCTGATGATGTCCGCCGCGCTGGCCGTGGCGCTCGCCGTGGCGCTGGCCTCGGTCGCCACCTACGTCTTCGTGCGCGCGCAGCTGCGCGACTCGGTCGACGACGGGCTGCGCTCGCTGAGCGAGCGCGTCGCCACCGCACCGGAGCCGCGCGACAGCCCGCAGCGCCGCCAGCTCGACCCCGAGCAGGAGCGGCGCGAGTTCCTGCTGCTGCTGCCGTCCTCGCCGCTCGGCGAGCAGGCCGGCTACGCGCAGGTCGTCTCCAGCGCCGGGAACATCCAGCCGCCGCCGAACCAGCAGGCGCTGCTGGACGCCGGTCCGCGCGTGGTGGCCGTCGCCCAGGGCGACGCCGACCCGTTCTTCTACGACTCCGAGCTCAACGGCACGGACGTGCGCGTGTACGTCGCCCAGTTCGCCGAGGGCCAGGCGCTGCAGGCCGCGCGCTCGCTCGAGGATGTCAACGCGACCATGCGCCGGCTGGCGGTCGTGCTCGCTCTGGTCAGCCTCGCCGGGATCGTGCTCGCGGCGCTGCTCGGCGGCCTCGTCGGCAGCAGCGCCATGCGGCCGGTCCGCCGCCTGATGCGCGGCACCCGCTACGTGGCCGCCACGCAGGACCTCTCGCGCCGCGTCGAGGCGGTCGGCGACGACGAGCTGGCGGGCCTCGCCCGCAGCTTCAACGCGATGCTCGAGGCGCTGGCCGAGTCGCGCCGCGCGCAGCGCCAGCTCGTGGCCGACGCGTCGCACGAGCTGCGCACGCCGCTCGCCACCGTGCAGGCCAACGTCGAGCTGCTCTCGCGCGCCGGCGAGCTGCCGCCGCAGGAGCGCGTCGAGCTGCGCGAGGACCTGCTCTCCCAGCTGCGCGAGCTGACCCGCCTGGTCGGCGACCTCGTCGAGCTCGCCCGCGAGCGGCCGCCCGAGAGCGACCTCGAGGAGCTCGACCTCGCCGAGCTGGTGGCGGCCTGCGTCGAGCGCGCCCGCGGACGCGGCCACTTCGAGACGTCGCTGCGCCCGTCGCCCGTGCGCGCCGACCGCGCGCGGCTCGACCGCGCCGTGACGAACCTGCTCGACAACGCGCGCAAGTGGAGCCCGGACGACGGCACCGTGCACGTCACGGTGGCCGACGGCGAGCTGGTCGTGCGCGACGAGGGCCCGGGCATCGACGCCGCCGACCGCCCGTACGTGTTCGACCGCTTCTACCGCTCGGCCGAGTCGCGCCGGCTCCCCGGCTCCGGCCTCGGCCTGGCGATCGTGCGCCAGGTGGCCGAGATGCACGGCGGCGCCGCGTGGGCGGCGCCGCCGCGCGAAGGCTCAGGCGCGGAGCTTCACCTGCGCCTGCCGCCGCTGGCTACTTCAGCGAGGTCCACGCCAAGTCCCACGTGGAGTTGAACTCGCTGGCGACGCCGTTGACGTCGGCGGAGCGCAGCAGCGGGGTCTTGTCCCAGATCCACGAGACGACCGGCGCCTGCTCGGTGATCATGCGGTTGATCCGCGCCCACGCCTGAGCACGCTCGCCCGGCTCGGTCAGCAGCGCGGCCTCGTCCATCGCCTTGTTGATGGCGGGGTCGTTGAGCTCGGGCCAGTTCGAGTTCATCTGGGGGTTGATGTTGGCCCCGTTGAACGTCGGGTCGAGGATCGTCTGCGCGTCGCCGAAGTCCTTGCCCCAGCTGACGTTCGGGCAGATCGCCACGTCCGCGGACGGGATGTTGCAGAACTTCGTGTACATCGCGTCCTGCGTGACCAGGCGCAGCCGCACCTTGAAGCCGAGGTTCTCGAACGTCTGCTTCGCGACCTCGGCGGTCTTCTGCGCGACGCCCTCGGAGGTGCCGACCATCAGCAGCTCGTCGTCGCCCTCGTACTTCCCCGAGGCGTAGCCGGCCTTCTTCATGTACTCCGCGGCGAGCGCCGCGTCGCCGGACGGCTTGGACATGAAGTCCAGCCCGAAGCCGTCGTAGCCGCCGGACTCCTCGAAGCCGGGCATCCCGGGCGGGATCATGTGGGTCGGGATGTCGCCCACCAGCTCGCCGCCGCGCACGAGCCGCAGCGCCTCGCGGTCGAAGCCCGCGACCACCGCGCGGCGCACGTTGATGTCGTCGAACGGCTTGACCGTCGTGTTCATCGAGACGTAGCGCGCGCTGCCGGACGGGATCAGCGACCATCTGGTCCTTCTGGCCCTTGACGACCTGCGCCAGCACGGCCGGCGGCGGCGAGAAGTCGCCGGTCAGCAGGCCTTCGCCCTCGAGCGACCTTGCGCGACGCCACCGTGGTGTCGTCGTTGCCCTGCGGCATCTCGATCTCGTCGGCGTAGGCCGGCTTGTAGTCGGTCGTCTTGTCCCAGTTCGGGTTGCGCACGAGATGGATCCTGCGGCCGGCCTCGTAGCCGATCGCCTTGCCCGACGTGTCGTTCTCGATCATGTACGGGCCGGTGGCGACCTGGTTCTGGCCGTACGCCGACGGGTTCTGCGCGTCGAGCTTCTCCGCGTACTCCTGCGGCACGGGGGCGCTCAGCGGGAGCGCGAGCGCGCCGGCGAGCACGCCGCCGCTGCCGCGGCTGAGCTTGAACACGATCGTCCGGTCGTCGGGCGTGCGGATGCCCTTGATCCGGGTCCCGGGCTTGGCGCCCGGCGCCGCGCCGACGACGTCGCCGAAGTAGGCGCCGGCGTAGCCGTTGTTGACGGTGTTGTAGAAGCCGCGCTCGATCGCGTACTTGACGTCCTTCGAGGTGACCTCGCGGCTCACGGGCGGCGAGAAGCGCACGCCCGCGCGGATCTTCACGGTGACGGTCTTGCCGTCGCGCGAGACCTGCGGATCGGACTCGGCGAGGTCGGGCACCGGCGTGACGCCGTCGTCCGGCTTCCACGAGTACAGCGGGCGCTGGGTGGCGTAGCTCACCATGTAGCCCATCTGGTAGTAGGTGATGCCGGGATCGATGTTGTCCACATCATCGGTCCACAGCATCGTCAGCTTGCCGCCCTGCTTGCCCTCGACGGGCGAGCCTGTCGCCTGCGTCCTTCTCCGAGCTGCCCCCGCCGCCGCAGCCCGTGAGGACCGCGCCGGCGAGAGCGAGCGCGAGGAACGCGCCCTTGGCCATGCGATGCATGAGGTTCCTTCCTCCGGCGGCCCCCGCCGGGTCGTCGACCATTACCCGGTATTCGTCGTGCGCGCGCGAGGCGCGCACGACGACGATCGCTGGGGTCGGCGTGAAGGAACGCTTACTGGGTCTCGGCCGCGGGGACCTGCTCGTTGGCGCGGATCACGCGCCAGGCGGCCTGCATCGGATCGAGGAAGTACGGCGGGCTGCGGTAGCGCAGCGCGTCGTTGTAGTTGTAGTTCTTGGCGTAGCCGCTGTTGAGCGTCGTGCCGCTGAAGGTGCCGACCGGGCCACGGAACTTCTGGGCGATGGCGCCGTAGACCGTGAGCGTGCCGAGCGCGTCGCCGCACTGGTAGTTGTCGACCACGAACGAGTCCCTGAGCGCGAGCATCGCGGCCTGGATCGTGTAGTTCGTGCGCACCCGGTGCTCCGGGAGGCCGTAGGTGTTGCTGGTGTTGTTCTCGCCGCAGGTGCCCTGCACGTCGTGCTTGACGCGCACGAAGCGGTTGGCGATCAGACCGAGCACCGGCTCGGTCGGGCCGGCCAGCAGGTCGTTGTCGATCAGGATGTCGTCCTCGGAGCCGAGCGTCATCGACTTCGGGTAGGTGCCGCGGACGACGAGGATCGCGCAGGTCCACTCGCCAGGGCGCCCGTAGTCGATCGCGCGCGGCGCCTGGAGCGAGCACGCGCCGTTCTTCTTCACGTAGATGACGCCGTTGGACGGCAGCGGCATGGTGGTGTCCGTGGCGACGCCGCCCGGGAACGTGCGCACGCGCATGTTCGACGTGCCGTCGAACGTGATCTCGGTCTTGCCGCTGAAGATGTACGCCGGGTCGGCGGCCTGCTCGAGCGCCGTGTTGGAGGTCGGCACGGGGAGGTGCTCGGCCGGCTGGCGGACGGGCCCGTAGAAGTTCGGGCTGCCCGAGCAGCTGGCTCCGCTGGTGGGCGTGTAGCCGCCCGGCGCCGGGCCGTGGACCTCGATGACGTCCTCCTCACCCAGGCGGCCGAAGTCGGGCGAGCCGCACGTCAGCAGGTCGTCGTTGGTGTGCAGCGGACCGCGGATCGCGTCCCAGGTCGGGAACGTGATGTTGACGTTGTCGCGGCACCACGCGACCTGGTTGCGGACCGCCCGGTACTGGACGCAGTTCTGGCGCGCGGTGTTCTGGTCGGTCGTCGACGCGAAGCTGTTCGGGTCCGAAGCCTCGTAGTCGGTGAAGTACAGGTAGTCGAGGAAGCTGGTGCGCCGCAGCGTCGTGACGATCGAGCGCTTGATGCCGCGCGAGACGCCGGTCGAGCGGATCCGGAACGAGCCGGAGTTCTCGTCGAGCATCGTCTCCTCTTCGCCCTTCACGCACTCGTCCGAGCCGGAGGCGGGCAGCAGCTCGATCGAGAACTTCGCCTCGCTGTTCGACAGCGTGCGCCAGGTGCGGGTGGGGCCCGGGTCCTCCTTGTTGACCGGGCTCGGCTGGCCGTCGCCCGGGTCCTCGACGTCGTCGCAGTTGGTCCAGTAGTCGTTGTCGCGCGTGAGCTGGTACAGGTAGTACTCGATGCCGGCCTCGGCGGCCGCGTAGGCCTGCTTGCGGTCCTGGGAGTCGCGTGCGAACGGGATGTCGGTGCCGACCACCGCGAAGGTGGCGGCGCCGAGGATGCTCGTCGCGAGCATGATCAGCATCACGGCGGCCATGGTGAAGCCGTGCTCGGCGGACAGGTGAAGGCGTCGGCTCATACGCATCTCGGATCTGGGAGGGACGGGTTCGCGGGATCCCACTTGGCGAGGTTCGGGTCGGAGTGGCGCGCCATGATCTGGTCGGTCAGGTCGACGCCCTTGGTGCGTTCGTCGCTCCCGAGCGGGTTGGCCACGACGGACACGTCGATGCGGGCGACGCGGCGGGCCTCGTTGGCGTCGATCGGCGGGACCAGCTCCAGCGTGGCCTCGGGCCGCGGCGTCTGGCCCTGGACCTCCACCCACCGGTAGGCGTAGTAGCGCAGGAACGGGACCGGGTCGCCGTCGCCGTCGCGCTGGAGCCCGGCGTTCTCGAGCCGCAGCAGGGTCTCGCTGGGCGCGTCGGCGAAGTCGCCCGGCTGCGGCTCGACCACGCCCTCGTCCACCCGGTAGATCGCGGTGCGTGACGTTGCCGGTGACGGGGTCGTACGACAGCTTGCGCTTGGTCGGCGGCTCGGTGCCGTCGCCCTCGCTGAAGTCGCTGTAGAACTCGACCGTGTTCGCCGTGGTGACGTCGGGGACGATCGCCGGGCCGGCGAGGTTGGCGAGGCAGACCTGCGAGCGCAGCTCCTGCGTCAGCACGTCCAGCGCGATGCGGCCGCGCTGCATCGCGTCGGTCTTGCTCATCACGTTCGTGTTCATGCGCACGGCGCTGTCGAGCAGCGCGAACATGCCGAGCAGCACGACCATCCCGATGCTGATCGCCGTCATGAGCTCCATGAGCGTCATGCCGGCCTCCTGGCGAAGTCGGCTCACGAGCTCGGGCATGTCAGCTGGGTGGAGCCGCCGGTCCCCGTGACGATGGGGAAGTTGTACGGCGTCGCGTTCCCGCCGTTGACGTTGTTGTTCACGATCCCCGTCACGATGTGGCGGTACCAGCGTCCGTCATCGCGCTGGAATTGCACGCACACGTCGTAGGTGCCGTACGGCAGTCCGGGCCGCTGGGCGCGGCCGCCGGTCACGGTGCCCATCTCGTACAGGACCGGGTCGCCGCACGTGTCGCCGCGCGGGTACGCGACGACGCGAGAGCCGTAGATCGTCCGGCTGAACGTCGCGTTGATGATCACCGGCGGCTCGAGGATCGTGATCGCCGAGTCCTGGCCCGGATCGAGCTCGGGCGCCGCCGACTGGTAGACGTCGAAGTAGTTCTCCTGGAACTGCGTCGGGTCCTGGTCGGTGCAGCGGCCGCTGTAGATCTTGTAGGCGTCCTCGAACGGGAACAGCCCGTTGAGCGTGTGGGTCGTGGACCGGGTGGCCGCGCCCGGGAAGATCCGGTAGCCGTTGCCGATGCCGGTGTGCGCCGCGACCACGCCGTACGAGTCGTCCGTCTGCGCGACGGCCGGCGCGCCGTAGACCGACTGCACGTTGACCGTGAGCCGCGCGCCGACGTCGTAGACGAAGTCGACGGTCGTCAGCGTGCCGGCCGAGACGGTCGCGGTCTTCTTGACCGCCTGGTCGCCGTCGGGGTCGACCCAGCCGACCTGGTTGACCATCACCTCGTAGGCGCCGGCCGTCACCGCGCCGAACACGGCGCAGCCGGACTCGTTGGTGACCTTGGTCCGGTTCTCGGGCCCGCTCGCCTGCACGGGCAGGTTGATCACCGGCTCGTTCTGGGCGTTCACGACCTTGGCGACGAGCACGCCCGACCCGGGCTCGGGGGCCACGATGCTCGAGATCACGACCGGCTTGACCTTGGCGCCGGTCATCGGCGAGGTGACCTTGGAGGTGATGCGGATGAAGCTGCCCTCGCCGTCGTCGAGCGCGCAGCTGATGTCCTCGCCGCCGGCGTCGGTGACGAGGTCGGCGTCTGACTCGATCTTGTACGGCACGCCGTCGACCTGGACGGTGCGGTCTTCCGGGATCACGGAGCGGATCCGGTTCAGGTCGACGGTCATGAGCGACCGCAGCTCCTCCTGGTCCTTCTCGGCCAGCGACGCGGCGACCGTGCGGGCCTTGTTGGCGCCGGCGGTGCCGGCCACGGCGTCGAGCCCGGCCATGACGCCGAGCACGACGAGGAGGAGGACGGCCGCCGAGACGACGACCTCCATGAGAGCGAAACCTTCTTGGGACCCCGCGCGAGGACGACTCATTCCTCAGTCGTTTTCGGCCCGCGCAGGGGGCGCCTTGAGATGTCTGGACGGAAAGTGGGGTCAGCCCACTAGCCCACGAGCTCGAGCCGCGGCCGTCGCGACTCGTAGCGGGACGCCACGTCCCGCAGGATCTCCAGCATCGCCTGCGTGGCCGGCGAGCGGTAGCCCTCGTCCAGCGTGGCGGCGTAGATCTGCCGCACCGGCGTGTCGCGGCCCAGGTCGCGCACGACGATGTCGTCGCGCACGGTGGTCAGGCCGAGCTCGGCGATCAGCGAGACGCCCACGCCGGCGGCGATGAAGCCCTGCATCGCCGTGTAGTCGTCGGTCTCGAAGGTGAACCGCGGCTCGTAGCCGGCGACCGCGCACGCGCGCTCGATCAGGCGGTTGCACTCGCAGTCCGGCTGGCCGCCGATCCACGCCTCCCCCGCGAGGTCCGCGAGCCGCACGCGGCGGCGGTTGGCCAGCGGGTGGTCGGCCGGCATCACGAGGTACATCGGGTCCTCGAGCAGGTGGACGCGGTGGATGCCATCGTCGGCGCGGGCGACCGCCGAGTCGAACACGATCCCGAGGTCGAGCTCGCCGCTGCGCAGCAGCGGCACGCAGTCGTCGGGCTCGGACATGCTCATCGACAGCTCGACGGCCGGGTGCTTCTGGCGGAAGGCGGCGATCGCCAGCGGCATCAGCGTCGCGCCCGCGGACTCGAAGGCGGCCGTGCGCAGGCGGCCGCCGCGCAGGCCGGCGATCGCCTCCAGCTCGGCCTCCGCCTCGGCCAGGCGGGCCATGATCGCCTCGGCGTGGCGGACGACCGCCTCGCCCGCCTCGGTCAGCCGCACGCCGCGGGCGCTGCGCTGCACGAGCGTCGTGCCCGCCTCGCGCTCGAGCGCGGCGATCTGCTGCGAGATGGCGGACTGCGTGAAGGACAGCGCCTCCGCCGCGGCGGAGAACGAACCCTTGATCGCGACCTCGCGCAGTACTCGCATGCGGCGGACGTCAAGCATGAGAAGAACTTATACCAGCCTTTGCGAATGTTCATTTGCGCTGATGGCTGGAGCACGGGACAATTCGTCTCACGAAGTCCTCCCCAGCTCCGTTCAAAGGATCACCATGACCGCTTTCTCCGCCGCTCCTACTGTCCTCATCCGTGCCGCCCGAGGCTCGGACGGGGCCGCCCTCGGCCGGCTGGCCGCGCTCGACTCGGCGCGCGTGCCCGCCGGCGAGCTGCTCGTCGCCGAGGCCGACGGCGCGCTCGTGGCCGCCCACGCCCCCGCCACGGGCGCCACGATCGCCGACCCGTTCCGGCGCACGGCCGAGGTGGTCGAGCTGCTCGCGCTGCGGGGTTCCCTGCTGCGGGCCGCGTGAGCGCAGACTCCCCAACCCTCCCCTCCTCATCGACGGCGGGGGCGGCCATCACGGCCGCCCCTGCCTGGAAACTGTGGACAGGCCTCTGGATCGTCTACATCGTCTGGGGCTCGACCTACCTGGCCATCCGCGTCGTGGTCGAGACGGTGCCGCCGCTGCTGAGCGCCGGCGCGCGGTTCCTCGTCGCCGGCGGCGTGATGCTCGCGGTGCTCTCGTTCCGACGCCGGGTCAAGCCGACCCGCGCCCAACTCCTCAGCGCGCTGCTCGTCGGGATCCTGTTGCCGGGCGCCAACGCGGTCGTGTCGGTCGCCGAGCAGGAGGTGCCCTCCAACCTCGCAGCACTGCTGATCGCCTCGGTCCCGCTGTGGGTCTTGGTCATGCGGCGCGTCTCGGGCGAGCCGGTGACGGGCGCCGGCATCGGCGCCGTGCTGGTCGGCTTCGCGGGCGTGGCGCTGCTGCTCCGGCCCGGCGAGCAGTCCGCGGGAGCGTCCCTGCTGGCGCTCGGCGCCTGCGTATTCGCCGCCGCGATGTGGGCGAGCGGGTCGTTCGCCTCGCCGCGCCTGCGGTTGCCCGGCGATCCGCTGGTCTCGGTCGGCTGGCAGATGCTGCTCGGCGGCGCCGTGATCACCGCCACGGGGCTGGCGGTCGGCGAGGGCGGCGACGTCGACCTCAACACGTTCTCGACCCGCTCGGTCGTGGCGCTCGCCTACCTGATCGTGTTCGGCTCCTGGCTCGCCTACACCGCCTACGCGTGGCTGCTGCAGAACGCGCCGATCTCGCGCGTGGCGACCTACGCGTACGTGAACCCGATGGTGGCGATCGCGCTCGGCTACCTGATCCTCGACGAGCTGATCGCGCCCGTCACGCTGGTCGGTGCGGCGATCATCGTCGTGTCGGTCGCGCTCGTCACCCGGATCGAGAGCTCGCGGCGGCCATAGCGAGCTCGACGGCGGCGTCGAGCTCGGTGCGGCGGCCGCGCTCGAGCGCGACCTCGAGCGCGTCGGGCTTCAGCGCCGTCTCGAGCGCGGCGACCAGCTCGTCGACGGCCGGCTGCTCGTCGGGCTGGCGGACGGCCCCGGTCAGCTCGCGCTCGGCCTCCGCCGCGCCGAGCAGCGTGGCCCCGGTGACCGGGTCGACGACGGCGGCCAGCGTCTCCAGGCACTCGATCGTCTGCACGCCGTCGCTGAGCTCGAGGCTCTCGAGCACGAGCGGGACCGCGCGCTCGAGCTCGCCGCGGCGGGCGAGCAGGCTGCCCAGCACGTGCAGCGTCGAGGCGACGTGGCGCGGGGTCGCCGGCCCGGCGCGCGAGCTCGACGCTGTCCTCGAGCAGCTCGGTCGCGCGGTCCAGCTCCCCGCGCAGCTCGTGCACGACGCCGAGGTTCTGGGTGACGATGCTCTGCCCGCGGACGTCGCCGCCGTCGCGGTACATCGCGGCGGCGGCCTCGTAGCGCTCCTGCGCGGCGGCGTAGTCGGCGGCGAAGACGTCGAGCACGCCGAGGTTGGTGACCACGCGGGCCTCGCGCGTGCGGTCGCCCGCCGCGCGGGCGGCGGCGAGCGCGTCCGTGAACGCGGCGCGGGCCGCCTCGTGGTCGCCGGCCGCGCCGGCCAGCACGCCGGCGGCGTTGGCCGCGCGGGCGCGCGCGGCCGGGCTCGCCTCGCCGGCGGCAAGCGCGGCCTCGGCGAGCCGGCGCCCCTCGGCGACGGCGCCGCGGGCGAGCCAGAACCGCCACAGGGCTCCGGCGATCCGCTGGCGGCTCTCGGGATCGCCCCACTCCGCGGCGGCGGCCAGGTTCTCGCGCTCGACGCCATCGGCTGGGTGATGTTCGACACGGCGCTCCAGCGCTCGGCCGACCCGCGGCTGCTCGGCCGCGCCTTCGGGATCACCGACGCGATGGTGCGGACGGCGATGATCGGCTCGATCGCGCTGGCGCCGCTGGCCAACGAGCTCGCCGACCCGGACACGATCCTGCTGATCGGCGCCGGCGTGCTGTGCACGGCCGGCATGGTCGCGAGCGGCCGCTACATCTTCGCGAGCGGCTGGCGGGCAGTGACCGGGTGACGGACGACCGCCCAGAACTGGTAGCCGCCCTCGTTGAAGGGGACGCTGTCGGGCTGGGTGAGGCCGGCGCGGTCGGTGGCGCGGGCGAGCAGCTCGTGCGGCCGGCGGGCGGCGTCCAGGGCAGCTCCCAGTGCGCCCAGCCGCGGCGTCGTGCACGGGGGCGCCGCCAGGTGGCGCCGCCGTCGGTGCGACCTCGACGCGCCGGATCGGCGCGTGGCCGGACCACGAGCGGCCGCTGAGCACGATCCTCCGGCCGGCCGGCAGCGTCGCGTCCCACGCCAGCTCGAACGCGCTCTTGACCGGCTGCACGCTCAGGCCCGGGTACCACTTCGTGTTCCACGCGGTCTCGACCGGCGCGTCGGCGACCTCGAGCCGGCCGAGCCACTTGATGCTGGCGATCCCGATCCAGCCGGGGACGACGAGCCGCAGCGGGAAGCCGTGGTCGGCGGGCAGCGTGCGGCCGTTCATCTCGTACGCCAGCAGCGCGTCGTCGAGCGCCTTGGCGACCGGGATCGGGCGGCGGACGCGCCCGTAGTCGACGCCGCCGGTCACGTACGGGTCGTCGAGCCCCTCCGCGAGCACGTCGACCGCGCCGCGCCTGAGCCCCGCGCGGTCGAGCACCTCCCACAGCGGCACGCCGCGCCAGCGCGCCAGCCCGATCCCGCCGAGCTTCCACGGCGTCCCGCTCGCGGGCGTCCCCTGCTGGCTGCCGAAGAAGCTGCGGCCGTTGCCGGCACACTCGATCGCCGCGGTCAGGCTCTTCGAGGGCAGCCGCTCGAGCTCGCGATAGCCGATCGAGAGCGGCCGCCGCACCCCGCTGCCGTGCACGGTCAGCCGCCACGTCGCAGGATCGATGGCCGGCGTGCGCGTGTGGTTGCGGACGAAGAAGCGCTCGTTCGGGATCAGGTGCCCGAGCTGGCGTGCCGCCTCCCACCGCATCTCCGCGTTCGTCCCATGGACCACGAACCACTCCGGCGGCAGCGGCTTGACGATCGGCGCCGCCGCCTGCCCCCACGCGATCCGCGGCGCCACGAGCGGCAGCGAGCCCGCGGCGGCGAGCTTCAGCAGGTCCCTTCGACTGACATTCTCGATCATTACGATCGAGAATGTACAGAACTAGCTCGCCCGGCGGCTCCTCGAAGGGGCGCTCGAAGAGGGTCGAGAGGACGATCTGGGTCTGGGTGCGGGTGACGCCGGGGTGGTCGCGGAGGCGCTCGAGCGCCTCCTCGAGGTGGGCGGTGTCGCGGGCGCGGACGTGCAGCATCGCGCTCGCCTCCCCCGCCACCGTGTAGCCGGCCTCGACCTCGGGGTGGCGCTCGACCGCCTCGCGGACCTCGGCGGCGGCCATGCGGCCCTCGGTGTAGAGCGCGACGAAGGCGTGGGTGCCCCAGCCGTAGCGGCCGGGGTCGACTTGGGCGGTGTAGCCGCGGATCACGCCGTCGGCCTCGAGCCGGTCGACCCGCCGCTTGACCGCCGGCGCCGACAGCGAGACCCGAATGCCGATGCTCTGGAACGAACGGCGGGCGTTCTGGCGCAGGAGCGCAACGATCTGGCGGTCGATGTCGTCCATCAGGCCGAGTGATTGTGGCACGGGACGCAACGGATCCCGCTTGTGGGTGGCGCGCGACAGCGCAACCATGAAGTAGCCCAACTTTGAGTCCCAGGGAGGCCTGTCCGTGAGCACCCAGCCTGTCGTCGCCCCCGATGCCCAGGGCCGCGACGATTTCATGCCGCTCCACGGCATCGATCACGTCGAGCTCTACGTCGGCAACGCCCTTCAGTCCGCGTACTTCTACGTGCACGCGCTCGGCTTCCGCGAGGTCGCCTATGCCGGGCTCGAGACCGGCGTGCGCGACCGCACGTCACATGTGCTCGAGCAGGGCCGGATCCGGATCGTGCTGACCGGCGCGCTGACGCCCGACCACGAGATCGGCCGCCACTCCGCCCACCACGGCGACGGCGTCAAGGTGATCGCGCTGTCGGTCCCGGACGTCGGCCACGCCTACCGCGAGGCGACCTCGCGCGGCGCCAAGGGCGTGCGCGAGCCGTGGGAGGAGAGCGACGAGCACGGCACGATCCGCCGCGCCGTGATCAACACCTACGGCGAGACGCTGCACACGTTCGTCGACCGCTCGCAATACAAAGGCCCGTTCGTGCCCGGCTACGTCAAGCGCGAGCGGGAGGCCGGCGACGTCGGCCTGCTCGCCATCGACCACGTCGTCGGCAACGTCGAGCTCGGCGAGATGGAGACGTGGGTCAAGTACTACGAGGACGTCTTCGGCATGACGGAGATGCTGCACTTCACCGACGAGGCGATCTCCACGGAGTACTCCGCGCTCATGTCCAAGGTGGTCACGAGCGGCAACGGCCGCGTCAAGTTCCCGATCAACGAGCCCGCCGAGGGCAAGCGCAAGTCGCAGATCGACGAGTACCTGGAGTTCTACGGCGGCGCCGGCGCCCAGCACATCGCGGTCGCCACGCGCGACATCGTGCGCACGGTGACCGAGCTGCGTGACCGCGGGATCGAGTTCCTCAACGTCCCGGACACGTACTACGACGACGTGCCGGAGCGGATCGGCGAGATCAAGGAGTCGCTCGAGGACCTGCGGCGGCTCGGCATCCTCGTCGACCGCGACGACGAGGGCTACATGCTCCAGATCTTCACGAAGCCGATCGGCGATCGCCCGACGATGTTCCTCGAGGTCATCGAGCGCCACGGCGCCCGCGGCTTCGGGGAGGGCAACTTCAAGGCGCTGTTCGAGGCGATCGAGCGCGAGCAGGAGCTGCGCGGGAACCTCTGATGCCCACCGCGACGGCGAGCTTCGCCCTGCGGCTGCTGGAGCGCCTCGGCGACGACGTCGCCGTGTTCTCGCCGGCCAGCGTGCAGGCGGCGCTGACAGCGCTGCGGCCGGGCGTGTCGGGCGCTGCGCGAGCGGCGCTCGACGAGGTCCCGGCCCCGGAGCTGCGCGAGATCGACGACGAAGGCGTCGTGCTCGCGCTCGCCCAGGCGCTGTGGCTCGACGAGCGCCACGAGCTGCTCGCCGACCTGGGCATCGAGGCCCACACGCTCGACTTCCGCGACCCCGACGCGCCCGAGCGCGTCAACGCCTGGGCGGCCGAGCGCACGCGCGGCATGATCCCGCGGATCGTCGACCAGTTCGACCCCTACGAGGTCTTCGCGCTCGCCGACGCCGCGTACTTCGACGGCGCCTGGACGGAGCCGTTCGATCCCGCCGGCACCGAGCCGCGGCCGTTCACCCGCCCGGACGGCAGCCAGGTGCACGTGCCGACGATGCACGCCGACGGCTACTTCGACTACTTCGAGGACGAGGCGGTGCAGGCCGTGCGCCTGCCGTACGGCGACGACGCCGAGCTGTGCTTCGTCGCGGTGGTCGCGCGCGAGGGCGCCGAGCCGCCGCGGGTCGACGACTGGGACGCGCTGGCGACGACGAGCCGGCGCGGCTCGGTGGCGCTCCCCCGCTTCCAGGCCGTCTCGAGCCTCGAGCTGAGCGAGCCGCTGAAGGCGCTCGGCCTCGGGCCCGCGTTCGAGGAGGGCCGCGACTTCGACGGCCTGTTCTCCGGCAGCGAGCCGAAGGCGCTCGGACGCGTGCTGCACCGCGCCCGCGTCGACGTCGACGAGCGCGGCACGCGCGCCGCCGCCGTGACCGTGGTGACCGCGATCGCCACCGCGTACCGACCCGAGACGCCGTTCGAGCTCCGGCTCGACCGCCCGTTCCTGTGGGCGATCGAAGACCGCCGAACCGGCACACTGTTGTTCATGGGCATCGTCACCGATCCCAGCCAGACGTCAGAGGAGAGCACCTGATGCGCTACTACAGCCTGGGCCAGGTCCCGCAGAAGCGACACGTGCAGTTCCGCGACCCCGAGGCGCAGTCCGGCAACGGGCAGGCGCCGCTGCTGGTCGAGGAGGTGCTCGGCTTCGAGGGCTTCTCCGGCAACGAGTCGATCCTCTACCACCTGTGGTCGCCGTGCCGGATCAGCGACGTCGGCGAGTTCACGCCGATCGAGCTCGAGGAGTGGGTGCCCGAGACGCACGTGCACCGGCTCACCAACACGATGCCGATGCAGCCGATGGGCGACACCGTGCTCGGCCGCCAGGTGCTCCAGTACAACGCCGACGTCGAGATCGGCATGTGCATCCCGGAGACCGAGGCCGACTACTTCTACCGCGACGGCGAGGGCGACGAGGTCATCTTCGTCCACGAGGGCGAGGGCGTCGTGGAGACGATCTTCGGCACGCTGCCCTACTCGAAGTGGGACTACATCGTGATCCCGCGCGGGACCACCTACCGCTTCCGGTTCGACACGCCGCAGCGCTGGCTGACCTTCTACACGCCGGGCGAGATCGAGACCCCGAACCGCTACCGCAACCGCTACGGCCAGCTGCTCGAGCACGCGCCGTTCTCCCAGCGCGACTTCAAGCCGCCGAGCGAGCTGGCCACGCACCGCGACCGCGGCGAGCACATGGTCAAGGTCCGCGTGCGCGGCGGCTACCAGGACTACGTGCTCGACTACCACCCGCTCGACGTCGTCGGCTGGGACGGCTACGTCTACCCGTACACGTTCAACATCATGGACTTCGAGCCCAAGGCCGGCCGGCTGCACCAGCCGCCGCCCGCGCACCAGAACTTCCAGGGCCCGAACTTCGTGATCTGCTCGTTCTGCCCGCGGATGCTCGACTGGGACCCGATGGCGGTGCCGATCCCCTACCACCACTCCAACGTGCAGTCGGAGGAGATGATCTATTACGTCGACGGCCAGTTCGGCTCGCGCAAGGGCGTCGACATCGGGGCGATCACGCTGCATCCGTCCGGGCTGCCGCACGGGCCGCAGCCGGGGCTGGTCGAGAAGTCGCTCGGCACGAAGGAGACGAAGGAGCTCGCCGTCATGTGCGACACGTTCCGGCCGCTCAAGCTGACGACGCTGTCGCGCGACCTCGACGACCCGTCGTACGCGTTCTCGTGGTTCGAGGAGGGCGCGGAGCTCTCCACCACGGGGTGACACCGATCGTCGTCAGCCTGCCGATCGCCGATCGGCAGGCGTCGTTCCGCTTCTACGGCGAGGGCCTCGGCTTCGAGGCGATCGGCGAGCCCGCGAGCGACGGCGTGCCCGAGCCGCTCCAGTTCGCGCTCAACGACGGTCGCCGAGCCCGGTCACAGCGAGTGCGTCCTGAACCTGGGAGGCGACGTCGACGGGACGATCGAGCGGGCGCGGAGTGCGGGAGCGCGGATCGTCAGCGAGCCGGCGCAGCAGCCGTGGGGCTACGTCGGCACGTTCGCCGATCCCGACGGCCATCTCTGGATGGTCACCGAGTGAGCCGCGTCGTCGTCATCGGCGCCACCGGGCACGTCGGGACCTACCTGGTGCCGCGCCTGGTGCGCGCCGGCCACGAGGTGATCGCGCTCAGCCGCGGCGAGCGCGAGCCGTACCGGCCCGCGCCCGAGTGGCGCGCGGTGCGGCGTGCCCAGATCGATCGCGAGGCCGAGGACGCGGGCGAGCGGATCGCCGCCTTCGAGGGCGACGCGGTGATCGACATGATCTGCTTCAACGCCGCGTCTGCTCAGCAGCTCGTCGACGCGCTGCGGCCGCAGCGGCCGCTGCTGCTGCACTGCGGGACGATCTGGGTCCACGGCCCCGCCGCCCGCGTCCCGATCACCGAGGACGAGCCGCGGACGGCCTACGGCGCGTACGGGACCGGCAAGGCCGAGGCCGAGGCACTCCTGCACCGCGAGCGGGTCGTGCCCACAGTGGTGCTCCACCCCGGCCACATCACCGGCCCGGGCTGGAACGTCATCACGCCGGCCGGCAACCTCGACAACGACGTCTGGCGGCGGCTGGCCACCGGCGAGCCGCTGCCGCTGCCCGACCTCGGGCTCGGCGTCCTGCACCACGTACACGCCGACGACGTCGCGCAGGCATTCGAGCGCGCGCTCACGCGCCCGGAGGCGGTCGGCTCGAGCTTTCACGTGGTCTCTGAGCAGGCGATGACGCTGCGCGGTCTGGCGGCAGGTGCCGCGGCCTGGTTCGGCCGTGAGCCGAACCTCGAGTTCGTCGACTGGCCGGAGTTCGAGCGCCGCGTCGGCGCCGAGCACGCCGAAGCGACGCGCGAGCACGTGGGCCGCAGCATCGCGGCGAGCATCGACCGCGCGCGGGCGGTGCTCGGCTACTCGCCGCGCTACAGCTCGCTCGAGGCGCTGCACGAAGCGGTGGTCGGCCTTATTCAGGGCTGACGCGCTCGTGGCCATCTTCAGTGGCTATGAAAAGAACAATGAGCGGTGCGATCCTGCTCGTGCTGGGTCTGGCCGGTGCCTGGCTCTTCGTGGGCTCTGCCAACGCGTACGACGAGCCGGAGGGCTCCGAGTCCCAGACGATGGAGCAGTTCCTGACGTCCGTCACGAAGGACGTCGACACCTACTGGACCAAGGCCCTCGAGGATTCCGGGCTGCCCGAGCCGCGGGTCTCCTACGGCTGGATCCCGGCCGGCCAGGCCGCGTCGAGCGCCTGCGGCCCGCTGGGCGACAGCGCCGCCGCCTACTGCTCGGCCGACGACACGATCTACATCTCCGAGCAGTTCGCCAGCGACATCTACAACGGCGCGCTCGACCACGCGCTGCCCGGAAGCTCGCAGGGCTACGGGCGCACCGTCGGCGACTTCGCGGTGGCCTACATCGTGGCCCATGAGTACGGCCACCAGATCCAGGACGAGCTCGGGCTCTTCCAGCGCTACGGGCAGCAGCTCCCGACAATGGCATTCGAGCTCCAGGCCGATTGCTTCGCGGGCGCCTGGGCCAGCAGCGCCAACCAGGAGGACCGCCTCGAGGACGGCGACGTGGAGGAGGCGCTGGACGCCGCCCTCGCCGTCGGCGACTTCGACACCGCCAACCCTGGCCACCACGGCACGCCCGAGCAGCGCCGGGAGGCCTGGCTCAGTGGCTTCGAGTCCGGCGACCCCTCGTCCTGCAGCCTGGCTTAGTCGCCAAGCAGCTCGCGCGCCTCGTCGGCCCGGTCCGCCGGCACGGTCACTGCATAGGCCGCGCCGGCGCCGGCGACGGCGCTGAGGTTGCTCGGCACCAACTGGCAAGGGATCCCGTTCTCGTCCAGCCGCTGCCGGATCAGGTCCGCCATCGCCTCGTTGTCGGCCCGCTCGACTGTCACGTAGTCGCTCATGGCCGCACGGTAGCGTCCGCTCATGCCATCCGGCATCCCGATGGACGTCCGCATCGCTACCGCCGCGGACGCCGAGGCGATCGGCCGGCTCCTGCACGACTTCAACAGCGAGTTCGGCGAGCCCAGCCCGGGACCCGTCAAACTCGCCGAGCGCGTGCGCGAGCTGCTCGGCGGCGGGGAGATCGCGGTGCTGGTCGGCGGAGCGGTCCCGACGGCGTGGCGGTGATGAGCTTCCGCCCGTCGCTGTGGACGGACGCACTCGAGTGCTATCTGGCCGAGCTGTACGTCGACCCCGGCCGGCGCGGGCAGGGTCTGGGCCGCGCGCTGCTGGACGCCGCGCTCGAGCTCGCGCGCGACACCGGCGCGGACTACATCTGCCTCGCGACCTCCGAGCACGACGTCGCCGCCCGGTCCCTCTATGAGAGCGCCGGGTTCACCAATCGCGACGACGGCTCGCTGATGTTCTTCTACGAGCGCGAGCTCTAGTGGTCGTGGCCACGGCGAGCGTCGCGACCAGCGGGAGGTGGTCCGACGTGCCCTTCAGCGTGCTCGCGGTTGAACGGCCGCGGGCGCCCGCTCGGCGTCGCCACGCTCGGCGTGTGCCACAGGTCGACGCTGTCGAGGTCGAGCCGCAGCCCGGTCGGCTTCAGCAGCCCGCGCGAGACGACCAGCTGGTCGAGCACCTGGTAGCGGTTGGCGAACATCTCGCCCGCCGGGGTCGAGCTGATGAAGAAGCTGCCGAGGTTCTCGGGCGCCAGGAAGCGCCAGCACGGGTTGTAGAGGAAGGCGTCGGTCTCGCGGTAGTCGGCGGTCTGGGCCCGGAAGCCGTCGATGTCGTTGGTCGGGCCGGTCACGCGGTCGAGCTCGCTCGAGGCCTGCAGGTGGTCGACGACGGAGCTGTCGGACGGCTCGTCGTTGAAGTCGCCGAGCAGCAGGACGGGCGTCTCCCACCTCGCCTGCACCGGCGCCAGGTCGCCGGCGTCGCGCAGCTGCTCGTAGGTGATCGAGTCGACGAGCAGGTGGTCGCGGACGAGGTAGGCGAGGTTCTCGGCGACGGCGATCCGCAGCGGCTCCGACTCGCGCCGGCCGATCCGTCGCGACGGCCAGTGGCTCGCCATGCACCACGAGCCGCTCGCCGGTGTCGACGAGCTCGAACACGACCTCGAAGATGTCGCGCGTGCGGTAGCGCAGGTACACGACGTGCGAGCGGCGCTCGACCACCCGCAGCCTGCGCTCGTCGAAGGCCAGCGAGACGTCGATGCCGCGCAGATCGCTCGTCCCGCGCGGGTCCTCGACGACCTTCAGGTGCGAGTTCGCCGTCTCGGCCAGCAGGTCGGCGAAGACCTCGTCGCCCTCGACCTCGGCCACGCCGAGCAGCTCGGGCCCGCCCGCCGTGCAGCTCGTCGAGCGCGGCGGCCAGGTTCGCACCTTGGCCGCGTAGGCCTCCTCGGTCCAGCCCTGCCGCGGGCGTGAACTCGAAGTCGCGCGAGATCGGATCGTCGACCGTGTCGAACAGGTTCTCGAGGTTCCACCAGGCGACGCGCAGCGAGGGCACCGCCGTGCGGAATAGCACAGGCGCCCCGCCCGTCCTGCCTCCCATGAGCACGAGGATGCAGGACCTGATGAGCCGGGCGCGCGAGCAGCTGCGCCACGAGCCGATCGAGTGGCGCGTGCGCGCGAGCGCCGATGCGCGACCGATCGTCGACAGCACGCGGGCGCTGCTCGTGTGGGAGCCGCGCCGCGTCTGCCCGTCCTACGCCGTGCCGGCCGAGGACATCCGCGTCGAGCTGGGCGAGGCCCCGCTCGACGAACGGCCGACGTGGACGGCGTGCTGCATCCCGGGATCCCGTTCAGCGTCCATACCGCGGCCGGCGAGCCGGTCACGGTCGGCGGGCGCGCGGGCGCCGGGTTCCGGCTCGCGGACGAGGACCTCGACGGGTACGTGGTGCTCGACTTCGACGCGTTCGACTGGCTCGAGGAGGACGAGCCGATCACCGGCCATCCGCGCGAGCCGTTCCATCGCATCGACGTCCGCCTCACCACGCGTCCGGTCCGGCTCGAGCTCGACGGCGAGCTGGTGGCCGAGACCACGCGCGCCCGCCTGCTGTGCGAGACGAGCCTCCCGATGCGCTTCTATCTGCCGCGCGAGGACGTTCGCGCCGAGCTGCGCCCGACCTCGTCCGCGCACGCTACTGCCCGTACAAGGGCGAAGCGTCCTGGTGGTCGATCGGCGGCACGAGGACCTCGCCTGGAGCTACGAGCACGCCGCTGCCGGACTGCTTTGACGATCGCCGGCCTCGTCGCGTTCTGGGACGAGCGCCTCGAGCTGTTCGTCGACGGGCAGCGACGTGCCCCCGCCGACGGCGCCGTCGCCGCCGCGCTGAGGGACGAGTTCGGCGTCTAAGGTGAGGCGCCTTCATGGCGCCCACCCGCGACCAGCTGCTCGAGCTCGCCGAGCGGGCGCTGACCGGCGTCGGCGGCGAGGAGGCGCAGGCGACGGCCTGGTGGGAGCGCCAGCTCAGCGCCGGCGCGGGCCGCGCCGTGACCTCCGAGGCGCTGTCGGTCGAGATCGCGGTGCTGCGCGACGGCCGCGTCGGGACGGCGGTCACCACGGCGGTCGACGACCTGGCCGGCGCGGCGGAGCTGGCGGCGCGGCTGGCGGCGGGCGGACCGCAGGCGGCGAGCGAGCTGCCGGATCCGGCGCCGGGCCGCGAGCACGACGGCTACGACGCGGCCGTCGAGCGGCTCGAGCCGCCCGCGGGCCTGCTCGACTGGGACAGCTGGCGGGCGGCGGCGGCGAAGACGGCGATCGCGTCGACGCGCGGCGTGCGCGCGTACGAGCAGCGCAGCCTGGGCGAGCTGCGGGTCCGGCGCCAGGGCGCGCCGGGCCGCTCGCTGGAGCTGACGGCGACGGCCGTCGGGCCGGGCGAGCTGGACGCCGGCGCGCTGGGCGTCGAGGCCGAGGCGCTGCTCGGCGGCGGCGATCCTGTGGAGGCCGAGCCCGGCGAGTACGCGGTGGTGCTGGGGCCGTGGGCGATGGCCGAGGTCGCGCGGCGGGCCGGGCTCGCGTTCGGCGGGCCGCGATCCCCGCTGGCCGAGCGGGTCGGGAGTCGCGTGGCCGCGCCGGCGGTCAACCTGTCGGACTCGCCGCGCTTCGCCGCGACGCTCCCGCGCTCCTACGACGCCGAGGGCGCGCCGCGCCAGCCGCTGCCGCTGATCCAGGACGGCGTCGCCCATCGCGTGGTCGAGACCGGCACTGGGCACGCGCTGGGCGCGGGCGGCGTCGGCGGGACCGTGCCCGAGCACCTCGTGCTGGTCGGCGGCGGGGCGGCGGACATCTCCGAGCTGGCCGCGCCCGTGCAGCGCGGGCTCTTCATCCCGGCGCTGTCGCTGCACGGCGGCTGGGTCATCGGCCGCCGCGGCTCGGCGCTGGCCGAGGGCGCGCGGCTGATCCGCGACGGCGAGCCGGCCGAGCCGGTGGCGAACCTCACGGTGCTGTTCGAGCCGTTCGAGCTGCTCTCGCACGTGCAGGCGCTGACCGGGCGCCAGCGGACGATCCCGTCGCCGCTCCAGCGCTCGGCCCGGACGGCGTCGGCGACCGTCGCGCCCGCCGCCCGCGCCGGCGGCGGCCTGTTCGTCGCCGGTCCGGCCTAGAGGTTGATCAGCACGTGCTGTGACGCCGGCCGGGAGCGGGTTTCGCGGAAGTGTCCAGCCCTAGTGGGTCAGGCCCACCTAGCAGGACGCTTGCGTTCGCGCGCCCCGCCGCAACCCGTTCGACCCTTCTTGGCCTGGCCGGGCGGCGCCGCCGCCGGCTCGCGGGCGGCTTCTCGGGCTGCTCGGCCTCGGCTCGCGGGGCTTCGCCGGCTTCGGCTTCGGGCGGACCTTCACGACCTTCGGCTTGGGACCGCGCAGCTTCGCGGCCTTCGGCTTCGGGCGGACCTTGTCGACCTTCAGCTTCGGCCCGCGGGCCCGGACCGGCCGCGCGGCCTTCGGCTTCGGGCCGCGTGCCCGCAGCGGCCGCGCGGCCTCCGGGTTCGACCCCTTCCCCCGCTTGGGCTTGACGTCGGCCGCCGGCGCCACGGCCGCCTCCGGGCGGCGCTTCGGCCTGTCCGGGCCGCGGCGCGTCTCCGGCGCCGCCGTCGGCTCGGCGGTCGTGACCGCCGGCGCAGCGGCCGCCGGCACCACCCGCGCAGGCCGGGGCTCCCGAGCCGCCGGCCGCTTCCCGTCGTCGTCGCGGGCGATGTCGACGGCCGCCGTCCCCCCTCCGGCCACGCACAGCGTCACGACCGCCGTGGCCACGACCGACGCCGTCCCACCGGCGGCGGCCGTGACCCCGGCGGCGCCCAGCACCGTCGCCTTGAGGCCCAACGTCGGGGCGACGGGCAGGATCAGCGCGAGCGCGTTGCGCTGCGACAGCACCTGGTCGCGGTACTCGCGGCAGCCCGGGCAGTCGCGCAGGTGGCGGCGGAGCGTGTTGCGCCGCAGCGACGAGCCGCGCAGGTTCGCGAGCTGCGCGCGGATCTCCGCGCACGGCGTCTCACGCGCCGTCCGGCTGGCGATCAGGGAGCTGCGGGCCTGGAACACGAGCGCCTTCACCTTCTCCTTCGGGCACCCGAGCACGTCGCCGATCTCGTCGTGCGACATGTCCCCGAGCTCGGCGAGCACGAGCGCCGCGCGCTGGTCGGGCGGGAGGCCGGCGAGGTCGCCGAGCAGCGCCCGCAGGTCGTGCCGGCGCTCGACCTCGTGCGAGAGGTGCTCGGTCGACGGCTCGAGCACCTCGTCCGACGTCCGCTCCCGCCGCGCGCGCAGCACGCTGAGGCAGCGGTTGCGGGCGATCGTGTACAGCCACGGGCGCAGCCGGATCGGCTTGCGGGAGCCCAGCAGGTCGCGGTAGGCCGCCATGAACGTGTGCTGGACGGCGTCCTCGGCCTCCTCCGCCGAGCCGAGCATGTGGCGGCAGAAGGAGAGGACACCGCGGTGGTGGCGCGTGTAGATGACCTCGAAGGCCGCCTCCGAGCCATCGCGCAGCGCGTCGACGAGCCGCTCGTCGGATGCGAGCCGGAGCAGGCGCGCAGGGACACGCCGCCGCCGTCTTGCCTCGACAGCACCTTCATGACCGCCGGTCGCCGTGGCGCTCATGTATGGAGGCTAGATCTTCAGGAGCACGACCGTGTTCACCACGAACACGAGCGCGAAGAAGATCGTCCAGCGATCCAGGTTGCGCTCCATGAGCGAGCCGCCGGTGGTTCCGCCAGCCCCTCCGCCGACGCCGAACGCTCCCGACATCCCCGCGTCCTTCCCCGAGTGCAGCAGGATGAGGAAGATCAGGATGACCGAGACGAAGACCTGGAGGACCGAGAGCGCCGACTGAACCATCAGCAGGCCAGGGTACTAGCTCCCGCCGGCCGCGACGCGCCCTACCGGGGGTAGATAGGCAGGGCGGCCGCGACCGGAGCGGGCCGGAGGCAGGACGGGATTTGCCTCCAGCCCCGGGGGCTGACATGGGCAGCTGCCCCCAGGGTCTTGGTTCAGTCGTGATCGGGACGGCCATGGCCGTGGCCCTTGCCACCACGGTCGCCCTTGTCGTCGTCGCCGTGCTTCGAGTGGCCCTTGTGGTGGCCGCCGCGCTTGCGCTCGAGCACGCCGCAGGCGATCACGGTCCCGTCCTGGAGATGGACGTTCACGTAGTAGTCGCCCTCGCTCTCCTCTTCCGCGACCGGGAAGGTGCGGGAGCGGCCCTTGGAGTTCGCGTTGCCGGAGTCGCGGGCCTTGAGCTCGCGGTAGGTGAAGCCGGGATACGGGGTCGGGTTGCCGACCGTGCTGTCCGCCGCGCACGGGTCGCCCTCGGCGGTGGCCTGGTGGACGTGCCAGAGGTACGTCTCGCCGGCCTTCAGCCCCTTCATGTGCAGCGACACGTGGTCGTGCTTGCGGCCGTCGACGAGGTGGGCGCGGCCGCGGGCGTCCGGGATGCCGGCCGCGGTGGCGGCCTCAGTGGCCTCCAGGTGCGCCTTCGAGACCTTCGCGTGCTTGCCGTGCTTGTCGTGCGCGCTGGCGGGCGCGGCCATCAGGAGCGCCCCTGCGCAGAGGATCAGTGTCCGTCTCATGCATCTAGGAACGCGCGTCCTCGCCCGAGGTTGGAGAGTCGAGCTCGTCGAGCCGGCGGAGGATCGCCACGGCCTCCGCGCGCAGGCCGCGGTCCAGCGCTCGCCAGTCGGCCTCGGAGAGCTTGCCGACCCGGTAGTCGAGCTCGGCGTCGCGGATCTCGCGGTACTTGGCGTCACGCGCCGCGTCGAGCTCGGCGCGCGCCGCGCTCTCGCCCGCGTCGTCCGCGAGCCGCGAGCGCAGCGGACCGGAGACGAGCAGCACCACGAGGGCGAGCACGACGAGGATGACGAGGAAGTCGATCAAGCGCTGGCGCGGGCCTCGCGGCCGACGCGCGCGGCGTAGGCGGCGGCCGTGGCGCGCACGGCGCGCGGCGACGGCCAGAGCGCGATCAGGCCGCCGAGGAAGACGACCAGCGCGCCGATCCAGATCCACGTGACCATCGGCGACACGAGCAGGCGGAACGTTGCGGGCGGCGGGTCGTCG
Organism: uncultured Solirubrobacteraceae bacterium; assembly: GCA_963800905.1. Taxonomy (GTDB): domain Bacteria; phylum Actinomycetota; class Thermoleophilia; order Solirubrobacterales; family Solirubrobacteraceae; genus DASSUW01. Next base: position 84,452 of record CAWDCT010000013.1, read on the forward strand.
GCGTAGGAGCGGACGAGGCCGCGCAGCGCCTCGGCCAGTAAGGCGTCGCGCTCGGCCGGCGCCAGGTCGTCCTCCGCCGCGGCGAACACCTCGTCGCCCTCCTTCACGCGCGGCTCGAGCTCGTGCGTGTCGGGCGCCACCGACAGCCAGACATCGCGCCGCAGGCCGGCCTTCAGGCCGACCTCGCTGGTCGCCTCGCCCTCGAAGAAGCGCGACACCGGGCCCAGCATCGGGCCCGCCGACGGGAAGAACGAGCGCTCGGTGTTCAGCGTCGTGACCTCGCCGTCGCGGCTCACGCGCATCACGGCGCCGAAGTCGATCCGCTCGAGCCGGCCGTTCGAGGCGGCGACGAGCTCCGAGGTGGGCTCGACGTACTCGATCTCGTAGCCGCCGACCCGCGCCGACTGCCCGGGCACGAGCTGGACGTCGCGCTCGTCGGCGAAGCTAGACGACGCGGCGATGCCGACGAACAGCACCGCCATCCCGGCGTGCACGGTGTAGCCGCCGTAGCGGCGCCGGTTGCGGCGGATCAGCGAGACCAGCGCGAGCGGCACCGGCTCGCGCGCCATCACGCGCCGAGCGCGGACGCCGCGCACCAGCTCCTGCCCGACGGCGCCGAGCACGAAGCCGGCCAGGGTGAACATGATCAGCGCGTCGGGCTGCGAGCCGCCGCCCAGCAGCAGCGCGAAGACGAGCGCCGCCACCCCCACGCCGATCGGCGCCGTGAAGTTGCGGCGCAGGTTGGCGGCCGTCGCGCGGCGCCAGGCGATCAGCGGCCCGATGCCCGACAGCAGCACGAGCGCCATCGTCAGCGGCACCGTGAAGCGGTCGAACCACGGCGGGCCGATCGAGGCGCGGCTGCCGGTGATCGCCTCGGAGATGAGCGGGAAGAAGGTCCCCCACCAGATCGCCACGCACAGCAGCACGAGCACGAGGTTGTTGAGCAGGAACACGGCCTCGCGCGAGAGCAGCGAGTCGAGCCGGTGCTCGGAGCGCAGCTCGGCCGCGCGCGTGGCGACGAGGTAGATCGAGCCGGCGATCATCGTCACGATCAGGACCAGGAACGGCACGCCGAGCGTGGACGCGCCGAACGCGTGGATCGAGTCCAGGATCCCGGAGCGGACCAGGAACGTGCCGAGGATGGCGAGCACGCCGGTGGCCAGCACCAGCGAGACGTTCCAGGTCTTCAGCATCCCGCGCTTCTCCTGGATCATCACCGAGTGCAGGAACGCGGTGCCGGTCAGCCACGGCATCAGCGACGCGTTCTCGACCGGGTCCCAGGCCCAGTAGCCGCCCCAGCCGAGCTCGGAGTACGACCAGCGCGCGCCGAGCACGATCCCGACGCCGAGGAAGAACCACGCGCCGAGCGTGAACGGGCGTGTCGAGCGGATCCAGTCGGCGTTCAGCCGCCGCGCCACCAGCGCGCCGACCGCGAACGCGAAGGGCACCGCGAACAGCGTGTACCCCGAGTAGAGCATCGGCGGGTGGATCATCATGCTCGGGTGGCGCAGCAGCGGGTTGAGGCCGACGCCCTCGGCCGGCAGCGGCCCGATCGTGCGGTCGAACGGCGACTCGAGGAACACGAGCAGCGCGGCGAAGAAGGCGCCGAGGCCGAGCAGCACGGCGGTCGCATACGGCGCGACCTCGCGCAGCCGCCGGCGCGTGGCGAACAGGATCAGGCTCGACCACAGCGACAGCAGGAGCAGCCACAGCAGCAGCGAGCCCTCCTGCGACGACCACACGGCGGTGGCGCGGTAGAAGGCCGGCGTGGTGGTCGAGGAGTGGCTGGTGACGAGCGCGAAGCTGAAGTCCGAGCGCAGGAACGCCGCCTCCAGCACCGCGAAGGCGACCGCGGCGGTGCCGGCCAGCGCGTAGACGGACCGCCGTCCCGAGGCCACCCACTCGCGCTTGCGCGTGCGCGCGCCGTAGAGCGACGCGCCGATCCCGTAGAGGCAGACAGCGAGCGCCAGGATCAGGCAGGCCTTGCCCGCGACCAACACGTCAGGTCTCTTCGGCGGTGAACTTCGACGGGCACTTGGTCACCAGCGAGTCCTTCTCGCCGACGAAGACGGTGCCCTGCTTGCGGACGTCCACGATCACCTCGCGCCCGGCGCGGAACGGGTCGGGCAGCACGCCCTCGTAGCGAACCGGGACCGAGACCTCGCCGGTCCGGTCGCGCACCCGGAAGTGTGTGACGGTCCCGTCGCGCTCGTAGCCGGGGACCACCTTGCCGGTGAGCTGGTAGGTCTTGCCCGGCTCGGCCGCGCTCAGCAGCTGGCTCGGGCTGCGCGCCTCGCTGGAGGCCGAGAAGCTCGTGTAGACCAGCGCGCCGGCGAGCAGGACGGCGGCGCTGAGCGCCACCACGAGCCGAACCGTGCGCTTCCTGGCGGGATCCATCGCCCTCGATTATGGCGAGCCCTGCGGCGAGGGGCCTCGCTCGATCATGCGGCCAACGCGCCCGGAACTAGACGATCGTCGGTTACCTCGTGCGAAAGATCACATAAAGGTTTGCAACAACAGGCCGAGAAACCTTTGTACAAGCACAGCGTTCCTTTCAGGTAACCGACCGATGCAGCTCACCGCCCACCTCCCAACCCGCATCCATCGCGACCGGCACGAAGGCCGGTCCCGGGCCCGCAACGCCGTTCTCCAGACGCTCGCTCGCGCCAAGCGCAGCGGCGGCCCCGAGGATCACGCGCTGTACTCGTGCCACTGCGGCTACGCCTTCAAGGCCGAGGTCACGACCTCGGTCGGCTGCCCGCACTGCGGCACGAGCCAGGCCTGGTAAGACGCGCGTAATCTGGCGGGATGGCCCGCCAGGACGCATCCCACCTCTTCGGCGCCGACCACGTGCGCGCCTACCGCGAGACCGACGGTGAGCTCGGCCACGACTGGAAGCGCGGCGCACCCGTGCTCCTCCTCACCACCACCGGCCGCAACTCCCGCGAGCCGCGGACGACGCCGCTGATCTACGGCCGCAGCGGCGACGACTACCTGATCGTCGCCTCCCACGGCGGCGCGCCCGTGGCGCCCGGCTGGTTCCAGAACCTGACCGAGCAGCCGGAGGTCGAGGTCCAGGTGCTGGCCGACCGCTTCCGCGCCCGCGCCCGCACCGCCACGCCCGAGGAGAAGCCGGCGATGTGGCAGGAGATGGTCGGCCACTGGCCGCCGTACGACGACTACCAGCAGCGCACCGACCGCGAGATCCCGGTGGTCGTGCTCGAGCGGATCAACTGACCGTCGGTCCTGTCCCTCAGTGACGTCCTCTCGAAGGCGCCGGACGACGCGCTCCGGAGCTTCCTGCGCCATTGGCACGGCGTCACGACGTTCGAGAACGCCCCGGTGTCCGCGGACGTCCCTCGGGCGCTGCGGCGCCTGCACCAAGTGGCCGCCGCGGTGCCGGAGTTCTTCGCGGGCAACCATCTCCTGTCAGCCGCGGAGCGGAACCTGGACGGCGACAAGTACCTCTTCTACGCGGAGAATCAGTGGGTCGCGGTGTGGGCCATCGACGCCGATGAGCTGGACGCCGACGACCTGCCCGTCTGGTGCCGTGAGTACGACCCGGGCGCGCCGTGGATGCCGGACGCGGCGAGCTTGTCGGTCTTCCTCGTGCAACTGGCCGTGTTCGGCGCGGCCATGACCGGCCCTCGCCGGCGTACCCGTCGCGCTTCTACGCGGGCGGCGACGCCGTTGCGTTCACGTGCCCGAACGCGAGCCCGTCGGACGAGGGCGAGCCGCATCGGTCGGTGTGGATCGGGGCGCTCAGCGAGCAGGGCGTCCGGTTCGTCGCTCAGGCGAACGTCGACTGCGGCTAGGTGGGGGAGCTGGGCAGGTCGGCGGGGGCGGTCTGCCTCGAGCGTCCTGCCCTGGTGGGCCGTGGCCCCACGAGAACAGGACGCTTGTCCTGGATAGGGGTCGGCATAGGACCCCAGGGCAGGATTCGACGCCGATCCCGCTCCCTCAATGCCGCCGTTGCCGGGCGCGCCCGGAGGAACAACGTGCTCGGGTCCTACACCTAGAGCGCCTCTGAGAACGCGTCGTGCGCGCGCTGGTCGAACAGCCAGAAGCGCGCCTCCTCGACCTCGGGGTGCTCCTCCATCGCCGCGGCGGTCGCGCTCAGCGCCACCTGCGCCGCCTGCTCGAGCGGGTAGCCGTAGATGCCGGAGGAGATGGCCGGGAAGGCGACGCGGCGGCAGCCGTGCTCGGCGGCCAGCTCGATCGCGCGGCGGTAGCAGGAGGCGAGCAGCTCCGGCTCGCCGTTGTCTCCGCCGCGCCAGACGGGGCCGACGGCGTGGATCACGTGCCGCGCGGGAAGCCGGCCGGCGCCGGTGATCTTGGCGTCGCCGGTGTCGCAGCCGCCCAGCAGGCGGCACTCCTCGAGCAGCTCCGGGCCGGCGGCCCGGTGGATGGCGCCGTCGACGCCGCCGCCGCCGAGCAGGCTGGAGTTGGCCGCATTGACGATGGCGTCGGCCTCGCCGTCCGTGGTGATGTCACCGAGGTGGAGGGTGATCAGAGCGGGCGAGGGGAATCGAACCCCCATTTCTGGCTTGGGAAGCCAGCGTCTTAACCATTGGACAACGCCCGCGGGTGGCGGGCAGTCTACCGGCCGCTCATTACCCTTCCAAGCGTGCGTCCGCGCGTCTACTGGCCCATCATGCTCGCCGCCGCCGCGCTCGTGGCGCTGCTCACCTACGGCGTCGCATCGACCGGTCCGGACACCTCGATCGACGACCGGCTGGCCGACGGCGAGCGCGTCGAGGCGCCGGTGCAGGACCTGCCCGTGCTGGGCTCCGAAGGCACCGGATCGCTGGCCGACCACAAGGGCAAGGTCGTCGTGCTCAACGTGTGGGCGTCGTGGTGTCCGCCGTGCGTGTCGGAGATGCCGCTGCTCCAGCGCACTCACGAGCGGATCGAGCCGCGTGGCGGCCTGGTGCTGGGCATCGACACCCAGGACGCGCAGGAGGACGCCCTGAAGTTCCTGCGCGAGAAGGAGATCGAGTTCCCGAGCCTGCGCGACCGCGACCGCGAATACGGCCGCGAGCTGGGCGTGAGCGGCTACCCCGAGACCTTCCTGATCGACCGCGAGGGCCGGATCGCCGCCGCCCGCCGCGGCCCGGTCACCCAGGCCTGGCTCGACGAGCACCTGGACCCGCTGCTATGAGGCTGCTCGTCGCGCTCGTGCTGATCCTCGGGCTGACGGCGGCGGCCGAGCCGCAGACCACGCTGCCCGACGTCGAGGACGAGGTGATGTGCGTCGAGTGCCGGACGGCGCTCAACATCTCCACCGCCCCCGTGGCCGACCAGGAGCGCGCGTTCATCCGCGCCCGCATCGCCGAGGGGATGACGAAGGAGGAGATCAAGGCCGCGCTGGTGGAGGAGTACGGCCCCGACGTGCTGGCCGAGCCGCCGAGCGAGGGCTTCGACATCGCGGCCTGGCTCGTGCCGGCCGGTCTGGTGGCGCTCGCCGCGCTCGGCATCGCCGTCGTGGCGCGCCGCTGGCGGCGGACCGAGAGCGCGCCCGCCGGGCCCGAGCTCGATCCCGACGACGCGCGCCGGCTCGACGCCGAGCTGAGCGCCTTCGACCGATGACCGGCGGCGTCGACACCACCGTCATCGCCGCCTTCGCGGTCGGCTTCGTCTCGTTCATCTCCCCCTGCGTGCTGCCGCTCGTGCCCGGCTATCTGTCGGCCGTGTCCGGCATGTCGCTGGCCGAGATCCAGCGCGGCGAGAACCGCCTCAGCCGGATCCTGCTGCCGGCGTTCGTCTTCTGCCTGTCGTTCACCGTCGTCTTCGTGGCGCTGGGGATGACGGCGACCGGGCTCGGCTCGACGCTCCAGGACGGCCGCGGCACGCTCGACAAGGTCGCGGGCGTGATCATCATCGCGCTCGGCGTGTTCTTCGTGCTGACCCCGTTCGTCCCGCGCCTGAACCGCGAGTGGCGGCCGGACATGCTGATGTCGCGCGCCGGCTCCGGCGGGCCGCTGATCGCCGGCGCCGCCTTCGCGTTCGCCTGGACGCCGTGCGTCGGCCCGACGCTCGGCACCATCCTCACCGCCGCCTCGGTGCAGGACACGGTCGGCGAGGGCGCCGTCCTGCTGCTCTTCTACAGCGCCGGGCTGGCCGTGCCGTTCCTGCTCACGGCCGTCGCCTTCACCCGCGCCACCAGCGCGTTCCGCTGGCTGCGCGACCACTACCTGATCATCACCGGCCTCTCCGGCGCCGTGCTGATCGCCATGGGCGTCCTGCTGTTCACGGGCGAGCTGACGACGCTCAACATCGAGGCCCAGCAGGCGCTCGACAGCCTCGGGCTGAACTTCTTCAACGAGCTGTGATCGCGCTCGCCGCGGTCGCCGTTACGGTAGGGGCGGGTCTCGGCGTGCTGACGGTCCAGCGGCTCGAGGTCGGCGAGACATGGGAGGAGTGGCGCGACGCGGACTCACCGGGCTGGTTCACGGTGCTCCAGGTCGTGCTGATCGCGATGTTCCTCGGCGGCATCTTCCTGCGTCCCGTCGAGCTCGCGGCGGTGCTGATCGGGATTCCCGGCGGCTTCTGCCTCGTCTACTTCTCGATCGGCATCCGCCGTCGCTTCGGGAAGTCGACCGGGCCGCGGCCGGTCGAGCCTGAGCCCGAGCCCGAGGAGCGCGAGTCGCTCCGCTCGCATCTCGCATGGCTCGGCGCCACGTTCGCGATCTCGCTCGCGGTCGGGTTCCTGCTCATCGACCTGCGGGGCGTCGAGCTCGTCGCCGTGGCAGCCGCCATCACCCTCGTCACGAGGCTCGGCGAGCTTCTGAGGGACCGGCTCAGCCGCCGGCTGCTCGGCCGCTGAGCTCTAGCGCTGCCTGCGCACCTTGCGGATCCGGCCGTCGCGGGTGATCGTGAAGCGCAACGAGCCCGAGGTCGTCGTCACCCGCTTGCCTTTCAGCGCGCGGTAGGTCAGCAGGTACGTGCCCGGCTTCAGCGGCTTGCCGCCGACGCGCCCGTTCCAGCGGAAGCGGTTGCGGCCATTGCGCACGGAGCCGAGCGGCACGCGGCCGACGACCCGGATCCGCGGCGCTGAGCGGCCCAGCACCTTGCGCCGCTTCCCGGTGACGCGCAGGCGCACGAAGATCGCCGACCGTCTGACCCGAGATCCGCCGCAGGATGCGTCGGCTGGAGCGAGACGCCGGTGACGCTGGAGGCCGCGAACGCCTGCAGGCACGGTTGCTCGTGCAGGAGACCGAGCGTCGTCCCCGGCCCGACGCCGAGCGACAGCCCGTCGGGCGACCAGGCCGGCATGCGTTCCGAACTGCTCGTCGTGACCGGCGACGGCGCGGACGGTCGGCGTCGTCTGCCCCGGGGATACGCGAGCGAGTTGGACGTCCGAGCTGGCTCCCCTGGTGGAACGCGCGTGAACACGAGGAAGCGCCCATCGGGCGAGAGCGCGGGGTGCAGCTCGTCGTCGGGCGTGTTCACGCCGGCGGGCAGCGTTCGCGCGGCACCCGTTGCGGCGTTCACGAGGCCGATCTCGAAGCCCTTGCCGGTCTCGTAGCTGCGGCCAGCAGCTCAGCTGCGGAGGCCCGCTGGTGCAAGGGAGGCGTCAGGGCCGCCAGGATTGCCGTTCCCGCCAGCAACGCACGTCGCGCCATCGAGACGTCCTGTCCAGGGCTGAGACGTGAAACTAGTCGATCTCACATCGACTCGGGCGCCGAGACGCCGAGCAGGCCCAATGACCGGGCCAGGGTGCGCTGGGCCGCCACCGACAGGCCGAGCCGGAACGCCTCGACTCCCTCGCCCTCGGCGCCCACCACCTTGCAGTCGCGGTAGAAGGCCGTGAAGGTCTGGGCCAGCTCGAGCGCGTAGACGGCGATCCGGTGCGGGGCGCGCCGCTCGGCCGCCTCCGCCGCCTCGGCCGGGAAGGCGAGCAGCTTCTTGACCAGCTCGCGCTCGGAGGGGTGCAGCTCCAACTCGCCCGTCACGCCGACCGGCCGATCCCCGGCCTTGCGCAGCATCGAGGCGATCCGCGCGTGCGCGTACTGGATGTAGAAGACCGGGTTCTCCGACGACTCCTCGCGCGCCAGGTCGAGGTCGAGGTCGATCGTCGAGTCGTGCGAGCGCTGGATCAGGAAGTAGCGCGTGACGTCGACGCCGATCTGGTCGACCAGTTCGTCGAGCGTGATGAACTCGCCGCGCCGCTTGGACATCGAGGCGCGCTCGCCGCGCTCGACGACGTGCACGAACTGGAGCAGCGGGACCTCGAGCTTGTCCGGGTCGCCGCCGAGCACCGCCAGCGCGGCCTTGAAGCGCGGCACGTAGCCGTGGTGGTCGGCGCCGAGCGGCGTGATCTGGCGCTCGAAGCCGCGCTCGACCTTGTTCTCGACGTAGGCCACGTCGGCGGCGAAGTAGGTCGGCACGCCGTCGGACTTGACGATCACGCGGTCCTGGTCGTCGCCGAACGCGGACGTGCGCAGCCACAGCGCCCCCTCCGAGCGGTACGCGTGGCCGCCCTTCTCGACCCGCTCGATCGCGCGCTCGATCTCGCCGCCATCGTGGAGCGTGCGCTCCGAGAACCAGGTGTCGTAGGTGACGCCGAAGCGCTCGAGCGATGCCTTGATGCGCTCGATCATGAGCTGGCCGCCGGCGAAGGCGAGGTCCTCGGCGTCGCGCTCGGCGGCGTTCGGGATCTCGGCCGCCAGCTCGGCCACGTACTCGCCCTGGTAGCCGTCCTCCGCCACCGCCTCGCCGCGGGCGCGCGCGCGGATCGACTCGCCGAGCCGGATCAGCTGGCCGCCGGCGTCGTTGAAGTAGTACTCGCGCGAGACGTCGTGGCCGGCGAACTCGAGCAGCCGCGCCAGCGCATCGCCGTACGCGGCATGGCGGCCGCTGGCGGCGGTCATCGGCCCGGTCGGGTTGGCGGAGACGAACTCGATCACGATCCGCTCGCGATCGGCGGCCGTGCCGGCGCCCCAGTCGTCGGCGGACAACAGTGCGCGGCCGCGGCGGTGTACCAGGCGTCGGACAGGAAGACGTTGAGGAACCCGGGCCCGGCGACCTCGACCTTCTCGACCCGCTCGCCGAGCCGCTCGCGCAGCGACTCCCCCAGCCGCTCGGCGATCTCGCGCGGCGGCGCGCCCAGCTTCGGTGCCAGCAGCATCGCCGCGTTCGTCGAGTAGTCGCCGAAGCCCGCCTTCTTCGGCCGCTCGAGCGTCGGCGCGGCCGTGGTGCCGTTCGCCAGCTCGGCGGCGGCGGCCTCGACGGCGGTGCGCAGGTCTTCGATCGGCGTGCTCACGCGGATCAATGATGGTACGGCTCGCCGGCCAGGATCTTGTGCGCGCGGAAGAGCTGCTCGAGCAGCACGACGCGCGCGAGCTGGTGCGGGAGCGTCATCGAGCCGAGCGAGAGCCGGTGGTCGACGTGCTCGAGCGAGGTGCCGTACGGGCCGCCGACCACGAAGCACACGTCGCGCGCGGCCAGCCGGCGGTCGTCGAGCCAGCTCGCGAACGCCTCCGAGCTGTACGAGGCCCCGTCCGCGTCCAGCAGCGACACGTACGAGCGATCGGGGATCCGGCGCTCGACCTGCTCGTCCTCCCGCACCTCGATCAGCGAGAGCCGCGCGTGGCGCGCGATCAGCCGCTGGTAGTGCTGGACGTCGTCCGTGAACGGCGGCCGCACCTTGCCGACCGCCAGCACCGTGTAGCGCACCGCTGCGATACTAGGGAGCGTGGACGGCGATCAGCCCGAGCGCCATATCAACCTCCATACGTCGCCGGAGGTCATGGCCGGGATCTACGCGAACTTCGCGAACGTCTCGCATTCGGACTACGAGTTCACGATCACGTTCGCCCGCGTGGACCACGAGGTCGAGAGCGAGGAGGTCCCCGGCGTGGTGGTCTCCCGCATCAGCGTCTCGCCGCGCTTCATGCGTGAGCTGATCGACGCGATGGAGGACAACTGGTCCAAGTGGCAGACCAAGGGAGGGATCAAGAACCTCCCGGAGTTCGAGCCGCCTCCCGATCCTTGATCGCCAGCGCCTGGCCGATCCGCTCCATGGCGGTCGGGTGGGTGCCGAGCAGGAACTGACACCCAGTCCGGCGGGTCGGGGTCCGAGACGTTCTTGACCGTGATCCGCTTCTGGAAGCCGATCAGCGCGTCCGGCGCGTCGGTGAGCTCGAGCGAGTAGCGGTCGGCGCGCGCCTCGACCTGGCGCGAGAGCTGGTTGGAGATCATCGTGACGGCGGGGACGAGCAGCGCCAGCGACAGCGCCACGGCGGGCACCGCCGCCGGGCCGCCCTCCGGCGCGAGCCGCTCCGACAGCCGCGCCACGGCGAACATCCCGAACGGCGCCACGATCGCCAGGTACAGCAGCCCGCGCGGGACGTCGTGGTAGTGCACGTGGCCGAGCTCGTGCGCCACCACGAGCCGCACCTCGTCCTCCGAGAAGTCGCGCAGCAGCGTGTCGTAGAGCACGACGCGCTTGGTCGAGCCGAGCCCGGCCACGTAGGCGTTGGCGGCCGTCGTCCGGCGCGAGGCGTCCATCTCGTAGACCTCGCCGACGTCGATCCCGGCCTCGCCGGCGAGCTCGAGCACGTCGGAGCGCAGCTCGCCGGCCGGCAGCGGCTTGAAGGTGTTGAACAGCGGCTCGATCAGGATCGGGCTGGCGTAGGTCATGAACACGCCGAAGGCGACCACGAGCGCGGCCGCCGGCGCCCACCAGCGGCGGCCGAAGCGCCGCATGCCGAACACGAGCACCGCGCCGCCGGCGCCGACCAGCACGGCCTCGATCGCCATCGCCCTTGGCGACGTCGCCGGCCCAGCCGACCCAGTCCTGGGTCACGAGCCCGACGTCCTTCGCCCGCTCGCGCGCGATCGCCCGGACCGGCAGCGTGAGCCGTCACGGCCACCGAGAGCGCGACCGCGGTCGCCGCGCCGGCCAGGACCGGGCGCCGGAACGGGCCCTTCAGCCGCGCCGGCGGGCGGCGCACGACGTAGACGAGCAGGCCGATCTCGAGCGCCATCCGGACCCCGAACAGCACAGCTGGCCGCTGCGGAAGTCCTCGGCGCGCTCGATGAAGGCCGCGCTGAAGTACGTTTGCGGCTCCGCGTCGACGGGCTCGATGCCGCCGCGCGGTCGCATGAGCAGGACTGCGGCCTCGGCCACCACCAGCGCGGCGACGATGCTGACCGGCAGGCGGAGCCGTTTGAGCACCGAATAGACGATAACCCCAGCATGCGCGTCGCCATCGCGTCAGACATCCACGGCAACAAGCAGGCGTTCCAGGCGGTCATCAGGGCGGCGGAGGCCGACGGGGCGGACGAGCTGTGGTGCCTCGGCGACCTGGTCGGCTACGGCGGCGAGCCGGACGCCTGCGTCTCGCTGGCCGCCGCCCACTGCACGATCTGCCTGGCCGGCAACCACGACCTCGCGGTGGTCGACGTCCTCTCGCTCGAGGACTTCTCGCGCGGGGCGGCGCTGGCCGCCCAGTGGACGCGCGAGGTGATCACCGAGGAGACGCGCGAGTACCTGCTCTCGCTGAAGCCGCAGGGCAGCGCCGAGGGCGTCGGGCTGTTCCACGCCTCGCCGCGCGACCCGATCTGGGAGTACGTGCTGTCGGCGCTGGCCGCCGAGCTGTGCTTCGACGCCACCGACTACCGGATCTCCTTCATCGGCCACTCGCACGTGGCGCTCTCGTTCCACCGGCCCGAGGGCGAGCCGGCGAGCGGCACGACGCGCCGCGAGGGCGTCGAGGTCGACCTCACGCGCCGGCGAGTGGCTGATCAACCCGGGCTCGACCGGCCAGCCGCGCGACGGCGACGCGCGCGCGGCCTGGCTCGTGCTCGACACCGACGCGGCTGACCGCCACCTGGCGGCGGGCGGAGTACGACATCGCCGCCGCCCAGGCGGCGATCCGCGCCGCGAACCTGCCGGACTCGCTCGCCGAGCGGCTTCAATACGGACAGTAGGCCGTCGGCTAGCCTGCGATGCCGATGCGCGTCATTTTGGTGCTCGCGCTGGTCGCCGCCGTGCTGGCGGCCGGCTGCGGCCAAGAGAACAACCGGCCCTGATCCCCCAGGAGAACGCCGACGCGCTGCTCGCGTCCGTCGACCGGGTCGAGGCCGCGTGCGCGGACGAGGACGCGTCGAGCCGCGCGCTCCGAGCTGAACGAGACGAAGGCGCAGATCAACGAGCTGCCGCGGCGCGGTCGACGACGAGCTCCAGAACAACCTCTCGAGTGGGTCGACCAGATCGAGCGGCGGATCGACCGGGACTGCGAGCCCGAGGAGGAGGAGACGCCGGAGCCGACCCGAGACGGCGGCGCCGACCGAGACCGGCGACCGCCGGAGCCGACCGAGACGCCGACGCCGACCGAGACGCCGACGCCGAGCGAGCCGACCGAGACGCCGACGGCCGCGCCGACCGAGACGCCCACCGACGGCGGCGCCGCGGAGCCCCGCGACGAGGACGGCGGATGAGACCGAGAGCTGTTCGCCGACCGCTACCGGCTCGAGCGCCGCCTCGGCGTCGGCGGCATGGCCACCGTCCAGCTCGCGTTCGACACGCGGCTGGAGCGCAACGTGGCGGTCAAGCTGCTCGCCGAGCACCTGGCCGACGACTCGAGCTTCGTCTCGCGCTTCCGGCGCGAGGCGCTGGCCGCCGCCCGGCTCGTGCACCCGAACGTCGTGCAGGTGTTCGACTTCGGCCTCGACGACGAGACGCACCGCAACTACATCGTCATGGAGTACGTCGACGGCCAGTCGTGCGCGGAGATCCTGCGCGAGCGCGGCACGCTGCCGCCGCGCGAGGCGGTCGAGATCCTCGCCCAGTCGTGCCGCGGGCTCGCCTACGCGCACCGCACGGGGTCGTGCACCGCGACGTCAAGCCCGGCAACCTGCTGCGCAACCGCGACGGCATGGTCAAGCTGGCCGACTTCGGCATCGCCAAGGCGGCCGAGCAGTCCGACATCACCAAGGTCGGCTCGGTGCTCGGCACCGCCGCCTACCTGGCGCCCGAGCAGGCGCGCGGCGAGCCGGCCGGCCCGGCGTCGGACATGTACGCGCTCGGCGTCGTCGCCTACCAGCTGCTGGCGGGCCGGCTGCCGTACGAGGCGGCCTCGCTGACCGACCTCGCGCGGCTGCAGGAGAGCGGCCCGCCGCCGCGGCTCGACGAGGTCACGCCGACGTGTCGCCGGCGCTCGCCGCCGCCGTCGCCCGCGCGCTGCACCGCGACCCCGACCAGCGCTACGCCGACGCGACCGAGATGGAGGGCGCGCTGCGCGACAGCCTGCGCGGCCGCGCGCCGGCCGTGCCGACCGGCTGGGCGCCCGCCGAGGACACCGCGGCGACGCGGATGCTGACCGGGACGGGCGCGACCTCGGCGATGCCGCGCACGTCGCCAGGCGCCGCCGCGCCGGCGGCTCGAGCCGCTCGACGAGCCGCCCACCCGCGCGCCCCGCGCGACCCGACCAGCGCCGCCGGCCCGCAAGCAGAAGAGCGGAGGGGGCTGCGGTGTTCGTCGGTGTGCTCATCGTGCTCGCGCTGGCGGCCGCCGGCTTCGCCGGCTACCAGGCGCTGGAGGCTCCAGCAGCAGCTCGTCCAGCTGCGCGAGGACGTCAGCGGCAACGTCGAGGACGCCGTCGGCGAGCTGCGCGGCCTGATCGAGGACAACACGGCGCACTAGAGGCGTTCGAGGCCCGCCCGGGCCCTCGGCACCCACCACTCCAGCTCCTCGCGCGCCCACGAGCGCTCGGCCGGATCGGGATGCACGACCGCGCTGTGGCCGAGGATCCATCCGTACATCACGAGACCCGAGAGCAGCCCGAGGTCGAGCGCGACCGGGTCGTCGCGCAGCGCGCGGAAGTCCTCGACCAGCTCGTCGCGGGTCGCGCGGATCCGCCACGCGCAGTGCATCAGGTACCACCCGAGATCCTCGGCGGGGTTCCCGCGCGTGGCCAGTCCCCAGTCGAGCAGCACGACCCGGCCGTCGGGCGCGAAGCCGAGCTGCTCGTCGCGCACGTCGCCGTGGATGAGCGTCGTGCCGCGCGCGGCGAGGGCGTCGGACAGCGGCCGCGGCTCGGTCACGAGCGCGACGACGGCCTCGCCGACGTCAGACTCGACCGCGTCCTGGAAGGCCTCCCAGGCGGCCTCGAACTGGTTCGGCAGCAGGTCGTGGCCGTCACGCTCGCGTTCGGCCACCGGCGGGCCGGGCAGGCCGAGGCGGTTGCGGCTCTCGGCGAGGCAGTCCAGGGT